>NZ_JAATVY010000012.1 GCF_011947195.1 Planosporangium thailandense | reverse complement strand
CTCGGCGCGCATGGCCAGCGCCAGGGCACCGCCGATCATGAACCAGACGAACGACGTGACCAGGTACATCAGCCCGATCTGCTTGGCATCGGTCGTGCGCAGCAGGCGTGTGAAGGCCGATCCTTTAACGGGCTGATGGACCGGCCACGGCCGAGTCACGATCGGCTTCGGGGCGACGGTGGTCACGAATGGCCTCCTGTGCTGGTTACCAGCTATATCTCGTGCGGTGGTAACGATCTGTGGCCGTACCAGTGGGCAGAATAGCCGGCCGACCCGACGGTACCCGGTCGGGGGCCGGTGACAGGTGTCTAACGCCGCATTCGCCCGGCGCGGTGAATGGCGCCATAGTCCCTGGTCCGGTGCCCGATCACCCTACTCCTTCGCACCGGCGCGCCATCCCGTTGCCGACCCCCTCGCCGCCTCCCCCGGCGCCGACCGTCGGCCAGCCCCCGCGATAGCGACCGGAGAGTCCCCTGGAAGGCCCGTCCCGCATCATCGATGCGTTGTCGTGTCATTGTCGCGCCGGTGCGAGCGGCGACGGCCCCGGCGACCTGGTGGCGCAGACCACGGGGGAGGTCGGCGGGAGCGCCGCCTACTGCGCCGGCCAGCCGCACGTCAACCCGCTGCGGCCGGTGGGGTGCGCGCGTCGCGCCCCGCCGGCTTCACACTGTCCATGACCGCGATGGTCGCCCCCGACACATTCACCCGAGCGGAGGGATCGCCCGACCTGCCATGGACGACTCGGCACGCGAAACTGACCTGATCATCGTCGGCGGCGGCCCCGCCGGCTGCGCCGCGGCCGTCATGGCGTCCAGCCTCGGGATGCGCTGCGTCCTGCTCGAGCCGGCGGCGCTGTGCGGCAAGCTGCGGTACATCCGGTCGATGACCAATGTCGTCGGCGGCTTCGGCTCCGGCGCCGACCTCGCGGCGCGCATCACCGCCGACGTGTCCCGGGCCACACACTGCGACGTGCGGCTCGGCCGCGCCGCCACGGCCGTACGGGCGGCCGGGGACCACGTCGTGGTCGCCGTGGACGACGGCGGGTCGTACCGCGCGCCGTACGCCGTCGTCGCCACCGGGGTACGGCCGCAGACGACCGCCGAGGCCGACTGGATCGTCCAGGACAGCGACGTGCGGGCCGAAGCGCTGTGGGAGGCCGCGCCCGCCGATCTGGCCGGCGCGCAACTGCTGGTGCTCGGCGTCGATCGCCCCCTGGGCACGCTGCTGCGCAGCCACCCGGACACCGACCTGCGCCTGGTCGCCCTGTACCCGCCGGCCGACCAGTACAAGGCCGACGAGGTCCGGGCCGACCCGCGCGTCGGCCTGCTGCCGACCGCGCACCTCGAACTGCGCCACGGCACCGACGGCATGCTGCGCCTGCGGGCCATCGACGACGCCGGCGAGGAGCGGCTCTTCGCCGTCGACCACCTCTACCTCAACCTGGGCAGCCGTCCGGTCGTACCCGGCGGCGACCTGCGTACGGACGCGTCGGGCTACTGCCCGCCGGCGCTCCAGCCGCCCCGGATCCTGGTCGCCGGCGACCTGCGGGGCGCGCGCTACCAGCGGATCATGACGGCGTTCGGGTCGGGCGCGGAGGCGGCGCTCACGGCGTACTACGCCGCCCACGCGCTCCTTTGACGACCGGCACCTGATCGATCCTCGACGATAGGCGTTTAGCGACGGCGGTACGGGCAAGTGGCGTGCTGGCATGGATCCCGGCGCGACCGCCGGATCTCGGTGTCCGCCGGCGCGGAGCGCCACCCCGGCGGCGTCGCTCCCCATCCCCCAACGGGCGGCACCGCCATTCAACTCCGCGCCGGCGAGGTCACCGGCCCCGAGGCCACCGTTCTACCCAGACGGAGGCCGATGGAAACAACCGCCATCGACGAGGAGACACGTATGCCGACGTCCTTACCCGACGGCTCGACGACACCGGCCAGGACCACCCGTACCTATTTCCTCTATGCCCTGCTGCTCGTCGCGATCGTGAGCGCCGGGATCGTGCACGCGTTCACGCCACGGCAGCCCGTACCGGTCGCGGCCACCGAACCGCTCAACCGCCACCCGAACGCCGAGGCGGCAGTGCGGTACGCCCTCCACCAGCTCGGCACGCCGTACGTCTGGGGCGGCACCGGCGACGGCGGCTTCGACTGCTCCGGCCTGGTCATGCGGGCCTGGCAGGCCGGCGGCGTCCAGCTGCCGCGCACCACCCGCCAAATGATCAATGTGGGCCGGCGGATCACCCGCGCGCAGCTGGCCCGCGGTGACCTGGTCTTCACCAACAACGGCGGCCACGTCCAGCTGTACATCGGCCACGGCCGCATCGTGGAGGCCCCGCACACCGGCGCCGTCGTACGCACCGGCCGGCTGCCGCGCGTCGTCACCGCCTACACCCGGGTGAGCGACGGGTAGGCCGGCGCGGTCAGGCGGGGTCGGCGACGACCCGGTTGCGCCCGGCGCGCTTGGCCGCGTACAGGTTCCGGTCGGCCTGCGCGAGCAGAGCCGACGGCGTGCTCCGCCCATCGACAACGGTCGTGACGCCGATGCTCGCCGACACCGGGATCTCCCCTGTCACCGGCTGCCACGGGTGCGCGTGGATCGCCTGCCGGAGCCGTTCGCAGCGGCGCACCGCCTCGTCGGCGTCGGTGTCGGGCAGGATCAGCAGGAACTCCTCGCCGCCGAGCCGGGCCGCGACCTCGGCGCCGCCGACGGCGGCCGCCAGCAGCGCGGCGACCTGCTGGAGCACCACGTCGCCGGTGGCGTGCGAGAGGGTGTCGTTGATGCGCTTGAAATGATCGAGGTCGACCAGCGCCGCGGACAGCGGGGCGCGGCTGGCTGCCGCCCCGTCCAGCAGCACGGCCAGCCGCTCGTCGACGAATCGACGGTTGTACAGGCCGGTGAGGGCGTCCCGCTGGGCCAACTCCCGGAAGCGTTCGCTGGCGCGGCGGGCCTCCTCGGTCTCGAAGACCGCCTGGAGCGCCCGGGCGCGCGCCTCCCGCTGCGCCGCCTGCAGCGCCTCGATCTCGGTGTGGAAGCGCCGGTACTCCTCGTACGCCTCCCGGTACCGCCCGGTCGCCGCGTACAGCTGGGCCTGCTGCTCGCGTACCCGCGCCCGGGAGGACATCAGGCCGTACTCGTCGCACACGGCGACCGCCCGGTCCAGCGTCTGCTGCGCCCGGTCGACGTCACCGCTCAGCCGCTGGGCCTCAGCCACCGTGAGCAGGCACTCCGCGAGCGGGTTGCCCTTGGTGGGCAGGTGTTCGGTCGAACCGTTCACGACGGGGCGCAGGGTGGCCTCGGCCTCGGCGTACCGGCCGTGCATCATCTCGATGCGGGCGATCGTGTCGAGGTAGTGCGGCCGCAGCGGCACCCCGTACCGGGTCTCGAACGCCCGCATCTCCGGGATGAGCGCCGACGCGTCCGTCGCGTTGCCGGCCTGGTACTCGGTGTAGGCCATGTTGTTGAGCACCTGTAGCGACAGCTTGAGCTCGCCGGCCGCGGTCGCGACGTCGAGGGCCTCGCGGAAGCGCTGGCGCGCCTCGTCCGGTGAACCGTTGCCGTGCAGCGAGATCGCCAGCATGGACAGGTGCCGCGCCCGAACTCGGGCCGGCATGTCGGCGCCGCTGTTGGTCACGCACTGGTCCGCGTGCGCGAGCGCGTCGGCCATGTCGCCGACCTGGTGGAAGAAGACGGCCAGCAGGTGGTGGCTGCCGGCGAGCAGGCGGGCGTCGGCATGCTCGGTCGCCCAGGCGTTCACCTGCTGGGCCAGGCGGCCGGACTCGGCGGTCTCGCCGGCCTGCAGGAGAATGTCGGCCCGGATCAGCCGCGCCCGCATCTGCAGGTCGGACCGGCCCAGCTCGCCGGCGAGCCGATCGACCTCGGTCGGCATGGCGTCGGTACGGAGGTCGTCGGCGGAGATCGTCTCCATCGCGTCCAGCGCCGCCGCCAGTCTCGTCTCGGCTTGCGGCGTCAGCGGGGACAGGTCGGCGAGGAGGTCGGCGATCTCGGCGACGGTCGTCGCGGGGCTCGTGACGCGGGCGGCGGATTCGGGTACGGCCGTGCTCACGGGTTGCGCCGCCCGCGCCGGTAACGCCGGATCCATAGCCATCACATCCGTGGTCGTCTCAACGATGTGTGATCAAGATTATGGTGGGCTCGGTTGCGGCACACTGTACGACCACGTTGCCGTTGTGGTGCGCCGCAGCGGGCTACCCGCGGGCGGGGTCGGCGACGACCCGGTTGCGGCCGGCCCGCTTCGCCGCGTACAGGTTCCGGTCGGCCTGCGCCAGCAGCGCCGACGGCGTGCAGCGCCCGCCCGCGACGGCGGTGACGCCGATGCTCGCCGTGACCGGAAGGTCGCCGGTGATCGGCCGCCACGGGTGTCCCTGGATGACCCGCCGCAGCCTCTCGCAGCGGCGTACCGCCTCGTCGGCGTCGGTGTCGGGCAGGATCAGCAGGAACTCCTCGCCGCCGAGCCGGGCGGCGACCGCGTCGTCGGCCGCGGCCTCGGTGAGCAGGTCGGCCACCTGCTGGAGTACGAGGTCGCCGGTGGCGTGCGAAAGGGTGTCGTTGACGCGCTTGAAGTAGTCGAGGTCGATCAGCGCCGCGGCCAGCGGGGCGTCGCGCTCGAGCAGCGCGGCCAGATGCTCGTCGACGTAGCGGCGGTTGTACAGCCCGGTGAGCGCGTCCCGCTCCGCCAGCTCGCGGAACCGGATGCTCTCCCGCCGGGCCTCCTCGGTCTCGAACACCGCCTGCAGGGCCCGGGCACGGGCCTCGCTGCGCGCCGACTGGAGCGCCTGGGACTCGACGTGGAAGCGCACGTACTCCTCGTACGCCTCCTGGAACCGCCCGGTGGCCGCGTACAGCTCGGCCCGCTCTTCGCGGATCAGCGCCCGGTAGGAGGCCAGCTTGCGCTCCTCGCACTCCTCGACCGCCCGGTCCAGGGTGGCCCAGGCGGCGTCGATGGCGCCGCGCCGGCGCTGCGCCTCCGCGACGGTGAGCAGGCAGCCGGCCAGCGCGTTGCCCTCCGTGAGCAGGTCGACGGCGGAACCGTCCAGGATGGGGCGCAGCGTGGCCTCGGCCTCCGCGTACTGGCCGTGCATCATCTCGATCCGGGCGATCGTGTCGAGAGCGTTGGCATCCAGCGGGACGCCGGAACGAGCCTCGATCGCCCGCAGCTGGTCGACCAGCTCCCGCGCCTGCTCACGGTCGCCGGACTCGTACGCCGTGTAGGCCAGGTTGTTCAGCACCCGCATCGACATCTCGTGCTCGTCGGCGGCGGTCGCGATGTCGAGCGCCTCCCGGGCGCGACGGAGCGCCTCGTCCGGCGAGCCGTTCTCGTCGAGCACCACCGCGAGGGTCGCCAGGTGCTCGGCTCGGATCCGCGCCGGCATGGACACCTCGGTGTGCGCCACCGACTGGACCGCGTGCGCCAGCGCGTCCGCCAGGTCGCCGACGTGCCGGAAGAACTGCGCGAGGTTGCGGTGGCTGCGGGCGAGCAGGTACTGGTGGTCGTTCTCGGCGGCCCACGCGTTCACCTGCTTGGCGATCCGGCCCGCCTCGACCGTGTCCCCGTCCCGCCGCAGTACGTCCGCGCGGACCAGCCGCGCGCGCATCTGCAGATCCGGGCGGCCAATCTCGACAGCCAGCCGCTCCGCGCGTTCCGCCGGCGCGTGGACCGTGCGGTAGCGCTCGGCGGGGATCGTCTCCATCGCCTCCAGCGCCGCCGTCAGCCGGGCCTCGAGCTGAGGGGTACGCGGGGACAGCCGGGCGACGAGGTCAGCGATGTCGGCAGCGGGCGTCGTCGTACCGGCGGCCGCTGCCGCCCCCGCCTTCACCGCCGTATCCATACCGACCCGTATTCACCTTCGCCTCACGCTGACAAGACTCAAGGTTAGGTCGGACCGGTTGCCGTGGACCGTCCCGTCGGGTTGCCGTCGCGGTGCACCGTGGACGGCTAGGCACCGGCCGGATCGGCGACGACCCGGTTGCGCCCGGCCCGCTTCGCCGCGTACAGGTTCCGGTCGGCCTGCGCCAGCAGCGCCGACGGTGAGCCGCGCCCGTCGCCGGCGGTCGTGACGCCGATGCTCACCGACACCGGGACGCGTCCGGTGATCGGCGCCCAGTCGTGGGCGACGACCTGCCTGCGGAGCCGCTCGCAGCGGCGTACCGCTTCGTCGGCGCCGGTCTGCGGGAGGATGAGGAGGAACTCCTCCCCGCCCAGCCGGGCTGCCACCCCCAGGTCCACCGCCGCGTCGGACAGCAGTTCCGCGAACCGTCGGAGCACAAGGTCACCGGCGGCGTGCGAGAGGGTGTCGTTGATGCGCTTGAAGTGGTCGAGGTCGACCAGCGCCACCGACAGCGGGGCGCGGTCGGCCGCCGCGTCGTCCAGCAGCGCGGCGAGCCGGTCGTCGACGTAACGGCGGTTGTACAGGCCGGTCAGCGGGTCGCGGAGGGCCAGTTCGCGGAAGCGGAGGCTGTCCCGCCGGGCCTCCTCGGTCTCGAGTACGGCCTGCAGCGCGCGGGCCCGCGCCTCCCGCTGCGCCGACTGCAGCGCCTGGGACTCGGCATGGAAGAGCACGTACTCCTCGTACGCCTCGCGGTAGCGGTCGGCCGCCGCGTGCAGCGCGGCCCGCTCCTCCCGCACCCGCGCCCGGTGTGAGGCCAGCCCCCGCTCCTCACACACCGCGACCGCCCGGTCGAGCGTCGCCTGGGCGGCCGTGACGTCCCCGCGCAGCCGCTGCGCCTCGGCGACGGTGAGCAGGCACTCCGCCAGCCCGTGCCCCTCGCTGGGCGTCAGCCCCGCCGTCCCGTCGAGTACGGGGCGCAGGGTGGCCTCCGCCTCGGCGTAGCGCCCCTGCGCCAGCTCGATGCGGGCGATCGTGTCGAGATCGCTGGCGCCCAGCGGCTGGCCGTGCCGCTCCGGAAAGACCCGCATCTGTTCGACGAGCTCCCGCGCTTCGGCGAGCGCACCGGAGGAGTACGCCATGTACGCCATGCTGTTGACGATCCGCAGCGACAGTTCGGCGTCCTCGATGGACGTGGCGAGGTCGAGCGCCTCGCGGTACCGTCGCCGGGCCTCGTCCGGAGATCCGTTGTCGTCAAGCGTGATCGCCAGCAGCAGCAGGTGCTCGGCGCGCTGCCGGGCCGGCACCTCGGCACCGGTGTACGCCACCGACTGGACCGCGTGGGCCAGCGCGTCGGGCATGTTGCCCACGTAGTAGAAGAACGCCGAAAGGCCGCGGTGACCGCGGGCCAGCAGATACCCGTGGTCGTGCTCGGTGGCCCACGCGAGGACGTCATGGGCGATGCGGCCCGCCGCCGCGGTGTCGCCGTCGCGCAGCAGCACGGACCCGCGCAGCAGGCGGGCCCGCATGCGAAGGTCGGTGCGGCCGAGCTCGGTCGCCAGCCGCTCGGCGCGCTCGGCCGGCCCGGCGACGCCGCGGAACTCAGCGGGCGGGACGGCTTCCAGCGCCTCCAGCGCCGTGACCAGCCGGGCCTCGGCCTGCGGCGTGTCGGCGGACAGCCCGATCAGGAGACCGGCGATGTCGGCAGCCGGCGTCGCTGCCTCCCCCGCCTGCACCGCCGTGTTCATCGTGACCCGCAATTCGTCGTCGTCGTCTCAAATGAGTCGTCTCAAATGACGAGAGTCAAGGTTAGGCCGGACGGGGTGCGTTCTCACGCACCGTCGGGTTGCCGTCACGGTGCACGGTGGTCGGCTAGGCAGCCGCCGGGTCGGCGACGACCCGGTCGCGCCCGGCCCGCTTCGCCGCGTACAGGTTCCGGTCGGCCTGCGCCAGCAGCGCCGACGGTGAGCCCCGGCCGCCGGTGACGGTCGCGACGCCGATACTCGCCGTGACCGGTAGGTCGCCGGTGATCGGCCGCCACGGGTGCCCCTGGATCGCCCGCCGCATCTTCTCGCAGCGGCGTACCGTCTCATCGGTGTCGATATCGGGGAAGATCAGCAGGAACTCCTCGCCGCCGAGCCGGGCCGCGACCGCGCCGTCGCCCGCGGCTTCGGCGAGCAGTTCGGCCACCCGCTGGAGCACGAGATCGCCCGCGGCGTGCGACAGCGTGTCGTTGACCCGTTTGAAGTAGTCCAGGTCGACCAGCGCCACCGACACCGGGGTGCCGCTGTCGATCAACCCGCCCAGGTGCTCGTCGACGTAACGGCGGTTGAACAGCCCGGTGAGCGCGTCCCGCTGGGCCATTTCCCGGAACCGGATGCTCTCCCGGCGCGCCTCCTCGGTCTCGAACACCGCCTGCAGCGCCCGGGCGCGGGCCTCGCGCTGGGCCGACTGCAGTGCCTGGGACTCGGCGTGGAAGCGCACGTACTCCTCGTACGCCTCCCGGAACCGCCCGGTCGCCGCGTACAGCGCGGCCTGCTCCTGCCGGATCTGCGCCCGGTGGGAGGCCAGCCCCCGCTCCTCACACACGGCGACCGCCCGGTCGAGGGTGGCCTGCGCGGCGTCGATAGCGCCGCGCAACCGCTGTGCCTCGGCGACCGTGAGCAGACACTCGGCCAGCCCGTGCCCCTCGCTGGGCGCGAGCCCGGCCATCCCCTCCAGGACGGGGCGCAGGGCGGCCTCCGCCTCGGCGTACCTGCCCTGCATCATCTCGATCCGGGCGATCGTGTCGAGCTCACTCGCGGCCAGCGGCTGGCCGTGCCGCTCCGGGAACTCCCGCATCCGCTCGACGAGCTCCCCCGCCTCCTGGATGTCGCCGTAGGTGTACGCCGTGTACGCCATGGTATTGACGATCCGCAGCGACAGCTCGGCGTCGCCGATCGACGTGGCGAGGTCCAGCGCCTCCCGGTGCCGGCCGCGCGCTTCGTCCGGCGAGCCATTCTCGGCGAGCATGATCGCCAGAGTCATCAGGTGCTCGGCGCGCATACGGTCCGGCACCTCGTCACCGGTGTACGCCACCGACTGGACGGCGTGGGCGAGCGCGTCGGCCAGGTCGCCCACGTGGAAGAAGAACGCCGAAAGCCGGTGGTGGCTGCGCGCCAACAGGTACCTGTCGTCGTGGGCGGCGGCCCAGGCGTGGACGTCGTGTGCGATGCGGCCCGACCCCGTGGTGTCGCCGTCGCGCAGCAGCACCGAGGCCCGTACCAGGCGGGCGCGCATCCGCAGGTCCTCGCGGCCCACTTCGGCCGCCAGCCGCTCCGCGCGCCGGGCCGGCTCCGCGACGGTCCGGAACTCGGCAATGGGGACCATCTCCATCGCCCGCAGCGCAGCCGCCAGCCGGTCCTCGACCTCGGGCGTCCGCGCGGACAGCCCGGCGAGGAGGGCGGCAGTTCCTTCGCCCGCGTACACCGGAGTCACCTGCATCGCAGCATCTACCTCTGCCTCATTCGTCAAATCAGACTATGTAGGACAGGTTGCCGCTCACGCATCGGCGGGTTGCGATGCGGGTGCGTCAGGGCGGGCCGGTCAGCACGACACGGGGCAACGCGTGCGTCCCCTGGAGCCGTCCACTACCCACCCTTTCTCTTACCCGCTCATTCAACAAGTTAGCGATACGAAGCAGGTGCCGTAAGCGGCCGGACAATCTAGGGTCGTCGTCGCTGGCCCCATTGACTGGTCCACATTCCCGGTCGGCCGTCCGACGTGGAGATACCCGGGCCCGGTCCGGTGCGCCAGCGGCATGTACCGCAGACGCGGTACCCGCACGAAAGGTCTGTATATGCGACGACCCCTACCCGCCATCGCGGCGACGCTCCTGCTCGCCGGCAGTGGCATTCTGGCCGGTTCTCCGGCCGCCTTCGCCGACAGCCGGTCGCCGGTTGCCGGCTCCCACCCCAAGTGGGCGACGCCGGCGAACCGCGCCGGCAACGCCGACACGGCGAAGAAGCTGTCGTTCCGGGTGTACCTGCAGATGCGTGACCGCGCCGGCGCCGAGGCCGCGGCGCGGGCGGTCTCCGACCCGAAGAGCGCCTCGTACGGTGACTACCTGACCCCCGACAAGGTCCGGCAGCGGTTCGCCCCGCAGGCGTCGTCGGTGTCGGCCGTCCGGTCGTGGCTGCAGTCGAACGGCTTCAAGGTGGGCGAGGTGCCCGCCAACAACCTGTACGTCGAGGCGAGCGGCACGGTCGCCAACGTCGAGAAGGCGTTCGGCGTGAACCTGGCCATGTACCGGGTGCAGGGCAGCACCCTGCGCGCCCCCGACCACGACCTCAGCGTCCCCGGCTCGATCTCGTCGGTGGTCTCCGGGGTCGTCGGCGTCGACCAGGCGCAGAACCTCTTCCGCCCCATGCACACCACCGGTGACGGCGCAGGCGCCGGCAACGCCCGCGGCAACGCCGCCGCCAGCGCGGCCGCTCCGAGCACCGCGCCGCCGTCGCCCGGCTTCCGCAACGCCCGGCCGTGCAGCGCCTACTTCGGCGAGAAGACCTACACCACCAACCCGGAGTACGGGGGCGGCTTCCCGACCACGCTGCCCTACGCGCCGTGTGGCTACAAGCCGGCCCAACTGCGCTCCGCGTACGGCCTGGACCAGGTCAAGGGCGACGGCTCCGGGGTGACGGTGGCGATCGTCGACGCGTTCGCGTCGCCGACCATCCTCCAGGACGCGCAGAAGTACGCCCAGCGCAACGACCCGACCCACCCGCTGCAGAAGAACCAGTTCAGCCAGTACGTGTTCCCGGAGAACGCGGCTGACGAGGAGCTGTGCGACGCGTCCGGCTGGTACGGCGAGGAGACGCTCGACGTGGAGGCCGTCCACGCCATGGCGCCGGGCGCGAAGATCCTGTACGTCGGCGGCTCCGACTGCGAGGACGCCTCACTGGACAAGGCCCTCAACTACGTCATCGCCCACAACAAGGCGCAGATCGTGTCAAACTCGTACGGTGACCTGGGCGAGGACGTCCCGGCCGACCTGGTCGACGCGTTCGAGCAGATCGCCATCCAGGGCGCCCTGCAGGGTATCGGCGTCTACTTCTCCTCGGGTGACTACGGCGACAACACCTTCATGCTCCCGGGCGAGGCACCGCAGCCGGACTTCTCCGCCTCCAGCCCGTGGGTGACCGCGGTGGGCGGCACGAGCCTGGCCATCGGCGCCAACGGCAAGCGGCTGTTCGAGACCGGCTGGGAGACCGGCAAGAGCACGCTCAGCAAGGGCGCGTGGACCCCGGCGGCGCCCGGCGGGTACACCAGCGGTTCGGGCGGCGGCACCAGCCACCTCTTCGCGGAGCCGTTCTACCAGAAGGGTGTCGTCCCGGACGCCCTCGCCGGGCAGGGCCAGACCGGCAACAACCGGGGCCGGGTCGTACCCGACATCTCGATGGTCGGTGACCCGAACACCGGCTTCCTCGTCGGGCAGACCCAGACGTTCCCCGACGGCGTGTACTACGACGAGTACCGCATCGGCGGCACGAGCCTGTCGTCGCCGCTGCTCGCCGGCCTGATGGCGGTGGCCGACCAGGTGGCCAAGCAGAACCACCGCCCCCGGCACGGATTCATCAACCCCTGGCTGTACCAGTTCACCTCGCGTACCCAGGCGGTCACCGACGTCCAGCACGTGACGGCGGCCGACGTCCGGGTGGACTACGCCAACGGGGTCGATGCCACTGACGGCCTGACCACCAGCGTCCGGACCTTCGACTGGCCCGGCCTGTCGATCCACACGGCCAAGGGCTACGACAACGTCACGGGCCTCGGCGTGCCGAACGCTCCGCTGTTCACGTCCTGGCTCCTGCCCTAAGGACGCAGCACGGCGTCTTCGCCGAAACGGAAGCGGCGGTCGACGATTGTCGGCCGCCGCTTCCGCGTTGGTCGGCGTCGGCTTGCGCGGGTCAGCGCCATGGCCCCTCGCCCGGCGGCCCGCCATGGCCGGCCCAGCCGGCGGCCGTGACGAGCACGACGAGCAGCGCCGACAGCAGAATGCCGATGCTGCCCAGCACCCGGCCGACGACGGCCCTGTTCCACGTACCCGCTGACCTGGCGCCGGGCACGCTCAGCACGACCGCGCCGAGCCCGAACAGCCAACCGACCAGACAAAGGGACAGCGGTATCGACACCACCCCGAGGACGAGCGACGCGACCGCGCAGGTCGCGGCGTTGTCGTCGGCGGGGTGGCCGCTCCCCCGGCCCGGGACGGGCTGCTGCCCCGGCGCCCGCGTACCCCATCTGAACTGCGCCGGCAGGTCCGCGACCTGGGCCTGCAGTACGGACCGGGTCTTCGCCTGCGTCGCCGCGACCGTCCGCTCGTCGTACTCGTCGAGCGTCAGATAGCCCTGCTCCACGGCGGCACCGAGCAGGCCGACGACCTGGGCCCGTTGCTCGTTTCCCACCCGCTCGTCGTCCATGATCCCCACACCCCCGGTGTGATCACTTCAGCGTCCGGACGACCGCCCCGCTGCCATTGTCGCCCGCCGCCGGCTCCGCGGCGCGCTGGAGACGGCGCGCTGGCGGCGACGCGCTGGTGGCGACGCGCTGGTGGCGACGCGCTGGAGACGGCGGCGCGCTGGAGACGGCGGCGCCTCGCGCCTGTGGCGAATCCGACCGAGCCGCTGCCCCGACCGCCACCTGCTCGTTAAGGCTCGCGGAACGCGACGGTGGAGAAGGCGGTTCGGGTTGGAGCTGGACGAGGCGCGGGAGCTCGCGGTCGGGTTGATGGCCGAGCACGGCCTGAGCGGTTGGCGCCTGGTGTTCGACGAGGCCAAGACCCGCGCCGGGGTGTGCCGCCCGGACACCAGGGAGATCGGCCTGTCCCGCCCGCTGACCCGGCTGTACGACCGGGAGCAGGTCAGGGACACCGTCCTGCACGAGATCGCGCACGCCCTCGTCGGCACCCGGCACGGGCACGACCGGGTGTGGCGGGCGACGGCGCTGCGCATCGGCTGCTCCGGTACGCGATGCGTGTCCGAGGAGGCGCCCCGGCTGGAGGGCGCCTGGGTGGGCGTGTGCCCCGCCGGCCACCGCAGCACCGCACACCGCCGGCCGACGCGGGTCAAGTCGTGCCGGCACTGCTCCCCGATCTTCGACACGGCGGCGCTGCTGGAATGGACCTATCGGGGCCGCCCGGCGCCGATGCACCCCAGCTACGTGGCCGAGCTGGCGCGGCTGCGGGGGCGTGCCGCGGTCCCGGCGGCGCTGCGCATCGGCGACCGGGTACGCCTGACCGGCGGCGGCAAGTACGGCGGCATGGTCGGCACGATCGCGAAGCGCGGGCGGACCCGGTACCAGGTGCAGACTCCGCTCGGGGTGTTGAGCGCACCATTCACCATGGTGGAGGCCACCGAGCGCGACCGAGTGAGCTGAGCCACTCCGGGCCGACGCGTACAGTCTGCGCCCGGGATTGTCGGGGGCCGGTCGTACTCTTCGAGCACATCGCCGGTCGGTCATATTGGGCCACCTCGACCCGCAGTACCACGGAGACGCAGTGAGAAGACGACGGATCAGCCTGCTGGACGTCGGCCTGGACGCCAACTTCGACGCCGCCATGTCCTTCATCCAGTCGACGCTGGCCAACATCAACATTCACTACGGCGAGCCGGTCGTCGACATCGACTTCGTACGCTCCCGCGATCCGGACACCGTCCTCACCGCGTTCACCGCCTCCTGCGACGTGCTGCACGTCATGGCGCACGGCGACTACGTCACCGACTCCCCCACCTTCAGCAGTAGCGACGAGCGCACCAAGATCTCGCTGGAACAGCTGGGCGAGACCGCCGCCGAGCGGGGCCGGGGCATCTCCACCGGCGCCATCCTCGCCGACGGCTGCAAGACGGGCACCGGCGCGTGGCAGAAGGCGGTCCGCGACTGCCTGCACGGCGACGTGACCTACATCGGCACGTCGACGCAGGTCGGGTGGTACGAGAGCACGGTCTTCTGCTCGGCGTTCTACAGCGCGCTCCTGCGCAACAAGGGCAAGGGCATCACCCCCGCCGAACAGGCTCAGGACGCGGCGAAGCGGGCGCAGGAGGCGTACACGCTGCTGACCGACCGAAACTGCCCGTACAAGGTCATGACCCTCAGCCCGAGCCGCTGGGCGAAGCAGGCGTTCCAGTAGGTCCCGTCGCGGGTCACCGGTTCGGGCGCAACGGCGCGGCGGCCATCTCGGCCTCGACGGCGGCCAGCACCATGAGGAGCGCCGGCGGCAGGCGGCCGGCGAGCGCCTTGAGCTGGTCGGTCGCGAGCTGCTGATGCTCCCGGGTGACGACGTCGACCAGCCCGGTGACCACGACGAGACCGGCCAGGACGAGAACGTTCCAGGTCTGGACCTGATCGGGATGCCTCATGTGGTACCGCAGGAGGATGGCCGGGCCGGAGGCGACGTTCGCGCTCCGGGGCACGTACCTCCGGCCGGTGAGCCGGCTTCCACTCCAGTCGACGTGGCCGGCGCCGGCCAGTCGCTCACAGACCGGCCTCGTCACCTCGCCGGCCAGGTCGACGATCCACTGGCGGATGGTTCGCGGGGTCGGGTCCCGCGCGATGTGGCTCATCACCAGCGCGGCGACGTCATCTCTGGGCGGCCGACGCTCGGGGCTGGCCATAATCGTCGTGTTTTCGTCGAGCACCGACAGTTGCCCGTCGAGCATCACCTCGGTCAATACAGCGCCCGCCAGGGCGGCGTCGAGCATTCGGCCGGGAAGGCTGGCCCGCCGCGGGTTCAGGTCGTGGTTGAGCAGCCAGAAACTGTCAGCTACAGCGAGTTCAGCTTGGGGCTGCATACGTCGGGTCCTCGAAATATCGGCACGGCTTCCGGCTGTCTTCACGCGCCATTAACATTGATGACTGCCGACGTCCCAGCGCGCTCGGACTAGATAGGCCGAGCGCGGAGGTTAGCAGGACACATGCGGCCCGAACAGGCCGGACGGCCGAAGACCGGGAAAGAGCCGTGCATCATTGCGCAGCGCGTACGTGACCGGAGTCATATCGACTAACGGCTATTGAGGCCGCTACACCCCGGCACTATCGTGCGATGCCGACCCATTGAGGATCTGGAGAATCTGTCGATGAAAGCACGCAGCTCCGCGGCATCTCACTTGACAAACAACCGGATCGGCACCATATCTCTCGTCTTCCTACTGGTCTCGGCGTCCGCGCCGATGACCGTTCTCGCCGGTGGCGTGGTGGCAACCTTCGCCGTCACCGGAAATATCGGCGCCCCGTTGTCGTTTCCGGTACTGGGTGTCGCCCTCGCGCTATTCACCGTCGGCTACGCGGCGATGAGCCGCTACGTCCACAACCCCGGCGCTTTCTACGCGTACATCTCGCTGGGGCTCAGCAGGGTGTGGGGGGTCGCGGCGTCAGCGGTCGCCCTGGTCAGTTACAACGCCATCCAGATCGGCCTCTACGGGCTGTTCGGCGCCGCGCTGGCGGCCTTCGCCGGCGCGCATTGGCACTCCACCGTGCCCTGGTGGGGCTGGGCGCTCGCCGCCTGGGCCACCGTCGCGCTGCTCGGCCAACTCAACATCGACCTGTCCGCGAAGGTCGTCGGCGCGTTCCTCGCCGCCGAGGTCGTCGCGGTCGTGCTGTTCGATCTCGGCGCGTTCGGCCACCCGGCCGGCGGCACGATCGCCGTCGACGGCCTCAAGCCGCACAACCTCTTCGCCAACGGGGTCGGTGGCG
Organism: Planosporangium thailandense; assembly: GCF_011947195.1. GTDB lineage: Bacteria > Actinomycetota > Actinomycetes > Mycobacteriales > Micromonosporaceae > Planosporangium > Planosporangium thailandense. The sequence continues at coordinate 177,764 of NZ_JAATVY010000012.1, read as the reverse complement.
TGTTCGCCTTCGGCATCGCCGCCTTCGTCGGCTTCGAATCCGGCGCCGTCTACTCCCGCGAGGTGAAAGACCCCCGGCGTACCGTCGCGCGCGCCACGTACGCCGCGATCGCCGTCACCTCGGTGCTGTACCTGATCTCGGCGTGGGCGCTCAGCGTCGCCACCGGCCCCCGCGATGTCGTCGCGCGGGCCCGCGACCCGCAGTCCGGGATCCCGTTCAGCCTGATGGCGGCGCATTTCGGCGGCATCGTCGCCGACATCGCCAACCTGCTGCTCATCACCAGCGTGTTCGCGGCGCTCCTGTCGTTCCACATGGTCAGCGCCCGGTACACGTTCGCGCTCGGCCACGAGCGGGTCCTGCCGCCGGTCGCCGCGCACGTCGGGCGCCGCACCGGCGCGCCGGCCGCCGGCTCGCTGCTCCAGTCCCTGCTCGCCCTCGTCACGGTCGTGCTGTTCACGGCGCTCCACCGCGATCCGCTCACCGAACTGTTCACCTGGCTGTCGTACGTCGCGGCCGTGGGCGTCCTGGTCCTGCTGATCGGCACGTCACTGTCGGTCGTCGGGTACTTCAGCCGGATCTCGTCCCCCGAGACCGTCTGGCAGCGGCTCGTCGCGCCGATCCTGGCGGCCGTCTCCCTGACGGCCATCACCGTGGTCACCGTGGCCAACGCCGACTCGGTGCTGGGCACGGCCAAGGGATCGGTACTGACGTACGCGCTGCCCGGCGTCGTGGGCGTGGCGGCGCTCGTCGGCCTGGTCTGGGGCATCGTCATCAAAGCCGCCCGGCCCGCCGTCTACCGGGGCATCGGCGTGGGCGGTCCGCAGCAGTCCTGGGCCGGCGGCGCGCTGGCCGGCCTCCTCGGAATCGAGCCCGCCCCCGCTTCCTGAGCACCTTTCGTTGGGAGACAACTACATGACCCTGCCCGGCATCAGCATCCGACGCGCCACCCGCGACGATGCCGAGGAGTTGGCCGCGCTGCTCGGCGCCGCCTTCATGGACGACCCGGTCAGCGGCTGGATCTTCGAATCCGAAGCCGACCGCCGCCGGCTGCACCCGGGCTTCTTCCGGCCGTTCGTCGATCTCGTCCTGGCCGCCGGCCTCGGGCACGTCGCCGGCGACGACGAAGGTACGGCCCTGTGGCTGCCGATCGACGTGCGCGCCGACGCGCCCTCCGGCGACCCGCTCGACGCGGCGGTCGAGAAGGCGATCGGGCCGGAGTACTTCAGCCGCTTCTCCGTACTGGACGGCCTCATGGCCGACCATCACCCGCACCACCGCGACCACGCGTACCTGCCGTTGATCGGCGTGCGCCCGGACCGGCAGGGCACCGGCGTCGGCACGGCGCTGCTGCGCCACCACCTCGCCGTGCTCGACAGTGCCGGCACCCCGGCGTACCTGGAGGCCAGCAGCGAGCGCAACGCCGCCCTGTACGCCCGGCACGGCTTCCGGCGGATGCCGTTCACCCTCGACCTGCCGGACGGGCCCAGCCTGTACCCGATGTGGCGCGAACCGGCGGCGCGGTAGCGGTTCGGCCCGACTCTCGGCGGGTAGCGCGATTTCGTGGCCGGACCTGCCTATCTGCGCGGTTACCTGGCGCCGGTCCCTGACGAGATCGACGCCGTCGACCTGCCCGTCGCCGGCGCGCTCCCCGCCGAGCTGACCGGCCGGTACTTCCGCAACGGGCCCAACCCGCTCCCCGGTCAGGACCCCGGACACTGGTTCCTGGGCCCGGGCATGATCCACGGGGTACGGCTGCGGGACGGCCGCGCCGAGTGGTACCGCAACCGCTGGGTCCGCACCAGCGCCCTGTCGGGCGCGCCGTACCTGCGGCCCGACTTCACGATCGACCTCACCGCCGTACCGGCCAACACCCACGTCATCCGCCACGCCGACCGGATCCTGGCGCTGGTCGAGGTTGGCCTGCCGTACGAGCTGACGCCTGAGCTGGACACCGTCGGGCCGTGCGACTTCGGCCAGCGGCTCACGACCGCCATGACCGCCCATCCGAAGCAGGACCCGGACAGCGGGGAGCTGCACTTCTTCGGGTACTCGGCGCTGCCGCCGTACCTCACGTACCACCGCCTGTCGGCAGCCGGGGAGCTGGTCGAAAGCCGGGAGATCCCCGTCGCCGGACCGACGATGATGCACGACTTCGCGATCACCTCACAGCATGTCGTGTGGCTCGACCTGCCAGTGGTGTTCGACCTGGCCCTCCTCCCGCAGGGCATCCCGTACCGGTGGGACGACCGGTACGGCGCCCGGATCGGCGTGATGCCCCGCGACGGAACCGGCGCTGTCCGATGGTTCGACGTCGAGCCCTGCTACGTGTTCCACGTCGGCAACGCGTACTCCGATCCCGGCGGCTCGGTCGTCCTCGACGCCGTGCGGTACGACCCGGCCGGATTCGCGTCGGTCTGGGAGCAGGTCGCCGGGCACCCCGACCCGGCCCGGTCCGCCGCCGTCGCCAGCACCGGGCGGCTGCACCGCTGGCGGCTCGACCCCGCGACCGGGGCCCGCAAGGAGGAGGTCCTCGACGACCGGTACGTGGAGCTGCCGACCCATCACGACGGCCGGACCGGTCGGCTTTGCGACTATCTGTACGCGGTGAGCGAGCACGCGATCGTCAAGTACGCGGTTTTCCGCGGTGCTGCCCGAACGCGCGACCTGGGCACGGATCGGCAGGTCGGCGAGGCGGTGTTCGTACCCGCGGACGGGGCGCGCGCCGAGGACGAGGGTTGGCTGATCAGTATCGTCAGCGACCCGGCCGGGTCGTCGCTGGTGGTGCTCGACGCGGTGGAGTTGGCGGTTGTGGCGTCGGTACGGCTGCCCCGGCGGGTGCCGGCCGGATTCCACGGATCATGGATCGCGGATCGGGAGTAGCCGATTGGTAGTAGCCTATCCGCGCTGCCCGCCTACCGGACCGTCTCAGGAGAACGATGACCGCCCTCCCCCGCCTCGATGACGTACAGCGCGACCGGGTGGCCGGGGCGCTGCTCGCCGCGGCCTGTGGCGACGCGCTCGGCGTGCCGTACGAGTTCAAGGAGCCGCTGCGTGCTGACCAGCGGCCGGAGATGCTCGGCGGGGGGCTCGGCGACTACGCGCCGGGCGAGTACAGCGACGACACCCAAATGGCAGTGTGTATCGCCGAGGTGTCCGCCACGGGCGCCGACCTCCGTACCGAGCCGGCCCTCGACCGGATCGCGGCGAACTTCCTGCGGTGGGAGCGTGAGGGCGCGACCGACATCGGCGCCCAGACCTCGTCCGTCCTCGGTGCGGTACGCGGCCACGCCGGTGACGGGCTCGCCGCCGCGATGCGCGCCGCCGCGGCCGGCCTGCACCAGCGGACGGGCCGCTCGGCCGGCAACGGCTCCCTGATGCGTACCGCGCCCGTCGCGCTCGCGTACCTCGACGACCCGGACGCGCTCGCCGAGGCGGCCGTGGCGGTCAGTGAGCTCACCCATTACGACCCGCTCGCCGGGGAGGCGTGCGTACTGTGGTGCGCCGGCATCCGCCGCGCCGTACTCGACGGCACCTTCGACGGCGTACGGGAAGGTCTCGACCTGCTGAAGCCCGACCGCCGCGACCGGTGGGCGGGCTACCTCGCCGACGCCGAGGCGCACCAACCGGAACGCTTCCGGCCCAACGGTTTCGTGGTACCCGCCCTCCAGGCCGCATGGTCGGCGATCATCCATACGGCGGAAGGCCCGGGGCATCTCGAGAACGCCCTGTACGCGGCGGTGCGGGCCGGAAACGACACCGACACCGTCGCCGCCATCGCGGGTGCGCTGCTGGGGGCGCGGTGGGGTGAGACCGCGGTACCTGAGGGTTGGCGGCGGATCGTGCACGGGTGGCCGGGGGTGGACGCGGCTGGGCTGGTCCGGTTGGCGGCGCTCACCGCCCAGGGCGGGACGCAGAATTAGGGGCTTCGCGCGCCGTTTCTGAGGATCGCCACCAGGGGCAGGTGCGTCAACTGCACTAATTCTGGTGCACTCAATACTGTGATCTTGGTGTACCGTTTGAGGCATGACACGCATCACGGTGGACGTCAACGACGAGTGGCTCGACGCCGCTCGCGAGGCCCTGGGCACCGACACCAAGGTCGCCACCATCAACGCGGCGCTGCGGATCTTCGCCCAGCGCAAGCAGGCAGCCGAGATCGTGGCCGCCTTCGACAGCGTGCAGATGGACTTCGACGACTCCGACCAGGCGTGGGGCTATGGCGGCGGCCGGGATCTGTCGCGGCTGGCCGAGAATGCCCGAGACACCGCAGCGGCCTGATGGCTGGCGCGGTCTACCTCGCTGACACATCCGTCTACGTGCTGCAAGGCCGGCATCCACGGGTGCGCCGGCGATTCGAGACACTCCTGAGCGAGGGCCGGCTCGCGGCGTGCCAGATGACCGCCCTGGAGTACCTCAACAACGCCCCCGACCCCAAGGGCTACGAAATCCTGTGGGGCGCGCTGCATGGGCATCGCTGGATCGACGTGACGACGGAGGCGATGGACCGAGCATTGGCCGTTCACAGGGAACTAGCCGCCACGAGCCAGCACCGCCACTTCCGCTTACCTGATCTCATCATCGCCGCGACGGCCGAATTGCACGGTGCGACCGTGCTGCACTACGACGCCGACTACGACCGGATTGCTGCGATCACCGGGCAACCGGTCGAGTGGGTAGCCCCGAAGGGGTCGCTGTAGCGCGGGTCGCCCTTCATGGACTCCGGTAGTAGGCGGCTCTCCCTGATCTTCCGCCGGCAGTTGACATCCGGATCGGTGATCGACGCGGCCATCGATGCTGACGTACCTTGCCCTGGTGACGGATCTTGCCCGTGGCGCGTACGAGCATCTCATTACCCGTCGACTCGATGAGCAACTGCTGCCCGTCGCCCCCGACCTGGTTGACCGTCAGCCACTCGACCCCGCCGACGCCGACGTCGTGCTGTCGCGCCACATCGCGGGGTTGGCTCACCGGGCGCTGAAAGCTGTACCCGGCGACGACAGAGAGCGGCTGGTCCGCCAGGTGGAGATCGCCAATCGGATCGCAGCGGCGATAGCGGACCTCGCACCTGCGGCTGTCGAGCCGGCCGACCTCGTCGCCGCGCCACCTGACCTACTGCTGCGGGCGATCACGGATCGGCCGACGGCGCCCGCTTCGGTCGTGTTCCCGCCCCGCCCGGAGACGCCCTTGTCGAGCGGGGCGCTACTGGTGAACGGGCGTCGACAGCCGCGGATCGGCCACGAGGTGGCCACCGAGATGGCCTCGGCCGACCGAGTCGACCTGCTGTGCGCCTTCATCAAATGGCACGGCCTTCGACTGCTGGAAGAACCCATCCGGGACCTCATCGGACGGGGCGGGCGGCTACGGGTCATCACCACGACGTACATGGGTGCGACCGATCAGCGGGCGCTGGACCGGCTCGCCGAACTGGGCGCTGAGATCCGAGTGTCCTACGAGACGAAGACGACCCGGTTGCACGCCAAGGCGTGGCTGTTCCGGCGGGAGACCGGCGCCAGTACCGCGTACGTCGGCTCGTCGAACCTGTCGAAGTCCGCGCTCGTCGACGGCCTCGAATGGAACGTGCGGATCGCCGCGCTCGAACAGCCGCACATCCTTGAGACCTTCACGGCGACTTTCGACGAGTACTGGGACGATCCGGCGTTCGAGGAGTACACACCGCAACGCGACGCCGAACGACTGCGCCGGGCACTGGAGACGGAGTCCGGCACCGGCTCCCCGGAGTTGGCCATCGACATCACCAGCCTCGACGTACGCCCGTACGGCTACCAACGGGAGATCCTCGATGAGCTGGCCGCCGAGCGCGAAGTCCACGGCCACTGGCGCAACCTGGTGGTCATGGCCACCGGTACCGGAAAGACGGTCGTCGCCGCGCTGGACTACAAGCGACTGTGTGACGTCGGTACCGTCGACTCGCTGCTGTTCGTGGCGCACCAGGAGCGCATCCTGCACCAGAGCCGCTCGGTTTTCCGGCATGTGCTGCGCGACGGGAGCTTCGGCGAGACGTTCGTCGGCGGCGAACGGCCGCGCGAGTGGCGGCACGTGTTCGCGTCCGTCCAGTCGCTGAGCCGGCTCGATCTCAACGAGCTCGACCCGGCCAGGTACGACATGGTCATCGTCGACGAGTTCCACCACGCGCAGGCCCCGACGTACGCCCGGCTCCTCAACCACCTGAAGCCAGGCGTCCTACTCGGACTGACCGCGACCCCCGAACGCGCCGACGGCCAGGACATCCGGAGCTGGTTCGACGGGCGTACCTCAGTCGAGTTACGGCTGTGGGAGGCGCTGGAGCGGCAGTTGCTGGCGCCGTTCCAGTACTTCGGCATCCATGACGACGTCGACCTGTCCACGATTCGGTGGAAGCGCGGGCAAGGGTACGACCAGGGCGAGCTGAGCAACCTGTACACCGGCCACCATGCCCGGGCCCGACTCATCCTGCAGGCGGTGCGCGACAAGGTCGACGTCGGCCGGATGCGTGCCCTCGGGTTCTGCGTCAGCATCCAGCACGCCGGGTTCATGGCGGACTGGTTCGAGCGGGCCGGTGTACCGGCGGTCGCGGTCACCTCCCGGCTCGACGGCGACGGGCGCCACGAGGCCGTGCAGAAGCTGTTGAGAGGTGACGTGAAGGCGCTCTTCACCGTGGACCTGTTCAACGAAGGTATCGACCTACCCGCGGTCGACACGATCCTGATGCTGCGGCCGACCGAGAGCGCCACCATCTTCCTGCAGCAGCTCGGGCGTGGGCTGCGGCTCGCCGATGGCAAGCCGTGCCTGACCGTCCTGGACTTCATCGGCGCCCAGCACGCCGACTTCCGCTTCGACCTCCGGTACCGCGCGATCACCGGCATCAGCCGGCGTGAGCTGGCCCGCGACGTCGAGCGCGACTTCCCCACACTGCCGGCCGGCTGCCACATCCAGCTGGACCCGGTCGCCAAGCAGGTCGTGCTGAAGAATGTGCAGGCGGCGCTGCGGCTGCGGTGGCCCGACGTTGTCTCGGAGCTGCACCGGCTCGGGGAGGTGAGCCTCGACACCTTCCTCGCCGAGACCGGGCTCGAGCTGGAAGACCTGTACCGCTCGAAGAGCCGAGGAGGGTGGACCGGCCTGCGGCGCCTCGCCGGGCTCGATCCGTCCTCACCTGGGCCGGACGACACCGTGCTGAGCTCGGCGATCGGTCGGATGCTGCACGTCGATGACCTTCGGCGACTGGACCTACTGTCAGAGGTGGCTAGTGGTTCGCGGCCGTCGGCCGGGCGCTTGGCGGCCATGCTGCACGCGCTGCTGTGGGGCTCGTCGTGTTCGTTTGAGGAAGGCTTGGAGCGGCTGTGGGCCGACCGGCAACGCTGCGACGAACTGCTGCAGGTGGCTTCGGTACTGCGGTCCCGAATCCACCGAGTCGGCCGGCCCGTCGATCTCACCGGCCGGATTCCGCTAACGCTTCACGCCTGCTACAGCCGAGACGAGGTACGCGCCGCCTTCGGCGTCACCGAGCCGGTCCGCGAGGGCGTGAAGTGGGTCGAGGCCGAGCAGGCCGACCTGTTCTTCGTCACGCTGAACAAGACCCTGGCCCACTACTCCCCCACCACCATGTACGAGGACCGGGCCATCACCCCGGAGCTGTTCCAGTGGGAGTCACAGAGCACCACGTCGACGGCGTCGCCGACCGGGCAGCGGTACGTGAATCACGTGGCGCGCGGATCGTCGGTGCACCTGTTCCTACGGGAGAGCAAGGAGAGCGACGGTGCGCTCGGAGTGCCGCCGTACCTGTACGCGGGGCGGATGCGGTACGTGCAGCACAGTGGGGACCGGCCGATGCGGATCCTCTGGCGGCTGGAGAAGCCCTTGCCGGCGGATGTGTTCCACGCGGCGCGAGTGGCGGCAGGCTGATGCAGGTCGGCGGATGCGTAGAGAACGTATCCAGGCCTATGGCGGCAACTGCCTGAGGGTAACCGGGTCGTGCGTAGGGCGGAGAGTCAGACGACGGTCAACTCGCGAAGATCGCACCTGGAGGGAATTCGCCCTGCTCTCTCCACGTCTTCTTGATCTTGGCTGCGATCATTCCGACAGCCGAATCGAAGTTGCCGTCCTCTGATCTCGTCTCCCAGTTCACCTTGTTGATCACAAGAATCCGGTCGAATTGCCGGTCGAATCCGAACTGATACCGAACTTCGTCCTTGTCTTCGGTCACCTTGCGAGCCGTCACCATCATGCCCACCGTTACCGCCGCTGTTCTGAACCGCAGTCACTCGACGAGCGTGAAGTTGGGAATCCGGGGCAGGCGATCCTCTGGGGGCAACTCGATGGAGCGGACCGCCGCGCCCGGCGGAATCGGTGCACGGGAGATCACGATGCCTTGCAGGCAGTTGTCACACCAGAATGAGGCGTACCCGGTGGCGGTCGACATGTGACCGGTGAAGACCAAGCGGAGAGCGTCCGCGCCACAGTTCGGGCACGGTAGGTGAGGGTCCTCCGGGATCGCCTCGAACACTGCCTCGTACTTCGCGCTCCAGTCGTCCCAGGTCGCCATCAGCCTGTCCCTTCCGGTCGGACCGGCTGATTCTTCCACCAGTCGTCCTCGTGCGCGTAGGCACGGTCTTCCCAAAGTTCAGCCTCGTTCATGTCCTTCGGGTACGTCTTTCCGCTGGCCAGTTCGTCGGAGTGGAACTTCTCGTGCTCCAACGTACGCGCAAGGTCCTCCTCGCTTTGGAACGCGGTACGGCACAACTCTATAGAGCCGTCGGCACGGGTTCTGCCGAATCGGCCGGCCACGCTCTTGTTGATGTCAATTCTCAGCCTCGAGATGTCTATTCCGTACTTGGCTGCGATCTGCCGCACGGAATCCATATTCATCGGTTGCCTTGGGCCGGTGCCTTTCCCCCGAACCCGTTGAAGAGTCGTCCCATCCTGTGATGCCTTTGGCTTTCCACGCAGCCGACTCAGGAGCTCCTTGAGCTTGTCGATGTACTCGCTGAGCTTCCGCACGACCGGCTCCAGTCGGCGCAGGCTCGACAGCAGGTCTTTCAGCCAGCGGGCAATCTTTCCCGCCCACGATGCGACCAGGGTGGAGACCTGCTCGACCACCAGCGGGGTGGCGAGGCCGAGCGAACCGGCCTCCTCCGCGGCGTACACGATCAGCCGGGACACGCAGGTGGCGATCGCGTCGCGTACGAGCATGCGCACGGCGGCGATCAGCGCGCCCGCGCCTTCGGTGATCGCGGCCATCGTCTCGGCCGCCTTGCCCAACGCGCCCAGGGCGGCGTGCTGCTGGCCGGCCCAGTCCCGGTACGCCGGCCCCGCCGTGCCGCCCCACTCGGCGACGTCCCAACGCACCGCCCGCGCCGCGTCCTCGGCCGAAGTCTGCAGGCTGGCCGCGACGTTGCGCCAGGTCTGGGCGTGCCCGGCGATCTGCCCCGGGTCGCCGGCCAGCCAGTCCAGCGCCTCCGTCAACGGCTTGACGTGCTCGATGATCCACGCGACGCCGTACTGCAGCAGCGCCCCGACCGGGTCGGACACGATCGCGAGACCGTCGAGGCCGGCGCCGACCACGCCGAGGCCGGTGTCGATCCAGCTGCCGTTCTTGACGCCCTGGCCGATGAGCTCGATGTCCTCGGCGATCCACACCCCGGCCCACGGATCGGCGGGCTGGTCGACCCGCGCCGCGACCAGCGGATTGATCGTCACTGCGGTCCCCAGACCTGCTGGTGGCGGGCCTCGGCGCTGGCGTCCGCGGCCTGGTAGGACTCGGCGGCCGTACGCAGCCGCGCACCCGTATCGTGCAGGGATCGCGCGGCGGTGTCGATGCCGTCGACCAGCAGGTTCTGCAGGCCGCCGAGCAGCGCGGGCACGATCGTGCACAGCTTGCCGTACGCGCCGGCATCCAGCCGGACGGCGTCGCCGGCCTGCCGTGCTGTGCTCACCTGTCCGGCGATCGTCTCGATGTGCCCGGCGTGCGCGACCAGCTCAGCCGGCGTGACGTCGGTTCCGTCAGCGGACGGCATCGGCGCCCCCACCTGACACGTTGCGCGTACCTGTCCGCATCACCGCACTCCCCTGTCCGGGACCGCCTGGCGGCCCACGCCGGTTGCGCCGCCCACCCTATCGACCATCGTCCACGTCCGAGAACCCCTTGCTCGGGCTGCGGACAGGAACCCACCACTCGATGTCGTGAGATCATCCGAGGATGGTGGTCGGTCGGATCGGTTCTCACCAGGACGTACTGGCTCGGCTGGCGTCGCTGCGCCAGAACCAGTACCGGGGCCGGCGCGCACCGCACAAGCCGCTGCTGGTGCTGCTGGCGCTCGGCCGCCTGGCCAACCGCGCGTCGAGCGAGCTGCCCTGGTCCGAGGCCGAGGCTCAGCTGAGCGACCTGATCGCCGAGTTCGGTCCGGCGTCGAAGACCGGACGGGCGCAGAGCGCGGCGTACCCGTTCACCCGGCTGCGCAGCGACGGGGTGTGGACGCTGAGCCGGGACGTACCGATGGACAAGGTGAGCCCGCTGGCCGCCCACGACGTCGTCGGCAGGCTCGAAGCGTCGCTGGAGGTGGCGCTGCGCCGCGACCCGCGACTGCTCCGGTCGGCCGCCCGCGCGCTGGTGGACAGCCACTTCCCGCCCACGGTCGCCCCGGACGTGCTCGCGGCGGTCGGGCTCGACCCGGACGACATCCTGCGCGCCACCGATCCTGCGGCTACCGCCCTGCGCCACCGCGATCCCGCCTGGCGCACCGCGATCCTGCAGGCGTGGGACCGCCAGTGCGCCTTCTGCGGGTACGACGGTCAGCTCGGCGGCGCGTCCGTCGGTGTCGACGCCGCCCACGTACGCTGGTTCGCCTTCGACGGCCCGGACAGCCTCGACAACGGGCTGGCCCTGTGCGTCCTGCACCACAAGCTGTTCGACCTGGGCGTGCTGGGGCTCGACACCTCGCTGCGCATCCACGTCTCGAACGCGTTCACGGCGCGCACGAACGCCGGGCGCGCACTGTACGACCTGCACGGCCGTACCCTCGAACCGCGCCCTGGCACCGCGGTGCCGGCGACCGAGCACGTGGCCTGGCACCGGCGCGAGGTGTTCAAGGGCGCGCCGCTCGCGGCGTGAGATCTGTTCAGACAGGTATGAAGACGAGGCGGTCGCGGATGATCGCCAGCCGCTCGGGCGTCATCGTCGAACAGAAGATGACCAGCTCGTCCGGGCTGCTGAAGCCGCCGCGCCGCTCACGCTCGGCGACGATCTCCGCCGCCGCGTCGGGCGTCAGGTCCAGTTCGGACACGAGGTACCCCGCCGGCACGTGGTTGACGTCGACCAGGCCGCCGTCGTCGTACTGCCGCCCGGGCAAGTCGGGTCGGCCGATGCGCAGTTCGGCCGCGAGCGGCGGGTTGGTGGTGAGGAGCGCCCGGGCCTCCTGGCGACGCTGGGCACGCCACTGCGCGGCGGCCAGCGCCGGGTCGGTGCCGGTCGGCCAGGATGCCGCGGCCACGGGTACCGGAGCCGCGCCGCGCGCCTTCATCTGGAGCACGATGACGTGCGCGGTGCCGCCCAGCCAGTCGACCAGGAAGAACGGCGTGATCACCGCATCCGCCACTCCGACGTGGCCGGGCGTGGTGAACTGGGCGCCGACGAAGAAAATCACCGTCAGCAGGAAGTACCCGGCGGCCGCGACGGTGTGGAAGCGGGACCGCAGCTTGAGCCCGCCGACCAGCACCATCACGAACGTTCCCATGCCACAGGTGAGCAGCGGTACCAGAAACCACCACCAGGTGATCGGACGACGATCCGGCCCAGCGGGTGACGTTGGCTGCGGTTGCACGGGCCGATCATAGATCCCGGCCACGACGATAATGTCGTGTACATGTCATCGGTCGAGGAGCTCGCCCAGCGGCTGCGTACGTTCGCCGACGAACGGGACTGGGGCCAGTTCCACACGCCCAAGAACCTCGTGATGGCCGCCGCCGGCGAGATGGGCGAACTGGTGGCGGAGTTTCAGTGGCTCACCCCGGAGCAGTCCGCCGCCGTCATGGACGACCCCGAGGCCGGCGCCCGGGTACGGGCCGAGCTCGGCGACGTCGTCATCTACCTGACCCGGCTCGCCGACGTCCTCGGCGTCGACCTCGTCCGGGCCGCGCTCGACAAGCTGGAGGACTCCGCCAGGCGGTACCCGGTCGAGACCTCCCGCGGGTCGGCGGCGAAAGCAACGCACGACCGGTGACTCTTACGCCTCCAGCGAGAACTCACCGGCCGCGTACCGGATGAAAATGTCCTCCAGTACCGCGGTCATCTGCGAGCCCTCGTACGTCGCGCGCTGCGTCGCCAGCGCGTACTGGTCGTCCGCGATCCGCAGCGAGAAGTCGTGCGCCCCGCCGGGCTGACCCCGGTGCGGGCGGCGAAGAGGCGGGCGTACCGCGAGCACCGGAAGGCCGTCGGGAAGTTCGGCGGGCGCCTGGTGGACCCGATGGTGAACGCCCTGCCGGCTCATCGACGACACGATGCCGGAGGCAACGAGCCCGTCGGCGAGGACCTTCTGCGACCATCCGGCCCTGGTCAACAATGACAGGAAGGCGTTCTGCCGGTCCCGTTCGCCGGTCACCCACACCTCCCGGATGGCCTCGACAACGGTATGCGGAAGCGGCGTCGGATCGCCGGGCCGCATCGTCTTCGCCTCGTCGGGCATCCCGTCGATGTACTCGTCGAGCCCGGCCCGCAGAACCTCGGCCAGCGAGACACCGTCCTGCTTGGCCCTGACCTCGGCTCGGGCGATCACGTCCCGGCTGAGGTTGAAATGGCGATTGTGGGCGGGCTTGCCGGCGATGGAGAGGGCCGCGCCCGCGGTGCGCGGACGCTCGTCGGTACCAGGAGCTTCCAAGCCGGTCACTACCAGAACACCCCCAAAAGCCATGAACCAATGTGGAGGGTACGGAGGAAAGCGCTGCACAGAAAGTAACCGAAAGGTCGTTTCGGGTGACCGTTGGATGTCAACCGTGCGTGGCACGCTGGGGAGCACGGCACCGGAACCTCGCCGTGGCGGCAACCCAGTTTCGACAGATCCGGCCGGTACGGTGTGGACCGAGACGCCGGATCCCACGACGACAGGAAATGCTCCAATGCTGCTTGAAGGCTTCCACGAGGTGGACTTCGCACTTGAACTCGTGGACCGCATGGCGGACGGCGTCCGGCTCCGGCCCTCGTATCTCAACCGTCTGTACAGCGATGAATGAGAAATCATCGGGGAACCGCGTACCTGGAGCGCCGACCAGGTCGCGGCAGCAGCGGACTGGTTCGGCCGGGTGGCCGCCGGCCAGGAGGAGCCCGGCGGGCCGCGCGTCTGGTTCGGCGGCGGGGTGTGCTTCGGCGTCGTGGAAGATGTGGACGACGGGTTGGCCATCGACGTGCTCGTCATGCATGACCCGAACGGGCAGCGGCCCACGTTCACGGGCAGGTTCCTGGATGACGAGAGCGCGCCGTACGAGTTCAGTTACATGACCGTGGACGCCCGCATGTCCGTCCTCGCCGACGCCGCCGCCTGGTGGCGCCAGTTGGCGGGATAGCTCCCCATCCAGCGCAACGTCATTGACAGATTCATGGAGAAGTACATGTCCGACCTGGCTATGACCGTGGTTTTCGGCCGCGCCGACCGCAACTCCGGAAATCCTCGCAGCGTTGACGTCCTCGCCAACCTGTACGTGGGCGGCTCAGGAGTCTGGGCGTTCCACAGGCTCGATGCCGACGAGCACGACCGGGGCCCGATCAAGTCCCTGCGGATCCGGTCGGAACGCGACTTCACGGAGGAGATCAGCGCCGGTTTCGCCCTGATGGTGGGCATTGAGGGAGCACGGGAAACAGCCACGGAGCCGGTTGGCCCTGGCTGGGCTGAGCGGGATCTCGACGTTTCACGGCAGGTGCTGCAGAAGATCGGCGCGCCGGCCCGTGATCTGAATGTCGGCTGCCTCGTCACTGACCTGGGCGGCTTCGGCACCGAGCTGGTCGAGGCCCTCTCCCCTCTCGGCTGGTCACTGGTCGTGGCTGCGCCCGTGCATGACGGACGATCCACTCAGTGGGATCGGTGACCGCTCGGAGCTGACTCGACCGAACAGCACGGATTCCCGCGCCTGTGCCACAGCGTCCGGCAGCCCATCCGCGACACGCTCTTCCCCCGTCGCGGCTTCAACGGTGGTCACACGTACACGGCCGCCTGCGGCCGGTAGCAGTCCGCGCCGTCGTAGTACGCGGCAACCGGGGTGGCTTCCGCCGGAATGCCGTCCTGGTCGCGATCCTTTCGCTGGACTATGCCCGACTCTCCATCGCAGTTCCGCGTCGCCAGGCTCTCGTTGTCATCAGCCGCGTTCGCGCCAGGCGCGGCGCATCCTAGAAACTGTCGTACGCCACCGCTAAGCTGCTCCAGCACGAGATGTTGTGCCCGGTTAACAGACTTCCCACTAAGTCTTGTGCCTTGGAGGCGTGATGACAGTGGCTACGCAGTCCCCTCAACCGGCTACGACGGGGGTCGACCGGCGCCGGCTTCCGCGGGTCCGCCAGTCATACACGGTGGCGTTTCAGGTAGGCGGAGCCGAGGGCACCCTGACGGCTGGAGCGCATGCTGACGGCCAGCTGGGTGAGATCTTCCTGCGGCTGGGCAAGCAAGGCTCGACGATGGCCGGGCTGGCCGAGGCGTTCTCGATCGTGACCTCGCTGGCTCTACAGCACGGGGTGCCGATGGAGCTGATCGCAGAGCGGCTACGCGGCCTGGAGTTCGAGCCGGCTGGGTTCACCGACGACCAGGAGATTCCCGAGGCAACGTCGGTCATGGACTACGTGGTCCGGCGACTGACGGCAGACTTCGTACCCGACCGTCATTGAGAATCCGTGCGTAGTGGGCGCCCCGATTTTCCGGCGCACCCACCACGACGAGGGTCCGAGCTACCGCTGGGCGATCAGAACGCGGCGCAGGTGCCTGCCCGGATCGCTGAAGGCGTTTCGTGCATGCAGCATTCTCCAGTTGTCCCAGATCAGCACTGCACCTCGATCAATCCTGATCGAGGTCTTGTTCACATCGAAAAACTGACGGCCGGCACGGATCCAGGTGCTCGACAGGTCGTCGTCGGCCAACATGTCCAAGGTGGAGAAGCGCAGCAGCAAGGTACCGCCGCACAACTCAAGGACCGGGTGGTAGGCAATCTCCTCGACGCCCTCCCTAGCCAGGGTCGGCCGGGAGCGGCGCCCGCTGGGGACTCGACGGCGCCGAGGCGATCCTCAAACTCCGCGCCCTGATCAGCAACGCAGACTTCGACCGGTACTGGGACTGGCACTTAGCGCAGGAACAACAACGCATCCACAACGGCCGCTACCGCGGCAGAGTCATCCCCCGGTAGACAGTCTCCTCACGAGAGCCGCACGTTGCCAGGGCGCGGTTGTTCAGCACGGGATAGAAGACCAACGTCACCAGGATGAGAAAAACACCACCGGCGACGTACGAGACCTGGACGGCGAACAAGCTAGCGAGAACGCCGCCGAGTCCCGCACCAACCGGCCCCCCAATCATTACCACCAGTCTGCTCGACGAGAGCACCCTCCCCAAGAGTTCATTAGGCACGATCTGCTGGCGCAATGTGCTCACCACGACTTTCTCCGCGGTCATCAGCGCACCGGTCACCATCATCATCGCGGCCGCAACCCACGCATTGGCGACAAGTCCCAGAACCAGAATGGCCGCGCCCACGCCGGCTTTGCCCGCGAGCATCACCGTGCCGGGGCCGAATCGCTTGCTGGCGGCCGCGGCGGCCAGTCCCCCGACCGTCGCGCCGACCGCGGTGGCCGTCAGCAACAGACCGAAGCCGAAATCCGGAAGTTCGAGGACCTCCTTGGCCAGCAGCGCGAGCATCGCGAACTGAGCGGTGGCGGCGACGTTGCCGAGACAGGAAACCGTGGCCAGCGCGCGCAGGGTTCGGTTCCCGAACAACCACCGAATGCCCTCGACGATTTCGCTCCGCACGCTCTTGCGCGGTGCTTCGGACGTCTCCTTCGGCTTGGCGTCCGTCCGGATCGAGAAGATCAACAGACCGCTGGCGGCGAACGAGAGAGCGTTGCCGGCGAACGGCAGGAAGTTCCACACGCCGAACAGCGCGGAGCCGAACGGAGGCCCCACGAAGTCCTCACCGTTGCTCTCCGCCGCGACGATCCGCCCGTTCGCCGTTGCCAGGCTCCGCGGATCCCGCGACACGAAGTTGGGAATGGCCGACTGGGCGGCGATGTCGAAGAAGACCTGGCCGATGCCCAGCAGGAACGCCGCGAGCACCAGCCACACCAGGTTCACCTGCGCGGTCAGGATCAGCACCGCGAGAGCGACCAGGATGGCGAACCGGCCCAGGTCGGCCCACACCATCACCCGCCGGCGGTCCAGCCGGTCCACCACGACACCGGCGTGCAGCGAGAGCAGCACCCAGGGAATCTCGGCGGCCATGACGACGAAGCTCAACGCCATCGGGCTACTGGTGCTCTGCAGGACCAGCAGGGGCAACGCGGCGGCGTGCATGCCGGTGCCGATGGCCGACACGAGCGTGGCGCCGAAGAGTCTGTGGAAGCGACTTCCCAGTCTCACCTTGGCGTCGTCAGATTCCTTCGTGGGCACTTCGAGAATTCCTCCGGCTAGACTTTCGCAACAGAAGACTCCAGCGCTGATTACCGTGCCGGACCGTACCGCGCGAACAGGTCCGAGAAGATTTTCCCGATGCTCAAAACAGGTTCCACGTTCATCATCTTCTCGTGCCCACAGTCGATCGAGTAGGTCTCCACTCCTCCCTGGGCAAGATCAGCCCACCACGGTCGCGACCGGTCTGCGGCGTCCTGAGATCCCGCCGCCTCGATGCTGACGACTTTTCCACCGAATTTCCGCGACTCGTGGGCGTCGAGAAGCCGAACGCAGTGATCGGCCATCGCCGACAGTTTGCGACGGATGGTGCACCGGAATCCTTCTTGTCGACGTTCACGTCTCGCAACCCGAACGTAGCGGGAAGGAGCCCGCCATCATCACAACCAGTCACACAACCCCAGGCCAGACCGCATGTCGCCGCACCTCAACAGAGCCGCACCCAATCCATTTCCTCGCTGCGACGCCCTCGTTCAGCCGAGCGGCGGTGGCACCCCTGCGCGTCTCAAATCCGCCTGGTGCTGAACCCCGAGTGCCACCGCGTATCGACCGGTTGTGCTGCTGAACCCGGGCGCACGCACATGGCGAGCGCCTACGAGTTCCGGTCGTGTGGCACCCGGCTGGCGGTGCGGCAGGCAAAGCGTCCGGACGAAAACTGCCATTGCGCTGTCTCGTTCCTCGCAGGACCCGAGCCATCCGCACTCGAGGCAGCGGCCGGTCGCGCTGGAGATGACGTGTCTGTGATACCCATCCGCGGCCAGCTTGTGGTGGTCGAGAACCCGGGCATCAGCGAGTTCTTCTCGGAAGACACGGGTCTCTCCCCCGACCTGTTGTACTTCTATCCTCAGGGAGAGACGCTCCTTCTCGGTGGTACCGCTCAGCCCGGAACCTGGAACCGCGAACCCGACCCGCTTGTCGCGGCGGCCATCGTCGCAAGGTGCACAGAGATTGCACCGTTCCTGCGCGATGCCCCCATCATCGAGCACCGAGTGGGCTTGCGCCCTAGCCGACCGGCAGTTCGGATCGAGGAGCAACAGGTCAGCGATATCCGCGTCATTCACAACTACGGCCACGGTGGAGCTGGCGTCACGCTGTCATGGGGATGCGCGACCGAGGTGGCATCCCGAGCAACTTCTTGACCGGCCGCCCACAGCGAGGCACTGCCGCGATCAGGGAACGAAACGTCAGCTGAGAGCCACGCGATGACCATCCAGATGAGCCATGACCGCCTGGTTGGCCTCCCAGCCGTCCGGGAACTTCACCGGCACGTTCAGGTGCACCGGCTCCGTCGATGGATGCGCGTCCAGCAGATCCGGGATCCCGGCCCGCGCCACCACGATGCAGGCGTGCCGATGCCGTGACGTCAACACGCACAGCCGCCCCGACTCCAGGTGGAACGCGGTGGCGTCCCGCCGCCCCGACAGCGGATGCAGCACGATCGTCACGTCGTACTCCCGACCCTGGAGCCGGTTCGCCGTGTCGACGGTGATGTCAAGGTCACCCAGATAAGACCGGATAGCCGCCACCTGGTCCCGGTGCGCCGCCCCGATGGCGATCCGACTCGCCGTCACCGGAGCACCGTCACGAGCCTGTTCCGAGTAGGCAACCGCGCCCCGCTCAAGAACCCGCCGAGCCAGCGACGCACACGCCTCCGCCGCCTCCGCATCCGTACGCAACGTGTGCCGGGCCGGCAGCTCGTACAGCGCCCACCCCGTGTCGGCAGCCATCTCGACCGCCGCATCAAGCGGCCCACCGGCCCCGGCACCAGACAAACCAAGCCGCCGGTCGCCCTCACCGGTCCCCGACGTGAACCCGCTGAACGGGTAGAACGCCTGCGACACCACGGGAGCCGCCGAGCACGGCAGCCGCCACGACACCGGCAACCGATGTACGGGCAGGTCAGGGTTGTGGCGCAGCAGCACCGCCACCGCGCTCTGCATGGGGTCCCACGTCAGCCCGGTCCACCGCTCGCTCTCGACGACCGAGAACGGGTCGAGCTGCCCCGGATCCCCCACGAACAACGCCCTGTCGAACCGGTTCGCGATCCGCAGCAGCATGTCCGAGCGCATCTGGTACGCCTCGTCCACGATCGCCCACGGCCACGTACCCTCCGACAGGGTCGCCCACTTCGCGGCCGTACCAATCACAATCAGCACCGGCCCGAGGTCAGCCACCTTCGACCCGACGGTCACCTGCGCGTGGGAAGCGATCCGCGACGGCGCCACGTACCCCTGCGCCGACAGTCGCCCGACGCCGACGCCCGCCGGCAGCGCAGCCACCAGCCGAACGATCAGGTCGTCGACCTGTTCATTGGTCTGCGCCACGATCATCAACGGCAGGTGCCCATTGGACACCATGGCAGCCGTCGCATTCACCACCAGCGTCGACTTCCCCGCCCCGGGCGGCGAGTCGACGACCACCCCCCGATGCGAGCCCGAGGTCAGATCAGACAGTACGGCGGGCAGAACGGAACTCACGACCACTCCTCCACCGCATCGTCATCGTCCGGCACGTACTCGACCGGCGGCCCGCCGTGCGTCCACGGTGTCTCCTCGCGCGCTGGGAAGGCGGCCGGGGCCTGGTACGACTCCGTCAGCGTGGTGTACGTCAACCGCTCCCCCACCTCGGGCACGCTCCCCGGCGGGGCGGTCAGCCCGCGCCCCATCCCGCCCGACAGCTCCAACACGACCTCGAAACCCGACGGCAGCGGCGACACCGACACGACGCGGCCGGTCTGCGACGGCCGCGCCGGCGACACCACCGAAACCCCAGGTTCGAAGCGAACCGGGTCCGACGACGAAACCGTCACTCGCGGCCGCAGCACCCGCCGCTTGCCGCTGTCGTCTATCCGGTCCGGCGCCGACGCCGTCACGGTCCCCGCGAACGCCTCGCCGGTCAGCCGGTACTCCGCCAGAATCAGCGGGTCGTCGTACGCCCGCTGCGCGTCGTACAGCACCTGGGCCCGCTCCAGCCGCGCCAGGCGCTGCGCCGCGGCGACCGCCCCG
Organism: Planosporangium thailandense; assembly: GCF_011947195.1. Classification (GTDB taxonomy): domain Bacteria; phylum Actinomycetota; class Actinomycetes; order Mycobacteriales; family Micromonosporaceae; genus Planosporangium; species Planosporangium thailandense. The sequence continues at coordinate 158,116 of NZ_JAATVY010000012.1, read as the reverse complement.
TCCCGTCGAGCCTGCGGGTACCCGCCCTCATCGACGTACGACGCATACCCCGTGAACGCGTCCCGATCCTCAGCCCAGCGCCGCTCGACGCGAGCCCCCGGCGGCAAATTACGCAGCAGTGAAACGCCGCGCCACATCAGCTCCCACGTCGGCTCCAACTGTCTGCGCAGCGCCGACTCCAGCCTGGACAGCGAGCCCGCCTCGATCGCCGGCGCGAGTATCTCGTTGTCGAAGGTCGGGTCGGTCGCCGGCCCGGCCGGTGGCCACGTCAGCGGATCCTCCGCCTCCAGCGCCGCGTCAGCGCCGGTCATCCCGTCCGGCGGGTCGATCCAGCCGACCAGCGCCGCGAGGTTGGCGTCCTCGACCGCGCTCTGGCCGGTCGCCCAGTGCATGCCGAGCGCCCCCGTCATATTCAAAAGCAACGATGATCCCGGGTACTCGGCCCGCTCGGCGAAGAAGGTCAGCCACCGCCCGAGCAACGGTACCGAGGGTTCGACCGCGTACTCCCCTTCCGTACGCCGGAAGCGCGTCGACCGCCCCAGCAGCCGCACAAACCCGACGCCGCCACCATTCGGTACCAGAATCTGCGGCGCGTCCACATACCGCTCGCGCGGATCCGTGTTCCGCCCGGCGGGCACCGTCTCGGTCTCCCCACGGAAACTGTCCACATACGACAGAAATACCGCAGCCAACCGGGCGGCAAAAGCAAACCGCTCGTCCCGGTTGCGCGGCTGCAGCACGACCAACAGCTGTGGCGAGTCGAACGAGGAGCCGACCAGCGCGGCCAGTGGAGCGTTCGCCTCCCCCGCCAACGCCAACGGGATGAACACCAGCGGCCGGTCCGACAGGTGAACGTGCCGGACGGTCGCGATCCGCTGCGCCACACCGGACGAGACCGCCGACACCCGGGCCAGCGCCGTCAACGCGCTCACGACAGGCACTCCGAACGCAGCTGTGCGGCGAACCGCAGCATCGCGGCCGCCTCCTCCTGATCATCAGCAGGAGCGACAGCACCCGACGCGAGTGACAGCGCGAGATCGACCGACGGAACCCCGCCCAGCTCCTCGCGTACCGACTTCCCCAGGGAAGCGGTCGTCCCGCGCGCCTCGTGCCGGCAGAAGAACGCCAGCTCGCAGTTTGCCAGGCACTCCGGCGAATACCGCGCGTCGATCTGCCCGAGCCCGTCGACCAGTTCAGCGACGGGCCGCTGGGGCACACCGGAGGAGTCGGGCCGTAGGTCGAACGTGAGGTCCGGCGACAGCGATTCGAGGATCGGGTCGATCCGCGCCATCCGGGCCAGCTGCCGCTCCAACACTGACAGCTTCTTGCGTACGTCCACCAGCGTCGCAACAGGACGGTTGGAGAAGTTCTCCGGGCAGACGAGGACGACCTCGTGCGAGACGAGCCCCGGGTCGTGCCCGGCCTCGGCGAGCAGCCGGCGCAGCGCGAGCACGTACACGGCCGCCTGGGTCGCGGCAGCCGACACCTTCGTACCGTCGGCCTGCCCGTCGATGACGGCGAACGACTTGATCTCCACGACGTAGAACGTGCCACCGAACTGCAGTGCGATCAGATCCGGCTCAAGATAGACCCACCGGCCGCCGACCTCCAGCCGCAGCAGCGGGTGGTCGAACAGCGTCCCGGATTCACCGCCCGCGGCCCGCGTCAGAAGTTCCCGGGACCGGTCAGCTCGCGCGTCCAGCTGGTCGACCGACTCCAGGTCGTCGTACGACACCTGCGGAATCGGCAGCCCCAGCACCTCACGCAACAGGCGAAGCAGCTCCGCGCACCCGTCGGCTTTCAGCTGCGCCTCGAACACGTTTCCGCGCGTGATGGCGAACTGCGACTGACCGAATCGCGCCGGGAAACCCACGTACGCCGCCAGCCGCTCCTTGTCGATTCCGGCCGCGTCCATCACCGCGCGCCGGGAGCAGCCGGGGTTTGTGGTGAGCGCGGCGATCGTACGCGCGTTGTGGCTTTTCGGCGCGGCAGCGCCGCGCAGGCGTTCTGGGGACGTCATGTGCGTTGCAACTCCCGGCTCCCGAACAACTGTGCCGCGTCGTCGAGCTGGGTACGGGCCCGCTCGGCGGCCGCTTCGCGGTGCGACCGGTCCGCGCCTTCGTGGACCGCGAGCTCGGCGCGGGCCGCGCGCACCACCACCTCGGGCTTCACGTCGGCGAAGGAAGAATCGGTGGCGCCGGGGATGTTGACGGCGAACCGCCGCAGCAGCCGCTCCGCCCCGGGGTGCCGTTCGGCCTGCTCGGCGATCCGGATCGCCGCGGTGAGGAAGTCGACGCGAGCGCTGAGGGGCCCGACGATGCGACGGTCCAGCGGCCAGGTCGAGACGGCGAGGAGGCCGCGGGCCGGCGCGAGCAGGTCGGCGGTCAGGGCGGAGCAGAGATAGTACGGGCGCTGACGCGGCGCGGCGCGGAACGACCGCTCCTCATCGCGGCGGAGGCTGGTCAGCCGCGCGCCGACGATCTCGCCGGCGAAGAACGCCTCGTGGACGGCGATGAGCAGCTTCGGTGCGGCCGGCACGCCGAGCAGGGTCAGCGCGTTGTGTACCTGGTCACGGATGGGAAGCAGCGGCGGAACCGGCGTCTGGTCAGCGAACTCGTCGAGCGCGTCGTCCCACTCCCGTTCGGCCCGCCGCAGCTCCGCGCGCAGCGCCGTCGCCTGGGCCCGGTCGCCGGCCAGCACAGCCTGGCGTACGGCGACGCGCAGCTCGTCGATGCGGCGCTCGAGCACGTCTACCGGGGTGGGCACCGGCCGAACCTACGGGTTCCAGCATTTTCCAGCAATCACCAGTTTGGATGACCTTCGTCTCCGACGGCACCGACTTGCTAGCGTGCGCCGGGACCGGCAAGGACTCCGAAGGGTTCCCCTGGCCAGGAGCACCGACATGACACGACCCCGATCACTGACCGGCTCTGAAGAACCGACGAGAGCGCCGCTCACTATTTTCGAGAGCACCGCTCACTGCTTCGCAGTCGGATTTCTAGCGGGACCGGTGCTCGCGTTTCTGGGTCGCTTCATGCCGATCAGGACGTCCTTGCCGAGGTGCTCCTTGATGAGATGCACCCAGCGTTGGCCGTCGACGAGTTCGATTCGACCATGGTCGCGTGCCTTCTGCCACCCACCCGCCGTGAACCAGGAGGTTGTGACGAGGATGCCGTGGCCGACCTTCTTCTCCTCCCATGCGGTCGAAGCCGACGTCGACCTGGATCTTCCAAACCCTCCCGCTGATCTCCCTTGGTACCGTTGCCGCTCGTGACCGCAGCCCGCATCGTGCCGATCGCCCTCATCGCCGGCCTGGTGATTCTCCGCATGTACCGGCGCGCCCGCCCACAGCCGGTACGTCCCCGCGCCATCGGCATCCGTACGGCGATCATCGGCTTCCTGCTGCTGCTCGCCATCGTCGGCAGCGCGCCGATCCTGGTGTCGTCGCCGCTCGGTCTGATCGTGGCCCCGGTGGCGCTGGCCGCCGGCTGCGGCATCGGATGGCTGCTGGTGCGGACCGTGAAGTTCTACACCGACCCGAACACCGGTGAGCTGTGGATGCGCGGCGACGCCGTCTTCATGGCCATCATCCTGGCGACCTTCGTGCTCCGGATCGCCGTGCAGTTCGCGGCGGGCCCGTCCCAGTACGGGCCCAACGGCACCGTTGCGATGACCCACCCGACGCCGCTGCGCGTGATCTCGACCGACCTCATCTTCCTGAGCGCCGGCATGTGGGTGACCCGCGGCATTCTGCTGCTGGCACGCCACCGCCGGCACCGGGTCGAGACGGCGCCGCAGGGCGCCGCCACCGCCACGCTGACCGACTGAGCCGCGCCCGGGACCGTACGTCGGCCGCCGGGTCGCGCTCCGGGCCCGACCGAGGGCGCCAACGGCAGGCCGCCCACCGGGGAACGTCCGCGGCGTATCCGTCGTGTCACGCCGGCAACGTCACACCGACCTGTCATACCGGTGTGCTGCACTCGACGCCATGACGACGCTCAACGATGTCGCGCTGCTGCGGCTCGCCGCCCAGCGCCTCGCCGGCCCCGGGCTGCCGACCGCGGCCGAGGTGGTCCGCTGGCTGACCGCCGTGCAGGCCCAGGATCTGGGCGGCGCCATCGCCTCGGTCGCGCTGCGAAGCACTACAAGCCGCGCCGCAAGCAGCGCCGCAAGCAGCGCGCCAAGCATCGACGGCGCCGGCACCCGCCACGCTGTCGAGGCCGCGTGCGACGCCGGTGAGATCGTGCGGTCGTGGCCGATGCGGGGCACCCTCCACTTCGTCGCGGCCGAGGACCTGCCCTGGTTGCTGGAGCTTCTGACACCGCGCGTGATCGCCGGCGCGGCCGCGCGCCGGGCCCAGCTCGGCCTCGACGAGGCTACCCTCGACCGGGCCCGGAAGCTGGCCGTCGAGGCGCTGACCGGTGGCCGCGAGCTACGCCGCGACGAGCTGCTCGCCGTGTGGAACGACGGCGGCCTGGACACGACGGGCCAGCGCGGCTACCACATGATCGGGCACCTGGCGCAGACCGGGACGCTGTGCTTCGGCCCGATGCGCGACGGCGAGCAGCGGCTGGTGCTCGTCGACGAGTGGATCACCAACCCGCGACGCCCGGAGCGCGAGGCGGCGCTCGGCGAGCTGGCCTGGCGTTATTTTCGCGGCCACGGTCCGGCGACCGTCAAGGATTTCGCGCGGTGGACCAACCTCACGATGGCCGACGTACGCGCCGGTCTCGCGGTCGCCCGGCCCCGGCTGGCCCGCTTCGACGTCGACGGCGTGGAGTACCTGATGGACCCGCAGACTCCCGACCTGCTCGACGCCCACTCCGACCACGCGCGGGGCGTCTTCCTGCTCCCCGGCTTCGACGAATTCATGCTCGGCTACGCGGACCGCAGCGCCGCCCTGCCGGCCGAGTTCGCCGACCGGATCGTCCCCGGCGGCAACGGCGTGTTCCGGCCCACGGTCGTCAGCGACGGCCGCGTCGTCGGGGTCTGGAAGCACGCCGGGCGCGGCGCGAAGCGGACGGTGGAGGCGACGCCATTCGAGGCGTTCCCCGACGACGTCGCCAGGGCGATCCCGGAGGTGTACGCACGTTGGCCCTAACCCCGCAGCACCGCCGGCGCGAGCCACCCCAACTGCCGCCGGACCGCGTCGGCGTCCGGGCCGAGCGCCTGGATCAGTACGTGGTCGGCGCCGGCGTCGCGGTGCTCCCGGATCCGCGCCGCGATCGCGTCCGCGTCGCCCCACGCCACGATCGCGTCGACGAGCCGGTCGCTGCCACCGTCGGCGAAGTCGTCGTCGCCGAAGCCGAGCTGCTTGAGGCTGTTCACGTAGTTGGGCAGGCCGAGGTAGAACCGGGTGTGCTCGCGGGCCTCGGCGCGGGCCCGCACCGGGTCGGTCTCGACGACCACGGCCTGTTCGGGGATGAGCAGCCGGTCGGGCCCGAGGATCTCGCGGGCGAGCCGGGTGTGCTCCGGCGGTACGAAGTAGGTGTGCGCTCCGGCGGTGCGGTCGCGGGCCAGCTCCAGCATGCGGCGGCGCAGCGCGGCGAGCACGCGGACCGGGGTGGCCCGGTTGGGCGCCGTTCCGGCGGCGGCCTGGTCCATGGCGTCGAGGTAGGTGCGCATCCGTTCGAGCGGGCGCTCGTACGTCTGGCCGGTCCGCTCGATCGCGGACGCGTGGCTGACGCCGAGGCCGGTGATGGTCCGGCCGGGCCAGGCGGCCTCCAGCGTCGCGGCGGCGACCTGGGTGGCGGCCGGGTGCCGGCCCCAGATGTTGGCGATGCCGGCCCCGGTCATGATCCGTGACGTGCCGCACAGCCAGACAGCCTGGTCGACGAAGACGTCGTTGGCGCCGACGACCTCGCCCGCCCACAGCGACCGGTACCCCAGCTCCTCGACACGGTGGGCGAAGGCGCGCTGCGCGTCGGGGGTCTCACGGCGCAGCACCGCCGACCACACCCCGACCGCGCCCAGCCGTTGCCGGGTCGCCGTCACGATGTCGGATTCCGCCATCACCCACCTCCAGGGATGCGAGCTTTCAGGGACGCCTGCACTACCCGGGTACGCGCGCGGGACACCCGGCAGCGAGCAACCGGGACACCCCGCAGCGAGTAGCCGGGGCGCCCGGCTGTGACGCCGGACGCCCCGGTGTGTTCACTGGCCGGTCAGCGCGTGGTCGGCCCGGCGACCTTGGTGTAGTACTCGTTGAGCTGCAGCGGATTGGCCGGCAGGCGCCGGGCGAACGCCTGCGGCTGCGACGGGTCGGTCGGGGCCGGGATTCCGGTACCCGCACACTCGGTGTCGGTGGCCGGCAGCGCGCCGGTGAGCAGGAATGTGTCGACCAGTCCGTCGACGCACTGGTTGCCCATGGTGTAGATGCCGTGGTCGCCCTCGTTGGTGACGGTGAGCAGCCGCGACCCGGCGAACGCGCGGTGCGCCCGGACCGCGCCCTCGTACGGGGTGGCCGGGTCGTGCGTGGATTCCACCATCAGCACCGGCGGAACGCCACGGCCGGTCGGCTTGGGCAGGGTGATGTTCGGACGCGGCCACGCCGCACACGGATGCGCGACGCTGGCCCAGCCGGCGAGCGGGTACTGGCTCCCCTGCCGCGCGGACTCCTTCTCCCAGAACTGCCGGCTGCGGTTCCACGGGGTGTCCTGGCAGGTGATCGCGAAGAACGTGGCCGGGAACGCATCGGCCGCCGCCACCGGCAACAGGTCGGGTGAGGTCCGGCGGGCCGCGTCGAGCGTCGCCCGGGCGGCCGCCGACAACGCCGGCGGCGGGCTGCCCGCGGCTCGGGCGTCGACCTGCGCCCGCAGCTCCTGCAGGAGCTCGGCGAGCGGCTGGAAGGACTGCTTGCTGTACATCGACTGCAGGATCACCCCGTCGAGCACCGGCCCGTCGATGGGGATGAGGCCGAGGAAGAGCAACGGGTCGCGGACCACGTCCGCGCGGAGCCGCTCGTAGAAGCGTCGCACGTCGTCGGCGGTGCCGCCGAGGTGGAAGCGGGTGTCGTACCCGGCTGCCCAGGTGGCGAAGTCCTCGCGGAACCGACGCTCGAAACCGAGCGGCTGCCAGCCGAACGAGCTCTGCCAGGGGGCGGTGAACTCGGTGTTGGAGTCGAGCACGAACCGGTCGACGTGGCCGGGGAAGAAGGTGGCGTAGTACGCCCCGAGCCAGGTGCCGCCGCTGTAGCCGACCCAGCTGATTTTCTGCCAGCCCAGCAGGTGGCGCAGCAGGTCCAGATCGCGCACGGTCTGTTCGGTGGTGACGTACCGCAGGAGCGGGCCGCTGCGGTACACGCAGTGCCTGACGAACACGTCCGCCGCGTCGTGCATGAGATCGAGGTTGGTTTTCGACCGGTCCCGCGGGTCGTTCGGGCTCGTGCTCGTGCCGCCGCAGGTGACGTTCGTGCTCTGACCGGTGCCGCGCACGTCGAATCCGACCAGTTCGTACGCGTCGGCGACCGCGGACCGTTGCAGCAGCACCAGCGGCATCGTCAGGCCCGGGCCGCCGGGGCCGCCGGGGTTGATGAAGAGCGTTCCGCGCGGCTGGGCCGTTGCCGGGCGCAGTCGGCTCACGGCGATCTCGACGTACTGGTCGGCGCCGGGCTGCCCCCAGTTGAGCGGCGCGCGCATCGTGGCGCATTCGAGGCGCTCCGCGCCCGGTGGCGCCCCCTCCGGCGGTTCGGCGAAGCATTTGTGCCAGGACAGTTTCTGCCGGGCGTACGACGAGTTCTCGGTGGCCGTCAGGGCCGGTGCGGTCAAGCGCTCGCCGGCGCTCGGTGCGGCGACGGCGGGGGTGCTCGCCGCCAGGCCGGCGAGGACGAGTGTGCACGCCCCAACCGCTTTGGCGACAGGTCCGGGAGGCCTACGCGTCAATACATTCATGCTCGTAAATTCAACCATCCCACCGCCACGCACGGGGCCGCGTCTCCGCGCACGGGAAATAGATCTTCACTCGCCGTGGCATACGATCCAGGCAGCATGGGAAACGCACCAGAGACCGAACCGACACCCAACCGGTCGGCGATCATCCGGGACGCCATCGGCATCGGGGTCGCCACCGGGGCGTACGCGCTGTCGTTCGGCGCGATCTCCGTCGCCTCCGGCCTGTCGGTGCTCCAGACCTGCGTGCTGTCGCTGCTGCTGTTCAGCGGTGGTTCCCAGTTCGCGCTGGTGGGCGTGCTCGGAGCGGGCGGTTCGGCGGTCGCGGCGGCCGGCACGGCGGTCCTGCTCGGGTCGCGGAACGCGCTCTACGGGCTGCGACTGGCGCCGCTGCTGAAGGTACGGGGTCTGAAGCGGGCCGGCGCCGCCCAACTGGTGATCGACGAGAGCACGGCGATGGCGGTGGGCCGCGACTCGGAGCGCGCGGCGCGGCTCGGCTTCTGGTCGACCGGCCTGTCCGTGTTCATCCTGTGGAATCTCGGCACCCTGCTCGGTGGCTTCGGCGCGCAGGCGCTGCGCAACCCCGAGGTGCTCGGCCTGGACGCCGCCGCGCCGGCCGCGTTCCTGGCGCTGCTCGCCTCGCGCATGCGTACCCGGCAGCCTTGGGTGATCGCCGTGGTCGCCGCCCTGGTCGCGCTGGTCTCCGTGCCGTTCGTGCCGGCCGGCGTACCCGTGCTGCTCGCGGCCGCCGCCGCGACGGTGCTGGTGCTGCGGGCCCGAAGCGGCGACGACACGGCGAGCGTCCGCCCCGACAGCGTGAACGCGGAGGCAGGAAAGTGATCTGGGCTGCCGTGCTGGCCGGCTCGGTCGGCTGTTACCTGCTCAAGCTCGCCGGCCTGTCGGTGCCGCCACGGCTGCTGGAGAACAAGACCGTCCAGCGGATCGCCGCGGCATTGCCGGTCGCGCTGCTGAGCGCGCTCATCGTGATCCAGACCTTCACGACCGGACACCGGCTGACCCTCGACGCCCGGGCCGGTGGCCTGGCCGCCGCGCTCATCGCCGTACTGCTACGGGCGCCGTTCCTGGTCGTCGTCGGTGCGGCGGCGGCCACCGCGGCGATCATCCGCCTGCTGACGTAGCGAGATCTTGGACAGTTGCGCCACCTATACCAGGCCCAACTGTCCAAGATCGCGCAAAACCCGGCGGGTTTGGCGGGGCGCCCAAAAGGAAGGTGCCCACTGCCAACTCAGCCGCCGTCGGGGAGGGTGCGAGACGATGAAGACGCAGGACTGCGTCGCTCCGGATTACGGGTACCTGCGACCGATGAAACGGCCGGAGTCCGCAACCTTCCCGGTCTACAAGAAGCTGGAGGAGATCCTCACCGACACGACGGAGCACCCGGACCGCGTGATCGCCCACACCCTCGCCACCTGCTCCGGCTACGCCTACTCGGACGCCGCGACGGTAGCGATGATCATGGCGAGAGTGGGGCTGGAGGGCAACCACTGCCGGCAGATCAGCCAGGACGTCGACGCCATGTTCATCTGCTCGCACGCATACCTCGTACAGAGCAGCGACGGCCGGGTCGTGATCCTGTGCTACCGGGGCACCGAGCCGATGAACTTCATCAACTGGCTCACCGACGCCGACGTCAACCCCGAGACCGTGGCCGTCCCGTTCGCCGATCCGCCGGTGTCGTTCCAGGTGCACGGCGGGTTCTACCGCAACGTACGGGCCACCCGGCACGAGGTGATCCACGCCCTCGAACGCGCCCTCGAAGGGCGGTCCGTACGCGCCAAGGGCAAGCTCATGCCGCACGCGCTCGAGGCGCTCTACATCACCGGGCACAGCCTCGGCGCGGCGATGGCGGCCATGATGGCGATCATGCTGCGCACCGAGGAGGCGTACGCGCCGCTGTCCCGCAAACTGCGCGCGGTGTACACGTACGGGCAGCCGATGATCGCCGATCCGGCCCTGGCGAAGGCGTGCGACGCCGACGAGTTCCTGCACGACAACGTCATCCGGTACGTCTTCGGCAGCGACGTGGTGCCGCAGCTACCGCCGACCGTGTCCGGGCCGTTCGCCCACTTCGGCCAGGAACGCCACTGCGGCCCCGGCACCTCGGCGGTCCCGGTCACCCAGCCCACCCAGCAGCTGGGCAACCTCACCGGCCTGGTCGCCGCGCCGCTGGCGTTCCTGACCCACCAGCTTCGGCTGTTCCGCAACCTGCCGTTCCAGCAGTCGCTGTACGACCACGGGCCGCAGCACTACATCACCGCGCTCACCCCGGCCGGTGTGAACAGCGAATACGGTGATCCAGGATGATCAGGTGCTTCGGGTACTCGGAATCGACGCCTGCCGGGCCGGCTGGGTCGCGGTGGAGCTGCACGACGGCGCGTTCGCCGGCGCGTACCTCGGTCTCAGGCTGGATGAGCTGTTGACGCCGGCCGACGCGGTCGGCATCGACATCCCGCTCGGGTTCCTCGAGACCGGCTGGCGGGAGGCCGACACGCGAGCGGCGCAGCGGCTCGGCCCCCGGCGCAGCAGCGTCTTCCGGGTGCCGCCGCGGGCGGTCTGGCAGCGGGCCCCGTACGCGGCGGCGAACGCGCTCTGCCGCGAGCTGACCGGGGCGGGCCTGAGCGTCCAGGCGTACGGGCTGCGCCCCAAGGTGCTGGAGGCCAACACCTGGTTCGACGCCGGCCGGTACCCCCTGTACGAGGTGCACCCGGAGGTGTCGTTCGCCGGCCTGGCGGGCACGACGCTGGCGTACCCGAAGCACACCTGGGCCGGTGCGCACCTGCGCCGCCGGCTCCTGGCCGCCGGCGGCATCGACCTGCCCGACGAGCTCGGCGACGCCGGGCGCGCCGGTCCGGACGACGTCCTCGACGCCGCCGCGGCCGCGTGGAGCGCCCACCGGATCGCCACCGGTCGCGGCGTTGCGCTCCCCGATCCCCCGCAGCTCAACGAGCGCGGTCAGCGGTTGGCCATCTGGTACTGAGCCATCTGGTACTGAAAAATTCAGACCGACCGGGGCTGCTCGCCCACGGCGAACTGCACGCCTCCCTGGTCGTCGACGGATGCGTCGAGCGCCTTGTCGTCGAGCATCTCGGCCGCATCGTGGTCGAGGAACAGCCGTGCGCCGGCCGCGTCCAGCACCTGGTCGCCCTCCAGCGGCTCCGGTGCCAGGCTCAACCTGAACGCGCCGGCCGACTCGTCGGTCGCGATGCGCAGGCCCGTACCCTGCGGGATGCCCTCCTGGCCGGTGAGGTCCCGGATGACCTCTGCCGCGGTGTCGGTGACAGCAAGCATCGTGTACTCCTCGAAGCCTCTCGGGCCGGCCGGCCCAGACGGCCCTGGGCCGCGCCTGGCCGGCTGTCGGTTCCAACGGTCGTCCGTCTCCCGTACGCTGCTCTCCCGTACCGGAGGCATCAAACCGGCCCGGAGCTTCCGGCCCGGGCGGGGCATGACCAGCGCCTGAAACCGCGTAACCAGCGCCCTGAAACCGCGTAACCAGCGCCTGGAACCGCGTGACCAGCGTCTGAAACCGCCCCGCACCCGTCGCGCACCGGTCGGGCAACCGTCACCTGGTGCAGTGAAGGGACGAGTGAGGAGTGCGTTCGCCCGACCCGAGGAGGACAGGCTGCAGCGCGTGAGCCCTGCCGCACCGGGGTCCGCCGCCGGGCGGAGACCCCGGCTGGTTCGCGACCCGGTACTGGTGGCGCTCGTGGTCGCCACGGTCGCCGTGCTCGGCTGGTACGCGCTCGACCTGGGCAGCCCCCGGGCGCAGGTGCTGGGCTGCTGGCTCATCATGCCGGTCCTCGATGTCGTGCTGATCGTGCTGGCCCGACGCGTCGCCGTCCTGCCGACCACCCCGCGTGCCGCCCGCCGGTTCTGGAACGCGATGAGCGTCGCCGGTGCGCTGTTCACGCTCGGCGACGCCCCGCAGGGTGTCCTCACCGTCGCCGACCCGACCGTCACCGCGCTGCGACCCACGCCGCTCCAGCCGCTCACAGCGGTCCTCGGCGCCGCCGTGGTGGCGGTCGTACTGCTGGTCTACCCCACCGGGGCGACCTCGCGCCGGGCCCGCCTGAAGTATCTGCTCGACGCGGCGAGCGTGATGTCCGGCGCGGCGGTGGTCGCCTGGTGCCTGGTGACCCGCCCGGCTCTGCCGTCCGCAGGCGCCGATGCGCTGCTCACCGCCGTGGTGGGCTCGGGGATCCTGCTGGTGGCCACGTTCGCCGGGGTCAAGCTGTGGCTGAGCGGCATGAGCCCGATGACCGGGGCGGCCGCCGCACCGATGATCCTGGCCGCTGCCGTCCAGGGCCTCGGTAACGCGATCATTCCCAGCGACGACGACCCGGCCCGGCTGTATCTGCACGTGATCCTGCTGCTGGCGCCGTCGCTGCTGATCGCGATCGGGCCACGCGTCCAGGAGCTTCGCAGCCGTCACGACGCGACCGTGTTCGAGGCCCGGCCCGTGGCCCCGTACAGCGCCCTGCCGTACGCGACCCTGGTGGTCACGTTCGCCACCCTGCTGGTGGTGCTGCCGGACGGGATCGGTCCCCAGGTCTGGGGCGCGATCGTCGGGCTGATCTGCATCGTGTCGCTCGTCGCGGCGCGTCAGCACGTCGCGTTCCGCGAGAACGCGGAGCTGATCACCCGCCTCGACGAGAGCCTGCTGGAGATCAGCCACCGGGAGCACCGGCTGGACCTGATGCTGCGGCACTCCTCGGACATCACCACGATCGTCGGTCCGGACGGCCTGTTCGTCTACGTCAATCCGGCGCTGGAGCGCCTCCTCGGCTGGCCGGTGGCACAGACGATCGGCCGACGCATGATCGACTTCCTGCACCCCGACGACCTCGCCGCGCTCCGGCCGCGGCTGGGCGTGGTCTCCCGGACGCCGGACGCCAGCATGACCTACCAGGCGCGGTACCGGCATGTCGACGGCTCGTGGGTCTGGCTGGAGGTGATCGCCACCAACCTGACCCACCAGCCGGGCATCAACGGCACCGTCAGCAACGCACGTGACGTGACCGAGGCGCGCAAGCTGCAGGACCTGCTGCGCTACCAGGCGTCGCACGACGTGCTCACCGGGCTGGGCAACCGCATGCTCTTCGCGGAACGGATGCGGGCGGTCGACGCGCCCACCAGCGCGGTCCTGCTGATCGATCTCGACGGTTTCAAGGAGATCAACGACCGGTACGGCCACCACGTCGGGGACGAGGTTCTCGTGTACGTGGCGGGCCGGCTGCGGCAGTGCCTACGCCCCGACGACACGGCTGCCCGGTTCGGTGGCGACGAGTTCGCGGTCCTGCTGCCCGGCGTGAACGAAGTGACCGCGCGGGGCGTCGCGGCACGGTTCCTCGACCTGCTCGACACTCCCGCCGAGATCGACGGGAAGCTGTTGGACGTCCGCGCCAGCGTGGGCGTCGTCGTAGGCGACGCCCACGACGCGGAGGCGCTGCTGCGGGCGGCGGACAGCCGGATGTACGCGGAGAAGCGGCGGGTCAGAGCCACCGCGCCGGCCCGGCCGGAAGCGGTCTGACGCCGCTCGATCCACGGTGGATGGATACGTGGAAACCTGTGTTTAAGGCGCGTGGCGGTGGGGTACGTCGTGCCCTACTCGCTCGTCGCGCTCGCGGAAACACCCATCCTCGACTGCGCCCGCACCACGACCGATCCGCCCGAGGAGGGTGACACCGATGCCGATCACCGACTACGACGCGCCCCGTACCGCCACCGCCGAACTCGACGAGGACAGCCTCGAGGAGCTTCAGGCCCGCCGTACCGCCGCCGCGCAGTCCCCCACGCTCGACCTCGACGGCATGGACATCGACGACGGCTTCGAACTGCCCGGCGCGGACCTTTCGAGTGAGGAGCTGACGGTGTCGGTCGTGCCGATGCTCTCCGACGAGTTCCGGTGCTCCCGCTGTTTCCTGGTGCACCACCGCAGCCAGCGCACGATCGGCGGCAACGGGCAGGAGATCTGCACCGAATGTGCCTGAGCGGTGTGCTTGAGGTGGCAGCCGGGTGCGGATGGGTTTCCAAGTCCCCACAATGGTTTGCAGGCAAATAGCGTCTCGCTCATGACGAGCGAGTTCGGTAGGACGGCGAACCGGATGGCGGTGGAGACCGCCCGGGCGAGCCTTGACGATCTGATGGCGTGGGTGGGGGTGGACGGCCTCGTCGCCGCCATCCGCGAGCCCGGTCTCCTGGCCGCGATCGACCAGCATTCGGCGACCGTACGGGACACGCTCGGCGAGCACGTCACCGACGTGACAGCGCTCGCCGAGTACGCCCGGGAGGTGCACGCCGCGGCTTTCGTCGACGGCCACCTCCTCCCCGACCTGGACCGGCTGGACTGGTCGAACGCCCCCTCATACCTGCTGCGCCTGGTCGCGGTGTGCGCCCTCGCCGAGGCCGCCGGCTGCCTGTGAACCGGCCCGACCGGACGTAGACCTCCCACGGTTCGCCGCCGGAGCCGCGCCACACCTTGTCCTCAAAGCGCGTAGCAGCAGGCAGCGCGGCGGAAGCACGGTGGTCTGACGCGGCGGTGCCGGGCAAGGTTGAGTATTGGGAAGTCCGCTTGCTGATCCGCTGCGGGAGGGCGGCATGCTCGGACTTGAGCTCATCGTCGTCCTGGGCGTGGCCGTGCTGCTCTGCGGCATCGCCGCCCGCCGTCTCGGTATTCCCGCGCCGGTGTTCTTGCTGCTCATCGGCGTCCTGCTGGGGTTCGTGCCCGCGTTGCGGGACGTCGGCCTGCCACCGGTGGTGGTGCTGCTGTTGTTCCTGCCGGCGCTGCTGTACTGGGAGAGCCTGACCACCTCGCTGCGGGAGATCCGCAACAACCTGGGCCCGATCGTGCTCGCGAGTACCGGCCTGGTCATCCTCACCGCCGCGGCGGTCGCGGTGGTCGGGCACGGCCTCGGGCTGCCGTGGGGGTGCGCCTGGGTGCTCGGCGCGGCGATCGCGCCGACCGACGCCGCCGCCGTCGCGGTCCTGGCCCGGGCGCTGCCGCGCCGGTTGGTGACGGTGCTGCGGACCGAGAGCCTGGTCAACGACGGTACGGCCTTGGTGATCTACGGCATCGCGGTCGGCGTCACCGTCGGCGAGGAGCAGCTGAACCCGGCCCGCGTGTCCTGGCTGCTGGCGCTGTCGTACGTCGGCGGGGTCGCGGCCGGGTTGGTGACGGCCTGGCTGAGCCTGCGGATCCGCCGGGTACTCGACGATCCGCTCCTGGAGAACGTCGTGAGCCTGCTGACCCCGTTCACGGCCTTCCTGCTGGCGGAACTGATCCGCGCCTCCGGCGTGCTCGCGGTCGTCGCCTGCGGCCTCACGATGAGCCAGGTCGCCCCCCGGGCCATCCGCGCCGACACCCGCACCCAGTCGGTCGCGTTCTGGAGCCTGTCGACCTATGCGCTCAACGGTGCGCTGTTCGTGCTCGTCGGGCTGCAACTGCCCGAGGCGGTGAAGGAGCTGACGAGCGTGGGCCTGTACCGGGGGATCGCCGCCGTCGGCATCATCTCCGCCGTGATCATCGGCATCCGCTTCCTCTGGCTGTTCGCGATGCCGGACCCCGGCGCGCTGCTGCGACGGCTCGCGCAGTCCCGGCTGCTGCAGCCCAGCCCACGCCCCTACGCCATCGGTACGGCGTCCGGCTTCCACACGATGGTGTCGCTGGCCGCCTCGGTCGTCGGATCGGAGCGGCGCCACCTCGGCCGAATGGTGCGGTGGGCGGCCCGGCAGCGCCCACCCAGGATCAGCCGGCGTGCGCGGGTGGTCGCGGCCGTGTCCGGCGTCCGCGGCGCGGTGTCCCTGGCCGCCGCCCTGGCCGTACCCCGTCACCTGAACTGGGGCGCGCCGTTCCCGGGCCGGGACATGATCGTGTTCGTGACGGCGGGTGTCATCGTGGTCACCCTCGTTCTTCAGGGCCTGGCGCTGCCGTACGTGGTGCGCTGGACGCGGCTGCCGGCCGACACCACCATCGAGCAGGAGCGCCACCTGGCCGAGACGGTGGCGACCGAGCGCGCCCTCGCCGCCATGGACGAGATCGCCGACGTGCGCGGTGTCGACCCGATGGTGGTCGAGCGGATGCGCATCGAGTACGAGAAGCACCTCAGGGTGCTACGCGCGCACGGCGACGAAGCCGACCCCAACCCGGGCCGCCGCGCCGAATGCGACTTCCGGTCGCTACGCCTCGGACTTCTCCGTCACAAGCGTGAGACCGTCGCCCAGCTTCGCGACGAACAGCTCATCGACGACGCCGCCCTGCGGCAGATCCAGGCGCAGCTCGACGCCGAAGAGGTCCGGCTCTCCCGTCGCGACCTCCCGGACTGACCGGCGCCTTCCCGCAAAAGCCCCCAGCGTCGCAAGTAGCCGTACGAGTGCGGTCGTCACAGCGCTGCGAGGTGGCCCAGCGCAGTTACGCGGAAACTCATCAGCCGCCATCGGGCCGCTAGCCGGAGCTGTAGTGGCTAGCGCTGGAGCGCCTTTCGCAGCCGTAATCGGAGCGGCCGTGGGGGCATTGGGCACAGTGGGGGCGACACCAACGATGGTGCCACACCTCACTAAGTACATCGAAGAAAAGCAGCAATTCGAAGCCGGCGGCACGTACTTCCTCCGGAAGGCCACGAAATCATGGCACGTATCGGGCACCCCAGTACCCATGCAGCCATGATCTACCAGCACGCCACGCGGGATCGCGACAAGGCAATTGCCGTCGCCCTTAACGCCCTGATTGATGAGGCGCGCGGTGCCCCGAGCTTCACGTTGTCGGAGAAGGCTCGGTGAGCGATGCCTCCAATTCCGCAATAGTCAGCTCCAGTTCGGCGAGATACCTGCCGGATCGCACCTTTCGGATAATTCGAAGAGTACGCGTGCATACGGGAAGGGTAACCAATGCCCCGACCGCCGCAGCTACGCCCGACATGCCACCCAGAAAATAAAACTCGCTGGCAACAGTCATCGCAGCCGTCAACCCGGAAATTGCCGCGAAAACCGCCGACAAAAAGGCGATGTACACCAGTCTCTCTAAGACGAACGCCTGAAATGCGGACGGATTACTCTGGTACTCCCGAATTTGGCTGAGCTCGCTCGCGAGTTGCCCTAAACGTTCCCGCTTTGCCCTAAGGCTGCGACTGGCTCTCCATGTTCTGTAACGATCGGTCCAAAATGGCGAGAAGAGCGCGATTACCGCAGAAAAGAGGACACCCAGTACGAAGTAAATAAACCCTTCCATGACCCCTCGGTGTCAGTAGACGGAGTTAGCAGCCTAGGGGTGTGACCCCGCCTACACCAGAGGCGGTCATCCAGGATCATCCGGGCGTGTGACCAACCCAACCCTCCCGCACGGCCCTGACCTAACGCAACGGGCCTTGAAGACGATGGCCAGCTACATCTGGCATACGGGCCGACCAAAGGGATCTAACGAGTGACGCCCTGGTCATCCGCCTTCGCGGTTGACCAGGGCGTCATCCCTAGGTTCTGCTGGGTGGAGCCGAGGGGACTCGAACCCCTGACCCCCACACTGCCAGTGTGGTGCGCTACCAGCTGCGCCACGGCCCCAGCACCCGTAACTCTCCCGGGCACCCGCGCAATAGTACACACCTACCGGCCCCCGGTCACATCGGATCCCCTCAAACCCGCCGGCGAGTCGGGATCAGTTCATCGTCGGGTCGGACGGGAAGTGTGCCACCGCCGCCAGCAGCCCACCCTGCCGCCGGAGCACCATCGACCAGAGATCATCCGGGTGGGCGGTGAAGGCGTCGCCGGGCAGGGCGTCGAACACGAACCACGAGCCGCTCTCGATCTCGGCCTCCACCTGGCGGGGCGCCCACCCGGCGTACCCGGCGAACACCCGCACGCCGAGCAGGCCGTCGCGGAGCGTGTCCGGGTCGCCGGACAGGTCGACGGTGCCGACCACGCCCGAAATCCGGTTGAAGCCGCTCAACGACGTCACCCCGGGGCGGGTACGGGCGAGGCAGATCGCCGCCTCCGGCTGCACCGGTCCGCCCTCGAAGACGACCGGCGGTTCGCCGGCGAGCGACCCCCACGGGCCGAGCACCTCGGCGACCGGCACCTCGGTGGCCCGGTTGAGCACCACCCCGAGCGCCCCGCCGTCCTCGTGCGCGACGAGCAGCACGACCGTACGTTCGAAGTTGGGGTCACGGAGGGCAGGCGTAGCGACGAGCAGCCGCCCGGTCAGCGACTCCATCGTCCTCCCCCAGCTTGTCTCCCGCTCGCGGTGCCGCCCCGGCTCGCTCTGCACAATTACCCTGCCACGCAGAACTCGTTGCCTTCGGGGTCGGCCAGCACCGTCCACCGCAGACCCGGCACCTCGTGCTCGTCGAGCACGGTAGCGCCCAGTCCCTCGAGGCGTCTGACCTCGGCCTGCCGATCGTCGGCGCGGAAGTCCACGTGCACCCGGTTCTTCCCCACACGGGGCTCGGGAACCTTCTGGAGCCCGATGGCCAGCCCGTCGCCGTCCGCCGGCTGCAGGAGCAGGAAGTCCCCGAACTCGGTGGCCAGCCGGTACCCGGCCGCTTCGGTCCAGAATGCGGCGAGCGCCCGCGGGTCGGCGCAGTCGATCGTCACCATGCCGGGTTTCAACACCATGCATCGCACCCTAGCCTGCGCCTCGCGGCGTGGTTAGGGTCTTGGTCCGTGACCGGACTAAACGCCACCGTCGAGATCGCCGTCATCGGCGGCTCCGGGCTATACGCGTTACTGGACGACGCCGAGGAGTACGCGGTCGACACCCCGTACGGGTCGCCGTCGGACCCGATCACGGTCGCCACCGTCGCCGGCCGGCGGGTCGCGTTCCTCCCGCGCCACGGGCGCGACCACCGCTTCCCGCCGCACAGGATCCCGTACCGCGCCAACCTGTGGGCGTTGCGGGCGCTCGGCGCGAGCCAGGTGATCGCACCCTGCGCCGTCGGCGGCCTGCGGCCCGAACTGGGCGCGGGCAGCTTCGTCGTACCCGATCAGCTGATCGACCGTACGAGCGGCCGCCCGCAGACCTTCTACGACGAGGGTGCGGTCCACGTCAACTTCGCCAACCCGTACTGTCCCGTCGGGCGCCGGACCGCCATCGAGCGGGCCCGCGCGCGCGGTATCGAGATCACCGACGGCGGCACCATGGTCGTCGTCGAGGGTCCGCGCTTCTCCACCCGCGCCGAGTCCCGCTGGTACGCCTCGATCGGCGGCACGATCATCAACATGACCGGGCACCCGGAAGCGGTACTCGCCCGCGAACTGGCCCTCTGCTACACCGCGGTCGCCCTCGTCACCGATCTCGACGCGGGTGTCGAAGGCGAGGACGGGGTCACCCAGGAGGAGGTCTTCCGGGTGTTCGGCGAGAACACCGAGCGGATGCGTGGCCTGCTGCTCGACGTGGTGGGCGCGCTGCCCACCGACGGCGACTGCTCCTGCCGGCACGCCCTCGACGGCCTGGACCTGCCCTGACGCTCCGGCGCACCCGACACGTCAGGTCTCGCCGCCGAGGTCGACCGCGTACGCCGCGTGGAGCAGGTCCGCGCCGCGTTGGCGGTGCCGCGCCAGTGCCCGCAGCAGGTCGCTCCCCCAGCCGAGGACCTGGTCGGGTGGCGCGTCGAGACGCCGCGCCAACGCTTCCAGCGCCCCGCACAGGGTGGCGTGCTCCCGCCCGAGGCGGTGCACCTGGCTGACCAGCCGGGGCGCGTCCGCCACCACCTGGCTGTAGAGCCCACCCGGCCCATCGGTCAGCTCGACGTGCGCGGTGAAGGCCGCGCACAGTCGGGGCAGTTCGGTGGCGACCCCGCGCCGCCAGCAAGGGTCGGTCCTCGGCGCGACGAGGAGGGCGCGGCGGAAACCTCTGACCGCGGCGAGCAGGTCGGTGTGGGGTCTGGACGCGGTGCGGCCGCCGGCCGCGCGCGCCGATGAATGCCGGGTTGCCAACGGTTCCGTCGTCATGGAGCACCCCGCCCTCAGCTCGGCCGCTGACGGCGGGCCGTCCGCGGCTGGCCGTTGCCGGCCGGGCACCGGCGGAATCGCCTGGCGTGCCCGGCGACCGGCGTCCGCAGGTTCGAGCGCCGTTATCTCAGGGTCGGCCCCCGGCTGCGGTCTGTCCAGTGGTGAGCGCGGCCGATGTTCGCGTGGGGCACCGGTACCGGAGCCGGCCGGCCGCGCTGATGTCCTGGAACGTTCCGCCGTTGCGCTCGATGACGCGCCGGGACGCGGTGTTCTCCGGGGCGCAGGTCAGCAGCGCGGGGTCGATCCCCCACGCGCCGGCGCGGCGGAGGGCCGCGCCGAGCAGGGCGGTGGCGTGCCCCTGTCGGCGCGCCGACGGCCTGACGTCGTAGCCGATGTGCCCGCCGAACTCGCGCAGTCCGTCGTTGAGCTCGAGGTTGATGCGGACCCGCCCGAGGTACCGGTCGCCGTCGACCCACCACAGGATCCGGTGCGGGACCCGGTCGCGCTCGCAGGCCGCCGTTCCGTCGATCCCCGCCCGGCGCAGGTTCTCCACCCAGGCGAGGAACCCGGCGCGGTCAGCCAGCGCCTCGGCGTCGACATCCCGGTGGAGCCCTTCGGCGTGGTACTCGCGCAGGGCGCTCAGGAACGATGCGTGCACCGCCGGGTTCGGTACGGCCAGCCTGCCGCTCATCCGGCCACCGTGCCCTGACGGATGGTCGCGCGCAACCTGATTCCACGCCGCCGGGTGTAGTACAACGATCCCATTGATCGAGGGGCACGAATGGACGCGTTGATCGCCGGCGCCGGGATCGGTGGGCTGGCGCTGGCTCGCGGCCTGGTCGCCGACGGGCACCGGGTACGCGTGCTGGAAAAGGCTGCCGGCCTGCGACTCGGCGGCGCGGCGGTGACGATCTTCAGCAACGGCGCCGCGGCACTGGCCGGCCTCGGCGCACCGCTGAACGGCCTGGGCGGACCGATCGACCTTCTGGAGTTCCGGCCGTCCCAGGCCCAGGGCGCCAACCAGGCGTTGGAAGACGCCTGGCTGCTCACCCGCGCCCTGCGCCGGACCGGTGCACCGGCGGAGGCGCTGCGCAGGTACGAGCGCCTGCGCACTCCTCGCGTCCGCCGGGTGTCGGCGATGGCGGCGAGCGAGGTCACCAACCGTCCACCTCGTACGGTGGCGAAGCTGGCGGCCCACCTCCTGCCGCCGTCGCTGTCCGGCCGCGCCTACCTCGCGCTGGTCCGACGGTTCAGCAGCGTCCTGTCCGACGAGACGCCGTAAGGACGCGTAGGCGAATTCGTTTGCGTGGCCCGGCATACTGTCCGCATGTCGCCGGTGAAGGCTTTCCGTCGTGGCGCGCTCGACGCGCTCCGACGACGTGCCTGGCGACGACGTCCGGGCCGCTGACAGCCCGTACCGCGCCCGCGCCGCAGCCGTCGGCTGCCCAGCTTCTCCAACCGTCCACTCGTGACGGACGCACCTCCGCCGAAGGAGCACCTCCATGCACGCCGCCGAGCAGGCCCTCGTCCCACGGCTCGAGGCAGCCGTCGTCGCCGCTTTCGGCGCCGAGTACGGCGGCTGGGACCCGCAGTTGCGGGCCGCCACCAGACCCGAGTTCGGGCACTTCCAGACCAACCTGCCGCTGCGGCTGGCCAAGTCGACCGCGCTGCCCGCACCCCGGGTCGCCGAGCGGCTGCTCGCACAACTGCGCGTCGACGACCTCTGTCTGCCGCCGGCCCTGGGCGGCCAGGGTTTCATCAACCTGACGCTGCGGCCCGAGTTCCTGGCCGCCCAGGTCAACGCGCTGCTGTCCGACGACCTGCTGGGAGTGCGGCCGGCCGCGCCGTCGCAGCGGATCGTCGTCGACTTCTCCTCGCCGAACGTCGCCAAGCAGATGCACGTCGGGCACCTGCGTTCCACCATCATCGGGGACACGTTGGCCAGGGTGCTCTCCTTCGTCGGCCACGACGTCGTCCGGCGCAACCACGTCGGCGACTGGGGTACGCAGTTCGGCATGCTCATCGAGCAACTGCTCGACGAGGGCGGCGACGATGGTGACCTCGACCTGCCGGCGCTCGACGCGCTGTACCGGCGGGCCCGCACCCGGTTCGACGGCGACCCCGCGTTCGCCGACCGGGCCCGGGCCCGGGTGGTCGCGCTGCAGGCCGGCGACGGGCAGACCGTCGGCGTCTGGCGGCGGATGGTGGCCGTGTCGCTGGCCGGATTCGACGCGATGTACGCCCGGCTCGGGGTACGGCTAACCCGCGCGGATGTCGCGGGCGAGAGCAGCTACCACGACGATCTCCCGCGGGTCGTCGCCGACCTGACCGAAGCGGGGCTGCTGACCAGGTCCGAAGGCGCCCTCTGCGCGTTCCTGCCCGGGTTCACCAACCGGGACGGCGCTCCCCTCCCCCTGATCGTGCGCAAGGCCGACGGCGGATTCGGCTACGACGCCACCGACCTTGCCGCGATCCGGCACCGGATCGACACGCTCGGCGCGGACCGGTTGGTGTACGTCGTCGACGTCCGCCAGTCGCTGCACTTCGACCAGGTGTTCGCCCTGGCGAGCGCCGCCGGCTGGCTACCTACCCGGGTCGCCGCGCAGCACGTCGGGTTCGGCATGGTGCTGGGCGAGGACGGGAAGCCGTTCAAGACCCGTAGTGGTGACACCGTCTCGCTGGCCTCGCTGCTCGACGCCGCCGAGGCGAAGGCGGCGGCCCTGCTCGACGAGCGGGGTTCGACGCTCACCGGTCCGGCCAGGTCCGCCACGGCGCGGGCGATCGGCGTCGGCGCGGTGAAGTACGCGGACCTGGCGGGCGGCATCGGCCGGGACTATGTCTTCGCGCTCGACCGCTTGGTCGCGCTCGCCGGCAACACCGGCCCGTACCTGCAGTACGCGCACGCCCGGCTGGCGTCGCTGCTGGATCGGTCGGGCGGGGTGCCCGGCCGGGTGACGATGCTCGACCACGCCGCCGAACAGCGGCTCGCGCTGCTGCTGACCGGGTTTCCCGGCGCGGTGGAGTCGGTCGCCGCGACACTCGAGCCGCACCGGCTGTGCGGGTACCTGTACCAGGTGGCCACCGCGCTGTCGGTGTTCTACGAGGAGTGCCCGGTCCTGCGGGCCTCCGGGGACGTGCGGGCCAGCCGGCTGGCGCTGTGCCTGGCCGCCCGGCGGGTGCTCGCCACGGGTCTGGACCTGCTGGGCATCACCGCCCTCGAGCGGATGTGACGCCCGATTAGCGGTCACTCACTCACTTCCTGCGCGCCCTCCCGGCCGAACGGCTGCGCCTGGTCAGCGAGAACCCGTCCTCCGGTTGGGTGGCCACGGTCAGCCAGCCGCACGTCGCAGCTGGCGGACCTTGATCACACACTCCTATTGTGACCATTTCATTACGTGTCGTAATCGGGCGCCGTCACGGTACGAGCCGGCTCACCGCCTCGGCGATGGCCGCTGCCGTGGCAGCCGGCATCGTCGTCTCCACGCTGCCCGCTGCCTCGGCGCTCGCCGCTGACACCGGCGTCACGGTCACCGGGGTCGTCCGTCACATGGTCGCCGACCCACCGGCCGGTACCGGAGCCGGCACGACAGCGACCACCACCCGCACGTTCGTCGAGGTCAGCGGTGGCCGCGCGATAGACCTACCGCCGGACAAGGCCGAGGGGCTGCCGGCGGGCGCGAGGGTCGCGGTGCGCCTGCGCTCCGGCGTCACGGCCGGGCACGCCAGCGCCTCATCGGTGGAGCAGGTCACGCAGCTAGCGGGTGCCGCCACCCTCGGCGCAACGCTGGTCACCGGCCAGCACACCCTGACAGTGCTGCCCGTGTACTGGACCGCCCCTGACTCCGCGACGGTGCAGACGCTGAAGGCCGTAGCCGACGCCACCGCCGCGTACTGGGCCGAACAGTCCACGGGTCGGCTGCGCGTGACGACCGCAGTACACAACTGGACCAAGGTTGCCGCACCACCGCCGGCCGATTCGGCGGGAGACCCGGATTGGGTCAAGTGGTCGAGGGCGGCCATCTCTGCCGCCAAACTGACCCTGCCCACCGCCGCCACTCAACACATCGCCCTCTACTTCCCCTACCGCGACAGCATTAGCTGGGCCGGACTGGGCGAACTGAGGGACTCGTACATCTGGATCAACGGCAGTCCGGATGCCGCGACGCTCGCCCATGAGTTCGGCCACAACCTCGGCCTCTGGCATGCCCGGTCGGAGAACTGCACGACGAACGGCGTTCGGGTGCCTCTGTCGACCACCTGGACCGACTGCACAACAAACGAGTACGGCGACCGGGCGGACGTGATGGGTTCCGGGTACAGCGACTCCTCACCTGGAGCCGTCGGCTATCTCAACGCCGCCCTCGCCGACGCGCTCGGCTGGGCGGACGTGATCACCGCGAGCCCTACCCGGGCAGTGACCGTGAATCTGCGAGCCCGGTCGGCGTCACAACAGCCACAGGCCCTGAAGATCCCCACCGACACCTTGCCGATCTACGTGGAGTACCGGCCGAAGAGCGGCCGGGACGCACAGATGCCGGACTGGGCTGGTGTCCAGGTACGGACGTTGAGCAACAGCTGGCTCTTCGGTCCCACCAGCTACCTGCTGGACATGCGCCCGGACGCGGACTACCCGTTCACGGCCCCACCCATCCGGCCGCTAGCGGTGTGGCGGATACCGGGGACCCGGCTGGCCCTGCAGGTCACCGCGGTCAGCACCACGACCGCGCAGGTCACAGTGACGCCGGTCGGTTCGGACGTCGTCGGCCCGAGCCCGGCCGTCGTCACCGCGCCGACCGCCAACGCCACGGTCAGCACGACCACGATGGTGTCCTGGCGTCCGTCCTGGGACGCCGGCATCGGCGTGGCGGCCTACTCTGTGGTCGTCGACAACCGCGTTGACGGGATGGTCGGCCGGGGCCAGGGCTCCTACCGGCTGACCCTGCAGGGCAACGACCGGTCCAGGCACACCATCCGGGTCGACAGCACCGACTACTACGGCAACACCACCAGAGGTACCCCGGTGACGGTCACTCTCAGCGACGCCGACGGCGCACCGAAGATCACCTCCCTGGTCGACGGCAGCGCGGTCAGCAGTCCAACCCTTACCGTCTCCTGGCAGAACGACTGGACGCCCAACTCTGTCGAGGTGCTCCTCGACGGGCGCGTGGCGGTCGCGATCAGCAACCCACAGATCACCTCCACCACCCTTCAGGCGGCGGACGGAACCCACACCATCGCCGTGCGCGCCTCCTACTGTTGCTGGAACGCCGTCCTGACGTCGGTCCCGGTCCGGGTCACCGTCGACAGGGTCGCCCCGAGCAGCCCCAACGCGCTGGCACTCACTCCCGACGACATGTTGAGCTGGCGCGCCGCGACGGACACCGGAAGCGGGGTGGCCACCTACGTGGTCCGTATGGACGGCGTCGAGGTAACCCGCACGCTCAGCACGGCCGTCCGGCTCGCCATCCCAAACGGCCGGCATTCGTGGACCGTGATCGCGATCGACCGGGCAGGCCTGGCATCCCCGACCTCCGCCCCGCTCACCGTGGTCCGCGACAGCACCCCGCCGAGCGCGCCGAAGGTGACCGCACCGGCCAACAGCGCACTGCGCACCCGCGCGGCGGCCAGCGTCACCTGGTCCGCCGCCGCCGACCCGGACACCGGTATCAGCGGCTACCAGATCATGATCAACGGCAAGCTGGTCCGATCCGTCCCGAGTACCGCCAGGTCCGCCGTCGTCACCCTCCCGGAGGGCACGGCACGGATCACGGTCGCCGCGGTCAACGGGGCCGGCCGGACAACGGCCTCTGACCCGGTCACCGTCACCGTCGACACGAGCCCGCCGACCGCACCCAGCGGCCTCGCGCTCAGCGGTGGGTCGCTGACCTGGCGTACGGCAACCGACGCCGGAAGCGGAGTGGCTTCCTACCTGGTGACCCGGGACGGCACCACGGTCACCCGTACCGCCGGTCACAGCGTTCGGGTCACCGTCCCGACCGGGCGTCATACCTGGCGGGTGGTCGCGGTCGACCGCGCCGGACGGGTCTCCCCGCCCGCACAGCTGACCACTTTCCGTTGACCCGCGGAACCCGCGGTCGGCTCCGGAGGACGGCGGGCAAGCGGATTTCAGGCGCATGCGAACCGGGCGAGAAGCTTCGACCGGAGCCCGGCTCGGCGCCGCAGGCGGTCATGGTCAATCCGGGGTCGGCCGGCAGCGGTATCGCCTCGAACACGAGCTACCGCAACCAAAGAGGACAACACAACGGAGGTCCGGGGGGCCCGGTCCGCGGACCCGGGCCCCACGGCGACGCCACCGGCAGGGTCAGCGCGTCCCCGTGAGCCGGTGCCTGCCCAGGGCGAGCCCGGCCGAGGCGACCACCAGCCAGACCGGCCCAACGATGCCGGCGTATCCGGCGATCGAGAGCCCCAACGACATGCCGAGCACGGCCAGTACGGGCAGCAGGCTCACCACGGCGAGCCATATCGACACCAGGCGCGAACGGAAGCCGAGCCACGCCACAGCGCCGGCAGCGACGACGACGCCCAGCCAGCCGAGGTAGCTGCCGAAGTCGTTGAGCATGTAGTAGAAGTACATCCCTTCCTTGCCGAACTCGTGCTGGTTCAGCCCACCCGGCAGGTACAGGGCCATCGCGAGCTTCCAGCCGTATCCGAGTGAGAGCCCGGCGGCGGAAGCGGTGAAACCGTCGGCGACGACGCGGGCGGCGGCGCTGTCCGGAGCAACCCGATGGGCGGCGGTTCGCCAGCACGCCGACAGCACCAGCAGGCAGGCCACCGCCACGTAGCCGAGCGCCCCGCCCAGGTGGTAGGCGCCGGGAGCGAGGCTGCCCGCGGCATCGGGGCCGACGTGCGGTTGGGTGGTGAAGACGGTGGCTACGCCGCCGAAGACCCCGGCGGCAAGGCCCCACAACGGCCAGGCACGGGACGGGCGGGCGATCACCGGAGACTCGGTCACGGGTTCGGCGGAGATGGCGGTCATGGTCACCCCTTCGTGGATGCCGGTCTTCGTCGTGCCGGCTGCGTCGCCCACGGTGCTGCGCCCGTTGTCCCGCGCACGAGGGACAGCGGTCCCCTCGTCGAAGGCGGGACGGCGAGGCTGTTCCCGGAGGCCAGGTGATCGCGCATGATCTGACCGTGACCCTGGCTGCGACGACGACGCGACGGCTGCCCCGTGTGCCCGCCGCCGGGCTCGCGGCCGCCCTCGCGGTCACGTCGGTCGGGTGCACTGTCGGCGCGGTACTGCTGCACCAGCGGCTCGCCGGGCTGACGACGCATCGGGTGCGCCTGACCGGAGCCGACCTCGTGCTGGCGACGGCGTTCCCGCTCGTGGCTGCGCTGGTCATCGCACATCAGCGGCGGAACGCGGCAGGCTGGCTGCTGCTGTCGACGGCGCTCATGGGCCCGTACCTGCTGGCCGGTCAGTATGCGGCGTTCGCCCTGGTACCCGGCGACCGTCACCCGGCGACGGCGGCCGCGGCCTGGCTGTCGATCTGGGGCTACGTCCCGTACCTCGTGCTGTGGGGTCTCGTGCCCATGCACGTGCCCGACGGCCGGCTGAACTCGGCCCGCTGGCGCACCCTGCGACGGGTCATCGTCGGGCTGATCGCGCTGCAGACCGGGGCGCGCATGTTCGCGCCCATCAACTCCGACGCCGCACCGGAGCTACGCAACCCGCTCGCGGCCCCGGGCGGGCAGTGGCTGAACGTGGTCACGCTGCTGACCTCGTTCGCCGTCGTGCTGGGGGCCGGCGGGTGCGGTGTCGTCGCGGTCTGGCGACGACTGCGGCGGTCGAGCGGCACGGAGCGCGCACAACTGCAGTGGCTGACCTTCGGCGTCATCTGCCTGGTGGGATCGGCGCTGCTCGGTACGGCGGTCGGGGGAACGAACAGCGACGGGGCGCTGGCGGTCGGCATGGTGCTGCTGGTGGCCTCGATCGCGATCGGCGTCGTCCGCCACCGGCTCTTCGACATCGGTACCGCGCTGAGCCGGACGGTGGTGTACGGCCTGCTGTCGGCGTTCCTGCTGCTCGCCTACGCCGCGACCGTCGCGGGTGCGGGCGCCCTGGATTCCGGCCGGCGGGCCACGTACGCGGTCGTCGCGGTCGTCGCGCTCGTCGCCGCGGCCGCACGCGACCAGGTGCAGCGGCTGGTCGACCGGCTGCTGTTCGGCGAGCGGCGCGACCCGTACGCGGTCCTGCGGCAGGTGCACCGCCGGTTGGACCTGGCGACGGGACCGGTCGACGCGCTCGGCCAGCTCGCCGAGGGGCTGCGCACGAAGCTGAAGCTGCCGTACGTCGGTGTCGAGGGAGTGGACGGGCGGCTGCCGGCGATCCATGCGGGCGTTGCGTCGCCGGAGGTCGAGCGGCTGCCGGCGACGGACCGGTCGGAGGTGGTCGGCGCCCTTGTCGTGGCGCACCGGTATCCCGGCGAGCGGTTCACGGCGAGCGAGCGCGCGGCGCTGGCCGACGTCGCCCAGCGGGCAGGTGCTCTGCTCGGATCGGCGTCGATGTTCCACGATCTGCTGCGCAGCCGCGAGGGGCTGGTCGTGGCACGCGAGGAGGAGCGGCGCCGGTTGCGCCGCGACCTGCACGACAGCATCGGCCCGCGGCTGGCGGCGATGGCGATGCAGCTCGACAGCCTCACCGACCGGCTCACCTCCCAGGACGCGGCGCTCGCCCGGCGGGCAGCAACGCTCAGCGACCAGTTGCGGGAGACGGTCCGCGATGTCCGGCACGTGGTGGAGGATCTCCGTCCGCCCGCGCTCGACGACCTGGGCCTGGTCCCCGCGCTCCGCCAGTTGTTCGATCCGTACGCGGCCACCGTCACCGTCGAGTCCGCTGTCCTGCCGCCCCTGCCCGCGGCCACCGAGGTGGCTGCCTATCGGATCGCCGCGGAGGCGGTCACCAACGCGCTCCGACACTCCGGTTGCCGGGCGTGCACCCTCCACCTGCGGACCGACGGCCCCTGGCTGGTCGTCGAGGTACGCGACGACGGCCGCGGTGTCGGGGACGCGGCAGTTCCTGGCGTGGGGCTGCAGAGCATCCGGGAACGCGCCAGCGAGGTCGGTGGCCGGCTGGAGCTGACGGACGCTGACGGCGGGGGCACGACGGTACGGGCACGGCTTCCGTTGGAGATCGCATGAACGCCCTTCGCGTGGTCGTCGCCGACGACCACCCGCTGTTCCGCGAGGGTCTCCGTACCCTCCTCGCCGACCTCGGCGCCGAGGTGGTCGCCGAGGTCGGCGACGGCTCCGCGGCGGTCGCCGCTGTCGGTGCGCACCGCCCCGACGTCGTCCTCATGGACCTGCGGATGCCCGGGCTGGACGGCATCGAGGCCACCAGCCGGATCTCCCGCGACCATCCAGGCACGGCGGTGCTGGTCCTGACCATGAGCGACGACGCCGCGTCGCTGCAGGCCGCGCTCAGCGCCGGCGCCCGGGGCTACCTCCTCAAGGAGGCGTCCAAGGCCGACGTGGGACGCGCGCTCGACGCGGTCATGCGCGGCGAGATCCTGATCGGCTCGGGTGCCGCGCCGCGCCTGCGCACCGTCACCGCCGGGAGAACAGCCACGACGCCCTTTCCGCAGCTCACCGAACGCGAGCAGGAGCTGCTCGAACTGCTCGCCCGCGGCCTGGACAACGCGGCGATCGCGCGGCGGCTGTACCTGGCCGAGAAGACGGTGCGTAACCGGGTCTCAGCGGTCATGGCCAAACTGCCGGCCGCCTCTCGGGCGGAGGCGATCGCCATCGCCAGAGACGCGGGGATCGGTCAGGCGGATTGACGCGGGACGGGGCTCAACCCGTACGGCCGCGTCAGGCCACCCAGTCCGCCGACCGACCGACGATGCCGAGGAAGCGCGTGAGGTCGTCCACCGTCTCGCCGACGGGGATCGCTGGCCCGAAGGGCGCACCGGCCTTCCGGCGTGTCTCGTCGTCGGGGATGTCCCTCACCATGGTGAAGGCGAGCGCGATAGCGGGTGCGTCGCCGGTGTAGGCGACCCCGAGGGCGCGCGCCAGGTCCCAGCCGTGGGCCACGAGCTCGACGACGTGGATGCTCACCGCGGTCGCGGGTGGAAAGGCCTGTGTCGGATGGGCGGGCGCCACGACCATCGGCTGTGGACGCTCCAGCAGCTGCCCGAATTCCCGCTCGATGACAGTGGCCGAGTCCGTGTAGGCCCGCACCGTGCGCTCGGGAGCGGTGGGGCTGGTGGTCCAGGCGCTCGCGTCACCCGTCTCGCCCCGCGCGGCGGCTGCGAACCCGCGGTTCATCGCGGTCATGTGTCCGAGAAGGTCGCCCACTGTCCACTCCGAGCACGGCGTCGGGCGCGCCAGGTCCGCCACGGTCACCTTCAGGGCGATGTCGAGAACCTGCCGGGCCACTCGACGGTGCAGCTCGATCGCAGTTTCGAGGTCCATTCCCCCGCCTTCCACACACCGGATTGCACTTGCATGACGCAAGTGATCGTAGAGAGACTGCTTTTGCTATGCAAGCGGATTGGTACATTGGAGGGCGTGCTTGGCAAGACCTACGACTCCGAGGTGTGCTCGATCGCGCGGGCGCTCGAGGTCATCGGCGAGCGCTGGAGCCTGCTGATCGTCCGCGACGCCCTCTTCGCCGGCGTGACCCGCTACAACGACTTCCAGCGGCGCCTCGGGATCGCGACCAACATCCTCAAGGCCCGCCTGGACGGCTTCGTCGCCGCGGGGATCATGGAGCGCCGCCGGCACTCCGACGAGTCGGAGCTGTACGAGTACCGGTTGACCGACAAGGGTCGTGCGCTCGCGCCCGCACTCGTCGCGCTCACCGAGTGGGGGGACCGGTGGGCGACCCCCGGCGAGCCGCCGATCCTCTACCGGCACGCCACGTGCGGCACGGGGATCACCCACCAGCTGGTGTGTGCCACCTGCGGGCCCGTGTCCGACCCTTCCGAAGTGCAGGCCCAGCCCGGGCCCGGCATGCCCGCCGAGGTGCTCGCCAAGAAGCGGGGCCAGGCAGCCGACTGAATCATGCCCCTGCGGCGTCGTCGCGTGTGGGTTCGACCGGTGTTTCCTCCTGCATCGCCACCCAGCTCGCGAGAAGGCGGAGCGCGTCCTGGGACGCTGAGCCGGGCTCGGCGCTGTAGGCGGTCATGGTCAGACCGGGGTCGGCCGGCAGCGGCATCGCCTCGAACGCGAGACTGAGGTCCCCGACGACGGGGTGATGGAAGTGCTTGACCCCCGTCTGGTGCAGCCGCACGTTGTGCGCGGCCCACCGGGTTCGGAACTCGTCGCTGCGGGTGGAAAGTTCTCCGACGAGGTCGGTCAGCGCCTTGTCGTAGGGGTCGCGCCCGGCCTCGGTACGCAGCAGGGCGACCGAGGTGTTCGCCGCGTCCTCCCAGTTGGGGTAGAACTCGGACGCGCGCGGGTCGAGGAACGCGAACCGGGCCAGGTTCGCCGGCCGGGCCGGGTCGTCGAACACCGGCGAGTAGAGGGCGTAGCCGAGCCGGTTGGCGGCGAGGACGTCCAGGCGTCCATTGCGCACGAACGCGGGCGCGTCGGTCATCGCGTCGAGGAGTTGCCGCACCCCGGGGCGAACCCGTTGCGCTGCGGGTCGGCGGCGGGTACGGGGGGTGGTGTTGGCGGCACGGGCCAGGTCGAACAGGTGGGCGCGTTCGGCCTCGTCGAGTTGGAGCGCACGGGCGAGTGCGTCGAGCACGCTGTCGGAGACGCCGTTGAGGTTGCCGCGCTCCAGGCGGACGTAGTAGTCCGGACTCACCCCCGCGACCATGGCCACCTCCGCCCGGCGCAGGCCGGGCACGCGGCGGTTACCGCCGTAGACCGGCAAGCCCGCCTGCTCCGGCGTGATCCGGGCCCGACGCGAGGCGAGAAACTCGCGGATCTCGCTGCGGAGGTCATCTCGGCTGGTCACCATCCCGAGTCTATGGACGCTGTCCTCGATCACAGGGGTACTGCCATTACCCCTCTCAGCAGGGCCTCTCTCGCGACGCGGATACGTGGTTGCGTGGAGAGGTCACCGGGGACCGCCGGTGACGGCCACACCCACCGGGATGGATCAAGGCATCCGCAGGAGACAGCTTCCGATGACCACGCCTTCCGTCACGAGACGGCAGCACATCAGCTCCGGCGCCCGTGTGGGCGCTGGTCGTGTCGACGGTCCTCGTCCGGGTAGGCGGTCCGCTTGGGATGCCGCCGATGACCGCGGTGCTGCTCAACAGCGTGCCGGGCCTGCGTACCAGCCTGCTGCTCGCGGCCGGGTCGCGCTCCCGGCGGCCGCGTCGAGCCTCCTGCTGAAAACGACACCGAAGGTGACAACCGCATGAGTGACTGGACCGCCGAAGAGCTCGACAAGATCGGTGCGGCGGACGAACTCGAGATCGCAGCACTGCGGTCGGACGGATCGCTGCGCCCGTACACCACGATCTGGGTCGTCCGGGTCGGCGACGACCTGTACGTACGGTCCTTCCGGGGACATGACGGTGCCTGGTTCCGGTCGGTGCTGCGCCGCCCCGAAGGGCGAATCCGTGTGGGAGGAGTCGAGCGCGAGGTCGCGTTCGAAGAGCCCGCCGACGCCGACCACGGTGCGATCGACCGGGCCTACCGCAGCAAGTACGCCCGATACGGCGGCACGTACGTCGACCCGATGGTGAGCCCCGGCGCCGCCGCGGCGACCCTGCGGCTGAACGCCCGCTGACCACGCCCGGGGCGCCGGCCGCCCAGGACCTGACCTCGGAGGTCGCATTTCGCCCACCAGCAGACGCTGACGGCCGGCGACCAACCCGATACTTCCACGGAAGGAAAGCCAGACAGTGGCCCCACAGATCCCCCAGATCGCTCTCAACAACGGCGTGCGGATGCCGATCCTCGGCTTCGGCGTCTACCAGATCCCGCCCGAGCAGACCGAGCAGGCCGTCACCGACGCGCTCGCCGCCGGCTACCGGCACATCGACACCGCCGCCGCCTACTTCAATGAGGAAGCCGTCGGCCGCGCCATCAAAAAGAGCGGCATCGCGCGCGACGAACTGTTCATCACCACCAAGCTGTGGATCCAGGACGCCGGCGAGGACAACGCCGAGCGCGCCTTCGAGACGTCACTGCGGAAACTCGGCCTGGACTACCTCGACCTGTACCTGATCCACCAGCCCTACGGCGACTACTACGGCTCCTGGCGGGCGATGGAACAGCTCCACCGGCAGGGCTTGATCAAGGCGATCGGAGTGTCGAACTTCTATCCGGACCGGCTGGTGGACCTCATCGACCACAACGAGATCGCCCCGGCGGTCAACCAGATCGAGACCCACCCGTACTTCCAGCGGGTGGCCGACCAGGAGCTGATGCGCGAGCGCGGCGTCCAGATCGAATCCTGGGGCCCCTTCGCCGAAGGCCGCAACAACCTGTTCTCGGATCCGACGCTGAGTGAGATCGGCGCCGCGCACGGCAAGTCCGTTGCCCAGGTGGTGCTGCGTTGGCTGATCCAGCGGGACGTCGCGGTCATCCCGAAGTCGGTGCGGGCCGACCGGATGCGCGAGAACATCGACGTCTTCGACTTCGAACTCACCGATGAGGAGATGGCTCGCATCGGCGCGATGGACACCGGTGCCTCGCTGTTCCTCGACCACCGTGACCCGGCGACGGTCGGCCAGCTCGGCAGCCTGCGCGTCCACTAATCGGCAGCGGGCTTGTCGGCAGCGGGCTTGTCGGCAACCCGCGGCACGTACGCCCGCTGACCGGTGCCCGGCGCGCCGGCCGCGCGGAGTCTTCCACCCGCGTGCGCCGCCGCGACCGGGTAGCGGGAACCGGACAAGGAGATGAGAGACATGGCAGACAACACAGCACCCGCGGAGCCCTCGGGCGCCGAGAAAATGTTCGGGGACTTCGCCCCCGCCCTGGTGCGCCTCACCGACGACGTGCTGTTCGGGCAGGTCTGGACGCGCCCGCAGCTGTCGCCCAAGGAGCGCAGCCTGGTCACCGTCGCCGCCCTGACCGCCGGCGGGAACACCGAGCAGCTGGTCTTCCACCTGGGCCTGGCGAAGGAGAACGGCGCCACCGAGGAAGAACTCATCGAGGCGATCACCCACCTGGCCTTCTACGCCGGATGGCCGAAGGCGATGAGCGCGATGGCCGTCGCCAAACAGGTCTTCCGCGGCAACTGAACCCACCCACCCCGGCAGCGCTCCCGGACATGCCGCCGGGGTCACCACTCGATCCGGGTACGTCCCATCCCACAGTCGAAAGGAACCACCCATGCGAGGAGCGATGCTGCACGCCCCCGGCGACATCCGCGTCGAGCAGCGCGCGGACCCGAAGATTGAGCAACCCACCGACGCGGTCATTCGCCTGGCCGCCACCTGTGTCTGCGGCTCGGACCTGTGGCCGTACCGCGGCATCGAACCCGTCACCGGGCCGGCTCCGATGGGCCACGAGTACGTCGGCATCGTCGAGGAGGTCGGGAGCGAGGTCCGGTCGATCAGGCCTGGCCAGTTCGTGGTCGGCTCGTTCTTCGCCTCCGACAACACCTGCGAGATCTGCCGGGCCGGCTACCAGAGCTCGTGCATCCATCGCGAGCTCATGGGGCCGCTCGGCGCCCAGGCTGAGTACCTGCGCGTACCGCTCGCCGACGGCACCCTCGTGGCCACCCCGGAGGTACCGTCCGACGATCTGGTACCGAGCCTGCTGGCGGCCTCCGACGTGCTCGGTACCGGCTGGTTCGGTGCCGTGGCCGCCGAGGCCGGCCCGGGCAAGACCGTCGTGGTCGTCGGTGACGGGGCGGTCGGCCTGCTCGCCGTGCTGGCGGCCAAGCAGCTCGGCGCGGAGCGCATCATCGCGATGAGCCGGCACGAGCCCCGCCAGAAGCTCGCGATCGCCTACGGCG
The DNA here is from genome assembly GCF_011947195.1 of Planosporangium thailandense. Classification (GTDB taxonomy): domain Bacteria; phylum Actinomycetota; class Actinomycetes; order Mycobacteriales; family Micromonosporaceae; genus Planosporangium; species Planosporangium thailandense. The sequence goes on along the minus strand of NZ_JAATVY010000012.1, from coordinate 123,394 downwards.
CGACCGACATCGTCACCGAACGCGGGGATGCGGGCGTGGCCCGGATCAAGGAGCTCACCGGCGGGCTCGGGGCGCACTCGGTCGTCGAGGCGGTCGGCACCCAGGAGTCGATGATGCAGGCCATCCGCGCCACCCGGCCCGGCGGGCACGTCGGCTACGTCGGCGTCGCCCACGGGGTCACGCTGCCCGGCGAGGAGCTGTTCTTCTCCCACGCGCACCTGCACGGCGGCCCCGCCCCGGTGCGCCGCTTCCTGCCCGAACTCATCGACCTGATCTGCAACCGCGAGATCGACCCCGGCAAGGTCTTCGACCTCGAACTGCCGCTCGACCAGGCCGCCGAGGGCTACCGCGCGATGGACGAGCGCCGCGCGATCAAGGCCCTGCTGCGCCCCTGATCGATCCGCACACTAAGGAGCACCCAATGGAACTGAGGCCCGTCGACCCCACGGTGAAGACGCCCCCGCAGAACTTCACCGGCGACGTCTACCTGACCCCGATCTACAGCGGCCAGGAGCCGTCCCGGATGACCGTCGCGCTCGTGCGCTTCACCCCCGGCGCCCGCACCAACTGGCACTCCCACGCCGTCGGCCAGACCCTGCACGTCACCGAGGGCGTCGGGCTGGTCGGTATCCGCGACGGATCGGTGCTGCGCATCCACGCCGGTGACACCGTCATCTGCCCGCCCGGCGAGGAGCACTGGCACGGTGCCGCCGCCGACACGTTCATGAGCCACCTCGCCATGCTCGAAGCCCTGCCCGGCGGACAGGATCCCACCACCTGGCTCGAACCCGTCCCCGACAAGCAGTACCAGAAGGCGAACGAGCAGTAGCCAGCCGCGCGGGTACCAGCAGGAGGAGTACCGGGGCAGCGCCGAGTGGCTGTGGTCCTCTCGCAGGACCGTTGGGAGCGTCACGGCTCCGCAGACACACGATCGCGCTCTGGTCACAACATCCCCATCGGCCCACGATTAGCAAGCGCTGTACTTGTCGCCGGTGACGGTGCGCACCAACGCTGTTGCGTTCAGCGTCGCGACCGGGAGCCAGCGCGGCCTCAAGGTGTGTAGGACACCTGCGAAGCGAACGCCAGCACCTGCTGTCGGGTGAACGCAGCCGGTGCCTGGATGACGAACGTCTTGCCGCCGGCGAACTGAGCCTGCAGGTACCAGCCGTTGTCAGCCGCGTCATGGACGGGAACCCGAACCAACTGCGCGGGCCGACCGTTGACATTGACGTCGATAACCGGCCCTGCCGGGGGGCCTTGCAACTCGTGGAGCAGCCGGCTGGCCGGGATCGGCTGGTCGGGCAGGTGCACGCTCAGCGTCTGCCGTACGTCCGCATCGTTGACCAGGGTGAGGATTCGGTCGTCCTTGTACGCCTGCACCGACCAGCCCGCCGGCGCCAGGTGCACCTGCAACGGCACCGGCTGCGGCCGCTCGACCAGGGTTCCGGCGACCGCCAGGAGTTGGTCGCGGTCATTGAATCGTCCTTCGCCGTTGAGTAGAACCCACCGGCCGCTGGACCACGCGATGCTGAGGGCGGCTTGCGGACGCACCTCGGATCCTCCGCCGGGGATGCTGAAGAATTCGTGTTCAGTGACCAGCTCAGCGGCGTTGCCGGCCACGGTCACGTCCTGCGTGTCGGAGGGGTTCACAAAGGTTGGCTTGCGCGCAGTGACCCCGATGACAATCCGGTCATCACTGCCGGCGGCGCTGTAGACAGCATTCGACGCGCCGGGTTCGGCGCTGAAGTGCGGGGTCAGCCCGACCGGGGCCGGCTGCAGCGCCAGCGGGAACGACGGTGGCTGGAAGTCGACCAGCGTCACGCGGCCCGACGGCGGCCCGGAAGGGTCGTCAGGCGCCGCGATCACGACAGCGGCGGCACATGCGGCTGCGGCAGCAGCGGCGGCGAACCCGAGCCGCACGGTCATCCTGCGGTTGAGTCCGAAGCGGCGGCGGGCGCGACGGGTCGTCGTGGCGTTGATCTCGGTGAGCAGCGCGGTGCGGGCGGACTGCAGGGCGGCCGGCCGTAGCGGCGGTGCTTCCGGGCCAGCCTCGCGGAGCAGGGTGATCTCTATCATCGGAGGTCCTCAAAGGGAGAGGCGGCCTCGAGAGCCGCGCGGGTCTGACGGCGGGCGCGGTTGAGGCGGGAGCGCACGGTGCCGACCGGGATCTCGAGCACGGCGGCGACCTCCTCGTAGCTCAGCTGCCCCCAGGCGAACAGCAGCAGCACGTCCCGGTCGCGGGCCTTGAGCCCGGCCAGGGCGGCGGCCAGCGGACCACGCAGCGCCCGCGCAGCCAGACGATCGCTGAGGACGTCGGCGTCCTCCGGCTGGGCTGGCGACTCGACCGGGGTGCGGCCCAAGGCACGGTAGCGGCGTCTTTCGGCACGGACGTGACCATGCACGACCCTGGTGGCGATACCGAGCAGCCACGGCCGCACCTCGAGGTGCATGGCGCGGTAGGTGTCGCGGCGCCGGAAGGCGATCAGGAAGGTCTCGCTGAGCAGGTCGTCGGCGAGGTCGCCCACCCGCCGACCCAGGTAGCGGTGCACGGCCGTGGCGTGCCGGTCAAACAGGGTAGCGAAGCACTCCGGCTCTGCGACCGAGCGCGACATCAACTCGCCGTCCGTCGGGCCTTCTGCCGCAGACTGGTTGGCGCGGAAGCTCTCAGGTGGAGGGCTGTCGCCCAGCTGCGTGCCCGGTGGGTGCATAGTTCGTGCCGCTCCTGCCGCGGGAGGGAAAGTAGTCACACCCTTACATGTCCGTACCGCCATTCCGGGTTCACGATCCGGGACGTGTCGCCGATTCGGACGTCGGCAGGTCTCATGCTGGCTAGCCGCACCCAACCCTCAGTGAGGTGCCTGGCAGCCCCGGCAAGGCGTGACACACGTAGGGCCCGGCCTGATGACCGGGCCCTACGTGATCCAGTTGTGGGCTCTCCCCGAGAGCCGGATTCGGGGAAACGAATCCAACTTTCGGGGAAAACCCCGACGTGGGGTGTTCGCTGAATCAAGGACGCGCAGATGAAGCGCCGCTTTCTACGAACGCCGTACACGGCTCGCACCCTCCGTCGCCAAAATCAGCACCTGACAAACCGAACATCGGCAACGGCCGAGGTAAGAAAGGCGATCATGCATCTGACCTGCACTCCGTCGCCGCGGACCCGATACACGCGAGCACCTGGGCGGCCGGATAGCGCGCGAAGTCCGGGTACCGCCGGCGGTAATACCTGACGGCGCGCTCCGTCGGCAGCGACACGAAGTCCGGGTATCGCACGCGGCGGCAGGTAACCCAAGCCCTCTTGACACGCGACAGACCTCTACCTATCTTTACAAGCACTAGGTTGTACAAGATATGACTTGTACATCTGAGAGGAGACCGGGATGACCAGCACCACCAGCACGCGGACCGAGGACTTCACCGCGGCCCTGAACCTCCCCGCCAGCCCCGAGACCGTGTCGGCGCTGTTCACCTCCGCCGCCGGCGTCAGCCGTTGGTGGGGCCCGACCGAGGGCGATGGAGCAGTCGGCGGCACGCTCGTCACCAGCTTCGGCGAGCACGGCGTCAACGCGATGCGCGTCCTCGAAGCCGGACCCACCCGCGTGGTCTGGGAGTCCATCGCACCCGACGGGACCACACCCACCGGACACACGCAGGAGTGGCTCGGCACGACGATGGAGTTCGACATCGTCGCTACCGACACCGGCACCGAGCTCCGCTTCCGGCACGCCGGCCTGACCCCGCAGCTCGAGTGTTGGGACGACTGCTTCGCCGGCTGGACGTACTTCATGGCGAGCATCGAGGCGTTCGCCAGGACCGGCACCGGCACCCCGTTCGGAGTCTGAGACCCTAGTCCGATGGCCGAGCGGAAGCAGTCGACGCCCGCCGCACCCGATGCGGTACTGCGGGCGCTCGCCGACCCGCACCGCCGACAGATCCTGCGCCTCGTCAAGCACAGTGAGCTGCCTGCGGGCCAGATCGCGGCGAGCTTCACCCTCACCCAGCAGGCGGTCAGCCAGCACATCGGCGTACTCAAGCAGGCCGGCCTCCTCACCGAGCGCCGCGAGGGAACCCGCCGCCTCTACACCCTGCGCCACGAGGCGCTCGATCCGGTGCGCGAGCTGCTCTCCGAGTTCTGGCCCGACGCCCTCAGCCGCCTGAAGAAGGCCGTCGAGACGGCCCATCCCCGACCACCGAAGAGGTAGCCGTGACCGCCGAGATCCGCAACGACGTCATCGTCGCGACCGAGCACATCAAGGCACCGCCCGAGGTTGTCTTCCCGTACTTCACCGACCCCGCGCTCATCGTCACGTGGATCGGCGACCGGGCCGAGCTCGACCCGCAGCCTGGCGGCGTGTTCTCGCTCGGCATGGGCGAGACCGTCGCCCGCGGTGCCTACATCACCGTCGAGCCGCCATACCGCGTCGTGTTCAGCTGGGGCGTCCCTGGCGACGAGACCCTGCCACCCGGCGGGTCGACCGTCGAGGTCGTGCTGACGCCTGACGGCGACGACACGATGGTCGTCCTCACGCACCGCGGTGTGCCGTCCACTCACCTCGACACCCACCGCGCCGGCTGGGAGCACCAGCTCGGGCTGCTACGCGGTGCGGCCGGCTAACCCAGCGATCTTCGCGAGCACGTCCCGCTCAGCGGCCGCCTCATTCTCCACCCGGGACGAACCGCGCCGCGCCGCCGCCTTCGTCTGCTCCTGCGCGTGCTCCTTCATCGCGGCCCGCTCCTCGGCGGTGAATCCGTTGTACTGCTCCGCGGTTGTGTCGGAGTTCTCGGCGGACGCCTTCGTGTGCTACCTGGCAGATTTCCGCTCGTACCGGGATGAGGCGGCTCGGGGCGGAGTCCGGGGCCGGGAGTCAGGACGGCGCGGGGGCGGATGGCCCGGCGGCCTCCCAGGCGAATCCGTCCGGATCGGTGAAGGAGCCGGCGGTGCTGCCGAGGACGATGCGATGCGAGCCGGTGCCGTCGGCGGGGACGCCGAGGTCCTTGGCCAGGCCGCGGCGCTTGTACAGCGCCAGTTTGACGGGACTGGACTCGCCGGAGGCGAACTCGGCGTACTTGCCGCCGAAGCTCCTGGCCACGGTCAGGCCCCGGCCGACGTAGAACTGCTTGCTGGCCTTCACGTCCTCGACACCGAGCAGGAGGACGATCTCGTCGATCTCGCGGGTGGCCGGGCCGGTGTCCTTCTTCGCTGAGGTGGCGGCCTTCCAGATCGTCCCGTCCGGGGCCTGGACGACGCCGCCGTAGCCCCACAGCGACTTCGCGGCGGGCTTCAGCACCGTGGCGCCGGCGTCCACGGCGAGGCCGAGGAAGCTGTCGACGGTGGCCGGCCGGGACACCCCGAGTGCCAGGGTGAAGCCACGGAATCCGGTGGAGTGCGCCTCGGACGCTCGCAGGCGTATGTGCGAGTCCACTCCGAAGGCGGTGTAGAAGCGGCGGGCGGCCTCGGGATCGGCCACCTCAAGGATGACGGATGCGAGGGACGTGTTGGATGCGGTGGAAGTGGTGATTGCCATGGCCATCACGCTAGGGGCTGCTCGGCGGCTGGGGCTTCTCGATTCCTGACCGGTCTTGTCACCTGCTTCGCCACACACGCCGGCATCCCCTCCACCGTGACCGCAGAGCCCGCATCGCCGGCCGTACCCGCAGCATCGACATAGTCGGCCGCCTCCGCCGCCCGGCGCCGGAAGACCCCGGGTGGTATACCGACCAGCTCGGTGAAGCGGGTGGTAAACGTGCCCAGCGACGCACAACCGACCGCGAAGCAGACCTCGGTGACGCTGAGGTCGCCCCGCCGCAGCAGCGCCGTCGCGCGCTCGATGCGACGCGTCATCAGGTACGAGTACGGCGACTCACCGTAGGCGGCACGGAACTGCCGGCTGAGGTGCCCGGCGGACATGTTCACGTCGCGGGCGAGCGCCTCCACGTTCAGCGGCTGCGCGTATTCCCTGTCGATCCGGTCGCGGACGCGGCGCAGCCGCGCGAGATCAGCCAGGCGCTGCGCCTGGACGCGGGCACGCCGCCACGCGAGCTGACACATGAGAACACTCCCCCCTATTTTCATCGTCCATCGACGCCTACGAGCGTCGTGGGGGCCTGCCGAGGCACCCCAGGACGCTCGGTATTGATGACCGCCCCGCCGGAGTCGACCAGCCGGTCGAGCAACTGCTGCACAGCAGCGGGGCGGAGTCCGGGCGCGTAGCCATTTCAACGAGGATCCGGACGCGGCCCTGGTGGGCGGCCGGCAGGGCGGGCACCTCCGCGCTGGTGCGCCGCGGCGTTCCTTTCAGGTGGTCGCGATATCGGCCCGCACGGCCACATCGGTACCCGCACGGCTCAGCGAAGCTCCTGGATGCGGACTAGGTTGCCCGCAGGGTCGCGGAAGGCACAGTCGCGGATGCCGTACGGCTGCTCGGTCGGCTCCTGTACGACCTCGGCATCACCGGCCTGCACCTTCTCGAACGTGGCGTCGAGGTCCGGGGTGGCGAGCAGGATCCAGCCATAGGTGCCCTTGGCCATCATCTCGGTGATGGTGCGGCGCTCGTCCTCGGTGACTCCCGGGTCGGCAGCCGGCGGCGCCAGAAGGATCGACGTGTCGGGCTGACCGGCCGGGCCGACCGTGATCCAGCGCATCCGGCCCTGCCCGACGTCGCTGCGGACCTCGAAGCCGAGGACGTCGCGGTAGAAGGCGAGCGACGCGTCCGGGTCGTCGTGCGGGAGAAAGCTTGTGTGAATGGTGATGTCCATGACGGACAGGTTAGAGACGGCTCCGTGGACCGCGCTTATCGATTCCTGAACGATCCGGACACGTTCGGACGTACACGGGCATGTCACGCGGAGTGCACATGTTTCCCGCGCATGCGCCCGACGCCCCGTCAGCCCCCTCTTTGCCGGGCCGACGCTGCGGCTGCCGAGCATGGTCATCGGATCACCGTGCCCGGATGGCTCGCGGCGCGCAACGTGATTCACGGGCGCCGGCCGCGATCGGCGTCCCGCAGTCGGTACGGACCCCTCCGGACAACGCGAAGGGACGTCGCAGCCACGATCACTCCGACGCGGGCAGAGCGGGCTATCTAGTTGACGCTTGAGCAAGCAACTGGTTGAATAACTATCCGTGGTGATCACCAACGACGACGAGCGGCTCGATGCGACGTTCGCAGCGCTCGCCGACCCCACCCGGCGCGACATCGTGGCCCGGCTCAGCCAGGGCGAGGCGACGGTCAAGGAGCTCGCGATGCCGTATGCCATGAGCATGCAGGCCGTTTCGCAACACATCCGGGTACTGGAGCGCTGCGGCCTGGTCAGCCGCGGCCGGCACCGGCAGAGCAGGCCCTGTCGGCTCGAGCCGGCCGCGCTCGAGAGCGCGATGTCGTGGATCGAGCAGAGCCGGCGGGTGTGGGCCGAACGGATGGACCGGCTCGAGGAACATCTCGACCGTCTCCAGGACGGTGACCGGAGGTGAGCGGCGACGAGCTGGTCTACCGGCGGGTCTTCCGCGCGCCGCGCGACCTGGTGTGGCGGTGCCTCACCGAGCCCAGCGAGCTCGCACAGTTCTGGGGCCCGCGCGGTATGACCACTCCGCTCGACGGCATCGTCGTCGAACTCCACAGCGGCGGCCGCTTCGAGACCCTGATGGTCGGCGAGCACGGCAGCCACCGCATGGTTGCCACGTTCACCGAAGTCATCCCGCCCGAACGGCTCGCCTGGGTCGAGCCGGCCACCGGTTTGCACACGACCAACACGCTTACCGACCTCGGCGACGGCAGCACCGAAGTCGTCATCCACCAGCGGCACGTACCCGAGCCGATGCGCTCGCCCGATGCCCGCGCCGGCTTCCTCACCTCCCTCGACAAGCTCGAGGAGCACCTCGCCCACCTGATCCGAGAGGAATAACCGTGACCGACCTCCAGTCCTGGGTGGCGCCGACCTACGATGCCCTCGCCGACCTGCTCGCCTCATCACCTGCCCAGACTTGGGACGTCCCGTCGCTCTGCGAGAAGTGGCAGGTGCGGCACGTGGTCGCGCACGTGACGATGCCGGCTCGGCTGACGCCCGAACAGTTCGGAGCCGAGATGGCGGCGGCCGGCGGGGACTTCGCCGTACTCTCCGACACCGTGGCCGCGCGCGACGCCGCCCTGCCGATCGCCGAACACCTGGACGCCCTGCGCTCCCCGCGGCTGCACGCATGGCAGCCGCCGGGCGGCGGCGCGGCCGGCGCGCTCAGCCACGCCGTCATCCACGCCCTCGACGTGACGATCGCGCTCGGTCGCCCGGCCGTTGCTCCAGAAGAGGCCGTGACCGCCATCCTCGACCAGCTCACCGCCGCGAACGGCGCGTGGTTCGGGCTCGACCTGACCGGTGTCCGTCTCGAGGCCACCGACACCGGCTGGAGCTGGGGCAGCGGCGAGGTCGTGCGTGCCGAGAGCGGTGCTCTGGTGGCGCTCCTGAGCAGCCGCACCCTTCCCGACGGCCGAGCCCTACCCCGCAGCTGACCCACCGAGGCCGACGACCGAGCGGCTGTAGCCGGACCCGATCAGCCTTGCTCACCTCCTGGAACGCTCCGCCGTTACGCTCGATCACCCGTCGCCGGCCGGGATCGGCATTCCGCAGACCAGCGCGGCACCCAGCCAGAAACCCAGAACGCCCCGGACCAGGTGGTCCGGGGCGTTCTGCCATTCTGCGAAGGGTCTCCGCACATTCTGCGAAGACCCCGACGTGGAGGTGCCGGGAATCGAACCCGGGTCCTTCGCCGTGTTGCCAGGGCTTCTCCGAGCGCAGCTCGCTGTGCCTCTACTCGGCCCTACCGATCACGCGAGCGAGTCGGTATGACGGGCCCAGTCGCGATTGATCTCGCCGCACGAGCCCCGCGACCGGGCTCGATTGGCCAGCCTTCTAGCTGATGCCGGTGAACCGGGGCGAAGGCGTCCCCGGACCGACAAGCTCGCTACCTAGCCTCAGGCGGCAAGGGCGAGCTGATCGCGCTTGATGTTGGCGCTTATTTTTTCCCGACGACTGATTCACGAGACAACGTCGGCTTCCTCGGCTCGCTTCACCTGCCTCGACGCACGAAGTCGAAACCAGTCACCCCCGTGTGCGTTGCAGTGCTGCTTGCGGCAGCTATACAAGTCTAACGCGCTCGCAGCCAAGATTCATCCCGTTAACCCGGGGCGATCTGGGTCACTCCATACCCTTGCCGCGCCGGCCGAACGACCGCTGGATCTCCCGCTGCGCTTCCCGCTTGGCCAGGTCCTGCCGCTTGTCGTAGGACTTCTTACCGCGGGCCAGGCCCAGTTCGACCTTGGCCCAGCCGTCGGAGAAGTACACCGACAGCGGCACCAGCGTCAGCCCGCTCTCCTGGAGCTTGCCGACGAGCCGGGTGATCTCCAGCCGGTTGAGCAGCAGCTTGCGGGTACGGCGCGGCTCGTGGTTGGTCCACGTGCCGTGGGCGTACTCGGGGATGTGCATCTGATGCAGGAAGACCTCGCCGTTGCTGACCTGACCGAACGCGTCCACGAGCGACGCCCGGCCGGCCCGCAGCGACTTGACCTCGGTACCGGTCAGCGCGATACCCGCCTCGTACGTATCGATGATGGCGTAGTCGTGGCGGGCCTTCTTGTTGGACGCGACCACCTTGCGACCCTTCTCGCGCGGCATCGCCTCCACCTTCCGTGACATTGCGCGTAGCCAGACAATGCTATCCGGAGGTGTCCCGCCCGGGCGAGCGAGATAATCGCCGCCCGGGCGGGCGTGTGGCCGGCGGAACCTGGACCGGGTCAGCAGAAGCAGCCGGGCAGCCAGGGCAGCGGGTTCTCGGGTGCGCCGTCGCGGCGTACCTCGAAGTGCAGGTGCGAGCCGGTGGACGCACCGGTCGAGCCGACCCGCCCGATGACCTGGCCGCGGTGGACGTACTGGCCGACCGACACGAGGATCGCCGACTGGTGCCCGTAGCAGGTGGATAGGTCCTTGCCCTGGTAATCGCCGTGGGAGATGCAGGTGTAGTTGCCGTACCCGCCGTTCCAGCCGGCGCGCACCACCCGGCCATCGGCCGCGGCGTAGATCGACTGGCCCATCGGCGCGGCGATGTCGACGCCGGCGTGCAACTGCCAGACCTTGTAGTACGGGTCGAAGCGGTAACCGAAGTCGCTGGACTTCCAGCCGGCCGTCGGCATGATGAAGAACGCGCCGCCGCTGGACGGCGGCTTGACGACCGGCTGACCGCCACCGCCTCCTCCCCCGCCGCTGCCGCCGCTCTGCTGCTGTCGCTGCTTTTCGGCGGCGGCGCGCAGCGCGGCCGCGATCTGGTCGCTCTCGGCCTTCAGCTGGTTGTAGCTGGCGAGCACCGCGGACCGCTCCGAGTTGGCGACGTCCATGGCCTGCTGCCGCTGGTTGATCAGGTTCTGCACGTCGGCGGCAGCCTGCGTGGCGGCGGCCTCGGCGGCCTGGGCCGCGCCGAGGGCCTGCTGGGCCTGGTCGCGCGCCTGGCCGGCGCGGTCGCTCGCGGCCTTGGCCGCGTTCTCGCGTACCTTGGCCTCCATGCGCGCCGACGTGAGCGCGTTGAGCGCCTGGGTCTCCCCCGCCGCGATCTGGTCGAGGTATCCGATCCGGATCGCGAACTCGGACGGCGAGCCGGACTCGAGGATCGAGTTGATCGCCAGCAGTCCGGAGCCCTTGTAGGACTGCGAGACGAAATCGCTGACGTGCTGGCGCTGCTGGTCGACCTTGGCGGCCGCGTCGTCGTACGCCTTGGTCGCCGCCTGCTCGGCCGCCTCGGCCGCCGCCGCGTCGCGCTCGGCCTGCCGCGCGACGACCTGGGCCGCCGCTACCTTGCCGTGCGCGTCGGCGAGCGCGTTCTGCGCCGCCGGCAGCAGGGCGTTCGCCTGGGTGTACGCGGCGACCGCCTGCTGGGCGCGGGCGGTGGCGCCCTCCAGTTCGGCGCCGGTCTGGGCGAGCTGGGTGTCCACCCGGTCCTTGTCGCCAGGCGTCGGATCGGCATGGGCGGGGGCCGCACCGAACAGCATCGTCGTCGCCAGCGCCAGCGCGATCACTGGAGCGGCGGCGCGCCTATGGTCGGGGCTTGTCGTATCCACGGTGACCCTCCAACAATGATCGAGAGCCACCGTACGCCACGAATCTGTCCTAAAGCCGCGTATCACGTCTAAAACGGACCAAATGCTACCCAGCTGCACCCGGGACCGGTCCCCGCTCCCGCCCCGGCAAAACGTGAGGGGTGGCACCGGATCCGGTGCCACCCCTCGACGATCGAGTGAGGCGGGTCAGACGCGTACGTAGAACCGCAGGGTGATCCAGCCCGCGATCGCGTTCACCGCGGCGCCGATGCCGGCCAGGATCGGCAGCATCAGCAGCACGTCCCCCGTCGGAATCGGGGGGAACACGGTCTGCAGCGACTTGAGCGCGCCCTCCAGGAAGAAGGTCTTCGCCACGAACAGGGCGGCGAACGCCAGGACCGCGCCGACCAGGCCCGCGAAGACCGCCTCCAGCACGAACGGCGCCTGGATGAACCAGTTCGACGCACCAACCAGTTTCATCACCGCGACCTCACGCCGCTTGCTGTACGCCGCGATCTGGATCATGTTGGCGACCAGCAGCAGCGCGGCGACCCCTTGGATGATCGAGACGATCAGCGCCACGTTCTGCATGGAGTTGAAGATCCCGAAGATCTTCGCGAGCAGCTTCCGCTGGTCGACGATCTCGCTGATGCCGTCACGGTTGTTGTACTTGTTGTAGATCGCCTGGAACTTCTCCGGGTTCTTCAGCTTGACCCGGAACGATTCCGGCAGCGAGTCCGGCTTGGTCGCGTTGACCAGGTCCGGCGCGTCCTTGAACTGGGTCTTGAACCGCTGCCAGGCGGTGTCGCGGCTCTCGTAGATGACGTTCTGGACCAGCGGGTCGCCCTTGAGGTCCGACTGCAGCGACGTGCGCTGGGCCTCGGTGACGTCGGTCTTCAGGAAGATCGAAACCTCGACCTTGCCGTAGAAGAACGACTGCATCCTGTCGACCTGCTTGTACACCAACATGCTGGCGCCGAGCATCGTGAGGGACACCGCCATCGTGATCATCATGGCGATGGTCATCGTCACATTGCGCCACAGTCCCGTGACGACCTCGGACAGGACGTACTTCGCGCGCATCCGGCGGGGTTCCTTCCCAGTTTGTTACGCGTTCGGCTGGGCTTACGACTCAGAGATACGAGCGACACCGCTCGGATCGTTCAGCCGTAGACACCGCGTGGCTGGTCGCGGACGATCCGCCCGCTCTCGATCTCGACGACGCGGCGCCGCATCTGATTGACGATGTTGGAGTCGTGGGTGACCATCACGACCGTGGTGCCGGTCCGGTTGATCCGGTCGAGCAGCCGCATGATCTCGATGGAGGTGTCCGGGTCGAGGTTTCCGGTCGGCTCGTCGGCGAGCAGGATCAGCGGCCGGTTGACGAAGGCGCGGGCGACCGCGACGCGCTGCTGCTCACCACCGGACAGCTCATGCGGGTACCGGTGCTCCTTGCCGCCGAGCCCGACCAGCTCCAGGACCTCGGGCACGACGCGGCGCGCCACGCCCTTGGATTTGCCGATCACCTCGAGCGCGAACGCCACGTTCTCGTACGCGGTGCGGTTAGGCAGCAGCCGGAAGTCCTGGAAGACACAGCCGATGGACCGGCGGAAGGTCGGGATCTTCCACGAGCGCATGGTCGTGACGTCCCGCTCGTTGACGTAGACCTTGCCGGAGTTCGGCGTGATCTCGTGCAACAGCAGTTTGATGATCGTTGACTTGCCGGAGCCGGACGGACCGATGAAGAAAACGAAGTCGCCCTTGTCGATCGAGACGGACACATCGTCCAGCGAGGGTCGGGACGCCTTGGGATACGTCTTCGTCACTTGCTCGAGCTGAATCACGGGTCGTGAGTCTACGCGGGGTGACCGAAACGCCAAAAGCGTCTGGGTACGACGTCGGGTCTTCGCCCGAAATACGTGCCCAAACGGTCAGTTTCGGCTATGCGAGAGCAACGAATCGATTACGTGCTGTAGTAGGCTCCCGATCCGCGGCGTGATCTACGGCACGCATTCCCCGCCCCGCCGACCGCAAACCTCCGCCACCGACAGCCGCCGACCACTGCCGCCGACAGCCGACGACGACAGCCGACGACGACAGCCGCCGACACCCGCCGGCGGCCGGCGGCGCTACTTGGCGGCCGACTCCGCGCTCGCCGCCATCTCGCGCTGCTTACGCCAGCGGATGCCGGCCTCGATGAAGCCGTCGATGTCGCCGTCGAAGACCGCCGACGGGTTGCCCGTCTCGTACTCGGTGCGCAGGTCCTTGACCATCTGGTACGGGTGCAGCACGTACGAGCGCATCTGGTCGCCCCAGGAGCCCTGCACGTCGCCGCGCAGCGCGTCGAGCTTCGCCGCCTCCTCGGCCCGCTTGAGCGCGAGCAGCTTGGACTTGAGCACCGCCATGGCGGTGGCCTTGTTCTGCAGCTGGGACCGCTCGTTCTGGCAGCTCACCACGATGCCGGTGGGCAGGTGGGTAAGCCGGACCGCCGAGTCGGTGGTGTTGACGCCCTGGCCACCGGGGCCGCTCGACCGGTAGACGTCGACGCGCAGCTCGTCCTCGGGGATCTCGATCTCGTCGGTCTGCTCCACGACGGGAACCGTCTCGACCGCGGCGAAGCTGGTCTGGCGACGGCCCTGGTTGTCGAAGGGGCTGATCCGGACGAGCCGGTGCGTACCGGCCTCGACCGACAGCGTCCCGTACGCGTACGGCGCCTTGACCGTGAAGGTGGCCGACTTCAGGCCGGCCTCCTCCGCGTACGACGTGTCGTAGACCTCGGTCGGGTAACCGTGGCGCTCCGCCCAGCGCAGGTACATGCGCAGCAGCATCTCGGCGAAGTCCGCGGCGTCGACGCCGCCCGCGCCGGAGCGGATCGTGACGACCGCCTCGCGGGAGTCGTACTCCCCCGACAGCAGCGTCCGGATCTCCAGCTCCTCGATGGCGCGGCGCAGCGCCTCGACCTCCGTGCCGACCTCCGCCAGCGACGACTCGTCGCCCTCGGCCTCGGCGAGCTCGAGCAGCACCAGGGCGTCGTCGAGGCGCGACCGCAGCCGCTCCAGCCGGTTGATCTCGCCCTGCACGTACGACAGGCGCGACGTCACCTGCTGGGCCCGCGCCTGGTCGTCCCAGAGGTCAGGCGCGGAGGCCTGCTGCTCGAGGTCGGCCTTGTCCCGGCGCAGCCGGTCGAGGTCCAGCACGGTTTCGATGTTGCGGAGGGTAGCGTCGAGCTGCTTGAGCGCGTCAGCGAAGTCGGCGGCGGTCACGTCGTCCAGCGTAGTCTGCTATTTCCCGGGGGCCGATTTCAGCCAGGACAGCGCCGCTCGGTGATAGCCGACCGCGAAGTCCAGGGCCGCCGCCCGGAACTCCTCGCCTTCCTTCCGGGCCTCGCGGGCCTGCTCCCGCGCCTCGGCGAGGGCCGCGGTGTGGTACTCCGTGGCCTGCTCGTAGAGATCACTGAGCTGGGCGGCCGACTGGTGGTCTCCGAACGCGACCCGCAGCGCCACCGGGTTGCGTAGCGCCTCCCGCCCCGACGGCTCCGCGAGCCAGCGCGCGAACGCGCGCTTGCCGGCCGGCGTGATCGCGTACGGCTGACTCGAGCGCGGCCCCGGCTTGCCGAGCCGCACGTAGCCCATGTCGGCCAGCGCGGGCAGCTCCCGATAGACCTGACTGCGGGTCATCGACCAGAACGGGCCGAGATCGCGAGTCGCGGCCGCCATCAACTGACCCCCGGTCATCGGGCCGTTGTGCAGCAAACCCAGCAGGGCAGCCGCTGTCGCATTGAGACCAGATTCCACCATGACTCAACGGTCGCATTTATTTGGGCTGGCGTCTAGGTTTTGGCTAAATCCACAAAGTACAGTTCTCGCGCGACTGTCGCCATAGGACAACGCTTATCGATGTATTCCCGTTTGTAGGGCAGGCGCTGTCGCCGTCCGGGCTGATCGCGTATCCCCCGATCGGGGGACAACGAGAGCGCCCCTCGCTCGGCGGGCCGCGACCGCACGATCCGGACGTCGCTTCCGGTGCCGCCTCCGTCGGTTCGACCCACCGAATTCCTAACCCCGTACGGCGCGGATATGCGGGCGGACGAAGAGCGGACTCTTGACAGGTCCGGCTGCCGGGCCTACGTTCCGACGCAACTGTTAGTCAGTCTTACTTACAGTTGGAGCGGTCGTGCCACGCCTCGCCGGTTCGTCCAAGCTGTTGCGCGCCATCAACGAGAGCGCCGCGCTGGCGCATCTCCTCGAGCGCGGTCCCCTCACGCGTGCTGACCTGCGCGAGCTGACCGGCCTGTCCAAGCCGACGATCTCCGAAGCGCTCCGGCGGCTCACCGACGCCGGGCTGGCCAGGGTCGTCGGCCACGTCAGCGCCGGCCCGGGCCCCAACGCCGAGGTCTACGCCGCCAGCCCCGACGCGGCGTACGCGGTCGCCGTCTCCGTACGCGACAGCGGCGAGACCGGCACCCCGTCCGTCGCGGCCGCCGTCGGCGACGTCTCCGGACAGGTACGGGCGCGCACCGAGGTGGCGGTCGACTTCCTGCGCACCGATCCGGTCGCCGCCGTGACCGAAATCGTGGAGCGGCTGCGGGCGGACGCCGGGGCGCCAGCGAGCCGGCTGGCACACGTCCAGCTCGCGGTCCCGGCCTCCTACGACCCCCAGACCGACTCGATCCACCACGTCGGGGTCACCGGCGGCTGGAACCGGCCGGGGCTGGTCCGCGAGCTCCGCGACCGACTCGGCACCAGCGTCGGCGTGGACAACGACGTCAACCTCGCCGCGGTGGCCGAGCGGCGCCGTGGCGCGGCGCGCGACGCCGACAGCTTCGCCCTGCTGTGGCTCGGTGACGAGGGCCTCGGCCTCGCCATCGACCTCGGTGGCACCCTGCTGCGCGGGGCGCGCGGCGGCGCCGGCGAGATCGGGTACATGCCGCTGTTCGCCCCCGACGGCGAAGACCGCAAGGTCGATCTCCAGGACCTGGTCGGCGGGCCGGCCGTGCTCGCGCTCGCCGCCGAGCACGGCATCCGCGCACGGACCCCGGCCGCCGCCGTCGCGGCCGCGGCGGCCGGGGCCGAGGACGCCGCCCCGTTCCTCGCCGCGCTCGCCGGCCGGGTCTCGGTCGGCCTCGCGGCGGTCATCGCGGTGCTCGACCCGCCGCTGGTCGTCCTGGCCGGTCAGGTGGGCCGGGCGGGCGGTCCGGCACTGCGGGACGCGGTCACCGCGGCGATGGCCCGGGCCGAACCACTCGAAACCACGATCGCGGTCACCGCGATCGACGACGACGCGGTGCTCCTGGGCGCCCTGGACGCCGGGCTCACCACGGTGCACGAAGCGCTCATCACCTCCGTACACGAATCCACAACCTGATCCGCACCCCCACACGTCCGTCGCTCCCGAGAGGAAGAACCGATGACCGGTCGACGGCGCGGTCACGCGCGCCTTCGTACGCTCACCCGGGCACGCGTCGTGCTCGCGGTGGCGAGCACGGCCGCGTTACTCGCGGCAGCAGCATGTACGCCCGCTCCCCGGCAGAGCGGGCCGGCGCCGGCAGGCGCGCAAGCCTCCGGGGCGGTCGAGTTCTGGCACCCGTTCACCGACCGCGAGAACGACGCCATGAACCAGGTCCTCGCCGACTTCCGGGCCAGCCACCCGAAGATCAAGGTGACGGTCAAGGGCGGCCAGGACGACGCCAAGATGACCCAGGCGATCGGCGCCGGCAACGGCCCCGACGTCGGGCTGTCCTACTCCACCGACATCGTCGGCAAGTTCTGCTCGTCAGGGGCCTGGATCGACCTCAACCCGTACCTCAAGCGGGACTCCGTCGACCTGGGCGCGTTCGCCGGCCCCGTCAAGCAGTACACCGAGTTCAACGGCAAGCGGTGTGCGATGCCGGTCCTCGCCGACGCGTACGGCATCTACTACAACTCCGACCTCTTCGCCGCGGCCGGGATCGCCAACCCGCCCCGGACCCTGGCCGAGCTGGCCGACGACGCCAAGAAGATCACCGTCTTCAAACCCGACGGCAGCATCAAGGTCGCCGGCTTCCTGCCGTTGTTCAACTTCTACGAGAACTCCCCCGCGCACCTCGCCCCGGCGGTCGGCGCCACCTGGCTGGCCAGGGACGGCAAGTCCGCGATCGGCTCCGACCCGGCCTGGAAGGACCTGCTGACTTGGCAGAAGAGCCTCGTCGACTGGTACGGCTACGACAAGCTGGAGGCGTTCCGGTCCAGCCTGGGCGATGAGTTCAGCGCCGACAACGCCTTCCAGAAGGGCCAGGTGGCGATCAACATCGACGCCGAGTTCCGGCTCGCCTTCCTCGCTGACCAGGCACCCAACGTGAAGTTCGGGGTCGCCCCACTGCCGACCAGGGACGGCGCGAACTACGGCGCCGGCTATGTCACCGGCAACGTCATCGGTGTGTCGAAGACCGCCAAGAACCCCGAGGCGGCCTGGGAGCTGGTCAAGTACCTGACGGCGAACACCGGCACGATCGTCAAGCTCGCCAACGGGCTCAAGAACGTACCGACGACGACCGACGCCCTGAGCTCGCCCGCCCTTGAGGCCGGACCCGAGTTCAAGACCTTCATCCAGATCTTCACCAACCCCCGGTCGTCGACCACTCCCCCGTCCCCGGTCGGGCCCGCGTACCAGGAGAAGTTCCAGGACTTCCTCAGCAGCTACCAGGCCGGCAAGGTCGCCGACCTGAACGCCGGTCTGAAGGACGTCGACAACCAGATCAACCAGCTCATCCAGCTCGGCGGCTAGCGATGGTCGCGCCCACCGTCAGGCTCGCGGACCGGCGGGTCACCCGCCGGTCAGCGGCCCCGGCCCGCCGCAGCCGGATCCGGCACACCCTCACCGTGCTGTCGTTCATGGCGCCCGCGGTCATCGGGCTGGCGGTCTTCCTGCTGTACCCGCTCGCGTCCGCCGTGTACTTCTCCTTCACCAAGTTCGACCTGATCTCGACGCCGCACTGGGTCGGACTGAGCAACTACCGGGCGATGGCGCACGACCCGACGCTGCGCAAAGCCGCCGTCAACACCCTGTACCTCGTCGTGGTCATGGTGCCGGCGCGCATCGCCGCGGCCATCGGGTCGGCGCTGCTGCTGACCCGTTTCAAGCGCGGCGGCGGCTTCTACCGCACGCTGTTCTACCTGCCGGCGCTGGCTCCGCCGGTGGCGGCCACCCTGGCGTTCGTGTTCCTGTTCAAGCCGGGGACCGGACCGGTGAACACGATGCTCAGGTCGGTCGGCATCCAGGGTCCGCTGTGGTTCAACGACCCCGGCTGGGCCAAGCCCTCGCTGGTCCTGCTCGGGCTCTGGGGCGTCGGCGACATCATGATCATATTCTTGGCGGCGCTGCTGGACGTGCCGCAGATGTACTACGAGGCCGCCGAACTCGACGGCGCCAACGCGTGGCAACGGTTCCGGTACGTCACGTGGGCATCCATCTCGCCGGTCATCACGTTCGTGGCGATCACCGGGGTCATCCAGACCCTGCAGTACTTCACCCAGGCCGCCGTCGCCGCCTCCGTCGCCAGCGGCCAGGCCACCACCGGCGGCGGCATCTCGTCCACCTTCGGCTATCCGCTGGGTTCGACGTTCACCTACCCGCTGTGGCTGTACATGGTCGGGTTCCGGTACAACGCGCTCGGCTACGCCAACGCCCTCGCGGTGGTGCTGTTCGTGGTCGCGTTCGCGGCGACCGCCGTACTGCTGCGCCGTACCTTCCGAGGGGAGACCACGCGATGAGCGCGAAGCTGTACTGGATCGCGCGGCACAGCGTGGCGATCGCGCTGAGCGTGGCGTTCCTGGCGCCGGTCGTGTTCATCGTCCTGACCTCGCTGATGAGCAGCAACCAGGCGCTCACGAGCGACTTCTGGCCGCGCACCTGGCACCCCGGCAACTACGCCGACGTGTTCCGCAGGACCGCCATGCCGCGGTACCTGCTCAACACCATCGTGTACGCGGGACTGGCCACCCTGTTCATGCTGGCGTCCAGCGTCCCGGCGGCGTACGCCCTCGCCAAGCTGCGCTGGCGCGGCCGCGGCGTCGTCTTCGTGCTCATCATCTGCATGATGATGCTGCCGCCGCAGGTCGTGACGGTGCCGCTGTACCTGATGTGGGCGCGGTACCACCTGACCGGCACGCTGTGGCCGCTGATCGTCCCGATGCTGTTCGGCGACGCGTTCTCCATCTTCCTGATGCGCCAGTTCCTGCTCACGATCCCCGAGGAGTACCTCGACGCGGCCAGGGTGGACGGTTGCGGTGAGTGGCGCGTGCTGCTGCGGGTGGTCGCGCCGATGGCCCGTCCGGGCATCGCCGCGGCGGCTCTCTTCCAGTTCTTCTACGCCTGGAACGACTACTACGGCCCGCTGCTGTACACCAGCGAGAACGAGCAGAACTGGACGCTCTCGCTCGGGTTGGCCTCGTTCCGCTCGTTGCACCACGTGGAGTGGAACCTGGTGACCGCCGCGACCGTGCTGACGATGGCCCCCATCGTCGTCGTGTTCTTCTTCGCGCAGAAGGCTTTCGTCCAAGGTGTCACGCTGACCGGAGTGAAGGGCTAGACATGAAGATCGCGGTGGTGGGTGGCGGCTCGACGTACACCCCCGAACTGGTCGACGGGTTCGCCCGGCTGCGTGACACGGGGCTGGAGGTCGACGAACTGGCCCTGATCGACCCGGCGGGCGACCGGCTGGAGATCGTGGGCGGGTTCTCCCGGCGCATCTTCGACCACCACGGACATCCCGGCCGGGTCACCTGGACCACCTCGGCCGACGCCGGGCTCGACGGCGCCGACGCGGTCATCGTCCAGCTGCGCGTCGGCGGGCAGGCCGCCCGGATCAGCGACGAGACGTTCCCGCTGGCGTGCGGCTGCGTCGGCCAGGAGACCACCGGGGCCGGCGGGCTCGCCAAGGCGCTGCGGACCGTACCGGTCGTGCTCGACGTGGCCGCCCGCGCCGCGAAGCGGGCCAACCCCGACGCCTGGATCATCGACTTCACCAACCCGGTCGGCATCGTCACCCGCGCCCTGCTCGACGCGGGACACCGCGCGGTCGGGCTGTGCAACGTGGCGATCGGGTTCCAGCGACGCTTCGCCCGCCTGCTCGGCGTCTCCCCCGACGCCGTCGTCCTCGACCACGTCGGCCTCAACCACCTGACGTGGGAACAGGCCGCGTACGTCGACGGGGTCGACCGGCTGCCCGAACTGCTCGCGGACCATCTCGACGAGCTGGCCGGGGAGGTGGGGCTCCCCGCGACCGTACTGTCGGCCCTCGGCTGCGTCCCGTCGTACTACCTGCGCTACTTCTACTGCCACGACCTCGTCGTACGCGAGGAACGCGGGGAGAGCACCCGGGGTCAGCGGGTCGCCGAGATCGAGGCGGAGCTGCTGGAGATGTACCGCGACGTTGGTCTGACCACCAAGCCGGAGCTGCTCGGCCAGCGGGGCGGGGCGTTCTACTCGGAGGCGGCGGTCGGCCTGATCGCCGCGCTGCGCGGCCTCGACCCCGACGGCGTGCACTCGGTGAACGTCCGCAACGACGGCACCCTGCCGTTTCTGCCCGACGAGTCGGTCATCGAGGTCTCCGCGCGCGTCGGCCCCGGCGGACCCGTCGCGTGTGAGGTCGCACCGCTGCCCGGCGACCTCGCCGGCCTCGTCGGCGCGGTCGCCGGGTACGAGCGGCTCGCCGTCGACGCCGCGCTGCGCGGCGGGCGGCAGCGGGTGTACCGCGCGCTGCTGGCGCACCCGCTGGTGGGGCAGCACGAGTACGCCGAGACGCTGACCGACGAGCTGCTCGCGGCGAACTCCCAGCACCTGGCGTGGGCCCGGTGACGCTTTTCGTGGCCGTCGACGGCGGCAACTCCAAGACCGACGTGGTGCTCGGCACCGCTGCCGGGGAGATCCTCGCGTTCGTCCGGGGTCCGGGCTCGTCGCCGCACCGGCTCGGCGTACCGGGTTGCCTGGCCCTGCTCGACCGGCTGATCACGCACGCGCGGACGACCGCCGGGGTGCCGGCGGGCGCGCGGATCGAGCTGATCTCGGTGTACCTGGCCGGCGCCGACCTGCCCGTCGAGGTCGACCGGCTGCGCGCCGCGGTCGACGACCGCGGGTGGGCGCGGGCCAGCGTGGTCGACAACGATACCTTCGCGCTGATGCGCGCCGGTACCGCCGAACCGGACGCCATCGCGGTGGTGTGCGGCGCCGGCATCAACTGCGTCGGTCGGGCCGCCGACGGCCGCACCGCCCGGTTCCCGTCGCTGGGCCCCATCTCCGGCGACTGGGGCGGCGGCCACCACCTCGCTCAGCTCGCGCTGTGGCACGCCGCGCGCGGTGAGGACGGCCGGGGCCGGCCCACCGCGCTGTCAATGGCGGTGGCGCGGCACTTCGGGCGGCCGACGGTGGAGAGCGTCAGCGCCGGCCTTCACCTGGGCGAGATCCCCGAGGAGCGGATCGCCGAGCTGAGCGCCGTGCTGTTCGCGGTCGCGGCCGCCGGCGACGAGGTCGCCGCGCGCGTCGTCGCCCGGCAGGTCGAGGAGATCCTGGCCCTGCACCGCGTCGCCTGCGACCGGCTCGGCCTGCGGGACGCCGGGCACCATGTCGTGCTCGGCGGCGGCGTCCTGCGCGCCCGGCATCCGCACCTGCACGAGCCGGTGCTCACCGGCATCCGGGCGTACGCCCCGCGTGCGCAGGTGGCGGTGGTGACGGACGCGCCGGTCATGGGCGCGGCGCTGCTCGCGCTCGACGCCCTCGGAGATCCGACGGACGTCGAGAGCGCGCTGCGCGCGGCGCTGCGCCGCGCCCCCGACTCCGTGCTGCCGCTGGCCGCCTGAAGGCGGCTGCGCAGTGTCGGTCGCCTACAGCCGGCTGCGCAGCTCCCACAGCTCGGGATAGAACCGCGTCTCCACGCGGGAACGCAGGTACGCCCCACCGGCGCTGCCGCCGGTGCCCGGCTTGGTGCCGATCTGGCGCTCGGCCATGAGGACGTGCCGGGCGCGCCACAGCGACCACGCCTGGTCGTGATCCACGAGGGCCTCCGCCAGATCCCACAGCTGGCCGTAGCGCTCCCGATCCCGCGCGATCACGGCGTACGCCTCGAACCGCTGCTCGGCGGTCTCCACGGCGAACCCGGCCTTCACCAGCACCGCGAGGAACGCGTCCCACAGGCTCGGCTCGTCGAGCCGCCGCCGCAGCCGCGCCTGCTCCGCCTCGCTGAGGCCGCGGAAGCGGCGCAGGTAGGACGGGTCCTTCAGCCCGGACAGGAACTCGATCTCCCGGAACTGGTTGGACTGGAAGCCCGACGCCGGCGCCAGCTTGTTACGGAACGCGAGGAAGTCCTGCGGCGTCATCGTGTCGATCACGTCGACCTGGCCGACGAGCACGCGCTCGATCGACCGGCAGCGCTCCAGCCGCACCCGGGGCAGGTAGCTCTCCCCCGCCAGCATCCGGTCCCGGGCGTCGGTCAGCTCCGACAGCAGCAGCTTGAACCACAGCTCGTAGACCTGGTGGATGGTGATGAACAGGAGCTCGTCGTGGGCGGCCGGGTCGGACTCGGGCACCTGCTGCTCCAGCAGCTCCGCGATCCGCAGATAGGTGCCGTACGTCAGCCGGCCGCCCTGCTCACCGAAGTTCGGCGCGGTCACCCCTCACACACCCATGTGCGGGTAGGTGTGCTCGGTCACCGGCACGAAGGTCTCCTTGATCGTGCGCGGGGACACCCAGCGCAGGAGGTTGTGCCAGGAGCCGGCCTTGTCGTTGGTGCCGCTGGCCCGCGCGCCGCCGAACGGCTGCTGGCCGACGACCGCCCCGGTCGGCTTGTCGTTGATGTAGAAGTTGCCGGCCGCGAACCGCAGCTCCTTGGCCGCCCGGTCGATCACGGCGCGGTCGGTGGCGAAGATCGAGCCGGTCAGGGCGTAGGGCGCCACCGACTCGGCCTGCCGGACGGTCGCGTCGAAGTCGCCGTCGTCGTAGACGTACACGCTCAGGATCGGCCCGAAGTACTCGGTGGTGAACACCTCGAACGTCGGGTCGGTGCACTCCACGATCGTCGGCCGCACGAAGTAGCCCACCGAGTCGTCGGCGGTGCCGCCGGCGATGACCGTGCACGAATCGGCGTTCTTGATCCGGTCCAGCGCCGCCGCGTTGCGGTCGAACGAGCGCTTGTCGATGACCGCGCCACCGAAGTTGGTGAAGTCCGTGACGTCGCCGTACGTGAGCGACTCGGCGATGCTGGCCAGCCGGTCGCGCAGCCCGCCGCGCCACATCGACGCCGGCACGTACGCCCGGGACGCCGCCGAGCACTTCTGCCCCTGGTACTCGAACGCGCCCCGGATCAGCGCGGTGGCCAGGCCGGCCGGCTCCGCCGACGGGTGCGCGATCACGAAGTCCTTGCCGCCGGTCTCGCCGACGAGGCGCGGGTACGTCCGGTAGGACGCGATGTTCTCCCCCACGGTTTTCGTCAGGTACTGGAAGACCTTGGTCGAACCGGTGAAGTGGATGCCGGCGAGATCGGGGTCGGCCAGCGCGACCTCGGACACCGCGATGCCGTCACCGGTGACCATGTTGATCACACCGGGCGGCAGCCCGGCCGCCTCCAGCAGACGCATCGTGAAGTGCGCGGCGAACTGCTGCGTCGGCGCCGGCTTCCACACCACGGTGTTGCCCATCAGCGCCGGGGCGGTCGGCAGGTTGCCGGCGATCGCCGTGAAGTTGAACGGCGTGATCGCGTAGACGAAGCCCTCGAGGGGCCGATGGTCCATCCGGTTCCACACGCCCGGCGACGACTTCGGCTGCTCGGCGAGGATCTTCTCCCCGAAGTACGCGTTGTAGCGCAGGAAGTCGATGAGCTCGCAGGCGGAGTCGATCTCGGCCTGGGCGACGGTCTTCGACTGGCCCAGCATCGTGGCGGCGTTCAGCGTGTCCCGCCACGGACCCGACAGCAGGTCGGCGGCGCGCAGGAAGACTGCCGCCCGCTCGGCGTAGGGCAGGTCGCGCCACATCGGCGCCGCCTGCTTGGCGGCCTCGATCGCGGCGGCGGCGTCGGAACGGGTGGCGTTGCGGGTGACTCCCAGCACGTGCGAGTGCCGGTGGGGCTGCACGACATCGATGGGGTCACCGGCGGCGAAGCGCTGCCGGCCACCGATCGTCATGGTCAGATCGAGCCGGTCGCCAGCCAGCTCGTCGAGCTTGCGCTGCAGGCTCGCCCGTTCGGGGCTGCCCGGCACGTAGCCGTGCACCGGCTCGTTTCGCGGCTCCGGGACAGCGAACACAGCATCCATGACACGCTCCTACGTCGAACTCGACACCATTGGCGAGGCGGGTTCATCCTCGCACGCCGGTAGCACACAGATCAGCCCGACTATGACGCGGCCGACCCCATTCCGAGCCAACCTTGTCACAAACACTGCGTCACCGGCGACGGCCGGACGGTCAGGCTGCCCGCGTACCCTTGCCGGTGGCCTACCTGGGAGAGCTGACATGACCCATCCCCGCAGCCTGACGCCCGCCGACGACGCCACCGGTCCGGAGGCCGACGTGGCGTCCGCGTCCGGGCGCCCCGAGCCGGCCACGGACGAGCCGGTGGCCGAGGGCGCCCCGCGGGGCGGGCGGGCCGCCGCGGTGCTCGCCGTACTCGGGGTCGCCTGGCTGGCCGCCACGCTGTGGTCGGCGCACGCCACCCTCACCCGATCGGGCGGCCTGCAGGCACTCAACGAGGCGGCCCTCGCCCTGCCCGCGATCTTCACCGCGAGCCTGGTCGCCGGTGTGGCGGTCGGCTTCGCGGCGGCGCAGCTGTCCGGACCGCGCGTGCCGCGCGCCGTGGCCGGCCTGGGCGGCGGCCTGGTGATCGGGCTCGCCGTCGCCGCGTTGATCCTGCTCGGCTACGGCTCCACCTCGGCACTGGTCGTGCTCGCGGCGGCGATGGCCGCGACGAGCCTGATCGGCGGGGCGGCCAGCATCGTCCGCCCACCGGCCATCGTCGGCGCGACGGTGGCCGGCAGCCTGGCCTGGGTGGTGCTCAGCCTGCTGGAGGCCGGGCTGTACAACCGGCTGCTCAAGCTCCTCGGCGCGGGTACGAGCGTGGCGTCCCAGGTCACCGCGACCCACCGGCTGGCCCTGGCCGCGGCGGTGTGCGGCGGGATCGTCGCCGGCGTCGTCGCGTACCGCTACCTGCGCCGGCGCCCGGACGGGCTGGGCTGGCCGGCGTACCTGGCCGCCGGCGCGGGACCGGGCGTACTGCTGCTGGTGGCCGACCTGGTGACGCTCATCGCCGGCGGCCGGCTGCGGTCGCTGGCCGCGGCGTCGAGCGAGGCGGACCGGGCGGCACTGACCTGGGCGAGCAACGTCGGTCTCAACACCGCGCTGGTGGTGCTGTTCGTCGGGGCGATCACGAGCACGATCGCGTTCGGTCGGACGCTGGGGCCGTCGGCCCCCGAGGCCGAGCCGGCGGCCGCGACGCCGCAGTCCGGGTCGCAGGCGCCGGAGGCCGGACCGGATCAGACCAGCTGACCCAGCTCGGAGGGGTCGTACCACTCCAGCTCGTGGTCCTCGGCGCTGTCGACGGTGAACTGCGCGTCGGGGTCGCCCGCCAACGCCTCTTCCACCACGTCCGCCGCCGCCGCGACGTCCGGTTCGGCCTCCCGCCCGTCGACGTGGACGGCCGCCACCGCCGACAGCGGCACCGTGTCCGGCACCGCGACGAGGCTCGACCCGAGCTCCTGATCCGCCGGGCGACGGATGCCGCTCACGGGGACGTCGACCGAGACCACGACCCGCCGGCGGGCCGCTGCGGGGTCGCGGCGAAGCAGCCGCAGCGCGCCCTGCGCGGCGCGGGTGAAAGCGACGTACTCCAGCTCCTCCTCGTCGCCCTCGGCGTACCACTCCCGGAGGGCCGGCGTGACCGCGTGCGCCTCCGGCGGTGGCTGAAGCTCGCCGCGCTCCTTGAGAGTTGCCAGCGCCGCAAGGGTGGCGGGCACGTATACCCGTACGTGGTCGATCACCGCAGAACTCCAGTTGGCCGGTCGTGGGCGCCGGTGGCTGCGCCGCTCCCTTTGGTACACCCTGCCCTGCTCGGGCGGAAGTCTTTCCCGGCAAATCGGATCACTACCCGGGAAGGAACCGGGAAGTAAGCCGACGCCGCCGGAGCGCGGCGGAGGCAACCGGTGGCAAACTTAGCCGACAACACACCGGCCGACAGTCCTGGAGACCCCCGCATGGAGCCACGGTTCCTGCTCATGTCCGACGTCGCTGAGCAGCTCAACGTATCGATGTCGCAGGTGTACCACATGGTCCGCAGCGGCGAACTGCCCGCGATCAAGATCGGCGGCCGGGGTCAGTGGCGGATCGAGCGCAGCAAGCTGGAGGAGTACATCCAGCGCAAGTACGACGAGACGGCGGCGTGGGTCAGGGAGAACCCGCTGACCGAGTAGGCGGCCCTTTGCCGAATCTTGGGGAGTTTGACATCACGGGTGATGTCAAACTCCCCAAGATCTTTTTCGGGCATGTGGAAGCCCGTTGGGGGCATGCGACGGCTTGACGGGTGGCCTAAGCTGACCGCATACCGTCGTAGGCAAACGTAAGCAAACGCAAGATCGAATCCTCGACCTGCGGAGGCGCACATGGCCGCCACTCTCGTTTCGCCCGCACCACCCCACAGCCGGCCCGCACGGTCCCCGTGCCAGCCCGCACCGCCGGGGACCCGGTCCGCACCGCCAGGGACCCGACCCACACCGCCGGAGACCCAGCCGACACCGCCGGAGACCCAGCCGACACCACCGGAGACCCGACCCGCACCACCCCACAGCGAGCCCGCGCCGCAGCCGCCGGTCCGGATCCGCCGCGCTCCGGCGCTCGAGCCACCGGCGGACGAGGACCGGCCCGCCGACGACCACCCGATCTGTGTCGGGCAGTTGGCGCTGTTCACCTCGGTCAACGCCCGCACCTCCGGCGGCGCGCGCCCGTCGGCTCCCCCGCGTCCGGCGGCGGTGTCACGCCGACCACCCGGCCCCGGTCCGCTCGGCGCCCGCGCAGCCGACCAACAGGTCCCGTCAGCGCGGACAGGTCGGCCGCCCGGATCGGCGGCCGATCCGCGCGCACCTACCGCTGATCCGCCCGCCACGGCCGCCGACGCGCGAGCGAATCGCGCGCGGCGGATGCGGGCACAGATCGCGGCTGCCCGGTTCGTGTCCGCCTGCGTCGAGGTGCTCAACGGCTTCCGGCCGGTCTCCCACCTGCGGGCGCTCACCACCCCCGTCGAGTTCGCCGACGTCGCCACCCAGCTGACCCGCCGGACGGTTCGGGTACGCATCCCCGACCGTTCCCGAGCCGGCCAGGAGCGGGTACGGCTGCGCCGGCTCCAGGTGTTCGATCAGCCCACCGGGGTCGCCGAAGCCGTCGCGGTGCTCCGCCACGGCGACACCGCGTGGGCGATGGCCCTTCGGTTCGAGCAGCACGGCGGCAGCTGGTTGTGCACGCTGCTGGAGGTGATCTGACCGAAGGAGCCCTGAAGACGACGGTGGCCGCCCCGGAACCCGTCCGGGGCGGCCACCGTCGTGCTATGAACCGTTACGCGCTGGGCGCGCCGTGGCAGCGCTTGTACTTCTTGCCCGAGCCGCAGGGGCACGGCGCGTTGCGGGACGGCCCGTTGCTGGACGACGACTCCTTGCGGGCACCGGCCGCGGTCGGCGACGCCGGCCCCGAACGCCGTGCACCGTCGGACCCGGCCCCCAGCCCGAGCGCGGGCGCCTGCTGCTCGATCATGACGCCACCCGTACCGGCCTCACCGTCGATCGTCGGCGAGGAGTACTGCAGGGCCTGCGGCGCGCGCTGGCCCAGCCCCTTGGCGCGGATCTCGACATGCGACTGGGTGTCGGGCAGCGGCACCGCCGGGGCGGCCTCGGCCGACTCGGCCTCCACGCCCTCGGGCGCCGGGGCCTCCTCGATCTGCACCTTGATGTTGAACAGGAAGCCGACCGCCTCTTCCTTGATGCCTTCCAACATCTGGGCGAACATGTCGAAGCCCTCGCGCTGGTACTCGACCAGCGGGTCGCGCTGGGCGTAGGCGCGCAGGCCGACGCCCTCCTGCAGGTAGTCCATCTCGTAGAGGTGCTCGCGCCACTTGCGGTCAATCACCTCGAGCAGGACCCGCCGCTCGAGCTCCCGCATGACCTCGGGGCTCAGCTCCTCCTCACGCCGCGCATACGCCGCGTGAGCGTCCTCCTTGAGCTTCACCTCGAGGAACTCCTTGTCGAGCCCCTCGATCCCGCCGACCTCCTCGACCAGGTCCTCGAGGCTGGTGCCGATCGGGTAGAGCTGCTTGAGGCTGGTCCACAGCAGGTCGAGATCCCAGTCCTCGGCGTACCCCTCGGCGGTCGCGCCCTGCACGTACGCGCTGATCGTGTCGTCGATCATGTGCTGGACCTGCTCGTGCAGATCCTCGCCGTCGAGCACGCGCTTGCGCTCGGCGTAGATCACCTGGCGCTGCTTGTTGAGCACCTCGTCGTACTTGAGGACGTTCTTTCGAATCTCGGCGTTCTGCGCCTCGATCTGGGTCTGCGCGCTGCGGATCTGGCGGGTGACCATCTTCGACTCGATGGGCACGTCCTCGGGGATGTTGAGCCGGTCCATCACCGCCTCGACCGCACCGGCCCGGAACCGGCGCATCAGCTCGTCCTGCAGCGACAGGTAGAAGCGGGACTCGCCCGGGTCGCCCTGCCGGCCGGAACGGCCGCGCAGCTGGTTGTCGATGCGGCGGGACTCGTGGCGCTCGGTACCCAGCACGTACAGGCCGCCCGCCGCGATGACCTCCTCGGCCTCCTCGTCGCACAGCTTCTTCCAGCGCTCGCGGGCCTCGTCCCAGGCGGCGGCGTACTCGTCGGTCTCCGGCTCCAGGCCGCGCTGGCGCAGCTCGGCCGCGGCGAGGAACTCGGGGTTGCCGCCGAGCAGGATGTCGGTGCCGCGGCCGGCCATGTTCGTGGCAACGGTGACCGCGCCCTTGCGGCCCGCCTGGGCGACGATCTCCGCTTCCTTCTCGTGGAACTTCGCGTTCAGGACCGAGTGCGGGATGCCCCGCCGCCGCAGCATCTGCGACAGCATCTCGGACTTCTCGACACTGACCGTACCGACGAGCACCGGCTGGCCGATCGAGTGCCGCTCGACGATGTCCTCGACCACCGCGTTGAACTTGGCCTTCTCGCTCTTGTAGATCACGTCCGGGCGGTCGGCGCGGATCATCGGCCGGTGCGTCGGGATGCTCACGACGCCGACGTTGTAGACCTTGTTGAACTCGCCGGCCTCGGTCTGCGCGGTACCGGTCATGCCCGCGAGCTTCTCGTACAGCCGGAAGTAGTTCTGGAGGGTGATCGTGGCAAGAGTCTGGTTCTCCTGCTTGATCTCCACGCCCTCCTTGGCCTCGATCGCCTGGTGCATGCCCTCGTTGTAGCGGCGGCCGTGCAGGATGCGACCGGTGAACTCGTCGACGATCAGGACCTCGCCGTCGGCGACGATGTAGTCCTTGTCGCGCTTGTACAGCTCCTTGGCCTTGATGGCGTTGTTGAGGTAGCCGACCAGCGGGGTGTTGACCGATTCGTACAGATTGTCGATGCCGAGACGGTCCTCGGCCTTGGCCACGCCCCGCTCGGTGACCGCGATGGTGCGCTTGCTCTCGTCGACCTCGTAGTCGCCCTCGCCGTCGGTGCCGCGCTGCATGCGCTCGACCAGGCGGGCGAACTCCTGGTACCACCGGGCGGACTGCTCGGCCGGGCCGGAGATGATCAGCGGCGTACGCGCCTCGTCGATCAGGATGGAGTCGACCTCGTCGACGATCGCGAAGTTGTGGCCGCGCTGCACCAGGTCATCGGCCGACCACGCCATGTTGTCGCGCAGGTAGTCGAAGCCGAACTCGTTGTTGGTGCCGTACGTGATGTCGCAGGCGTACGCCGCCTTGTGCGCCTCCGACGGCTGGTTGGGCAGGATCACGCCGACGGTCAGGCCCAGGAACCGGTGGATGCGCCCCATCCACTCCGCGTCGCGCTGGGCGAGGTAGTCGTTGACCGTGATGATGTGCACGCCCTTGCCGCTCAGCGCGTTGAGGTAGGCGGGGAACACGCCGGTCAGGGTCTTGCCCTCACCGGTCTTCATCTCGGCGATGTTGCCGAAGTGCAGCGCCGCGCCGCCCATGATCTGCACGTCGTACGCCCGCTGGCCGAGCACCCGCCGGGCGGCCTCACGGGCCGTGGCGAACGCCTCGGGCAGCAGGTCGTCGAGCGTCTCCCCGTCGGCGAACCGTTCTTTGTACTGGTCAGTCAGCTCCCGCAGCTCAGCATCGGTCAACTCCGTGTAGCTCTCCTCGATCGAGTTCACGGCGTTGGCGATGGCTTGGAGCCGGCGGACCATACGGCCTTCACCGGCGCGAAGAATCTTCTCGAAAATTGACACGGGTCAGCGCTCCCTCAACAGCCTGCGGACCTATCGTAGGCGCCCGGTGGCAAAAGCCGCCGCCCGCGTATGTGCAAGCGGCACCCTTGACGGCCGATTCGCGACGTTTTCCGCCGCAGGCGAACAGGTCGGGCAGAATCCTTAGACATGGATTCGATCGAGGCGGGATCGGTGGTCTTGCGCCAACTGGGGCCCGGCGACATCGCCGACATCACCGCCGCCTGCAACGATGCCCTGATTCGACGATTTCTGCCACTCCTGCCCCAGCCGTACACCGAGGCCGACGCGCGGGCCTTCGCGTGCGAGTTCGCGCCGGGCCAGTGGACCGCCGGCGGCGCGCAGTTCGCGATCGCCGACCCGGACACCGACCGGCTGCTCGGGTGCGTCGGCGTCACACCGCGCGGGCGCGGCGTCGCCGAGGTCGGGTACTGGGTGGCCCCGTGGGGCCGCCAGCGCGGAGCGGCCACCGAGGCCACCCGCGCCGCCTCCGGCTGGGCGTTCAAGCAGGGGTTCGCCCGCCTGGAGATCCGCACCGAGCCGGCCAACGGGCCGAGCCAGCGGGTCGCGCTCGCCGCCGGGTACCTCCGGGAGGGCATCCAGCGCGGCGGCGGGCTCGGCGGCGACGGCGAGCGCTGCGACCTGATCGTGTGGGCCCGCCTGCCCGACGACCCGCCGGGGCCGACGCCGCGGCTGCTGCCGGACCTGCCCGGCGGGGAGCTCAGCGACGGCACGGTCACGCTGCGCCCCATCGGGCCCGAGGACGCAGAGGACGTCTACCGCACCCATCAACTGCCCGAGGTCATCGCGGCACAGGTGCCGCCGGAGCCCTTCAGCCGGGACCGGGCGGCCCGACGCTGCGCGCACGCCGAGTCCCACTGGCTCGCCGGGGCACAGGCGGCGCTGTCGATCCGCGACGCCGTCACGGACACCTTCGCCGGCGAGATCGGGCTGTACTACACGGAGCCGGCGACCGGCCAGGCGATGATCGGCTACGACCTGGACCGCGGCTGGCGCGGCCGCGGGTACGCCAGCCGCGCCGTGCGGCTGCTGTCGACCTGGGCGTTCGAGCGCGCCGGGATCGCGCGACTGATCGCCGGCACCGCTCCGGAGAACGTGGGCTCCCAGCGGGTCCTCGAGGCGGCCGGCTTCCGGCGGGAGGGCTACCAGCGCTCCCGGCTGCCGGGGGTGTCCGGCGCCCGCATCGACGACCTGCTGTACGCGCTGCTGCCCGACGACCCGGTCGTCAGCCCCACCAGAACACCGTCGCAATGATCATGTAGAGCGCGATCAGGGTGGCGCCCTCCAGCCAGTTGGACTCCCCGTCGTACACGATCAGGGAGACCGCCAGCACGCTGACCACCACCGCGATGACCAGCATCGGGGCGAACACCAGGGTGAGCGCGGTGGCTGTCGTGAGGCTCAGCAGCACCAGCACCGGCGCGAGCACCAGCGCGATCTGCAGCGGGCTGTTGACGATCACCGAGACCGCGTAGTCGGCCTGGCCGCGCGCCGCGAGCTGGATTCCGACGAAGTTCTCCACCGCGTTGCCGGCGATCGCGACCACGATGAGGCCGGCGAACGCCTGGGACATGTGGAGCGCCCCGATCGCCGGCTGTAGCGCGTACACGAACCAGTCGGAGACGAGCGCGGCCAGTACGCCGGACGCCGCGAGCAGGCCGACGGCGAGCCAGACCGGCCAACGCGCCGCTTCCGTGGGCTCCGCTTCCGTGGAGCCGGCGCCCACGGAAGCGGCCGGGGCGCCGTCGGTCGCGGTGGCCGATGCCGGGGTCGACCCGCCGTGCCCGCGGCGCAGCGAGGCCGGCAGCGACAGGACGAACAGCACCAGCAGCACGACCGACACGATCAGCGAGAGCTGACGCTCGTGCGGCTCGGCCGGGGTGTGTACGTACGACGCGACGCTCGGCAGCACCAGCGCGGCGGTCGCGAGGAACAGCAGCACCGTGGTGGTACGCGCCCGGTGCGAGCTGAACTCCAGGGTGCCGTGGCGCACGCCGCCGACGACGAACGCCAGTCCGAGCACGAGCAGGATGTTGGCCAGGATCGACCCGATGACCGCCGCCCGGACGACGTCGAGCAGGCCGGACCGCAGCGCGAAGTACCCGATGAACAGCTCGGGCAGGTTGCCCAGCGCGCTCTGCAGCACCCCGGTGGCGCCCGCGCCGAAGCGGTCGCCGAGCTGGTCGACGCAGCGCCCCACGAGCGAGGCCAGCAGCGCGACCGCCACGGCGGCGACGACGAAGGGTAGGACCGCGCCGGCGTGC
The DNA here is from genome assembly GCF_011947195.1 of Planosporangium thailandense. Taxonomy (GTDB): domain Bacteria; phylum Actinomycetota; class Actinomycetes; order Mycobacteriales; family Micromonosporaceae; genus Planosporangium; species Planosporangium thailandense. Next base: position 90,606 of record NZ_JAATVY010000012.1, on the reverse strand, counting down.
GTGTACCGGGTCACACCCGCGAGCACGACGGCGATCGCGCTGCCCGCGAGGACGACCAGGTCTGACCTGTTCAAGGTGCGGCTCGACACGAGCCGATCATCTCAAGGCATTGATCGAACCGCTCGCCGGCGCGGTCGCTGGGTCAGGTGGCGAGGCTGATGACCCCGTAGTCGTAGGCACGCCGCCGGTAGACGACGCTCGGCCGGCCGGAGTCCTTGTCCATGAACAGGTAGAAGTCGTGGCCGACGAGCTCCATGTGGAACAGCGCGTCGTCGACGGTCATCGGCTCCGCCGGGTGTTCCTTCTCCCGGACGATGTGCCACGGCTGGTTGTCGTGCTCCGACGCGCCCTCGTCGAGCAGGGGGTCGTCGAGCGAGATGGGCGAGGTGGCCGCCGCCGCGGCCGTCTCCAGGGGCGATTCCGCGCCGATCCGCGCGAGCGGCGCGGTGGCCGCGGCCACCGAGACCGGCGCGCGGCGGCCGCGGTGCACCCGCCGGCGGTCAGCGGTCCGGCGCAGCCGGGCGTTCAGCTTGGCCAGCGCCGCATCGAGCGCCGCGTAGAAGTCGGCGCAGCAGGCTTCGGCCCGTACGACGGGCCCCCGTGACACACAGGTGATCTCAACGCGCTGGCAGTGGTCAGACTGTCGCGGATTGCGCTCGTGGAACAGTTCGACGTCGACTCGAATGATTTTCTGGTCGTACCGCTCGATCTTCTGCAGCTTGTCGGCTACGTGCTGGCGGTAGTGATCGGGCACTTCGACGTTAAGGCCTTTGACAACAATGTCCACGTTTGACCTCCACCACGGTGAGTACGGTGCACCGGATGACCGGTGACATTCGGTGGGTTTTCGTCCGGCGGGACGCATGGAACCGGCGCGCGACGCTGGCGCGGGCGACCGGTGAAACGTGTCTCGCGCTCACCTCCCTCACGCGGCGACCGGCGGTCGCGGGACCGTCCGGGCGGCGTGCCCTTCCGGGCGGTGTTGCCGTGCCTCTTTCTCGACACTACTGGTGAATGTCGACGCTAGCCCGTGTACACCCGTACGTCACTCCATCGGCGACAAGCACACCGGAATAACAACCAAGAGTTACCGAACGACTGCGCGTCGCTGGGTGGCCGCGAGCACGGCGGCGACCCCCGCCTCGAGCGCCGCCTCGCGGAGGCGGGCTGCCACCGCTGCGAGCGTCGCGCCGGTGGTCACCACGTCGTCGACCACGACGAGCCGTGCCCCGCCCCGCACGGCCGCGCGGACCGCCGGAATCCGGCCCGGTACGAGCGCGAAGGCATCCTCGGCCACGCGCGTCCGGTCCGCGCCGGACAACTGCGCCGAATCCGGCCGTGGCCGCGCGCGCAGTGGGCAGACCACCCCCGCCGGCCGGCCACGCCGCGCCAGCGTCCGCGCCGCCCGGCGACTCAGTCGCAGCATGTGGTCGCCGTACCGGTCCCGGGCCGCCGCGGCCGTCGCGGGCACCGGTACGAGCAGCACCGGGTCGGTGGTCTCCCCGAGCGCCGCGGCGACCACGTCGGCCAGCCGGTCACCGAGCGGGCCGGCCAGGGTGTGCCGGCCCCGCTCCTTGTACGCCAGGATCGCCTCCCGCAGCGATCCCGCGTACGCCGCGAGCGCGACGCAGCGCGGCAGCCCCGGCGGCTCGGGGCACGGGCGTACCCGCTGCGGGCGCGCCGCCGCCAGCGCCGCGGCGCAGTCACCGCACAGGCCGCCACGGCGCTCGGCGGACCGGCCACAGCCGGCGCATCCGGCCGGCAGGACCAGGTCGACCAGCGCCGGCCAGATCCCCGTGGGCTCGCTCGACCGGGCGGTCACCGGGCTCAGTCCAGGAAGAACGGCGCGGACGGCAGCGACTGCTTGGCCGGCGCGCCCGACGGGGACGCCGACGCGGACGTCGACGGCGCCGGTGACGCCTCCGGCGGGTACTCGTCCACGCTGCCGGAGAAGACCCGGTAGACGCGGCCGTTCGCCTCGATCATGATCGGCCCGCGCTCACCGCGCAGCGGCGCGTCCGGGCGTACCGACGGATCGGCGACGATCCGGGTCACGGTCAGCCCGGTCAGGCCACGTAGCTGCATCTGTTCGACCAGTGCGCTGTCGACCGTCACCTCGACCAGCGCCGACTGCCCCGCCGAGCGCCCCGCGACGACCAGCCACTCCTCGCGGCTCCAGGCCACCCCGACCGCGTCGCTCAGCGTCGTCTGCACCTCCACCAACTGCGACACTGACGGGATCGAGCCCTCGAACGTGAGCATGCCGATGTACACGCGGCCGTCGGCGACCAGCGCGACGCGCCGCCCGTCGCGCGCGACCGACACGTTGGTCACCGCGCCGATGCCCGGCGGCGTCCGGTCCACGCACTGTCTGATCGCCGCGGACACCGCACACAGCCGGCCGTCGGCCGCCAACAGGAACGCCGGATCGCTGGGGACCGCCGTGAGCACCCCGACCGGCCGGCTCATCACGTCGCCTTCCAGGTCGGTCGCGACGTACTCCGCCGCCTTCGCGCCCTGGTTGTAGCTGCCTAGCCACAGCCGGAGCCGCCCGTGCGCCTCCTCCCGGACCAGCGCGACCTCCTGCACGGGGCCGCGCAGGATCGCCGCGCTCACCACGTTGTTGTTGTCGTCGCTGCCCAGCGCGGGCACCGTGACCGGGTCCCCGTCGAGCTGGCGGACCCGCCCGTCGACCACGCCGAAGCGGGGCGCGTCCCGCTGCCCGTCCGGCACGGCGGCCGGGTTCGACCACGCGACGTCCCGGCTCAGGTCCTGGCGCTGGCCCTCGATCTGCAGCTCGACGCTGCTGGCCAGCGAGCGCAGCGACCATCTCAGCTGGATGGCGAACTTCGCGAGCTGGTTCTGCACGTTCGCGGCCTTCGCCGCCAGGTTGATGCGTACGCTGCCGGGCGTGGCGTCGAGTACCGGCCGGTCCTTGAACTCGATGGCGGCCGGCAACGGGCTGACCCCGGGCCGGAGGTAGTCCGACGGTCCGTCGCGCAGCCACCCGGTCACCTCGGCGACGCGGGTGGCCGGCGACAGCGACCGGTTGATGTAGCGCAGGTCCGGTACGAGGCTGCGGTTGGAGCTGTCCCAGAAGTAGATCGGCTCGACGTTGTACAGGTTGTCGAGCCCTTCGGTGCTCAGCAGCATCCCGTTGGGCGCGTTGGCGATGCGCAGGCCCCGGCCGCGCTCCTCGGGCACGACCGTGAACGCGTAGGTCGACGGAACGCCGGTGGCCTTCGGCTCGATCGAACCGTGGCCGTCGAGCACGCCCACCGGCTGCATGGCCACGTCGACCCGGATGCCGTTGGCCGTGGTCACCGGAAGCAGGTTGAACTGCACCCGGACGACCGTGATGTCCTGGCCGCGTACCCAGTTGGCCTGCGCCTCCGGGGTCAGGAACGCCTTGGCCGACTCGACCGCCTTGTCCGTCGCGTTGGGGTCCTGGCTGGTGTCGTTGCCCCAGGCCATCGCCTGCAGGTAGCGGCGGACCAGCTCCTGTGGATCGGTCACCCCGAGCGGCGTCTTCTTGGTCACCGCCGCGTCCGGGTTGCTCGGCACGCCGTTACGGGGGGCGGCCTTGACCACGACGGCCGGCCCCGAACTGGGCACGCCGCAGCCGACCAGCGGGAGCGGCAGCCCCGCGACCAGCAGAGCGACGATCAGCCAACGGCGGACGATCACGGCGTGACCCGCCCTTCGTCACCCGGGTCGCCGCCCGCCACCGGCGTCGCCGCCGAGGCGGCCACGCCGACCACGGCGGGGGTACCGGCGGGTTCGGCCGATCTCGCCGGCGGCGCGTCCGCCGGTACGAGCGCCAGCGGCGAGGAGACCAGGCGTTCACCGGCGCGGACGGGCAGGGTCAGCCGGAACTGCGCGCCCTGGCCGGGCGCGCCCCACGCCTCCAGCCAGCCGCCGTGCAGCCGGGCGTCCTCCAGGCTGATCGACAGCCCGAGCCCGCTGCCGCCCGTCTGCCTGGCCCGCGACGGGTCGGCGCGCCAGAACCGGTTGAACACCAGCTTCTCCTCCCCCGGACGCAGGCCCACCCCGTGGTCGCGCACGGTCACGGCGACCGCCGAGTCGTCCGCGGCCAGGGTGACCCGGACAGGCTTGCCCTCGCTGTGCTCGATCGCGTTGCCGATGAGGTTGCGCAGGACCCGTTCGATGCGGCGGGGGTCGATCTCGACGATCACCGGGGCACCGGGAACGCTCACGTCGACCGCGCAGCCGGCGCGCTCCGCTACGGACGTGAGCCCGTCGGCGGCGCGTCGCACCACGGGTACCAGGTCCGTGGCCTCCGCGTCGAGCATCGCGAACCCGGCGTCGAACCGGCTGATCTCCAGCAGGTCGGTCAACAGCCCCTCGAAGCGGTCCAGCTCGGCCTGCAACAGCTCGGCGCTGCGGGCCACGGCCGGCTCGAAGTCCTCGCGGGCGGAGAAGATCAGGTCGGCGGCCATCCGCACCGTGGTCAGCGGCGTCCGCAGCTCGTGCGAGACGTCCGAGGTGAACCGCCGCTGCAGCCGCGACATCTCCTCGAGCCGTACGATCTGGCGCTGGAGGTTGCCGGCCATCTGGTTGAACGAGGCGGCCAGCCGGGCCAGGTCGTCCTCGCCGCGCACCTCCATGCGCTGGTCGAGCAGGCCGGCGGACAGCCGCTGCGCGGTCCGGGCGGCGATGCGCACCGGCCGGACGACCAGCCGGGTGACCAGCGCGGCGACCATGGCCAGCAGCACCACCAGCGCCGCGCCGGTCGCGATCAGGGTGGTGCGCACCAGGTCGACCGTGGCGACCTCGTTGTCGAGCGGGAACAGGTAGTACAGCTCAAGCTGGCCCCCGGCGCCGCTGCTGTTGATCGGGGTGCCGAAGACCAGGTACCGCCGCTCGCCGTTGCCGTCCGGGTTGGCCGTGGCGTACTGCCGGGCCATCTTGCCGCGTCCGACCTGGCGGCGCAGGTCGGCGAGCCGGCCCGACGTCACGACGTTGTACGCGTCCGCCTTCGGCCAGGCCAGCGACTGGGCGGGTAGGGAGCTCAACGAGGAGTCGCTGGCCCGGATGATCACCTGGACCTGGCCGCTCTGTTCGGCGTTGCCCAGCGCGACGACGACCGCCGGCACGGTGGTCAGCAGCGCCGGGTCGCCCGGCTGGGTCACGCCCTTGAGCTGGCTGGCCGCGTACGCGGCGCCCTGGTCGACGGTCTTGCTCGCCGATCTGACCCGGGCGTCGAGCAGGCCGCCGGTGATCGCGGACGCGACCACGAAGCCGAACACCCCCACCACGAGCAGCGACAGCACGAGCGTGATCGACACGATCCGTACCTGCAGCGAGCGCCGCCAGGCGCGGCGGCCGCGGTGCCAGAGCCGGACGGCGTGGCGCAACGGCACCCGGGCCAACGGCGACCGCCACCCGGCGAGCAGTCCCGCGAGGACCAGCCGGACCAGCGCACGGCCGGCACGACCCGGAGGGCTGACGGCCAGCCGGGCCGCGATCGACGCCGATCGCCGGCGGACGGACGCGGGTACGCGCAGCCGGACGGTTCCGGTCAGCGGCCGGGGCCGGGCGTCGTCGACCGGCCGACGGAGCCGGCTGGATCCGTCGCCTGCGACGTCCGAGGGGTCGGGCTCGGGCACGACCTAGCCCGTACCGGCCTTGTAGCCGACGCCGCGCACCGTGAGGATGATCTCCGGCCGCTCCGGATCGGGCTCGATCTTCGCCCGCAGCCGCTGCACGTGCACGTTGACCAGCCGGGTGTCGGCGGCGTGGCGGTATCCCCACACCTGCTCCAGCAGGACCTCGCGGGTGAACACCTGGCGGGGCTTGCGCGCCAGCGCGACGAGCAGGTCGAACTCCAGCGGAGTCAGCTTGACCTCCTCGCCGTTGCGGGTGATGGTGTGCGCCGGCACGTCGATCGTGATCTGGTTGCCGGGCGGCCCGATCGTGAGCAGCTCCGGGGTGACGTCCTCGCCCCGGCGCAGCCGGGCCCGCATCCGCGCGACCAGCTCCTTCGGCTTGAACGGCTTGACGACGTAGTCGTCGGCGCCGGATTCGAGGCCGAGCACGACGTCGACCGTATCGCTCTTGGCCGTCAGCATCACGATCGGCAGCCCGGACTCGGCGCGGATCGCCCGGCACACGTCGATGCCGCTCATCCCCGGCAGCATCAGGTCGAGCAGGACGATGTCGGGCCGGGCCTCGCGGAACGCGGTGAGGGCGCGCTCGCCGTCGGCGACGAAAGACGGCAGGAAACCTTCGCTGCGCAGCACGATGCCGAGCATCTCGGCGAGCGCGGGGTCATCGTCGACCACCAGTACACGGGCCCTCATGGGGCCCAATGATTCCACCAATGCGCCGCGACGTGGGCGAGGTGTCCCCGGACCGGCCGAACGTTGGGGGTTTTAGACCGTTTTAGTCCGACATTGGCGCCGCTGGAGTGACAGGGACGCGCACGAACATCCAGACATGCCACCATGAGTCCCCGTCCTCATCGACAACAGTGCCCAGGAGACCTCGTGCCGCTGCCACCCCCACCGGGAGTGATCCCACTGCGGCCACTCACGCTGGGCGAACTCCTCGACACCGCGGTGGCGCTGCTGCGCCGCGGCGCCACGCCGCTGCTGCTCGCCGGCGCGGTCCTGGGAGTGGCCGAGCAGGCCGCCCTCCGCCCGTTGCGGACGGCGGCCGACGTCAGCGTGCCCGGCTACCTGCCGCACTCCGACCGCCTCGGCCAGTACTGGGTGCTCCTCGCCGCCGGCCTCGCGGCCGAAGCGGTGGCGATCGCGCTGCTCGGCGGCCTCGCCGGCCACGTCGCCACGGCCGACCTGCTCGGCGAGCGCCCGACCCCACGGCAACTGCTTTCCCTCGGCGGTTCCCGGTGGTTCGCGGTCACCGTCGTCGCCCTGATCACCGGCCTGGTGGTCGGTATCTGCGCGCTCGCCGGTCTGCTGCCCTGGATCTTCGGGTACGGACTGGCCGGGCTCGCCGTACCCGCCGTCGTGATCGAGCGCCGTGGTCCGGGCGGCGCGCTGCTGCGCTCGCTCGCACTGTCCGTCCGCGCGGGCCTGCGGGCCGCGGCGTTCCGGCTCGTCGGCTACGGCGCCTGGCTGGCTGTCCGGGTCACGCTCGCGCTCGGCGGTCCGCTGGTGCTGTACCAGTTCTTCGGCCTGCGCCCGTGGCTGCCCTGGGCCGCCATGGCCATCGCCGCCGGCGTCAATGCGGTCGCCTATCCCGCGCTGGCCTGCGTGGACGCGGTGCTGTACGTGGAGGCCCGGATCCGTACCGAGGGCCTCGACATCTGGCTCGGGCGCGCACTGCGCCGCGACGCCGGTTCCCGGCCCGACCTGTCCCGGGTGGCCCCGTGAGCCGATGGTGGACCGACCTGGTCGCGGCGGTCTCGGACGTGATTCCGCTGCCGCTGCTGCTGGTGCTGTCGCTGATCGCCGCCGGCCTCCTCGGCGCCGCCTGGTACTGGTTCCCCGCCTGGGTCCCCCGCCGGCTACCGCGCCTGCGCCGCCCGCGCTGGCGGCTGCGCCGGCCGCGCCCGCGCCTGCCCCGCTGGCGGAGGCCGCGGCTGCCGCGCCTGCGCTGGCGGAGGCCGCGCCTGCCCCGGCTGCGCTGGCCGCACCTGCGCTGGAAGCGTCGCCGCGGCGACAGCGCCCCGCCGCCACCACCGGTCCCCGCGGACGAACTGCCCGCCGTGCCGGCCGACGACCTCGCCTCGCTGGCCGACCGGCTCGCGGCGGCCGGGCGCTACGCCGAGGCGGTCCGTGAGCGGCTGCGCGCGATGGTCCGGCACCTGGTGGAACGCGGCGTCATCGAACACCGGCCCGGCTGGACCGTCACCGAACTGGCCCGGGCCGCCGGCCACGCGCTGCCCGCGGTCGGCGCGCCGCTGTCCGAAGCGGCCGCCCTCTTCTCCGAGGTCTGGTACGCCGGCCGCCCGGCCGGCGCCGAAACGGACGCCCGGATGCGCGCACTGGCGGACGCCGCACGGGAGGCGCTCGCGCGGAGCACGGCGGGGAGCCGAGGATGAGCGTGATCGCCCCGCGACCGGCCGCCCCGACGCCGGCCACACCGACGCCGGCCGGGGTCCCGGGCGCGCCGCCGCGCCGGCGGCGGCTGCGCTGGCTGCGCCTGGTCACCCCGCTTGCGCTGGTCGTCGCGCTGGTCGCGGTCTCGGCCGTCGCCTACGCGCTGCAACAGCCCGACCAGTCCGACCCGGCCTACCTGTCGCCGGCCAGCAGCGCCCCCACCGGAGCGGCCCGGCTGGCCCGGCTCGTCGAGCGGCGCGGTGTCCGCGTCGAGCGCGCCACCAGGACCTCCGACGCGCTGGTGTCGGCGTACCGCGGCGACGCCACCCTCCTCGTCCCGGCGCCCGCCCTGGTCCACCCGTACTACCTGCGCATGCTCAAGCTGATGCCGGCGTCGACGCGGATCGTGCTCGTCGCGCCGAGCGACCGGGCCCTGGCCGCCGGAAACCTGCCGGTCGCCGTCACGAGCCGGCGCTGGGCCACCGCGGTCGGGCCACCCGGCTGCGACCTGCCGGCGGCGGCGAACGCCGGCGCGGCGGCCGTCCGGCGGGCGGTGCTGTTCACCGTGCCCGCCCCGGACACGACCGAACTGCACCGCTGCTACGCCGGCGGGCTGGTCGAGCTGAGCTGGCACGACACGCGGCTCACCGTGATCGGCGCCGACGACGCGTTCCGCAACGACCGCATCGGCGAGCACGGCAACGCCGACCTCGCCACCGCCCTGTTGACCGGCGCCGACCGGCTGGTCTGGCTGGACGTGCACCGGTTGGAGCCGCGGCCCGGCTTCAACGCGGGCGGCGCGCCGGACAACGCCCCGCCGTCGCTGGGTCCGAACGGCTCACCCGACCCCGACTTCCCGCTGCCGGGTACGGCCCACCCGGCGCCCGGGACCAACCGCGACAGCGGTGGCGGCGGTCCCTCGCTGTGGTCGGCGTTCCCGGCCGCCGCTTGGGTCACGCTGGCGCTGCTGCTCGCCGCCGGGGCGCTGCTGGCGGCGGCCAGAGCCCGCCGGCTGGGCACCCCGATCCCGGAGCCGCTGCCGGTCAGCGTGCCGGCCGCCGAGACGGTACTCGGCCGCGGCCGGCTGTACCGGCGGGCCAAGGCCCGCGACACGGCGCTGGAGACGCTGCGCGCGGCGACCGACGAGCGGCTACGCCGGCTGCTGGACCTGCCCCCGGACGCGCCGGCCGAGACCCTCGAGGCGGCCGCGGCCGCGCGGTCCGGCTGGACCGCGACCGACGTGCGCACGGCGCTGCGGCCGCCGACCCCCGACGACGACGAGCAGTTCGTCGCGGCCGCCGCGAACCTGGACCGCCTGCTGCGCGCCGTGCGCGCGTACCCGATAGAGGAGAGCCTTCGGTGACAGACCCATCAGCCCCGAACACAGTGGACACCGACCCGGACAGCGCGGCCCGCGTGGCGCTCGGCCGCCTGCGCGCCGAGGTCGGCAAGGTCGTCATCGGGCAGGACGCGGTGGTCACCGGCCTCGTGATCGCCCTGCTCAGCCGCGGCCACGTGCTGCTCGAGGGCGTACCCGGCGTCGCGAAGACGCTGCTCGTACGCGCCCTCGCGGCAGCGCTCGACCTGGACGCCAAGCGGCTGCAGTTCACCCCCGACCTGATGCCCGGCGACGTCACCGGGTCGCTGATCTTCGACAACCGCACCGCGGAGTTCCAGTTCCGGGAAGGGCCGGTCTTCACCAACCTGCTGCTCGCCGACGAGATCAACCGCACTCCCCCGAAGACCCAGGCCGCGCTGCTGGAGGTCATGGAGGAGCGGCAGGTGTCGGTGGAGGGCGCGCCCCGGGCGCTGCCCGAGCCGTTCGTGGTCGCCGCCACCCAGAACCCCGTCGAGTACGAGGGCACCTACCCGCTCCCCGAGGCCCAGCTGGACCGGTTCCTGCTCAAGCTGACCGTCCCGCTGCCCAGCCGCGAGGAGGAGCTGGGCGTCCTGCGCGCCCACCACAACGGGTTCGACCCCCGTGACCTGCGCGGCGCCGGGGTCACCGCCGTCGCGAACGCCGCCGACCTGGCCGCCGGCCGGCGCGCCGTCCAGCGGGTACGGGTCGCCGACGTCGTACTCGGCTACGTGGTCGACCTGTGCCGCGCCACCCGGGTCTCGCCGTCGCTGGAGCTGGGCGCCTCGCCGCGCGGCGCCACCGCCCTGCTCGCCGCCGCCAAGGCCTGGGCGTGGCTGAACGGCCGCGACTACGTCACCCCCGACGACGTCAAGGCGCTGGCCCGGCCGGCGCTGCGGCACCGGGTACGGCTGCGGCCCGACGCCGAGCTGGAAGGCGTGACCGTCGACAGCGTGCTGGAGTCCGTCCTGGCCACGGTGCCGACGCCACGATGATCACCGAGCGGGTACCGCTGCTGCTGGTCGCCGGCGCCCTGGTGGTGCCGTGGACGCCCGCGCCCTGGCTCGGCGCGGCGGTCGTGGTCGGCGCGCTGCTGGTGCTGGTACTGGCCGACCTCGCGGTAGCCGCTCCCCTCACGACCGTGGCCCTGGCGCGCGACGGTGACCGGGTGATGTGGCTCGACGAGACGGCCACCGTCCGCCTCACCCTGACCAACGGCTCGCCCCGGCGGCTGCGGGCCCGCGTCCGGGACGCCTGGGTGCCGTCGGCCGGTGCCGGCCCGTACTCCCACCGGCTCGATCTGGAGCCGGGCGCGAGCGGCACGGTCGAGACGACGCTGCGGCCCACGCGGCGCGGCGACCGGCCGTGCGTCCGGGTGAGCCTACGGTCGTACGGGCCGCTGGGACTGGCGTACCGGCAGAGCCGGCAACGGACCGACGACCGCCGCACCCCGCCGTGGACGATCCGGGTGCTGCCACGCTTCACCTCCCGCCGGTACCTGCCGGAGAAGCTGGCCCGACTGCGGGTGCTCGACGGCGCGGTGGTGACCCGTGGGCGCGGGCAGGGCACCGAGTTCGACGCCTTGCGCGAGTACGTGGTCGGCGACGACGTGCGCTCGATCGACTGGCGGGCCAGCGCCCGCCGCTCCGACGTGGTGGTCCGTAGCTGGCGGCCGGAACGGGACCGGCGCGTGCTGTGCGTGCTCGACACCGGGCGTACGTCGGCGGTGCGCGTCGGCGACGAGCCCCGACTGGACGCGGCCATCGACGCGGCGCTGCTGCTGTCCTCGCTGGCCGCCCGCGCGGGCGACCGGGTCGACCTGCTGGCCGTGGATACGGCGGTACGCGCGTCGGTGGCGGGCGTCGGCCAGCAGGCGCTGATGTGGCGGCTCGTGTCGGCGCTCGCACCGCTGGAGCCGGCCCTGGTGGAGACCGACTTCGGTCTCGTCGCCGGCGAGGTGCTGCGGCGGGAGCGCAAGCGGTCCCTGGTGGTGCTGTTCACCGCCCTGGAGCCGGCGGCGCTGGGCGAGGGGCTGCTGCCGGTCCTCGCCCGCCTGGCCGCCCGGCACAAGGTGGTCGTCGCCGCCGTCCACGACCAGCAGTTGGCCCGCCTGACCGATACGGCCGGCTCCGGCTCGGTCGACGATCTCTACACCGCGGCGGCCGCGCACCGGGCGCTCGCCGAGCGCGACCGGGTACGCGCCGCGCTGACCCGGCACGGTGTCGAGGTCGTCGACGCGCCCGTGGAGCTTTTCGCCTCCCGGGTGGCCGACGCGTACCTGGCGATGAAGGCGACCGGCCGCCTCTGAGGCCCCCACTCCCCCATGATCGCGGAACTTTTTCCGTGCTGAGACACGGAAAAAGTTCCGCGATCATGACGAAGGATCGGTGCGTGCGGCGCGACGGCCCGCCACCACCACGTAGGTCAGGAAGGCCAGCCAGACCACCGCCCCGACACCGACGCGCAGCACGGTCGGCAGCCCGGACGGCGTCACGAACGCCTCCAGCAGCCCGCTGACCGCGAGTACCCCGACCAGCCCGAGCGCGACCAGCATGCCGGACCGGGCGGCCCGCGTGAGCGCCTGTCCCCGGGTCCGACCCGGGCCGGGCGCGATCCACGCCCATCCGACGCGCAGGCCGACGCCCGCGGCGATGAACACCGCGGTCAGCTCCAGCAGGCCGTGCGGCGCGAGGTAGCCGAAGAACACGTCCGCCCGGCCGGCCGACACCATCACCCCGCCCATGACGCCCGTGTTGAGCGCGTTCATGGCCAACAGGTACAGCACCGGCACGATCAGTACGCCGGAGGCCAGACACTGCGCCGACAGCCAGGCGTTGTTGGTCCAGACCTGGAACGCGAAGTTCTGCGGCTGGTAGGCGCTGTAGTAGCCGACGAAGTCGGTGTTGACGACCTGGTCGATCTCGTCTGCGCTCATGAAGACGTGCGCCGCGTCGGGATGGCCCGCCACGTACCCGATGAGCGCGCCCGACAGGGCGACGAAGCCGGCGGCCACCGCCGTCCACCACCGCCACGCCCGGTACGTCTCCAGCGGGAACGAGACGGTGAAGAAGCGCCCGATCGACCGCCACGAGAACACGCCGGGCCCGGTGATGGCCGACCGGGCCGCGAGTACCAGGTGCGACAGCCGCGCCACCAGGACGGGGTCGGGTGAGCGGCTTCGGATCAGGGACAGGTGCGTGGCGGTCCGCTGGTAGAGCTCGACCAGCTCGTCGGCCTGCGCCGCCGACAACCGCCGCCGCTGGGCGAGCCACTGCAGCCGGCGCCATTCGCCGGCGTGCTCAGCGACGTACGCGTCCAGATCCACAGCGTTGACTGTAGTGCCCCGCCCGGCCGGCGGATGGTGTTCACTGTGGCGATGGATCCACTTTCCCCGCCCGCGGGCGGGTCCGGCCGGCTCGTCAGCGGCGAGGCGGTGGAGTTGGACGTCCGGATCGCCGGCATCGGCTCCCGCGTACTCGCCGTCATGGTGGACCTTGTCGTACAGGCGGTGGCGTTCCTAGTCCTGGGGTGGGCCACCGGCCTGGTTGTAGCGCTGGCCGGCCCGACCGCCGACGCGGCGCTCATGGCGGGGCTGACCGTCGTCCTCACCGTCGTGGTGCTCGTCGGCTACCCGGTCGCGATGGAGACGCTGGCCGGCGGCCGTACGGTCGGCAAGCTCGCGCTCGGTCTGCGCGTGGTGCGGGCCGACGGCGGCCCCATCCGGTTCCGGCACGCGCTCACCCGCCGCCTCGTGGCGGTGGCCGTGGAGTGGCCTGGGCTGGTGTTCCCCATTCTGACCTGGATCGTCAGCCTGACCACGATGCTCGCCCACCCCCGCGGCGAGCGCCTCGGTGACCTCACGGCCGGCACGATCGTGATCCACGAGCGCACCCCGTCGGCCTGGGGATGGGCGCCGGCCATGCCGCCCGGGCTCGGACCGTGGGCCGCGCTGCTCGATCTGACCGGCCTCGACGACGACCTGGCGCTCGCGGTGCGGCACTTCCTGGCCCGCAACAGGCACCTGCGGGAACCGGCCCGCAGCCGCCTCGGACACGCGCTGGCCGCCGAGGTAGCCAGCCGCGTCACGCCGCCTCCCCCGCCCGGCGTGCCCGGCTGGGCCTACCTGGCGGCGGTGCTCGCCGAGCGGCACCGGCGGGCCGCCGGTCGGCTGGCCGCGGCCAGGGCCGCCACCGCCTCGGTGTGGCCGGGCCTCACGCCGAAGCCCGACCACACCCCGACGGGCGATCGTCAGACCAGCTTCATCGCCTCCGCGTAGTGGCACGCCGAGGCGTGCCCCTGGCCCCGGTCGATCAGGGCCGGCTCCTCGTTCACGCACTTCTGCCGCTCGTCCTCGCTCAGCACGTCGGCGAACTTCGGGCAGCGGGTACGGAACCGACAGCCGCTGGGCGGGCTGACCGGGCTCGGCACGTCGCCGGTCAGCGTGATGCGCTGACGGCTGCGCTCCTTGCGCGGGTCCGGCAGCGGGATCGCCGAGATCAGCGCCTGCGTGTACGGGTGAGCCGCCCGGGTGAACAGCTCCTCCTTGTCGGCCAGCTCCACGATCTTGCCGAGGTACATCACGGCGACCCGGTCGGCGATGTGCCGCACCACCGACAGGTCGTGCGAGATGAACAGGTACGACAGGCCCAGCTCGTGCTGCAGGTCATCGAGCAGGTTGATCACGCCGGCCTGGATCGACACGTCCAGCGCCGAGACCGGCTCGTCGAGGACGAGCGCCTTGGGCCGCAGCGCCAGCGCCCGGGCGATGCCGATGCGCTGCCGCTGGCCGCCGGAGAACTCGTGCGGGTACCGGTTGCCGTGCTCTGGGTTGAGCCCGACCATCCGCAGCAACTCCCGGACCTTGTCCCGCGCCTGCTTGCCGGAGCCGAGGAGCCCGTGGATGCGCAGCGGCTCGGCCACGATCTCGTTGACCGTCATCCGCGGGTCGAGCGAGGCGAACGGGTCCTGGAAGACGATCTGCAGGTCCCGCCGCAGCGGCCGCATCTGCCCGGGCGAGAGCTCGACCAGGTTGCGCCCGCCGTAGACGACCTCGCCGGAGGTCGCCGGGATCAGGTTGAGCAGCAGCCGGCCCGTCGTCGTCTTGCCGCAGCCGGACTCACCGACCAGGCCCAGCGTCTCGTTCTCGAACAGGTCGAACGAGAGGCCGCAGACCGCGTGGACGTCGCCGACCCGGCGGCGGACGAGGCCGCGCGAGCGCACCGGGAAGTGCTTGACCAGGTCGTGTACGGCGAGTACGGGTTGGCGGTCGGTGCTCACCGCCGGTTCCGCCACGTTCGGGGCCGTCATTGCTGTGTCTCCAGGTTCGCAGGCGCGACCGACCCGGTGTCCGCCGAGGTCGGCCGGAACAGCTGACCGGGGGTCACCCCGACCAACCGCTCGTGGAAGTGGCACGCCGCCACGTGGCCGGGCTGATCCGTGCCGTACAGATCCGGCTCCCGCTCCTCGCAGATCGGCTGCGCGAGCGGGCACCGCGGCGTGAAGGGGCAGCCCGGCGGCAGGTGCATCAGCGACGGCGGCGAACCGACGATCGGGGTGAGCCGCTCGCGACCGGCCTCGTCCAGGCGCGGCAGGCTGCCGAGCAGGCCGAGCGTGTACGGCATCCGCGGCTCGTAGAACACCTCGTCGACGGTGCCCTTCTCGACCAGCTTGCCGGCGTACATCACGCAGATGCGGTCGGCGTGGCCGGCGATGACGCCGAGGTCGTGGGTGATCAGGACGAGCGCGGCGCCGGTGGCGGCGCGGGCCGCCTCGAGCGCCTCCAGCACCTGGGCCTGCACCGTCACGTCGAGGGCGGTGGTGGGCTCGTCGGCGATGATGACGTCGGGGTCGTTGGCCATCGCGATGGCGATGACCACCCGCTGCCGCATGCCGCCGGACATCTCGTGCGGGTAGTTGTTCACCCGCTGCTCGGGGAACGGGATGCCGACGGTGGCGAGCAGTTCGACCGCCCGGTCGTTCGCCACCTTCTTGGAGACGTCGTTGTGGGCCAGGATCGCCTCGGCGATCTGCCGACCCACCGTGTACACCGGATTGAGCGACGTCAGCGGGTCCTGGAAGATCATGGCGATCTTCTTGCCGCGGATCTCGGCGAACCCGTTCTCGCTGCGCCCGAGCAGCTCCTCGCCCCGGAAGCGCACCGACCCCGTGATCTTCGCGGTCTTCGGCAGCAGCCCCATGACCGCCATCGAGGTCACGGACTTTCCGGAGCCCGACTCACCGACGATCCCCATCGCCTCGCCCGGCGCGAGCCGGTAGCTGACGCCGCGGACGGCCTGCACGACGCCGTCCTCGGTGGGGAACTCGACGGTGAGGTTCTCGACCTCGAGAACGGCGTCGCCGTCGGCGGAACGGCGGTCCAGTTGGATGTTGCTCTCTGCGGTCATCGGCGTTGCCTCGTCTGTCGGGGGTCGAACGCGTCGCGCAGGCCGTCACCGATGAAGTTGACCGTGAGCGCGATCAGAATGATGAACAGGCCCGGGAAGTAGAACAGCCAGGGCCGGGTCTGGACCGCCGACTGCGCCTGGTAGATAAGCAGCCCGAGCGAGGTGTCCGGCGGGTGCACCCCGAAGCCGATGAACGACAGCGCGGTCTCGGACAGGATGCCGGTGGCCACCAGCAGCGTCGCGTAGACGATGACCACCGCGAACGCGTTGGGCACCAGGTGGCGCAGGATGATCCAGCGGTCCGAGGCGCCGAGCGCCCGGGCCGCCTCGACGAACTCCTGCTCACGCAGGGACAGCACCACGCCGCGCACGGCGCGGGCCACCAGCGGGGCGGACAGCCCGCCGAGGACCAGTGCGATCATCCACCAGGTGCCGCCGCCGATGTTGCCGAGCGCCGCGGCCAGCGCGATCGCCGGAATCGTCAGGATCAGGTCGGCCAACCGCATCAGCACGGAGTCGGAGATGCCCCGGTAGTAGCCGGAGACGCCGCCCCACACCACTCCGAGGGTCGACGCGACGATCGCGATGCACAGCGCCACCTTCACCGACTGCTGGAGCCCGCGCAGCACCTGGGCGAACCAGTCGTGCCCGAGGCTGTCGGTGCCGAACGGGTGGGCCGGCGACGGCGGCTGCGAGTTGTCCGGGGTGATGTCGGTGTACTTGTACTTCCAGATCAGCGGCCCGACGAACGCCAGCAGCACGATCAGGATGAACAGCACCAGGCTGAGCACGGCGAGCCGGTGCCGCAGGAAGCGGCGGAACGCCTGCTGGAGCTGGCTGCGCTCCTTGACCGTGAACTCCCGGTCGGCCGCACCGGTCGGCGACGTCGGCTGTGGGGCGCCCGACGTCGTCACCGAACTCGCGCGAATCTCACTCATGCCGTCACCTCGCTGCCATGCCGTGGGCTCAAGACTCGCTGACTTCGCCTACTCATAGCGGATCCTCGGGTCCAGCACGCTGTACAGCAGGTCGGCGATCAGGTTGAAGACGATGACGATGATCGCGGAGACCAGCAGCCAGCCCATCATCGCGTACGCGTCGTGGTCCCGGATCGACCTCAGCAGGTAGTCGCCGAGCCCGTGCCACTGGAACACCATTTCGGTGATGACGGCGCCGCCCAGCAGCGCCGCGATATCGAGCGCGGTGACGGTGGTCAGCGGGATCAGCGCCGTCCGGAGCGCGTGACGGACCAGCACCTGGCGGCTGCGCAGCCCCTTGGCCCGCGCCAGGCGGACGTAGTCGCTGTTGAGCACCTCCAGCATCGATGCGCGCTGGAAGCGGCTCCATGCCGCGTAGCTGATGAGGGCCAGCGAGATGGTCGGAAGCACCATGTGCCCGGCGATGTCCTTGAACTGCCCCCACCCCGAGTCGTCGGTGAGGAGGACCGACTTCTCGCCGATCGTGAAGAATGCCTCGGTACCGGTGGCCTGGTTGTACGCGATGCCGGCCGACTTGAGCAGGATCGCGAACCAGAAGGACGGCATCGCCAGGAACAGGAAGCCGAGGAAGGTGAAGCTGTAGTCGGTGGCCGAGTACTGCTTCACCGCGCTCACCACGCCCGTGATGACCGCGAAGATGAGGGCGATAAGCACCGACAGCACGACCAGCCGGAGCGTGACGAAGAGCCGGTCACCCAGTTCGTGACCGATGTTGATGTTGCCGTGCACCGAGGGCCCGAAGTCACCGTGCAGGACCAGGCCCTTGAGCCAGAGCCAGTACTGCTCCCAGACGGGCTTGTCCAGCCGGAGGCGGTGCTCCTCGTTCAGAATGGTCTGCCGCGGTGGCGGCGGATTGCGCATCTTCAGGCCCTCGAGCGGGTCGCCCGAGAACTTGACCATGATGAAGACCAGGATCGTGGATCCGATCAGGATCGGGATCGAGACGAAGATGCGTCGTATGACGTATGCGAGCACGCATTCCTCCCAGCTGTGCCCACTTAGTGAAGGATCCCGGACACTGACGTCCGGGATCCGACACTACCCACTGTAAAAGAAGCGGTTACTGACTACTCGGTGCGCGTCACTTGGCAGAGGCGCGCAGACCCCACTCCCCGTCGTTGTACGCCGGGCCGACGTTGGTCGCGTTGTCGCGGATGTTCGCGAACTGCGAGTACACCGCGAGGAAGGTCGGCTTCTGGAACAGCGGAAGCGAGTAGTAGTCGTTGGACAGCATCTGGTCGGCCTGGTTGAGCAGGTCCGTCGCCTTCTTGAGGTCGGACTCGCTCGCGGCCTGCTTGGTCAGCGCGTCGGCCTGCGGGTTCGACCAGTGGCCGTAGTCGCTGCCGCCGGCCTCGGTCCAGATCTGCACCGCGCCCGCGAACGGGAACGGCGTGCCCACCCACGCGTAGATGATCGCGTCGAAGTCGCCCGCGCTCAGCGTCTTGCCCAGGGACTGGATCGGCGTGATGGTGACCTTGATGCCGAGCTGCTGCATCTCGTTCTGGAACAGTTCGGCGCTCGCCTGACGCAGCGTGTTGCCGATGGTGTAGCTGATGCGCATCGTCACCGGCTCGCCGGCCGCGGTGGTCAGCGCGGTGCCGACACCCTTGTAGCCCGCGTCGGTCAGCAGCTTCTTGGCCTTCTCGATGTCGCCGTTACCGGCGCCGGACGCCGTGACGGTGTCCTTGTAGCCGGCCTGGCCGGGCATGAAGTTGTGGTTGTTGAGCGGCTTGATGCCCGGCGCGAACTGACCGACGGTCTTGTCGATGATCGCCTGGCGGTTGACCGCCGTGAAGACCGCCTGGCGCAGCGTCTTGTCGGCCAGGAACTTGTTCTTCAGGTTCAGGTCGAGGTGCTCCCAGGTCAGGCCCTTGCCCAGGGTGTACTGCACGTTGGGGGCCAGCGCCTTCACCTGGTTGACGAGATCCTGGTTCGGCTGCGGGTAGATCGCCTGCACCTCGTTGTTCTGGAGGGCGGGGACTTCCTGGTTCTGGTCGGTGATGATGCGGAAGACCAGCTTGTCGAGGCTCGGCTTCTTGCCCCACCACTTCGGGTTCGGAACCTCGGTGACCGAGACGTCCTTCTGGTAGTCCGAGATCTTGTACGGACCGGCCGAGTAGTTCACCGGGTTCTCGCCGAACCACTTCCAGGAGGCGGCGAGGTCACCGTGCTGCTGGGCGATGTGCGCCGGGTAGAGCGGGCCGAAGGGCTGCTTCCAGTCGGTGAACGGCGTGTCGTACACCACGGTCACGGTCTTGCCGTTGTCCGAGCCGGTGACCGACTTCATCTGGTCGTACCCGGACGTGCTGGCCGCGTTGCAGTCCTTGCAGTCCTTGCCGTTCTGGGTCTTCCAGGCGTAGACGAAGTCGTCAGCCGTGACCGGCGTGCCGTCGTCCCAGACCGCCTTCGGGTTGATCTTGTAGACGATGGTCTGCGGGTTGGCGCTCGTCTGCTGCGCCGACGTCACCAGGTCGGTGTTCAGCGCGGGGCCGAGGTCAGGCTGGCCGTTGAACACCGAGGGCAGGACCCCGTCGAGCACCTCCCCGAAGTCCTGGGTGTTCCCGTCGCCGTCGTTCTGGTTCCAGTTGTCGATCGTCTTTTCGATCGTGAATGTGAACGTGCCACCGCTCTTGGTGTCGCCACTGTTGCAGGTGTTCGGCTTGGTGGCGCAGTCGGCGAAGCTCGACGAGACGGTCTTGCCGTTGTTCGAGCTTCCGCCACTACCGCACGCCGAAACCACCAGCAGTGAGACGCCGGCGGCGACGACGGCGCCCGCCAACCTCTTACCTGTGTGCATCTTCCCTCCAGTCAGCTACCACAACAGCGTCGAGCCACCGGTAGCACGGCACGACGCGTGCACGGGGCTGAGACAGGCTGCGATGTAGTGCCTAAAGCAAACGTCGCCCGCGGTCCCGTGCAAAGAGGCCGCTGAATTTCGTGACTGTCCCGTTATGCGGACGCCGCGCGGCGTCTACTTACATCATCCGTACGGTCGGGCCCGGACGGCGAATGTCGTATTTTTGCCGTCCAGTTGCGAGCCTATTGCGTGATTTATCCGGTATATACCCGCCCACAACATGCCGCTAAACGCGACACCCACCGGACCTGGCCTCCGTGGTTGCGCAACCGGATTACGCCATGGCGGGCGGCGGCACGAAAAGGGGCACCCCACAGCACAAGGGTGCGCTGTGGGGTGCCCCTCGGATACGTGAGCCGGAATCAGTACCGGTAGTGGTCCGACTTGTACGGACCCTCGACGCTGACGCCGATGTAGTCGGCCTGCTCCTTCGTCAGCCGGGTGAGCTTGACCCCGAGCGCGTCGAGGTGCAGCCGCGCCACCTTCTCGTCCAGGTGCTTGGGCAGCGTGTAGACGCCCACCGGGTACTGGTCGGTCTTGGCGAACAGCTCGATCTGCGCGATCACCTGGTTGGTGAACGAGTTGCTCATCACGAAGCTCGGGTGCCCGGTGGCGTTACCGAGGTTGAGCAGCCGCCCCTCGCTGAGCACGATGATCGCGTGGCCGTCGGGGAAGACCCACTCGTCGACCTGCGGCTTGATGTTGACCCTCTTGACACCGGGCGTCCGGGCCAGGCCGGCCATGTCGATCTCGTTGTCGAAGTGCCCGATGTTGCCGACGATCGCCTGGTGCTTCATCCGGGCCATCTGCTCGGCGGTGATGACGTCCTTGTTGCCGGTGGCCGTGACGAAGATGTCCGCCCGGTCCACGACGTCGTCGAGGGTGGTGACCTCGTAGCCGTCCATCGCGGCCTGCAGCGCGCAGATCGGGTCGACCTCGGTGACGATCACGCGGGCCCCCTGACCGCGCAGCGACTCCGCGCAGCCCTTGCCGACGTCGCCGTACCCGCAGACCACGGCCACCTTTCCGCCGATGAGCACGTCGGTGGCCCGGTTGATGCCGTCGACGAGCGAGTGCCGGCAGCCGTACTTGTTGTCGAACTTGCTCTTGGTCACCGAGTCGTTGACGTTGATCGCGGGGAACAGCAGCGTCCCGTTGTTGTGCATCTCGTACAGCCGGTGCACGCCGGTGGTGGTCTCCTCGGTCACGCCCTTGATGCCGGCCGCGATCCGGGTCCAGCGCTGGTCGTCCTCCGCGAGGGAGCGACGCAGCACGTCGAGGATGACGCCGTACTCCTCGCTGTCGTGCTCGGACACCGCGGGCACCGCGCCGGCGCCCTCGAACTCGGCACCCTTGTGCACCAGCAGGGTCGCGTCCCCGCCGTCGTCGAGGATCATGTTGGGCGCTGCCCCGTCGGGCCACACCAGCGCCTGCTCGGTGCACCACCAGTACTCCGGCAGCGTCTCGCCCTTCCAGGCGTACACCGGCACGCCCTGCGGGTTGTCCGGGGTGCCGGTCGGGCCCACGACGATCGCCGCGGCGGCGTGGTCCTGGGTGGAGAAGATGTTGCAGGACGCCCAGCGCACCTGCGCACCGAGCGCGACCAGCGTCTCGATCAGCACCGCGGTCTGGATCGTCATGTGCAGCGAGCCGGTGATCCGCGCGCCGCGCAGCGGCTGCGCCTGCGCGTACTCGGCGCGGATCGCCATCAGGCCCGGCATCTCGTGCTCGGCGAGTTGGATCTCCTTGCGGCCGAACGCCGCGAGCGACAGGTCCGCCACCTTGAAGTCGCCCTCGGCGACCGTCTGCGGGCGGCCGGGCGTCGACGCGCCTGCCGATGACTGAATCGTGCTCGTCATGAAGTCTCCAAGATCTGCCAGGTGCATGAGCGGACGGCAACAATTCAGCGTACGCGCGATCAAAAGCGCGTGGGGCGGCGGCATCGAGCCACCGCCCCGCGCATCCCCCCGGTTAGGCCTGGCACGCCGCGCTGGAACCGTGATCACTTAGCGCTGCGTAGCAGTAAAACTACCGGCCACCTTTTTTCAGTCAACGCAAAATAGGGCAATTCAATGCACCGAACGGACGTCCCCGACTCAGGCGATCAGAGTAGGACGACTCGGGCGATCAGCGCCCGGCCCCGGTGATTCAGCGCCCGGTCCCGGTGATTCAGCGCCCGGCCTCGGCGACCGTCGCCTGGTACACCTCGCCGGAGCCAGCCACGCTGGCGGTCCGGCCGGCGGCTCCGAACGCGGCCTGCCCGCCGGTCAGCACGACCTCCCCCGACCCGTCGTCGACCCGGACCTCGCCGCGCAGGCAGAACACGATGCGCGGGCCGTGGCCGGGAAGCGTGACGCGGCCACCGGCGAGCTCGGCCCGGTGCAGCGCGAAATCCTCGACCGGCGTCGGCCAGGTCACCAGCCCCGGTCCCAACGGCCGGGGGCGCACGACCGGATCGGCGAGCACCTCGAAGCGCAGCACCCGCAGCAACTCGGCGACGTCCATGTGCTTGGAGGTCAGACCACCCCGGAGCACGTTGTCGCTGCCGGCCATGATCTCCACGCCCGTACCCCGCAGGTAGGCGTGCATGTTGCCGGCCGGCATCCAGATCGCTTCCCCCGGCTCCAGCCGCACATGGTTGAGCAGCGTGGCGAGCACCACGCCGAGGTCGGTCGGGTACCGCTGCCCCAGCGTCACGATCAGGTCGGGCCCGGACCCCGCCCGGGCCGCGGCCACGACGTCGGCGACCAGCGCCTTCCGGTCCGAGTCGCCCAGCGCCAACAGGCCGGTGACCGCGTCGCGCAGCGCGACGCCGGGTTCCCCGGCGCGCAGCGCGTCCACGGTCGGCGCGAGCGCCGCCACCCGCAGCCCGGCCAGCACGTCCGCGGAGACGGCCGGGTCGCGGAACCCGCACAGCGCCTCGCACGGCTCCACCGCGACCATCAGCTCGGGCTTGTGGTACCGGTCCCGGTAGTTGCGGTCCGCCGCGTCGCGCGGCTTGCCGGCCGCCTCCTCCGCCTCGAACCCGGCCGCGGCCTGCGCGCTGTCCGGGTGGGCCTGCAGCGACAGCGGCTCCGCCGCCGCGAGCACCTTCAGCAGGAACGGCAGCCGGGGCCCGAAGCGGGCGACCGTGTCGGCGCCGAGCACGCCCACGGGGTCACCCTCGATCCTCGCGGTCAGCGCCACGCCACCGACCGTCGAGGGGCTGTCCGGGTGGGCGCCCATCCACAGCTCCGCCTCGGGCTGCTCGGTCGGAGCGGGCCGCCCCTGCAGCTCGGCGATGGCCGTACGCGAGCCCCAGGCGTACGGCCGGATCGGGTTGTCGAGCGGCTCCACCGGTCAACCTTCCGTGAGGGCCGGTTCCGTCCCGCGCCCCGCGGCCGGCGTCCGGTCGATGTCCGGCTCAAGGAAAATCATCTTCGCGATCGGCACCGCGGCGCGGATGCGCCGCTCGATCGCGTCGATCCCCCGGGCCACCGCGGCGGCGGTCTCGTCGTGCCGAACCGCGATCTTCGCGGCCACCAGCAGGTCCTCCGGCCCCACGTGGACGGTGCGCATGTGGATGATGCGCTCGGCCTCGTCGCCGGCCAGGATCGCCCGCTCGATCGCGTCGACCGTCTCGGGCGTGGCCGCCTCGCCCAGCAGCAGGCTCTTGGTCTCCACCGCCAGCACGAAGGCGACGGCGACCAGCAGGAGACCGATCGCGGCCGTGCCGACGCCGTCCCAGACGCCGTTGCCGGTCAGGAGCGTCAGCCCCACACCGAACAGGGCGAACACCAGGCCGATCAGGGCGGCGGTGTCCTCGAGCAGGACCACCGGCAGCTCGGGGATCCGCGACCGCCGGACGAACTCGACCCAGGACACGCCGCCCCGGATCTCGTTCGTCTCGCCGACCGCGGTCCGCAGGGACAGGGACTCCAGCACGATGCTGATGACCAGCACCAGGACCGGCACCCACTGCCAGCTGGTGATCGGCTCCGGGTGACTGATCTTGTGGTACGCCTCGTAGAGCGCGAGCAGGCCGCCGACGAAGAACAGCATGATCGACACGATGAACGCATAGATGTAGCGTTCCCGCCCGAACCCGAAGGGGTGCTTGGCCGTCGCCTTCCGGACGGCCTTCCGGCCGCCGATCAGCAGCAGCACCTGGTTGCCGGAGTCCACCACCGAGTGGATCCCCTCGGCCAGCATCGACGACGAACGTGTCAGCGCGAAGGCGACGAACTTGGTCACCGCGATGCCGAGGTTGGCCGCGAGCGCCGCGACCACGGCCTTGTTGCTTTCCCCCGCACTCATACGATCGCCTCGCTTCGCTCAGCGATGCTTTCGCGACACACTGAGCCCCTGATTCGCTCGCTGCGCTCGCTCATACGATCGCCTCGCTCCGCTCGGCGACGAACGGTCCGGACCAGTCGCTGATTCGCTCGCTCACCGGTTCGACAGTTCCTTCATCTCGGAGACGGCCGGTACAGCCATCGGATCGAGGCCGTGGGCCAGGCCCAGGTAGATCGACGCGAAATCGGGAACGGCGACAAGAGAGGCCAGCCGTTCCAGCGGCGAGCCGCCCTCGGCGGTGACCACGCTGACCCGTACGCCCCGCCGTTCGGCGAGCGCCTGCACCGCGTCGGCGCGCCGCTCCTCGAGCGCGAGCGGCTCGCCCTGGTCGTCGGACTCGTCCGACAGCCCGCCGTCGCGTAGCAGCACCAGCCGCAGCCGGGTCGGGTCCGCAGCGCCCTCGTCCGGGTCGGCGAAGATGTCCCGGGCGGCCTCGGCCAGGCCGCCGTACACCCCGTCGAGCAGCCCGACCCGGCCCCGGTTGGCCTCCCCGAGCGAGCCCGCCACCGCCGGGTAACGGGCGTTCGAGCTCAAGGTGTCGGCGAAACGTCGGGCCGCGACCGTGGCCAGCGACGACGAGCCCCAGATGATCGGCACCGAGTTGCCGAGATCGAGCGCGAGCGACTTGGCCGGGTTGACGAAGGACTCCAGGCTCGGTCGGCACCGGTCGGCGTCGAGGTCCAGCCGCGCGGCGGTCTCCGCCAGGTCCGCCTCGTTGACCTTGACCAACCCGAGCGTACGGGCGGCCAGCAGCACCGGCACGGTCAGCGCCCAGAGGCTGGCGCGGGCCGGGGCGCGCCGGGGCACCGGGATGAACGGCGCCCGCGCCCGGTCGGCCAGCAGCTCCAGGTCGGAGTCGGGCGCGCCGATCGCGACCAGACGGGCGCCCCGCCGGGCGGCAGCCTCCGCCGCGGCGAGCGCCTCGGGGGAGCGCCCCGACGCCGACACGGCGAGGACGACGTCCCCCACGCCGACCCAGCCGGGGATGCCGGCGCTGCGGTGCGAGAGCACGGGCACCGGACAGCGGGCGCCGGCGACCGTGGCGAGGATGTCGCCGGTGCGCCCTGCGGTGCCCACGCCGGCCACCACCACGGCCCGGGGTCGGCCCTCGTCGGCGATCGCCTCCAGGTTGGCCTCGGCCGCGAGCGCGGCGGACTCGCGTACCTGCGCGCCGGCCGAGGCGGTGGCGCGCAGCATCCCGCCGGGGTCGGCGTCGGTCAGCGCGCTGGCGTCGTCGATCAGTTCGAGATCGAGGTGACGGTGTCCGCGCACGCCCGCCTCGCCGTTGAACGGGCCGGTCATCGGGGTGGCTCGGGCTGGTCGGCGCCGCCCTGCGTGGCCTCGTCGAGCAGCAGGACCGGGATGCCGTCGCGGATCGGGAAGACGCGGGCGCACTGCGTACAGGTCAGCGTCTGCGCTTCCGCGTCGAAGTCGAGGGTGGCGTGGTGCTCGTCAGGACAGCGGAGGATGTCGAGCAGTGCCGGGTCGAGTGCCACGGGTGGTTCTCCTTATTCTCTTCCGCTCAGCCCCGCACGATCGCGAGGACCTGGTCACGAAGCTGAGCCATCCGCGCGGGCGTCGGTGCCTCCACGTTGAGCCGCAGCAGCGGCTCGGTGTTGGACGGGCGCAGGTTGATCCAGCTGCCGTCGGGGAGATCGACGGTCAGCCCGTCGAGGGTGTCGAACCGCGCGCCGGTGATGCCGGCGAACGCCGCCTCGACCTCGGCCGTCTTGGACTTCTGGTCGCGCACGGTCGAGTTGATCTCGCCCGAGTCCGCGTACCGGACGTACCGGCCGACCAGGCTCGACAGCGGTTCGTCCTGCTCGCCGAGCGCGGCGAGGACGTGCATCGCGGCGAGCATCCCGGTGTCGGCGTACCAGAAGTCGCGGAAGTAGTAGTGCGCGGAGTGCTCCCCGCCGAAGACGGCGTTGGTGCGGGCCATCTCGGCCTTGATGAACGAGTGCCCCACCCGGGTCCGAACCGGCTCGCCACCGTTCTCGGCGACGATCTCGGGCACCGCGCGGCTGGTGATCAGGTTGTGGATCACCGTGCTGCCCGGGTGCTTGGCCAGCTCACGCACGGCCACCATGGCCGTGACCGCCGACGGGGAAACAGCCTCGCCGCGCTCGTCGACGACGAAGCAGCGGTCGGCGTCGCCGTCGAACGCCAGGCCGAGGTCGGCGCGGTGCGCGCGGACGGCCTTCTGCAGATCGAGCAGGTTGGCCGGTTCGAGGGGGTTGGCCTCGTGGTTGGGGAAGGTGCCGTCCAGCTCGAAGTACAGCGGAATGATCTCCAGCGGCAGCGGGTCGAGCTTCGCGTCACCGAGCACGGCCGGCACGGTGTACCCGGCCATGCCGTTGCCGGCGTCCACGACCACCCGCAGGGGCCGGACCTTGGAGAGGTCGACGAGGGAGCGCAGGTGCGCCGCGTACCCCGTGAGCAGGTCCCGGCGCTCCGTGGCGCGCTGTCCGCCGGCGCCGGCGGACAGCGCGCCACTCAGGATGCGCTCCGCCCGGTCGCGGATCTCAGCCAGCCCGGTCTCCTGCCCGATGGGGCGGGCGCCGGCCCGGCACATCTTGATGCCGTTGTACCGAGCGGGGTTGTGGCTGGCGGTGAACATGGCGCCGGGGAGATCCAGGGCCCCGGACGCGTAGTAGAGCAGATCGGTCGAGCCCAGGCCCGCGTCGATGACGTCCACCCCGGCGCGCTGGGCGCCCCGGGTGAACGCCGCGGCGAGCGTCGGAGACGAGTCCCGCATGTCGTGCGCCACGACGATCCGGCCGGCGTCGGCGTCGCCACCTGCGCTCAGGGTCTGCACGAAAGCCGCACCGAGCGCTTCGGCGGTCGCCTCGTCGAACTCTTCGGGGACCGTGCCGCGGACGTCGTACGCCTTGACGATGCGACTCAGGTCTGACACGGGTGTGGGCTCCTCGCGAGAGAGTCGTAATTGTACCGAGCAGCCTACCGACGACGGTCGAGCGCCGCAGACAGCCCCCGCGCGCGGGCGGCGCCGCGCCGCCGTCGGCGCGCCGGCCCGCCACCGCTCGTGGCGCGCGGCGCCCGGCGCACCACGTCCGCCCCGGGGCACCGGTGCCGACTGTCCCCCGCTTTCCAACGGAAACGGTCGCAGTAGGCCCTTGTCACCTGCGGAATCAATGGGAAGATGTGACTCCAGAACCGTTATCAGTGCTGGAGGCTAGGAATGCCTGACAAGCGTGTACTCAATAACTTCATCGACGGAGCCTCGGTACCGCCGGCTGAAGGGCGGTACGCGGACCTGATCGACCCGTCCACCGGCGAGGTCTTCGCGGCCGCACCGGTCTCCGACGCCGAAGACGTCGACCGTGCGATGCGGGCGGCGGAGAAGGCGTTCGAGACGTGGCGCGACGCCACGCCGGCCGAGCGGCAGCGGGCGCTGCTGAAGCTGGCCGACGCCATCGAGGCCCGGGCCGACGACTTCATCGCCGCGGAGTCCCAGAACACCGGCAAGCCGCTCAGCATGATGGCCTCCGAGGAGATCCCGCCGGCGGTGGACCAGATCCGGTTCTTCGCCGGCGCCGCCCGGCTGCTCGAAGGCCGCTCGGCCGGCGAGTACATGGCCGGGCACACCAGCTACGTGCGGCGCGAGCCGATCGGCGTGGTCGGGCAGGTCACGCCCTGGAACTACCCGCTGATGATGGCGGTGTGGAAGATCGCCCCGGCGCTCGCCGCCGGCAACACCGTGGTGCTCAAGCCCTCCGACACCACGCCGGCCTCGACTCTCCTGCTGGCCGAGGTCGCCGGCGAGTTCTTCCCGCCGGGCGTGTTCAACGTGGTGACCGGCGACCGCGACACCGGCCGCGCCCTGGTCAGCCACCCCACCCCCCAGCTGGTGTCGATCACCGGCTCCACCCGCGCCGGCATGGAGGTGGCCCAGGCCGCGGCCGCCGACCTCAAGCGCACCCACCTCGAGCTCGGCGGCAAGGCCCCGGTCATCGTCTTCGACGACGCCGACATCGAAGCGGCCGCCGAGGCGATCGCCGTCGCCGGGTACTTCAACGCCGGCCAGGACTGCACCGCCGCGACCCGGGTCCTCGCCGGCCCCGGCATTCACGACGACTTCGTCGCCGCCCTCGCCGAGCAGGCCCGCAACACCAAGACCGGCGCTCCGACCGACGACGTCCTGTACGGGCCGCTCAACAACGCCAACCAGCTCAACCGGGTCAGCGGCTTCGTCGACCGGCTGCCCGACCACGCGACGCTGCAGGCGGGCGGCGCCCGCGTCGGCGACCGGGGCTACTTCTACTCCCCCACCGTCGTCTCCGGCCTCCGCCAGGACGACGAGGTGATCCAGGAGGAGATCTTCGGCCCCGTCATCACCGTGCAGCGCTTCAGCGACGAGGAAGAGGCGGTGCGGTGGGCCAACGGCGTCCGGTACGGCCTGGCGTCCTCGGTCTTCACCCGTGACCACGGCCGCGCGATGCGGATGACCCGTCGGCTGGACTTCGGCTGCGTCTGGGTCAACACCCACATCCCGATCGTCGCCGAGATGCCGCACGGCGGGTTCAAGCACTCCGGCCACGGCAAGGACCTGTCGATGTACAGCCTCGAGGACTACACCCGCGTCAAGCACGTCATGCACAACTTCGAGATCTAACGGGGCGACCCTGGAGTTGTGGCGCCGCCGCCCGCCCTCGCGGTTGCGGTGCCGGCGCCACAACTCCAAGATCTACTGGGAGCCGCTGGAGCCTATCGCGTCCAGGTTGGTTATCCAGGCAACGACAAGCGCCACGCGCCGGCCCGGCGCGTGGCGCTTGTCTGTCAGGTGGTCCGGGGACGGGTCAGGCGCTCCGCCGACGCAGCGAACGCAACTGTCCGGCGAGCACCAGCAGGAACGAGATCGCGAACATCGCGGTACCGATCACGTTGATCTGCGGCGGGATGCCGCGCTGGGCCGCGCCCCAGATGTACATCGGGAACGTCACCAGGCTGCCGGAGTTGAAGTTCGTGACGATGAAGTCGTCGAACGACAGCGAGAACGACAGCAGCGCGGCCGCGACGATGCCGGGCATCACCAGCGGCAGGGTCACCCGGAGGAACGTCTGCCGCTCGTCGGCGTACAGGTCCATCGCCGCCTCCTGCAGCCGCGGATCGAGGCCGGCCAGGCGGGCCTTGACGGTGACCACGACGAACGACAGGCAGAACATGATGTGCGCGATGACGATCGTCCAGAAGCCGAGCGGGACGCCGGCTGCCACGAACAGCGCCAGCAGCGAGGAGCCCATCACGATCTCCGGCGTCGCCATCGGCAGGAAGATCAACGCGTTGGTGGCCGACCGGCCGCGGAACGTGTGCCGGGCCAGCGCGAACGACATGAGCGTGCCGAGGATCGTCGCGCCCACCGTGGACAGCGCCGCGATCCCGATGCTCAGCAGGAACGCGTCCTGGATGCCACCGGCGCCGAACGGATGCGCCCAGTTCCGCAGGGTGAAGTGGTAGTTCTGCAGGGTGTACGGCGCGTTGTGTCCCGATTCGCGGAACGACATCGCCGCCACCACGCCGATCGGCACGAACAGGTACGCCAGGACGAGCAGCCCGATCACCAGTACCCAGTGGTCGGCCACCCAGCGCCAGAGCCGGTGTGCCATCTACAGCACCTCCTCGGTGCCGGCCCGGCGCACGTACACCAGGACCAGCACCAGGATCGCGGCCATCAGGGCGAACGACAGCGCCGCCGCGCCGGGGTAGTCGCCCACCTTGAGGAACTTCGACTCGATGACGTTTCCGATCATGTACTGACGCGTGGTGCCCAGCAGTTGCGCGTTGATGTAGTCACCCGCGGCCGGGATGAACGTCAGCAGCGTGCCGGCCACCACGCCGGGCATCGACAGCGGCAGCGCCACCCGGAAGAACCGCGACACCGGCCGGGCGTACAGGTCACCGGCCGCCTCCAGCAGCCGGGGGTCCAGCTTCTCCAGGCTGGCGTACAGCGGCAGCACCATGAACGGCAAGAAGTTGTACACGAGCCCGGCGATGACGGCGGGCCCGGTGGCGAGCAGCCGCCCGTCGGGCAGCGGCACGTGCAGCGCGTTCAGCGTGGACACGACCGGCCCGTCGTCGGACAGGATCACCTTCCACGCGAGGGTCCGGATGAGGAAGCTGGTGAAGAACGGCGCGATGACGCCGACCAGCATCAGGTTCTTCCACCGCCCGCCCTTGAGCGCGATCGCGTACGCGAGGGGGTAGCCGATCAGCAGCGTGATCAGGGTGGTCAGGGCGGCGTAGCCGATCGAGCGCCCGAAGTGTCCGGCGTACTCCCTGACCGCGTCGGAGTAGTTGGCGAAGTGCCAGGTCATCGCGTAGCCCGTCTCCAGCGACCCGCTCGGGTCGTAGAGGCTGGTGGCCAGGAGCTCCAGGCACGGGATCGCGAAGAACAGCAGCAGCCAGAGGATGCCGGGCAGCAGCAGGACGTACGGCACCCAGCGTCGCCGGCGGCCGCCGGCGACCGGCTGGTCCGACGGCGTCGCGGAGGCGACGCTGCCGGTTCCCAGGTGACCCAGAGCGCTCACGTACCGACCCCCACCGCGTCCTCGGGCTCCGGCATCGGCGCGACCGTCTCGTCGGGGGCGCGTTCGATCAGGAACGCGTGCTCGGGCCGCCAGTGCACGACCACCTCGCTGCCGACCGCGAGCGGCGCGGCGATGCCCGAGTTGGGTACGAACACCGTCAGCTCGTCGCCCCACGGCGCCCGTACGAGGTACTGGGTGCTCACGCCCACGTACGAGGAGTCGGTCACCTCTCCCCGGACCGCCTGGTGCCCGGTGGGCACCGCGTCGGGTGTCGGCGCCAGGTGCAGCTTCTCCGGCCGTACCCCCAGCCAGGCGGTGCCGGCGGTGAGCCGGCAGCGGGCAGCGGGCAGCGAGAACCGCTCGCCGTACGCCTGCACCAGCACGTCGTCGCCGCTGACCCCGGTGACGGTGGCGGCGAGCAGGTTGGACTGTCCGAGGAAGTTCGCCACGAACGCGGTACCCGGAAACTCGTACATGTCGGTGGGCGCGCCGAGTTGCTCGATGCGCCCGGCGTTCATCACCGCGACCGTGTCGGCCATCGTCATGGCCTCTTCCTGGTCGTGGGTGACGTGCACGAACGTGATGCCGACCTCGGTCTGGATGCGCTTGAGCTCGATCTGCATCTGCCGGCGCAGCTTGAGGTCGAGCGCGCCGAGCGGCTCGTCCAGCAGCAGCACCTGCGGCTGGTTGATGAGCGCGCGGGCCAGCGCGACCCGCTGCTGCTGGCCGCCGGACAGCTGTGCCGGCCGGCGGGAGCCGTAGCCGTCCAGCTCGACCAGGTGGAGCATCTGCTCCACCTGCTTGGCGTGGTCGCGTATGCCGCGCCGGCGCAGGCCGAACGCGATGTTGTCGAAGATGCTCAGGTGCGGAAAGAGCGCGTAGCTCTGGAACACCGTGTTCACCGGCCGCTTGTACGGGCGCAGCCTGGTCACGTCCTGCGTGCCGAGCAGGATGCGGCCCGCGGTCGGCTCCTCCAGGCCGGCGACCATCCGCAGTGTGGTCGTCTTGCCGCAGCCCGACGCGCCGAGCAGGGCGAAGAACGAGCCCTGCGGGACGGTGAGGGTGAGGTCGTCGACCGCCGTGAAGGTCCCGAACCGCTTGGTGACGCCGACGATGTGCAGGTCGGCGTCGGTATTGCCGTGATCTTGTTCAGTCATCGCTGTCAGGCTCCGGCCACCGTTTGGAACTTCTGCTCGTACTTGCGGCTGTCGGCCTCGCTGAGCGCCTTGAACCCCTTGGTCTTGGCCAGGGTCGCCTCGTCCGGGAAGATCAGCTGGTTGTCCACGAGGTCGGGGCTGATGTCCTTCATCGCTTCCCTGGCCCCCGCGACCGGGCAGATGTAGTTGACGTACGCGGCCACCTCAGCGGCCACCTTGGGGTCGTAGTAGTGGTCCATGAGCTGCTCGGCGTTGGCCTTGTGCGTGGCGGTGGACGGCACCAGCATGTTGTCCGACCACAGCATCAGGCCCGACTCCGGCGCGACGAACTTGATCTGGTCGTCCTTCGACTGGAGCTGGATGATGTCACCGGACCAGGCGAAACAGGCCGCGAGGTCGCCCTTGGCCAGGTCTTCCTTGTAGTCGTTGCCGGTGAACTTGCGGATCTGACCGTCGCTGACGGCCTTCTTCAGCTTCTCCAGCGCGGCGTCGAAATCCGCCTCGGTGAAGTCGAGCGGGTTCTTACCCATCGACTGCAGCAGCAGGCCCATCGTGTCGCGCATCTCCGTCAGGACCGCCACCTTGCCCTTCAGGTCGGGGCGGGTGAGCAGTTCGTCGACGGTACGGATCTCCTTGGTGACGTGGCCGTTGTACGCCAGGCCGGTGAGGCCGGACTGCCACGGCGCGGCGTACTGCATGTCCTTGTCCCACGGCCGGTGTTGCAGCGTGGGCAGCAGGTTCTTGGTGAAGTTCGGCATCTTGGTGCTGTCGATCTTCTGCAGCCAGCCGAGGTCGACGAGCTTGGCCGCCATCCAGTCGGTCATCACGATGACGTCCCGGCCGATGTCCTGGCAGGCCTGCAGCTGGTTGCGGATCTTGCCGAAGAACTCGGTGTTGTCGTTTATGTCTTCCTGGTACGTGACGGCGATGCCGGTCTTGGCGGTGAACTCGTCCAGACTCGGCCGCTTCTTCGCGTCGTTGTCGTCCACGTCTATGTAGAGCGGCCAGTTCGAGAAGACCAGCTTCTTGTCGGTTGCGGAGATGTCGGTCGCGGTACATGCCTTGGCCTGGCTCTTCTTTGCCGGCGCGGTGCCGCACGCGGCCAACGCACCGCCCGCGGCGACAAAGGCGCCGCCGGCCAGCAGGCCGCGCATCAGGGTCCGCCGGGACAGGCCGCTGGCGGACAGTACGGCGGCCGCCTCCGGGGAAAGCGGTGGGCGCTGGTGGTGTCGCATCGGTGCTCCTACGAAACTCGTGCCGGCATCTTTCCTGTGACGGAGGAAGGTTGACGACTGATCCTGGCACGACGACGCGGGTGCCACAAGGGATTCCGTTGCAGGACTCGCGCTGAACAACGAAATGCGCCAAGCTATCGGACAATCGAAGGGGTCGAACGTCGGGCGGAGCAACCCGATAATGCGACGGCCGCACCCCGGTGACACAACGGCCGTGAACCGATGGGAGTCGACATGGACAGGTGGTCGCACACTGGCGATGACCACGGTTCAGCCGCGGGGCTCACACCGGGCCGGCGGACCGCGGCCACCGGCGATGGCAACCAGCCGCCGCTCGACTCTGTCGCCAAGCGGATCATCGAGCAGCTGCAGCAGGACGGCCGGCGCACGTACGCCGAGATCAGCAAGGCGGTGGGGCTCTCCGAAGCCGCCGTCCGGCAGCGGGTCCAGCGGCTGCTCGACGCGGGCGTGGTCCAGATCGTCGCGGTGACCGACCCGTTGCAGCTCGGTTTCCCGCGCCAGGCCATGATCGGCATCCGGACGATCGGGGACGTCGAGCCGATCGCAGCCCGCATCGGCGCGCTCGACGAGGTCGACTACGTGGTGATCGCCGCGGGCTCGTACGACCTCCTCGCCGAGGTCGTCTGCCGCGACGACGACCACCTGCTGGACACGCTCCAGCTGATCCGCACGGTGGACGGGATCGCGGCCGCCGAGGCGTTCATGTACCTCAAGCTGCGCAAACAGACCTACAGCTGGGGCACGCGCTAGCCCGTCGCGCCCACGTCCGGCCAGCCCGCCGGCCATCCGGGCGCGGAGGGCAGCAACACCCCTTCCTCCCTGCGGAATCATGAACGATTTAGGCATTCGCCGACGGATTCGGTTGCATGTTGCGACTTCTTCAGCGAAAATCGCGGATGTGACGGAACCAGTGCTGGATGACATCAACAAGCTGATCATTGAGCAGCTCCAGCGCGACGGCCGCATGTCATACGCCGCGCTCGCGAAGATCGTCGGGCTGTCGGAGGCTGCGGTCCGCCAACGGGTACAGCGACTACTGGACACCGGCGTCATGCAGATCGTCGCCGTGACCGATCCCCTGACGCTCGGCTTCGCGCGCCAGGTGATGATCGGCATCAAGGTGACCGGCGACATGCGGGCCGTCGCCGACGCCATCGCCGCGATCCCGGAAGTCGACTACGTGGTCATCTGCGCGGGCGGTTACGACCTCCTCGCCGAGCTGGTCTGCACCGACGACGAGCACCTTCTGCACCTGCTCAACGACACCATCAGAACCATCCCGGGCGTCACCGCGACGGAGACGTTCCTCTACCTCAAACTCGCCAAGCAAACGTACGCGTGGGGGACCAGATGACCGACGACAAATCGATGTACGCAGCAGCCCGCGACCACCTCTGGATGCACTTCACCCGCCTGTCCGCGTACGCCGAGACCGACGTACCCGTGATCGTGCGCGGCGACGGCCCGTACGTCTACGACGCGCGCGGCAGGCGCTACCTCGACGGGCTGTCCGGACTGTTCGTGGTGCAGGTCGGCCACGGCCGCTCCGAGCTGGCCGAGGCCGCCGCCAAGCAGGCCGCCGAGCTGGCGTACTTCCCCCTGTGGTCCTACGCCCACCCGAAGGCGATCGAGCTGGCCGACCGGCTCGCCGACCTCGCCCCCGGCGACCTCAACCGGGTCTTCTTCACGACCGGCGGCTCGGAGGCCGTCGAGAGCGCCTGGAAGCTCGCCCGCAGCTACTTCAAGCAGGTCGGCAAGCCGATGAAGACCAAGGCGATCTCGCGGGCCATCGCCTACCACGGCACCTCGATGGGCGCCCTGTCGATCACCGGCCTGCCGGACCTCAAGAAGGAGTTCGAGCCCCTCGTCCCGAGCACCTTCCGGGTGCCGAACACCAACTACTACCGCCGGCCCGACGAGTCGATGACGCCGGAGCAGTTCGGCATCTGGGCCGCCGACCGCATCGCCGAGGCGATCGAGTTCGAGGGCCCGGACACCGTCGCCTGCGTGTACCTCGAGCCGGTGCAGAACGCCGGCGGATGCTTCCCGCCCCCTCCCGGGTATTTCCAGCGGGTCCGTGAGATCTGCGACCGGTACGACGTGCTGCTCGTCTCCGACGAGGTGATCTGCGCGTTCGGCCGGCTCGGCGAGTACTTCGGCGCCAAGCGGTACGGCTACCAGCCGGACATCATCACCTCGGCCAAGGGGCTGACCTCCGGGTACGTCCCGCTCGGCGCGATGATCGCCTCGGACCGGCTGGTCGAGCCGTTCCTTTCGGGCACCAGTTCGTTCAACCACGGCATCACGTACGGCGGTCACCCGGTCGCCGCCGCGGTCGGCCTGGCCAACCTGGACATCTTCGAGCGCGAGGGCCTCAACGGCCACGTCCGCGCCAACGAGCAGCTGTTCCGGTCCTACCTGGAGCGCCTGACCGACCTGCCGATCGTCGGCGACGTGCGCGGCGACGGGTACTTCTACGGCATCGAACTGGTCAAGGACAAGGCCACCAAGGAGACGTTCAACGAGGACGAGTCCGAGCGGCTGCTGCGCGGGTTCCTGTCCAAGGCGCTCTTCGACAACGGCCTGTACTGCCGTGCGGACGACCGCGGCGACCCGGTCATCCAGCTCGCTCCCCCGCTGGTGTGCGACGAGTCGCACTTCGCCGAGATCGAACAGATCCTGCGCGGCGTGCTGACGGAGGCGTCGGCCCGGATGTGACGCCGGGTCCGCGTCAGGAGGAGGGCGCCCCGCACCGGGGGGCGCCCTCCTCCGTCGTTACGGGCGGGCGGTGCGGTGACGGCCGCGCTACGGGTGGGCGAGGCGGTGACGGCCGCCCTCGGCGCGGTCCGGGGGGATGACGCGGAGGTGGCCGCGGCGCCCGAGATGGCCCAGCTCCTCCTCTGACTCGTCGCGCGGGACCGCCGGCCGGGCGGCTTCCCGCACGGCGTCGGCGAGCGCGACGAGATCGTCGCTACTGGGCGGCGGGGGTTCGAACTCTCCGTCATGGCGGACCATGTTCCAGCCGCGCGGTGCGGTCAGGCTACGTGCGTGCTGCTCGCACAGATCGTACGAGTGGGGCTCGGCGAACGCGGCCAACGGACCGACAACCGCGGTCGAATCGGCATAGACATAGGTCAGCGTCGCGACGGGCTGCCGGGGACAGCCATTGCGGGAGCAGCGTCGTGGTGACCTCACGGCGGAACGTTATCTCTCCGAACCTCGCGGTACCCCATGGTGGCCCCGCGACACGCCGAAACCTGACGATCACGAATGGGACACACCCGGTGGCGCACGGTGCAGGTGGTTCGACGGCCGGCGCTAGTCTGGCGGCGTGACCAGTCCTGACCAGCGCCATGGCGGAGGCCTCGGCGGAGCCGCGGGCAACCGCGGCCCCGGCCGCCGCGGCCGCGACCGTCACGGGCGCGGGTTACGCGGTCGACTCGTGCCCTCCTCGGCGCCCCTCTCGCGCACCCGCGCGGAGATCTTCGACGACCTGGTGCTCGACTCGGTCGAACTGCTCGAGCAGCGGTTCTCCAAGGAGCTGGCCGGCGTGGAGTTCGCGGTGGAAGACGTACCGCCCGATCTCAACGTGTACGACTCGGACGTGCTCGAAGACGGCGACGTGCCGCTGGCCCGGCTCCTGCCCGGCCGGCCCGGACGTCACAGCGTGCCACCGCGGATCGTGCTCTACCGGCGCCCCCTGGAGTTCCGGGCGGCCGACCGCGACGACCTGGCCGACCTCGTCCACGACGTCATCATCGAGCAGGTCGCGAACCTCCTCGGGGTGGCACCGGAGGACCTCGACTAGCCGGTTGACGACCGGCGGACATACGGCGAGGGCGGCACCGGATCTCGTGATCCGACACCGCCCTCGCGCGAGCCTCATGTCACCGCCCGCTAGGCCGCCCGTCGCTTGAGCTTGCGACGTTCGCGCTCCGACAGCCCACCCCAGATGCCGAAGCGTTCGTCGTGTCCGAGCGCGTACTCCAGGCAGTCAGCCTTCACATCGCACCGCTGGCAGATGCGCTTGGCTTCGCGGGTCGACCCACCCTTCTCAGGGAAGAACGCCTCCGGATCGGTCTGCGAGCACAGTGCGCGCTCCTGCCACTCCGGTGCGTTGCCTAGCAGGTCGGCCAGAACCCCTCGGCCGTCCATCAGCGTGCCTCCTTCATGCGCGCCGGTCGCGGTGCCGGCGCTTCCCCCCACGCAGAAGGCGCATTCGTTGACAAATGCGTCTTCCCCGTTCGCCCGAAACGGCGCTTCCCAGCGCCGATTGAACATCCCCAGTGAAATTACACGCGTGTAATGCTCGCGTCGTCAAGCCGAACCTGATAAATGGGTCCAGCCGTGCAGCCCCCGTCTGTGACGTCTATCCTCACGGGCCCCACGCCGATGTGGGCCGGTCGGATGGCGCGACGTCGTAGCTGTTACCGACCGAGCGCGCGGTTGGTAACGCCCTTTTTGACGTTTTCGGCGTGCCGTACGGCGTGGCGCGTTCCAATTCCGCTGTTCGTGGAGTAGTCACGGTCCGAACCGTCGGCGCAAATAGGGACAAACGTCTGATTGCTGACGCTTAGCCCTTTAACGCATAGGTTGTGCTGCGCTCGCGCGCCCGCCGCCCGGCGGCCGCCGCGATCCGGTGCAACTGCTCGACGGTACGGGCGGAGCCGTGCTCGCTGCCCGCCATCCGGGAGATGGTCTCCTCCATCAACGTGCCGCCCAGGTCGTTGGCCCCACCGCGCAGCAGCGCGACCGTGCCCTCGTCG
The DNA here is from genome assembly GCF_011947195.1 of Planosporangium thailandense. Taxonomy (GTDB): domain Bacteria; phylum Actinomycetota; class Actinomycetes; order Mycobacteriales; family Micromonosporaceae; genus Planosporangium; species Planosporangium thailandense. The sequence goes on along the minus strand of NZ_JAATVY010000012.1, from coordinate 52,901 downwards.
CCGAGCTTGACCCAGGAGCACTGGACGTTGGCGATCCGGCCGTGCAGCAGCACCCGGGCCATGGCGTGCACCGCCCGGTTGTCCCGCCACGTCGGGCCCGGGCGGGCGATCCCGGCCAGGTAGATCGGCGCGCTGTTGTGTACGAACGGCAGCCCGACGAACTCGGTGAAGCCGCCGGTACGGTCCTGGACCCCGGCGAGCGTACGGAAGTGCCCGAGCCAGTGCCGCGGGTTGTCGACGTGGCCGTACATCATCGTCGAGCTCGACCGGATGCCCAGCTCGTGCGCGGTCGTCACGACCTCCACCCAGGTCGCCGCCGGCAGCTTGCCCTTGGTGAGCACCCAGCGCACCTCGTCGTCGAGGATCTCGGCGGCCGTGCCGGGGATCGTGTCGAGGCCGGCCGCGCGCAGCTCGGTCAGCCACTCCCGTACCGACACCCCGGCCTTGGCCGCCGCCGTGACGATCTCCATCGGGCTGTACGCGTGGACGTGCATGCCGGGTACCCGTTGCTTGATCGCCCGCACCAGCTCCGGGTAGACCGACACCGGCAGCTTCGGGTCGATGCCGCCCTGCATGCAGACCTCGGTCGCGCCGAGTTTCCACGCCTCCTCGGCCCGGTCGACGACCTGCTCCACCGAGAGGCGGTACGCGTCCGCGTCGCGCTCGCGCTGCGCGAAGGCGCAGAACCGGCAGCCGACGTAGCAGACGTTGGTGAAGTTGATGTTGCGGTTGACCACGTACGTGACGTCGTCGCCGACCGCGTCCCGGCGCAGGTCGTCGGCGATGCGTGCCAGCTCGTCGAGGGCCGCGCCGTCGCAGGTGAACAGGGCGAGCGCCGCCTGCTCGTGGGCCGGGTCGAGCAGCGCGGCCGGATCCGACGCCGCGAGCGCCAGCGCCGCCTTCACATCGCCGCCGAGCCGCTCCGGCGACGCCGCCCGGACGTGCGTGGCCACCTCGGCCCAGTCGCCGTACACAGAGTCGAAGTCACCGCGCCGGTCGGCGCTCCGGCCGGCGGTGTCGATCGTGGCGAACAGGTCGGTACGCCCCGCGTCGGCGTAGCCCCCGTCGGGCTCCTGCCACGGGTGCCCGGCCGGCCGCGCCTCGTCGGCCGCCAGCCCGGTCGCCGGGTCGGCCAGCGCCGCCACGTGAATGGAGATCCGCGGATCGATCCAGCTCTCGCCGCGCTGACCGTACTCGGGGTAGACCGTGAGGCGCTCACGCAGCGTGAACCCGGCCTCGGCGCTGCGCCGCGCCAGCTCCTCGATCTGCGGCCACGGGCGCTCCGGGTTGACATGATCCGGCGTCAACGGGGAGACACCGCCCCAGTCGTCGATGCCCGCGGCCAGCAGCAGCGCGTACTCGCCCGCGATGAGGTTGGGCGGCGCCTGGATGCGCGCCTTCGGGCCGAGCACCAGGCGCGCGACCGCGACCGTGGCCGCCAGGTCGTGCAGCTCCGCGTCGGGCATGCCGCGCATCGCGGTGTCCGGCTTGGCCCGGAAGTTCTGCACGATGACTTCCTGGATGTGCCCGTACTCGCGGGCGATCCGGCGAATGGCGAACAGACTGTCCACCCGCTCCGCCGGCGTCTCGCCGATGCCGATGAGGATGCCCGTGGTGAACGGCACGCCGACCCGGCCGGCGTCCTCGAGTACCCGCAGCCGGACGGCGGGCTCCTTGTCCGGCGAGCCGTAGTGCGGGCCGCCCACGTCGCTCCACAGCCGGGTGGCGGTGGTCTCGAGCATCATGCCCATGCTCGGGGCGACCGGCTTGAGCCGCTGCAGCTCCGCCCAGGACATGACACCCGGGTTCAGGTGCGGCAGCAGGCCGGTCTCCTCCAGGACGGCGATCGCGCAGGCGCGCAGGTAGTCCAGCGTCGAACCGTAGCCGCGCTCCTCCAGCCACGCCTTCGCCTGCGGCCACCTGGCCTCCGGGCGGTCACCAAGGGTGAACAGGGCCTCCTTGCAGCCCAGCGCCGCGCCCTGCCGGGCGATCTCCACCACCTCGTCACGATCGAGGTACGGCGCCGGCACCCGGTGCGGGACCGTCACGAACGTGCAGTAGTGGCAGCGGTCCCGGCACAGCCGGGTGAGCGGGATGAAGACCTTTCTGGAGTACGTGACGACGCCCGGCCGCCCGGCGTCGGCCAGGCCCGCGTCCCGCACCGCGGCGGCCGTGGCCAGCAGCCGGTCGAAGGCTTCCCCCTGGGCGGCAAGCAGCGTCGTAGCCTCGTCGGCATCGATCGGACGCCCGTCGGAGGCGCGGTGCAGCGCACGGCGGATGGAGCTGTCGGACACGGGATGGCTCCTACCGATGGTCACTCCAAGAACACTAGGCCCTACGCCGACACCGGGCGACGCGAGGTGTCGCCCGGCTACGGCCGCCGCCACTCCTCGGCCGGGCCCACCGGACCCTCGGGCGGGCGGACCTCCCGCGGGGGTGGCACGTCGCCCCCGCCGACCGCCTCCGCCGGCGCACCGTAGGCGGGCTGCGACGGGGCCGGCGGACCGTAGGTGGGCTGCGACGGAGCCGGCGCGCCATAGGCGGGCTGCGACGGGGCTGGCTGCCCGGGCTGCCCCGGGGTCGGCTGCCCGTAGCCCGGCGGGTAACCCGGCTGCCCGTAGCCGTACGGGTAACCGGGGTGCCCAGGTCCGGGCTGGCCATAGCCGGGCTGGCCATGTCCGGGCTGGCCATGTCCGGGCTGGCCATGGCCGGGCTGGCCGTACCCCGACGGGTAACCCGGCTGGCCGAAGCCGGACGGGTACGCCCCGCCGTAGGGCGGCGGGGCCGCCTGCCTGCCGACGCCGCCGTAGAGCCCGTGGAAGATCTGGTACACCGCGAACGCCACGATCGCGAGGAGGGCGACCTCGCCGGATCGGATCAGGAAGTCCTCGAACGCCCGCCGGGCCGACCCGATGCCGAGGATCGGCTGGCTGTCGGTCACGCCGTGCAGGAAGTCGACCAGCAGGCAGACCGCGCCGAACAGGGCCGACACGGCGTACTCCACGAGCGCGACGACGGTGATCGGCCGCGCGTGCGGCACCCGCGGCCTGACAAGGGTCGCCAGCAGGACGGCGAGCAGCGGGAAGCCGATCGACACCACACCGACGAACTCCCCGAACGAACTGCCGGCCCGCGTGACGAAGTTTCCGGGCCAGTCGCCGAGGACCACGAACAGGTCCGCGACGGCGAACAGCAGGATCAGTCCGTTGGTGAGAAGGAGTACGAACGCGGCCGGCTGCCGGAGCGGCTCGATGAGCTGTCGGACGTTCTGCTCCGCCGGCCCGCCCGTGGAACCGGCCGGCGCGGCGGAACCGGCCGGCGCGGTCGACCCGGGAGGCGCGGACGGCGGGTTGTCGCTCGGCTGGCTGGTCATCGGTGCCCCCATGGTGTGACTGGTCGCGTGAGGTGGATTATCCATAACGCGCTCCCCTCCGGCCGGGGTCGGCCGGCCCGGCCGGCGCCCGTAGGCGAGGATGGCAGGCATGCACATCGTCGTACTCGCCGGAGGCATCGGCGGGGCCAAGTTTCTCGCCGGGGTACGCGCGGTCGCGCGGGAGTCCGGCTCCGAGGTGACCGCCGTCGTCAACGTCGGTGACGACGTGACCCTGCACGGCCTGCGCATCTGTCCCGATCTCGACAGCGTCATGTACACCCTGGGCGGTGGCGCCGATCCCGAGCGCGGCTGGGGCCGCCGGGGCGAGACGTGGACGGTCAAGGAGGAGTTGACCGCGTACGGCGCCGAGCCGACCTGGTTCGGGCTGGGCGACCGGGATCTCGCCACGCACCTGGTGCGCACGCGCATGCTCGACGCCGGGTATCCACTGTCCGCGGTCACCGAGGCGCTGTGTACCCGCTGGCAGCCCGGCGTACGCCTGCTGCCCGCCACCGACGACCGGGTCGAGACCCACGTCGTGGTGGAGGACGACCGGTCCGGGCCGCAGGGCGAAGCCGCGCGGGCCGGACTGGTCGCTGGCGGTTCCCAGAAAGCGATCCACTTCCAGGAGTGGTGGGTACGCCACCGCGCCGCCCTGCCGGCCAAGCGCTTCGTCTTCGTCGGCGCGGAGGCGAGCAAGCCGGCCGCCGGCGTACTGGAGGCCCTCGCCGCCGCGGACGCCGTCCTCGTCGCGCCGAGCAACCCGGTCGTGAGCATCGCCCCGATCCTCGCCGTCGGCGGGATCAGGGATGCGCTCACCGCGCCCGTCGTCGGCGTCTCCCCCATCATCGGGGGCGCGCCGGTGCGCGGGATGGCCGACAAGTGCCTGGCCGCCGTGCAGACCGAGTGCAGCGCGGCCGGCGTCGGCGGCCTGTACGGCGCGCGTAGCGCCGGGGGCCTGCTCGACGGCTGGCTGGTCGACACCTCCGACGCGGACGTGACGGTCCCCGGCGTGACCGTGCGCAGCCACGACCTGTGGATGCGCGACGAGGCGTCCACCGCCGCGATCGTGCGCGCCGCGCTGGAGGTGGCCGGTGTTTGAGATCCTCCCGGTCACCGGGATCGGCGAGGTCACCCCCGGCACCGACCTGGCCGGGCTCATCATGTCGGCCGCCGGCTGGATCGCCGACGGCGACGTGCTCGTCGTCACCAGCAAGATCGTCAGCAAGGCCGAGGGCCGACTGGTCGAGGTCCCGGCGGACGGGCCCGAGCGGGAGGCCGCACGCGACGCGGTCCTCGCCGCCGAGACCGCCCGTGTGGTGGCCCGCCGCGGCCCCACCCGGATCGTGCAGACCCACCACGGCCTGGTCATGGCGGCGGCCGGCATCGACGCCTCCAACGTCGAGCGCACCCGCCTGGTCCTGCTGCCCGTGGACCCCGATGCCTCGGCCCGGGCGTTGCGCACCGCACTGCGGGAACGCTACGACCGGCGGGTGGGCGTCGTCATCACCGACACCATGGGACGCCCGTGGCGGCTGGGGCTCACCGACGTGGCCATCGGCGCGGCCGGGGTGATGCCGGTACGCGACTACCGGGGCGAGGTCGACCCGTACGGCAACGAGCTCCAGGTCACCCAGATGGCCGACATCGACGAGCTGGCCGGCGCCGGTGAGCTGGTCAAGGGCAAGTACGACCAGGTACCGGTCGCCGTGGTCCGCGGCTACCGGGGGCTGATCGACGACGACGGGCCGGGCGCCAGGGCGCTGGTCCGCGACGCCGAGCTGGACATGTTCTCGCTGGGTACGGCCGAGGCCCGCGCGGTCGGCCGGGCGGAGGCCGCCACGATCCCCGACGCGGCCCGGTTCGCCCACGCTCCGGTGCGCCCGCAGCAGGTGGCGGACGCGCTCGCGGCGATCGGCACGGCCGCCGCCCCGTTGACGCACGTCACCGACGCCCGTGTCCGCGACAAGCTGCGTGACCTGGCCGTGGCCGGCACCGCCGAGGTGGTCGTGCCGCACGTGCCCGCCGGCGGCGACCCGTGGGCGGCCGCCGAGGCCGGCGCGGCGGTGCACCGGCTTCGGGCGGCGCTCGCCTCGGCCGGCCTGGCCACCGCCTGGATCCGGGCCGACGCCCGGGCGATCACCGACCTGGTCCGCCTGCCGGCCGGCCACGAACCGCTCGGCCTGCTCGCGGTGGGGGCGCCGGCCGATCAGATGTAGGAGGTGCCCCGCTCCTTCAGGCCGTCGACCAGCTTCTTGACGTCCTGGGCGCGGTTGCGGGGGCATACCAGCAGCGCGTCCGGCGTGTCGACGATGATCAGATCGTGGACGCCGACGGCCGACACGAGCCGGCCGGAGCGCGGCACCACCACGGTGCGCTCGCTGTCGAGCAGCTCGACCTGCGGCTTGCTGACCGGGCCGTCGCCGGCCTCGATCACCACGTTGCCGCGCTCGTCGCGCTCGAGGATGTCGCCGAGGGTGTTGAAGTCGCCGACGTCGTTCCAGCCGAAGTCGCCGGGCACCGTGCCGACCAGGCCGGCCGCGGCGGCGCCCTCCATCACCGCGTAGTCGACCGAGATCTTCGGCAGGGTGCACCAGACCTCGCCCAGGACCCGCTCCCGCTCCGGGCCGTCCCAGGCCTGCGCGATCCGCATCAGGCCGGCGTACAGCTCCGGTTGCTGGCGGGACAGCTCACCGAGGAACACGTCGACGCGCCAGATGAACATGCTGGCGTTCCAGAAGTACCGGCCGGACTCCACATAGGAGACAGCCACATCGTACGGTGGCTTCTCGGTGAACTCCGCCACCCTGCTGACCGGGCCGTCCCCGACGGCGTCCCCGCAGCGCAGGTAGCCGTAGCCGGTCTCGGGGTGGGTCGGGGTGATCCCGACGGTCATCAACAGGCCGGCCTCGGCGCCGCCCATGGCCGCGCGGACCGCCTCGACGAAGGCGTCGGTGTCGCGGACGAGGTGGTCCGCGGCGAACGAGCCCATCAGGGCGCTCGGCTCGCGCAGCGAGATGATGGCCGCCGCCAGCCCGATGGCCGCGCACGAGTCACGCGGTGACGGCTCCACGAGGATGTTGGCGTCGGGCAACGTCGGCAACTGCCGGGCGACCGAGGCGACGTGTGCCACGCCGGTCACCACGTAGGTCGACGCCGGATCGGCGAGTGCGCCGAGCCGGTCGACGGTGGCCTGCAGCAGGCTGGCTGAGGTGCCGGTCAGCGTGTGCAGGAACTTGGGGTGGCCCGCTCGGGACAGCGGCCACAACCTGGTGCCGCTGCCGCCCGCCGGAATAACCGCGTAGAACACGCCGCCCATCATGCCGATGCCGCCCGCGCGCCACCACCGGGGCTACCGGAGTGTCGCGAAATCTACTTTCGCGCCAGCCGGTCCGGAATCACGCCGTGACCGCCCGTACCGCTGGCGGCCCGCGCCCAGGCGCCGAGGTGCACCTCGGCGCTGGACTCCCAGGTGAACTCCTTCGCCCGGTCGACCCCGGCCTTGGCGAGCGCCTCGCGACGTGGCTGGTCGTTGAGCAGTTCGTTCAGATCCCGGGCGATCTCGTCGGGGTTGGGCCCGGTGTAGGCCACCGCCTCGCCGCCGACCTCGGGCAGCGACAACCGTGGCGTGGTCAGCACCGGCGCCCCGCAGGCCATCGCCTCGAGAATCGGCAGCCCGAAACCCTCTCCATAGGACGGGTACGCGGCCACGAGCGCCCCGCCGAGGAAGCCCGGAAGGTCGGCGTAGCGCAGATACCCCGGCCGCAGCAGGCGCAGGTGCGGTGGCACCTCAGCGACCGCCTGGTCGATCTCGTCGTCGTGGCCCTGTCCACCGGCGACGACCAACGCGGGCGGATCCTCCCGGTCGCGCACGGCGGCGACCCAGCCCCGGATCAGGTTGGGCACGTTCTTGCGCGGCTCCTTGGCGCCGAGGAACGCGATGTAGTCGGTGCCGCCGAGGCCGAGCCGCGCGCGTACCCGCGCCTTCTCGTCCTCGGTCGGCAGGTGGAACGCCTGGGGGTCGACGCCGTGGTAGGCCACGTCGATGCGCGTCGGGTCGGCGTCGAGCAGCCGGATCAGCTCGTCGCGGGTGGCCTTGCTCGGCACGATGACCCGAGCGGCGCGGCGCAGTGACGTCTTGATCGCCGACCGGAAGAAGGTACGGCGGGACTTGTCGTAATGCTCCGGCTCCGTGAAGAAGGTCGCGTCGTGCACGGTGACGGTAACCGGACAGTTAGCGCGCAGCGGGCACGTGTAGAACGGCGAGTGCAGCACCTCCGCGCCGACCTGTTGGGCGAGCAGCGGCAGGCCGGTCTGCTCCCAGGCCAGCCGGGCCGGACGGTGCGCGACCGCCGACGGCGCCGCGATCACCTGGGCCGACGGAAGCAGCCTGCCGTAACGCTCGGCGTCCGTGCGCTGGCAGACCACCGCCAGATCGACGTCCATGTGTCCCAGCGCACCGAGCAGACCATCGACGTAGCGGCCCACCCCACCTCGGTCGGCCGGGACACTCGTGGCGTCAACTAGCACACGGAATGGGCGGCCGGCGGTCACGTGGCAGCTCCTCGCGGTCGTTGCGGTGCGCACCCACTCGACCCCGGCCGGTTGATTCTCCACCGCGAAACGCGGAGCGAATCCGGCCGGCGCCGCGCGGTTGCGCGTGGTTCGGCGTCTGTTCGCCAGCCTACTGCTGCTGGCCTACCACCCGATGCCCAGAACGCGTACCCGTCCCGGAATCGACGAAACGGTTACCCGACAGGCGTCGGCATGTCACCTAACGTACCGATCGGATAGCTCCCCGCCCCACGGATCAGCCAGGTGCCGGTCTTCGCGTGATGCGCCGGCGGCCGCCAGACCGCCAGGTCGGCCTTGCCGTCACCGTCGTACTGCGCGGGTACCGGCACGTCGCCGGGCTTGCCGAAGCGCACCGGCTCCCTGCCCCGGAAGTACCACAGCCCGGACTTCGGCGAGAACGTTGCCGGCTCGGCCTTCCCGTCGCCGTTGTAGTCGGCCGGCACCGGGATGTGCCACGCCGATCCGAGGTAGACCTTGCCCACGCCCCGGATCTCCCACCGGCCGGCCTTCGCCCGGTACACGGCCAGATCCGCCCGTCCGTCACCGGTGTAGTCGGCGGGTACCGGCTGGTCACCCGGCTTGCCGTACACCACGTCGGCGGCGCCCCGGACGTGCCACGTCGCGGTCGACGGCGTGAACGTGGCCGGATCGGCCCGGCCGTCACCGTCGTAGTCCGCCGGCACCGGAATGTCATCGGGCCCGCCGAGCACGAACGTCTCCGTGGTACCGGCAGCGGAGTTCCGGATCCTCCACACGCCGCTCGACGGCGTCCAGGTCGCGACGTCGAGCTGACCGTCCCCGTCGTAGTCGGCCACCACCGGAACGTCACCCGGCTGGCCCGTCCACGTCGGCGTCGCGTCGCCCAGCTCGGTCAGGGTCGCACCGGTCGGGCTCCACACCGCCAGCGTGCGGCGCATCGTCTGCGGCTTCGCCCAGGCGCCCATCATCACGTACGCGCGTTCGCGCAACGCCTGCAGCACGCCCGACGCGACCCTGGCGTCGGCGCTGAAGACCCGCGGGACGGTCACCGCGCTGCCGATCGCCGGCTTGGCCTTTGTCGACTTCGAGGCGGCCAGCGTCGGCTGCGCCGGCCGGGAGTCGAGCCCGGTCGCGGTGCCCGACAGGGTGGTGTGGCCGCGCGGATCGACGGCGGGACCGATGGACAGCTTCCAGGCGACGTAGTGGGCAGCGGCCTCGATCGCCGCCGTACCCGCGCGGGAGTCGGCCCCGCCCAGCATCCCGATCCCGGCGGTACCGACGTTGCGGGCGGGCGTGTGCGCGCCGACGACCGGCCGGGACAGCCCGCCGTAGCGGCCCTCCCACAGCCGGCCGAACCGGTCGACCAGCACGTTGTCGCCCAGGTCACCCCAGCCGCGGCTCACCGCGTCGTAGTAGAAGAGCGCCCGCAGGATCCGCGGTACGTCGGTCTCGGCGTAGTCGCCGCCGATCGCCTCCTCATGCCAGGACAGCGCCTGGACGGTACGCGCGTACTGCGGCGGCCAGGTCATCAACAGTTCGTCGGCGCCCCACTCGGCGCGGCTGTGGATCGGCGGGCGCGCGACCCGGGTGGCGTCCACCGCGGTGCTGGTCACGGGTGGAACCGTTACCGCGTCGCCGGGTGCCTCGCGGGGATCGATCAGGTCGACGGTCACGTCGTCGGGGATCGCGGCGCCGGTAGCGGTGACGATCACGTCGACGGCGTCACCGCTGCCCAGCCAGATCAGTTGCGCGCCCTGCCGTACCCCCGGCCCGGCGCCGTCGAACCCGCCGGTGGGCTCGGCGGTGTGCCAGGTACCCCACTCCTGCCCGCCGGTGCGGCTGCGCACCGCGACGCTCACCCCGGCCGCCGGGCCCGTCCAGGTCACGCCTACGGCGCGGAACGGCGCCACGCCCTCGCGGGTGAGGCTGAGCGACCGGGCGCCGTTGCGGACCGCGAACCCCGGCGTCACGGGCACTCCGTCGGGTACGCCGATGCGGGCGACCGCGTCCGTGGCCGGCGCGTCGAAGCGGCCGAGCCGCAGCCGGACGACTCCGGGAGCGATCCCGGCCGCCGTGGGGGTGGCAGCGGTCGCTGTCGCCGCGTCGGGCGTCGCGGTGTGCGACGGGGCGGGCGTGACCGGACTGCCGGCGGGCGTGACCGGACTGCCGGCGGGCCTGGGCGGGCTGTCGGACGGTTCGCCGGCGGTCCGCCCGGCCAGCCGCACCGACATCGGCGACCGCTCGGCGTTCCCGACGCCGGCCAGCATCAATGGAACCGCCGCGACAGCGACAACCCCCGCTGAGATCAGCCGGTATCGTCGCCGTGACCGTGTCGCCATGTCACTCACGCCTACCGCCACTCGTCCGATTTGGAGTACCTTGTGGTTATATCTTCTGAAGGCGGTTTTGGTACCTTAATTGACATATTTCATGCTGCGGTCGCGGTCGACCCCACGCGCCCGCTGCTGACCTTCTACGACGACGCGACCGGCGAGCGGACCGAGCTTTCCGGTACGACGCTCGACAACTGGGTCGCCAAGACGGCGAACCTCCTCGTCGACGGCTGCGGCCTCGGGCCCGGCGATGTCGCGGCGATCCTGCTCCCACCGCACTGGCAGACGGCCGCCGTCCTGCTCGGCGCGTGGTCGGCGGGGCTCTCGGTCGCCTACACCGCCCCGGCGCTGGGTACGGTCACCGGCCCGGCCGAGGTGGCCTTCGTCGCCGCCGATCTGGTCGGCCGGGCGCCCGACGCCGGTGACCGGTTCGTCCTGGGCCTCGCCCCCATAGCGCTGCCGATGCGCGATGTTCCGGCAGGCTTCGTCGACTACGCCGCCGAGGTGCGCGGACACGGCGACCACTTCCGCCCGTACGCCCCGGTCCGGGGCACGGATCCGGCCACCGCCGAGGGCACCACGCACGAGGAGCTGTGCCGGGTGGCCCGGGAGTCGGCCGCGATGCACCGCCTGGGCCCGACCGACCGGGTACTCGTCGACGCCGCCGAAGCGGTCCACCCGTTGAAGTGGCTGTTGACCCCGCTCGCGGCCGGCGCGTCGATCGTGCTGTGCGCCGGCCTCGATCCGGCGGCCGTAGGTCGCCGGATCGAGGCCGAGCGCATCACCCGAGTCCTCTCATGATCGCGGAAACTTCTCCGCGTCAGAGCACGGAGAAGTTTCCGCGATCATGGGGAGGTGCGGCGCGCGGCGAGGTCCTCGAACGCGGTCAGCGACTCCGGGTTGGCCAGCGCGCCCTTCGCCGCCGCCGACTCCACCGGCGTACCGGTGAGGATCCGCTTGACCGGCACCTCGAGCTTCTTGCCCGACAGCGTGCGGGGCACCGCGCGTACCTGGTAGATCTCGTCGGGCACGTGCCGCGGCGACAGCGCGCTCCGCAGCTCCCGGGCGACCTTCGCGCGTAGCGCCCCGTCCAGCTCGAGCCCCTCGTCGAGCACCACGAACAACAGCAGCTCACCGGCGCCGCCGTCGGCGTCCTCCAGGTGCACCACGACGGAGTCGACGACCTCGTCGAGCCCCTCCACCACCGAGTAGAACTCGGCGGTGCCCAGGCGTACGCCGCCCCGGTTCAGCGTGGCGTCCGACCGGCCGGTGATCACGCAGGAGCCGCGCTCGCTGATGGTGATCCAGTCACCGTGCCGCCACACCCCCGGGTAGACGTCGAAGTAGGCCTCGCGGTACCGGCTGCCGTCGGCGTCGCCCCAGAACCCGACCGGCATGCTCGGCAGCGGCGCGGTGATGACCAGCTCACCGAGCTCACCGATGACCGGCTTGCCCTCGGCGGAGAACGCCTCGACCCGGGCGCCCAGGGCCCGGCAGGAGATCTCCCCGGCGTACACCGGCAGCAGCGGCACCCCGCCGACGAACGCGGTGCACACGTCCGTGCCGCCGGACGCCGACGCCAGCAGCAGGTCCTTGCCGACCGCCTCGTACACCCAGCGGAAGCCCTCGGGCGGCAGCGGCGCGCCGGTCGAACCGACCCCGCGCAGCTTCGACAGGTCGGCGATCTCGCGCGGCACGATGCCGGCCTTGCGACACGACAGCAGGAACGGCGCGGAGGTGCCGAAGTACGTCATTCCGGAGGCCTCGGCCACGCGCCACAGCTCCCCCAGGTCGGGCGCGCCCGGGTTGCCGTCGAACAGCACGATCGCCGCGCCCACCGCCGGGCCGGAGGCCATGTAGTTCCACATCATCCAGCCGGTCGTGGAGAACCAGAAGAACCGGTCGCCCGGGCCCAGGTCGTGGTGCAGCGCGAGCATCTTGAGGTGCTCGAGCAGGATCCCGCCATGGCCGTGCACGATCGGCTTCGGCAGCCCCGTCGTGCCCGAGGAGTACAGCACGTACAGCGGATGATCGAAGGGCACCGGCTCGAAGCTCAGCGGCTCGTCGGTGGGCGCGGCCAGCTCCGCCCAGCCGTCCGGGCCGTCACCGTCCAGGTAGGACAGCGTCACGGTGTGTTCCAGCGACGGCAGCGCCTCGCGGATGGCCGCCACCTCCCCGGTACGGTCGATCGCCTTGGCGCCGTAACGGTAGCCGTCGACGGCGACCAGCACCTTCGGCGCGATCTGCTGCCACCGGTCGACCACGCTGCGGGTGCCGAACTCCGGCGCACAGCTGGAGAAGACCGCGCCGAGGCTGGCGGTGGCCAGCATCAGCACGTAGGTCTCGGGGATGTTGGGCGCGTACGCCGCGACCCGGTCGCCCTTGGCGACACCGAGCCGCCGCAGGCCGGCCCGGACCCGGCGGACCTCGTCGCGCAGCCCCGCCGCGGTGAGGGTGACCGGCGCGCGGGTCTGCGAGTACGCGATGACGGCCGGCTCGTCGTCGCCGATGCCGGGCATCCGCAGCACGTTCTCGGCGTAGTTGAGCCGGGCGCCCGGGAACCACCGCGCGCCGGGCATGCGCGCGTCGGGCAGCGTGTCGGTGGGCGCGACGGCGGCCACCACGTCGAAGTAGTCCCAGATCGAGCGCCAGAAGGCGGGCACGTCGTCGACCGACCACTGCCACAGCTCGGCGTAGTCGGTGAAGTCACGGCCGTACTCGGCGGACAGCCACCTCAGATAGGCGCCGATCCGCGAGTGGTCACGTATGTCGCCGGGGGGCGTCCACAGCACCTCGCCTGTCATAGCCGCCATCCTCGCACGCATGTCTGCCTGCGCTGAATGGGTCCGCGACACATACAGGCGTCAGATCTGTGGTGGGCCGGCCGCCTCCCGGGACTCCTGGATCGCCTGCCGGCGGGCCAACCGGTGTGCCCGGCGGATCTCCGCCTCGCGCCAGCGGCGCTCGTCCTCGGCGGTCTCGGGTACGACCGGCCGGACCTCGCGGGGCTTGCCGTCGGCGTCGATCGCCACGAAGACGAGGTACGCCGTACCGACGTCGACCGGCTCCTCCTCCACCCGGTCCCACCGCTCGGCGACCAGCCGCACCCCGACCTCCATCGAGGCCCGGCCCGTCCAGTTGACCTGGGCGTGCGCGTGCACCAGGTCGCCGATCCGTACCGGTTCCAGGAAGACGATCTCGTCAATGGCGGCCGTCACCGCGGTCCCGCCGCTGTGCCGGGCGGCGACGGCCCCGGCCACGTCGTCCATGAACTTCATGATCACGCCGCCGTGCACGGTCCCGTACAGGTTCGCGTCGACGGCGGTCATGATCCGGCTGAGCGTGACCCGGGAGTACGAGGTGCGCTTGCCGGACAGGTCGGTGCTGGTGGTGCTGCTGGTCATGGCACTCAAAGGTACGGTGCGGGCCAGCTCACACCCCGGCTCCCCGGGTTCAGTGCGCGGTCCAGCCGCCGTCCATGACCATCGAGGCGCCCGTTATCGACGCCGCGGGCGGGCTGCACAGGAACAGCACCATCTCGGCCACCTCGTCGGGCTCGACCAGTCGCTTGAGCGCGGCCGAGGACAGCAGGACCTTCTCGAGTACCTCGCTCTCGCTGACGCCGTGCGCCCGGGCCTGGTCGGCGATCTGCTGGTCCACCAGGGGTGTGCGGACGTACCCCGGGTTGACGCAGTTGGAGGTCACGCCGTGCGGGGCGCCCTCCAGCGCGGCGACCTTGGACAGGCCTTCGAGGCCGTGCTTGGCGGCCACGTACGCGCTCTTGAACTCCGAGGCGCGCAGGCCGTGCACCGAGGAGATGTTGACGATGCGGCCCCAGCCCTTGTCGTACATGCCGGGCAGGCAGCCACGGATGATCCGGAACGGCGCTTCGAGCATGATCCGCAAAATCAGGGAGAACTTTTCCGGCTCGACCTCCTCGATGGGCCGCACATGCTGGATGCCGGCGCAGTTGACGACGATGTCGGCCCGCAGGTGGAGCGCGTCCAGCGCGTCGAGGTCGGACAGGTCGGCCACGACCGCCTCCCCGCCGGTCGCCGCGACGACCTCGCGTACCGGCTCCTCGTTGAGGTCCAGGGCGATCACACGGGCACCGGACCGGCCGAGGCGCAGGGCGGTGGCGCGCCCGATGCCGCTGCCGGCCCCGGTGACGAGGGCGGTACGTCCGGTGAGGTCGACCTGCACGGTGTTCATCCGGAGGCCGCCAGGTAGTCGTGGACCAGCTCGGCCGGCGGCAGCGTGAGATCGGTCAGGATGTGGCTGGCGCCGACCACCTGCCGTACCGGCAGGTCGGCGAGCGGCGCCATCGCGTGCTCGAACAGCTGCAGGCGGGCCGGGCCGGTCCACGCGCCGTGGATGGTGAGGTCGGTCATCCGGGTACGGATGAGCTCGGCGATGCGCGGGCGGCCGTCGTAGCCGGGCATCAGCTTGAGCATGTAGGTCGGCATGGCCAGTTCGGCCCGCGCCTCCTCGGCGTCCATGACCTCGTGCTTGTACCCCATGGTCGCCGTCGCCACCCGCAGGCTGCCGTAGTCCAGCGTGCCGACGAGGGTGTCGGAGTCGACGAACAGGCGGGGACAGCCGAGCTTCTTCGGGTACGCGCTGCCCTCGCGCCCGACGGCGATCGCCGGACCGTTGTCGAGGTACATGCTGTGGATGTAGTCGGCCGGCCCGCCCTCGTACGTCACCCGCAGGACCTGGCCTGACTCGGTGTAGTCACCCAGCCCGGAGGCGTCGGGCATCCTGATGGCCTCGAACCGCACCAGCGGGTCGGCCACCTCGAGCGGCTCGGGGACCACGGCACTCATGGCGTCGAGGTCGGTGCGGTAGGTGATGTTGAGGTACTCCCGCCGCCGGAATCGGTAGGGGCCGGCCGGGTACGCCGCGCCACCCAGCGGGGTGGCCATGGCCCGGAGTACGTCCTCGCTTCGCACTGTGCCCGCCGCGCGAGATCTGCTCGACCGGTGCGGTCCCCGCGCCGTGGATGCCGCCCGGCCCCGTGCACCTTCCACGGTAGCCGGGCGGCGGCCGTACTAGCCCTTGAGGAGCTGGCGCGCCATGACGATGCGCTGCACCTGGTTCGTACCCTCGTAGATCTGCGTGATCTTGGCGTCGCGCATCATGCGCTCGACCGGGAAGTCCTTGGTGTAGCCGTACCCGCCGAGCAGCTGGACCGCGTCCGTGGTGATCTCCATGGCGGCGTCGGAGGCGAAGCACTTGGCGGCCGCCCCGAAGAACGTCAGGTCCGCGTCGCCCCGCTCGGACTTGCCCGCCGCGGCGTAGGTGAGCTGCCGTGCCGCCTCCACCTTCATGCCCATGTCGGCGAGCATGAACTGGAGGCCCTGGAACTCCGCGATGGCCTTGCCGAACTGCTTGCGCTCCTGGATGTACTCCTTGGCGAAGTCGAGCGCGCCCTGCGCGATGCCGACGGCCTGCGCGGCGATCGTCACCCGGGTGTGGTCGAGGGTGCGCATCGCGGTGGTGAAGCCGGTGCCGGGCTCGCCGATCATGCGGGACGCCGGGATCCGGACGTTGTCGAAGTACACCTCGCGGGTGGGCGAGCCCTTGATCCCGAGCTTCTTCTCGGGAGCGCCGAAGCTCACGCCCGGGTCGGACTTCTCGACCACGAAGGCGGAGATGCCCCGGGCGCGGGCGGCCGGCTCGGTCACCGCGAAGACCGTGTAGAACTCGGAGACCCCGGCGTTGGTGATCCAGCGCTTCGCGCCGTTGAGCACGTAGTGGTCGCCGTCGCGCTCGGCGCGGGTCTTCATGGACGCGGCGTCGCTGCCGGCGTCCGGCTCGGACAGACAGTACGAGAACATGCCGTCACCGCTGGCCACCGCCGGCAGATACTGGCGCTTGAGCTCCTCGGAGGCCGCCAGCAGCAGCGGCATGGTGCCGAGCTTGTTGACCGCCGGGATCAGCGAGGACGAGGCGCACACCCGCGCCACCTCCTCGATGACGATCGCGGTCGCGAGCGCGTCCGCGCCGGCCCCGCCGTACTCGACCGGGATGTGGGGCGCGTGGAAGTCGGCCGCCCGCAGCGCGTCGAAAGACGCCTGCGGGAACTCGCCGGTCTCGTCGGCCGCGGCGGCGTTGGGGGCCACCTTGCCCTCACAGACCGCGCGCACCGCCTCCCGGATCGCCTCGTGCTCCTCCGGCAGTCGGTAGACGTCGAACTGTGGATCCGCCATGGCCAGCCCTCCCGAAACGACGTGAGCGGCTGACAGGATACCGGCGAGTAACACCGGGCTTCCGGCGCGGTCGGTGAGTTGGGATTATCCTCGCCGAGCGGTGTCCAGGTTGGGTTCCGCAGCTGCCCTGTGGCGGTTGACGCAGCATTGGCGACGTTTGCCCTGGTATTGCTCCGATATATTGACAACGAGCGCACAGCACCTACCCCCCGTGCGTCGGCGCTCCTCACACTGACCGGAGACCTGGCGTGACCATCCCTTACCCCAGTACGACGCCCGCAGCTGTGACCCCACCGTCGGGCGCCGCTCGACCGCGGCTGACCTTCCTCGGCACCGGCTACCTCGGCGCGACGTACGCGATCTGCTTCGCCGAACTGGGGTACGAGGTCCTCGGCTTCGACGTCGACGAAGCCAAGATCGCGATGCTGTCGGAGGGTCAGGTCCCGTTCCACGAGCCCGGCCTCGACGAGCTGCTGCGCAAGAACCTCGCCTCGGGCAAGCTGCGCTTCTCCACCTCCTACGAGGAGGTCGCCGCGTTCGGCGACGTGCACTTCATCTGCGTGGGCACGCCGCAGCGCGCGGACGGCATGGCCGCCGACCTCTCGTATGTCGAGAGCGCTGTGACCAACCTCGCACCGCACCTGACGCGGAAGTCGCTCATCGTCGGCAAGTCGACCGTGCCGGTCGGCACCGCCGAGTGGATCGAGCAGCTGGTCCGCCGCCACGCGCCCGCCGACGCCGGCGTCGAGGTCGCGTGGAGCCCGGAGTTCCTCCAGGAGGGGTACGCGGTGGAGGACGTGCTGCGCCCCAACCGCATCATCCTCGGCGTCAAGAGCGAGTGGGCCAACGCCATGCTCTACGCCGCCCACAAGGGCGTGTTCGACCTGGCGGTCACCGAGGACCGCGAGGTGCCGGTCGTCGTCACCGACTTCGCCACCGCCGAGCTGGTCAAGGTCGCCGCCAACGCGTTCCTCGCCACCAAGATCTCGTTCATCAACGCCATGGCCGAGGTCTGCGAGGCTTCCGGCGCCGACGTCACGCTGCTCGCCCGCGCGATCGGCTACGACTCCCGCATCGGCAACAAGTTCCTGCGCGCCGGCGTCGGGTTCGGCGGCGGCTGCCTGCCCAAGGACATCCGCGCGTTCCAGGCCCGCGCCCAGGAGCTCGGCGTCGGCGAGGCACTGCGGTTCCTGCACGAGGTCGACCTGATCAACCAGCGCCGCCGCCAGCGGGTCGTCCAGCTCGCCGCCGAACTGCTGGAGCGGCCGTACGGGCCGGCCGGCCCCGACCTGTCCGGCGTACGGGTCGCCGTCCTCGGCGCCGCCTTCAAGCCAAACTCCGACGACGTCCGCGACTCCCCCGCCCTGTCCGTCATCCGTAAGCTCGCCCGCAGCGGCGCGCTGGTCACGGTGTACGACCCGGAGGGCATGGAGAACGCCAAGCGCGAGGTCTCCGACGTCTCGTACGCCAAGGCCCTGACCGAGGCGGTCACGGGCGCCGAACTGGTCTGCGTCCTCACCGAGTGGGAGGAGTTCCGCAGCGCGGATCCGCAGACCCTCGGCGAGCTCGTCGCCGGTCGCCGGATCATCGACGGCCGCAACTGCCTCGATCCCGCGCTGTGGACCGCCGCCGGATGGGAGTACCGCGGAATGGGCCGCCCGGTCCTCTCCTGACCGCCACGCGGTATTCGCGCAGGTCAGCGGGGACACTCGCGGAAACCTCGCGAACCGCGCGGTAACCGAAGCGCGCCGAACCTCCGCCGAACCTCCGCCGAACCTTCCTGTCAGGGCCCCGCGTACGGGAAACTCGCCTAGAGGCGTCGGGTGTACGAACACCCCCCGGGCGGGAGGGAGCGGCGTGGACACCTATCAGTGTCCGGTCTGCGGCGGCACGGTGACACGCGAAGACGGGTGCCGCGGTTGCGGCCGCCCGTATGACCGGGACGTCGCCGCGCTGGCCCTGTTCAAGCGGACCGTGGCCGCGCTCGAGGCCAAGAAGCGGCAGTACGAAAAGGACCAACTGCAGCTGAAGGCTCAGCTCGCACACGCCTCCGCGCAGCGCGACTCGCTCGCCCGGCTGGTACGCGAGAAGTTCGACCGGGAGTCCGGCGGGCGGGGCTCGACGCGGTCGCTGCGCGGCCGGTTCGCCCGCCGTGGCGAGCGCGCACCGACGGCCGCCCCGCCGCCACCCGCGCCCACCTCGTACGGCGCCGGATACCCGCCGGAGCCGGGTCCGGCGGCTGCCGAGGCGCCGGTCACCGAGGCGCCGACGACCGAGAGTCCACAGCGGACCTCCACCCGACCGGACCAGCCCTCGTCACCGTGGACACCACCGCCGCCGCGGAAACCTCCGTCCGCCCGAACGCCACCGCAGACGCCTCCGCAGCCGCCTCCGTCCGCCGGGACGCCGCCCGGCGGAGCGCCGCCCTCCCGCCCCCGCGCGTCGGGTGGCGGTCACCCGCCCCGCCGCCCCGGCGACCTCCCACCGGCCATCGCCGCCCGGCTGCCCGGCGTGCTGGCCCAGGCGCAGCCGCAGGCCCGGGTCCGCGCGCCCAAACGCCCCCGCCCACCCACCACCGCACCCGGTCGGCTCGGCGGCGCGGAGACCAGCACCGCCACCTCCCAGAGCGCCGTCCTGGTCGTCGGTGGCCTGCTGCTGGCCGGCGCGGCCGTGGTGCTCGCCGTCTTCGGATCCGGCGGCCTCGGCGCGCCGGCCCGCGTCGCGCTGCTGACGCTGGCCACGGCGATCCTGCTCATGCTGCCCGTACAGCTGGCCCGTCGCGGTCTCGTCGCCACCGCCGAGACCCTGGCCTCCGTCGGGCTGCTCATGGTCCTCCTCGACGGGTACGTGGCCTGGTCGCTGGGGCTGCTCGGCGCATCCCTGCTACCCACCCCGGTCTACTTCGGCTTCGTGTGCCTGGCGACGGCCCTCATCGCCACCGCCTACCGGGGCGCCAGCCACCTCATCGCCCCGCGCTACGCCACCGTCGGAGTGCTACAGCCGGTGCTGCCGCTGCTCGGGTACGAGTGGATCCACGGCCCCACCGGCTGGGGGCTCGCCCTCGCCGGGGTCGCCGCACTCGACCTGGCGCTGGGCATCAGCCTGACCCGCCCGGGGCGCTTCGCCGCGCTGGCCGGGTTCGTGACGCCGGTAAACCTGCGCGTCTCCCGCCGCCCCGCGCCGGAGCCGGAACCGGAACCGCTCGACCCGACCGCGCCACCGGTACGGCCGGAGAGCGCACCCGAGGAGCCCGACGACGTCAAGACCCCGGCCGGCTTCGCCGAGCGGCGCGAACGGCCCGCGCGGGTACGCCCGCAGCCGGTCCGGCCCCGGCTCTCCCCGACCGCCGCGGCGCAGCCCCCGGAAGCGCCGGCCATCCTGCGGGACGCGACGTGGGTACTGTTCACGCTCGCGTACGGGGCCTCCCTCGCGTACGCGAGCGCCGCCCTGATGAGCACCACCGCGCTCGCCCCGGCGGTACGCGCGGCGCTCGTGCTGCTCCTCGCCGCGGGCATCGGCCTCGCCGGCGCGCTGGCGTGGCGGCGCAACCCGCTGCCCGACCTCACCGGAGCGCTGGCCACGCTCGCGGTCATCGGCGCCGTCACCCGGGTCGGCATGATCACGCTGCCCGGCCGGGGCCTGCTGTTCGCCTCCCTCGCGGTGGCGGCCGCCGCCGTCATCGTGCCGCTGCTGCCCGAGCGCGCGCGGTACGGGCCACGGCTGGCGGGCGGTGCCGCCGCCGCCGTCACCGCACTGGTGCTGATCGGCAAGGCCGGTCCGGCGATCGCCGCGCCCATCCAGGCAGCGCGGCCCTGGTGGCGCGCCGACCTGTCCCGGTACGCCGGCCGGATCGCCGCCGCCGCCGGCCCCTCGGGATGGCAGCTGGTCCTCGCCGGCGCGCTGCTCACGCTCGCCGTCGCGCTGGCCCTGCGCGGCGCGATCCGCACCAACGCCGCGCTCGCCGGCGGTGTCCTCACGCTCCTCACCCTGCCCGCCGCATGGCACCTCGGTTGGGAAGCCACGCCCGGCGTCCTCGCGCTGGCCGCGATCGCGTTCGGGGCCGGCGGGCTGACCGCGCGCGACGAGGACAGCGCCAACGGTTTCGTGGCCGCCGCGGGGGCGCTCGGCGGGTACGCCACGCTCGCCAGCCTCACCCACCCGGCGGTCACCGCGCTGACCCTCGCCGCCCTCACGCTCGGCGGGTTCACGATCGCGACGCTGCGCCCACCCCGTACCGACCCCGAGGCGGAGCTGGCCGGGCAGCGCGTCGGGGACTGGGCCGCTGGCGGCGCGGCGTTCGCGCTGCCCGGCGCGGTCTGCGCCGGCTTCGACGCGCTCGTACGCGAATCGGTCATCCCCAGCGCCGGCGCGTCGTTCGTCCTCGCCGGCGGGTTCGTCGCCGTGTCGGGCACCCTCGGGTACGCGGCGATCCGGATGCTGGCGGGCCGGCCGAACAGCCGCCCGCTGCTGCTCGGCACGTCGCTGGGGGCGTTCGCGGTCGCGCTCGGGTCGCTCGTCGCGCACGGTACGACGGTCGTCGACATGGCGGTCAGCGCGCTGCTGGCCGCCAGTTCGGTCCTGCTGTGGAAAGCTCCGTCGCTCGGCAGCCGGGGCGTGTTCGGCCAGGATCTCGACGGCCGGGACCTCGCCGCGGCCGCGGTCACCGCGAGCGCCACCGCGGCCCTGGCCCGGGTACTCGCCCTCGCCGTCCCCGGCATCGGGCTGGTCACGACCGCCGTCCTCGTCCTGTCCGTCGCGATCGTCGTGCGCTCGATGCCGCCACGGCAGCGGCGCGGGCCCATCACCGGCGAACTGCTCATCGGCGCGGTCATCACGGTGGCCAGCGGGGTGGCGGCGGTCGGCGCCGGCGCCGGCGTGATCGACGCCGCGACCCCGGTCTGGCACGCCGCGCTCGGCCCGGCCTGGCTGCGCACCGCCGAGCAGTACGACCTGTACGGCTGGCAGCCGCCGGTGGCGCTGCTGCTGATCGCGCTGGCCGCGGTGATCGTCGTACCGAGCCCGCGCCGTCAGGGCACCGCCGCCGCCGTATGGCCCCGCGACGGCGTGGTCGCCGTCGCGGTCGCGCTCGCCGCCGTGGCCGCGCCGGTCGCGTTCGGCCTGACCTGGTGGTCGCCGATCGTGATCGGTCTGCTGACCGTCGTCGCGCTGGGCGTCAGCGGGTGCCTCGCCGACCTGCCACGGGTGGCGTACATCCGCTCGGCGGTGGCCGCGGCCGTCGCCCTCTACACCGTCGCCGCCAGCCTGACCAGGCCGGCGGCGACCGCCGCGGCGCTGGTGAGCCTCACGTTCGTCGGCGTTGCCGTCGCCGCGCTCGCCGGGGTGCTCCTCGCCGAGGCCCGTACCCCGACCGCCCGGGTCCGCCGCTCCCACCTCGTACCCGTCGGTGGTGGCGCGAGCGCCGCAGCGGTCCTGTCGCTGACCGGCGCGGCCGCCGCCGTCGCGGCGGGCGCCTACCGCCCGGCGCCGGTGGTCCTCGTCAGCGCGCTCGCCGCCCTCAGCCTCGCGCTGACCGTGGCGGGGCTGACCTGCTGGCGCACGCCCGGCTTCCTGCCGTTCGTGACGGCCGCCATCGGCATCGCCAGCAGCGTCATCGCGCTCGCCGCGCTGCCGCACCGCCTCCCGGTGGGCGTGTACGGCGCGACCGGCGCCCTGCTGGGCGTCCTCGCCGAACTGCTGCGGGTCGCCGCGGTCCGCCGGGTCGGCTGGCGGCCGGAGGACGGCTGGCAGCCGGTGGAGGACTGGAGCCCCGGCCGGGGCTGGCAGCTCGACCGGTGGATCCCGGGCCGGGGCTGGTTCGCGATCCGCCGCTGGCGACCCGCGAGCCAGGACACGGGCTTCGGGGCGGGCGCGGCGGCGGCGAGCGCCATCCCGGCCGTGATCGCCATCGCCTCCGTCGCGCTGCCCCTGGTGGCGGCGCTGTTCGGCCCGTACCACTTCGCCCTGCACCCGTGGCGGTCGACGCTGAGCGAGTCGGGCGACCTGTCCCCGTTCAACGGCTGGAAGGCGCACGGCACCGACGTCATCGCCATGGCGGTGTTGACGTTCGCGGCCGCGCTCGCCGCAATCGGCCTCGGCGGCTCGCGGGGCACCATGGCCAACCGGACCGTGGCGGTCGTCGTACCCGGCATCGGCCTGACGATGCTGCTCGTCCCGGCCGGCACCGGCCACGGCTCGCTGCAGGCGGGGTTCGCGCTGCTGGTGACGACGCTGTGCGGGTTGAGCCTGGCGCTGACCGTGCCGCCCGACCCGGACAGCGTGGCGAACGGCCGGCTGCGACTGGCCCGCCGGCTGGTGTTCGCCCTCGCCGTCCTCGCCACGTTCGCCGGGCAGTTGGGCAGCCTCGCGACGCGTTCGATGACGATCCAGGCGCTCGCCGGCTCCGTCGTCGTCGGGGCCGTCGCCGCGGTCTGGGGCCGGTACCCGCTCGCCCGCATCCTCGGCTGGTACGTCGCCGTCGGCGCCGCGCAACTGCTCGCCGTCGCGGCGAGCCTCGCCTCCGGGTACCCGCCCCGCTGGGCGACCTTCCCGCTGCTCGGGGTGTGTGCGGTGGCCATCGCGATCGCGGCGACCCTGCCGAGGTGGCACCCGACGGTATCGACCGAGATCGAGATCATGATCATCGAGGCGAGCGCGTACCTCGGCATGGGCGGCGCGCTGATCCTGACCGCCGGGGCGCTCCGCTACACCGCGCTCGCCTGCACCGCGCTCGGGGCGATCCTCGGCCTGGCCGCGAGCCGGCCCAACCGTCCGGAGAAGTACCGGCAACTTCTGATCTTCAGCGCCGCGGCGGCCGAGGTCATCGGGGTCTGGCTGCTGATGAGCACCGGCCGGGTCGCGCTGCCCGAGGCGTACAGCCTGCCGTTCGCCGTGTTCGCCCTGCTCGTCGGCGTCCTCGAACTGCAGCGCCGGCCCGACCTGGGCAGTTGGCTGGCGTACGGGCCGGCGCTGATCGCCGGCTTCCTGCCCAGCATCGCCCTCGTGCTGATGACGGACACCGCGCCGCTGCGGCGGGTACTCGTGATCGTCGCCGGGGTGCTGACGCTGGCGGTCGGCAGCGTACGCCGGCAGAAGGCGCCGGTCGTGGTGGGCAGCGTGGTCACCGCCACGGCGACGCTGCACGAACTGCTCCGGCTGTCCGCGATGCTGCCATGGTGGGTACTGCTCATGCTCTTCGGCGCGGCGGGTGCGCTGCTGATCGGGCTGGGTGCCACGTACGAGAAGCGCCGCCGGAACGTGTCGAGACTGCGCGGAGCGCTGAACCGCCTGCGGTAACGTTCCGCGATCTTGGACAGTTGTGCGACCTATAGGTGGCACAACTGTCCAAGATCGCGGAGAGGCGGCCGGAGTTATCCACAGGGACAGCGGGCGTGAGGTATCGGTCGCCAGGATCGGTCCATGTTGTGGCGCGACCGGGAGCCCGGACGGTGGCTCGACGAGGCCAGCGAGTTGGAACAGGTGCTGTGGAGTCAGCACGGTGCGGTGAGCCGTGAACAGGCGCTCCGGCATCTCAGCCGCGGTGCGCTCGACCAGTACATAGCCGCTGGCCGGTGGCAGCACCCGCACCCGGCGGCGTACGTGGCGCACAACGGGCCACTCACCCGCGATCAATCGTTGTGGGTCGCCGTGCTCGGCGTCGGATCGGGCGCGGTCCTCGCCGGCTCGACCGCCGCCGAACGGTGTGGCCTGCGCGGCTTTCCCGACGACCGGATCCACGTGCTCATTCCGGCCGACTGCCGGGAGCGCCACGCACCGCGCGGCGTCGTCGTCCACCGGAGCACGCTGCTGCCGGCGACCGACCTGTGCGACCGGGCCCGTCCGCCCCACACCGGCAACGCCCGCTCCCTGGTCGACGCCGCCTCCTGGACCGACACCGACGCCCAGGCCAGGGCGATCATCGCCGCCGGGTTCCAGCAGCGCCTGGTCGCAGGCGACGACATCCATCTCGTTCTCAAGCGGATGCCGCGGGCCCGCCGGCGGGCGCTCATCGCCGAGGCGGCCACGGACGCGCTCGGCGGCGCCCACTCGTTGCCCGAGGCGGAGTTCGTACGCCTGCTGCGCCGCGCCCGGCTGCCGGTGCCGCGTCTACAGGTACGGCGCCGGGACAGTGGTGGACGCACGCGGTACCTGGACGGTTACTACGACGAGTGGCGCCTGCACGTCGAGATAGACGGCGGCCAGCACGTGGACGTACGGGCGTACTGGGCCGACATGCGACGCCAGAACGCGCTCTGGGTGGCGGGCGACCGGGTGCTCCGCTTCCCATCCTGGGCGATACGGAGCGAACCCGAGGCGGTGGTCGCCCAGGTGCGAGCGGCGCTACGTGCGGCCGGTTGGCGCCCCACCTCCCGAGATCTTGGACGGCAGTGCGACCTATAGGTAGCTCAACTGTCCAAGATCGCGGGTTGAAGTGCCGCGTCCTTCTCCGCCACCAGGCGCTTGAGGTCCTCCTGGTACGCGGCCATCTTCGAGCGCAGGGCCTCGTCGGAGGCGGCGAGGATCCGCACGGCGAGCAGCCCGGCGTTGCGGGCACCGCCGATCGACACGGTCGCGACCGGCACCCCGGCCGGCATCTGCACGATGGACAGCAGCGAGTCCATGCCGTCCAGGTACTTCAGCGGCACCGGTACGCCGATCACCGGCAGCGGGGTCGCCGAGGCCACCATGCCCGGCAGGTGCGCCGCGCCGCCCGCCCCGGCGATGATGACGCGAAGTCCGCGCGAAGCGGCGCTGTGCGCGTACTCGAGCATCTTCTCCGGCGTGCGGTGCGCGGAGACGACGTGCGCCTCGAACGCCACCCCGAACTCGGTGAGCGCCTCGGCGGCGGCCTTCATCACCGGCCAGTCCGAGTCGCTACCCATGATCACGCCCACGTCAGGCATGCGGATCTCCGCCTTCGGTCAGCCACCGGGCGGCGCGCGCGGCGCGCGCCCGTACGTCGTCGAGATCGTCGCCGAGCACCGTCACGTGACCGATCTTGCGGCCGGGACGTACCTGCTTGCCGTACAGGTGGACCCGCGCCCCCGGATCGGCGGCGAACAGGTGGTGCAGCCGCTCGTCGATCGGCATACCGCCCTCGGTACCGCCGAGGACGTTGGCCATCACCACCACCGGAGCGGCCAGCGAGGTGTCGCCGAGCGGGTAGTCGAGCACCGCGCGCAGGTGCTGTTCGAACTGGGAGGTACGCGCGCCCTCGATCGTCCAGTGTCCGGAGTTGTGCGGACGCATCGCCAGTTCGTTGACGACCAGACCGTCGGCGGTCTCGAACAGCTCGACCGCGAGGATGCCCACCACGCCGAGCGCGTTGGCCACCTCGATCGCCAGCCGCGTCGCGTCGCAGGCCAGGTCTTCCGGCAGGTCCGGGGCGGGTGCCAGCACCTCCACACAGATGCCGTCGCGCTGCACGGTCTCGACCACCGGGTACGCCGCGACCTGGCCGAACGGCGACCGCGCGACCACGGCGGAGAGTTCCCTGCGCAGCGGGACCTTCTCCTCGACGATCAATTCCGTGTCGGGGACCGGATCGGACGGGCCGAGCACCCACACGCCGCGCCCGTCGTACCCGCCGCGCACGGTCTTGGCCACGACCGGCCAGCCGACCTCGGCGGCGAACTCGGCGATGTCCGCGGGGGTCGAGACCGCGCGCCAGCGCGGAACGGGGAGTCCGAGCGACGACAGGCGCTCGCGCATGGCGCGCTTGTCCTGGGCGTACCGCAGGGCGTCGGCGCTGGGCAGCACCGTGAAGCCTTCGGCGGCGAGGGCGCGGATGTGCTCGCCCGGCACGTGCTCGTGGTCGAACGTCACGACGTCGCAGCCCTTGGCGAAATCGCGCAGCGCGGCGAGGTCGGTGTGGTGACCGATGACGACGTCATGGGCGACGAGGGCGGCGCCATCGTCTGGCGAGGTGGCGAGGACCCGGAGCGACTGGCCGAGCGCGATCGCGGCCTGGTGGGTCATCCGGGCCAGTTGACCGCCGCCGACCATGCCGACAACGGGCAGACCGGTGTGGGGATTCATCGGCGCAAAGACTACTGACCAGGTGCGTCCATTGACGAACCGGGAGCCGTTCCGGTAGCGGGGTGGCTCCCGGTCAGAGCTGCGGGCCGCGCCGGCGCAGTTCGTCGACGGCGCCCATCGCGTCGCGCAGTTCGCCCAGCCACGCGTCGGCGTGCTGGCCGACCAGGCTCACGCACCAGGCGAGGGCGTCGGAGCGCGAGCGCGCGACCCCGGACGCCACGAGCGTGTCGAGCACCTGCCGGTCGGCCTGGCGCAGCCGGGTCATCACCGGCGCGGACAGGGTCGTGAACAGCTCACGGGTGCCACCGGTGGCCGCGCCCCAGCCGACCTTGCGCTTGTAGCGGTGCTCCAACTGCCGCGCGATGGCGATACGGCGGTCGCGGGTGGACTCCCGGAACGAGGCGATCCGCCCTTGTTCGGCGGCGGCCCGGTCGGCGTCGGTGGCGTCCGGTGCGAGCGCCGGCTCCGGCAGGCGGCCCACGATGATGATCTCGTCCCGGTCGATGCTGATCTCCGGCGCGGCCACGAACCAGTCATCGGGGATCGCGCCCGCGATCCAGGCCGGCGCGTCGTCGGCGGGCGGCGGCTCGGCGCGGCCTCCGCCCCGGCTCCAGGCCTGGGCGCTCCCCCATCGTTCCTGCCTCATGACGGTCTCCCCTCCGTAGTTCGATTACACGATTACATCGTTACACCGAATACGAAGGGGAGGCGTTCGCTCGTAGCGAACGGACGGTCACGAGAGCTTGCCGACCAACTCCTCCACCGTGGTCACGGGCGCGTCGCACACGAAGCCGCGGCACACGTACGCCGTCGCCCGGCCGTCGCGCAGCGGCCGGCCCGCCAGCAGCGGCACCCCGGGGGCGTCGGGCTCGCCGGCGACGATGACCGCTCCGGGCGGCGCCGCCCGCCACGCCGCCGCCACCAGCGGCTCGGCGTCGGCGACGGTCCCGGCGATCGCGATCTCGTACGGTCCCGACAGCAGCGCCTCGCCGACCGCGCAGGAGTACCCGGCGAACCGGGCGTGCTGCGCCGCGAGCGCAGCGATCTTCGTCAGCGCGAGTTCGGCCGCGTCGCGGTACCGCTTGTCCCCGGTCAACGCCGAGTACGCGGTCAGCGCCGCCGCGATGGCCGACGCCCCCGAAGGGGTGGCGTTGTCGGTCGGGTCCGCCGGCCTGGTCACCAGTCGCTCGGCGTAGTCGGCGGTGTCGTAGAACCCGCCCGACCCGTCACCGAAGTGCTCCAACGCGTGGTCGACGAGCTGCCCGGCCAGCTCCAGCCAGCGCCCCTCGCCGGTGTACTCGTGCAGCGCGCAGAAGGCCTCGGCCACCGCGCCGTAGTCCTCCAGTACGCCCACCGGCTCGCCGACGGCGCCGGCGAGCGACACCCGCCGGAGCCGGCCGTCGACGATGTGCCCGGCCAGCGCGTTGCCCGCCTGCTCGAGGGCCGATTCGACGGCCAGCGCGTTGGACTCCCGGTCCCGCGCGATCGCCAGGTACTCCGCCAGCGCCGTCACCGTCAGGCCGTTCCACGCGGCGACGATCTTGTCGTCGCGGGCCGGCTGCGGGCGCTCCGCGCGGGCTTCCCGCAGCCGCGCCCGTATCCGTTCGAAGCGCTGCGGGTCGTCCGGATCGGCCGGCAGCCGCAGCACGCTCGTACCGTGCTCGAACGTGCCCTCCGGGGTGACGTTGAAGACCTCCGCCGCCCAGGCGCCGTCATCCTCGCCGAGCGCGTCGATGAGCTGGGCCGGCGTCCACACGTACGTCAGGCCCTCGACCCCGTCGGTGTCGGCGTCCAGCGAGGAGGCGAACCCGCCCTCGCTCGTACGCAGCTCGGCGAGCAGGAAGTCGGTGGTCTCCCGCGCCACCCGCAGCGCCAGCTCGTCGCCGGTCAACCGCCACAGGTGCGCGTACACCCGCAGCAGCAGCGCGTTGTCGTACAGCATCTTCTCGAAGTGCGGCACGGTCCAGGTGCGGTCGACGCTGTACCGGGCGAAGCCGCCGCCGAGCTGGTCGTAGATGCCGCCGCGGGCCATCGCCGCGCACGTTCCCCGCACCATCTCCAGCGCCTGTGCCGAGCCGGTGCGCTGGTGGTGGCGCAGCAGGAACAGCAGGTTCATGTGCGGCGGGAACTTGGGAGCGCCGCCGAACCCGGCGTACTCGGCGTCGTACTCGCGCGACAGCGACGCGGCGCCGGAGTCGAGCACGGCCGGCGACATCGGACCGACCGGAAGGTCCCGCCCGCTGGCCCGCCCGAGCGCCTCGACGACGGCGGAGCCCTGCCGCAGGACGGCGTCCCGGTTATGTCGCCAGGCCTCCGACACCGACTGGACCAGGCGTACGAAGTTGGGCTTCGGGAAGTACGTGCCGCAGAAGAACGGTTCGCCGTCGGGCGTGGCGAACACGGTCATCGGCCAGCCGCCCTGGCCGGTCATCGCCTGGGTCGCGGTCATGTAGACCGCGTCGATGTCCGGGCGCTCCTCGCGGTCGACCTTGATCGGTACGCACGCCGCGTTGACGACGGCCGCCACGCCCTCGTCGTCGAAGCTCTCGTGGGCCATGACGTGGCACCAGTGGCAGGCCGCGTACCCGACCGAGATCAGCACCGGTACGTCGCGGCGGCGCGCCTCGGCGAACGCCTCCGGGCCCCACTCCCACCAGTCGACCGGGTTGTCGGCGTGTTGTTGCAGGTACGGGCTTGTCGCGTTGGCCAACCGGTTAGGCATTGTCCGACCCCTCACTCACGTTCCGCCCCTCGTCCCATCCTTACCCGGGCCGGAACCCGCCTCCCGTCGGGTGGAGGTCAGCCCGCATCCTCCTGGCGGAGGCGGATGACCGGTGCGGTGGTCAGTTCGCGCAGCACCTCGAGGACGCGCTCGGGCGGCAGCGGCGGGTAGAAGAAGAAGCCCTGCGCGCCGGTGCACCCCAGCTCCGCCAGCGCGGCCCGCTGCTCGGCGGTCTCCACGCCCTCGGCGATGACCCGCAGCCCCAGCCGGTGGGCGAGGTCGACCGTGGTCCGCACGATCGCGCCGACCTCGGCGGACTCGACCATCCGCCGGACGAAGTCCCGATCGATCTTGACCTCGTCGACCGTCACCCGGGTGAGGAACGTCAGCGACGAGTACCCGGTGCCGAAGTCGTCGACCGCGAGCTGGACGCCCATCTCGCGGAGGGAAGCCAGCACGTCGTCGATGACCGCCCGCTCGCTCATCACCACGGTCTCGGTGATCTCCAGGACGAGCCGTTCGGCGGGTACGCCGTGCCGGGCGAGCAGCCGGGCGACATCGCCGGGCAGCGCGCGGTCGAGCAGGCTACGCGGCGACAGGTTGACCGCGACGGCAACCTCGACCTGCTCGGCCGCCCAGGACGCCGCGGCGGCGAGCGCCCGGTCGAGAACGTACCGGGTGAAGTCGCCGAGCAGCTCGCTGTGCTCGATGACGGCGACGAACTCGGCGGGCATGAGTACGCCACGGCGGGGGTGGTTCCAGCGCACCAGCGCCTCGACGCCGGTCACGCCGACGCCGCCGTCGAGCCGCACCGCCGGCTGCATCACGAGGGTGAACTGGTCGTCGCTCGCGAGCGCCTCGCGGACCTCGGCCAGCAGCGACAGCCGGTCCGTGCTGGCCCGGTCCCGCGCCGGGTCGTACCAGGCGACGCTGGAACCGCCGCGCTTGGCCTCGTACATCGCCACGTCGGCGCGGCGCAGCAGCTCGGTCACGTCGAGCGTGCCGGCGCCCGCCACGACGACCCCCACGGAGGCCTCGACCGACAGCTGGACGCCGGCCACTTCGCTCGGCGCGGCGACGATCTCGGCGAGCTGCCGGGCGCGGGCCAGCGCGTACGCCGGCCGGGCCGGGTATCCGGACGCGGACCGATCCGACGGGTCGCCGCCGGCGGTGTCGGGCAGCGGCAGCAGGAGCGCCAGCTCGTCGCCGCCCAGGCGGGCCAGCAGCTCGCCGTGGCCGACAGTCGCGGTCAGCCGGGAGGCGGTGAGCTGGAGCAGCACGTCGCCGGCGCCGTGGCCGAGCGTGTCGTTGACGTCCTTGAAGTGGTCGAGGTCGAGCAGCAGCAGCGCGACGGGCGTACCGGCGGGAAGTTCCCGCAGCATCGCGTCGCCGGCGGTGAGGAAACCGGTCCGGTTGGCCAGGCCGGTGAGTGAGTCATGACTCAGTTCCCGGACGCTCCGTTCCCCGATGGCGCGTAGCTGGTGGTGGGTCACCGCGTCGTGCAGCGCCGCGGCGAGAGCGTCGGCGTACGCGGCGAACACGAGCTGGTCCCGCGGCCCCATCCGGGTGGTCGAGCGCAGCCGCAGCCGCAGCTCCCCGATCCGCATCCCGCCGACGGCGAGGTCGCGGGCCACCGTGCCGGCCTCCTCGCCCTCGTCCGGCCCGCACGCCGTGACGGCGCCGTCGGGTGTGCCGACGTACGCGTACACCCGGCCGTCGGGCCCGGTCACCGACAGCCGGGCCCATTCACCGCCCAGCAGCCGCAGCGCGCCCTGGATCCCCGCCTTCGCCGCGGCGCGCCCGTCGAGGCGGTTGAGCTGGCGCGTCGCGTCGGCGAACGTCTGCCAGCTACGCCGCTCGTCGGCGACGCGCAACCGGTACCCGTACGCCTGGTGCAGCAGCCACAGCGCCGGCAGCAGCAGGGCCAGCCAGCGCCCGTTCAGCTCGTAGAGCACCACGGCGAGCAGGCCGACAGCGACGTTGCCGATGATCATCGGCATCTTGCTGGCGTTCGCCCGGCGCAGCACGAGCCCGAACCGCTCGCCGTGCACGTGCGACACCTGCCGGGAGACCATCACCATCCCGATGGCCGCGTAGGCCGCGGCGGCCAGGATCAGCGCCGCCGCCACCCGGGGGGTGAGGGGCTGCCGGTAGGTGACCGTGACGAGGTTGGCGGCGAGCGCGGACGCGCTTCCCGCCAGGGTCAGCATGGCGGCACCCCACAGCGCCGTGCCCGGCCTGCGGTACTCGGGCCGGGTGACCGCCTGGATGGCGCGGGCCAGGCCCACGCCGACCAGGGTCACCGGCGGGATCCACGCCGCGGGAAGCAGTACGCAGAGGATCACGATGGCGGACTCGCCCCACGCGAACCCGAGCGATCCGGCTCCGACGCGTACCCGCAGCATGGGCAGTTGAGCCCCGGCCACCAGGGCGACGGCGACCGCCAGCCAGCCCGGGTTGGGTGCCGGCACCGCCAGCGCCGGGACGTCCGTGCGCAGGACGTGGGAACCGACGAGCGCGCCGGCGCCGGCCAACGCGAGCGCGAACGCCGGCACGGTCCTGCCGGTTCGACGCAGCGTCGCCGTCATACGCCGCACCCCTCCCGCCCATGGAGTCCTGGCGCGCGTTCCCTCGTGCAGATTAACGGGACGACCGTCGATAGGACATCGGTCTCGCCGATTCCAGGGCTCACCCGGACGGTCGTCGGGTCGGCGCCGGGGTCAGACGCGGCGGTGAGGTCGCCGCGCCCGAGGAGGGCGAACGGCCTCACCGGGTGGGAGGAGACGGTGGGGCGCGGGACAGATCGTCGTCGACCGGCCATGCCCACCCTCCCTCACCCGATCTGGGCGAAGGCTAGAGCAAACTGTGGAACCATTCCAGTTTGCTCGATATTTTGGGCCGGGTCAGCGACAAAAGTCGCATTTACGCGTACCGCTGCGCGGGTCGTTCCCGCGGACGTACCTACGGTTGCGGGCGCTCGTCGCCGTGGGGCTCCGCGGCCGACGACACCCGACCCGGCGCACGGTCACCCGAGGGGCCGGCGGAGGTGAATTTGTTCGGCAGCCGACGCAGCCTGCTGTTCATGTTTCGGATCAACAGCACCGTGCCGACGATCAGCACCAGGATGATGAACAGGCCCATCGGGCCGGCCAGTCCACCGGTCTGGGTGTCGCCGAAATTGTTCTGCGCGAGATTGTCGGCGAGCAGGGTGAGCGTGTTCATGACCTAAACGGTACGCCCGGAACCCGGCCGGCCTCACACCCCCACGGATCCGCGGATGCCGGCGAACAGATCGTCTTCCGGCAGGCGCTGCTCCACCAGGCTACGGGTCAGTTCGTAGTCCTCGGTCGGCCACGCCCGCTTCTGGATCTCCAGCGGCACGTGGAACCACGACCCGTCGGGGTCGACCTGCGTGGCGTGCGCGCGGAGCGCGTCGTCACGCACCTCGAAGTACTCCCCGCAGGGCACCCGGGTGGTGATCCGGTGGCTCTTGTCCCGCGCCGGGTCCCACTTCTCCAGCCACTCCGTGTAGGGCGACTCCAGCCCGGCCGCGAGCATGGCCTCGTGCAACGCCCGGACCCGCGGCAGCGAGAAGCTCATGTGGTAGTACAACTTCAGCGGCTGCCACGGCTCGCCGTACTCGGGGTAGCTCGCCGGGTCGCCCGCCGCCTCGAAGGCCGCGACCGACACCTTGTGGCACATCACGTGGTCGGGGTGCGGGTAACCGCCGTCCTCGTCGTAGGTGGTGACGACGTGCGGCCGGAACTCCCGCATCAGCTTGACCAGCGGCGCCGCGGCCTTCTCCACCGGCTCGAGCCCGAAGCAGCCCTCGGGCAGCGGGGGCAGCGGGTCACCCTCGGGAAAGCCGGAGTCCACGAAGCCGAGCCAGGCCTGGCGTACGCCGAGGATCTCGCGGGCCCGCTCCATCTCCTCGCGGCGGATGGTGGCCATCTGCTCCCAGATCTCCGGCCGGTCCAGCTTGGGGTTGAGCACGCTGCCGCGCTCCCCGCCGGTACACGTGACGACGAGCACGTCGACGCCCTCGGCGACGTACTTCGCCATGGTCGCCGCGCCCTTACTCGACTCGTCGTCGGGGTGTGCGTGCACCGCCATGAGGCGCAACTGCTCGCCCACTGGTTCTCCTCGCCGTCGCTGCTGAGACAATAAGCCGGTCCATTGTTACGGGGCGCCGACGCCGATCGGCGACCCGGCCCGCCAATTGTGCGCGCCCGCACTGACGCCACGCGCCCGCACAGACGCCACGCGCCCGCACTGACGCCACGCGCCCGCACCGACAGATTCGACGAGGACCGTGCCTGAGACGGAAGCCACCGTGAACGGACCGACGTTCCCGCCCGGGCGGTACGGCCGCCGCCGGGAGGTCCGGCCGGCGCGGCGCGGCCGCGCCGTGGTCCTGGCGGTCGTCGGGGCGGTCATCGGCCTGGTGCTCGCGATCGCGCTCTACCAGCGCTACGGCTCCCCGGAGTTCAAGGCGGACGTGCTGAGCTTCAAGCTCGCCCCCGGCGACGCCACGGTGCGGTTCGTGGTGCACAAACGCAGCGACGCGCCGGCCGTGTGCGTGGTACGGGCACGCGACCGCGCGGGGGCCGAGATCGGCTCGGCCGACGTGCCGGTACCCCCCGGCAACCCGGTCACCGTCACCTACGCCCTCAAAACGAACGGGACGCCGGTCAGCGCGGAGGTGCCGACCTGCCGCGCCGCCGGCTGACGACCCAGCCGACCGGCCAAGACCCAGTTTCAAATCGTTACACGCTCAGTAATGAGAGTCGCTGGTAACTTGGTAGGTCTTGACCTGTCGGCCGCAGCAATCGGAGGAGATCTTCAGTGTCGATCAACGACCGTGGAGAAAACGCCACCTGGCTCTCTCAGGATGCGTACGACCGGCTGAAGGCCGAGCTGGACGAGCTCATCGCCAACCGCCCCGTCATCGCCGCCGAGATCAACGCCCGGCGCGAGGAGGGCGACCTCAGGGAGAACGGCGGCTACCACGCCGCCCGCGAAGAGCAGGGCAAGCAGGAGGGCCGCATCCGGTACCTGCAGCAGCTGCTGCGCGACGCCAAGGTCGGCGAGGCGCCGAAGACCGACGCCGTCGCCGCGGGCACGGTCGTCACGATCCACTTCGACGACGACGAGGACGACACCGAGACCTTCCTGCTCGGGTCGCGCGAGATCGCCTCGACCACCGACCTGACCGTGTACAGCCCGGAGTCGGCGCTCGGCAAGGCGATCCTCGGCGCCCACGCCGGCGACACCGTGACGTACACCGCGCCGAGCGGCGCGGAGGTCAAGGTCACCGTCGTCTCCTTCGAGGCCTTCGCCGGCTGACGCCCGGGCGACCCGGTCGGCCCCCCCGGCCGGCCAGTTACGCCAGCGAGCCGGTGAACGTGACCGTGTAGCCCGCGGCGCGCAGCGCGCTGACCAACCGGTCGGAGTGCTCCGCGCCGCGGGTCTCCACCGAGAGCGCGACCTCCACCTCTCCCAGCCGCAACCGCGGGTCGTGGCGGCGGTGCTCGACGTCCACGACGTTGGCGCCACCCTCGGCGATCAGGCCGAGCAGGCTCGCGAGCTGCCCCGGCCGGTCACCGCAGCGCACCGTGAACGTCAGGTACCGGCCGGCGGCGGCCAGCCCGTGCTCGATGAGCCGCAACATCAGCAGCGGATCGATGTTGCCGCCGGACAGTACGGCCACCGTGGGCGTCACGACGGGCACGACGCCGGCCAGCAGCGCCGCCACCGCGACCGCGCCCGCGGGCTCCACCACCTGCTTGCCGCGCTCCATCAGCATGAGCAGGGCCCGCGAGATGTCCTCGTCGGTCACCGTGACGACCTGGTCGACCAGCTTGCTGACGTGGTCGAAGGTGACGTCGCCGGGACAGCCGACCGCGATACCGTCGGCGATCGTCGCGAACGTCGGCAGCCGCACCGGCCGCCCGGCGGCCAGCGACGCCGGGAACGCTGCCGCGCCGGCGGCCTGCACCCCGATGACCCGTACGTCGGGCCGCAGCGCCTTGACCGCCACCGCCACCCCCGCGATCAGCCCGCCGCCACCGATGCCGACCACAATCGTGCGTACGTCCGGGCACTGCTCCAGCAGTTCCAGCGCGAGGGTGCCCTGACCGGCGATGACGTCGGGATGGTCGAACGGGTGGATGAACACCGCCCCGCTGGCCTCCGCGTACTCCTGGGCCGCCGCCAGCGACTCGTCGACGGTGTTGCCGACGAGCCGGACCTCGGCGCCGTAGCCCTTGGTCGCAGCGATCTTCGGCAGCGGAGCACCGATGGGCATGAACACCGTCGAGTCGGTGTTCATCAGGCCGGCGGCGAGCGCCACGCCCTGCGCGTGGTTGCCGGCGCTGGCCGCCACGACACCCCGGGCCCGCTCGGTGTCGGAGAGCCGGGCGATCCGCACGTACGCCCCGCGGATCTTGAACGAACCGGCCCGCTGCAGGTGCTCGCACTTCAGCCAGGCCGGGCCGCCGAGCTTCGCCTGCAGTGGCCGGCACGGCTCGAGTGGGGTGACGCGGATGACGCCGTCGAGCAGTTTTCGCGCGGCTTCGATGTCGTGGAGCGCCACCAACTCGGGTGCCATGGTCATGTGCCTGATCGTGCCATTCGCCGCCTCGCCCGGCACGCCGAGCCCTCCCGGCACCCACAGAATGTCGGCAGCCGGCTCACAGTCAGCGCAGTTCGTCGAACCGTTGGTACTGGGCCCTGGTCACCCGGTCGACCGCCACCGCGCCCAGCGCCGCGGCCGCCAGTAGCAGCACGGCACCCGGCAGGCGGCCGGCGATCTGGTAGCCCAGCAGCAGGCCGGCCCGGTCCACATCGACGGTGGCCCCGTCGAACACCCTGGCCAGGATGCCGCGCAGCTCCGCCGGCCAGGTCAGCACGGTGCCCGCCACCAGCGCGGCCACGCCGACCAGCCAGGCCGACCACCATGACCAGACCAGCGCCCGGTGCCGCCGGCACCGGCTGGCGCGGGCCAC
The DNA here is from genome assembly GCF_011947195.1 of Planosporangium thailandense. Lineage (GTDB taxonomy): Bacteria > Actinomycetota > Actinomycetes > Mycobacteriales > Micromonosporaceae > Planosporangium > Planosporangium thailandense. Next base: position 16,665 of record NZ_JAATVY010000012.1, on the reverse strand, counting down.
CGCGGAGGCGGCGAACACGGGTACGAGCCAGGCCGATGCCTGCAGACCGGTCGAGGGCCGGGCCAGGCCCAGAACCCGCGCGTTGGCGGCGGTACGAAGGAGCCAGACGGCCAGGAAGACCCAGGCGGTTGCGTGTGTCACGGCCATCAGCGCGAGGACGCTTCCGTGGCTGGCGATGAGCACGGCGGCGGGCAGTTGGCCGCCGCGGTCGGCCGCCTCGTGCACCGACCACACCGCCGCGAGCGGCGTGAACGCCCAGAGCAGATCCGTCAGCGCCGCCGTGGCCATCGCCACCATCGCGGTGGTGGCCAGTCCGGACACCGGCCGCACCTGGCCGGGCCGGCCAGCGGCCAGGCCGACCAACGGGGGCACCGCGCTCGTCCCGCCGGTCATGCCACCCGGCTGCGCTGCCTCGCCGGTCATGCCACCCGGCTGCGCTGCCTCGCCGGTCATGCCACCCGGCTGCGCTGCCTCGCCGGTCATGCCACCCGGCTGCGCTGCCTGGCCCGCGGCCAGCCCGGCGCGTGCCGCCGCCAGGGCGCGGCCGCCTCGATCTGCCCGGCCACGGCGAGCAGGGTCAGCTCGCTGCCGGGACGCCCGATGAGCTGGACCGCGGTGGGCAGCCCGTCGGCCCGCACGCCGGCCGGCACGACGACGCCCGGGAAGCCCGCGATGTTCCACGGCGCCGAGTACGGCGCGTACCGCAGCGACGAGATCATGTTGGCCTGCCACGAACGGTTGTGCCAGTCGGTGGCGACCGGCGGCGCGGTGGCCAGCGCCGGGGTGAGCAGCACGTCGAAGCGGCCGTCGGCGAACCAGTCGCGGTAGCGCTCCCGGCAGGCGGCGCGATCGTCCTCGCGTACGAGGCCGGCCTGTACCGCCCGCGCGCCCAGCGCGGCGTGGCGGCGGGTGCGCGGCTGCAGCGCGTACATGTCGATCCCGGTCTCCGCGGCGTCCCGGTAGGCGGCGGCGAACCAGGTGGCGATCCCGCGCAGGCCCAGCGACACCGGGTACGCCGGGTCGGCGCGCACCGCGTCGTGTCCCAGCCGCACCAGCAGCCGCGCGATCGATCCGGTCGACCGGCAGGCGTCGGCGTCCGGGAAGACGCCGGCGACGGGCGACCGCAGCGACACCGCGACCCGCAGCCGGTCCGGCTCGACCAGCCGTTCAGGCGCCCGCCCGGCCAGCACCGCGAAGCCCAGCGCGGCATCGGAGACGGTCGTGGCGAGAATCCCGTGCTCGGCCAGGCCGAACCAGTCGGTCGCGCCGATCCCGGCGGGCACCACGCCCCGCCCGGGTTTGATGCCGACCAGGCCGCAGCAGGCCGCCGGGATACGGATCGAGCCCAGGCCGTCGTTGCCGTGCGCGATCGGCACCAGGCCGGCGGCGACCGCCGCGGCCGCGCCGCCGCTGGATCCGCCGGGAGTACGGTCGGTACGCCACGGGTTGCGGGTGGTCGCGCTGTCGTCGTCGGTGGAGGCGAACAGGCCGAGCTCCGGCATGCGCGTCGTGCCGACGACGATGGCGCCGGCGCCCCGCAGCCGGCGTACGACCTCGTGGTCGCGCTCGGCCACCGGGCCGGCCGCCGCCTCGGAGCCGTGCCAGGTCCGCACGCCGACGACGGGCGTGTTCTCCTTGACCGCGATCGGTACCCCGGCCAGCGGCAGGTTACCCAGCTCCGGCTGCTCGTCGACGGCCTCGGCCTCCGCGAGCGCCTCGGCCGCCCGGACCTGCCGGAACGCGTGCACGATGCGGTCGTAATGCTGGATGTGGTCGAGATGGTCAGCGATCACCGCCGTCGCTGACGTGTCACCCCGGCGTACCGCACGCGCGATCTGCCGCGCGGTGGCGCCCACCCACGTACCGGCCTGGCCGAGCATCCCGCCTCCCATCTCGAACGCTGACTGACTTAACGAGCGAGAGCCTGTTCCAGGTCGGCCAGCAGATCGTCAGCCGTCTCGATGCCCACGGACAGCCGCACCAGGTCGGCCGGCACTTCGAGCGGCGACCCTGCGGCGCTGGCGTGGGTCATCCGGCCCGGGTGCTCGATGAGCGACTCGACGCCGCCCAGCGACTCTCCGAGAGTGAACAGTCTCGCCCGGTTGCAGATCGCAAGCGCGGCCGCCTCACCACCGGCGGCCCGGAAGCTAATCATGCCCCCGAAGCGCCGCATCTGCTTGGTCGCGACGTCGTGTCCGGGGTGCTCCGGCAGGCCCGGGTAGAGCACCTGGCTGACCTGCGGGTGCCCCAGCAGGAACTCGGCGACGCGCTCGGCGTTGTCGCAGTGCCGCTCCATGCGTATCCCCAGGGTCTTGATCCCACGGAGGGTGAGCCAGGCGTCGAACGGCCCGTTGACGGCGCCCATGGCGTTCTGGTGGTAGGCGAGCTCCTCACCGAGCGCCGAATCGCCGACGACGAGCGCGCCGCCGACGACGTCGGAGTGGCCGCCGACGTACTTGGTGGTCGAGTGCACCACGACGTCGGCGCCGTGCGCGAGCGGCTGCTGCAGGTACGGCGAGGCGAACGTGTTGTCGACGACGAGCAGGGCGTCGTGGTCGTGCGCGACGCCGGCGAGGGCGGCGATGTCGGCGATGCCCAGCAGCGGATTGGTCGGCGTCTCGGCCCAGATGATCCGGGTACGCGGCGTGATGGCGGCCCGGGTGGCGTCGATGTCGGAGAGGTCGGCCGGGGTGAACTCCAGGCCCCAGCGCTGGGCCACGCGGGCGAACAGCCGGTACGTCCCGCCGTACGCGTCACCGGGGATCACCACGTGGTCGCCGGGCCGGCAGACGGTGCGCAGCAGCGTGTCCTCGGCCGCGAGGCCACTGGCGAACGCCAGCGCCCGGCGCCCGCCTTCGAGCGCCGCGAGGCACTCCTGCAGCGCGTCGCGGGTGGGATTGCCGCTGCGGCTGTACTCGTACCCCAGCCGCGGATCACCGACCGCGTCCTGCGCGTACGTGCTGGTCTGGTAGATCGGCGGGACAACGGCTCCGGTGCGCGGATCGGGCTCCTGACCGGCGTGGATGGCGAGGGTGTCGAAACCGGGCTGTCGTTGGCCGTGCGTCATGGGATGACCCTAGCCGCCACTACGGTGATCCGCGTGACAGGATGCGTCTTCTGCGCCATCGTGGCCGGCGATACGCCCGCCTTCCAGGTCGCGGGTACGGACTCGGCGGTCGCGTTCCTGGACGCCCGGCCGGTGTTCAAGGGGCATGTGCTCGTCGTGCCGCGCGAGCATGCCGTGACGTTGGCCGATGTGCCGGCGTCGGCGCTCGGTGGCTACTTCGGCTTCGTGCAGCGGCTGTCGGTCGCGGTCGAGCGGGGGCTCGGCGCGGGCGGCTCGTTCGTGGCGATCAACAACAAGGTGTCGCAGTCGGTTCCCCACCTGCACACCCACGTCGTACCCCGGACCAAGGGCGACGGGCTGCGCGGCTTCTTCTGGCCCCGCACCAGGTACGCCTCCGATTCGGAGGCGTCCGAGTACGCCGCGCGGATCGCCGCCGCCCTCTGATCGGGCCTACTCCTCGTGCAGCCGGGCCACCTCCTCGTGCAGCCGGGCCACGCCGTTGTCCACCGAGAACGACCTGGCCAGGTACGCGCCCGCGTCGGCCTTCGTCCGGTCGGTCACGAAGTACCAGTCCATCCGGCAGCGGTCCGGCGTGACGTCGAGGACGCCGTACCCGTGCTGGTCCAGTTCGGCCCACTTGACGTGGGGGTTGGCCGCGCGCAGCACCCCGGCGATCGCCAGCGACAGCGTGTCCGGCGGGGTGTGCGTGAAGTCGTCGACGTTGTCGCTGGTCACCGAGGTGACGACGAACTCGACTGCGGTGGGTGACTGTACGGTCGTCCTGGTGGTCAGCTCGCTGGCCCAGGAGCTGTGGATGTCGCCGGTGAGGAACACGACGTTCGAGACCCGGTTGGCACGCAGGAAGTTGACCAGGTGTTCGCGGTCGGCGTTGTAGCCGTCCCAGTCGTCGGGATTGACGGTGTAGCCGTTGCTCGGAATGCCGAGCAGCGTGGCGAGCGGCCCCAGCGACCACGCGGGCAGGGTCCCGAAGTCCAGCCGCGAGATCATGACCGGGTTGCCGACGAGCTTCCAGCGCGTCGTCGACGTGGCCAGCCCCGACAGCAGCCAGTCCAACTGCGCGTGGCCGGTGATCGTACGGTTGGGGTCGTCGACGGCCACGCCGCTCGCCTGCTGCGAGCGGTAGCTGCGCAGGTCCAACATGGACAGGTCGGCGAGCGTGCCGAAGCGCAGCCGCCGGTAGATCCGCGCGTCCGGTCCGAGCCGCACCGGCATCCACTCCGCGTACGCCCGGTGCGCGGCCGCCACCCGATCGGCCCAGCTTCCCTCGGTGGCCGGGTCGTGGTTCTGCGCCCCGCCCGACCACGCGTCGTTGGCGAACTCGTGGTCGTCCCACGTGATGATCCACGGTACGAGCGCGTGCAGCGCCTGCAGGTCGGGGTCGGTCTTGTAGGTGGCGTGCCGGATCCGGTAGTCCCGCAAGGTAATGATCTCGTTGGCGGGCTGGTGCGGCCGGACCACCCTGCCGGCGGCGGCGAACTCCCCGGTCTTGTACTCGTAGATGTAGTCACCGAGGTGGACCACCGCGTCCAGGTCCCCCCGGGCAGCGAGGTGGCGGTAGGCCGAGAAGTAGCCAGCCTCCCAGTTGGCGCACGAGACGACGCCGAGGCGCAGATGCGCGAGGTCGGTGTCGTAGGCGGGAGCGGTGTGGGTACGCCCGACCGGCGAGGTCGTGGCGCCGTACCGGAACCGGTAGTAGTACGTGGTCGCCGGCCGCAGGCCGGTGACATCGATCTTGACGGTGTGGTCGCGGTCGGGGCCGGTGGAGACCGTGCCGGACCGTACGACCGCGGCGAAGCCGGGGTCGGTGGCGACGTGCCACTCCACGGCCACAACCGGCCCGAGGCCGGAACCGGGGCGGGACTCGTCGGTCGGGGTCACCCTGGTCCACAGCAGGATGCCGTCGGGCAACGGGTCCCCGGACGCGACGCCGTGCTGGAAGACGGTGGTCGCGGCGTGTGCCGGGCTGGCCAGACCCAACGGGGTGAGCACGGCGGCGGCGCCGGCAGCGGTTCCCGCAGCTTTGAGCAGGGTGCGCCGCTCGAGAGAGGTATTCACCATGCTCGATGGTTTACCAAGTCGGTAACCCTTATGAATACCCCCTTATCGAAGGTTGGCGAAAAGTTCTCACGTCAGCCCGACGGCGGTAACCCGCGCACGGCGTAACGTTGATCGTCCGGTTGCCTGCGGTATGCACCGTCCGGTTTCCGCCGGCACACATCGTCCGGTTGCCGCCGGCACACCTGGACGCCGGCGCGGCGTGCGTGATACCGGCGCGGCATGCTTGAACCGGGCGAGATGCGGATCCTCGACAGAGGCCACGCCCCTCCCGGCCCCGCCACGAAAGGAGCCCGACCGTGTTTCTGCGCCGCAAGAAGCTCGACCTGCCCACGCCGGAGGAGGCGCTGCCCGGCCGGGACTCGGCCATGCCGGTCTCCGGGCGCCACACGGTGCTGGGCACTCCCCTGACCGGACCCTGGCCGGCCGGCCACCAGGTCGCGATCTTCGGGATGGGCTGCTTCTGGGGAGCCGAGCGGCTGTTCTGGAAGATCCCGGGCGTCTACTCGACCTCGGTCGGCTACGCGGGCGGCATCACCCCCAACCCGACGTACGAGGAGACCTGCACGGGCCTGACCGGCCACACCGAGGCGGTCCAGGTCGTCTTCGACCCGTCGGTCGTGTCGTACCAGCAGCTACTGAAGGTCTTCTGGGAGAACCACGACCCGACCCAGGGCATGCGACAGGGCAACGACATCGGTACGCAGTACCGCTCGGCGGTCTACGCCACCACCGACGAGCAGCTGGCCGAGGCCCTGGCGTCCCGGGACGCGTTCGCGCCTGTGGTGAAGGACGCCGGGTACGGCGAGATCACCGCCGAGATCGCGAAGGCGGGCCCGTTCTACTACGCCGAGGACTACCACCAGCAGTACCTGTCCGACGCCAAGAACCCGAACGGGTACTGCAACCACGGCCCGAACGGACTGAGCTGCCCGATCGGGGTCGCCAAGTCCACGAGCAGCTGAGGCCCTCACGCGCCGGACGCCGGACTACCCGCTCCGGTCGTCCGGCGCGGCTTCCCGCGGCTGGTCCGAGACCTTGGCGAGAAGGGCTGACAGGACCGTGATCGCCTCGTCGGCCGCTCCGGCGGCCCACAGCAGCTGCGCGAGGTAGCGCACCACGGCGTGGTAGCGCTCCTCGGCTGTCGACGGCAGGCGAGTCCCACCTTCACCGGTGCCCGTGGTCATGCCGACGGCTCCGTTCGGTCGGGGTCGGGGTGACGCCGTGGCGGGTCCTCGGGTAGCGGCTGGCGACGAAGCGCGGCGACACGAACGAGCACGTCGCGGCCGTTGCCGTCGCTGCCGTCCGGGCGCAGCTCCACGCCGCACAGCCGAACCCATTCCAGCCCCGGATAGCGGCGGATGTCGGCACCGACCGTGCTGACCCGCATGGTCAGCGGACCATGGCCGTAGCAGTAGTGCGCCTGCGGGATCCGGACGACATCGCCAGTCCGGACCCACCGACTGCCGGGATTGGACGTCACAGCGGTCCCCCAGTGCGAGATCGGTTGGTGTGGCACCGAGACGGGCGGGGTGGAACTTCACGACGGGTCGCCGACATCCGGTGCCCAGCACCCGCGCCTGATCTCATCCTGTCGTTTTGATCGATGATGGGTTATGGCCTGGCGTGGCCCCAACGGTGCACTTGCGTGGCCGTCTGACCACTACGCTGGAGGCACCTGATGCCGCGCGGGAGAAGTCGTCGCGATGACCGCTGTACGCGTATGGACCGGCCGCGAGGCCAGCGCGTTGCGAGCCGCGCTGCGCCTGAGCATCCGCGACTTCGCCGAACTCCTCGGCGTCGGCGTGCGCACGGTGACCAAGTGGCAGGCGCGTGGCGAGGATGTGTGCCTCCGTCCGACGATGCAGGCGCTACTGGACACCGCCCTCACGCGCAGCGGTGACGAGGTACGCGCGAGGTTCGAACTGATCCTGGGAGCGGAGCACGACCCGGCATCGAGTACCGACCACTCCCCCGCGCTCGCGGTGCCGCCGTCGCTACTGGCCGACCAGTGGGACCACAGGAAAGCCGATGCACTGGCCGAGTTCCTCACCGACGAGCGGGAGTTGACGCCAGGTACCGCGCTCACGCTGTCGCAAGAGTGGCGCGTCGTCGACCCGCCACAGCTCGTCGAGACCAGGGCCGGACGTCGGATCGGCACACGCCTGGCCGAGGTAGTTGTCGAGCGCACCGACGCTCTGCGACGGATGGACGACTTCCTCGGTGGCGGCGACATGCACGACCTCGTCCGCCGTGAGCTGCGTGTGACCCTCGCAATGGTGCGCGGTGCCTCCTACACCGAGAAGACGGGCCGGCTTCTCCTCGGTGCGGTCGGTGAACTCTGCCAGCTCGCCGGGTGGGTCGCCAGCGACGCCGGCCTGTACGACCTCGCGGCGCGGTACTACCTCGGCGGGGTATCGGCTGCCCACGCGGCCGACGACAAGCCGCTCGCCGCGAACCTGCTGTCCTCGCTGGCCTACCAGGTCGCCAACGTCGGCGACCGCCCTGACGCCGTGCTGCTCGCCTGCACCGCGTACCACGGAGCCGAGAAGACCGCGACCCCGACGGCACGTGCCCTGCTCCTGGAACGCCTCGCCTGGGCCAACGCTCGCTTCGGCGATACACAGGCAACCATCCGAACACTGGCCCAGGTCGACGAAACGTTCGCAGACAGCCAGCCGGACAACGATCCGGTCTGGGTGTACTGGCTCAACCAGGACGAGATCGACGTCATGGCCGGCCGTTGCCTCACCGAACTGAAGCAGCCGAAGAAGGCGATCGCCCTGCTCGACCAGGCGGTGCGGCGGTACGACGACAGCCACGCCCGCGAGAAGGCGCTGTACCTGTCGTGGCTGGCCGAGGCCCACGCGGACAACGGGAACGCCGAGGAGGCGGCCGCGACGGCGCTTCGGGCGCTGCACCTGTCGGCGAGCACCACCAGCGCCCGCAGCACTGATCGCATCAAGGTCGTACGGCGAGCGCTTCAGTCGTACCGGGGAAACTCGGCCGTTGACGAATTCGAGGACCAGGCCGCGGCGGTACTCGACCTCAGCGACAGGGGATCAGGCCTCGGCTCATAGCCGTCGGCATCCGACATCGTCGCTCCAGCGCCAACACTCGCCGCCGCGCCGATCGATACTCGTGCCCCAGCGTCGCCAGCAGGCCGAACGCGAGCGGCGCGCTGACTCCTTAGACCAGCGGAGCGCGGTCTGCCCCTCCCTTCACCAACGACGAGATGCGGCGAACCTTCTGGTTATGACCGCGCAGGATCGAGGTTGGCAGCGTCGGTTGCTGTCAGCGTTGCTGTCACCCGGACACGTCATGCACCATGAAGCAGCGGCGCCTGGGATCGACGACCAGTAACCAATCAGGAGCCACCTAATAGCCTCTGGCGAGCTGCGCCGAACTCCTCGTCTGTTAACTCGCCGCGTTGATGCCGTCGGACCAGGACCGATAGTTGCGACTGCTGCTCGGCCGTCGGCTGAGTTGCCTCAGTATTCGGCAACCATTGCGAGGCATCCGGATAGTAGAAGACCGGTACAGCTACCGACTGCGTGGCCGGACGGAAGAAGCGGTTCGCGGAGGGACGTGCTAACAGCACGATGACAACGGCTAAGGCGAGCATCGCAAAGCACACGAAGCCGGCGCTGAGGTAGCGGTAGGCCGGCGGGTACGCCGCTGGCAGGCGTTGAGCGAACGTATGAGTTCCAGCGGCGTCCCGGCTAAAGGCGGACACGTAGGCGATGCCGCTGAATGCGGGCGTGCCCGCCTGGCCCAGCCCGCAGACGTTGCACGTCAAGGGCAGACCTGCCGCGACCCAGTCGACGATCCGCCCTGCGAACTGCCCCGCCCATACGGAGGCCGCCACACCTAGCAAGATCATCGCCGCAATGGCCGTGACCCCTGTGGCGACGTAGGGCAACGTCGAGGCGATGGGCTTTAGGGCCGCATATGCGCGTGGGTCGGCGTCGGAGGCAATCAAGGCCTTACGGACTCGATCAGGATAGGCGGCGGCCCCAGCGACGACCGCGACGGCGCACCGACGGCGATCGATCGCACTCCAACAAGATGCACCGAAAGTTGTTCGGTTCGCTTTGTTTTGCTGAAGCGAACAACCCCGAACGGACTGAACTGTCCGATCGCGGTCGCCGCGACGACACGCACCTGACGGATCCGACCGGCCGCTCACCTCTCGCTATTCTGTATACCTTTCTGTACAGTTACTGGCATGACCATCCTTCATGACGCCCACCGGGTCAGCGTCACCGAGGCCACACAGCGAGGGGTCGCCGGACTCGTCGCCGACGCCGAGCGCGGGTCCGAAGTTGTCGTCACGCGGCGGAATGAAGCAGTGGCGGCAGTAGTGAGCATGCAACGCCTCAACGAAATCGAAGAGGCAGCGGCAGACCTTCGCGATCTCGCTCTTGCACTCGCCCGGACGGCGACGGACACCGGCGTGCGCACTCCACTCGATGACGTCTTGAAGGCATTCGGGCACACTCGCGAGTCGTTGGCCGCACTGCCAGACGACGAGTGACCGATGGCCGAGATCAACTTCACGGAAGCGGCTATCGACGACCTGAGGCGGATCGGCCCCGATGCGGTCCCGAAGGTGCTGAAGAAGGTTCTCCTGCTCGAAGACAATCCTGAGGCCGGTTATCCGCTCGGCGGCGAACTGACCGGCTTCCGCAAACTCGTCGTAGGCCGTAACACCTGGCGCATCGTCTACCGCATCACCGACGACAAGTCGGTAGAAATCTGCGAGGTATGGGCCGTCGGAGCGCGGGCCGACGCCGAGGTTTACGCCGAGGCGGCTGCGCGCATCAGGGCGGCCGGCGCGACCCGTCCCGACCTCGTGAAGCTCGCCCGAGTGGTCGAGCAGCTCGGACGCAGGGCAGGCGGCGTCATCGCCGCGGAAGTCACCCCCAGAGAGCCCGTACCCGACTGGCTCGCAGACAGACTCATCTTCACTGTCGGCATGCCACGGGAGGAAGTCGCCGCCTTGGACCTCCAACAGGCTGTTGACCTATGGGCCGCTTTCATATCCAAGCCCAATTAGAAATATGACCCGAGCGACATGACAACCACCAGCAGTACGTGCTGTGCGATCGGCTGGACGGGCTTATCCGGCGACGGTGACGACGGCGAAGAACAGGATCACCACCTCGTTGATGACCCACGAGTACCTGTTCATCCAGTCGCGGAGCCGGGACTGTACGGGGGCCAGAAACACGGCGCTCACGAACTGCGGGCCGGCGACCATGACCACGGCCATGGGCAGGAGCGTCAGGAAGTTCACGTCGTCCTCGCCACCGCTCACGGCCCGAGCCGCCGCGGCCGGCCGTGCTCCTTGCCGGTCACCGCTCCGGATCGGAATCGGCCGGATGACCGGCCGATGTCGGCCCTGCCGGCGGTGGCAGGTCGGCTTCGTCCGCCAGCCGCTGCGGCTGCCTGAGCACGTCGACGCTGCGTTTGACGATCGCGGCCACCGGGGTCGCGAGCGTCAGCCCGGCGACTCCCGCGATGGCGCCGCCCAGCATGGCGCTGAGCAGCACCACCGGCGCGCTGAGCTGGAGCGCCGCACCGAAGGCGAACGGGCTGACGAGGTTCTGCAGCAGGGTGTTGGCGACGATGACGACCAGGATCATCCACAGGGCGGTGGTCCGCCCACCGGCGCCCAGCGCGATCAGCACCGTGAATACGGACGCGACCGCGGCGCCGAGGTACGGCACGTACGTGCCGAGCAAGGTGATCACCGCGATCGCGCCCACCAGCGGTACGCGCAGGATCAACGCGCCGATCGCGACCGCGACGGCGTTGACCGCGCCGAGCAGGGTCAGCCCGACGAAGTAGCGCCGGATCGCGATCGCCGACTGGCCGAGCAACTGCCGGCTCAGGTGCTCGGGCAGCGGAATCCACCGGGCGAAGCGGGGCGCCATGGCGTGGCCGTCCTTGAGCAGGAAGAAGCAGACGAACAGCGCGATGAACAGGCCGAGCAGGACGTTTACGCCGGCGCCAAGCAGGTTGCCCAGCGCCGGGGCGAGACCTGCCAGCAGGGTGCCCGACGAGCGCTGCACGGATCGCTGGCCAGCCTCGGCCACGCCGCCGTTCCCGCCCGCGGAGGCGAGGATGTCGTGCACCCTACCGACGGCTTTGTTCAGACTCAGGCTGATCTCCCCCCACTGGCTCACCACCCCCCACACGACCAGCACGACCGCGCCGGCGCCCACCCCGATCACGATCAGCAGGGCGACGACGGAGCCGAGCGCACGGGGCACGCCATGCCCGGCCAGGGCGTCGACGACCGGTAGGAAAACGGTGGCCAGAAACAGGGCGACCAGCAACGCCAGCACGATCGGTCGCAGCACCATGACCAGGACGATCAGGCCCGCGACCAGCAGCCCCACGCCGATGAGCGACCAGGCCAGCCAGCCGGCCGCGCGGAGCCGGTCCGAAAGCCCCCGTGGCGGAGCGTGATCTTGGTAGGTAAACATCGTCACCACCAACTGATCGGCCATATCCTTCCGACTCGCCGTGGCCGCACGTCACGGCGTTCGTGTCTCTAGCGGCAGTCGAGGCGAGACCCCACCGCACGGCAGGCTCGCGCAGATGATTCCGCCGCCGAGAAGCTCCGGCACATCAGCGTGCGGAGCGTGAGCGGACAGACCCGCCAGGGACCTGCCCGCTCTGCGCCCCGCTCGACCGGGTCGTTCGAAACACCTCCGGACGCGGGTCAGCTGAGGATCTTCGCCTTCTCCCGCTCGTACTCGGCCATGTTGATCACGCCCCGGTCCTTCAGCTCGGTGAGCGTCTTCAGCTCGGCGGCGTTTCCGCCTCCGGCCGCCTCCCTGATGTAGGAGCGGGCCCTCTGCTCCTCGATCTGAGCCGCGCGGACCTGCCGCTCGTGCATCTTCCCGCCGCGCGCGATCAGGTAGGCGAGCACACCGACAAGTGGAAGCACGATGACGAGGAACGTCCAGCCAGCCTTGGCCCAGCCACCGAGATCGGGACTACGGAAGATGTCAACGATGATCGAACCCACCAGGAAGATCCAGAGGACCCACAGGAAGAACCACAGCATCGTCAAGAACGCATCCAACAACGGGTAATTCATCTGCCTGTCCTCCCATTCGGCAGTTCCGCATCACGCGGGTGTATCTGTAGAAAGCGTCATTCGCCCTGCGGTCACCCCACCACACCCGCAACGGGTGGGATCGCGTTCCGCGAGCCCTCCCGCGCGGGTGGCTTCGAAGGTCGTTGGCCGCCCGGCGCCCGTTCCTCCCTGCCGGTGACGCGCGAGGTGTTGGCAACTCGGGCACGATCCGCTGGCACCAGATGAGAAGCGGAGCGCTGACAGCCCAACGAGAAGTCCCCGTCGCGGCGCACCGTGGAGCCGCTGTTCACATATGCGCAGTAGTGATGTCGCTCGCCGGACGGAAGGGGTAATTTCCCGACGCATGTCCGTGTTCGTTGGCGGGCTTCAGCTGCCTCCCCGGAAAGGATCCGGCAGTGACGCATCCAGCACGGAAGCTGACCCTTGCCGCGGCGGCGGCGCTGGGAGTCGTTCTGCTGGCCCCGACGGCGGCGATGGCCACCCCGCCGGCCGGCGTGACCGGCACCATCATTTACCGAAAGACCATCGGTGACACCGACTACATCCTCCGGGAGATCACGGTTCAACCTGGTGGCACGACCGGATGGCACACGCACGAAGGCACGCTCTACGGCGTGATCAGGTCGGGCACCCTGACCCACGAGATGGCTGACTGCACGACGGTTGACACCTACCGGACCGGTCAGCTGATCGTTGAGGAGAGCGGTGCCGAACATGTCCACCGGGGTGTGAACCTCGGCAAGACGCCGCTGGTCCTCGATGTCCTCTACGTGGACCCGAAGGGTGCCCCGCTGTCCGACGACGCGGCTGACCCCGGCTGCCCCGAACTGGGCTGATCTGTCGGCGGTGCCAGGCGCAAACCCCGACAGCCAGCTCGCACCCGCGCTGAACACCGCTCGGAACAAGGCACGTCGCCTTCATCGGCCGGCGAGAACCCCTACGCGAGCGTCGGCGGGACCCCCGAGCGTCCGGGTTGACCTGGTCGGCCGCCTGCGCAGCGCCCATTCCACCACCGCAAGGTTGATCACCCAGCCGGCCAGCATCATCATCGCCCGCGGAAGCCCGCTCGGCTGGCCGACCAGCAACATCCAGGGCAGGTGGGTCAGGACCTGGGTACCCGCGCCCAGACCGATCGCGTAGGCGCGGGCCATCCAGGCGCGGTGGCCGGCGATGTCCCGACGCCGGACAGCGGTGAAGCCGAGGACGATGCAGGCGACCATGGCTGCGCCGAAGACGAAACGGAAGCCGGTGAGGAGCACGTCGTCGGCGGGAGGCCGCGGATAGAACGCCGTCATCCACAGGCCCGACAGCGCCGCGCCGAGCCCGCAGAGGACCAGCAGCCGTCCGGCGAGGCGGTGCCAGCCGGGTCTGCGGCGGCGGAAGCCACGGGCGAACTGCAGCGCCCCCAGCAGGGAGTACGGGGTGACGCTGAAGATGTGCACCAGGACGGGCACCGGTGAGGCGAAGAACCGGGCGTTCTCCGGGGTGACGGTCGCACCACCGGTGAGCTGGGTGACCCGGGCGGCACCGGCCATCACGGGTACGACGCTGAGCATGATCAGCCCGACTGGCACCAGCCAATCGCGCTTGGCGGAGGAGGTCACGGCAGGATCCCTTCTTCCCGTGCAGCCATCGGCCGGCCTGGCCGACAGCCAAGGTGTACGCCGTACACCGCACGAGTCAGAGTAGGGTGTACGGCGTACACCGTCAAGGACGGGTACCGATCCGCAACCGTTCGCAGGAAAGGCGGTCGACGTGGTCCAGCAGGTAGCCGGTGCACGCCGGGCCCCGCTCAACCGGGACCGCGTGCTGCGCGCCGCCGTCGCGCTCGCCGACGACATCGGGATCGAATCGCTGAGCATGCGCAGCCTCGCCCAGGAGCTGGGCGTCGTGCCGATGGCGCTCTACAAGCACGTGGCCAACAAGGAAGAGCTCCTCGACGGCATGGTCGACGTCGTCGTCGGCGAGATCGACCCACCGGTCGGGGGTACCGACTGGAAGACCGCGATCCGCCAGCGCATCCTCTCGGCCCGGCGGGCGCTGCTGCGCCACCCGTGGGCGTCGCGCGTCATCGAGTCCCGCCCCCGACCCACCCTGGTCGTGCTGGACTACCTGAACTCGGTCGTCGGCATGTTCCGGGCCGGCGGCTTCTCCGTCGACCTGACCCACCACGTGATGCACGCACTCGGCAGTCGCGTATGGGGATTCACCCAGGAACTGTTCCCCGGTTCACCGCTACCCGCCGACCCGGAGGCGCAGGCGGCGGCGTTCCGCGAGCTGGCGGGCAGGTATCCCCACATCGCGGAGATAGCGATGGGTCCCGCCCATGACGAGGGGTCGGTCGTGGGTCAGGGCTGTGACGACCAGTTCGAGTTCGAGTTCGCGCTCGACCTGCTGCTCGACGGCTTCGAAAAGCTTCACCAGCAGGGGTGGAGGTCGGCACTCATGCGGGTGCGACCATCGCCTGCCGGAGGTACCGGGTGAGGTCGGACACCGTGTGGAGCCCTGACCACGCGTCATCCGCGACGACCACGCCGAACCGGTCCTCGGCGGCGACGATGAGTCCAGCCATCGCAAGCGAGTCGAGACCGAGGTCGTGGGCGAAGGACGTCTGTGGAGTCAGGTCCCCAGGGTCGGTATGAGCGACGGTGGCGACGACCTCCGCGACGCCGGTGAGTACGTCGTCCGGTGACATGAGTCGCCTCCTGCTCGTGATCGGAAGCCGAGCTGTCACCGCCGGCTTCCCGCGAGTTCGACCGGGACGTGTCCGGCCTTCCGGAGCGCCTCCTGCACGTCGTACTCGTGGATCCAGCCGAAGTCGTCGGCCACGTTGGCCACCTTGGCGTTCCGCATCCGGGCCGCCGGCCCTTCGGGCAGGTGAAGCAGGGAGCTGGTGACCCGGGAGCTGTGTTGGATCGCGCGGGTACGAGCCCGCCGCAGGGCCTGGTACCGGGCGAACACCGGATCGAGGTCGTCAGGCCGGGCCCCGACAAGCAGCCCGGCGAGCGCGAAGGCATCCTCGACGGACGTGTTCGCGCCCTGCCCGTGGTGGGGCAGCATGCCGTGGGCGGCGTCGCCGAGGATGACCACCCGGCCGCGGTACCACCGCAGCAGGGGACGGACGATGAACAGTCCCCACCGGACCGGGCTGGACGCAGCTTTGACCATTTCGGTCACCGCGGGGTGCCAGCCACGGAAGGTCGCGACCGGGACATCCTCCTGTACGCCGGCCACGGTGCCGTCGTGCGGCCAGATTCGGGGCGCCTCGACGACCGCGAGGAAGTTGACCATCTCCGTGCCGCCGCCGATGGCGTAGTGCAGCAGGTGCGCGTCGGACCCCATCCAGAACTGCATGGCCCGCGGGTCAGGGAGGGAAGGCAGGTTCTCCACCGGTACGAGGCCGCGGAAGGCGCTGGTTCCGGAGTAGACGGCGTCGTCGGTTCCGGTCACCCACCGGCGGACCGTGGAACGCACACCGTCCGCGCCGACGACAAGGTCGGCGTGATCGGCTCGGCCATTGGCGAATTCGAGCCCGACGCCGTCGTCCCGCTCGACGAGGTCGACCAGCCGGCACCCCAGGTGCAGGTCGACCACCCCGAAGGCGGCGCTGAGGATCCGCTGCAGGTCTGCGCGGTGAACTCCGAAGTACGGCGCGCCGAACCGCTTGCGGTACCAGTCGCCGTCGCCGATGGGGTGAGCTGCGACGCGGCCACCGTCCCGCCAGTGCCGGTAGATCAACTGTGTCGGAACCGTGGACACCTCGGCCAGTTCGTCGAGTAGACCGAGCCGGACGTACTCGCGCGTGGCGTTGGCGGAAAGTGCGATCGCGGCGCCGATCTCGGTCAACTCGGATGCCTGCTCGAACACCTCCGCGGCCAGACCGCGCTCCCGCAGCGCCAAGGCGAGGGACAGCCCCCCGATTCCGGCGCCGATGATCGCCACCCGCAGGCCGGCTCCAGCCACCGCGTTCACCTTCCACCGGTGACGGTGAGGATCCTGAAGGCTTCGTTGCCTACCCGCCGGCAGGCCACCGAAACGGTCTCGAGCGCCCCGACACAGCGCGTACCGTCGAGACGGTGCAGCCGGCTCGTCAGGTCACCCTCCTGGCGACTACCGCCCGCAGGATCCGGTGTCGAGGTGGAAGTACTTCGTGTTGGCCCAGCGGCAGAGCCGCGTGCCGACGACGATGCCGGCGATCGTGACGAAGGCGGGAAGGTATCCGCTGGCGACCTGCACGATCGGGATCGCCGGGCAGCCACCCGAGATCGCCCAGCCGGTGCCGAACAGCACCGCGCCGGGTATCACGCCGGCGTGGATCCGTACTGGCGTACGGCGGACCCGCAGTACGGCGAAGGCGACGACGATGATCGCCACGGCACCGGCGAACGCGAACAGCATGCGCAGGTCA
>NZ_JAATVY010000114.1 GCF_011947195.1 Planosporangium thailandense | reverse complement strand
CGGCACGGTCGACAGCGGCAGCACCCCGCTCAACATCCGCACCGCCGCCACCACCTCGGCCTCCGTGGTCGGCCAACTGCGCACCGGCACCCAGACCACCCTCGTCTGCCAGGTCACCGGCCAGACCATCAGCGGCCGGGTACGCACCACCAACCTCTGGGACAAGATCGCCGACGGCCGCTACGTCTCCGACGCCTACATCCGCCGCGG
>NZ_JAATVY010000113.1 GCF_011947195.1 Planosporangium thailandense | reverse complement strand
GCCAGCCCCGCGCGGAGCTCAGGACGCGGGCGGCGTCCAGCCCGCCCGCACCCGCCCCGGCCGCCCGGGTCAGACCCGAAGCGGCGTAGGTGGTGCCGGTGAGCAGGTTCTTCACCGCGTCCGGCCGCAGCCTGGGCGCCACCGCGAGCGCGTCGGCGACGACGGCGGATGTCACGGCCGTCGCCATCGACGTACCCGAACCCCGGAAGTAGCCGTTGCCAATCCG
>NZ_JAATVY010000112.1 GCF_011947195.1 Planosporangium thailandense | reverse complement strand
ATTGAGCCACACGATCGAGATCCTCAAGGGGCTGCGCGACCGGTACGAGGCGCACCACCGGGTGTCGATCACGGATGCGGCGCTGGTCGCAGCAGCGACGCTGGCCGACCGCTACATCTCCGACCGGTACCTGCCGGACAAGGCGATCGACCTGATCGACGAGGCCGGCGCCCGGATGCGCATCCGCCGGCTGAGCGCACAGCGGGAGGTGCGCGGGCTGGCCGCGGCCGGCGC
>NZ_JAATVY010000111.1 GCF_011947195.1 Planosporangium thailandense | reverse complement strand
CTCCTCGACGACCACGAGGTTGTCCGTCAGGGCCTGCGTAACCTGCTCGAAGCCGAGGGCGACATCGAGGTGGTCGGCGAGTCCGACTCCGCCGTCGACGCCCGCAACCGCATTCCGGCCCTGCGCCCCGACGTGGCCGTCCTGGACGGCCGGCTGCCCGACGGCAGCGGCATCGACGTCTGCCGCGACATCCGGTCGGTGGACCCCACCATCCGGGCGCTGATCCTCACCTCGTACGAA
>NZ_JAATVY010000110.1 GCF_011947195.1 Planosporangium thailandense | reverse complement strand
GGCGTCGGGGTGCCGCCGGGGCCGGGCATGGTGACGTCGTCGGCGTAGTAGGCGGGTTGGCCGTACCAGCCGTGCAGGTAGACGGTGACGCTGCGGGTGTTGGGGCCGGTGGTGATGGTGACCGACAGGCGTTGGTAGGTGCCGTTGGTGCCGGGGGTCCAGGTGCTGGGGTCGGCGGTGCCGGTTCCGGTGGCGCCGAGGTAGACGTACGCGCCGTTGACGTACGCCGACAGGGTGTAGG
>NZ_JAATVY010000011.1 GCF_011947195.1 Planosporangium thailandense | reverse complement strand
GGACCTGCGCATGCTGTTCGCGTTCGCCGGTGCCGTGGCGATCATCGTCGTCGCCTTCGCCGTACTGCGGGTCCGCCGCACACCCGGACGGATCCACGCCGGCGTGATACCCGGCGCGGTGCTGTTCGGCACCGGCTGGGCGATCTCGGGTGGCTGCCCGGCGATCCCGATCGTGCAGGTCGCCAGCGGATACCTTCCCGCCTTCATCACGATCGCCGGCATCGTCCTCGGCATGCGGCTCTGCCGCTGGGCCAACACGAAGTACTTCCACCTCGACACCGGATCCTGCGGAAGGTAGACGGGTCGGGCAGCCGGACGGCCCGCACGGTAGTCCTCGCGGGCGATCGCCCCGTGCGCGAAGAACACCCGATTCGACCGGGCGCGCTGGCTCCGGGCTTTGCCCTGGGTACCCCGGAGCCAGCAGCCGCCGGGCGAACGTGACCCCATGGTCGCGGTCGCTTCATGTATCGGTTGCGTCGTGCCAAGCCTGCGTGTACTCGCGCCCAGCCAGCGTCAGCGTCACGCACCGATCATCCCGGCCGGCACTGCTCCACGAAACCCCAGCTCACCCGCACGAACGACGTTCTGGCACCTACACGTTCGACGCAGGTCATCGTCGCATCTAAATACCCGCGCGGTGACTAGTAATCGATGTCCATCACGTGTAGAAGTCAGTAACCGCCCCGCATCAAGCGGGCGTGGGAGGAGTTGAGATGAGTTCCAGACGTGTCCTGCGTTTCGCAGTGGACACCCGGCGAGGCATCCGCCTCGCCGGCATCGGTTTCGTGGCCACAAGCCTTGCCGCGCTCGGCGCCGCCTCACCGGCGGGCGCCGCCACCCCCGCCCATCGGTTCACGCCGGCGCCTCCCGGCTCGACCGTCGCCCATCAGCCGCTGGGCCTGAGTAATGCGCAGGCCACCCTGATGGTGCAGTTGGCCGGCGACCCGGTCGCCGTCGCTGACGCCGACGCGCCCGCGCCGCTGACCAGCAGCGAGAAGCAGGCGCACAAGAACCGGTTGAGATCGCAGCAGACCCCTGTCGAGCAGCGCGTCCGCGACCTCGGCGGCACTGTGCTCGGCAATTACCAGTCCGCGTACAACGGCGTCAAGGTGCGCATGTCGGAGCGCCAGGCGGCCTCGCTGCTGAGCATGCCGAACGTGGTGGCGGTGCACCGGATCCAGACGATGAAGCCGGACAACACCAAGGGCGTTCCACTCATCGGCGCGCCGGAAGCGTGGGCCGGCCTCGCCGGCTTCCACGGTGAGGGCATCAAGGTCGCGGTGATCGACACCGGTATCGACTACACCCACGCCGACTTCGGTGGTCCGGGCACGCCCGAGGCGTACCAGAAGGCGCACGCGACGGAGACCGCGCCGGCCGACCCCGCGCTGTTCGGTCCGAACGCACCCAAGGTCAAGGGCGGCATCGACCTCGTCGGCGACAGCTACAACGCCGACCCGAGCAGCCCGGACTACCAGCCGGTACCGCACCCGGACCCGAACCCGCTCGACTGCAACGGGCACGGCACGCACGTGGCCGGCACCTCGGTCGGCTTCGGCGTGCTCGCCGACGGTACGACGTACCACGGCCCGTACAACGCCACGACGGTCAGCGGCAACTCGTGGACGGTCGGGCCGGGCGTCGCGCCCAAGGCCGACCTGTACTCGATCCGCGTGTTCGGCTGCCAGGGCTCCACGGACGTCACCGTCGACGCGATCGACTGGGCGGTCGACCACGGCATGGACGTGATCAACATGTCGCTGGGCTCGCCCTTCGGCACCGCTGACGACCCGAGCGCGGTGGCCGCCGCGAACGCCGCCCACGACGGCGTCATCGTCGTGGCGTCGTCGGGCAACTCCGGGCAGAACCCGTACATCACCGGCTCGCCGGCCTCCGGCACCGGCGTGATCAGCGTGGCCGCGAACGACCCGACGCCGAGCTTCCCGGGCGCGCACGTGGCGCTGAGCACCGGCAGCACCGTCGACGCGATCGACGCGAACGGCTTCGCCCTGCCCGGCACCTCGCTGCCGGTGAAGGTGCTGAAGACGCCGAGCGGCGGCATCTCGCTCGGCTGCGACCCGCAGGAGTACGTCAACGCGGGCGTAACCGGAAAGCTGGTCGTCGTCCAGCGCGGCACCTGTGGTCGGGTTTCCCGCGCCATCTACGGCCAGCAGGCCGGCGCGGCAGCGGTCCTGATGGTGAACACCTCGAACAGCCTGCCGCCTTTCGAGGGTCCGATCACGAGCAACCCGGACACCGGCGAGGCGTACACGGTCACCATCCCGTTCCTCGGCGTCAAGAGCAGCGACGCTGCCAAGTTCGTCGCGGCGGATGGCGGCACCGCGTCGCTCTCCGCGTTCAACCTCGACAACCCGACCTACCTCGCCCCGGCGGACTTCACCTCGGGTGGCCCGCGCACGGGTGACAGCTGGCTCAAGCCGGACGTGACCGCGCCCGGCGTGAGCATCGCCTCGGCCGGCGTCGGCACCGGCAACGGCTTCGAGGTGCTCTCGGGTACCTCGATGGCGGCGCCGCACACCGCGGGCATGGCCGCGCTGGTGCGCCAGGCCCACCCGACGTGGAAGAAGGTCCAGTACTGGAAGGCCGCGATTGTGAACACGGCCGACTCGGGCAAGGTGGCCGGCTACACCACGCGGGTCGCCGGTTCCGGGCTGATCCAGGCGGTCGGCTCGACCCAGACCCAGGTCGTCGCCGAGGGCGACAAGGGCACGGCGACGCTGAACTACGGCTTCGCGGAGCTGGGCAAGGACTACAACGTCGAGAAGACGGTCAAGCTGCGCAACTTCAGCGACAAGCCGGCCACGTTCACCGTGGGAACCGCGCGGGACGCGGGCAGCCCGCACACCATCGGGTTCGACAGGTCTCAGGTGACGGTCCCCGCTCGCGGTGACGCCGAGGTGCAGGTCACCCTGCGCGTACCCGCGGCCACCGCCGGCGACTCGAGCAAGTTCAACGACGTGGCCGGCCTGGTCCGGTTCACGCCGAAGAACGGCGGCAACAACGGCGTCGCGCTGTCGGTTCCGTACTACCTGGTGCCGCAGGCGGTCTCCAACATCAACACGGAGATCGACACCAAACAGTTGGCGCGTACGGGCGCCGCGACCGCGACCGTGACCAACAAGAAGGGCGCGACCACCGGTACGGCCGACTGGTACGCCTGGGGCCTGACCGACGGCAAGGACAAGGGCCTCGGCTCCAACGACGTCCGCGCGGTCGGCGCGCAGGCCTTCGACGGCGGCCTGGCGTTCGCGATCAGCACCTACAACCGCTGGTCGAACGCGGCGACGAACGAGTTCGACGTGTACGTCGACGTGAACGGCGACGGGGTCGACGACTACGCCGTCGTCGGCGTCGACTACGGCGCGATCACGGCCGGCTCGAACGACGGCCGGATGGCCACGGCCGTGTTCAACCTGCACACGGGCGCCGGCTCGATCGAGTTCCTCGCCGACGCGCCGTACGACAGCAGCACGATCGCGCTGCCGGTCCTGACAAGCCAGCTCTGCGACGCCGGCTCGCCGTGCCTGTCGAAGGACAACCCGCGGCTGCGCTACCACGTCACGTCGTTCGGCCTGACCGACAACACGTCGGACACGGTTGACGGCACGGCCACCTTCAACGCGTTCACGCCGGCGGTCAGCACCGGCATGTTCGACACCGTCAAGCCGAACACGTCGGCGACGGAGAAGGTGACCCTGAACGCCACCGAGTTCGCGAAGTCGCCGGCCCTCGGCCTGATGGTCGTCAGCCACGACAACCGCAGCACCGACGAGGCGCAGCTCATCTCCGTCCGGAAGTAACAACCAACAACCAGCGGCGGCCGCCTCGACCAGTCGAGGCGGCCGCCGCTGCCGTTACGATGACCGGATCCGAGGCTGCGCCCCGGTAGCTGCCCTAACCGGCGCTCGATGGGCCTTGCCGGCTACTACGAACGATCAGCGGCGCCATAAGGTCGGAGACCGTCGCCACTGCGGCCTCCAGGGCAGGGCGGGGGTCCTTGGCTCCCCCGGACCGCAACCACTCGCGAAGCACCTGGTTATGGGCGGCGACAAAGGACGCGGCCGCGATATGGGCAGCAAGGGCAGCCTCGGAGGTGTCGGGCAGCCTGCTTCGCAGGTAGTCACTCAGGACCCGCTCGTACTTGGCGACACTGGCAACCTCGCGGTCGCGGAGAGCGGACACCTCGCGAGTGAGGCGGTAGCGGGCGATCGTCCGTTCGGGCGTTTCCATGAAGCTTTCAAAGATCAGCCTGGTCGCCTCGGCCACGGCGAAGACCGGCTCGGTCTTCGTTGAGGCACCGAGGTACCAACGCACACGGTCCAGGACCGAGTCGTGATCGGGGAAGATCACGTCTTCCTTCGAGGGGAAGTGCCGGAAGAACGTGCGCCGTGCGACCCCCGCCGCCCTCGTGATGTCGTCGATGGTCGTGCTCTCGTACCCCTGGTCGGCGAACAGCGCGAACGCCGCTCGCGCCAGGCGATCGCGGATGGATTCGCTGGTCGGCGCGGCGGATGGGACGGCGGGGTACACAGCGGGACGATAGCACATACGGCCGAAATGAGTGCCAGATCACAGGCACGGAGTGATTGTTGCATGGCACTTAGTGCCACTACGGTACGGGTGTGTCCATACCCCCTGCTGCCCGCAGCGAGTCCGGCCTTCCCATCGCACCGGTCTACGACGAGTCTTCACGCAACGGCTTCGATCCGGAGGCCAAGCTGGGCGAGCCGGGGAAGTATCCCTTCACCCGCGGTGTGTACCCCACGATGTACACCGGCAAGCCGTGGACGATGCGCCAGTACGCCGGGTTCGGCACGGCCAAAGAATCCAACGAGCGCTACCACCAGTTGGTCAAGGCCGGCACGGGCGGGCTGTCCGTGGCCTTCGATCTGCCGACCCAGATGGGCCACGACTCGGACGAGCCGATCGCGCACGGCGAGGTGGGCAAGGTCGGCGTGGCCATCGATTCCCTCGATGACATGCGCACGCTGTTCCAGGGACTGCCACTGGACAAGGTCAGCACCTCGATGACCATCAACGCGCCGGCATCAACGCTGCTACTGCTCTACCAACTGGTGGCCGAGGACGAGGGAATCGCCGGGCACCAGCTCACGGGCACGATTCAGAATGACGTGCTCAAGGAGTACATCGCCCGGGGCACCTACATCTACCCGCCCAAGGCTTCGCTGCGCCTCATCAGTGACATCTTCGCCTACTGCCGCAACGAGATTCCCCGCTGGAACACGATCTCCATCTCCGGCTACCACATGGCCGAGGCGGGTGCCACGCCCGTGCAGGAGATCGCCTTCACGCTGGCCAACGCCAAGGAGTACGTCCGCACGGCCATCGCGGCCGGGCTGGACGTCGACGACTTCGCGCCGCGATTGTCGTTCTTCTTCGTCGCCCGGACCACGCTGCTGGAGGAGGTGGCGAAGTTCCGCGCGGCGCGGCGGATCTGGGCGCGCGTCATGCGTGAGGAGTTCGGCGCGAAGAACCCCAAGAGCCAGATGCTGCGCTTCCACACCCAGACCGCCGGTGTTCAGCTGACCGCGCAGCAACCCGAAGTCAACCTGGTACGGGTTGCCCTGCAGGGGCTCGGGGCGGTTCTGGGTGGGACACAGAGTCTGCACACGAACTCCTACGACGAGGCCATTGCGCTGCCGACGCAGAAGGCCGCGCGCCTGGCGCTGCGCACCCAACAGGTCATCGCCTACGAAACGGACGTCACCAAGACGGTCGACCCGTTCGCGGGGTCCTACGTCATCGAGGCGATGACCGACGACCTGGAGGCTGCCGCGGTGGAACTGATCCAGGCGGTCGAGGACCGTGGTGGCGCCGTGGCGGCCATCGAGCAGGGCTTCCAGAAGAGCGAGATCGAGCGCTCCGCCTACCGGACCGCGCTCGAGATCGACCGGGGCGAGCGGACGGTGGTGGGCCTGAACCGGTTCGCGCTGGACGAGGAGGAGCCGTACGAGCCCCTTCGGGTCGACCCGCAGATCGAGGTCGACCAGTGCGAGCGGCTTGCGGCGCTGCGCAAGGAGCGCGACAACGACGCGGTCGCCCGCGCCCTCGACCAGCTGCGCGCCGCAGCGTCGGGCAGTGACAACGTCCTCCTGCCCATGCGGGAGGCGCTGCGCTTGCGAGCGACGGGCGGCGAGGTCAGCCACGCCCTGCGCGATGTGTGGGGAACGTACGTCCCGCGCGACAGCTTCTGACGACGCCGGGAGCTCCTCCTTCACCTTCACAGACAAGGACGAACCGATGACGACCGCGCTCAGCCTTCCTACCCGGTTGCCTGTACTCGCCGAAGCCGCCCTGCCGAGGGTGCTGACACGGGCCGGTGTCTCGGTCCTGTTGGGTACGGCGTTGACCGCTCTCGCCGCTCAAGTCGTCGTTCCGATACCGGGCTCGCCGGTGCCGGTGACCGGGCAGACGTTCGCTGTGCTGCTGACCGCCGCCGCCCTAGGCCCGGCGCGCGGCCTGGCCAGCCAGGTGCTCTACCTGGCGCTCGGCGCCGCCGGACTGCCCGTGTTCACGCAGGGTGCTCACGGTGTGCAGGTCCTGTTCGGCGCCACCGGCGGCTACCTCGTCGGCTTTCTGCTCGCCGCGCTCGTCGTGGGCGCCGGCTCGCGTCGCGGCACCGACCGGACGGTGCTGCGCGAGCTGGCCGTCATGACGCTGGCGTCAGCGACGATCTACGCGTGCGGCGTCAGTTGGCTGGCCATCGTGACCGGCATGGGGCTGGTCAAGGCGGTCGCCGTCGGCGTCGCGCCCTTCCTTCTCGGTGACGCCCTCAAGGCGCTGCTGGCCTCGAGCCTGCTTCCGGCTACCTGGAAGCTGGTCACCCGGCTCGACTCCACCGGGCACGCGCGATGAGCGCGGAAACGGTCTCGGTAACGGAGGCTGGGTTCGACATCCACACCACCGCCGGCAAGCTGGCCGACCTCGGCCGGCGCATCGACGAGGCGGTACACGCCGGGTCCGCCCGGGCGATCGAGAAGCAGCACGCGCGCGGGAAGAAGACCGCCCGCGAGCGCATCGAGATGCTGCTGGACGAGGGATCGTTCGTGGAGCTCGACGAGTTCGCCAGGCACCGCAGCACCAACTTCGGGCAGGAGCAGAACCGCCCGTACGGCGACGGCGTGGTGACCGGGTACGGCACGGTCGACGGCCGGCCGGTGTGCGTGTTCGCGCAGGACTTCACCGTCTTCGGCGGCTCGCTGGGCGAGGTCTTCGGCGAGAAGATCGTCAAGGTCATGGATCTGGCGATGAAGACGGGCTGCCCGGTCATCGGGATCAACGACTCCGGTGGCGCTCGCATCCAGGAAGGCGTGGTGTCCCTGGGCCTTTACGGCGAGATCTTCAAACGCAACGTCCACGCCTCGGGCGTGATCCCCCAGATCTCACTGATCATGGGGCCGTGCGCCGGTGGTGCGGTCTACTCCCCCGCGATCACCGACTTCACGGTCATGGTGGACCGGACCTCGCACATGTTCATCACCGGGCCGGACGTCATCAAGACGGTCACCGGTGAGGATGTGGCCTTCGAGGACCTCGGCGGCGCCCGTGCGCACAACACCAAGTCGGGCGTCGCGCACTACATGGGCCACGACGAGGACGACGCCATCGAGTACGTCAAGACGCTGCTGTCCTACCTGCCGTCGAACAACCTGGAGGACCCTCCCGCGTTCGACGTGGACGTCGACGTCAACGTCGTGGACGCCGACACTTTTCTCGACACGGTCATCCCCGACTCGGCCAACCAGCCCTACGACATGCACACCGTCATCGGGCACGTCCTCGACGACGGCGAGTTCTGCGAGGTCCAGCCGCTGTTCGCCCCGAACATCATCTGCGGCTTCGGCCGGGTCGAGGGCCGCTCGGTCGGGGTGGTGGCCAACCAGCCCATGCAGTTCGCCGGCACCCTCGACATCGACGCCTCCGAGAAGGCCGCGCGCTTCGTGCGCACCTGCGACGCGTTCAACCTCCCGGTGCTGACGTTCGTGGACGTGCCGGGTTTCCTGCCCGGCACCGGCCAGGAGTGGAACGGCATCATCCGCCGCGGTGCCAAGCTCATCTACGCGTACGCCGAGGCCACCGTCCCGAAGGTCACGGTCATCACCCGCAAGGCCTACGGCGGCGCGTACGACGTCATGGGCTCCAAGCACCTCGGCGCGGACATCAACCTCGCCTGGCCCACCGCCCAGATCGCGGTCATGGGCGGCCAGGGTGCGGTCAACATTCTCTACCGCAAGGAGCTCAAGGCGGCAGCCGAGCGGGGCGACGACCTGGCCGAGGCCCGCCAGCGGTTCATCACCGAGTACGAGGACACCCTCGCCAACCCTTACGTCGCCGCCGAGCGGGGATATGTCGACGCGGTCATCCCACCGTCGTACACCCGCTCCGCCGTCATCAAGGCGCTGCGGATGCTGCGAACCAAACGTGAAACGCTGCCGCCCAAGAAGCACGGGAACATCCCGCTGTGAGCGGCGCCGATGACCGGCGACCGGCCGCAACGGCGCGGCCGGTCGCCCTCGTACGCGGTGACGCCACCCCCGAGCAACTCGCCGCGGTGATGGTCGTGCTCGTGCGCGCCGCGGAGTCGGCGAAGGTGAAGGATCCTGCTGCCCGCCGCGCCTCGCTGTGGAGCGAACGTGCCCGCCTGGCGCGCCGACCGTCGGGGCCCGGTCCCGGTGCCTGGCGAAATTCGGCCCTGCCCTGCTGACCGCGGGAACGGCTGCGCGCATGCCTGTCGTGCTGCGGCGTTTCGAGGTCAGCGCTACCGCAATCGTCGAACCCGTCGAGCCGCTCGGCTTCGACTCTGACTACGCCATGGAGCCACCATGCTGAAGAAAGTGCTGATCGCCAACCGTGGCGAGATCGCGGTTCGCATCGCCCGTGCGTGCAAGGACAGCGGTATCGGGTCCGTCGCGGTCTATGCGGACCCCGACCGCGACGCGTTGCACGTCAAGGTCGCCGACGAGGCCTACGCCATCGGCGGAGCGACACCCGCCGAGTCCTATCTGGTACAGCAGAAGCTGCTCGACGTCGCCCGCAAGTCCGGCGCGGACGCGGTCCACCCCGGCTACGGATTCCTCGCCGAGAACGCATCGTTCGCCCAGGCGGTCATCGACGCCGGGCTCACCTGGATCGGTCCCTCCCCCGAGGCCATCGACGCGCTGGGCGACAAGGTCAAGGCGCGGCACATCGCGGCCCGCGCCAACGCTCCCCTCGTACCCGGCACGCCCGACCCGGTCGCCGACGCCAGCGAGGTCGTCGCCTTCGCCACGGA
Organism: Planosporangium thailandense; assembly: GCF_011947195.1. GTDB lineage: Bacteria > Actinomycetota > Actinomycetes > Mycobacteriales > Micromonosporaceae > Planosporangium > Planosporangium thailandense. The sequence continues at coordinate 185,365 of NZ_JAATVY010000011.1, read as the reverse complement.
GCACGGCCTGCCCGTCGCCATCAAGGCCGCCTACGGCGGGGGCGGACGCGGGCTGAAGGTCGCGCGCACCCTGGAGGAGATCCCCGAACTGTTCGAATCCGCCACCCGCGAGGCCGTGGCGGCGTTCGGGCGCGGTGAGTGCTTCGTCGAGCGCTACCTGGACAAGCCCCGCCACGTCGAGACGCAGTGCCTCGCCGACACCCACGGCAACGTCGTGGTCGTCTCCACCCGCGACTGCTCGCTGCAGCGCCGACACCAGAAGCTGGTCGAGGAAGCCCCCGCCCCGTTCCTGACCGACGAACAGCACGCCGAGCTGGTCCGCGCGTCCAAGGCCATCCTCAAGGAAGCGGGCTACCACGGGGCCGGCACCTGCGAGTTCCTCATCGGACAGGACGGCACGATCTCCTTCCTCGAAGTCAACACCCGCCTTCAGGTCGAGCACCCGGTCACCGAAGAGGTGACCGGCATCGACCTCGTACGCGAACAGTTCCGCATCGCGGCCGGCGAGCCCCTCGGCTACGACGACCCCGCCCCGATGCGACACTCGATCGAGTTCCGGATCAACGGCGAGGACGCCGGCCGGGGCTTCCTGCCCGCACCCGGCGTCATCACGCAGTTTCGTCCGCCGACCGGCCCGGGCGTGCGACTCGACTCCGGCGTCGAGGCCGGCGACACCATCGGCGGCGCCTTCGACTCGATGCTGGCCAAGCTGATCGTCACCGGCCGGAACCGCGCCGAGGCCCTGGAGCGTTCCCGTCGCGCATTGGCCGAATTCATCGTCGACGGCATGCCCACGGTGATCCCGTTCCACCGCGCGGTGGTCAACGACGAGGCGTTCGCCCCAGCCGACCCCAACCAGGCGTTCTCCGTCCACACTCGATGGATCGAGACCGAGTGGGACAACACCGTCGAGCCGTACGCCGGCACGGTGGCCGAAGCGCAGGTCAACGACGGCGAGCGGCAGACCGTCGTCGTCGAGGTCGACGGCAAACGGATCGAGGTCGTACTGCCGGGTGGTCTGGCCCTCGGCGGCGGCGCCACGCAGAAGAAGGCACCCAGGCGCTCCGCCAGCGGCAAGCTGAGCGCAGCCGTGTCCGGCGACGCCCTCACCGCGCCCATGCAGGGCACCATCGTCAAGATCGCAGTCGAGGAAGGTCAGACCGTCGAAGCCGGCGAGCTCGTCGCGGTCCTGGAGGCCATGAAGATGGAGCAGCCCATCAACGCCCACAAGGCCGGCACCGTCACCGGCATCGCCGCCGCCGTCGGCGACACCGTCCTCACCGGCGCCGTCCTCGTCGAGATCAAGGATGCGGCGCCGTGACGCGCGAGCACTTCGTACCGCCAGCAACAGAACCTCAGCGTGTCGCTCCGATGTCCCGCCACGGCAAGCTGGCCTGCGGCGGCCGGCCAGTCCTGCGCATCCGGTACGGGACACCGTGACGCCGGGGTCGTCGGGCCGTTCGCCCAGTTGGCACTCATCACGGTCACCCGGTTCGCGCGGCCGATCGAGGAACACGACAAGCAGCTAGCTTGGGCCAACGACTAAGGGTGACCATGTGAAGCCGGCGGGCGGCGCACGCCCACCCGCCCAGAAGCGCACGGGGTCCGACATACCCGGCAGGAAAGCGGGTAGCGGAGCTGCGTCAGGAACGCAGCCTCCAGGAGGAAGCGATGACCAGCACTCGCGAGACCGGACAGGTGACGGGAACCAAGGACAAGGACTACGACATCATCTGGTTCACCGAAGCGTGCCTGAGCAACGCCCTTCGGCTGGAGAACTACATTCAGGACGCCGAACGCGACGGCGACAGGGAGTTGGCCGACTTCTTCCGGCGAGCTCAGGCGGAGAGCCGTAAGGGTGCTGAGCAGGGCAAGCAGCTGCTGCGTTCGCGGATCTGACACTGATCAACGGCATCCGCAGCGGCGCCGTCTTGTCATCCCGCAGCGGCGGACATCCGGGCGGGCGGGTCCGTCGTAACGGCGCGCGGTGTAGGGGTCGACGAGGACGTCTCCACCATTGGTGACCGGAGCATCTCGCCGGTCACCATCCGGCCGCCATCGGCGTCACCTGGCCGGCTGCACGTGTTCCTGGGCATCGCCCCAGAGGCCGGCAAGGCAGGAGACCGACGGCCGGCAGCGCGGTTGACGGCCGCCGCCCGGCGCACGCCGGTTGCGACGAATTCACCGACACGTCACCAGTCGCTCCACCGCGTCGACCTCCGGTGTCGGGACAATGGCCGTCCGACGCCCGGCTTCCGCAGAGCCGGGGTCGCCGCACCGTCGCGTCGCACGCTGAAGGCAGGCCGCCGTGTCCGAGCCCGTCACCGAACCCGTTGCCGGCCCTCTCGCCGAGGTCGTCGCGGACGTCCTGTCGGCCGACGTGCCCGAGGCCGTCCTCGGCGAGGTCATCGCCGAACTGCTGCCCGCCGAGGGCCCGCAGGTGCTCACCGCCGACCCGGCGGAGGCCGTCTACGCCATCACCGAACTGGTCGAGGCCGCGACCCGGCAGGTGTTCGCTCCCGACCCGCTGGCCGACCCGGCCACCGCCCTCACCAACCCGCCGCCCGCGACGGAGCCGGCCGACCCGGCCGCGGCGGCCGCCGCCCGAGCCCGCGTCGACATCCGCCCGGTCGACACGCACGTCGACGTCGCCGCGGCCGTCAGCGTCCTCGACGCGGTCTTCGCCCCGGGCGCAGGGCACCACTTCTACCCGCCGAGCCTGCTGCGCAACCTGCTCGCCGCCGGCGCGCCGGTGCTGCTGGCGTGGGACGGCGATGCTCCCGTCGGCGCGGTGCTCGCGTTGCCGGGGTGGACCGCCGACGGCCGACCGCTGGTGCAGTCCGGCCCGATGGCGGTACTGCCCACCGCCCGCGGTCGCGGCGTGTCGGTGGCGCTGAAGTTCGCCCAGCGCGCCTGGGCGCTCGAGCGGGGCGTCACCGAGATCCGCTGGACGTTCGACGCGATGGCGGCGGTCAACGCCAACCTCAACCTCCGCCGGCTCGGCGCGACCGTGGAGGCGTTCCTGCCCGGTTACGAGGGCCTCCGCGACGCCGACAGCCCCACGCCGCTGCCCTACGACCGGCTGCTCGTCGCCTGGCGTCTCGCGGAGGAGCCCACCGGGTATGACGGCCACGCCGGCATCCAGGCCGAGCCGCTGTGGGCGGTCGCCGCCGACGACGGCCTGCCGGTGCTCGACCCGGCCTGGGCGGCCGCTCGCGCCGCGCTGGTCGCGGTGCCGGCCGACATCGCCGCGCTGCGCCGGGACGACCCGGCCGCGGCCAGCGCCTGGCAGCACGCGGTCGGCGGGGTGCTGCAGGAGGCGCTCGCGGCCGGCTGGCGGGCCGGCTGGGATCCGCGCGGCGGCTACCGGCTCACCGCACCCACCCACTGGCCGACGCACTCACCTACGCCAGCCAGACCGTCGGCCCCGGTGGCCGGCGTATGACACTGGACGAACGGTTGGCCGACATGCTGCGCCGGCACGGGCCCGACTCCGATCACTGCGGGTACGTCGCCGCTGCGGCGCGGGCGACGAGCAGCGTGCCGATCGTGAGGTACACGCCGGGCACCAACCAACGGGCAGAGCGTCCGGCGAGCGCTACGGCCGGCGGGTAGGAACCCAACCACCGTCCGGCCGCGCACCACATCGCCACCAACACGGCGAAGGCCCCGACCGCGACGACGCCTGCCCCGCGATTCATGGCGTGGAACATGGGCGTGTACACCGACAGGTTGTCAGCGCTGGTGGCGAGGGTTATCCCGGTGACCGAGCCGAGGCCGCCAGCGGCGGCCGGTGACGGTTGCCCGTGGCCGTTTCGACCCCGGACCGCCATGGCCAGGCCCCGCACGCCCAGTCCGAACGGGATCACACCCAGCAGGCCAACCCACCGGTCAGGCACGAGGCCCAGCCCCAGCGCGGCGACGGCCGATACAACCACCACCAGCGCGATGCCGGCATACTGGCCGACCCAGATCTGCCATGGCCGGGGCTGCCCGTTGGCCTTCGAAGCCAGAAACAGCACGGTCACGACGACAAAATCGTCGATGTTGGTGCCGGCGAAAAGTCCCGCCGCGGTGGTCATCGCGCCCAGCAGTCCCTTCACCACCGGTCAGCATAGGCGCGGGGACGCAGCCCAGCGACCGGACCGGGCCGGCCGTCAGCCTGCCGGCGCCGCTTCGCAGGTGGATGGCCAGCGCTTCGTCCGGCTGCCGGTTACCGTGGGCCACGGATCGGCGCGTCGGCGTACGCGATCGGCAGCGACAGGCTCTCGGGTGGCTGCGGCTTGCCGAAGTAGTAGCCCTGCAGCAGGTGGAAGCCCATGTCACGAAGCGTGTGCGCGGTGGCGAGGTCTTCAATGCCCTCGCCGACAAGGGTGAGGTTGAGGCTGCCGGCCATCGCGGCCACGGCAGCGACGATCGCCACGTGGGCCGGCGAGGCGTCCATGCGGGTGATGAATCCACGGTCGACTTTCAGCTCGTCGATGGGCAGCTCGGCGAGCAGGGCCAGGGAGGTGTAGCCGGCGCCGAAGTCGTCGACGGAGATGCGTACCCCGAGCTCGCGGATCGCCGACAGCCGGCGGGCGGTCTCGACCGGTTCGGTCATCACGAGGCTCTCGGTGACCTCGACGGTCAGCAGCGCGGCGGGCAGACCGTGGCGGGTCAACGCCGCGGTGATGACGTCGACCAGCCGGTCGTCGGCCAGACAGGCGGCGGAGACGTTGACCGACACCGGCACCGGCCGACCCTGGTGCAGCCATGCGGCCGCCTGGGCCACGGCCTCGTTGACGACCCAGTCGGTCAGGTCGACAACGACGTCGGAAACCTCGGCCTGGGGCAGGAACGCCGCCGGCGGCAGCAGTCCGCGTACCGGGTGCTGCCAGCGCAGCAGGGCCTCGACGGCGCGTACCTGTTCGGTGGCCCCGTCGACTTGCGGCTGGTAGTACAGCCGGAGTTGGCCCTCGGCTACCGCCGTGCGCAGCTCGGTGAGGATCTGCAGGTCCTCACCGAGCGGCATCGCGATGTCGTCGTGCCATACCCGCACGCCCGCACGGTGGCGCTTCGCGTCGTACATCGCCGCGTCGGCACGGCGCAGCAGGGTGGACAGGTCCCGGCCGTGCTCGGGCGCGCACGCCACCCCGACGCTGGCCTCGACCCCGATGCGCACCCCACCGACGGTGAACGGGCCGTGCACGAGGGTACGTAGTGCGCGGCCGGTCCACATCAGCTGGTCGACCACCGGCAGCTCGGCGACCTCGTCGGGGAACAGCCGGGCGACGTCGTGGGCGACGACGACGAACTCGTCGCCGCTGACCCGTACGACCGTGGCGCCTGCCAGTGGGGCCCGGCGCAGCGCGTCGCCGACGTGCCGCAGCAGCTCGTCACCGGCGTCGTGGCCGAGCGCGTCGTTGATCTCCTTGAACCGGTCGAGGTCAAGCAGGAACAACGCGACCGACCGGTCCGGCTCGGCCAGTACGCGGGGCACGTCGGTCGCCAGAACGCGTCGGTTGCCCAGGCCGGTGAGCGGGTCGTGGTGGGCGAGGTCGGCGTACCGGCCGGCCAGGTGGGTGAGCAACCGTTCGAGCCGGGCGATGCCCACCCTCCCGTCGGGCCAGGTGACGAGGACGTCGTCGGCGCGGTTGCCTTCCGGTCGGTCCAGCGCGCGTTGCGCGGCGACTTCGGCGTCGGTGTCGGCGTCCAGCCGCAGGGTGTCTCCGCCCACGAGCTCGCCGATGTGGTGGCGGGCCAGCAGCAGCCGACCAAATCCCAGCCGGCCGGTCAGTCGCAGGTCCAGCGCCACCCGACCGATGAGATGAACGCTGCCGTCCGTTGCCCGTACGGCCACTCCGGGCAGCGTCGCGTCGGTGCGCAGCGCCTCCTCGACCTGCGGTACCGGGGTCGACCACGGTACGGGCACGACTCTGGTCGCCAGCTCCCACAACCGGCGTGGCGAAGCACCACGATCCTCCACCGGCCCGTATCACCCCATATGTCGGTGCCGCGTCCGAGCGGCTGCCCTCTGCCGAGGTGAACGTCGGCACGGTGCGCCTCCGGTTGAGTGATCTTCCAGTGGGGCCTGCCACACCCTGGGCGGAAGCCCCAACGCAGCTCAGCCGCTGTTCACCTACCGGACCGGCACCACGGCTAATTTCCCCGGGCCAACATTTCCATTAGACGCCTTGCTATTTGACAGCATATAGCCGGCGTTCGATGACTGGAGCGGCGGCGGCTACGTAGGCAGCCACGACGGACTCCCGAAGGCTGACCCGGTTTTCGCCCGCCAGCCCCGCTGCGGACGGGCGTCCGCCGGGCACGCGCCGGCTGAGCCGTGCGGCTACGCCCGGCCGGACGCCGGCCTGGGCACCCGCACGGGCAGCGCCCACCGCCTGGACCACGCACCGGTTCACTGCCACGCTCATCGTCAGGAAAGCTGGCGCATCGGTCGCCCTGGTCGTGCGGGTCTGGCGCACCCGGCCAGGTAAGGGTTGCCCAATCGGCAATTCCGGTGTCGTCTTCTCGTCGCTTGAGAGCAAGACCGCGAGACCAGCGTGTGGAGGCACGTCCCCGCGTTTCGGAGGTCTCACGCGATGTCCAAACTATCCCGTAGACGTTTTCTCGGCGCCGCCGCTGCCGCAACCGGTGCGGCCGCCGTCGGCGCCGCGCTACCCGGCTCGATAGCCGCCGCAGTTCCCGGACCGAACACGGCTGCTCCGGTCGGCAAGGCGCATGGCGACATCCGAGACATCAAGCACGTCGTCGTCATCATGCAGGAGAACCGCAGCTTCGATCACTACTTCGGCACCCTCAAGGGAGTACGCGGGTTCGGTGACCGCTCGACCATCCTGCTCCCAGGTGGCAAGACCGTGTGGGAGCAGCCGGTGACGCCGACGGCCGGGGCCGCGACACAGTACCCGTGGCGACTGAGCGGAGCCAAGACCTGGAGTGGAGCGACGCCGCCGAGCCCCGAGGTCGGCGCCGCCAACTACGGCGGCACCAGCCACGGCTGGACCGACCAGCACGCCGCCTGGTACGGCGGGCTGATGAACGGCTGGTACTCCGCCAAGCACGGACCAACCACCCTGGGTTACCTGGACCGCCTCGACCTGCCGTTCCACTACGCCCTCGCCGACGCCTACACGATCGGCGACGCATACCACTGCTCCGTGCTCAGTGCGACCGGCCCCAACCGCACCTACCTGTGGAGCGGGACGATCAACGCCAACCAGACGCACGGCAGCTTCACCGCCTACGACGGCGGTGACGAGCGCGGCAGGTTCCTGCCCTGGGAGTCCTACGCCGAGACACTCCAGGCAGCGGGCGTCAGCTGGCGGGTCTACCAGTGCGCCGACGACTACGGCGACAACGGCCTGGAGTACTTCAACACGTTCGCCAAGCTCGACCCCACCCAGGGCGGGACGGCGGCTCCGGGCAACGTCTACTACGACAACGGCGTGAAGAACGTCCCCGAACCGGTCACCGGGCTGTCGGGCAACGCCGACAATCTCATCGCTGCGATCCGCGCCGACGTACTGGGCGGCACGCTGCCACAGGTCAGCTGGATCGTGAACAACCAGTTCTTCTCCGAGCACCCGGTCACGGCACCGAACAACGGCGCGTACTTCCTCCGCGGCGTCCTCGAGGCCCTCAACGCCGACCCGGATGTCTTCAACTCGACCCTGGTCATCATCAACTACGACGAAAACGACGGCCAGTTCGACCACGTCCCGCCGCCGATGCCGGCACCGGGCGAGGCGGACGAGTTCGTCTCCGGCACCCTCGGTTCGTACGGCGTCACCGCTCCCCTCCCGGTCGGGCTCGGCTTTCGCGTACCGCTCGTCCTCGTCTCACCCTGGACGCGCGGCGGCTGGGTGACCTCGGAGGTCTCCGACCACACCTCGGTCATCCAGCTTCTCGAGAAGTGGACCACCGCGATCGGCAAGCCGGCCATCTCGCCCCACATCAGCGCCTGGCGGCGCAAGGTCTGTAGCGACCTGACGGCCGCCTTCGACTTCACCGCGCCGGTCTACGGCCTGCCTGATCTTCCGGACACCGGACCGCTCATCCCGGAGGTTCGGTACACCCCGCTGCCGGGCGACAACACGATGCCGACCCAGGAGGCGGGGACCAAGCCCGCGCGCCCGCTGCCGTACCAGCCGAACGCCAACCTGGTCGGGTTCACCAGCGGGCCGTCCGGCGCCGTGGCGAATCTGACGTTCAGCAACGTGGCGCCGTTCGCGACCAAGGCGAGCCACTTCGCGGTATACAACAACCGGGCCGGGTTCCCGACGCTTTCGCAGTACCCCGCCGGGTTCCCCGGCCAGTACACCGTCGCTCCCCAGGCGACCGCGTCCGGAACCGGCACAGTGGGCGCCTCCGCCAGCGACACCGCGTACGACCTCACCGTCACCGGCCCCAACCGGTTCCTGCGCCGGTTCATCGGTGACCTCGCCACCGCCGGCAAGGACCTCGTCGTCGAGTCGACCTACTACGACGGCACGTCGACCCAGCAGCCGAAACTGAAGCTGTGGCTGCACAACAACGGGGATTCACCCGTGATGTTCACGATCACGCACAACAACTACATCTCGGACGCGCCCCAGACCGTGAACGTCGCCGCGCGCGGCAAGGAGGCGTGGACAGTGAGCCCGGTGCACGTCAGCGGCGGCTGGTACGACGTCACTGTCACCGCCGACCACGACCCATCCTGGTCGCAACGGTTCATCGGCCACCTCGAGACCGGAAAGCCCAGTATCACCGGCTGACGCGGCCCCCGCATCGACGGCTCGGCCCTGCCCGCTATGCACCGGCCACGAGCAGATCGTGCCGGAGTCCGCGGACAGGGCCGAGCGAGTGGTGCTCGCCGCTCCGATCAGGCTCCTCCCCCAAGGGTTGAGGGGGACACCGGCTGGTCAACCCGGCCACAGTCACGCGCTGGAACCGGCGGCTGGTCGGTCTCGTGCGTGCTTCCCGATCAAGGGCTGACAAGTCCCGTCTGATAGGCGATGACGACCAGTTGCGCGCGGTCGCGGGCACCGAGTTTCACCATCGCGTGGCTGACGTGGGTACGGGCGGTGGCCGGGCTGAGGAACAGCTCGGTGCCGATCTCGTCGTTGCTCAGGCCCTGTCCGACCAGGGCCAGCACTTCGCGCTCGCGCTGGGTCAGCACAGCCAGTCGGTCCTCTCCGGCCTGGGTGGCTGCTCGTTGCGCGGTGAACTGGGCGATGAGGCGTCGGGTGATCCGCGGTGCGAGCAGGGCTTCTCCGGCGGCGACGACCCGGATGGCATGCAGGAGCTCGGCCGGTCCGGCGTCTTTGAGCAGGAAGCCGCTGGCGCCGGCCTGCAGTGCCTCGAAGACGTAAGCGTCGGTGTCGTAGGTGGTGAGGATCAGAATTCGGACGTGCTGAAGTCCGTGTGTGTTGGCGATCTGGCTGGTGGCCTGGATCCCGTCGAGCTTCGGCATGCGGATGTCCATGAGCACGACGTCGGGGCGGGTGGCGCGGGCCCGTTCCACGGCCTCGGCGCCGTTGGTGGCTTCCCCTACCACCGTGATGTCGTCTTCGAGGTCGAGCAGAACCTTGAAGCCGGATCGCACGAGACCCTCATCGTCGGCGAGCAGCACCTTGATCGGAGCGTTTCCCGGCGGCGACTCGGCTGCTGCGGTCATCGGTGGGCCGTTCCGGTCGTCGTCGCCAGGGGCAGTCGTGCCTTGACTTCGAACCCGCCGCCCGGCAGGGAGCGGGCGACCAGGTCCCCGCCCAACAGCTGACAGCGCTCGCGCATGCCGACGATCCCGCGACCCGGCTCGGCCGCGCTGCCGGTGCCGTTGCTCGTCGGATGCTCGGCGGGTACGTGCGGTCCGACCGGGTCAGCACCTGGTGCGTGGCGGCGACCCTCGTCGCTCACGCGGACCTCCAGGACATCGATTCCGTAGTCCAGCGCCACCGTCACCCGGGTCGGTCCGACGTGGCGGATCACGTTGGTGATTGACTCCTGCAGGATTCGATAGGCGGCACTGCCCACCGCGCTCGGCGGTGGCGTCGTTGGCGACGTCGCCTCGACTGTGATGTCGAGTCCGGCATCGCGCGCCTTCGTGGCGAGTTCGTCGATCTGCTCCAGGCCCGGGTGCGGCACCCGCCCGTCGTCGGGATCACGAAGCACCCCGAGGATGGCCCGCATCTCCCGCAACGCCTGGGAACTCGTCTGCTCAATGGCTACCAGCGTCTCGCGCACCCGTTCCGGCCGCTTGTCGAGCACGTGCGCGGTGACACCGGCCTGGACATTGATGATCGCGATGGCATGAGCGACGGTGTCGTGGACCTCACGCGCGATCCGGAGCCGCTCGGCGTCGACTCGCCCCCGCGCTTCCTCTTCCCGGGTCCGTTCCGCCCGTTCCGCACGCTCCTGAGCTTCGGCTGCGATGAACCGCCGAGACCGGACCGACTCCCCGAGGGCAGCGCTCATGACCGACGCCCCGATCCGGAAGAAGACCCAGCCGATGGCGGCCCGCGGTTCGATGTCGGCGGCGGCGACCAGCCAGCTGATGGCCAGCACGGTGACAGCCACGCCGGAAAGCATCAGCGACCGGCGCCCGTCGCCGTAGGCGGTCAACGTGTACAGGGCGACGAAGAGTCCGAGCCAGCCGGGCCCGTCCGGGAAGTCGAAGCTGTAGTACACCAGGCTGGCGAGAGCGGCCGTGACGAACACCGGCACCGGCCACCGGCGGCGGACGGCAAGGACCACGCCGTTCACGATCAGCAGGACGTATCCAAGGTATCCGAGGTCGGTCAGCGGGCGGGACGCAGCGTGGTTGGGTTCGAGGGCGAGGGTGCCCTGAACCTGCATGACGGTGATGAAGAGCGCGAGCAGCACGTCCTGCGCCAGGACAGGCAGGCGGATCGACACGGCTCGGCCTTGCATACCGAGATCATAGGGCTCCCGCGCGGGTGCCAACTCCTGTCGGTCGCGCGACCGGCTACGACGACGAGCGTGGTCAGCCCCGGGTCACCTACGCAGATCTGCGTACATACAGCCATCCGCGGTCGGAGGACGCGCCCGCGTCGTCGACGCGATCATCACCTTCGTGAACCCACCACCCGAGGCGTCCACGACTGATGTGTCCTCACTCCACGATCGCCAAGACGCCACTGAAACGCCACCGCCGGGACCGCTGGGTGCACCGGCCACCGGGCGAGGGGCGGCCCGCCACTCGGGCCGAGTGGGCACACATCGTTTTTCAACCCACCTGAAGGAGCGGGTCCATGCGTAAGGCCTTCGCCGGACTGGCGACACTTCTGATGCTGGCTGTCGTAGTGCAGTTCTACTTCGCCGCGAGCGGCGCGTTCAGCACCGCGCCCAACGACGAGTCCTTCCGGCCGCACCGCGCGTTGGGGTACCTGATCTTCCTCTTACCCGTCCTGATGACCGTCGTCGCCGCGCTGACCCGGATGCCAGGGCGACTCATCGGGATGTCCGGTCTGGTCGCTGGGCTGACCATCGTCCAGGTTGTCATCGCGGTACTCGCCAAGGCATTCGGCGACGGCACGACAGCCGGCCAGCTCGTCTTCGGTCTGCACGCGGTCAACGGTCTGGCCATCATGGCGGTGGTCGGAAGGATCGTCCGGCAGGCGCGCGAGCTGTCGAGGCCCGCGGTATCCACGGGCGACACCGCTGAGGCCTCCGGATCGGCGGCGCGGCCCGCGCAGGCGGCCTCATGACGGCGGGTCAATTGCTCCTCCTGGACCATGTCGTCGCACTGTTGAGTGTCGCGACATGGTCCGCGGCCGGCGTCACGGCGGCCGTCCGGCGCGCCCGGCTCGCGCTTCACCTCCTGGTGGCGGCGGTGCTGGTGACCCTCGCCCGGGTGGCCACGGTGGCGGTGCTGGCCAGCCACGGCTGGTGGTTTGTACAGGAGAAGGTGCTGCTGGGGCTGCCGATGCTCGCAGCCGCCGGGGTGGTCGCCGTGTCGACCGCCGGCCGGCGGCTGTTCGCGGCGAGGCGGGCGCCAAGCGAGGGAACGTCGGCAAGCGGTGTTGTCTGGCTGCTCACCACCGCGTACGCCGCGCTGGCCGGTCTCCTGGTGTCTTTCCTGGCCGGGTACCCCCTGACCGGGAGCACCGCGCTGATCGCCGTCTCGCTTGTGTGCGCTGGCGGGCTGCTGACCGCGCGCGTCGTCGCGGCGCCGGTCGACGCCACCGACGCCACCGACGATGCCGGCATCGAGCCCACACCGGCACCGCACGGAAAATCCGGGTTCTCGCGCCGCCGGTTCATCAGCTTGGCGGGTGGAGCAGTCGTGGTGGGTGCCGGAGGTACCGGCGTCGGCCTGTTGTTCATGCCTGCCGAGTCCGTAGCCACCGGAGGCGGCCCGCGGCGTTCGTCCGGTTCTCGAGCAGCCGTGTCAGTGGCCGATCTGCGGGGTGCCGGCACACCGGCGCCCGGCGGCAGCAAGCGGCAGTACGAACTCACCGCGCTGACGGCCACCGTGCGACTCCCGTCCGGACGTGAAGTCGAGGCATGGACCTACAACGGTCAGGTACCGGGTCCTGCGGTCACCGCCACCGAGGGTGATCTGATCGAGGTGACGCTACGCAACGCCGACATCCAGGACGGGGTGACCCTGCACTGGCACGGCTACGACGTGCCGTGCGGTGACGATGGCGCGCCGGGCGTGACACAGCACGTGGTGGCACCCGGCGAGGAGTTCGTCTACCACTTTCGTGCCGATCAGGTGGGGACCTACTGGTACCACACCCACCAGGCCTCGGACCGTGGCGTGCGCAAGGGGCTGTACGGGACCCTCGTCGTGACGCCACGCGACACGCAGCAGGCGGACGGGGCCGCTCCCGCGAAGCAGCTGGATCTGACTCTGCCGGTGCACACATTCGACGGCACCGTGGTGATCGCCGGCCAGGACGGGCGTACCGAACACACCGCGCCAGCCGGTACGCCCGTGCGGTTGCGGTTGATCAACACCGACTCGGATCCACACCGGTTCGCGCTGGCCGGCACGCCCTTCCGGGTGGCGGCCGTCGACGGCCGGGATCTCCACCAACCCGGCGAGGCCCGTGATGCGGGACTCCGCCTGCCCGCGGGCGGACGGTACGACCTGATCTTCGCCATGCCCGACACCCCGGTGGCACTCGTTGTCGACAACGATCACGACGGCGGCGTGCGACTGCGTCCGGGAGGCGCCGCCGCCGGTGAGGATCCGACCGTCGCGGACACCTCCGGCTGGCCGGAGCTCGACCTTATGCGCTATGGCGAGCCGGCCGCGGTGCCGTTCGATGCCGGCAAAGCCGACCGGCACTTCACGATCGTCCTGGACCGGGGGGTGGCCATGGTCGACGGTGCGCCGGCGTTTGCGCAGACGGTCAACGGTCGCGGCCACCCGTCGATCCCGGATCAGCTCGTCACCGAGGGCGACATCGTCCGGTTCACCGTGGTGAACCGGAGCCCGGAAACTCACCCCTGGCATCTGCACGGCCATCCCGTGCTGATCGTGTCCAGGGACGGCAAGCGGTCCTCCGGGAGTCCACTGTGGGTGGACACGTTCGATGTCCGACCGGGACAGGTGTGGGAGGTCGCGTTCAAGGCCACGAACCCTGGGATCTGGATGAACCATTGCCACAACCTGCCCCACGCACATCAGGGAATGATGCTGCGGCTCCGCTATGACGGCGTCACCACGCCGTTCGCCGGCTCGCACACCACCCACGCGGGCGCAACGGGCAGTAGTCCGCACGGTGGCCACTGACCCACCGCCCGGACGACCCGTGACGCGTTCCCATCGGTCCGCCCCCACCAGCCACCAAATCACGCGCGCCCCGACCGCCCCCTGACCACAACCTCCGACCACGACCGCTCGAGGAGAAGATGATGACAACCGAGACTCCCCGTACGGATGGAGCGCTGGCGGGACTGGCCCGGTTCTGTTACCGGCGCCGCCGCCTGGTCCTCCTGACCTGGATCGTCGGCGTCATCGCCGTGGCGTTCGTCGGCTTCGGCTACGGCGCGGCCGCCGACAACGACTTCTCCGGCGGAAACTACGATTCCGCGAAGGCGCAGGCTCTAATCCGGGAGCACTTCCCCCAGCAGCAAGGGGACACGCTGACTCTCGCGATGAAGGCGGAGAAGGGGATCGACGACCCCGCCGCCCGGCAAAAGATCGAGAAGGTGCTCGCCGATCTGGACGCCTCACCCATCACCGGGCCGGTGGCCTCGCCGTATCAGGACAAGAGTCTGGTGACGCAGGATCGTCGTATCGCCCGTACGATCATCCCGCTGACCTCGACGGATGTGAAGCTGACCGAGGTCAAGCGCCTGGTGACCACGGTCAAGGAGGCCTCCGGTGACGGCGTGACGCTGGGGCTGGGCGGGAATCAGGCGGAAAAGGCCGAGACACCCAAGCAGGGGCCGGCCGAGAGCGTGGGCATCCTGGCGGCGGCGGTGATCCTGTTCATCGCCTTCGGGTCACTGGTGGCGATGGGCCTGCCGATCGTGACCGCGCTGCTGGCGATCCTCGGCGGCATCGCCCTGATGAAGCTGGTGGGGTACCTGGTCCCCGCGCCGGATTTCACCGTGATCCTCTCCGCGATGATCGGGCTCGGTGTCGGCATCGACTACGCGCTGTTCATCGTGACCCGCTACAAGGACAGCCTGGAGGACGGTGACGAGCCCGAGAGCGCCACGGTCAAGGCCGTCACCACCGCCGGCCGCGCGGTGCTGTTCGCCGGCACGACCGTCGTGATCGCGCTGCTGGGCCTGGTCGTCATGGGACAGCGGCTGATGACCGGGGTGGCCATCGCCACGTCGGTGATCGTGCTGGTGACGATGATCGCCGCGGTGACCCTGCTGCCAGCGTTCCTGAGCTTCACCGGTCGCAAGATCAACTCACTGCGCCTGCCCCGTCGCACGTCCCGCCGGTACGAGCCCGTCCGTGCCGCGTCCCGAGGGCGCCTTACCCTTGCCGAGCGCTGGGCCGGCGTGGTCCAGCGCAGGCCGCTGGTCGCCGCGGTGCTGGCCGGCGCGGTCCTGCTGGTGCTGGCCGCCCCCGTGCTGTCGATGCGGCTGAGCCTGCCCGACGCCAGTGTCCAGCCCCACGACAGGAGCAGCTACACCTCGTACACTATTCTCTCCGAGGGCTTCGGTCCCGGCTACGGCGCACCGCTGATCTTCGCCACCCAGGTCGACTCCACGGACGCCGACCTGCGTCCCGTCGTCGAAGCGGTCAGGAAGACCGCGGGCATCGCCTACGTCACGCAGCCTCGAGTCAGCAGGGACGGGCAGGCCGCGACCTTCATGGCCTTCCCCGAGACCGGATACCAGGATGCGGCGACCGCGGACCTGGTGCACCGGCTCCGCGACGACGTGCTGCCCAAGGCACCCGGCGGCGCAGCGGTCTACGTCGGCGGCCCGAACGCCGCCACGATCGACATGGCCGATGAGGTCGGCTCGCGCCTGCCCCTGATGATCGCGGTCGTCATCGCGGTGTCCCTGGTGCTGCTCATCGCGCTGGTCCGGTCGGTCACGATCGCGCTGCAGGCCGCCGTGATGAACCTGCTGTCGATCGGCGCCGCCTACGGCGTGCTCGTCGCGGTCGTGCAGTGGGGCTGGTTGGGCTCGGCCCTCGGTTTCCCCACCGCCATGCCGATCACGACCTGGGTGCCGATGATGATGTTCCCGGTCCTGTTCGGCCTGTCCATGGACTACGAGGTCTTTCTGATCTCGCGGGTCCGTGAGGAGTACGAGCGCACCGGCGACACCCGGACGGCCGTCACTCGCGGGCTGGCACGGACCGCCAAGGTCATCACCGCCGCGGCCGCCATCATGGTCGCCGTCTTCACGACCTCCCTGCTCGGCCCCGACGTCGCCGTCAAGCAGGGAGGTCTGGGCATGGCCGTCGCCGTGCTCATCGACGCCACCATCGTCCGGATGGTCCTCGTCCCCGCGGTGATGGAACTGTGCGGCAAGGCCAACTGGTGGCTGCCCGGACGCTGGGCACCGAAGGCGACCCCGGCTTCACCGGCCAGGGTCGGGGAAGAGGCCAGAGTCTGACCCGTTGTCGAGCCGGAGTGCGGGGAACCCCCGGGCGGTTCCCCGCACTCTCGCCGGCCTCGCGCACGTGAGCAGATCACGGCATGGAGCCGCCATCGCTGCCGGGCACGGTCGGTGCGGAAACCGGGTCGACCGTGCGCAGCCAGGCGGTGAAGCCGTCGAGGTCGTGCCGGGGCCGCCAGCCGAGCGCGGTCGCGCGAGCGATGTCGAGGACCACGCCGTGAGCGAGCTGGTCGATCGCGTACCGGGTCAGGGCCGGCGGGGTCGATCGCAGCCGGCCCGCCACGCGAGCCACCGACGCCGCGGCATAGCCCAAACCCGTTGGTACGTGCACCAGCCGAGCCGGCGTTCCCAGCGCGGCCAGTACCCGGCGAACGGCGTCGTCGCGGTGGTAGACCGTCGCGTCTGCGATGTTGTACGCGCCCGACGGCCAGGCGAGCGCGGCCAGGCAGGCGTCGGCGAGGTTCTCCACGGCGGTGAGGCTGAGCGTGGTGTCCGGGCCGGGCAGCAGCGCCACCCCGGCGCGTACCGCTCGGCGCAGCCGGGGCAACAGGTGCGGGTCACCCGGCCCGTACACCGCCCGCGGCCGGAGCGCCACCGCCCCGGCGGCGAGTGCGAGGGCCTCGCCTTCGGCCTTGGTCCGACCGTACGCGGTGCGTTGGCCGCCGACCTGGTGCTCCTCGGTGAGTGGCCGCTCGTGCCGCCCCGGCGCGTACACGCTCGCGCTGCTGACGTACACGACGGGCCGTCCGCCCGCCGCCGTCATCAGCCGCGCGGTACCGTCCACATTGACCCTCCGGAAGGCCGCCTCCACGGCTGCACCAGGCGGCGGGTCACCGACGGCGGCGGCCAGGTGCACGACGCCGTCCACGCCGGCCAGCTCCGGCGTGTCCCGCGCGGCGTCCCACGGCACGTGACGGCCCCCCGGGCCGGGCCGGCGACCCAGGCATACCACCTCCATGCCCGCCGCGGCGGCGGCGCGCGCGACCGCGGCGCCGCAGAAGCCACTGGCACCGGTCACGGCTAGCCGCACGCCGACACCTCCAGGAAGCCCCAGCCGGGCAGGGCACTGCGGCGGTCGACCCGCGCCCGCGACACGACCGGCCGGTACGGCGCGAACGCGGCGAGGGCGTCGACCAGCTGGGCACGGGCCAACCGGGCCCCGGGGCAGGCGTGCGGGCCCGCGCCGAAGACGAGCTGCGCGGTGGCGGCCGGTACCGCGGCGACGGCGTCCGGGTCGCGGTCGTGGGCGCGGGCGGCGTGCCGGGTTACCAGGATCAGCCGGTCGCCCGCCCGTACCGGCCGGCCGGCGAGGGTCCCGTCGGCCGCCGCGACCCGTGGCAGCAGCGGTGACGGGGCGAGTACCCGCAGCAGTTCGCCGGCGAGGGCCGCGGCCGTCGCCGGGTCGGCGGCCTGCGGCCACAGCCCGTCGTCGGCGCACCAGGCGACGGCGCGGGGTAGCGCCGCGACGGTCGTGTTGACCGCCGCCACCGCGAGCATCGCGGCACGCTCGTCGCCGATCAGCGCGAGCAGTTCGCCGGCCGCCGCGCGAGCACGGTGCCGGTTGCGGCTGGCCAGCGGCCCGGGCAGGTGGGCGCGCGCCGCTGCGGCGGCCGCTGCCCGAGCAGCGCCGGCGAGCCGCCGCGGCGGGAGGTCGAGGCCCAGCAGCTCGGCCGCGACCGTGCCGGACAGCTCCACCGCCACGTCGACGACGTCGACCCGTCCGCCGGTCGCCAGCGCGGCCGCCCGGCGCTCCAGCACCTCCCGACCGAGTCGCCGCAGCCGCTCGACGCCGGGCGCGCTCAGCGCGTCCGCGAGCGCGCGCCGCGCCCCGCGGTGGTCGGCGCCCGCCTGGTCGAACAGCACGCCCTCGCCGCCACTGACATCGCGGGCGATGCCGCCGGTCGTGCCGGCGGCGGCCCGGTCCAGCGGCAGCCGGGTCAGCGCATCCCGGTACGGATCGGTGCCGTGCACCAGTACCGTCCGTCCGATGCGGACGGTGGCAGCGCGGCGGGTCAGCGTCAGCAGTGCGAACAGCGCAGGGTGGCTACGCGTGTAGACGGCCCGGTCCCGGCGGCGCCCAGGCGTCATGTGGTCGCCTGCCGGACCTGGACAGCGGGGGCGCCGAGGGTCGCCGCTTCGTTGCACCCCCGGACCACCACCGACAGTGGGCGCTCGTTGCCTCGCTGCATCATCTTGCAGAAGTTTGCCACATTCATCACGTTTTGTCCGCCTCGTGGCGCATCCGGCCCGCACGGCCGGGACGGTTGCGGCATGATAGCCGATCATGGATGCCGCCGCCCGCCACGAATTTGGATTGCTGGCCGCCGCGAAGCCGGCGCTGCCGGTGCTGCTGACGCTCGGCCGCCTGGCCCGCCCGATCCGCCGGGTGCCCCGGCTCGGCTGGCTGGTCGCCGACCCGGTCACCGCGCGGGCGGTGCTGAACGACCCCGCGCACTTCACGCTGCTGGGCGAAGGTGGCGTGGGGCATCTGTGGGCACAGGTACTGGGCGACTGGGTGTACGAGCTGTTCGACGGTCCGGGCCACCACAGGCTGCGATCCCGTACCCGCGGCCTGTTCACCGACGACAACGCCCGCCCGCTGGTCGGTCGCGTGGTGGGGCCCCGGCTGGCGCAGGCCCGCGCAGATCTGACCGCCGGCCGTACGGTCGACGTCGCCGACCTGGCCCGCGTCATCGTCGGCCGAATCGTCGCGGACCTGCTGGGGCTGCGCCTGCCCACCGACGACGACGCCGAGTACCGCAAGATCTTCGCCACCGGCGAGGAGCTGGCCAGCCTGGCGCTCGGCACGACCGCGTCGACCCACCTCGACCCCGCCACGGTCGCCACGGCCAAGGCGATCGTCGCCCGCCTGACCGCACCGGTGGCCGAGTTGTGGCACAGCGCGTCCAGCGAGACCCTGATCGGCCACTGCCGCGAGCTTGGCCTCAACCAGCAGGAGACCGAAGGGCTGGCGACGCTGTTGATGGTCGCCGGCACCGAGACCGCGGCGAGCGCGATGGCCCGTACCGTCGCCCTGCTGCACGACACCGGTGAGCAGGACACCCTGCGCGCGAATCCCGAACTGCTGCCGACCGCGGTGCGCGAAGGGCTGCGGGTGACGACACCCGCGACAGTGATCGGCCGCGCGGTCCGCGCGGACACCACCGTGGCCGGCAGGCGTCTGCGCGCCGGCGACCGGGTGCTGCTGCTGACCTACACCGCGAACGTGGCGCCCGGAGGCTACCGGCTTGACCGCGCCTACCTTCCCGAGAACCGGCAGCTGTGGTTCGGCGCCGGGCGGCACCTCTGCCTCGGCGCGCCGGTGGCCCGTGCTGAGATCACCGGGCTACTGACCGCACTGCTCGACACCGGGCGGCCGTGGCGGGTCGTGTCACGACGCTACCGTCGCCGCGTGAAGATCCCGACTTACGAGTCTCTGAACGTCGCCCTGGCCTGACGCGCACCCGCTCACCCACGCCCGCTTCCCGTCAGCCTCGCCGCGAGCGCCGCGGCCGCGGCGCGGTCCGGCTTGCGGGAGCGGCCGGCCACCGGTACCGGAGCGAACACCACCGCGTCCGGCCGGGCCGAGCCCATCCGGGCGAGCGGCCCGGCGAGCGCGGCCCGGACCGCGCGTTCGTCCGCCCCCGGCTGCGGCTCCACCACCGCGACGAGTCGCTCGTCGCCGTCGCCGGCCGGCACCCCGACAAGTAGCGCGAGGTTGACGCCGGGCACGTGCAGCGCCGGCTCGTACAGGCCGGGATAGATGTTCTCGGCGTTCCGCAGGATCATGTCCTTACGCCGGCCGGCGAGCACGATCCGGCCGCCGGCGTCGAGGCGGGCCACGTCGCCGGTCGCCACTGTCAGCAACGGCTCCTCGCCGAGGTAGCGGTGCGCCGCGGACGGTCCGGCGAGCAGCAGCTGGCCGGTCTCGTCAAGGGAGGCGGAGACGCCGGGCAGCGGGGCGCCGACGAGGTCGCCCTCGCCGTCGAAGGCGGCCTTCTCCGCCGACTCCACCGCCGCGGCGGGGAACAGCTCGGTCAGCGCGTACACGCCGTACGCCGCTGTCGCGCCGGCGGCCCGCACCCG
This sequence comes from Planosporangium thailandense, assembly GCF_011947195.1. Lineage (GTDB taxonomy): Bacteria > Actinomycetota > Actinomycetes > Mycobacteriales > Micromonosporaceae > Planosporangium > Planosporangium thailandense. The sequence goes on along the minus strand of NZ_JAATVY010000011.1, from coordinate 165,226 downwards.
ACCGAGCAGCGCCGCGCTGACCGGAGCGGATCCACTGTAGACCGTACCGGAGAAGCGGGCACCGGCGTCGAGGGCAGCGCGCAGCTGCGGCGGAGTCAGGTAGGTGTGCCGGGGTCGCAGCCGGTCGAGCTGTGCAACCAGCCGACGGGCCGAGCGGGCCGGCTGCGCGACCGCCGCACCGCTGGCGAGGGCGGGTACGAGCACGAAGAACGTCCCGCCCAGCACGATGTCGCCCGGGCGCGGCCCGACCAGGCCGGTGACCGCGGCCATGCCGGCGTTGACGCTCGCGCGGGTGTGCACGACCGCCCGGGGTCGGCTGGTGGTGCCGGAGGTGAAGACGATGACCGCGTCGCCGTCGGCGTCGGAGCGGTCGCGCACACCCGCGTCCGTGCGGGGTACCAGGGCCGGCGCGCAGCCGGGCAGCCGGCGACCCACGGTCACCACCGGGCCCAGCCGGTCGAGCGACGGCAGGGCCAGGCCGGCCCGGCCCGCGAGCCGCTGCGCCCAGCCCGCCACGGCCTGGGCCGCCGCGTCGGCCACCACGAGGTCGGGCCGGGCGAGCGCCAGCCTGGCGGTGAGCACGTCCGGTCCCGCCGACGGGTCGAGGACCGCCACCCGCAGGCCCAGCCGGTACGCCGCGAGCATGATGGCCAGGGCGCGCGGGCCGGGCCGTACCGCCACGCCGAGGGTGTCGCCGGCCGACAGCCCCCGGTGGTGGAGCGCGCCGGCGTAGCCGGCGGCGAGGTCGGCCAGCTCGCCGCGACGGATGCCGGAGCGCCCGAGCACCGCCGGCCGGTCGGGATGAACGCGGCTCAGCGCCGCTTCCAGTCCGTCGAGCATCAGCGCGGGTCCGGGGTCAGGCCGCCGCTGCCGCGGTCGAGGTACCAGCGCGCGGTGCGCACCACGCCGTACGCCCGTAGCCGGCGGGTCGAGTTCTCCACGACCATGTCCCGGCGCTGCGTGATCGACGCCGTCGTGCGCCGGACCCGGTTGAGGAAGGTGCGGTCGGTGGGCGAGGGCCGGCGGGGCATCCCGCCGCAGCGCTCGTACAGCTCGGCGGTGATCGCCATGTTGTTGCCGGCGTGCATGCGGTAAGGCGCGAGATACCCGCTGCCGCGGTGCGCCGGGCGTAGCCGGCCGAACGCCGCGGCGACGGCCACCGCGACCGCGAACCCGGCGCGGGCGAGGGGGCCGTTCTCGTCGCGGCGGGCGGTGATGCGGCCACACACCATGCCGGCGCCCGCGGTCAGGGCCGCCCGCGCGGCCGCCACCCAGCCCGGTCGCGGCAGGCAGTCGGCGTCGGTACGGGCCAGCAGCGCGGCGCCGGAGCCGATGGCGTACCGGAACCCGGTGTCCACCGCGCAGCCCACCCCCTTCTCCGGCTCCACCAGCAGCTCGACCGGCATCGGAGCGGTCGCGGCGAACTCGCGCACCACATCGGCCGTGCCGTCGAGCGAGTTGTTGTCCACCACGAGCAGCGTGAAGTCCACATCGGACTGGGCGGCGAGGGCGTCGAGGGTGGTGCGGATGCGCCCGGCCTCGTTGTACGCCGGCACCACCACCCACAGTGGTCCGATCACGACCGTTCCCATGCCATCGTCATGACGCTGACCCCACCGCCGAGGCCGACAAAGAGCAGCCGGTCGCCGGCGGCGAGGGTCGGCCACACCCGGTCGAACTGCACGCCGAGGGTGGCGCTGGCCATGTTGCCGTGGTCGGCGACGGTGACGTCGAGCAGGTCCCGTGGCGCGCCGGTGACCTCGACGAAGCGGTCCAGGTACGGCACCGTCACCTGGTGCACCAGGACCCGCGCATAGTCGCTCCAGTCCAGACCGGTGCGGTAGCGCACCCGGTCCAGGATCGAGGGGCCGATCTTCTCGAACACGCCGCGCAGTTCCCGACCATCACCGGTGAAGTACGTGTACTCGTCGCCGCGCGGGTGTCGGGACCCGCCGCCGGGGATTCCGCCGACCGCCCAGTGCTCGGAGTGGGTGTCGGTGTCCACGTCCAGGATCCCGCCGCGGTCGACCGCCTCGACCACGACCGCCGCGCCCGCGTCGCCGAACGTGAATCCGGCGAACGCCTCGCGCGCCTGGCTGACCGAGTCCAGCCGGGTACGCATGGCGCGCGTCGGAGTCTCACCGGTGACGACCAGCGCCCGCCGGGCCCGGCCGGCCAGGACGAACGCGCGCGCGGCATCGATACCGTTGAGGAAGCTGTTACACGCGTTGGTCATGTCGAGCGCGTGGGCTCGGGAGCCGAGTTCCGCCTGCACGATGTGCGCCGTCGCCGGCTCCACCAGGTCCCGACTGGCGGACGCGAACAGCAGCAGGTCCACGTCGAGCGGCTCGAGCCCGGCTGCGGCCAGGGCCCGCCGCGCGGCGTGCACGGCCAGCGTCGAGGCGTACTCGTCCGGCGCGGCCACGTGCCGGTGGCCGATGCCGCTCACCGTCTCGAACAGCCGCCCCGGCAGCCGCAGCCCGCTCGCCCGCTCGATGTCACGCTGTAGCTCCGCCGTGGTGAGCACCCGTTCCGGCAGATACGACCCGGTGGCGGTAATGCCGACTCGGCTGGACGGTTCGGCGGTGTCGATCATCAGTTGAGCTTCCGGACGGTTGGTGGGGCAGGCACGAGTACCGAAGCTTAAGTGGGCTGGTCAAGATACTCAGTCGCGCACGATACGGCGGGCCGTCCGTACCGCTTGCCATGACCCGATCGGTGGCCGTGCCTGCCGGACCGGACGACCGAAGTCACGAAGCGTGCCGGACTCAGTACCCCCCAGCACATCCGCCAGCGATACCGGTATGGCCGGCAGCGGAAGCATCGGCGGTCACCCTCGCCCCGGAGGCGTGTTTGGGCAACCGCCGATGCTTCCCCTGTCTTCACCTCACGTCACGACGACGCGCCGCACCCGACCACGAACGCCACCGTCACTCCAGCGGCCTGGCGACCGCGTCCAGGTCGCGGTCCGCCTCGGGGATCATCGCCCACTCCCGCTCGACGTCCAGCGACCGGCACAACAGCCAGTACAGCGCCCCGGCCACCGGGATCCCGACGAAGAATGCCAGGTCGACACCGTTGAGCGCGGCGGCGATGAAGCCGTGGAAGAAGCTCAGGTACATGAACGGGATCATCACGACGAAGGCGATCCAGTACGCGGTGAGCCCGCGCCAGTTCCACCGCCCGTAGATCCCGACCGGGTTGAAGATCTCCCGTACCGAGTACCGGTTCTTGCGGACCAGGAAGTAGTCGACCAGGTTGACGGCGGTCCAGGGCGCCATGAGGTACCCCAGCACGGCGAGCACCGTGTAGAAGGTGCCGTTGAGGAAGTCGTCCGGGATGAACAGCGCCACGACGCTCGCGGTGACCGCGATCAGCAGGATCGTGACGACCCGGATCACTTTGCTCGGCGCGACCCGGCGGATGCTGTCCGCCGCGCTGATGAGGGTGAGCGAGCCGCCGTAGACGCACATGCCGGTGAAGATGGCCAGCGAGATACCGCCGAGGATCAACACGGTCGCGCCCAGGCCGCCGAAAACCTGGTCGGAGGCGTCCTTCAGCGCGCCGGTGAGCCCGGCCTTCGGGAAGACGGCGGCCGCGATGGCGCCCAGCGCCTCCATCCAGTAGACGCCGATGCCCGCGCCGAGCGCGGTGTACGCGATGATCGACCGGTGGCTGGTGTTCGCCGGCATGTAGCGGGAGTAGTCCGAGACGAAGAACGCCCACGACAACTGGTACACCGCGGCCGCCGAAACGACGACGAGGAAGTTCGTCAGGTTGAAGGTCCCCGACGCCCGCAGTTGCGCGGCCGGGATGTGGCCGCCGACGGCCGCCCCGACGGTGAAGATGAGCAGCGCGACGACGAGCAGGACCGTGACGATCCGCTGTCCGACATGCAGCCAGTCGTACCCGTACACGGCGAACACCGTCGCGACGATGCCCAGGATCACCATCCAGAGCCAGCCCGGCCCCATGCCCAACTGGTGGGCGGTCGCACCCATGGTGTTGACGCCGAAGACGACATAACCCCAGTACACGAGCACGGCCACGGCCCAGATGAACATCGACCCGTACCGGCCGAACTGCGGCCGGGACTGCACCATCTGCGGCAGACCGAGGTGCGGACCCTGGCTGGCGTGCGCGGCGACCGGGATGGTGCCGAGAACGGTGCCGAGCGCCAGGGCGATCAGCGTCCAAAACAGGTTGAGCCCCGACCAGATGCCGATGGCACCGGTGGAGAGGCTCAGCAGCTGGGCGCTCCCGGCGAACCAGATCGTCGCCTGATCGCTGAGCCGGCCGTGCCGCTCACTTGCCGGCACATAGTCGATGGAGCGGGACTCGATGCCGCGGATGGGCGCCGCGGCGTCTGAGCCGGCCTGCGACGGCACCCGTCGCTGCGTCGATGTCGTTGTCTCCGCCATGTTTTCTCCAGGAAAGGTGAGCCCGGCACGGATCCGCCGGCGACGGGCCGATTGCGGGGACGATAGAAGCAGCCCCGACGCGGCCGCCATCGTGCTGGCGAACCAAGATTTGGGCGGACCTCGTGCTTTCGGACGATCGGCGCCCACGGGAGAGCCGCCGGCCGGCGCGGCTTCGTTACCGCGTATGAAAGCCGGGCCCCGGTTTAGGATCCCGGCACGGTTGCCCCTCCCCCGGCTCGCGCCCGATGCTCTTCGTCAGCTCAGCGTGCAGATCAGCGCTGACCTGACAGGGAGCCGGAGAGTATGGACGCAGCCAAGGAGTTCGCCCGCCTGAGCGGCACGCTGTTCGTCGACGGCGGGGTCCGTCCGAGCACCGCCGCCGCCCGCAGGGCCGTCATCGACCCGGCGACCGGCCTGAAGATCGGTGAGATCGCCGACTGCACGCCGGACGAGGTCGAGGAGGTCGTCGCACGGGCGAACGACGCGCAGCGGGCCTGGTGGGCCGAGTCGGCGCTGCACCGTGCGGAGCTGCTGCACGAGGTGGCCCGCGCCATGCGCCGCCTGCGCCCGGACCTCGCCGAACTGCTGACCCGCGAGACCGGCAAGCCGTACAAGGAGAGCGCGGACGAGGTCGACTGGTGCGTGACCGCGACCGACTACTACGCCGAGCTCGGGCGGCACTCGGTCGGCCAGGTACTGGGCCCGACGGTGGCCGGGCAGCTGCACTACACGCTCAAGGAACCGATGGGCGTCGTGGTCGTCATTCTGCCGTCGAACTTCCCGCTACTGCTGTTCGTCTGGGAAGCGGCAGCCGCGCTGGCCGCCGGCAACGCGGTCATCGTCAAGCCATCCGAGTTCGCGTCGCTGACCACCCTGAAGTTCATGGAGGCCTTCGCCGACCTGCCCCGCGGACTGGTCCAGTGCGTCACCGGCGGCGGCGACGTGGGGCGGCGGCTCGTCGAGCACCGGAACACCCACATGGTCGGCTTCACCGGCAGTGTGCCGACCGGTCAGGCGATCGCCCGGTCATGCGCGGAGACGTTCAAGCCCCATCTGATCGAAGTCTCCGGCAACGACCCGTTCATCGTCATGCCGTCCGCTCCCCTGGAGGTCGCGGCCCGGGCCGTCACATTCGCCGCGTTCATGAACTGCGGTCAGGTCTGCACCTCGGCGGAGCGCATCTACGTGCACACCGACGTGTACGACGAGTTCGCCCGGCTCGTGGTGGCGGAGGTGGCGAAGCTGCGCATCGGCAACGGCCTGGACCGGGTGGACCTCGGACCGATGGGCAGCGCCGCCGAGCGGGACCGCTTCGAGCGTGTGCTGGCCCGTGCCGTGGAGCAGGGTGCGACCGTCGCGTACGGCGGAGGGCGCCCGGAGGGGTTCGACGACGGCTTCTTCTTCCAGCCGACGGTGCTGACCGACGTCACTCCCGACATGGACGTCCTGCACGGTGAGGTGTACGGGCCGCTGGCTCCCCTGTGCCGCGTGTCGAGCTTCGACGAGGCCGTCGCGTTGGCCAACGCGTCGCCGTACGGTCTGGGCGCCACCGTCTACACCACCGACCTGGTCGAGAGCCACCGGGCGGCGCACGAGATCCAGTCTGGCATGGTGTGGGTCAACGCCCCGATCCTCGACAACGACGCCGGCCCGTTCGGCGGACGCAAGATGTCCGGTACCGGTCGCCAACTCGGCGCCGAAGGGCTGGACACCTTCCGGCACACGAAGCTGGTCATGGTAGATCCGGCCGCGAACCCGCAGGATTTCTGGTGGTTCCCGTACTCGGACGACGAGGCGTACCCCGCCCGCTGACCGCCGATCCGAACACCTGACGAACAGCGAGTAAGACGATGACGACCGAAACCTACCGCCAGCTCAGCCTGTGGCACGACGCCCCGTCGCTGTCCTGGGAACCCCGGCCCTGCCTACCCGGCTCCACCGAGGTGGACGTGGCGATCGTCGGGGCCGGGTACACCGGCCTGTGGACCGCGTACTACCTGGCGAAGGCCGACCCGTCCCTGCGGATCGCCGTGCTGGAGGCGGAGGTTGCCGGGTTCGGCGCCTCCGGCCGCAACGGCGGCTGGTGCTCGGCGATCTTCCCGGCCACGCTGCGCAAGGTCGCCAGCAGCAGTTCGCCGGAGGCGGCGCGCCGGATGCAGCACGCGATGAACGCGACGGTAACCGAGATCGGGCGGGTCGTCACAGCCGAGGGCATCGACTGCGACTTCGCACCCGGCGGCTACGTCTCGGTGGCCCGCAACGAGGCGCAGTGGAGCCGGGCCCGGCGGGAGGTCCAGGGCTGGCGCGACTGGGGCTTCGGCGAGGACCACATGCGACTGCTGTCGGCCGAGGAGGCGACCGCACAGGTGGGCGCCACCCGGGTACTGGGTGGCACCTTCACCCCGCACTGCGCGGCCGTTCATCCGGCCAAGCTGGTGCGCGGGCTCGCCGACGTGGTCGAGGCCGCCGGGGTGAAGATCTACGAGCGGACCCGCGTCGAGCGTATCGAGAAGCGACGGCTGCTCACCGCGCACGGCGAGGTCCGCGCCGGCGTCGTGGTCCGGGCGACCGAGGGGTACACGTCGCTGCTCCCCCGGATGCACCGCGACATCGTGCCGATGTACTCGCTGATGGTGGCCACCGAGCCGCTACCCGACGAGGTGTGGGACCAGATCGGCCTGCGTTCCCGGCAGACCTTCAGCGACAAGCGCCACCTGCGGATCTACGGGCAGCGCACTGTCGATGGGCGCCTGGCGTTCGGCGGGCGGGGCGCGCCCTACCACTTCGGTTCCCGGGTCCGGCCGGAGTTCGACCGGGACGCCCGGGTGCACGCCATGCTCCGCGCGATCCTGGCGGACCTCTTCCCCGTCGTGCGCGACACCACCTTCACCCACGCCTGGGGTGGGAATCTGGGCATCCCGCGCGACTGGTACCCGACGGTCGGCTACGACCGGGAGTCCGGCTTCGCGTACGCGGGCGGCTACGTCGGCGACGGGGTCGCCACCGCCAACCTCGCCGGCCGGACCCTGGCCGACCTCGTCACCGGCCAACCTTCCGACCTGGTCGACCTGCCGTGGCTGTCCCGCCGGTCGCCCAAGTGGGAGCCGGAGCCGCTGCGGTGGTTGGGCGTCAACGGAGGAACCCTCGTCTTCGCGACGGCGGACCGGACGGAGGCCGCCTCCGGTAAGCCGTCGCGGATGGCCTCGTACTTCTGGAAGGTGTTGGGGCACTGACCGCGGGCCCGCGATGGCCACCGGGCTGGATCGGGTGCGGGGTCAGATCTCGTGCAGCCCGGCCGCCATCGCGGCCTGCAGCGCCATCCACAACTCGGCCACGTCCGAGGTGGAGCTGAGCTTGCGGCCGGTGAGCTCCTCGACCCGGTCCATCCGGTACACCAGGGTCTGCTTGTGGACGTAGAGCCGGGAAGCGGCGCGCGTCCAGGACCGGTTCTCTTCGAGAAAGACGCGTAGCGACAGCACCAGCTGACTGCCCTTGGCCTCGTCGTACGCCAGCAGCGGGCCGAGGCAACGCCGCGCCGCCTCCTCGCAGTCGGCCAGGGTGGTGGGCAGGAACCCGGAGAACTGCCGGTCGCTTGCGTACCGACCGAGCCGGCGGTCGGAGTCACGGAGTTGATGCAGCGCCCAGGTCGCCTGCAGGAGGGCCGCTCTCGTGTCGGCGACCCGGTCGATGGGTCCGCTCACCCCGACGCGCGCCGATGGCGGCAAAGCGTCGACGAGCACGGTGAGCGCCTCCTCGTGTTCCGGCAGCAGAGCGACGTGCAGCCGGCCCCGGCTCAGCAGGGCGTTCGGGATCCCCGCGTCGTCGAAACGGTGGTGCAGATCCGCCCAGACGGCGTCGCTCCCGCCGTCCACCGCGGTCACCGCGACCACCCGTCGACCGCCGAGTCGCCGCTCGACGAGCTCGTCGAGGGCCATCGCCGAGTCGATGCTTCCATCGATCATCCGCGCGAGCAGCGACGTACCCAGGCGCCGGGCGCGCTCACGTCCCGCGGTGGCGGCGGACCGCTGCGCCGACACGACCGCCGCCGCGTGCTGCACCAGCCCGATGTCGAGCAGGTGGCCCGGTAGCGGTACCGCCACCAGAGTCGTCGCCTGCAGCCCGGGCAGCCGCACCGCCAGCGCGCCGTCCTGGAGGCGGATGACGGCGCTGCCCGGCCGTGGCTGCGCCGATGCCAGCTGGGCCAGCGCCGCGGCCACGGCGGGGCTCGCGGCGTCGCCACCCCCGGCGCCGATCGTGGCCCCGGGTGAGACCAGGGTCAGGCTCGCGCCGAGCTCCACCCCGAGTCCGGCGAGCAGCCGCGGCGTCTCGTCGACCTGCGACAGCGAACGCATGTGCTGGTAGAGCCGTTCGGTGGTGGCGAGTCGCGCCTGTTCCTCCCGGGCGTTGGCGTTGGCCACCGCACGGGCCAGCGCGACGAACGGCACCTCGGCCTGCGTGAGCAGCAGCGGCAGGCCGGCGCTGTCGGCAGCGGCGAACATCTCGGTATGGAGGTCGGGCGACTTCATCCGGTCCCCGATCGCGATACCGACGACCCCGGCAGCCGACAGCTCGGTGACGTAGTCCGCCTGACTCTTGGCGTCGGCGGGAACGCCGATGCCGGTTGTCATGAGAAGCTCGCCATCGCCCAGCCACTGCCACGGCTCCGGCAGCTCGCAGACGTGCGCCCAGGAGATCCTGCGGTCGAGGCCGGCGGCTCCGGCCACCACCCGGGTACCGAGCGACGGCACCCCGACGAGCTCCCGCACGGTGATCGCCATCATCCTCCTCGCCGGTCGCTCTCGGTAGTCACGGCGTCGCTGATCTTAGCCGTGGGCTCGTTGTCGATGACCACCCGGCTGATCGCCGGCTTCGACCGGCCCGTGGGCCATGTCGAGGATGGGCTCCTGGCTCCGTCCTAGCGGGTGACCGAGCTGTTTCGCGCCGTCAGCGCGGAGCGGCGGACGACTACCGGTAGGAGGCCGGATGCGGAAGGTGATCGCGGACGAGTTCATGACGCTGGACGGGGTGGTGCAGGCTCCCAGCTATGCCGATGAGGACGTGACCGGTGGGTTCGGGCACGGTGGCTGGCATGCCCGCTACCTGGATGAGCTGTCCATGAACTGGGTGATCGAGAACGTGCGCAACGCGGGCGGCTACCTGCTGGGGCGGGGCACGTACGAGATCTTCGCAGCCCACTGGCCGAACGCGCCGGAGGAGCAGCAGGTGCTCGCCGAGCCCCTGAACGCGTTGCCGAAGTACGTGGCCTCGACGACCCTCGCCGAGCCGCTCGGCTGGCGGAATTCGACGCTGCTGCGAGGCGACATCGGTGCGGCCGTACGCGCGCTGAAGGCGGCCGACGGTAAGGACCTGCATGTCATCGGCAGCCCTGGGCTCGTCCAGACCCTGCTGGTCCTGGGTCTGGTGGACGAACTCCGGCTGATGATCGACCCGCTGGTGGTGGGCGGCGGCAAGCGCCTCTTCCGCGACGACGGCGCACACCGGGCGCTGCGGCTGGCCGACAGCCGGGTAACCAGTACGGGCGCGGTCATCGCGACCTACGCTGCCGCTGGTGAATGACCCGATGTCGAGAAGCCGCGGCTGGTTCCGTCCCGGGTGGGACGGCGGCACGATGGCTACGGAATACGAGGAGTGACGATGCCGAAGTACCTGCTGCTCAAGAACTACACGGGTGGCCCGGAGCGCCACCCGAACTTCGCGCCGATGAGCGAGTGGACCGAGGACGAGATCACCGCGCACCTGGCGTTCCAGCGCCACGTGGGCGAGCTGCTGCGCGAGCGGGGCGAGTTCGTCGACGTGCAGGCGCTGAGCCCGGAGGGGACGTACGTGCGCTACGGCGGGCCGGGCGCGGCGCCGGTGACCACGGACGGCCCATTTCCCGAGACCAAGGAGCTCGCCGCCGGCTGGTTCATGATCGACGTCGAGTCCGAGGCGCGGGCGTATGAGATCGCGGCGTACCTGTCGTCCGCGCCGGGCAAGGACGGCCAGCCGATCTACGAGTGGATAGAGGTGCGGCCGGTGCTGAGCGACGCCCCGGCCGCCGTGGAATGAACGAGCACGTCGTTCGCGTCCTGGCACCGCAGGTGCTCAGTATCCTCGTCCGTCGCGGGAACGACTTCGCGGCGGCCGAGGATGCCGTACAGGACGCGCTGTTGGAGGCGCATCGGTCCTGGAGTGACGCGCCGCCCGACGACCCGAAGGGTTGGTTGCTCACCGTCGCGGGCCGCAAGCTGATCGACGCGCGGCGCTCCGAGGCGGCGCGGCGCCGGCGCGAGGACGCGCTGAGCCACGAGCCCGAGCCCGCACCGGCCGAGCAGGCCGACGACACGCTGCTGCTGCTGTTCCTGTGCTGCCACCCGGCGCTGAGCCCGGCGTCGGCGATCGCGCTCACGCTGCGCGCCGTCGGCGGGCTGACGACCAGGGAGATCGCCGAGGCGTTCCTGGTTCCGGAGGCGACGATGGCGCAGCGCATCAGCCGCGCGAAGCGGACGGTCAGCGGCCGGCCGTTCGCGCAGCCCGGCGACGTCGCGGTCGTGCTGCGCGTGCTGTACCTGATCTTCAACGAGGGCTATGCCGGCCGGGTCGACCTGTCCGCCGAAGCGATCCGACTCACCCGCCAGCTGGCGCTCGCGTGCGACGAACCCGAGGTCGCCGGGCTGCTCGCGCTGATGCTGCTGCACCACGCCCGCCGTGACGCGCGCACCGACGAGCACGGCACCCTCGTCCCCCTCGACCGGCAGGACCGCACCCAATGGAACGAGGCCGAGATCGCCGAAGGCGTGCGCATCCTGCAGGCGGCTCTGGCCCGCGACCGGCGCGGCGAGTACCAGATCCAGGCCGCCGTCGCCGCGCTGCACGACGACGCCCGCACCGCCGGGGAGACCGACTGGCCGCAGATTCTCGCCTGGTACGACGAACTCCGCGAGCTCACCGACAATCCGGTTGCCGCGCTCAGCCGCGCGGTCGCGGTCGGCGAGGTCGACGGCCCCCATGCCGGGCTGAGCGCCGTCGAGGAGCTCGCGACGCGGCTCGGCGACCATCACCGGCTCGACGCGGTGCGGGCCCGCTTGCACGAGCGGGCCGGACACCTCGACCTCGCCGCCGAGCACTACACCCGCGCGGCGGCCCGGGCGCGGAGCACCGCCGAGCGGGACTACCTCACCAGGCAGGCGGCCCGACTGCGCCGCGGGTAACTCTCGGCTACCTCTCCTCCACCGCGGTGCGCGCCGTGAACGGCAGCACGAGCCGGGACCGGTGGGCGGCGTCGCGGTAGATCTTGTGGGTGACGGGGCGACCCACCGGCAGGTGGAAGGCGTCCGGCGGCAACAGGGCGTTGTGCGCGTCGGCCAGCGGTTCGTCGTTGGACAGCTCCACCACCAGCCGGTGGCCGGGGTTGAACGTCGCCGCGAACGGCGCTCGCCCGGGCGAAGAACGGCAGCGCGGTCCTCGAGCGGCAGGGCCCGGGCCAGCCCGTCGATGGCCTCGAACGAGCCCTTGGTGACCAGCTCCTCGACGAGGGCGTCGGCTTTGGCGTCGATGCTGTCCTCCAGGCCACGGAGCGCACGCGGCGACAGGTTGGCGGTCAGGGCCGCCCGCAGCTGCGTGTGGAGCGGCGGGTCCGAGGCGAGGGACGTGCCGGTGAGCGCCTCGTTGACCATCGGGTTGAACCCGATCGCCCCTTGGGAGGAGAAGGTCTCCCAGTCGCCCAGGGCGTTGCGGATGACGTCGTAACTCGTGAGCACGTAGACGTCGTTCGCCGGGAGGTGGACGACGCCTCCAAGCTCGCGCAGTGCTGCGTACGAGGGGTACGGGTCGACGAGCACCGTGTCGTCGAACAGGTCGAGATCGGAGATGGGAGCGGCTGAATCGGTCATCGGTTCACCTCGGGTCGGTAATTCGGTGAACCAGTGAAGTGGCCGCGCTCACATCAAGCAAACGCATGTTTGTCATGGCGTGACATGCACATGGTGCATGGGTCCGCTCAGTCGCCGCCGACCTCGATGGCCCCGGCTGCCCCGTGGAGGGTGGCGACGAGCGTCGGAAGCTGATGGCGGTCGTAGCGGACCGCGGGCATCGAGACCGACAGCACGGCGAGCGCCGTACCGCCCGCGTCGCGGACCGGGACGCCGATCGCGACGACTCCCCGCTCCGACAGCCCGTTGTTGAGCGCGAACCCGGCCCGGCGCACACGGGTGAGCCGGCCCCGAAGGGTCGCCATGTCCGGTCGTTCGTCCGGGCGCTGGACGTACCGCTCAGCGGCGTAGAGCTCGTCCACCTCGGCCGGCTGGAGCTCGGCGAGCAGCACGAGCCCGGCCGTGGTGCGGTGGGCCGGGAACACCATCCCCTCGCGCGAACCCACCCGGAGCGCCTGCCGACACTCGACGCTCGCGATGAACCGCGTCGTGTCGCCCGTGCGGATGGCCACGTTCGCCGACTCCCCCACGACGTCGACGAGCCGCTGGAGATGCGGCAACGCAGCGGCCCGGAGCTGCGACGTGCGCGACTGCGAGTGCGTGGCGAGCTCGAGGACCGGCCCCGGATGGTAGACCCGCTGGTCGTCCTGGACGGCGAAGTCGCGGTACACGAGCGTCCGCAGCAATCGGTGGGCGGTCGACCGCGCCACGCCGAGCCGCTCAGCGACCTGGCTCACCGTGAGCCGGCCCTCCAGCTGCAGCATGACCGCGATCCGGAGCGCGTGGTCGGCACTGGTCACGACGTACGTCGGCGGGGTCTTCGGTTCCGCACTGCCCATGGCCGGTTTGTTCCGCTCTCCAGAATCTTTGGTTCCGCTGACGCGACAAGCGTCATCGTAGGCGACATGACCACGACTGACACCCCGGTCCGCCTGAAGGCGGTCTCGGCGCCGGATCAGCCGGACGTGACGCCTGCGCTCGAGGAGCTGTACCGCGGCTTCGAGCAGGAGCTGCTGGTGCCGCTGTGGACCGAGATCGGCGACCTGATGCCGGCGCACCCGCGGTCGCGCGCAGTGCCGCACCTGTGGCGTTGGGAGAACCTGCTGCGCCTGGCCGAGAAGGCGGGCGACATCGTCCCGGTGGGCCGCGGGGGTGAACGTCGTGCGATCGCCCTGGCGAACCCGACGCTCGGCGGTCGGCCGTTCGCGACGCCGACGCTGTGGGCGGCGATCCAGTACCTGATGCCCGGCGAGGACGCCCCCGAGCACCGGCACACCCAGCACGCGTTCCGGTTCGTCGTCGAGGGCTCCGGCGTGTGGACCGTGGTCGGCGGCAACGGCGAGACGGCGGTCGGCGACGCGGTCCCGATGCGCCGCGGCGACTTCCTGCCGCAGGCCGGCTGGAACTGGCACGCGCACCACAACGCGACCTCCGCGCCGATGGCCTGGATCGACGGCCTCGACATCCCGTTCCAGTACCTCACCGAGGCGCAGTTCTTCCAGTTCGGCCGCGAGGAGATCAGCGAGGCTGAGCGGATCACGCCGGAGCGCTCGCGCTCCGAGCGGCTCTGGGGCCACCCGGGCCTGCGTCCGCTCTCGGTGGGCGAGGTCGCCCCCGGGTCGCCGCTGCTGGCCTACAAGTGGGAGCACACCGACGCCGCCCTCGCCGACCAACTGCTGCTGGAGAAGGAGGGGTACGGCGGCACCGTCGAGCCCGGCCACGCGGCCGTCCGGTTCAGCAACCCCCACAACGGCGCCGACGTGCTCCCGACGATCCGCGCGGAGTTCCACCGGATCGCCCGCGGCGCCGAGACCGCACCGGTCCGCGAGACCGGGTCGTCGGTCTACCAGGTCTTCGACGGCTCCGGCACGGTGACCGTCGGCGACAGGACCTGGTCGGTCACCCGCGGCGACCTGTTCGTGGTCCCGTCCTGGGAGCCGTTCTCCGCCCGGTCCGAGGCCGGCACCACCGACTCGGATTCCGGCGCCCTCGACCTCTTCCGTTTCTCGGACGCGCCCGTCTTCGAGGCGCTCCACCTCGACCGTCAGGAGATCCTCCGATGAAGCTCGCCACCTTGCGCGTCAACGGCGGTACCCGTGCCGTCCGCCTCGACGGGGACGTCCTCGTCGACCTCGGCTACGCGGACCTCGGCGCCCTGTTCGCGCAGGACGACTGGGCCACGATCGCGGCCGCCGCGACCGGTGAGACCTGGCCGGCCGAGGGCGCAGACCTGGCTCCGGTGGTGCCCAACCCGTCGAAGGTGGTCTGCGTCGGCCACAACTACACCAACCACATCAAGGAGATGGGTCGCGACCTGCCGGCGTACCCGACCCTCTTCACCAAGTTCGCCGACACCCTCATCGGGCCCAACGACCCCATCGCCAAGCCCACCGAGACCGACGCCCTCGACTGGGAGGTCGAGCTCGTGGTCGTCGTCGGCAAGCCCGTGCGACGTGCCACCGAGGCGGAGGCCGAGGCAGCCATCGCCGGCTTCACCGTCATGAACGACGTCTCTGTCCGCGACTGGCAGTTCCGGACCATCGAGTGGACCCAGGGCAAGATCTGGGACTCCTCCACCCCTGTCGGCCCGTACGTCGTGACGCCCGACGAGGTCGGCGGCGTCCGCCCGGCGCTCGAGGTGAAGACGACCGTCGACGGCCAGGTCATGCAACAGGACGACACCGGCACGCTGCTCTTCGACCCGGTGCACCTGGTGCGGTACGTGTCCACGGTCATCCGGCTCAACCCGGGCGACCTGATCGCGACCGGTACGCCCGCGGGTGTCGGCCACGCGCGCGACCCGAAGGTCTACCTCGTCGGCGGCGAGACCGTCGTGACCGAGATCGCCGGTATCGGTGCCTGCACCAACCGGATCGTCAAGGAGTCCTGATGCCGCGCACGCACACCGACTCGCGCAACTGGGTCGAGCACGGAACGGCGCTGCTCGCCACGCAGGTCGCCGCGCTGGACGAGCAGGCGATGACCGAGCCCAGCGCGCTGCCCGGCTGGACCCGCAAGCACCTCGTGGCGCACGTCGCCGCCAACGCCGACGCGCTCGGCAACCTCGTGCGCTGGGCCCGGACCGGCGAGCGGACGCCGATGTACGCCTCGACGGACCAGCGAAACGCCGACATCGAGTCCGGCGCGAAGCTCTCCGCGACCGAACTGGCGGCGTGGATGAACAGATCCGCGCGCAACCTCGCGGTCGCGATGGACGACCTCACCGCGGACCAGTGGCGCGCCGAGGTCGTCACCGCGCAGGGCCGCACAGTCGCCGCCACGGAGATCCCGTGGCTGCGGGCCCGCGAGGTCTGCGTACACGCCGTCGACCTCGGCACGGGGCTGACCTTCGCCGACCTCCCCGACGGATTCCTTTCCGCGCTCGTGGTGGACATCCGGGCCAAACGCGGTCTCGTCGAGGTTCCCGACGGACCGCTGCCCGAGGTGGCCGCCTACCTGGCCGGCCGTCCCCACTCCCTCGCCGGGGTTGCCGACCTCGGCCCCTGGCTGTAGAGAAGGCAAGGAAAATGAGCACCCCTGACGTTGTCATCGTCGGTGGCGGAATCGGCGGGCTGAGCACCGCCTTCGCGCTGTCCCGCGGCGGACTGAAGGTGCGGGTCCTCGAGCAGGCGAAGGAGTTCGGCGAGGTCGGCGCGGGCATCCAGCTCGCACCGAACTGCACGCGGATCCTCGATGACTACGGGCTGCTCGAAGAGGCGAAGGCCCGCGGCGTCGTACCCGACACGATGGTGATGCGCGACGCGGTCGACGGGAGCGACCTGACCTCGCTCGACCTCCGTGACCTCGAGCGGAGGTACGGCTTCCCGTACCTGGTCATCCACCGCAGCGACCTGCACGGACTGTTCCTCGAGGCCTGTCGCGAGGCCGGCGTCGAACTGGTCACCGAGCAGCGGGTCACGGCGTACTCGCAGGACGGGGACAAGGCCACCGCGACGACCGAAGCGGGCGCCGTCCATGAGGGAGCCGTGGTGATCGCGGCCGACGGCCTGCACTCCGTCGCCCGCAAGCTCTTCGTCGACGACCAGCCCGTCTCCTCGGCCTACGTCGCCTACCGCGGCACCGTGCCGATCGCGGAGACCGGCCGCCCGGTCGACCTCTCCGAGGTCGTCGTGTACGTCGGCCCCCGCTGCCACTTCGTCCACTACGGACTGCGCGGTGGCGACCTCCTCAACCAGGTCGCCGTCTTCGAGTCCCCCAAGGCGCGCGCCGGGCTCGAGGACTGGGGAACACCCGACGAGCTCGACACCGCCTTCGCCGGGACCTGCGACGCCGTTCAGCAGGGACTGCCGCACATGTGGCGCGACAAGTGGTGGCGGATGTACGACCGCGACCCGATCACCACCTGGGTCGACGGCCGGATCGCCCTCCTGGGCGACGCGGCCCACCCGCCGCTGCAGTACATGGCGCAGGGCGCGATCATGGCGATCGAGGACGGCTGGGTACTCGCCGAGCACGTCAAGCGACTTCGGGGCGACGACGGCGCCGTCGACTGGGCGGGCGCACTCGCGGCCTACGAGGCGGTCCGACCGGAGCACTGCCGCCGCGTGGTACTGACGGCGCGCGCGTGGGGCGAACTGTGGCACCTCGACGGCGTCAAGCGCGAGCGGCGCAACGTCCTGCTCCGCGCCCGGAAGGTCGACGACTACTCCTTCACGGACTGGATCTACGGCCCGACCGCGCTCTTCCCCTCACACGAGCCGGCGATGTTCGAGCCGATCCCGCTGGTAACGGCGGACCGGTTGGCCGGCGACCTGGCGGACGCCCTCGCACCGTGACCTCCCGCCGTGACCTCGCGCAGTGGCCTCGCGCATGACCGCCGGGTCGCTGCGCGGGGCGCGCGAAGCCGGCGGGAGTTCGCTTCCGCCGGTCACCGTGTCCGAGACCTGCGTGCCGTGAAGGCCCGCTACGGGGCGGGCCCGACCTTGGCCGGCCCGGCGTGGCCCGCAGCAAGCGCCGCGATTCCATCGGCGACCATGTCCAGGGCCCGCTGGATGGCCGCCTCCTGCTGGTCCGGCGGGCACAGTCGCAGCGGGCCGTCGAGCAACAGATCCGCCATGCCGTGCACGGTCGACCAGGCGGCAAGTTCGAGGTACGGCCGGCGGTCCGGCGGGATCCAGCCGCAGCCGACCAGCGTATCGAGGGTCTCCACGAGCATCTGGAACGACCGGGTGCCGAGCATGTCGACCGGCTCGGACTCCATTCCGGGCGTGTCCGCGCGGCAGAACGCGGTGCGAAACAGGCCGGGCTCGGCGAGCGCGAACCGGATGTACCCGGTGCCGAGCGCGCGTAGCCGGCGCAGCGCTTCGGCGGGCGGATCCGGCACCGGCTCGCTGGTGGCGAGCTCGTCCTGCATCCGCGCGGCCAGCTCCGTCAGTGCGAGCTCCTTGACCGCGTGGATCAACTCGCCGCGCCCTTCGAAATGCCGGTACGCGGCGGTGGCCGAGACGCCGACCTTCCGGGCCGCCTCGCGCAACACCACCGCTTCCGGGCCGCCGGTGCGGGCCAGCTCGGTCGCGGCCACGGTCAGCGCGTTGGCCAGATCTCCGTGGTGGTAGCTGGCACGCGGGCTCTTGCTGTTTGGCACGCTCCCATCCTGCCCGATGTTGACACCGTTACCATCCCGTGCGATGTTAACGCCGTTAAGTTTACGCTGTGAACATCGCGCGTGCGAGGAGACGGGGAACGATGCTCCACCGATACGGCACCTTCATCTACCGCAGAGCCCGCATCGTGCTCGTGGTGTCCGCGGTGATCCTGATCGCCGCCGCCGTCCTGGGCGTCGGCGCGTTCGGCAAACTGAGAAGCGGCGGGTTCACCGACCCGGCGGCCGAGTCGACCAAGGCCCAACAGCTGATCGACTCCCGCTTCGGCGGGCAGAGCAATCTGGTGTTGCTGGTACACGCGCGGACCGGTACCGCCGACTCCCCTGCCGTCGCCCGCGCGGGACAGGCACTCGCCGAAGCGTTGGCCGGTGAACCGAACGTCACCAATGTGCTCTCGTACTGGGCGACCAGGTCGCCCAGCCTGAAGTCGACTGACGGCGTGGACGCGATGGTGCTCGCCCACATCGTCGGCGACGACGACCACCTGACCGAGCAGACCAAGGCGTTGATCGCCAAGTTCGCGGTGGACAACAAAGCGGTGACCGTACGGGCCGGCGGCCGGGCGGCAGCCAACGTCGAGGTGAACTCGCAGGTCACCAAGAGCCTGACGATCGCCGAGGCGATCGCCGTACCGTTAACGCTCCTGCTGCTCATCCTCGCCTTCGGCAGCGTGGTTTCCGCCATGCTGCCCCTGGCGATCGGCGGCGTGGCCATCATGGGTACCTTCGCCGAGCTGTACGCGCTCGGCTCGATCACCGACGTGTCGATCTTCGCGATCAACCTGACCACCGCGCTCGGGTTGGGCCTGGGCATCGACTACGCGTTGCTGATGGTCAATCGGTTCCGGGAGCAGCTCGCCGCCGGCGACAGCGTGGAGACGGCGGTCGCCCGCACCGTGGCCACCGCCGGCCGTACCATCGTGTTCGGCGCCGCGACGGTCGCGGCCGCACTGGCCGCGCTGCTGGTCTTCCCGCTGTACTTCCTGCGCTCGTTCGCCTACGCGGGGATGGGCGTCGTGGTGATCGCGGCGGTCGGCGGTCTGGTGGTCCTGCCGGCACTACTGGCCGTGCTCGGCCCGCGCATCAACAAGGGCCGGGTGCCGTGGTCGCGCGCGGCACTGGGCAGCGAGTCGCGCATGTGGCGGCGGCTCGCCGGTGCGGTCATGCGCCGCCCGGCCCTGGCCGCGCTGCCCGTGATCGCCGTACTCCTGCTGGCCACCGCCCCCTTGCGGCACATCAGCTTCGGCACCCCGGACCAGGGCGTACTGCCGACCGGCGCGGCCAGCCGACAGGTCGCCGACCGGCTGTCCATCGGCTTCGCCGGCAACGACGCTGCCGCAATCACCGTGGTGACCACCGGCCCGGTCACACCCGACGCCCTGTCGGCGTACGCGCGGCAACTGTCCAGCCTGCCCGGCGTGATCCGGGTGGACAGCAGCACCGGTACCTTCGCCGCCGGCCAGGCCGGCCCGGCGATCGGCAACAACGCCGCGCTCGGACGGCCGGACGCCCAGCAGCTCTCAGTGGTCACCAACGTGCCCACCAAGTCGGCGGCGGCGCAGGACCTCGTCGCCGCGGTCCGGGCGGTACCCGCGCCGGACGGGGTGACCCGTCTGGTCGGCGGACAGGACGCCGAGCTGGTCGACACCCGACACTCGATCGGCCAGCGACTGCCGGTCGGCGGGCTGCTGATCGTAGTGACCACGTTCGTCGTACTGTTCCTATTCACCGGCAGCGTCGTGCAACCGGTGCGGGCGCTGCTACTCAACGCGCTGAGCCTCGCCGCGACGCTGGGCGTCCTGACCTGGATCTTCCAGGACGGTCACCTGGCCGCACTGCTCGGGTTCACCGCCCGGCCGATGGACACCGCGATGACGGTACTGCTGTTCTGCATCGCGTTCGGGCTGTCGATGGACTACGAGGTGATCGTGATCAGCCGGATCAAAGAACTTCACGACCACGGTCGGTCCACCGCCGATGCGGTCAGCACCGGCATGGCCCGCACCGGGCGCATCGTGTCCACCGCGGCAACCCTGCTGGCGGTCACCTTCTTCGCCTTCGGTACCAGTACGGTGAGCTTCCTGCAGATGTTCGGCATCGGCAGCGGGCTGGCAATCCTCATCGACGCGACCCTGGTACGCGGAGTTCTGGTACCGGTGTTCATGCGAGTGTTCGGCGCGGCCAGCTGGTACTCGCCGGCCCCGCTACGCCGGATGCACACCCGGATAGCGCTCAGCGAAGCCTGACTTCCCCTGCGCCGTTGCGGCCCCGCATGCCGGCAGGGGGTGAGACCAACCCGAGCCGCCTACCCAGGCCGTACTACTCTCACCGGGCGCACCCCCACGGCTGTCGACGGAGACCATCGCCCCATTTGTTGTAGGGTCGCGCGTCGGCGACACCATAGCCACGGGCCTATCAGATGGGAGACGAGGTCGATGTGGGCTGACCTATGGCACGTGCAGATCCCGGTGCTGGAGAAGGTGCTGCGAACAGTGCTCGTCTACGGCGGACTGGCGCTCCTGCTGCGCGTCGGCGGCAAACGCGACCTCGCCCAGCTCAACAGCTTCGATCTGGTCGTGATGCTGCTGCTGTCCAACGTCGTTCAGAACGCGATCATCGGCAACGACAACAGTCTGTCCGGCGGTCTGATCGGCGCGGCCGTGCTTGTCGCGATCAACGGCGTCATGGTGCGCGTGGTCAACCGGCATCCGCGGCTGACCCGCATCTTCGAGGGAGCGCAGACTGTCCTCGTCCGTGACGGCAGGGTTGACCACAAGGCGCTGCACCGGATGGGGCTTCGCCAGGCAGACCTCGCCGCGGCCCTACGTCGCCAAGGCGCCAGCGACCTGCACGAGGTGAAGAAGGCCACGATCGCTCCGGGCGGCGCGATCGTCGTCACCCTGACCGACGAGGCGCAGGACGTCACCCGCCGAGATCTCCACAACGATCACGAAGCGCTGCTGAACGACATCCGTACCGAGATCCGCGCCGCCGTCGCAGGGCTCGAAGAACGCCTCACCGACCGGCTGCCCCAGTTGCCCACCAAGTCCCCGGGCGCGCAACACATTTGACGGTGCTGCCCGGCCCGAAGGCCGTCGTTCCGGTCGCCGATGCCCTGCGTCCGATCGGCCTGTCCGATTGTCCGGGACCATTCGGACAGGCCGATCACCATAACCGACGGCGCCGCGCGGCTGTCCGATGAAACCCGGGCCTGCAGCGCGCTGACCGTGGACGAGGCCATCTACGGCCTCCGCGCCTCCGTCGCTACCCGTCCGTTACGGGCCCCGGTCGAGCGCCTCAGTGGATCATCGCTGGGGCTCCCGCACGATCACCGCCGTCGCCCGCCGGATCGTCCAGCAGGGGCGACCGCTTGCGCTTGCGGGGCAGGAAGGCGATCGGGATGAACGTGGCCAACACCAGCGCGAAGCCGACCCAGAAGGTCGTGGCGAACGAGTGGGCCACGAAGTCCAGGCCACGCTGGATGACCGACGCGGGCAACGGCAACCGCACGCCGTGCTGATGGGCGATCGCCGCGTCGGCCTCGGTAACCGGCGCGCCAGTGCGTGGATCTTTCAGACCCGGGATCGGGGCCGATCCGTTCAGGCGGCTGGTGAGGATCACCGACATGATCGCCGCACCCACGGAGCCGCCGATCTGCTGGAGAATGTTCGTCAACGTCGACCCGCGCGCCACCTCGTGGCTGGTCAGCGTCCGCAGCGCAGAGGTCATGATCGGCATCATCGCGCCGCCCATGCCGAGGCCCATGACGAACAGCGAACCGCACAGCAGCCAGTACGAGGTGTCCGTGCCGACCTGGGTGAACGTGAAGAACCCAGCGGCGATGAGCGCCATCGCGAACGGCACGGTACGGCCGACCGGGATCTTGTCGGCCAGGGCGCCGGCGATCGGCATGGTGAGCATCGCGCCGATGCCCTGCGGCGCCATCAGTAGACCGGCGTGCAGCGTGGACTCACCGCGCACCTGCAGGAAGTAGCTCGGGAACAGCAGGCCGGCGCCCATGAACGCGATGATGAACACGAACAGAGAGATCGACGCGACCGTCAGGTTGCGGTTGCGGAACAGGCGCAGATCAAGCAGCGGGTGCCGCGGCTTGAACGAGTACAGAACGAATCCGATCACCAGGACGGCGCCGGTCAGCATCGGTACCCAGACCTTGGTGGCGGTGATCGTCCCGGTCTCCGGCAACGACGAGACGCCGTAGAGGAACAGAGCGAGCCCCGGCGACAGCATCAACATACCGACGAAGTCGAACGACTCGGACGGTTCGGGAGTGTCCCTCGGCAACGCGACAAGGGCGTACACCAGCGCGATCGCGCCGATCGGTACGTTGATCAGGAAGATCCAGTGCCAGCTGGCCGCGTCGATCAGCCAGCCGCCGAGGATCGGGCCGCCGATCGGGCCGAGCAGCATCGGGATACCGAGGACCGCCATCAGCCGGCCGATACGCTCCGGGCCGGCCGCACGGGTCATAATCGTCATACCGAGTGGCATGAGCATGCCGCCACCCAGGCCCTGCACGACCCGGTACCCGATGAGCTGGCCGATCGAGTCGGCGGTGGCGCACAGCGCTGAACCGAGCGTGAACAGCAGCAGCGCAAGCATGTACAGCCGCTTGGTGCCGAACCGGTCAGCGGCCCAACCGCTGAGCGGGATCACCGTGGCCAGCGCCAGCGAATAACCCGTCATGGTCCAGGCCACCTGGGCGTACGTGGCGTGGAACGTGGTCTGGAAGGTTGGCAGTGCGACGCTGACGACGGTGACGTCGAGGATCGACATGATCGCGCCGAGCACGACCACTCCGGCGATCTTGAGGACCGCAGCGTCGAGCTTGTCAGGCGCCGCGACGGCTTGATTGGTCACATGAATCTCCAGGTCCAGCTGGCCGGTGGTGCGAGGTCGATGCGGCGCGTGTCAAGCCACGACGTTGGAGCGGAAGCCGACGGCCCGTGTGAGCCTCCGGTCGCCAGTCTCGCGATGACAGCGTCACGTGATCTATCGGCCGAAGGGGCCAGCTTCCACGCAGACGTGATCTGGGTCACGGCCGACTCCCTTCCGAGCTGAGATCAGGACACTGAACGGGCTTCCGCACACGACTCCCTACCTACTTGGCACGGGCGATGTGATTGGGTCGTGGGTAAGACCGTCGAAGGCGCTCATATTCATCGGTCCGCCCGTAGTGAGGCAGGTCACGTCGGTTGACGCTGTCTCCGGCGCCCCTACCCGGCCCTCTGCGGGGATCCCGGGATCCCCCTTCTACGGGGAGCCCGGGATCCCCCTGACGCGCCGACCACCGGCGCAGCCGCACAAGGCCGACCCTGGGTACGGCGAACCCGCCGGATTGGTATCAGCCTATCGACATGTCCTGTTCCGGACCGCCCTCCTGCCACTACCGTCGAAGGGTGGTCACTGTCGCTGATGTGCGAGCGCTGGCGCGTACGCTGCCGCGAAGCAGCGAGCACGTCATCCGTGACCGCGTGAAGTTCCGGGTCGGCTCCTTGGTGTACGTCGCGTTCTCCCGTGACGAGTCCACGATGGGCTTCGCGTACCCCAAAGAGGAGCGCGACTCGCTCATAGCCAGCGAGCCGGCTCTCTTCTTCCTGCCCCGCCCGTCCGACCTGCGCTTCAACTGGGTGTGCTGTCATCTCGCGCCGCTCGATCACGATTACCTGACCGAACTGGTGACCGGCGCCTGGCGGATGGTCGTGCCCAAGTTCCTCGCGCGGCAGCGACTGGGCAGCTGACGGCGCCAACCGGACCGCGGATCACCGCAGCCGGTTGCGCGGCGGTCAGGAAGCGTAGGTGTAGAAACCTCTGCCGGTCTTGCGGCCCAACAGGCCCGCGTCGACCATTCGATTCAGCAGTGGCGGCGCGGCGTACAACGGCTCCTTGAACTCCTCGTAGAGGGACTCGGCGACGGCCTTGGTGGTGTCCAGACCGATCAGGTCCGCCAGCGCCAACGGTCCCTGGGGGTGGGCACAGCCACGCACCAGGCCTTCGTCGATGTCCTCGGCGGTGGCAAAACCCGACTCCAGCATCCGGATCGCGGACAGGATGAACGGGATCAGCAGCGCGTTGACGACGAAGCCGGCGCGGTCCTGGCAGTCGATGGCCTTCTTGCCCAGCACCCCCTCGACAAAGCCGCGGGCTCGTTCGGTGACCTCCGGGTCGGTCAGCAGGCTGGGTACCAGTTCCACCAGGGACAGCACCGGCACGGGGTTGAAGAAGTGCACCCCCAGCACATGGCTGGGCCGAGAGGTGGCGACCGCGAGCTTCATGATCGGAATGGACGAGGTGTTCGACGCCAGCAGTGCGTCCGGCGAAACTACGATCTCGTCGAGCCGCCGGAACAGCTCGATCTTCGCCGCCTCATCCTCCACGATCGCCTCGACGACGAGTTCGCGGTCCGCCAACGCCGCCAGGTCGTCGACGACCCTGACCCGGGCGAGCACGTCCGCCGCAGAAATGATCTTGCCCTTGGCCTCGGCACGGGTCAGGGATGCCTCGAGCCGTTCCAGACCCATGTCGGCGGCGGCGCGGGAGGACTCCGCGACCACCACGTCCAGCCCGGCCCGGGCACACACCTCGGCGATGCCTGCGCCCATCAGGCCGCAGCCGACCACACCGATCCTATCCATTAAGCTTCCTCGTTCCTTGCGGTCCGTCACGAGCCGTTTGGCTCCCTCAGGGGTCACCCCGGCCGCAATGGTCAGGGTAAAACCCAGCACTGACCTCGGGTGTCGTTTCTTCGACGGCCGAACCGGTCGTCTTCACTCGACCGAACGTCAGCCGCTGGTCGGGGTCAGCCGCCCCTCAGGACCGAGTCAACCACGTTCCCGCAGCCCGGTTACCGCGATGCCGGAGCGGGTCTTGTATCTCTTGTTGACCGCGATCAGGACCGCCGTCAACGGCTCGAGGTAGCGGGCCATGCGGAGCGGACCGGCGTCCACCCCTGGACGTCCGGACACGGTGGACGCGAGCTTGATGACGATCTCCTTCGCCCCGGCGTCGTCGCCGCAGACGAGCACGTCTTCGTGTTCGTCATGGTCAACGGTCTTCAGCAGGGTGGCGGCGGCCACGTGGTGGAACGCCGCCACGACGGTGCTGTCCGGCAGTACGGCCGCCGCCTGCTCCGCGGCGCTGCCCTCGGGAACGGCCAGACCGTAGGGGCCGGCCCGGTCGAACCCGAGGGGGTTGACGCAACTGATCACGACCTTCCCGGCGAGCGCCGGACGCAACTCCTCGAGCAGCTCGCGATGACCGTCATAGGGGACGGCGAGCAGCACGACATCGCTCGCCTCGATGGCCTCACGGTTACCTCCCCCGCGTACGACCGCGGAGGCGCCGAGCAGTCCATTGAGGTCGTCGGCGGCCTCGGTCGCACGGGTGCGCGACCGGGAACCGAGAATGACGTCGTGACCGCCGAGCGCGAACCGGTACGCGAGGCCACGGCCCTGCGGTCCGGTGCCGCCGATGACACCGATCGTGTGTACGTCCACCAGTGCTCCACCGCTTCCCATCAGCGCATCCGCCGTTCGACACGCCACAACACCGTCGTCGCGGCGAAAGAGACGATGCCGAGCAGCAGCACCGTCGCCAGCATCCGCGGGTACTGCCCCGAGGTGTAGCTGGCCAGGATCATCCGGCCGAGACCGTACTGCGTGGCGAACATCTCGGCGAGCACCACACCGACCATCGCCAGGCTCACCGCCAGCCGGATGCCGGTCATCAGCGCGCGTCGGATCGCCGGCAGCAGCACCATCCAGAAGACCTGCCAGCGCGTCGCTTCGAGCGTGCGCGCGAGCCGCCCGTAGATCGGCGGCATGTGCCGGACGCTCGCGGACACGTTCATCAGGACGGGAAACATGCCGATCAGGACGGCGAGACTGACCTTCGACGCGGTACCCATCCCGACCATCAGCAGGAGGACCGGGTACATGACGATCTTCGGCAACCCGTTGGTGGCGATCACCAGGGGTTCGAACCCGCGACGCAGCCGCGGCATCAACCCGAACGCGAGCCCGATGACGACGCCCAGGACCACCGAGAGAACGAGTGCGAGCACGGCGGCGACGGCGGTGCTCCTGAGGTTCACCAGGTACGTGTCGTCGGAAAGCGAGTCCACCAGCGCGGCAACGGTGGCGACGGGCGAGGGCACGACGAAGATCTGCGTCGAGGCCACCCACCACAGCAGGACCGCCACGGCGGCGAGGAGGACCGAACCTGCCGGGACCTTCC
The DNA here is from genome assembly GCF_011947195.1 of Planosporangium thailandense. GTDB lineage: Bacteria > Actinomycetota > Actinomycetes > Mycobacteriales > Micromonosporaceae > Planosporangium > Planosporangium thailandense. Next base: position 138,995 of record NZ_JAATVY010000011.1, on the reverse strand, counting down.
ACGCGCCCAGCTTTCGACGCCCGCCTCGGGCGGGCGCGGTCGCGACCGGCGCGGCGGGGTCAACGGTGACTGTCATGAGCGCCCCTTGGTCGACGTGCCGAGCAGTCGCGGCAGCAGGGACAGCAGCGCGACGACGACGAGTGAGATGACGAGGGTCGCGATGATGTAGAAGTACATCGCGCTGTTGGCGAACGACTCGTACCGGTACCTGATCCGGTAGCCGAGCCCCGACTGGGCGATCATGAACTCCATCGCCACCACGCCGATGAGCGAGTAGATGCCCGCCATGGTGGCTCCGGCCAGCACCATCGGAGCCGCGGCCGGCATCGCGATCAGCCGTAGCGTCTGCCATCGCGACAGGCACAGGGAACGGCCGAGGTTGAGGTAGACCGGCCGGACCTCGGACAGGCCGACCCACGTGTTCAGCGCCATCGGGATCGCCGCCATGATCGAGCCGAGAATGATGATCGGCCACAGGTTGATCCCCAGGATGACGAGGAACACGGGATAGAACACGACCAGGGGAACCGTGTAGAAGCTGATCAGGTACGGCTCGAACATCTTGCCCAGCGTCTGCTTCCGCCAGAAGAGGACACCGGCGAGGGTGCCGAGGAGCAGGCCAAGGACTATCGATGCGAAGACGGCCGTGATGGTGGCGAGGGCGTCGGTGAAGAAGGGCCCGTCAGTTATCTCGGTCCTCCCCACCGTCCAGATGTCGCTGGGTGCGGGAATGACCCTGGCGGACCACCATTCCTGGGTGGAGCCGAGCTGCCACAGCGCAACGAGGACGACCACCAGCAGTACCGAGGGCGTCGCATCCGGCAGGCGCAGGCCGCGTCCCCGGGAACGCCCGGCCTGCGGAGCGACCTCGCTGCTAGCCATGGTTTCCTGCCAGCCCGGCGTGCTCGCTGTCGGCGAACGCCTGCATCGCTTCGCCCCGCACCAGTCCCCAGATGTGGTTGAAGACCTCGCTGAACTCCGGCGTGCCGACGCTCGAGGTGTCCCGGTTCTCGGGTAGGTCGATCACGACGCGGTCGAGGATCCGCCCCGGCCGGTACGACATCACCCAGACCTCCTGGGAGAGCAGGATGGCCTCCTGGATGTCGTGCGTCACGAAGACGACGGTCTTGTGCGTCTCCCGCCAGATGCGGCGGACCTCGGCGCCGATGAGGAGCCGGGTCTGCTGGTCCAGCGCACCGAACGGCTCGTCCATCAGCAGGGCGTTGGGGTTCAGGGCGAGGGTACGGGCGATCGCGACCCGCTGCCGCATCCCGCCGGACAGCTGCGGCGGGTGAGCCTTCTCGAATCCCTGCAGCCCGACCAGCGTGATGAACTGCTGCGCCCGCTCCAACTGCTCCCGCTTGGGAACGCCGGCCACCCGCATGCCGAAGCAGACGTTGTCCAGCACCGTCTTCCACGGGAGGGTGGAGTCCTCCTGGAAGACGACGCCGGTCGTGCGCTTGGGCGAGCGGACGACCTCGCCGCCGATCCTGACCTCCCCCGACGTGGGGGTCTGCAGTCCGGCGATCAGCGACAGCAGCGTGGACTTTCCGCACCCGCTGGGGCCGACGATGGCGACGAAACGGCCTGCGTCGACCTTCTCGTTGACGTGGTCGATCGCGCGGACCACCGTGCCGTCCTGGGTAGGGAACGACATGCTGACGTTGTCGATCACGATGTCCGCTGCGCTCCCGGCGGGTAGCGACGCGTCTGCGGCTCGCGTTGTCTGGGCCTTCATGTCCGGCCTCGTCCTCTCTCTCGTATGTCCACCCGGTCCCGGAGAACCGGGACCGGGTGGACATCCACGCCGGCGTCCGCGGGCGGGGTTAGAGCTGCGCCTTCGCGCTGTCCGGCAGGTACGACTGGTCCAGGACCTTGCTCCAGTCGACCTGCTTGGTGATCTGGCCGTTGGCGACCATGATGTCGGAGAGCGTCTCCAGGGCCTTCTTGTTGACTTTCAGCGAGTAGGCGGTCTTCAGGTCCGGCGTGTCCCGCAGGCCGTCCGCGAGGAGCTTGCTGTCGATCTTCAGGATCGGGCTGAGGTCGGCCGCGGCCGCGTCGGTGTCGGAGACGACGTAGTTCAGGGCCTTGTCCGCGGCGCGGAAGAACGCCTTGAGCGTGTCCGGGTTCTTCTTGGCGAAGTCGCCGTTGGCCGCCACCATGTCGGCGGGGAAGTCACCCACGACGTCCCGTGCGGTCACCACGACCTGGGCGTTGTCGTTCTTCACCTTGTCGGTCACGAACGGGTGCATCGCCCACCCGGCGGTGATCGAGCCGCTCTTCGCCGCGGCCCAGCTGTCGCCCATGCCCGCGCCGGCCTCGACGGTCGACACGTTGCTGCCCATCTTCTTGGCCACGTACTTGCCGAGCAGCTGGGTCGTGGAGCCCGCGCCGGTCGTACCGAGCTTCATGGCGGCGCCACTGTCGGGCTTCTTCGGCCCGATCCAGTAGAAGTCGTTGACCTGGAACCACGACCCGACGATCTTCATGGTCGGGTCACCCTGGGCCGCCAGCACCACGGCCGGCCCGCCGGTGATGGCGATATCCGCGTCGCCCGTGGTCACCGTCCGCAGCGTGTTGCCGCCGCCGGAGCCGGAGATGAACGTGGCGGAGAGCCCTTCGTCCTTGAACCAGCCCTTCTTGTCGGCGACCTGGAGGATCGCCATGAACGGCAGGCTGTCCAGGCTGGTCGCGGCGATCCGGATGGTCTTGACGCCGCCCTGGCTGCCGGACGCGGCCTTGTTGTCGCTGCCGCCGCTGTTACCGCCGCAGGCGGCCAGTCCGCCGGCGAGCACCACGGCCGTCAGGGCGACGCCCAACGGCCGTCTCAGTGAAATCGACATGCCTTTCCTCACTTTCGGGACTGCTGGGTCGGCCTGATTTCCGGACTAGCCGCGGGACGACCGGTTAGGATGCCGAGCGCGTCGGACTGCTGGAGCACGTCGCAGTACTTCGCGTTCAGGTCGAACAGGTTGACCGCGTGGCTCGTAACCACCCGGTCGAAGACCCCGTCGAGTGCGACGGCGACGTTGAATCCGTGCGAGAAGGCGTCGACGACGGTTGCGCGGACGCAACCGCTCGTCGTACCACCGCAGACCACGAGAGTCCGCACTCCGCGGTCCCGCAGCTGCTGCAGCAGGTCGGTGCCGAAGAAGCCGCTGGGCCGGGTCTTGGTGACGACGATGTCGCCGGGCAGCGGGCGGATCTCGTGCACGATCTCCGTCTCGTCCGCCCGGCGCCGCAACGCGGGTTGCTGCTTGTTGCGCCACACGCTGTCCACTGAGGACTCCGTGGCCGACACGTCGACGGTGTAGGCGACGGGAGCGCCGGCCCGCCGTGCGGCGTCGAGCAGTTGCCGGACCGCGTCGACGGCGTCCCAGGCCGCTTCGCCGCAACTGTTCGGGTATTCCGCGATCGACGTGTGGATCGGCGCCCGGAGGCCCACGAACGCGTACGTCATGTCGACGATGAGCAGCGCCGCCGTGCCGGTGAACCGACTCCGCCGCCCGTAGCCGGCCGCGCGGCACACCGCCTGGTCGGCGTCACTGACGACGCCGTCCCACGGCCAGTGGGGCTGGCCGATGTGAGCGACGTCGCACCCGCGATGCTGCATGGCCGATACTGTATCCAAAATACGACTTCCGTCAACAGATCATTTTGGACGAGTTCAGGACCGCGTACCGGGCATCGTGGACGGACCGTACGGCCTGCTCAACGCTGCTGTCCCGCAGTCGCGGCGGCGCCGGGCCCGCCGCCCCGCGCCGCCGGCTCGCCGCCCGAGGGCGCGGTTGCGCCGCCTCCGGCGACCTCGAGAACGGCTCGCACGATCCCCTGATATCCCGTACAACGACACACGTTGCCCGAGAGCACCTCGCGCACGGTCCCCTCGTCCGGCGCTTCGACCGCGTCGGCGTCGGTGAGCAGCTCGGTGGCGGTGATGAGGAAGCCGGACGTGCAGAAGCCGCACTGCAGGCCGTGGTGGCGCGACATCGCGTCCCGCAACCGCGCCGTACGCCCCGAATGCGGCAGGCCCTCGACGGTCGTGACCTCCGCGCCGCTGGCCTGAGCGGCGAGCATCAGGCATGAGCGCACGCTGGAGCCGTCGACGAGCACGGCGCACGCGCCACACACGCCGTGCTCGCAGCCCAGGTGCGTGCCGGTGAGGCCGAGTTCGTCGCGGACGAAGTCGGCCAGGCTCGTGCGCGCCGGGACCTGGCGTTCGACCAGGACACCGTTGACCGTCATCCGTACGGATACGTGGTCCAAAGTTCCTACTCCCCGCCTGCGGACACCGCGCGGTCGTACGCCGCGCGCAGGGCACGGGTCAGCGCTGCGCGCGCGACGTCGCGGACATAATCTGCGTTCTCCGGTGGGTTCGCCTGGCGTACCCATTCGCCGGCGAGATCCCGCCACAGCTCGTCGTCCGGGCGACAACCGGACATCGACGCCCCGCCGGACACCAGGAGCGGCCGGTCACCGACGTTGAGCAGCCCGGCACGGACCCGCTCGACGGTCCCGTCAGGGCGCAGGCCGACCACGGCGGCGGCACCGGCGATGGCGAAGTCACCGTGGCGCCGGGCGTACTCGACGAAGCCCCACCCCTCGCGCGGCAGAAGGGTCGGTATCCGCACCCACGTCAGCAACTCGTCGGGCTCGAGCTCGGAGGTGTAGTGCGAGACGAAGAAGTCCTGTGCCGGTATCGCCCGCCGCCCGCGACGGCGCGACTCCGCGTACATGGTCGCGCCGAGCGTGACCATGACGAGCGGCAGCTCCGCCGCGGGGTCGGCGTGCGCGAGCGTACCGCCGAGCGTGCCTTGGTTGCGGATGGCGACGTGGCCGATGTGCCGCGCGGCGTCGGCCGCGAGCGGTACCAGCCGCCGCAGCAGCGGGTCCGTCTCGAAGGCACGATGGCGCACCGTCGCTCCGACGAGGACACTGTCGGCGTCGTCGAACACGCGGTTCAGCTCACCGAGCCCGCCGATGTCGACGACCCGCGCGGGGCGCGCCAGCCGGAGGTTCATGAGCGTGAGCAGGCTCTGTCCGCCCGCCAGGAACTTCGCGTCCGGATCCTCGTCGATCAGCGCGATCGCGTCCGCCGCGGTGTCGGCACGCACGTACGCGAACGGCGCCGGCTTCACGACGCCACCGCCGCGCTACGGCGGGCGATCGCGGCGCGCACCTGCTCGGGCGCGATAGGAACCGAGGTCACCCGCCAGTCCCCACCGCCGACGGCGTCGTCGACCGCGGCCGCGATCGCCGCGTACGCCGCGATGGCGCCGCTCTCCCCGGCGCCACGGACACCGATCGGGTTACCGGCGGTCGGGACGTACAGGTGCTTGACGGCGATCTGCGGAACCTCGCACATGCCGGGCAGGAGATAGTCGGCGAACGTCGTCGACGTCGGCTGCCCTTCGGGCGAGTAGCGGAACTCCTCCAACAGCGCGCCGCCGATCCCCTGCGCGACGCCGCCGATGACCTGCCCTTCGACGATCCGCGGATTGATCTCGGCGCCGCCCTCGTGCGCGACGGCGTAGCGGAGCACCGACGTCAGCCCGGTGTCGCGGTGCACGCCGACGACGACCGCGTGTACCCCCATGGTCCAGGTCACGGTCTGCGGTCGGAACTGTGCGAGCTCGTCCAGCGACGGCTGGCCCTCCAGCCGGCCGCCCGGGCCGAACGCCGCCGCCAGGTCGGTCCAGTCGACGACGCGGCCGTCGTCGGCCCGGAACCCACCGGCACCGAGAACGACACCCGCCGCATCGGTGTCGAGCAGCATCGCGGCGTACCCGCACGCCCGGTCGGCGAGTCGGGTCGCGGCGAGGTGCACGGCGGAACCGGCGAGCACCGCCGACCGGCTGGCGAACGTGCCGACGCCGTACGTCACCGGATCGGTGTCGCCGTTGCCGACCCGGATCCGGTCCGGGCTCACCCGCAGGGCATCCGCGGCGACCTGTGCGAACGTGGTCTCGTGGCCCTGCCCGGCCGACGCCGCTCCGGTGGCGACCTCGAACCGCCCGGACGGCAGCAGCCGCACCCGGCCGGTCTCGTACGGGCCACGGCCCGTCGCCTCCATGTAGGTGGCCACCCCGTAGCCGAGGTCGTGCTCGGGGTAGTTCTCGCGTAGCTCGTCACAGACCGTACGCGGCAGCATCTCCAGGCAACTGTCGAAGCAGGCGCGGTAATCGCGGCCGTCGTAGGAGATGGGCACGCCGTCCCGGTACGGGATCGGTCGCGGGTACGGCAGGTCGTCAGCGGTGAGCAGGTTGACGCGCCGGATCTCCTCCGGGCTCATGCCCAGTCGCCGTGCGGCGGCGTCGAGGCAGCGCTCCAGCGCGAAGCACGCCTCGGGCCGGCCCGCTCCCCGGTACTGGGCGACGATCGTCTTGTTCGTGTACGCCGCACGGCCGGTGACCCGCATGGCCGGGACGCGGTAGGGGCCCATGAGATGGATGGCGGTGTTCGCGATGATCCCCGCCGTCCACAGGCTCGACGCGCCGACGTCCACCACGAAGTCGTCCTCCCAGGAGAGGACGCGCCCGTTCGCGTCGACGGCGAGGGTGGCGTGGTGCACCTGGTCGCGGCCCTGCGCGGCCGACATGAGGTACTCCTGGCGGTCCTCGACCCAGGCGATGTCGCGCCCGAGCTTGCGCGCGGCGACCGGTACGACGACCTCCTCGGCGTACACGTTCGCTTTCGTCCCGAAGCCGCCTCCGACGTCCGGCACGGCGACTCGCACCTCGTCCCGCGCCCATCCGGTCACCCGGCACAACGCCTGCTGGACCAGGTGCGGGATCTGGGTCGACGTCCACACCTCGACGCGGTCCCGGCGGTCGTCGACCCTGGCGACCACGCCTCGGCACTCGAGGGGGACGGCGCCGTGCCGCCCGATGCGCAGCGTGTCGGAGACCGTGACCGCCGCGGCGCGCCTGGCCTCGTCCACGTCGCCGAAGCCGACCTCGATGCGCGCCGCCTCGTTCGTCGGGAGGTGGGCGTGGAGCGTCGGGGCGTCCGGGGCGAGGGCCGCGGTCGGGTCGAGCACCGGCGGCAGCGTCTCGTACTCGACCTCGACCAGTTCGGCGGCGTCCTCCGCGACGTGCCGGCTCTCGGCGACCACGACCGCGATCGGTTGCCCGACGTAGTGGACGCGAACGCTGGCCAGGATGGGCAGGCGCGGGTCGCTCATCGCGAACCGGGTCACCTCGGCGAAGCCGGGATGCGGTTCGTGCAACATCGGCAGGTGCGCACCGTCGAGCCCCAGGTCCTCCGCGGTCAGTACGGCGAGGACACCCGGGAGCGCGGCGGCGCTACCGGTCTTGACACTGCGCACCCGGGCATGCGCCTGCGTGCTCCGGACGAAGCACGCGTGCACGCAGCCCCGGGCGGTGTCGGCGAGAAACCGGCCACGGCCGGTGAGCAGCCGCTGGTCCTCGTGACGGGGTAGCGACTGCCCGAGCCAGGAGGTGTCGGACCCGCTCACCGCCGTACCGCCCGGAAGTGCCGGCGTCCCCAGTACTCCACGATTCCCGCGGCGGCGACGAGCACGCCCGAGACGCCGTAGAGCACCCGTGGGTCGCTGAGATCGACGGGAAGCGCCGCCCCGCCGGCCGGCTCGGGCGTTGCACTGTCGACCGGCGCGGCGGGTGTGGGCGACGGCGCGGGCCGCACGGTCGCCGTGGGCGGGTCGGAGTCCAGCGCGGGAGGGGCGCCCGGAACAGCCGCACCTGGTGGCGGGAATTTGCTGGTGTCCCTCAGGATCTCCACGCGTGTCACGGAGCCTCCCTCTGCGCTCGGCATTCGCATCGCTCTAACGAGCAGCTGGTGGATCAGATGCTGTCGGCGATCTCGGCGAATGTCCGGATCGTCCCCGCCCGGCTCTGGCCGGGCCGTACGAAGGGCACGATCGAAACCTGGTCCACGCCCAGCTTCGCGATCTCCTTCAGCCGCTCGCGACAGTCATCGGGCGTACCGGCGAGGGCGAACAGGTCGACGAGCTCGTCGGGTACGAGGTCGGCGTGGTCGGCCTCGGTGTCCATGTGGTGGTAGTAGTCGTACTCCTCGCGGATGCGGTCGACGACCGTCTGCAGGTGCGGTGACACTTCGGCCGGCAGCGGCCGGATGACCACCCGGGACACGTGTGCACGGACCAGGTCGTGCGCCTCCACCGGGTCTTCATTGATCGCGGTCGGGGTCCAAAGCACGATGTGGAGGTCTTTGAGGGTGCGGCCGCTCTCCTTCGCACCGGCCTCGATCTGCTTGAGCGCCGCCTCGATGAAGTGGGGCGCCGTGCCGACGAGGACGACGACGCCGTCGGCGATACGGCCGGAGAGGTGCAGGATCTTCGGTGCGGACGCCGCGATGTAGATCGGGATGTTGACGGGTCCCGACAGGTAGTTGAGGTGGAACTCCGCGCCACTGTTCGGCTCCACCACGGACTCGCCGCGGAACAACGCGCGCAGCTCGGCCACGGCCTGCTCCAGTTCGGCCAGCTTCAGCGGCTTGAGCCCCATGGTGCGCAACGAGGAGTCCCCGGTGCCGATACCCAGCGCGACGCGACCGCCGGTGAACTCAGCGAGCGTCGCCCACGTCGACGCGAGCAGTGACCGGTGCCGGGTGACCGCGTTCGTGACGCCGGTTCCGAAGACGACGCGCTCCGTGCCGACCGCGGCGGCGCCCATCGTGATCGACGACTCGCGCCAGATGTTCTGCGAGTCGCCGAACCAGACGTTGTCGTAGCCCAGCGACTCAGCCAGTTGGGTGTACTCGCGCATCATTCCGACCGGTTCTGTCGGGAACAGCCCTACGCCCTTACTGAGCATCGACTAGCCTCCTGGGATTGGATCCGATATACAGAGTAAACGTAGCAGTGCGCAAACGCGATGGAAAGAGGTCCGATGGGGACGACAGCAACCACCACCTCGACGGCTGGCACCTCCGACCTGCTCGGAATGACCGCCCTCCTGTCCGAGGAGGAGCGGATGGTGCAGCAGACCGTCCGCGACTTCGTCCGGGACAAACTGCTCCCCGACGTGCCGGACTGGTACGAGCGCGGCGCGATCCCCCGGGACCTCGGCCGGCAGTTCGGGGCCCTCGGGCTGCTCGGCATGCACCTGGACGGGTACGGCTGCGCGGGCATGTCGGCGGTCGCCTACGGCCTGGCCTGCCTGGAGCTCGAGGCCGCCGACAGCGGACTGCGCAGCTTCGTGTCCGTACAGGGGTCGCTCGCGATGTCGGCGATCCACAAGCACGGTTCCGAGGAGCAGAAGCAGGAGTGGCTGCCCCGGATGGCCAGCGGTGAGGCGATCGGCTGCTTCGGCCTGACCGAGCCCGACTTCGGCAGCGACCCCGCCAACATGGCGACCCGGGCGACGCGGGACGGCAGCGACTGGATCCTCAACGGCTCCAAGATGTGGATCACCAATGGGAGCATCGCCGACGTCGCGGTCGTGTGGGCGCGTACCGACGACGGGATCCGCGGCTTCATCGTCCCACGCGGCACTCCCGGGTTCACCGCGCACGAGATCCACCGGAAGCTGTCGCTGCGCGCCTCGGTGACCGGGGAACTGGTACTCGACGACTGCCGGCTGCCCGCAGCCGCGATGCTGCCGAACGTACGCGGTCTGCGCGGGCCTCTGTCATGCCTGAACGAGGCGCGTTACGGCATCCTCTGGGGTGCGATGGGAGCGGCCCGCTCCTGCTTCGAATCAGCGCTGGAGTACGCCAAGAACCGCGTCCAGTTCGGACGGCCGATCGCCGGATTCCAGCTCACCCAGCAGAAGCTCGTCGACATGAGCCTGGAACTCGAGAAGGGCCTGCTGCTCGCGCTCCACATCGGCCGACTCAAGGACGCCGGACAGCTGCGCCCGGAGCAGGTGAGCGTCGGCAAGCTCAACAACGTCCGGGAGGCCTTGAAGATCGCGCGGGAGGCCCGCACCATCCTGGGCGCCAACGGGATCAGCCTCGAGTACCCGGTGATGCGTCACATGAACAACCTGGAGTCGGTGCTCACCTACGAGGGCACCAGCGAGATCCACACCCTGGTCCTGGGCCAGGCCCTCACCGGCATCCCGGCCTACCGCTGAAAGGTCAGCCGTGCAACTCGACAACACCTTCCACGTCCCCGTAGACGTCGACCGCGCCTGGGCGGTCCTGACCGACCTCGAGCGGATCGCGCCGTGCATGCCCGGCGCCGCGCTCGAGTCGGCGTCCGGCGACGAATACCAGGGAACGGTCAAGATCAAGGTGGGCCCGATCCTGGTGCAGTACCGCGGCGTGGCCCGCATGAGGGAGCAGGACCGCACGGCGGGGCGTTTCGTGGTGTCGGCGGCCGGCCAGGACGTCAGAGGGCAGGGCAACGCTGAAGCCGTCATCACGGTGACCCTGCGACCCGACGGCGACCTGACGCTCGTCCGGGTCGCGACCGAACTCGGCCTCACCGGCAAGGTCGCCCAACTGGGCCAGAAGGCGATGGTCGACATCAGCGGACGCCTCATCGACCAGTTCGTCACCCGGCTACGCGCGACCGTGCTCGACGACAAGGCAGAGGCGCCGGTCGCCCCGGCCGCCGCGCCGGAGGACGAGGCCCTCGACGTGCTGGGCCTCGCCGGTGCGCGGTTGCTCCTGCCACCGGTCGTCGCCGCTGCCGCGACGGCGCTGTTCGTCTGGTCGCTGGTGCGGTTGGCGCGCAGGCGCCGGGCCAGGTCATTCCGGGCGGAGCGCGACGACCATCTCTAGTTCCACCGCGGCGCCACCGGGGAGCGATGCGACACCGACCGCGGTGCGCGCGGCCGCTCCCCGGTCGCCCAGCACCTCGGCCAGCAGGTGCGACGCCCCATCGACCACCGCCGGATGTTCGGTGAAGGACGGGTCGGCGCGAACGTAGCCACGCAGGTGCAGAATGCACTCGACCCGGTCGAGCCCGACGGCCGCCTCGACCGCGGACAGCAGGTTGACGGCGGCCCGTCGGGCTTCCTCGACCGCCTCCGCCACCGTGACGTCGACCCCGACGGTCCCTCGCACCCGCAGACCGTCCGGGCCCCGGCCGGTGTGCCCCGATACCCACAGCGTGCCACCGTGCTCGCGGGTCACGGCGTATCTGCCCCTCGGCGCGAGCGGCTCGGACAGCGCGTAGCCGAGTTGGGCGAGCGCCTCCTTCGGCGTCACGACGCCTCCTCGCTTGGGCGTCACGACGCCTCCTCGCCGAGGATCTTCTTCAGCTCGTCTATGGCGTGGCTGCGGTGCTCGTCGAGCAGGTGGACGAGGCCCTCGCTGTCGCGCCGGCGCGCCGCCTTCAGGATCTGCCGGTGCTCGCGGTCCACCGCGTCGCGGTGCACGGGCTCACCGAAGTAGAGCGACCGGTACGGGTCGGACGAGTCCCACAGCTGCCGGATCAGGCGCACCATGCGGTGCATGCCGGACGGCTCGAACAGCGAGAAATGGAACCGCCGGTTGGCCGCGGTGAGGGCGACGATGTCCTTGCGGCCGCTGGCCTCGGCCATGTCCTCGATCGCCTGCTCCAGCCGGGCCAGGTCCTCGTCGCCCAGCAGCGGAACCGACAGCCGCACGGCCTCGGACTCCAGCAGCTCACGGATGCGGTAGATCTCCAGCAGCTCGTTGACATCGAGCTCGGTCACGAAGTACCCGTGGTGCGGGGAGTACCGCACCTGCCCCTCACCCTCGAGGATCTTGAGCGCCTCCCGCACCGGCACCCGGCTCAGCCCCAGCCGTTCGGCGAACGCGTCCTGCACGATCTGCGTCCCCGGCTTGAGCTCGCCGGCCAGGATGGCGCGGCGCAACTCCTCAAGGACCGCCTCCTGGGCGGTGGGCGGCCGCTTGAAAGCCACGATCAACTCCCTCGTCGACAAAAGCTCGGACTACCGTATGCCCAGCCAGTGGAGCACTTCGTCGGTATGTTGTCCAAGACGCGGTGGCGGGCGCCGGTACGATACCCCGGCGCCGGAGTAGTGGATCGGGTGTGCCACCTGCCCCACTTCCCCACCGTCGAACTGCATGGTGAACGACGGCTCCAAACCGAGGTCCCGCGCGAGCTGGAACGCCGCCGCGAGGTCGTTGACCACGCCGGCCGGCACCCCGGCGTCGACGAGCTCCGCCACCACCTGCTCGACGTCCCGCCCGCTCAGCAGCCGCTCGAGCTCCGCGACGAGGTCACCACGGTTGGCGACCCGGTCGGCGTTGCTGGCGTACCGCCGATCCTCGGACAACTCCGGACGGCCAAGGATACGGCACATGGCAGCGAACTGGCGGTCGTTGCCGACGGCGACGACGAGCGTGTGGTCACCGACGTTCAGCGCCTCGTACGGCGCGATGCTCGGGTGCCGGTTGCCGAGCGCCCGCGGTACGACCCCGGCGCTCAGGTACGCCGATGCCTGGTTCACCATGCTGGCGAGCAACGACGACAGCAGGTTCACCTCGACCCGCTGCCCGCGACCGGTCCGGCGGCGCTCCTCCAGCGCGGCGAGGATGCCGATCGTGGCGTGCAGGCCGCTCAGCACATCGACCAGCGCGACACCGACCTTCGTGGGCGGACCGTCCGGCTGGCCGGTGACGCTCATCAGCCCCCCGACGGCCTGCACGAGGAAGTCGTAGCCGGCGAGCCGGGCGCCCTTGCCCTGCCCGAAGCCGGAGACCGAACAGTAGATGAGGCGGACGTTTCGGGCGGACAGCTCCTCGTAGCCCAGACCCAACCGCGCCATCGTGCCCGGGCGGAAGTTCTCCACCAGCACGTCGGCCCGGTCGATCAGGGCCAGCGCCACCTTCCGGCCCTCGTCGCTCGACAGGTCGAGGGCGATGCTGCGCTTGTTGCGGTTGGCGGTGAGGAAGTAGGTGCTCTCGTCCTGGGCGAACGGCGGCCCCCACGCCCTCGAGTCGTCCCCGCCGTCCGGCCGCTCCACCTTGATGACGTCCGCGCCGAGGTCGCCGAGCAGCATGGTCGCCATCGGTGCCGCGAGCACCCGGGAGAAGTCGGCGACGACGAGACCGTCGAGCGGGCCGGTCACTCGAACCACCGGGGAGACGTCGTCCGGGGCGGGATCATCGATGCCTGGCACACCACCAGCCGTGGCTCCTTGCTTCCGATCGCGTCCTGGAGCGCCCGCCGGAGATCCTCGCCGACCCCCTGGACCACGGCGGCGGCGATCCCGAACGACTGGGCCAACTGGGCCCAGTCCGGTGCGAGCAGGTCGACGCCGCGATGCGGGTCACCCGCGTGGTCCTGGTCGAAACGCAGCATGCCGTACCCACCGTCGTCGACGAGCAGGACGGTGACCGGAAGCCGTTCCTGCGCGATCGTCGCCAGCTCACCGAGGGCGAACATGATGCCGCCGTCGCCGCAGATGGCGAGCACCGGGCCGGCCTGGGCGACCGCCGCGCCGATGGACGCCGGCAGCGCGTAGCCGAGCGTGCCCCAGCCCACGGGGTACTGCAGCCGCCGAGGTTGCGACACCGCACCGTACCCGCCGAACCAGTACCCCGGGATGGCCATGTCCGCCACCACCGGAGTGTCCGGGGCGAGCACGCCGTTCACCGTAGCCAGGAATCGCAGCGGCTCCTCGTTGCGCCCGTCCGCGCCGAGCCGGTCGTGGAGGGTACGCCGCAGCGCCGCCAGGTCCGGCAGGTCGCGCGCACCGTCGGGCAGGAGATCCAGCAGCCGTTCGAGGGTGATCCGGGCGTCACCGAGGACCGCCACGGCCGGCTGGTAGTTCTTGGACAGGTCCTCCGCCGCGCAGTTGACGATCGCGATCCGATCCGGAACCGGCATCTGCCAGTTGCGCGTCATCATCCCGTCAAGGTCGGAGCCCACGACGAGCAGCAGGTCCGCCTCGGCGATGAGGCGGGCGACCTCGGGCTCGTGCGGCGGCAGGCCGACCAGACATTCGTGCTCGGGGGGCAGGATTCCACGTGCGGTGTAGGTCGTGACGACCGGCGCGGCGAGCGCGCGGGCCAGCCGGCTCAGCGCATCACCCGCGTCCGCCTGGACGACGCCGCCGCCGGCCCAGATCACGACCCGCTGGGCCTGGCCGATCGCCTCGGCCAACTCCTCCACCTGGTCCGCCGGCGGCTCGACCGGCGCGAGTGCCAGGGCGCGTACCGCGGGCGCCGGGGCATCGAGGAGGTCCGTCGGGACGTCCAGGTAGACCGGCCCGCGGGGGCTGGTCATCGCGGCGCGGATCGCCTCGCCCACCGCCGCCGAGACCTCCTCGGCGGTACGTGGGCGGAACACGGCTTTGGCCAGTGGCTCGAAGATCGCGGCCTGGTCGCGGCTCTCGTGCAGGACGCCACGCTTCACGCCCGGCTTCGCGTATCGGGTCGAGATCTCGCTGGCGATGAGCAGGACCGGGGAGCCCGAGGCGGCGGCTTCACCGAACGCGCCGGCCGCGTTCGCCGCGCCCGGGCCGGTCGTGGTGAGCGCCACGCCCAGCCCGCCGGACGCGCGGGCGAGCCCGTCGGCGGCGTACACCGCCGTCTGTTCGTGCCGGACGCCGACGATGGCCGGCAGGCCCTCTCCCGCCTCCCGCCAGAACGCGAGGTTGTGCACGCCGGGCAGCCCGAACACGGTTTCGACGTTGGCAGCCGCCAACGCTTCGAGGATGCGGCGTGCGACCGGGACGTCTGAATCCATTAGTAGCCTCTCCCGTCTCGTGCGGTGGACGTCAACGTGCTGGGCGCAGGTAGACGGTCTTGGAGTGCGTGAAGAACTCGCGCGCCGCCCGCCCCTGCTCCTTGGGGCCGAGGCCACTCTGTTTGATGCCGCCGAACGGCACGTGCGGGTCCGCGCCGGCCGTCTCCGAGTTGACGTGCAGGACGCCCACCTCGAAGTGGTCGATGGCGGCCATCACCGCGTCGAGGTCGTTGGTGAAGATAGCTCCGGACAGCCCGAACTCGGTGTCGTTCGCCAGGTGCAACGCGTGCTGCGCGGACTCGGCGCGGACCACCGCGAGGACCGGGCCGAACACCTCCTCCCGCCACAGGGCCGGCGTGACGTCGGGCAGGGCCAGGACGGTCGGCGGGACGAAATAGCCCTCGCCCAGCAGCCCGTCACGGTACGGCTCGCCGCCGGTGACGGGGACGGCTCCCTGCCGCACCGCCGCGGCGATCTGGTCCAGGATGGACTGGCGGGCGTCCGCCGACGCCGCCGGGCCCATGTCGACCCCGGGCTCGAGGGGGTCGCCGACCTGGAGCCTGTCGACCCTGGCCCGAAGTAGTTCGAGGAACGGATCCGCGACAGCCTCCTCGACGATCAGCCGCGAGGTGGCGGTGCACTTCTGACCGGTGGAGCGCATCGCGCCCAGCACGACCTGGTCCGCGGCCAGTTCCAGATCGGCACCGGCGAGGACGACCGCGGCGTTCTTGCCGCCGAGCTCGGCCTGCAGCGGTTTGAGCAGCTCACCGCAGCGAGCGGCGAGCTGCCGGCCGACCGGGGTCGAGCCGGTGAAGGTGACGGCGTCGACGCCGGCATGCTCGACGAGGGCCTGCGCGGCGGAGCCCTTGGCGTACAGCAGCGACAGCACGCCGGCCGGGAGCCCGGCGTTGACGAGCGCCTCCGCCAACCGGTACGCCAGGACGGGGACCAGGCTGGCCGGCTTCCACACCACGGCGTTGCCGTAGACGAGGGCCGGGGCGATTTTCCATGCGGGGATCGCGATCGGGAAGTTCCACGGGGTGATCACCCCGACGACGCCGACCGGCCGGCGCACGACCTGGATCTGCTCACCGGCGCGCGGGGAGGGGTAGACCTCGCCGTTGGGGGTGTACCCCTCGGACGCGAAGAACCGGAGGATCTCAGCGGCGCGGCGCACCTCACCGATGCCCTCGGCCCGGGTCTTGCCCTCCTCCCGCGTCAACTCCTCCCCGAACGTCTCGGCCGAGGCGTCGAGGTACGCGGCCGCACGGGCGAGGATCGCCGCTCGCTCCTGGATCGGCATCGCCGCCCAGGCCGGCCAGGCGCGGCGGGCGGCCGCGACGGCGGCGTCGATCTCCTGGTCGCCCGCCGTGCGGACCCGGGCGACGACCTCGGAGGGCCGAGCTGGATTGAGGTCTAGCGACTCCGGACCGGCGCCGTCGACCCACTCGCCTGCGAGAAGAATCCTGGGGTGCACCTGCATGGCAACCTCTCGATTAGGAACATCGGATCATGTATACAGTGTTCCGAAGCAAATGTGAACTGAGGAGCGCGCCGTGACCACAACTCTCGTGACAGACATCGGCCTGCTCGTGTCCGGCAGCGGCGACATCCCGCCGCTCCGGGACACGACCATGACCATCGAGGACGGTGTCATCACCGAGATCGGCGGGGACGTGGCCCGACCCGATCGCGTCGTGTCCGCGAACGGGCTCACCGTCATGCCCGGCCTTGTGGACGGCCACGTGCACCCGACATTCGGCGAGTGGACACCGGCACAGAACGCGACCGGCTGGTTCCACAACTACCTGCACGGCGGCACGACCACGATGGTCTCCGCCGGCGAACTGCACGTACCCGGCCTGCCGTTCGACGACCTCACGCCCGACCTCGTCACCGGCCTCGCCATCACCTCGCGGCGGACCACCGGGCGGGTGCGGCCGTCCGGGGTCAAGGCGCACATCGGCACCGTGCTGCTCGTACCGGGGCTGACCGAAAGCGACTTCGAGCGGCTCGCCGAACACGACATCAAGCACGTCAAGTTCATCTTCTACGACTGGTCCCACCTCGGCGACGGTGAAGCGCAGCAGTACGTGCGGTGGGCGGGCGAGTACGGCATGACCGTGAAGATGCACTCCGGTGGGGTGTCCCGGTCCGGCTCGAGCCGGGTCGCCGGCCACGAACTCGTCACCGCCGTACGGCCGGACGTCGTCGCCCACATCTCCGGCGGGCCGATCCCGATGCCCGACGACGAGATCCGGCAGGTCATCGACGACCTGCCGGACGCCGGGATCGAGATCTGCAGCTCCATGAACTACCGCGCCACCATGGTGACCGTCGAGCACATGCTCGCGACCGGTCAGATCTCGCGGCTCACGCTGGGCACCGACACGCCGGGCGGCACCGGCGTCATCCCCCGCGGCATGCTCCGCAACATCTGCTTCCTGGCCGGGGTCTGCGGACTGGACCCGAACCTCGCGGTAGCGGCCGGCACCGGCAACACCGCGCGGCTCCACGGCCTCCGCGAAGGCGTCATCGAAGTTGGCCGGCCGGCGGACCTGGTCGTCCTCGGCCCGGTCGTCGGATCCCGGGCGAACGACGCGCTCGAGTGCTTCGCCCTGGGTGACCTGCCGGGAATCTCGCTGGTCATGGTGGACGGCGAACCGGTCGTCACGCACCGCAGCGAACAGACGCCGCCGCCCCGGGCACTCGCGTCCATCCGGGACTGACGCGTTGTACCGGCGCTCGTGAAGGTCTCCCGCGACGCGGCCGCCATCGGGAGCTCACTGGTCCTGTACTCGCTGTCGCTCGGCATCAGCAACGTCGCGCTGCCGCTGCTCGCGGTGCACGCCGGGTATGGGGTCGCGGCGGTCGGCGCCCTCACGGCGGCGTCGGCCGTCGCGCAGTTCCTGATGCGCATGACGATCGGCGCCGCGTCCCGCCGGTACTCCGACCGGGCGCTCGTCGGCTTCGCGGCGAGCCTGCTCGCCGCGTCCGGGCTGCTGGTGTCCGGGTCGACGGCGGTCGTCCCGTTCATCGCGGCGGAACTGCTGCAGGGGGCCAGCCGCGCCTACTTCTGGACCGGCAGCCAACTGCACGTGCTGCGCGACAACGGCTCCTCTCTGCGCGGCATCGCCGCGGTGAACGGCGCGTCGAGCATCGGGCTGCTCGCCGGGCCACTTGTCGCCGGGCTCCTCACGCAGCGCTCCGTCTCCGCCATGGCCGTAGCCGCCGTCGTCGCCGCGCTCGCCGCACTGCCGACCCGGGCGATGGCCTACATCGCCCCGGCGAATCAACAGAGCCGGACGCGACTACGGGACGTCTGGCGGATCCGGTCGGTGCTGGCCGGCTACTGGGCCAGCGCCACCGGCGGGGCGTGGAGCGGCCTGGTCAACTCGTACGGGCCGGTCGTCCTGGCCCGCGCCGGCCAGTCATCGTCCACCATCGGAGCCCTCATCAGCTGCGCGAACGCCGCGAACATCCTCGGCAGCGTCGTCATCAGCCGGCTGCCCAGGCGGCACGTGACGACCGGCTACGTCGCGTGCACCGCCACCGCCGGTATCGGAACCGTCCTGGTTGGACTCATGTCGGGGATCGCGCCGCTCACGTCGGCGGCGCTCGTACTCAGCGGCTTCGGTGCCGGCACCCTGCTCACGCTCGGGCCGTCCCTGGCGACCGACGGCGTTCGACCGGAGAGCCGCCCCGATGCCCTGGCGGCGGCGGGCACGTTCCGGGCCGCGGCGCTGTTCGCCGCTCCCCTGGGCGTCGCCGTACTGTCACACGTGCTGCCGCTCGGTCTGGCCGTCGCAGCGCTCGGCATACCCATCATGCTCACGACGCTCCACCGACCTGAACCGGGGCAGCAGCGGTAGGACGACCCGCTCGCGGACGGCTCAATCGTGGTGGATCCGACCGGCGATCGACGTGAGCCGGGCGCCGCTACCGCCCCAGCGGCCCGCGACGATTTCGGCCGCGATACTGACGGCCGTTTCTTCCGGCGTACGGGCACCAAGGTCGAGCCCGATCGGGGAGGAGAGCCGCTCCAGTTCCTTGTCGGTGAGGCCGGCCTCGCGCAGCCGGGCGAGTCGGTCGGCGTGGGTACGGCGCGAGCCCATCGCCCCGACGTACGCCAATTCCGCGCGCAGCGCCACCTGAAGCACCGGTACGTCGAACTTGGGGTCGTGGGTCAGCACGCACACCACGGTGCGGGCGTCGACCCGGCCGGCGTCGAGTTCGGCGCGCAGGTAACGGTGCGGCCAGTCGACGACCACCTCGTCGGCGCCGGGAAACCGCTTCGAGGTCGCGAACACCGGTCGGGCGTCGCATACCGTCACGTGGTAGCCGAGGAACGTGCCGATCCGCGCCACGGCGGCGGCGAAGTCGATCGCCCCGAATACGATCATCCGGGCCGGTGGCGCGTACGACGCGACGAACAACGTCAGCCCCTCGCCTCGCCGCTCGCCATCGAGACCGTAGCGCAGCATGCCACTACTTCCGGCGGCGAGCAGTCCCCGGGCGTCATCGACCGCGGCGTCGTCCAGCCGCGCCGACCCCAGCGAGTCGGAGTGCCGGTCACCCCAGACCAACAACCGGCGCCCGACCCTGTCGTCGGGCCCGTCCACGCACGTCACCGTCGCCACCGGATCGCCCGTTCCGATCGACCGCGCGAGCTCGTCCAACTGGGGAAACGTCTTCGGGTCGACCCGCTCGACCAGCAGTTCGATGACCCCGCCACAGGTGAGCCCGACCGCGGACGCGTCGTCGTCGCTCACCCCGTACCGCTGCACGCGCGTACGGCCGGTCGCCACGACCTCCCTGCACAGTTCGTAGACGGCAGCCTCGACGCAGCCGCCCGACACACTGCCGACGGCGGTGCCGTCGGGACCGACCAGCATCGTCGCCCCGGGTGGCCGAGGTGCGCTGCGCCAGGTCCGCACCACCGTGGCCATGCCGACCGGCTGACCGGTCCGCCACCAGGCGACCAGCTCGTTCAGTACCTCCCGCATGGCTCCCCCGCTGCGCTCGTCGGCTACCCGCCCGCTACCGGCCCGTGCCGGCCTGCGCCGGAGGCATGTCGAGATCGGTATCGTCGGCGACATCCTCACATGGCACACGGCGCACCTCGGTCGAATGCGCCGCCAGGTAGGCGCGCGCACCGACATCGGCCGTCGCGAGCGCCGCCACACCGGCCCAGTGGTCGCGTCCGAGGATCACCGGGTGCCCGCGCCTGCCGCCGTACGTAGCCGTGAGGAGCGCGCCACGGCCATCGGTCGCCGTGACCAGACGGGACACCGCTTCCGGGCCGATGCCGGGCGTGTCGACCAGGAGTACCGCGGCGGCGTCGACGTCGGTGTCGGCCAACGCGGCGAGCCCGGCCCGCAGCGACGAAGCCATGCCGCTCTTCCAGTCGGGGTTGTCGACCAGCGACGTGTCTGCCAGTCGTGCCTCGCCCCGCACCCGGTCAGCTTCAGCGCCGAGCACCACGAAGACCGGCGTACAACCCCCGGCGCGCAGGTTCGCCGCCGCCCGCTCCACCAGCAACCGGCCGTCTTCGTGACGGATCAGGGCTTTGGGACCGCCGTACCGTCGCCCGCCCCCCGCAGCGAGGACCAGTCCAGCTATCGTGCCCACCGGGACTCCTACCGATCTTGCGGCGCTAACCGTGCTCAGCATAGTAAGCCGGACGGAACGGACCAGCACCGAAGTCGGCGGCCCGATCATGACCGGCGATCCGCCGGCCCGACGTGGGATCCGGATTCCTGAGGGGCGGGCCCCCGCTGGTCCGAACCGGCGACCATGCCGGCGTACGCGGTCGGCGCCCACGCGGCGAGGACCTTGTGCCGCAGGGTGGCACCGAGGCGGCGATAGAAGCGCTGCGCGTCCACGTTGTCGACCTCCATGCCCCAGCGAATCAGGAGCTGCTCGGGCAGCGCGAGTGCGGCGAGGGCGGCCATCAGCTGGCGGCCGATGCCGGCGTCGCGGCAGCCGGACCGCACGTACAGGTCGTCGAGGGCGAGGACGTCGCCGCCGGTCCACAGGTGCAGCTGCCGGACGGCGGACACGTAGCCGGCGGCCCGGCCGTCGCGTTCGGCCACGAGGACGACCACGTCGGGTCGGTCGAGCAGCGTGCGCCACCGCGCCTCGGTGACGTGTACATGTGCCTGCTGGTCTTCGTGCGCGGCGATCTCGCCGACCAGGGTGGCCACGGTGGCGGCGTCCGCGCGGGTGGCACGCCGGATGGTGACCGTCGACGGGATGGTGGTCATGGGATTCCTCTCGTGGGTGGCCGGAAGCCGGCGGGGGTCAGTGGGTGGCGATGGCGGTCAGCACGTCGAGCCGGGCGGCGCGGCGGGCGGGCAGCAGTCCGGCGGCGAGCCCGGCCAGCACGGCGGCGGCGACGACCGCCAGCAGCCGCGCGACGGGTACGCGCACGACGAGCGGCATGTCGGAGCTGAGTCCACCGAGGGTGGCGGCGGCCAGCCCGAGTCCGACGACGACTCCGACGACGACGGCCACGGCGGCGACCAGCACGGCCTCGGCGCGGATCATCGAGCGCAGCTGCCGGCGGGTCATGCCGACCGCGCGCAGCAGCCCGATCTCGCGGGTGCGTTCCACGATGGACAGCGCGAGCGTGTTCGTGATGCCGAGCAGAGCGATGAGCACGGCGAAGCACAGCAGCACGGTGATCAGGCCGAAGACCTGGTCGATCGCCGCGGCCCGGCCGGCGGCGGCCTCGGCCTGGTTACGGATCTGCGCGTTGGGGAAGTCCGCGATCGCCTTGCCCAGGGCGGTGCGCGCCTGTTGTGGCTTGACGCCGTGGGCCAGGGCGACCATGACGCTGGCGTCGACGTTCTCGTTGTAGTGCGCGGCGTAGGTGGCCAGCGAGATCACGTAGCTGGTACTGAGTGCCCGGGCGCTGGCGTCGTCCATCAGCCCGACGATGCGCAGCTGCTGCTGTCCGTCGCGGGGCAAGGTCATCGGCAGGCTGTCGCCGAGGTGCAGGTGGCGTTCGGTGGCGACGTTGGCGGCGAGCACGACGCCGCCGCCATCGAGGGCAGCCAGGCTCCCGGCGGTCATCCGGACGCGGGCGACGTGCGGCAGGGTGGCCGGGTCGACCGCGGTCAGTGCGCTGGTCATGCCCCGGTCCAGCCAGTGCCCGTACCGGATCGGCGAGGCCACCGCCACCTCCGGCAGGCTGGCGGCGCGGTGCGCGACCTCCGGGGACAGCCCGCCGAGCATCTCGTTGCGGGCACTTTCGATGATCAGGTCGGCGGTGATCGCCTCCCGGTAGCTGGTGCCGACCGCGGCCTTGACCGAGCTGTCCAGCACGGACACGAAGCTGATCAGCGCCAGGCCGAGGGCGAGCGCCATCGCTGTGGCCGCGGTCCGGCGGGGGTTGCGCACCGTCGACTCCCGGGCCAACCTACCGGGCACCCCGAGGCGTGCCAGGGGCCGCCCGACGGCTTGCGCCAGCCGCGGCGCCAGTACCGGTCCGAGGACGACCAGAGCGGCGAGGAACAGTACCGCGCCGATCGCGACGCCGGCGATGTCGCGGAAGGCCGCTGCGGCGGCGAGCTGGATGACGCCGAGGCCGAGCAGTACCCAGCCGGTGATCAGCCGGCCGCGGCGGGCCGTCGCCGGCGCCGGGTCGGACAGCCGCATCGCCTCGACGGGGGCGATGCGGGCGGCGCGGCGGGCCGGGCCGAACGCGGCCAGCAGGGTGACCAGCGTGCCGGCGGCGACCGCGACGAGAAGCGTGCGCGGGTTGACCGTGAGCGGGCCGTCGGGCAGTGCCAGGCCGGCGCCGCGGGCGAGGCCGCGCAGGCCGTAGGCGGCGCCGATGCCGGCCGCGGTGCCGCCGGCGGCGCCGGTGACGCCGACCAGCAGCGCCTCGCCGAGCACCGAGGTGAACACCTGCCGGCCGGTGGCGCCGGCGGCGCGCAGCAGCGCCAGCTCCCGGCTGCGCTGGGTCAGCACGATGGCGAAGGTGTTGGCGATGAGGAACGCGCCGACGAGCAGCCCGGCGGCGGACAGGGCCAGCAGCACGATACGCAGATAGCTGATGCTCTGTTTCGCGGCTGCGGCGCTGGCGGCGGCGGTGTCCTGGCCGGTGGTGACCGCGTAGCCGCTGCCGAGCGAGGTGGCCAGGCGGGTACGCAGGTCGGCGACGGCTACGTCGGGGTCGGCGATGACGTCGATGGAGGTGACACCCGGGCCCAGTCCGAGCAGCGTCTGGGCGCATGCCAGGTCGACGAGCACCAGGTTGCTGTTGGGCAGCCCGTCGCGGTCGCCGACGCCGGTCAGGCCGACGACCCGCAGCTGCTTGCTGGTGGTGGCCGAGACGGTGACCGTGTCGCCGAGCCGCACGGCGTGCTCGCGGGCGGTGGCCGCGTCGAGGACCACCTGGTCCGGCCCGTGCGGGGCGTGCCCGGCGCGCAGTCGGTAGGCGGTGAACGGCGCGTCGGCCCAGGTGCCGAGGATCGTGGGTCCGGCCGGCAGGACGGCCCGGCCGCGGACCTGCAGCTGCCCGGCGCCGGAGGCGATCGGCCGGGCCCGGTCGACGCCGGGGGTGTCGGCGACCCGCCCGACGACGTCGGCGGGCAGCGGGGCGCGCTGCACCTCCACGCCCATCGCGCTGTTGAAGGCGGCGGCGGTGCGGACGGTGAGGTCCACGCCGGCCGCGGCGGTGCGGAACTGGTTGTCGAGCAGTTGGCTGCTGGTGTCGGTGAGCACGAGACTGCCGGCGACGAACGCGACGCCGAGCGCGACGGCGAGCCAGGTCAGCGCCAGGCGGGAGCGGTGCGCGAGCGCGTTGGAGACGGTGAGGCGCCACATCGCGATCACGCCCCCACCATCTGCGCGGGCACGTCCAGGCGCGCCATGCGCGTCAGTACGGCCTCCGGGGTGGGTGCGGGCAGCTCGTCGACGATGCGCCCGTCGGCGAGGAAGACGACCCGGTCGGCGTAGGAGGCGGCGACCGGATCGTGGGTGACCATGACGATCGTCTGGCCCAGCGTGCGGGTGGCGTCGCGCAGGAAGCTCAGGAGCGCCGCGCCGTGGCGGGAGTCGAGGTTGCCGGTCGGCTCGTCGGCGAACACGAGGTCGGGACGGGCGATGAGGGCACGGCCGACGGCGACCCGCTGCTGCTGCCCGCCGGACAGCTCGCTGGGCCGGTGGCCGAGCCGGTTCTGCAGGCCGAGCATGTCGACGAGCTCGGCCAGCCATGCGGGGTCGGGGCGGCGGCCGGCAAGGGTCAGCGGCAGCGCGATGTTCTCCGCGGCGGTCAGCGACGGGATGAGGTTGAACGCCTGGAACACGAAGCCGAGCCGTTCGCGGCGCAGCAGCGTGCGGTCACGTTCGGACAGTGCGGTGAGGTCGGCGTCGCCGACGAACACCCGGCCGGAGTCGATCGTGTCCAGCCCGGCGAGGGCGTGGACCAGTGTCGACTTACCGGATCCGCTGGGTCCCATGACGGCCGTGAATTGGCCGGCCGGGATGGTGACGCTCGCCCCGTCGAGGGCGCGCACGGCGGCGTCGCCGCTGCCGTAGGTCTTCATGACGTCGATCGCGCGCGCCGCGATCTGCGGCGTGGCTTCGGGGGCCGGGCTGAGCAGTGCGTGCTCGAGTGTGGTCACGGGTTCTCCTCGGGGCGGTTGCCGCCGTGGCGGCGAGGCGGGGATCGAAGGGTGCGGCTGGTCAGGCGGCCCGGGCGGGCCGCGGCGGCGGGAGGCGCGCGGGCAGCTCCCGCCGCGGTCGGTCACGGGACGAGGGTGTACCCGGCCTCGTCGACCGCCTGGGCGATGTCGGCGCGGTCCACCGGCCGGGCTGCGGTGCCGGTGACGGTGCCGCTGGCCAGGTCGACGTCGACCGACTCGACGCCGTCGATGGCGGAGATCTCGGCGGTGACCGCGTGCTGGCAGTGGGCGCAGGTCATGCCGGATACCTGGAAGGTGGTGGACCCGATGAAGGTGCGGGGCGTGCCGGACAACATGGGAACTCCTCGGAATGGTGGTGGTGTGGTTGGTCGATGAACAGGGTCGCCGTGTGGGCGGGGTGGTCGGACCGGCGATTTCGCCAGGTTTCGCACCCGGGTCAGTGGTGGCCGTGTCCGTGCCCGGCGGCGCCGGACGGTGCCTTCCCGGCGGGGACGGCGAGCAGGGTCAGCACGAACAGGGCGGCGAGGATGCCGGCGGTGGCGTCGAAGGCGCGGGCGTACCCGGTGACGAGGCCGCTGTGCGTGGCGAGGTCGCCGGCGACGGCGGTGAGCGCGGCGACGCCGAGCGCGGCACCGATCTCGTGGCCGGTCATCATCAGCCCGGAGGCGAGCCCCGACCGGTCGGCGGGCACGTCGCTCATCGCGGCGATGGAGATGGCCACGAACATCGGCCCGACGCCGGCACCGACGAGCAGGAAGCCGGGCAGCACGTCGGCTGCGTAGGAGGTGCCGCCCGCATTGGCGGCCAACAGCAGCACGCCGCCGGTCAGCACGACGAGGCCGCCGAGGATCAGGAGGCGGGCGCCGGCCCGGCCGATGAGCTTGGACGCCGCCGTGGCGGCGAGGGTGATCGCGGCGGCCAGCGGCAGGAACTCCAGCCCGGCGATGACCGGCGAGGCGCCGATGATGGCCTGCAGGTACAGCGACGACAGGAAGATCGCGCCGACGACGACACCGGTCACGCCGGCCATCACCGCCGAAGCGGAGACCAGCGACCGCATCCGCCAGGTCGACGGCGGCACCAGCGGGTTGCTGCTGCGGCGCTCGAGGCGGGCGAAGGTGGCCAGCAGTACCGCGGCCGCGGCGAGCGCGATCCAGGTGCGCGGCGCCGTCCAGCCGGCCGAGCGGGTGGCTTCGATGCCGAACACCAGCGACAGCAGCCCGCCGACCAGGGTCAGGGCGCCGGGCAGGTCGAGCCGGCGCAGCGCCCGCTGCTGCTGTGCGCCACGGCCGACCGTCCGGACGGTGGCGAGCAGCACCACAATGCCGATCGGCACGTTGATGAAGAACACGGCGCGCCAACCGAGGGCGCTGGTCAGGGCGCCACCGAAGAGCACGCCGGCGGCGATGCCGGTACTGCCGATCGCGCCCCAGACACCGAGGGCGGCCTGCCGCTGCCGCCCGGCGTACGTGGTCATGATGATCGACAGCGCGGCGGGGGTGAGCAGCGCGGCGCCGGCACCCTGGGCGGCGCGGGCGGCGATGAGCGTCAGCGGCGTCTGGGCGAGCCCGCTGATCAGGGAGGCGGCGGTGAACACGCCGACGCCGGCCAGGAACGCCCGCCGCCGGTCCAGTAGGTCGGCGACACGCCCGCCGAGCAGCAGCAGGCCGCCGCTGAACAGCACGTAGGCGCTGATCGCCCACTGGTAGTCCGCGGCGGTCAGGTGCAGCCCGCGGCTGATGCTGGGCAGCGCGACGTTCACCACGGAAACGTCGAGGATGACCATGAACTGGGCGGCGATCATCAGCGCGAACACGGTCCATGGCCGGCGCGGCTCGTCCCCGGCCGGGGCCGGCGGCTGGTGGCCGTGCGGGTGTGGCGGCTGATGCGGGTGGGCCTGCGCCGCCAGACGGGCGGCGGGGGCGGGATGAGCGGACATCTCTCTCCTCCTCGATCCGGTCCCGCCGGTGCGGGCCGATGACGACAAGGTCCCCGCCGCCGCTGTCGGGCCGCTGCCCGTTCACTGTCCTGACTGTTGAAGGCGCCAGCAGTCCGACAGCCATGCCGACATCCCCGGGACAGGCAGCGGACAGCGCCACCGCACAGACTGCTGTCGTCTGCGGCGGCCCGAACCCGCAGCGGCCCCCACCACCAGACAAGCAGCACGACGTGAGTCCAGTCCGTCAAAGGAGCCACCCATGACCACGACCGGCACCACCGCCGCCACAGCACCCGTCACCCGGCGGGCCGGCACCGCCGGCGCAATCGCCCGACGCTGGCCCACCGGGATCGGCATCGCCGCCACCGCCACCAGCCTGTCGCTGCTCGCGCCGCTGCCCGAACGGGTACAGACCTGGGTGAGCGCCTGGTGCGTCCTGCTCGCCGCGGTCGTCTACCTCACCTGGGGCGCGGCCCGCGGTGACCTCGCCTCCCGGCGCCTGTTGAGCCTGCAGACCGGAGCCGTGCTCGGCTTCGGCGCGATCGCCATTGCCGCGGTCGCCGCCGAGCCGGCCGCAGCCCGCTACGTACTGGCCGCCGGTTGGCTCACCCACGCCGCCTGGGACATCGCCCACCACCGCGCCGACCGGGTGGTGCCTCGCTGGTACGCCGAGACCTGCATGGTCTCCGACCTGATCATCGCCACCGCGCTGCTGGCCGTCGGCTCCGTCTAACCGCCCGGGGCAGCTGCCTCAGCTGGCCCAGCCATGCTCACAGTCAGGAGAAGTCATGTCCACCACCCTGCCCACCGCCGGCCGCGAGCCGCTCGACGTCATCGTCATCGGCGCCGGCCAGGCCGGCCTGGCCCTCGGCTACCACCTGCGCCGCCGCGGCGCGAAGTTCCTGCTCCTCGACGCCGGACCGGAGGTCGGGCACGCCTGGCGCTCCCGCTGGGACTCGCTGCGGCTGTTCAGCCCCGCCGAGTACGACGCGCTGCCGGGGATGCCGTTCCCCGCGCCGGCCGGCACGCACCCGACGAAGGACCAGGTCGCCGACTACCTGCACACCTACGCGCGACACTTCCGGTTGCCTGTCCGGCTGCACTCGCCGGTGACCCGACTGCACCGCGAAGACGGCTACTTCACGGTCACCACCCCGACCGGCACGCTGCACGCCAGGCAGGTCGTCGTCGCCACCGGGCCGTTCCAGACCCCGCGCATCCCGGCGATCGCGGACGAACTTCCCCCGGGCGTTCCGCAGTTGCACAGCGCGGACTACCGCAACCCCGACCAGTTGCCCCGTGGCGCGCGCGTCCTGGTCGTCGGCGCCGCGAACTCCGGCCTGCAGATCGCCGCCGAGCTGGCCGGCACCTGTGCGGTCACCGTCGCGGTGGGCTCGCGCCCGCTGCAGTTGCCGCAGCGGATTCTGGGCCGCGACCTGTTCTTCTGGCTGACGAAGGCCGGGTTCTTCACCGTGCCGTCCGACTCCCGGCTGGCGCGCCGCCTCCGTGCCCGTGGCGACCTGGTCATCGGCAGCCGGGCCGGCGCGCTGCGTCGGCGCGGCGTGGAGTTCCGGCCGCGCCTGACCGGCTTCGACGGCCGCACCGCCCGGTTCGCCGACGGTACTGCCACCGCCGTCGACGCGGTCGTGTGGGCGACCGGTTACCACACCGACTACCCCTGGATCCACATCCCCGGCGTCGTCGTCGACGGCCAGGTCCGGCACGACACCGGCGTCACCGACATCCCCGGCCTGTACTTCCTCGGCCTGCCGTGGCAGACCTGCCGCGGCTCGGCCCTGCTCGGCTTCGTCGGCGCCGACGCCGCCCGGCTCGACGCCCGGATGGCCGCCGCTGCGGACCGGCCCCAGGAGCAGCCCCGCCGCTCGGCCGGCGAGCGACCGCAACTGGTGGGGTCGGGGCGATGAACAGCCGAATCGGCTTCGTCACCGGGTGACATGACGCCCTTTGCGCAGCGTGGCGGCCTGGCACCGCTGCCGGGAGGGGACATCAGCCGACTTCGCTGGTATCCCCTCCCGGCATGCCGCGCCGATATGCGCGACCGGTACGCCGGTCAGGCACGGGGGTTGAACGGGTCCTTGATCGTGTTGCCGGTGTCGATCCACACGGTCTTGACCTCGGTGTACTCCTCGATGGCGTGGAAACCGTTCTCTCGCCCGATGCCACTTTCCTTGAAGCCACCGAATGGTGCGACGTGGTTGGTCTTGCGGTAGTTGTTGACCCACACGCTGCCCGCGCGCAGGCGGCGCACCATGCGGTGCGCGCGGGCGAGGTTGTTGGTCCACACCCCCGCGGCCAGCCCGAAGGTCGTGTCGTTGGCGATGGCCACCGCCTCGTCCTCGTCGGAGAAGCGGATGACGACGGCGACCGGGCCGAACACCTCTTCCCGAGCGATCCGCATCTGATTGTCCACACCGGTGAAGACCGTGGGACGCACGAACAGCCCGTCGGCGAGCGCCGGGTCGTCGGGTCGTCCACCGCCGGTGGCGAGCGTGGCGCCCTCCTCCCTGGCCACGTCGATGTAGTGAAGGACCTTTTCGTACTGTGCGCGGCAGGCGACGGTGCCCATCTCGGTGGCCGGATCCATGGGGTCACCGATCTTGATGCGCTCGGTCTTCTCGACGAGGGCGGCAACGAACTCGTCATAGACGTCGGTGTGCACCAGCACCCGGGAGCCGGCCATGCAGGTCTGGCCGGTCGCGGCGAAGATGCCGGCGATGACGCCGTTGACGGCGTTGGGCAGGTCGGCGTCGGGGAAGACGATGTTGGGTGACTTGCCGCCCAACTCCAGGGAGACCCGGGCCAGGCGCTCGGCCGCGGTAGCTGCGATCTTCTTACCGACGGCGGTCGAACCGGTGAAGGCGATCTTGTCGACGTCCGGGTGGGCCGCGAGCGCCGCTCCGGCCGCTCCGGCACCGGTGACGACGTTGACGACGCCATCGGGATAGCCGGCCTCGGCGATCAGGCGGGCGAGCACGAGGGTCGAAACGGGGGTGATCTCCGAGGGCTTGATGACCACGGTGTTGCCGGCGGCCAGAGCCGGGCAGAGCTTCCACAGCAGGAGAGCCAGCGGGCTGTTCCAGGGCGTGATGGCGGCGACGACGCCAATGGGCTCGCGCACGGTGAAGACCTGCAGGTTCGGCACGCTGCTGGCCAGGGTCTCCCCGACGGGGCTCTCGGCCACGCCGGCGAAGAAGTAGCAGTGGTTGGCGAGAGCGAGGGTCTGTCCCCCGACCTCTCGGATGAGCTTGCCGTTCTCCAGGACCTGGATGCGGGCCAACTCGTCGGCGTTCTCCCGAATGAGGTCGCCGAACTTCCGCAGCAGCGTCGCCCTCTGCAGCGGCGTGGAGGCCGCCCACGGGCCTTCGGCGAAGGCGCGCCGGGCGGCCCGTACCGCATCGTCGACGTCCTGCTCGGTCGCCGACGGCACAGTGGCCCACGCCTGCCCGGTGAAGGGGTTGACGGAGTCGAAGGTCGTTGCGTCCGAGGCATCGCGCCATGCTCCGTCGATGAGCATCTGGTATCGCTCGGGCTGCTGTGTCCCCGCGGAGGTGACGAGTGCGTCAGTCGCGGTCATCCAGGTGGCTCCTCAGTCAGTGTCTCGAACCCGGTTCGAGGTTGTGCGGTTCTGGTCCGGTGTGGGCGGCACGAGCGCGAGGGATCAGGTGGGCGCTCGTGCCGCCGTTACTTCAAGAGAGTGCGCCGGTCGGTTCGAGGCGGGCGGCCGGGGCCGGAGTGTCGCCCGCCGCGGGAGCGTCGTAGGCGGCCCGGATCGTACGGGGGGTGCACGCGATGGCGATCGCGGAGATGACTGAAGCCCCGATGGTCATCACCGCCAGCGGCCACCACCGGCCGCCGTGGCTGCCGACGACGGCCTCGGCGATGAACGGCGTCGGCGCGCTGAAGATCAGGCCGCCGAGGGCGTTGCTGAGCGCCGCGCCGCTGTAGCGGACCCGCGTGTCGAACTGATCGGCGATCATGCTCGAGACGACCGCGTACGTGGTCGCGTGGGCACACACCAGCATCACGATCACCACGAGGCCGGTACCCACGATGTGGTGACCGTTGAGCAGCCAGAAGAACGGGAAGGCCGCCACGACGGTGAACAGGACACCGAACCAGAACACGCGGTGGGCACCGACCCGGTCGCTGAGCGCGGCCAGCAGCGGCAGGGCGACGAGGTCGACCGCCGCGGCGACCATGACCATCCAGAGCGCGGTGCTCCGCGCCAGCCCGAGCGAGGTCGTCGCGTAGGTCACGAAGTACGTGGAGATCAGGTAGAACACGACGTTCACCGAGGCCTGCAACGTGACGCCCAGCGTGAGGCCCCGCCAGGCCCGGACGAACACCTCTCCCACGGGCAGCCGGGACACCTGGCGCGCCTGCTTCACCTGCTGGAACTGGGTGGACTCGGTGACGCCGACCCGGATGAGCAGGCCGATGACGAGCAGCACGAACCCGGTGATGAACGGGACCCGCCAGCCCCAGCTGAAGAGCTGCTTGTCGGGCAGCGTCGCGACCCACGACATCACGCCGGTGGCCAGGACGAGACCCAGCGGCGATCCCATCTGGGGCGCGGAGCCGAACAGGCGCACCCGGTGGGACGGCGCGTGCTCGACCGACAGGAGCACCGCGCCACCCCATTCTCCGCCCACGGCGAGGCCCTGCAGCAGCCGCAGCACGATCAGCAGGGTCGGCGCCCACACACCGATGGCGTCGTAGCTGGGCAGGCAGCCGATGAGTCCGGTCGAGAGCCCCATGAGGCTCAGCGTCGCGATCAGGGTGGCCTTTCGGCCCAGGCGGTCACCGAGGTGGCCGAAGATGGCCGCGCCGACGGGGCGGGCGACGAAAGCGACGCCGAGGGTGGCGAAGGACGCCAGGCGGCCGACGTGCGGATCCGCCTTCGGGAAGAACAGGTGCCCGAACACCAGGGCGGCGGCGAGGCCGTAGACGAAGAAGTCGAACCATTCGATGGTGGTGCCGACGAGGCTGGCGATGGCCGCGCGCCGCGTGGTCATCTGCCGCGTCGTCACGACCGCGCTCGATGTGGACATAGGCGTGTTCCTTCGGTGTGGTGTGGTCAGCACGCGGCTGTCGTGGACGAGGACCTATCTGCGGCCGTCTGGCCGGTCAGCCGTCCGAACACGAGGGCCCGGAGTACGGAGGTGGCCCCCGGGTACTTGTGGTGGTAGATCCCGGCGGTCTCACCGACGGCGTAGAGGCCGGGGATGGGGGCGCCGTCCGCGCCGATGACCCGGGCGTCGGCGTCGGTGCGCAGACCGCCGAAGGTGAAGGTGATCGCACAGGTGACGGGCCAGGCGACGAACGGTGGCTCGTCGATCGGGCGCGCCCAGTTGGACTTCGGCGGGGTCAGCCCGCGCGTCGCGACGCCGTCCAGGACGGTCACGTCCAGGTCGCCGGGGGTGGCCGCCGCGTTGTACTCGGCTATCGTGTCGGTCAGCTTCCGCGGGTCGAGACCGAGACGCCGGGCGAGGGCCTCCAGGGTGTCGGCGGCCTCCGGCTCGCGATCGGTCAGCACCGCGCGGGCGATCTGCTGGCGCATCAACTTCTGGTCGGCGATCAGGTAGGCGAACTGGTGCGCGTCGCGCCAGATCTTGTAGGCGATCGACTCGAAGGTGTTGTCGGGCGTGTCGGCACCCTCGTCGACGAAGCGCTGCGCCTCGTGGTCGACGAGCACACCGTACGGGTAGACCATGACCAGCGCCTCGGCGGAACGGGACCGGGGATCGACCGGTTCGCCGTGGAAACGCTCGAACTGTCCGTCGGTCTGCGCCCCGACGGCCATGGCCATCGCGATGCCCTCGCCCTGGTTGGACCGCCCGCCCGGGGCGATCGGTGACAGCTCGTGGCCGTGCTCGCCGAGGTACCTGTCCAGCATCTCCGCGCTGCCCTCGAACCCGCCGCAGGCGAGCACCACGGTCCGGGCCCGCCACTCGCGCACGGTCCCGTCCGGGCCCTGGGTACGGACGCCGACGACCGAGCCCCGGTCGTCGGTCAGCAGGCCGGTGGCCGTCTGCTCGTAGACGATCCGTCCGCCGCGCTCCTCCACCACCGCGGCGAGGCGCTCGACGACCGCGCCGCCGCCACCGGCGGGCATCAGCCGCGGGCCCTTCGAGGTCAGGAAGTACGTGGAGTCCTGGACCGTGGCCACGCCGTTGTCGTTGAGCCAGGCGATGGTGGGCTTCGCCAACTCGGCCAGCCGGTCGATGATGGCGCGGTCGGTCTTGCCCTCACTGAGTTGTGTCATCCGGTCGGCGAAGTCGGCGGCCGGCGATCCGTCCGCTTCCAGGCGGAAGAACGCGCCGGTCCACGCCGTGTTCCCGCCCCGCGCGGACCGGGTGGTGCGTTCGAGCACGACAACCCGGCCCTGCGGACGATCCTCGAGGAACTGCGTGGCGGTTGCGAGACCGCCGGCTCCGCACCCCACGACCACCAGGTCAAGTTGTTCTGTGCTCATGTCGCCTCTTCCGGGTTCACCACGTGGCTTCGTGGAACCGTACCGTGGGTTTGTGGTTACGGTCACGCATGCAAGCACGGTTTGTCTCGCCGGTCAACCCATTCCATGGTTTACGTGAACCGCCAGACGGTTTATGGTGTCCGCATGACACCTCCGCATACGGCCGCGGGCGGCGACGGCAGCGTCCGGAGCGTCTCCCGTGCGGTAGAGCTGCTCAGCCTCTTCGACGTCGACCATCCGACGCGGTCGCTGCGCGACATCGTGCGCCTCACCGCGCTGCCCAAGACCACGGTCGTCCGGCTGCTGGGCACGCTGGAGTCGCTCGGGCTGGTCGCCGACCGCGGGGAGTTCACCTACAGCGTCGGAGCCGCGTTCCTGCGCTGGGTCACGCTGGCGCAGTCGCTGTGGGAAGTGAGCGCGGACACCCGGCGGGTGATGACCCGCCTGGTGGACGACTGCGGCGAGACGGTGAACATCTACATCCGCCAGGACCTCAGCCGCACCTCCATCGCACAGGTGGAAGGCAAGACCACCGTCCGCAGCGTGGTCGCCGTCGGCGCGCCGTACTCGCTGTCCGCCGGCGCCGCCGCGAAGGTGCTGCTCGGTGCCTGCTCGGACGCGGCACTTCGGCAACTGGCCGAGCGGGACGGCGTGCCGCTCGACACCCTGCGCAGCGAGGCCAGCAGCGTACGCGAAGCCGGCTACGCCGTAACGCACGGGGAACGGGAGATGGGCGCCTCCGCGGTCGCGGCGCCGATCGTCTCGGCGGACGGCCGGATCCTGGCCGCCCTCTCGGTCAGCGGTCCGACGTCGCGCTTCACCGCCGACCGGGTCGGCCGCTACGTCGACGCCGTGACGGCAGCCGCCCGCGACATCAGTGAGATCGGACTCGGCACGGTGGAGGCCTTCCTGTGAGCGCAGACCTGCTCGAGGGCGTACGCGTCCTCGACATGACCAACGTCCTGGCCGGACCCTTCGCCGGGTACCAGTTGGCCCTGCTCGGCGCCGCCGTCATCAAGGTCGAGACGCCCCACGGCGGCGACCTGGCCCGCCAGCTCGGCGCCGACCCCGAGCTGAGCGCCCAGTACGCGGGAGTGTCCTTTCTCGCCCAGAACGCCGGCAAGCGATCGGTGACCGTGGACCTCAAAACCCCGGGCGGCAAGCAGGTCTTCGAACGTCTCGTCGCGCACGCCGACGTGCTCTTGGAGAACTTCCGCCCCGGCGTTCTGGAACGGCTCGGCTTCGGCTGGGACCGCCTGCGGGAGCTGAACCCGCGCCTGGTGTACTGCGCCGTCTCCGGCTTCGGCTCGACCGGCCCGATGCGTACCCGGCCCGCCTACGACCAGGTCATCCAGGGGCTGTCGGGCATGATGAGCGTCACTGGAACCGACGACACCGCACCGCTGCGGGTGGGCTTCCCGGTGTGCGACAGCTTCGGCGGGCTGGCCGCTGCGATGGCGGTCTGCGCCGCGGTGGTCCGCCAGCGACGGACCGGCCGGGGCGCCAAGCTCGACACGTCGATGCTCGACGCCGCGCTGACGGCCATGGGGTGGGTGGTCTCCGACCACCTGATCGCCGGCCGCGAGCCGGTGCCCATGGGGAACGAGAACATCACCTCCGCGCCCTCGGGCACCTTCCAGACCGCCGACGGGGCGCTGAACATCGCGGCCAACAAGCAGGAACAGTTCGAGGCGCTGTGCCGGGTGCTCGACCGGGAGGAGCTCATCGAGGACCCGCGCTTCCGCACCCGTGAGGACCGCAAGCGCCACCGCGACGTGCTGCGCGACGAGCTCGAGATCTCGCTGAAGACCAGGTCCGCCGCGGAGTGGGACACGATCCTGCTGGACACGGGCGTACCGGCCGCACCGGTCGTCACCGTGCCCGATGCGCTGGTCTCCGAGCAGATCGGGCACCGCGGCCTCGTGTGCGAGGTCGGAGTCCCCGCCGCCCGGGAGGGCAACATCCGGGTCGTCGGCCTACCCACCCATGTGGACGGATCCCCGGTCCGGCCGGCCACCCGACCGCCCTACCTCGGTGAACACACCGACGAGGTACTCACCGAGCTCGGTTACACCGGCGACGAGATCGACCAGCTGCACCGGCTGGGGGCCGTGTGAGCACCGAGCCCGACCTCCGCCCCGACGCCCGGGAACGGGCACTGCGGTCGGTCACGTCCAAACAGGTCACCGACTGGTGGACCACCTCGATCTCCGACATCGAGCCCGGAGTCATCAGACTGCGCGGCTACCCCGTCGAAGACCTCATCCGTGGCGCGTCCTTCGTCCAGACGATCTGGGCGATGGTCCGTGGTGACCTGCCCACCGACGAACAGGCCCGCCTACTGGAGAAGGCTCTCGTGGCCGCCGTGGACCACGGACCACAGGCTCCCTCGATCGCGGCCGCCCGGATGGCCGCGACGTGCGGCGTGGGGCTGCACGGCGCGATGTCGACCGGCGTCGGCCTGCTCGGTGACGTCCACGGCGGCGCGGGCCAGCAATGTGTCGAGCTGCTGACCGCGATCGCGGACGAGGTGGCCGCCGCCGCGCCGGAGGACGGCGACCGGGATCGGCTGCCGGACGTCGTGGCCGACCATCTCGCCGCCTGCAAAGCCCAGGGCCGGTACGTACCGGGCTTCGGCCACCGCTTCCATCCCCGGGATCCGCGCCGCACCCCGCTGCTGGAGGCGGTCCACGCGGCGGTGGCGGCCGGCACGGTCCCGGGGCGGCACCTGGCCGTCGCCGAGGAGATCGAGCGGCAGCTCGGTCAGGGCCGGGCCCGTCCGGTCCCGATGAACATCGACGGCGCCACCGCGGTGGTCTACGCGGAGCTGGGCTTCGCACCCGAGCTGGCCCGGGGCCTGTTCATCCTGTCCCGCTCGGTGGGCATCCTCGCGCACAGCTGGGAGGAGCAGCAGTCCGGGCGCCGGATCAAGGGCCCGATCCCCCCGCCGCTGCTGCCCACCTACGCCGGGGCAGCGCACCGGCCCGTAGCGGAGCCTGACGGTACCGATGACTGACCACGATCCCTTTGACTGCCGCACCCCGCTACTCGCAACGGTTGACGAGACTCAGCCACTGAGCCACTACAGCCTGACGGCCGCCGAGCAGCACGGCGCCGGCGCGATCAGCGCGCTGCCCTGGTCGCTGCGCACGCTCGTCGAGAACCTGCTGCGGCACCAGCACCACCCCGCGGTCACCCCGCAGCACGTGCTCGCGGCGACCGGCCGGGACACCTCGGCCGACATCCCGTTCCTGCCGGGGCGGGTGCTGCTGCAGGACGCCTCCGGCATCCCCGTGCTGGCCGACCTGGTCACGCTCCAGGAACGAGCGCGGACGGACGGCCTCCCCATGGACCGGCTCACCCCCCGACTGCCGCTGGACCTCGTGGTCGATCACGCCCTGGAGGTCGAGGAATCCGCCACCCCGACGGCGGCCACGCGGAACCTCGAGATCGAGTTCGCCCGGCACGACAGCCGCTACCGCTTCCTGCGCTGGGCACAGGACCGCCTCCCGGGCCTACGGGTGGTTCCGCCCGGCGTCGGAATCTGCCACCAGCTCAACCTCGAAGTGCTCGCGTCGGTGGTGACCACCCAGGACACCGAGGACGGACCCGTCGCCGCGCTGGACTGCCTCGTCGGCACCGACTCGCACACCACCATGATCAACTCCTTGTCGGTCACCGGCTGGGGCGTGGGCGGCATCGAAGCCACGGCCGCCGCGCTCGGGCAGCCAATCTCCATCCGGCTCCCCCGTGTCGTCGGCGTACGCCTGACCGGTGGCCTGGCTTCCGGAGTGTTCGCCTCCGACCTGGCTCTCACTCTTGCCGAGCGCCTGCGCCGGCTCGACGTCGTGGGAGCGATCGTCGAGTTCTTCGGACCGGGCCTGTCCGCCCTGTCGGTGCCGGATCGGGCCACCGTGGCCAACATGGCCCCCGAATACGGCGCCACGATGGCGTGGTTCCCCGCCGACGTCCAGACCCTGCGCTACCTGACCGCCACCGGACGAAGCCGGCGACACGTCCACCGGATCGAGCAGTACCTGCGGGCGCAGGGGCTCTACCACACGGAGTCAGTCACCGTGCCCGAGTTCGACACCATCATCGAGCTCGACCTCAGCCTGGTGCGCACGACGCTCGCCGGACCGTCCCGCCCACATCAGACCCGGACACCCGCCGAGATCAGCAGGGTCGACGAACCGGAAGACCCGTCGGTACGGTCCCGAGCCGCACGCACCGAGCGGCAGAACGGCGACCTCGCCATAGCGGCGATCACCAGCTGTACCAACACTTCCAACCCCCGCTCCCTCGTCGCGGCCGGGCTCCTGGCCCGTAACGCGATACGGGCCGGGCTGCGGACGCAAGCGTGGACCAAGACCTCGTTCACCCCCGGCTCCCGAGCCGCCGCCGACCTCCTCGCGGCGGCGAAACTGCAGGAGCCGCTCGATCAGTTGGGGTTCGCCCTGGCCGGCTTCGGCTGCGGCACCTGCATGGGCAACTCCGGCCCATTGCTGCCCGGCGTCGCCGAGGCCGCGCGCGCATCCGGGACACGTCTCGCGGCCGTACTGTCGGGCAATCGCAACTTCCCCGGGCGGGTGCATCCCGACGTCACCCACGCCTACCTGGCCTCCCCGGCCATGGTCGTCGCCTACGCGTTGCTGGGTCACGTCCGGGCCGATCCGGAGACAGCGCCCCTCGGCCGACGCCCGGACGGCTCGCCGGTCCTGTTGGCCGACCTGTGGCCAACGGATGAGGAGATCGACGACACCGTCGCCCGGCACGAATCGACCTCGCTCGGCCGCAGCGCGTCGTTGCCGCTCATCACGTCACAGTGGCAACAGATGAGACCCGAGCGCACCCGGACGTATGCCTGGGAAGAGGAGAGCGGCACCATCCGGCGTCCGCCCTTCGCCGACCCGCCCCTCACCCGCCCCGCCATCACCGGCGACATCACCGGCGCCCGGGCCCTACTCGTCCTTGGCGACGGGGTGACGACCGACCACATCTCGCCCGTAGCCCGGATAGCGCCCGACTCGGTCGCGGGATCCTGGCTGAAGGAGCGGGGCGTGGACGATGCCGGGCTGGGGACGTTCGCTTCCCGGCGGCTCAACCACGACGTCATGCTGCGTGGCGGCTTTGCCAATCCCCGCTTGGAGAATCGACTGACGCCCGGCATGCGCGGCGGATGGACCCGCACGAACCCGAAAGCCGCCCCCGTCCCGGTCCATGAGGCCGCCCACCACTACGCCAGTCACGACATCCCCACGGTCGTGGTTGCCGGTGAGACGTACGGAGCCGGCTCGGCACGGGACTGGGCGGCCAAGGTAACCCGGCTGCTCGGGGTACGAGCTGTGCTCGCCCGCAGCTTCGAGCGCATCCACCGCACCAATCTGGTCGCCATGGGAGTCCTACCGGTCCAATGGCAGAGGGCAGGGGAAGCCGACCTCGACGGCTCGGAGACCTTCGACCTTCTCGGGCTGGACAACCTGACCCCCGAGGCCGAGATCCGCGTGGTCGTGCGACGCGGAGAAGTGGTGCTCGACCATGGGTCGGCCGTGTGTCGCGTGGACACCGACATCGAAGTCGCGTGGATCCGGGCCGGCGGGCTGCTGGGTCACCTTGTCGCCCAAGTCCCACCGTTGGTTACCGAGCAGCCGACTCCGGCATGAGCGGAGCTGACGTGCTGACAGGACGCCGCCCCGGCGCGGTCATGCGGCATCGCATGCGGCGCCGGCCCGTGGTCGGGTGGAGGTCGAGCGGCTGCGTACCGCGCCTCCTCTAGTACCGCAACGACACCTACCGATGCTGTACTCGAACGGAGGTCGACAGAGATGACCTCGCCGAGCAGCAGCTGCTGCGGACCGCCGGGCACGGGGTCGCCCTCGCGACCAACGCCGGAGGCCTCGACTCCGCCGTCGGGCATCTGGTCCGCGGTAGGACAGCGCGTCCCCGGTGGCCAGCGGGCCTATCGACCGGTCAGTTTCGGAGAAGCCACCGCCGCGACGGCTCCTTAGCATGAGGGGCGAAGTCCGCCACGAGCACCACGCGCCACCACCCCGGTCCAAATGATCAGAACGGACGGCGAGAACACGTGTGTTTCTTTCCGAGAGTTCAGCCAGAAATCGTCCCGACTCGCAACGAACTCCAGGTTCCCGGCCCGCAACGAGATCGACTCGAACGCGGTCCGGTTGGTGCCCGGGATGAGCAGGCCGTGGCCGACGCGAGCGGACAGCAGCAGCCGCCGCTCCCCCGCCGTCAGGACGAAGGCGCCACCGACGGCGTCGCCGACGGCGTCGATCGCCTGCGGGGCCCGCTTGAGCAGGACCCAGGTGGCGCCGTTGGCCACGACGGCCTGGCCGAGACCGCGATGTCCGGTCGACTCGGTTAGGTAGCGGCTTCGCGGTCGAGTGCGCTTGCGTGGGCGGCCTGCACGTACGCCGCGACGCAGGTGTCCGGGCTGCCGCCCGGCCGCCCGGATGGCACATGACACCCACACCAGACGGAGGAACCGATGAGGATCGCGGTCGCCGGGGGCACCGGTCGGATCGGCGGTCGCGTGGTGCAACTGCTGGCCGACGAGGGACGGCACGACGTCGTCCCGCTGTCGAGCCGTACCGCGCCGTACGACGACCCCGCGGCGCTGCGCGCCGCGCTGGACGGGGTCGACACGCTGGTGTTCGTGTCCAGCGATGGCGAGGCCGCGCGGGTGGTCGTCCACCACCACAACGTCCTGGACACCGCGGCCCGGTGCGGGGTCGGGCACGTGGTGCTGCTCAGCGG
This sequence comes from Planosporangium thailandense, assembly GCF_011947195.1. GTDB lineage: Bacteria > Actinomycetota > Actinomycetes > Mycobacteriales > Micromonosporaceae > Planosporangium > Planosporangium thailandense. Next base: position 99,495 of record NZ_JAATVY010000011.1, on the reverse strand, counting down.
CCTGGACGCGGACGTCGACTCCCCGTTCTGCTACGCGTTCACCAACGGCCACACCGAGCGATTGCTCCGCGCCTCCGGCCTCCCGTACTCCATCGTGCGTGCCGGCCTGTTCACCGAGTTCTTCCTCGGCTTGATCCGACAAGCCGGCGCGAGCACCGGCGGCACCGACGGGACGGTCGCGCTCCCGGCCGCCGACGGCCGCGTCTCCCTCGTCGCGCGAAACGACGTGGCGCACTGCCTGGCCGCCCTGGCACTGCGCGAACCCACCAACGGACACCACGACGTGACGGGGCCGGAAAGCCCCACCGTCGCGGAGATCGCCTCGGCCGTCGGGTACCGGTACGCCGACACCGCGCCGGCCGACTTCGCCGGCGCGCTGCTGCGCCTCGGCGAGGAGCCCTGGTGGACCTACGCCTACACGAGCATGTTCGAGGCCATCCGCCAGGGCCGCTGGGCAGCGACCTCCGACGGGGTCGCCGAACTGACCGGCCGCGAACCGACCTCCCTCCGGGACGTGCTCAACGGCGCGGGCCCCGGTTCAGGCACCGGACCGACGTGATCCGCCGCAAAACCGGTCTCCCGACGCCGGCCACCCGCGCCTTCTGACGACATGTCACCCGTTCCGGGTGAGGCGGATCGCCGCGGGTGGTGGCACCTTTCGCGCAGGCGGCCGACATCCGTCCGACGAGCGTGGGCGGCCGCGGTACGGACGGTCGACAGGTACACGGGAAGAGCGGTGCGATGCCTGAGCGAGCACAGTCACAGCGGGCGACGCCGGTCTATCCGTACCCGGGCACGGTCGACCGGCTGGGCCTGCTCGAGTCGGATCTGCGTCGGCTGCCCCCCGAACTCGGGTGCGGCGCCCTCGCCGTGCTGGACGGCCGGACGTTCATGTACTCCGACGCGGTCGGCGACATCCCGAAAGGGTCGGTCGGCGGCCTGGTGCACGCCGACACCCGCTACCTCGACGAGTGGGTGCTCACGGTCAACGGCGCCCGCCTGCTGGAGCTGGGCAATGGTCTGCCCGAGCACTCCCGGGCGAAGTTCTACCTGACCAACCCGGCGCTGCCCGGGCTGACCGCGAACGCGCTCGGGGTGTGCCGCCAGCGGGTGATCGACGGCGACGTCGGCGAGCGCATCGAGCTGACCAACCACGACGACCGACACCTGCACCTGACCGTCCGGCTGGCCGTCGGCAGCGACTTCGCCGACCTGTTCGAGATCAAGGAGGAGGTGGGCGACCGGTCGACGCGCATCCGCCGTGACCACCTCCGCGACGGCTCCCGGCTGCGCTTTTCCTACCGCCACGACATCTTCAGCGCGGCCACCGAGGTGCAGGCGGTGCCGGCGGCCGACCGCATCGACGGCGAGGCCCTGGTGTGGGAGGTGGACCTGCCGGTACACGGAACCTGGTCGTGCGACCTGTACGTGGTGCTACCCACGGGCGACGAGGAGATCACCCCGCCGCAGCACCGCCCTAGCCCGGCGATGGGCATGTCGCATGACCCGGTGAGCGACTGGCGCGACCGGCTGGCCCACTTCCACAGCGACTCCCACCTGATCGAGCCACTCATCGCCCAGGCGGTACGCGACCTGACCGCGTTGCGGATCACGATGCGGGTCGGCGACGAGGACGTGATGCTGCCCGCCGCCGGGCTGCCGTGGTTCCTCACCCTGTTCGGCCGCGACACTCTCATCACCGCCTACCAGACCCTGGTGTACGGCCCGGACCTCGCCCGCGGCGCGCTGATCGCCCTCGCCAACTATCAGGGCACCCGCTGCGACGACATGCGCGACGAGGAGCCGGGCAAGATCCTGCACGAGGTGCGCACCGGCGAGCTGACCAAGCTCGGGCTGCGCCCGCACAGCCCGTACTACGGCAGCGCGGACGCCACCCCGCTGTGGCTGATCCTGCTGTCGGAGTACTGGCGCTGGACCGGCGACGACAAGCTGGTCCAGCAGCTGTACGGCAACGCGATGGCCGCGATGGAGTGGATCGACCACTACGGCGACCGCGACGGCGACTGCTTCGTCGAGTACCAGACCCACTCCCCGGAGGGGCTGGGTAACCAGTGCTGGCGCGACTCGTGGGACGGGGTGCTGTACGCCGACGGCCGGATACCGCCGCTGCCGATCGCCACCTGCGAGATCCAGGGCTACGTCTACGACGCCAAGCTGCGCATGGCCGAACTGGCCGACGGCCCGCTCGACAACCGCACACTGGCCCGCCGGCTGCACCGCGAGGCCGCACAGCTCCAGTCGCTGTTCAACGAACAGTTCTGGATCGACGACCGGGGCGGCTACTACGCTCTCGGCCTCGACGGCGACAAGCGCCGCATCGACGCCATGACCTCGAACATGGGCCACCTGCTGTGGTCGGGCATCATCCCCGACGACCGCGCCCGCATCGTCGTCGACCAGCTCATGTCCGAGCAGCTGTTCTCCGGCTGGGGCGTACGCACCATGGCCACCACCGACGCCGGGTACAACCCGATCGGCTACCACCGCGGCACGGTCTGGCCGCACGACAACTCCATCATCGCGTACGGCATGACCCGCTACGGCTACCGTGAACAGGCCAAGCGCCTGGCCGTGGCCCTGGCCGAGGCGGCGACGCACTTCGATCATCGGCTGCCGGAGGCGATCTGCGGCTACCCTCGCGCCAACACCGGAATCCCGATCGCCTACCCGACCGCGTGCAGCCCGCAGTCCTGGGCCTCGGCCACGCCGCTGCTGTTCACCCGCGCGCTGTACGGCGTCGAACCCTGCGACGGCCGGCTCACCATCGACCCCGACGCCCCCGAATCCGACGGCCACGTGCAGATCACCGGGCTGACCGCCTTCGGCATCCGCTGGGACATCGACGCCACCGGACGTACCGGCGCCGTACGCCCGGCCCCGCCAGCCCCGTGCTGACGGCGCCGTGGGTCATGGCGATCCGCTGGGCGCCCCTCGCCCGTGGTGGTCATGCGCCCGGCGCGGATCTCGAGTTGCGGCGGGTGCGTCGCCGCATCAGGCGCAACACCGCAGCGCCGAGGGCGACCGCCGTCGCCGCGACCGAGACCACGAACACGGCGCGGTAACCGGCCGACTCGGCCACGAGGCCGAGGGCGACACCGCCGAACCCGATGCCGCCATCGAAGACGAGGTTCCAGAGGGCCGACGCGAGGGCGATCTCCGTGTCGGTCGCCTCGGCCATGACGGCGACAAGTGACACCGTCGCCATACCTCCGACACCGACTCCGGCGAGGAGCGCGGTGGCGGCCAGCCCGGCCCCGGCGGGAAAGACCGTCATCGCCCCCGTACCGGCCACGACCGCGCCGAGCAGCGGCGCAGCAAGGACCCGCGGCGTGATCGTGTCGGACAGCCGGCCGCAGGCGAAACGCGCGGCCGCGAATCCGCAACCGTAGAAGAGCAGCGCGGTCGGCGCGTCCTGCGACAGCAGCGGCAGGAAGGTGTACACGCCACCGTAGGACAGCGCACACGGGAAGAACAGCAGAACGGGCGCGACAAGGGCGGGGTCGCGCCACACCGAGCGCAGCCGTCGCGCCGCCGGTCCCTTCTTTGCCAGCGGTTCCGGTGAGGCCTGGCGCACCACCGCGAGCAGCAGTAGCGATGCGAGCGGAACAAGCGTGCCCAACAGCGCCGTCTGGGTCTCCCAGCCGTGGTTCAGCAGGAACAGCCCCAGCGGCGGCGCGACCATCCCGGTGAGCGAGACGGCCAGGCCATAGGCGCCGATCGCCGAGCCATGCCGCGCGGGCGGCGCGTACCGGGAGACGAGCGCGGACCCGACCACGGTGAGTATGCCGAACCCGGCGCCGCGCACGGCGGTGACCGCCAGCACCAGGGTGAGCGACGACGCCACCTCGTACAGCAGCGCCGGCGCACCGAGGAGCAGGAGGCTGAGCCCGAGCAGGACATGGGGCCGCACCCGCGCCATGACCTGCGGCATCGTGGCCTGGACGAGCACGGTCGCACCCATGAACACGGCCGTGGCCAGACCGGCGCCGATCCGGCCACCCGTGCGCGCGGCGAGCACGGGAACCACCGCGAACAGCAGGTTCTGCCCGGTGAAACCGCAACCGCTGAGAACAAGGACGGCCTGGGACGGCGTCAGTCGCGCAGCCCGGTCGCTTCTCGTCACCGTCATACTCGTGCGGCCACGGTCAGACGGCCGAGTCTGAAGCGGCGGGCGCGCCGTCGCCCGGCAGGTCGAGGGCGCGCGCGATCGGTACCCCTGGCCGGTAGGCCAGGTGCAGGTACGACGGGGCGTCCAGCACCGTGAGGTCCGCGCGACAGCCGGCCTTGACCATGCCGATGTCGCCACGGCGCAGCGCCTTCGCGCCGCCGAGCGTCGACGCCAGCAACGCCTCGGCCGGTGTCAGGCCCATCTCGCGCACCGCGAGCGCGATGGCGAGGGGAATCGACGAGGAGTAGCACGTGCCGGGGTTGCAGTCGCTGGCCAGCGCGACGCTGACACCCGCGTCGAGCAGCCGGCGTCCGTCGGGGTACGGCGATCGCGTGGAGAACTCCACTCCCGGCAGCAGGGTCGCCACCGTGATCTCCGCTGCGCCGGCCAGCGCATCGATGTCGGAGTCGGACAGGTAGGTGCAGTGGTCGACGCTCGCCGCCGCGAACTCGACCGCCAACCGCACACCTGGGCCGTGCCCGAGCTGGTTGCCGTGCACGCGCAGCTCCAGACCGGCGTCGCGGCCGGCCGAGAGGATCTGCCGGGCCTCCTCCCCCGTGAACGCGTGCGCGCTGTTGGGCTCGCAGAACACGTCGATCCACCGGGCGTACGGCCGGCACGCCGCGAGCATCTCCCCGCAGACGAGGTCGATGTACTCGTGACGGCGGTCGGCGTACTCGGCCGGCACGACGTGGGCGCCGAGGAACGTGGTCTCCGACGTGACCGTACGCGCCACGCGCAGGCTGCGTAGCTCGTCGTCCACGGTGAGCCCGTACCCGCTCTTGATCTCCACTGTCGTCGTGCCCTGCGCCCGCATCTCCCGCACCCGGCCGGCGACCAGGTCCCGCAGCTCGTCCTCGCCGGCGGCGCGGGTGGCGCGCACCGAGTTCGCGATGCCGCCGCCGTCGTAGCGGACGCCGGTCATGCGGGCGGCGAACTCGGCGGCCCGGTCCCCGGCGAACACCAGATGGGAGTGGCTGTCGACGAACCCCGGCACGACGGCCCGGCCGCAGAGGTCGACCCGACGGTCCGCGGCCGGCGCCCGCGAGGCCGGCCCGACCCACGCGACGTGGTCACCGTCGACGACGACGGCGGCGTCGCGCAGCAGCCCGAGCCCTTCGGCGTGATCGCCGCCGTCGAGCGACGCGTCGTTGGTGACCAGCTCTGCGATGCCGCTGATCAGGGTCGTGGTGGTCACTGGTCCTCCCAGAGAGGCTCGATCGCGTCGCGCAGCAGGGACGCGATGTCACCGAGTCGGTGCTGTCCGCCCTGGACGATCATTCGCCCGTCGACGATCACGGTATCGACGTCGGCGGCGGTCGCCGACATGACGATCTGGTCAGGGGCGGTACCCGCGGTGCGTACGCTGTCGGTTCGCACCGCGACGAGGTCCGCCCGCGCGCCGACCTCCAACCGTCCGGCGTCCGGCCAGCCGAGGCTCTCCTGGTTGGTCGCCGCGGACAGCAGCTCGGCCAAGGTGAACCGGCCACGTCGACGCGAGTCGAGCCGTTCGTGGCTCTCGAGCGCCCGTGCCTCCTCGATCAGGTCGATCACCGCATGCTGGTCGGATCCCAGCGACAGCGGCGAACCGGCGTCGCGCAGGGCGCGGGCCGGGCCGATGCCGTCCGCCAGGTCGCGTTCGGTGGTCGGACAGAAGCAGCAGACGGTGCCCGTCCGGCCGAGCAGGGCGATGTCGGCGTCGGTCAGGTGGGTGGCGTGGACCGCGGAGGTGCGGCGCCCCAGCACGCCTTCGGCGGCGAGCAGACCGGTCGGGGTGAGGCCGTACCATCCCAGGCACGCCTCGTTCTCGGCCGGCTGCTCGGACAGATGGACGTGCAACGGCCGGCCCGCCGCCGCGGTCACCACGGTCTTCAGCGCCTCCCGCGGGACGGCCCGCACCGAGTGGACCGCCGCACCGATACGCATTCCCTCGCTCGGCGCGAGCAGGTCCACCCGCTCGGCCCAGTTCTCGGCGGAGCCGTCGGAGAAGCGCCGCTGGGCGTCGCCCAGGGGCTGATGGCCGTCGGCGGTCAGCCCGCCGCTGAGATAGCAGGCGTCCAGCAGGGTCAGCCGGATCCCGGCCTCCGCCGCCGCCTGGCGCAGCGCCTCACCCATCGCGTTCGGGTCGGCGTAGCGCGCCCCGCCCGGTGCGTGGTGGAGGTAGTGGAACTCCCCCACACAGGTCACCCCGGCCAACGCCATCTCCGCGTAGGTCGCGCGGGCCAGCGCCAGGTAGCGGTCCGGGTCGAGCCTGGCCGCGACGGCGTACATGCCGTCGCGCCAGGTCCAGAAGGTGCCGCCGCCGTGGTGGGTACGCCCGCGCAGGGCGCGGTGGAACGCGTGGCTGTGTGCGTTGGCCAGCCCGGGCAGCACCACTCCGGGCAGCAGCTGCGCCCCCGCCGGGCTCGAGTCGGGGGTGATCGACGTGAACCGGCCGTCGGTGATCTCGAAGGTCACGTCCCGGGCGAGCCCGGCCGGCAGGAGCGCGTACGCCGCATGCCACCGCCGCGCCGGCTGCGTCGCGGTCATCCGGCAAGCTCCCGCACGGCGCGGGCCAGCGCGGCCACTCCGGCGTGGCAGTCGTCGCGTTCGGCGAACTCCTCCGGTGAGTGTGAGACGCCGGTGGGGTTACGCACGAACAGCATCGCGGTCGGGATGCCGGCCGTGGCGAGGATGCCGGCGTCGTGCCCGGCGCCGGTCCCCAGGCGCGGGACGTGCTCGCCGAGCAGCTTCGACAGCCGGTCGCCGAGGGCCGCGTCGAACGCCGTGGTCGGGGTCCAGGACTCCTCGGTGAGCGTGGCCCCGTGTCCCGCCGCCACCCTGGCGATGTCGTCGACGGTGGCGCGGACCGCCGATTCGACCGGCCCGCGGGCGTCGAGCCATCCGGTCACGTGGCTCGGTATGGCGTTGACCCCGCCGGGTCGCACGGTCACCTTCCCCATGGTCGCGACACATCCGTGCCGGGCCGCCGCGCTGCGGGCGGTGAGCACCGTCTCCGCGTACCCGAGCATCGCGTCGTGGCGGTCCTCGAGCCGGGTGGTGCCGGCGTGGTTGGCGGTGCCGGGGAAGTCGAGGCGCCAGCGGCCGTGCGGCCAGATGTCGGTGGCGACGGCGACGGGTTGGCCGAGGTCGACCAGGCCTCGGCCCTGTTCCACGTGCAGTTCGATGAACGCCCCGATCCGGCGGAGCGCCTCGGTGTCCGGCCCCAGCGCGGCCGGATCACGACCCGCCCGGCGCATCGCCTCGGCCATGGTCACGCCATCCGCGTCGGTCAGCCCGCGCGCCCGGTCGGCGTCGAGAACCCCGGTGATGACCCGCGAACCGGCGCACGCGACCCCGAAGCGGGCGCCCTCCTCGTCGACGAAGTTGACCACGCCGATCGGCCGGGTGGGCCGGAAGCCCTCCGCCCGCAGCGCGTCGACCGCGGCCAGCGAGCTGACCACGCCGAGCGGCCCGTCGAAGGCGCCCCCGTCGGGTACCGAGTCCAGATGCGACCCGATGACGACGCCGGGATCACCGGCCGCGACGGCCGCGTCCGGGTCGCCCCACCACGCCCACTGGTTACCCATCCGGTCGGTGGTGAGGTCCAGTCCCCGGACGCGGCACTCCTGGGCGAACCACTCGCGCAGCTGGAGATCGCAAGCGGTCCACGCGTACCGGCGGTACCCGCCGGAGCCGGCGTCGCGGCCCACCGGTTCGATCGCCGCCCACATGCTGTCGAAGGTCATCGCGTCGGCTCAGCTCTCCCGCATCGGGATCCGCACGCCGCGCTCCTGTGCGACCTGCTCGGCGCGCTCGTAGCCGGCGTCGACGTGGCGGATCACGCCCATGCCGGGGTCGTTGGTCAGCACGCGCGACAGCTTCTCCGCCGCCAGGGCGGTCCCGTCGGCCACCGAGACCTGGCCGGCGTGGATCGACCGGCCGATGCCGACGCCGCCGCCGTGGTGGATCGACACCCACGAGGCACCCGAGGCGGTGTTGATGAGGGCGTTGAGCAGCGGCCAGTCGGCGATGGCGTCGGACCCGTCGAGCATCGACTCGGTCTCCCGGTACGGCGAGGCCACCGAGCCGGCGTCCAGGTGGTCACGGCCGATGACGATCGGCGCTTCGAGCTCTCCGGAGGCCACCATCTCGTTGAACTTCAGGCCGGCCCGGTCCCGTTCACCGTAGCCCAGCCAGCAGATCCGCGCGGGCAGGCCCTGGAACGCGATCTTCTCCTGGGCGCCGCGCATCCACCGCTGCAGCCGGTCGTTGTCGGGGAACAGGTCCATCACGGCACGGTCGGTGGCGTGGATGTCGGCGGGGTTGCCCGACAGCGCGGCCCAGCGGAAGGGGCCCTTGCCCTCGCAGAACAGGGGGCGGATGTAGGCGGGCACGAAACCCGGGAAGGCGAAGGCACGCTCGTACCCGCCCTGGCGCGCCTCGTCGCGGATCGAGTTGCCGTAGTCGAAGACCTCGGCGCCGGCGTCCTGGAACTCCACCATGGCCTGGACGTGCTTGGCCATCGACGCGCGGGCCCGGGCGGTGAACTCCTCGGGCTTGGCCTCCGCGTAGTCGTGCCACTCCTCGACCGAGACACCTTCGGGCAGGTACGACAGCGGGTCGTGGGCGCTGGTCTGGTCGGTGACGATGTCGATGTCGACACCGCGGCGCAGCAGCTCCGGGAACACCTCGGCGCAGTTGCCGACGAGACCGACCGAGAGCGCCCGGCGCTCCGCCTTGGCCCGCAGCACCTTCTCGATCGCGTCGTCGATGTCCTCGGCGACCTCGTCGAGGTACCGGTGCTGGACGCGGCGGTCGAGCCGGGACCGGTCGACGTCGACGATGAGGCAGACGCCGTCGTTGAGGGTCACCGCGAGCGGCTGCGCGCCGCCCATGCCGCCGCAGCCGCCGGTCAGGGTCAGCGTGCCGGCCAGGGTGCCGTTGAAGCGCTTCTCGGCCACGGCCGCGAACGTCTCGTACGTGCCCTGCACGATCCCCTGGGTGCCGATGTAGATCCACGAGCCCGCCGTCATCTGGCCGTACATGGTCAGACCGAGGCGCTCGAGGCGGCGGAACTCCGGCCAGGTGGCCCAGTCCCCGACGAGGTTGGAGTTGGCCAGGATCACCCGCGGCGCCCACTCGTGGGTGCGCATGACACCGACCGGTCGGCCGGACTGCACCAGCATGGTCTCGTCCTTGTCCAACGTGGTCAGGGTGCGGACCATCGCGTCGAAGGACTTCCAGTCGCGGGCCGCCCGGCCGGTGCCGCCGTAGACCACCAGGTCGTCGGGGCGCTCGGCGTTCTCCGGATCCAGGTTGTTCATCAGCATGCGCAGGGGGGCCTCGGTGGCCCACGACTTCGCGGTGAGGGTCGTGCCGCGCGCCGCACGGACCGGGCGTGCACCTTCCATGACGATTCTCCTTGCTGTGATGAGCGGTCAGCCGCAGCGGTCAGCGCGCGGCAGAGCGTTCGCGACGGTGGAGGTCACCGGCGCGGGATGGGACAGGCGTGCGGTGGCTAATGGAACGCACCGGTGACCGCCTCGGCCGCGCGCAGGGCGGCACCCGTGGCGACGAACTGCACGGCGGCCTCGATCTCCGGGGCCAGGAAGCGGTCCACACCGGGGCCGGGCGCGACCTGCCGCAGGGCGTCGATGACCGCTCCGGTGGCGGGTGCGGGCGCAAGCGGCGCCCGCAGCTGGATGCCCCGGGCGGCCGTGAGCAGTTCGACGGCGAGCACGCGGGTCAGGGCGTCCACGGCCCGGCGCAGCTTGCGGGCGCCGGACCAGCCCATCGACACGTGGTCCTCCTGCATCGCCGAGCTGGGGATCGAGTCGACGCTGGCGGGCGAGGCGAGGCGCTTGAGCTCGGACACGAGGGCGGCCTGGGTGTACTGCGCGATCATGTAACCGGAGTCGACGCCGGGGTCGTCGGCGAGGAACGCGTTGAGCCCGTGGTTGCGGGCCACGTCGAGGAACCGGTCGGTGCGGCGCTCCGCCATCGAGGCGACATCGGCGGCGACGATGGCGAGGAAGTCGATGACGTACGCGACCGGGGCGCCGTGGAAGTTGCCGTTGGAGGCCACCCGCCCGTCGAGCGTGACGACGGGGTTGTCCACCGCGGCGGCGAGTTCACGGGACGCGACCACGGCCGCGTGCTCGACCGTGTCGCGGGCGCCGCCGGCGACCTGGGGCGCGCAGCGCAGCGAGTACGCGTCCTGCACCCGGGTGCAGTCGGGGCCGCGGTGGCTTGCCATGATCGGGCTTTCGGCGAGCACCGCCCGCAGGTTGGCCGCCGATGCGGCCTGACCGGGGTGGGGACGCAGCGCCTGCAGTTCCGGGGCGAACACCGCGTCGGTTCCGAGCAGGCCCTCCACGCTCATCGCCGCGGTCAGGTCGGCGACCTTGAGCAGGTGTCGCAGGTCGGTGATCGCGAGCACCAGCATGCCGAGCATGCCGTCGGTGCCGTTGATCAGAGCCAGGCCCTCCTTCTCGGCCAGGGCGACCGGGGTGATGCCGGCCTCGCGCAGCGCGTCGGCGGCGTCGCGTAGCTCCCCTGCGGCGTCGCGCACCGTGCCCTCCCCCATCACGGCGAGGGCGCAGTGCGCCAGCGGCGCCAGGTCGCCGGAGCAGCCGAGGCTGCCGTACTCGTGCACGACGGGGGTGATGCCGGCGTTGAGCAGCTGGGCGTACGCCAGGGCGGTCTCCTCGCGTACCCCGGTGCGGCCGGTCGCCAAAGTGGACAGTCGCAGCAGCATGAGGGCGCGGATGACCTCGCGCTCCACCTCGGGGCCGGAACCGGCCGCGTGGCTGCGGACCAGGCTGGACTGCAGCTGCGCGCGGAGCTCGACGGGGATGTGCCGGGTGGCCAGCGCGCCGAAGCCGGTGGAGACGCCGTAGTGCGGCACGACGTCGTCGGCCAGCGCCTCGATCACCTCGCGGCTCTTGCGGATCTCGGCCAGCGCGGCCGCGGAGATCTCGACGGGTGCGTCGTGGCGGGCGACGGCGACGACGTCTTCGAAGCTCAAGGCGTCGACGCCCACGGTGACGACGTCGCCGGTGCGGACCTGGTGGTCTGTGTTCATGGCTCTATTGGATCGGACAACCAGCCCCCGGTACACGACCCCTGACCGGGTTCCGTCTCGTATCTGAGACACTTGACCCATGCCCAACGTCCCCGCCGCCACGCAGGCCATCAGCCTGCTCAAGCTGCTGGCCCGGCACGCCGGCCCGCTGCCGGCGGCGTCGATCGCCCGGGAGCTCGATCTCCCGCGGTCCACCGTCTACCACCTGCTGGCGGTGCTGCGTGACGAGGGGTTCGTCATGCACCTGGCCGAGGAGCGGCGCTACGGGCTGGGTGTCGAGGCGTTCGCCCTCGGCTCGGCGTACTCGCGTCAGGCGCCGCTGCAGCGGGTCGCCCGGCCGCTGCTCACCCGGCTCGTCGAGACCAGCTCCCACAACGCGCATCTGGCGATCCTGCACGGCCGCGAGGTGTTCTACGTGATCGAGGAACGCGCGCCGGGACGGCCCCCGCTCGTCACCGACGTCGGCGTCCGGCTGCCGGCCTCGTTGACCGCAACGGGACTGGCGATGCTGGCGGCACTTCCGTCCGCCCAGGTGCGTGCGCTGTTCCCGAACCGGGACGCGTTCGTGCAGCGACACGACGTCGGAGTCACCAGCCTGACCCAGCTGCGCGCGGAGCTGATCCGCGTCCGGCAACGCACCTACGCCATCGAGGAAGGGCTCGTCACGCCCGAGTTCTCGTCGGTGGCGGCGGCGGTGGTCGACCACACCGGCCACCCGGTCGCCGCCGTGGCCGTCACCTACCCCGCCGATGACGTCGACGACGACCGACGCCGTGAGCTGGCGCGCCAGGTGACCCGTACCGCCGCGGACCTGACCCGGCGCATCGGCGGCCGGGCGTAGGTCACCCGACGGGCAGGTCCGCGGTCTCCGGCCGCGCCACCCGGCGCACCAGTCCCGGCCCCTCCCGGCGCAGCTCCTCGACGGTGGAGACACCCAACAGCTGCATGGCGCGGCGCAGCTCGTCGCAGAGCATGCCGATGACCGCGCTGACCCCCTGTTCCCCGCCGGCACCGAGACCGTAGAGGTAGGGCCGACCGATCAGCACGGCGCTGGCTCCCAGCGCCAGCGCGATGGCGATGTCCGTGCCGCGGCGCACGCCCGAGTCGACGAGCACCTCGGCGCGTCCCTGCAGCGCGTCGACCACCTCGGGCAGCGCGTGCAGCGGCGCGACGGTCTGGTCCAGCTGCCGGCCCCCGTGGTTGGACAGGACCACCGCGTCCACGCCCGCGTCGGCGGCGCGCACCGCGTCCTCCGTGCGCAGCAGCCCCTTGACCACCAGCGGGCCGGGCCACAGCTGGCGGATCTCCGCGAGGTCCTCCCAGGTGACGGTGTCGTCGAACTGGGACGCGGCGAACTGCATGACGCCCGACGGCGTCTGTCCCCGGTCCCCGTTGATGTTGGCGAACGTGATCATCGGCCCGCTGAGCATGCGCAGGCACCAGCCGGGGTGACGGGCCATGTCGAACACGGTCCGGGGGCTGAGCTGGGGTGGGATGGTGAAGCCGTGGTGGGCGTCGCGTACCCGAAGCCCGGTGACCGGGGTGTCGACCGTGAGCATGAGCACCCGGTACCCGCTGTCCTGCGCCCGGGCCAGCAGCTCGCGCATCAGCTGCCGGTCCCGCCACACGTACAGCTGGAACCACAGCTCGCCGGGGACGTCGCGGGCCACGTCCTCGATGCTCGTGGTGGCCATAGTCGACAACGTGTACGGCACGCCGGCGGTACGAGCCGCCCGGGCGACCGCCCGCTCCCCCGCCGAATGCATCATCCGGGTGTAGCCGGTGGGCCCGAGGGCCAGCGGCGCGGACGCGGGCGATCCGAGCAGCGTCGTCGTGAGGTCGGTCCGGGATACGTCGCGCAGGGTGAACGGCCGCAGCGCGTAGTCGGAGAACGCCTGGCGGTTGCGGCGCAGGCTGACCTCCCCGTCGGCGCCGCCCTCGACGTAGCCACGTACCCCCGCGGGCCAGCGCCGGTGCGCCGCCGTCCGGACGTCGTCGACGGTCACGCACCGGCTCAGGGTGCGTTCGACGGGATCGAGGACGGGACGCCGCAGGCGCACCAGGGAGCGGACTTCGGAGAAATTCATGATCTGCCTTTCGAGGGGGTTCTGTCAGAACCCCTTGCCGGGGTTGAGGATCCCGGTCGGGTCGAGGGCCGCCTTGATCGCCCGGTGCAGGTCCATCGCGTCGGAACCCAGCTCCAGCTCCAGCCACCGACGTTTGAGCGCGCCGACGCCGTGCTCGCCGGTCAGGGTACCGCCGAGCCCCAGCGCCGCGCGGAAGACCCGATCGGCGGCGGTCCAGACGGCGTCAGGCACCCGGCCGTCGTCGGTCGGCGGGAACACGAACGTCGGGTGGGCGTTGCCGTCGCCCGCGTGCGCGACGGTGAGAATGCGTACCCCATGCGGCGCGGACTCGCGCTCGATCTGCTCGATCTGTTCCAGCAGGTCGGGCAGCTTGGAACGCGGCACGCCGACGTCCTCGACCAGGCAGCGGCCGAGCCGCTCCGTGGCCGGGTACGCCAGCCGCCGGATCTGCAGCAGCTGCGCGGCCTCCGCCGGGTCGCTCGACACCGCGACGAACTCGGCGCCCGCCGCTTCGAAGAGTGCGCCCATCGCCGCCGCGCAGTCCGCGCTGTCCGTACCGTCGGCCTGGGCGATGAGCATCGCGGCGACGTCGTCGAGCCCCATGCGCTTCCACTCGTCGATGGCGCGCAGGGTGCCCCGGTCGATCAGCTCCAGCAGGCTCGGCGCCAACCCTGCCGCGACGATCGCCGACACCGCTTCGGCTGCCGAGCGCAGGCTCGGGAAGCTGCCGGCGACGGTCACGGGCTCGGTGGCGGGCCGGGTGCGCAGCCTGAGCGTCGCGCTGGTGATCACGCCCAGGGTTCCTTCGGAGCCGATGAACAGGCTGGTCAGGTCGTAGCCGGCAACGCCCTTGACGGTTCGGCGGCCGGTGTTGACGACTCTGCCGTCGGCCAGCACCACCTCGAGCCCGAGCGCCGAGTCGCGGGTCACCCCGTACTTCACGCAGCGCAGCCCGCCCGCGTTGGTGGCGAGGTTCCCGCCGATCGTGGCGATCTCGTAGCTGGAGGGGTCAGGGGCGTACATCAGGCCGACCTTGGCCGCGGCCCGGTCGAGCTCGGCGTTGATCACTCCGGCCTCGACGACAGCCAGCTGGTCTTCCGGGTTGATCTCCCGGATCGCGTTCATGCGCGCGAGGCTGAGCACGAGGCACCCGTCCACCGCGGTCGCGCCTCCGGCCAGGCCGGTCCCGGCACCCCGTGGAACCACCGGTACCGCGTGCCGATGAGCCCACCGCATCGCGGCGGCGACGTCGGCCGTGCTCTCGGCGAGCAGGACGCCGACCGGCTGCCCGGGCTCGACCAGGTGGGCCTCGTCGCGCCGGTAGGCGTCCACCACGTCGGGGTCGGTGAGCAGTCGACCGCGGTCGAGCTGGGCGGCGAGCTCGTCGAGGCTACTCATCCCGTGCTCCTCACAGGTCGAGCACCAGGCGGTCGCTGAGAGCGCGCCCGACACAGATCATCATGGTGTTGTTCTCGGCTTTCTCCTCCTCCGACAGGAGGCTGTCGCGATGGTCGGGCAGCCCGTCGAGCACCTTCGTCTCGCAGGTGCCGCAGATGCCCTCCCGGCAGGAGTTCAACGGTTCGATTCCGTTGTCCTCCAACGCTTCCAGGATCGTCTTGCCGGCCGGGACGGTGACGGTACGGCCCGTCCGCCGCAGGACGACCTCGAAGGCCGCCTCCTGATCGGGGTCCGCCGCGGGTCGTGGTTTCGCGGCGAAGCGCTCGACGTGCAGGGCACCCGCGGGCCACGCGGCGCACCGCTGCTCGACCGCGGCGAGAAGGGGCTCCGGACCGCAGCAGTAGACGGCGGTGTCCTCCCGGGGATCGGCGAGCAGCCGGTCGAGGTCGAGCAGTCCGTACTCGTCCTGCGGCCGCACGGACACGGCGTCGCCGTACGGCCGCAGCTCGGACAGGAACGCCATGCTCGCGCGGCTGCGGCCGCCATACACCAGCGACCAGGACGCGCCGGCCGCCGCGACCGCCTCGATCATCGGCAGGATCGGGGTGATGCCGATGCCGCCGGCGATGAACAGGTAGCGGGCGGCTTCGACGAGTGGGAAGTTGTTGCGCGGGCCGACCACATCGACGATGTCGCCGGGCCGCAGGGCATCGTGAACGGCCGCCGACCCGCCGCGGCCGGACTGCTCGCGCAGCACGGACACACGCCAGGTCGACCGGTGCCGGGGACTGCCGCTCAGCGAGTACTGGCGGGTCAGCCCTCCCGGCAGCCGCAGGTCGAGGTGCGCTCCGGGCTGCCAGGCGGGCAGCTCGGAGCCGTCGAGCTGTTGCAGATGGACCGAGAGCACGCCCTCGGCCTCCCAGGTCAACTGCCGGACCCGTAGCCGCAACTGCTGTTCCTCGGGTGTGACGGACATTGGTGCAAGCCTCTGTTCGATCGTCGGACGGCGGGTTACGGGACCCAGCCGATGCCCCGGGTGCCGGCGGCGGTGAGGCGGACGACGGCGATCGACGTCGCGGCCTCGACCGCCGCCACGTCGACGACGTACGGGTCGTCGCCCTCGAGGACGAGCACGTCCAGCTCGGTCAGCAGATGCCGGTCCTCGATCCGGGCCTGTCCACGGCCGACGACGAACACCAGCACCTCCCGCAGCCCGCGCTCGAGCTGGACCGTGTCGGTCGGCTCCAGTACCTCGAGAGTGGCGCTGGCGACCTCCGGGTCGGTGCTGACCTCGACCGACGACGACGATCCGTCGCCACGGCTCAGGGCAGCGGTGACCGTGGCCGCCTTCTGATCCAGGTCTGCCGAGGATGCGCCGCCCGGCAGGAGACGCACCTGCCACTGCCAGCGCTCCCGACGCGGGGTGTCCGGTGACGCCGCGATCTCCACCCCGCTGCCGTTTTCCAGCGGGCGGTGCGAGTTGCTTCGCAGCAGCAGCCTCACCGCTGCGGCTCCGCGTCCACGGTGGACGCCGACTCTTCGGCCAGCAGTCGGGCCATCACCCGGCGCGCCTTGGCCACGCCCGCGTCCTGGGCGATGAGGACGTCGGGCAGGGTCGCCGGCCGGTTCGCGATGCCGTGCTGCTGCAGGGCGAGCGCGTCGTCGTCCTCGGTCAGCACCCCGCCGAGGTTCTCGCGCAGCAGGTCGTTGATCTTCTCGTCGCCGACGGCGAAGTTGCGGCAGAACGCGTAGAAGTACCAGGAGGTGTCCTCGGTCTGCGGGGTGATGGCGTTGAGGACCTCCAGCCGGTACCCGTCCTCGCGCCGGCCGCCCGGTTCGACGACCCCGGCGTGGATGATGTGCACGCTCGGCGCCTGGAACTCCGTGGTGTGCCACCGGTCGCACGGAGGCACGATGCCGGTCGCCTTCTCGAACAGCGGTGACGGGTGGCAGTTGGGCATGAACCGGTCGACACTGATGACGTTCCCGTCGACCTCGACCGTGACGCCGTTGGTGTAGACCGCGTCGTCGCCGATCGAGGACGTGTGGATGAACGCCTCGTGGGTGAGGTCGAGCAGGTTGTCGTGGAGCAGGTTGGCGTTGCAGCGGAAGAGACGGGTGTGGGTGACCCGGTCCCAGTCGGTGTCGGTCATCCAGTGGGTGTCGGGGACCGGGGTCGCGGCGGCCTTGTCCGCGTCGCCCAGCCAGATCCACACCCAGCGGTGCGACTCCACCAGCGGGAACTTCTGCACCAACGCGCGGGCCGGAATGCGGTCCTGCGCCGGCACGCGTACGCAGACCCCCTCGCAGTCGTACTCGAACCCGTGGTAGCCGCACTGGATGTTGTCGCCGATGACGCGACCGGCCGACAGCGGATACGCGCGGTGGGCGCATCGGTCGGCCAGTGCCACCGGGGTGCCGTCTTCCTTGCGGTACAGCACGACGTCCTGACCGAGGACCGTGCGCTTCATGGGTTCACGCGTGATCTCCTCCGACCACGCGATGACGTACCAGGCGTTGCGGACGAACATGAGCCGTTCCTTTCTACGGGGTGTCCACGGGGGTGGGACGGTGATCGGCGTCGGCCAGAGCCGCGGCGAGCAACTCGAGCCCGCGCTCGGACGGGACACTGATCCGCACGGTGCCGGGGACACCGAGGGCGCTGCCCGGACGTACCGAGACGCCGTGCCGGGCGAGGCGGTCCATCAGTTCGGCCTCGTCGCCGACGACCAGGACGAAGTTGGCCTGCGAGGGCACCGCCTGGTAGCCGGCGGCCTCGACCAGGCGTACGACGTGCTCGCGCAGCCGTAGTGTGTGGGCCCGCACCTGTTCCCGGTACGCGGTGTCCCGCAGCGCGGCCACCGCGGCGGCCTGGGACAGCATGCCGACCGAGAACGGCGCCCGGATCTTGCGCAGGGTGGCGATGATGTCGCGGTCACCGACGAGGTAGCCGATCCGCAGGCCGGCCAGTCCGTGCACCTTGGAGAAGGTCCGCAGGACCACGGCGCGGCCGTCGCGGACGAGCGGGATGGCGGTCATCGCCTCGGGATCGTCGGTGAAGTCGATGTACGCCTCGTCGACCACGACCAGCCGGGCCCGGCTGCGCTCCACGAAGCCACGGATCTCCGCCGGGTCGCGCACGGTGCCGGTCGGGTTGTGCGGGTTGACGACGTAGGCGATGTCGGCCGGGACCTCGGCCATGGTGTCGAGGTCGTGCGCCCACTCCTTGAGCGGCACCCGCGTGAGGTTCGCGTTCACCACGTACGTGCTGATCTCGTCGATCCGGTACGCCGGGTCGGCGCAGACGGCGTGCCCGCCCTGGGCGAGGTAGGCCATGGCGAGCAGGTAGATGAGCTCGTCGGAGCCGTTGCCCACCAGGATCTGGTCGGCGTCGACGCCGTGCAGGCGGGCAAGTTCGTCGCGTACCGGGTCGGCGAGCGGGTCGGGATAGCGGTGGACGCCGTGCGCCGCCCGCGTCACCGCCTCCACGACCGCCGGGCTGGTGCCCAGCGGGGACTCGTTGGAGGCCATCGACCCGTCCGCGAGCGGCGCGTGCCGGCCGGGACGGTACGGCTGGAGCTGTTCCAGCCAGGGCCGCGAGGTGATGGTCATGGTGTCGGCCTCCCGCCGAGCAGGGAGGTCGCGCGGGCGGCCGCGCCCTTGACCTCCGTGATGATGGTGTCCAGCGGGGTGTCGGTGCCGCGCAGGTAGCTGACGCCGATCGCGCCCCGGGGGCCGGACAGGTCGAAGACCGGCGCGGCCACGCACCGGATGCCCGCGGCGGTGTCACCGTCGTCGGTGGAGTACCCCTGGCCGCGGACCTTTTCGAGATCCGCGGCCAAGGCCGGGGGCACCCCGACGCGCCGGGCCCCGTCGCCGGCCACATGCTGCGCCACCTCCTCGGCGTCCAGCCAGGCCAGGCAGCTCTTGCCAACGGCCGTGCTGCGGGCGGGCAGCCGCGCACCGACCGAGCTGGCGAGCTGGATCGCGAGCCCCGGCGGGTCCTGCTTGCACAGGTACACCGCGTCGGGGCCGTCAAGGACGGCGTAGTGGGAGGTGATGTTCAGCGCCCGGGTCAGTCGCGCGAGCTCCGCCGCCACGACTCCGACGATGCCGGTGGTCCGCAGGTGCGCGGCGCCGACCTCGAAGGCCTTCAGCCCGATCGCGTACGCCGCGGGCTCATGGATCTCGACGAACCCCTCGGCGGCCAGGTCCCGCAGGATGCTGTAGGCGGTGCTCTTCGGGATGTCCAGCGCCTCGACGATCCGGGCCAGCGGAAGCGCCTTCTGCGAGTGTGCCAGCAGGTCCAGGATGCGCATCGCGCGCACGACCGAGGTGCTGCTCATCTCCCCCGCCTCTCACAGAACCTTGCTCAGGAACGCCTTGGTCCGGGCATGCTGGGGGCTGGTCAGCACATCGCGGGGATGTCCCGACTCCACCACCACGCCGCCGTCCATGAACACGAGGGCGTCGCCGACCTCGCGGGCGAAGCCCATCTCGTGGGTCACGACGACCATGGTCATGCCGTCCTCGGCCAGTTGGCGCATGACGTCGAGGACCTCACCGACCAGCTCCGGGTCGAGCGCGGAGGTCGGCTCGTCGAACAGCATCAGCTTGGGCTGCATGGCCAGTGCCCGCGCGATCGCCACCCGCTGCTGCTGGCCGCCGGAGAGCTGACCCGGGTACGCGTCGTGCTTGGCCTTGAGCCCGACCCGGTCGAGCAGCGTCATCGCCCGCTCCCGGACGACCGCCTTGGCCTCCTTACGCACCCGTACCGGCGCTTCCATGACGTTCTCGAGGACGGTCATGTGCGGGAAGAGGTTGAACCGCTGGAAGACCATGCCGATCTCCGCACGCTTGCGGGCGATCTCGCTTTCCTTCAGCTCGTACAGCCGGTTGCCGTGGCGCCGGTAGCCGACGAGCTCGCCGTCGACCGACAGGCTTCCGGCGCTGACCTTCTCCAGGTGGTTGATGCACCGCAGGAAGGTGGACTTGCCCGAGCCGGAGGGACCGACCAGGCAGAACACCTCCCGCGGGCGGACCTCGAGGTTGATGCCCTTGAGCACCTCGAGCTGGCCGTAACGCTTGTGTACGTCCAGGGCCTGGACCATGGGTACGGTGGTGGTCATCGGCGTCGTCCGATCAGGTTGCGGCGCAACAGCGAGCCGAAGCGGGACGGGGTCGTGGTGTGGCCCCGGCTGAGCCGGCGCTCGAGCTGCTGCTGCCCGATCGTGAACACCGTGGTCAGCAGGATGTACCACAGCGACGCGGTGAACAGCAGTTCGATCACCTGGAAGTTCGCGGTGTAGATCTTGTTGGCCGACTGCAGCAGCTCGGTGTAGGAGATGGTGTAGGCCAGCGAGGAGTACTTCAGCAGGGCGATGAACTCGTTGCCCAGCGGCGGGACGATGACCCGCATCGCCTGCGGGAGCACGATCCGCCGCATCGTCAGGCGCTGACTCATGCCCAGCGCGGCCGCCGCCTCCCGCTGTCCACTGTCGACCGACAGGATGCCGCCACGCACGATCTCGGCGATGTATGCGCCCTCGTTTACGCCCAGGCCGAGCAGTGCGGCGACAAATGGCGTCATGATCGTGTTCATCGGCGCCGAGTAGACACCCGGAATCTCGACGTACTTGAAGATCAGCGAAAGGTTGAACCAGATCAGCAGCTGCACCAGCAGCGGGGTGCCGCGGAACAGCCAGGTGTATCCGGCGGCGACCGCGGTGAGCACCGGGTTCTGGGACTGGCGCATCACCGCGACCGCCACGCCGAGCACCAGGGCGAGCACCATCGACAGCACGGTCAGCTCAAGGGTGTGCAGGACACCGGTGAGGATCGGCTTCGCCGTGAAGTACTTGACCACGACGCCGTAGTCGATCTTCGCGACCGCGAAGGCCCGCACGAGCGCGGCGACGACGACGGCGACGACCAGACCCAGCGCCCAGGTGCCGTACCGGCGTACGGGCACGGCGACGAGCGCGGCGGGCGGCGGATCGGGGACCGGTGTCCCCTCCGCCGTCACCGCCACCTGCTCGGAGGTTTGCCTACTCATCGAACGTCACCCGGCGTTCGCGCCGGTCTGTACCGCGTTGACCCCGGCCTTCTTCACACCGATCTCCGACAGGCCCCACTTGTCGAGCACCTTGCCGTACGAACCGTCGTCGATGATCGCCTGCCACGCCTTGGCCAGCGTGTCGCGCAGCTGGGTGTTGTCCTTGTTGATGACCATGCCGTAGAAGCGCTTCTCCACCTGGAGGTTGGGCACCAGTTCGAGCTCGCCGTTGGACTCCTTGGCGAACGTCGCCGCGGTGGGGTAGTTCTCCAGCAGCGCCGCCGCGCGGCCCTGCTTGACCGCGAGCTGCTCGTCGGCGTTACCGGCGAAGGTGAGGATGTCCAGCTTGCCCTTGCCGGCCTTGTCGCACTCGGCTGCCTGCTTGTCCAGGAACTGGGCCTGGACGCCACCCCGGACGGCCGCGATGCTCTTGCCGCAGATGTCGTCGAGGACCTTGATGCCCTGCGGGTTGCCCTTGCCGACCACGAAACCCTGCGAGGACTGCAGGTAGTAGACGAAGTCGAAGGTCTTCTCGCGCTCCGCGGTGTCGTTGGTCGCGCCGTACACGACGTCGTAGCGGTTGGCGCGCAGCGCGCTGAACAGCGTGTCGAAGCTGGCGTTGTTCCACTTGAAGGTCACGCCGAGCTGCTTTTCCAGCAGCGCGGCCAGCTCGGTCTCGAATCCCTGCAGGGTCTTGCCGTCCGCGGCGTAGTACTCGAACGGCGGGTAGTCGACCGACGAACCGACGTTGATCGCTCCTGCCTTCTGAACGTCCTTGGGCAGGGCCGAGTACAGCGGCGCCTTGTTCGACGCGGCGGCGTCCTTCGACCCGTCGGACGAGCCGCAGGCGCCGAGCAGAGACAGGCCGAGTGCGCAGAGGGCGAGGGCGGCAGCGCCGCGGGATCTGAGCGGGAGACGACGAGCCATGCGGAGCTCCAAGTGCTGGAAGGAATTGGATGTGGGGTCAACTTCCGGGGCGTTCATATATACGAACATTGTCTCTGATTCGGTGATGAAGAAGGTAAGAACGTCTAAGGCGGCTGTCAACGGTCGGCGCGATTCTTGAGCCAGAACCACCCGACCGGCTGGCACCGAGGTGACCGGTCGGAACCGCACGTCCGGTTCGCGGCGGCGTTCTCGGACCGCGAACCCGCCATGGGACTGCGAACCCGACATGCACAATGGCGGTCATGTTCGTACCGGTGTCCCACCTGCTCGCTGAGCCGTCACTGCGGCTGACGGCCCTGGTGACCGGTCCGCGCACCGAAACCGACCGGATCAGCTGGGTGTCGACCACCGAGCTGCCCGACCCGCTGCCGTTTCTGCGCGGCGGGGAACTGGTCATGACCACCGGGCTCCTCGAGCGCACGGACGCGCAGTGGCGCGACCTGATCGTGCGCTTGGCTCGCCGGCCGATCGCGGCCCTGTGCTTCGGCACCGGCCTGGTGCATCCGCGGGTGCCGGACGTCGTGGTCGACGCGGCCGCCGATGCGGCGCTCACCCTGATCGAGTCGCCGGCGGACGTGCCGTTCGGACAGATCAGCCGGTGGGTCGCCGACCAGATCTTCGCCCGGCACTACGAGGCGGTCCACGCCGCGGTGCGCATTCAGGACGGCATGGTGCGTGAACTTCTCGCCGGTGGTGGCCTGCGCGGCCTCCTGCGCCGGCTGCACGCCCAACTGGACGCGGGCACCGTCGCCGTACTCGAACCGGATGGCCGGCTGGTGGCCAAGCATCCCGCGGCATCCCGCTGGTCGGGACACCCCGGACCTGCGCCGGAGAACGGCGAGGGCCCGGTCGAGCTGCCGATCATGCTCGGCGACATCCCGGTCGCGCTCCTGCGCACGGAACGCGCCACCCGGCACACCGGACTCGTCTCCTTCGCCGCCAACCTGTTCGGACTCGAATTCGCCCGCCAGCAGGCGGTCCGCACGGGCCGGCGCGAGATGCTCGGCCAGGTGATCGAGGACATCGTGCTGCGCGCCCGCAGCGAGCCGGATGCCCGCCGCAGTCTCGCACTGCACGGCGTGACCGCGGATTCGCGGTACCGGGTGGTGGTGGCACAGCCGGCCACCGGCCGCGATCGGCTGCGCCACGCTCCCTGGACCCTCGACCAGCCGTTCGCCTCCGAGACCGATCCGATGCCGGTGGCGCTGGTCCGGGACTCGGTCGTGGTCCTGTTGCCGGGCGACCGCGACCCGCAACCGGTCACCGCCGGTCTGCTGCGGCGCCTCAGCCGGATCGATCCCGAGGTGGGCATCGGCGTCAGCGAAGCGCGGGCGGGCGTGGCCGGCCTGCGGGTCGGCTACCACGAGGGGTGCCACGCCGCGCGGAGCGGACCGGGCGTCCACCACGCCGCGCCGCTGAGCCCCACCGGACTGGTGCTCGCCAACCTCGAACTGCCGATGGCGGACGTCGGGCGGGCCGTGCTCGAGCCGTTGCTGGCGCACGACGCCGACCACGGGGGCGACCTGATCAGAACGCTGCGCTCGTACCTGGAGCACGACTGCCAGTCCGCCCCGACCATCAAGGCCCTCATCGTGCACCGCAACACCCTGCGGTACCGGCTGCAGCTCATCGAGCGGCTGACCGGCAAGGACCTGAACCGCTTCAAAGACCGGATGGAGCTGTGGTTCGCGCTCGCCGCGATCGACCTCGAGCCACCGGAGGTTCATTCAGCCAGTACCTGACGTGCCATGACAACCCGCTGGATCTGGTTGGTACCTTCGTAGATCTGGGTGATCTTGGCATCCCGCATCATCCGCTCGACCGGGAAGTCGCAGGTGTAGCCGTAGCCGCCCAGCAACTGCACCGCGTCCGTGGTCACCGCCATCGCGGTGTCCGAAGCAAGGCACTTGGCGGCGGCCCCGAAGAAGGTGAGGTCGGCGGCGCGCGTCTGACTACGGGCCGCGGCCGCGTAGACCATCTGGCGGGCCGCCTCCACCCGCATGGCCATGTCCGCGAGCATGAACTGCACGCCCTGGAACCCCGCGATCGGCTGGCCGAACTGCTTACGCTCGCGTACGTACCGCACCGCTACGTCCAGCGCGCCCTGGGCGATGCCGACAGCCTGCGCGCCGATCGAGACACGCGTGTGGTCCAGCGTGCCGAGAGCCACCCGCAGCCCCCGCCCGCGCTCGCCCAGCAGGCGGTCCTTCGGGATCCGGCAGCCCTCGAAGATGACGTCTCGGGTCACGGAACCGCGCAGCCCCATCTTCCGCTCCGGCGCGCCGTAGCTGATGCCCGGGTCGTCGGCGTGGACCACGAACGCGGAGATCCGTCGAGAGCCGGCGTCCGGATCGGTGACGGCGAACACGATGAGGTACTTCGCGACGCCCGCGGACGTGATCCACGACTTGACGCCGTCGAGCACCCAGTGGTCGCCGTCGTCGGCGGCGCGACAGCGCATCGCCGCCACGTCGCTGCCGGCGTCGCGCTCGCTGATCGCGTAGGCCATCAACGCGGTCCCGGACGCCACCTCGGGCAGGTACGTCGCCTGCTGTGCCTCCGTACCGAACAGCAGCAGCGGCGTGATACCGAGCTTGTTCGAGGTCAGGATGCTCGAGGAGGAGGCGCAGACCCGCGCGATCTCCTCGACCGCGATCGCCGAGACGATCGCGTCGACGCCGTCACCACCGAAGCGTTCGGGGATGCCCGGGGCGTGCAGGCCGGCTGCGACCAGCGCGTCGTACGACTCATGGGCGAACCCACCCCGCTCGTCCACGAACGCGGCCCGGGGGCCGAGCTCGCCGAGCGCCACCGCGCGGGCGGCCGAGCGGAACTCGTCATACAGGTCGGGGAGCAGATAAGGGACCACAGGCTCTCCTCGGTGACGGTGAGTGAGGCCCCCATTGGACGGCCGCCACCGTGTACCACTCAACGGCGGACCGCCCAATCGGCATCCGCGAGTTTGTGCACGTGCACATGGCCGCACATCCGCTGGCGACCTAGCTTCGGTCGACATGACCGTTCTGCACGGAGTCCGCGTCCTCGACCTCAGCCGCGTCCTCGCCGGTCCGTACTGCACCGGCCTGCTGGCCGACCTCGGCGCGGATGTGGTCAAGGTCGAGTCGCCGGCCGGCGACGATTCCCGCCACCTCGGCCCGTTCCGCGACGGCGAGAGCGTCTACTTCGCGCAGCTCAACCACGGCAAGCGCAGCATCGTGCTCGACCTGAAGAACCCGGCCGACCTCGACGTCCTGGTACGCCTGGCCGCCCGGGCCGACGTGGTGGTGGAGAACTTCCGCCCGGGAGTGACCGCACGGCTGGGCATCGACTGGGCAGCGCTCTCGGCGCGCAACCCCGACCTCGTGTACGCCAGCATCTCGGGGTTCGGCCAGAGCGGCCCCCTGAGCCGACAGCCCGCCTACGACCTGATCGTGCAGGCCATGTCCGGGCTGATGGCCGCCACCGGAGTTCCCGACGGCGACGCCACCCGGATCGGCGAGTCGCTGGGCGACGTGTGCGCAGGCATGTTCGCCGCCTGGTCGATCTGCGCCGCACTGTTCGATCGCGAACGCACGGGGCGTGGCCGGCACCTGGACATCTCGATGCTCGACTCGCTGGTGTCCATGCAGGTGACGAGCATGTCGATCCTGACCGCCACCGGCCGGCTCCCGGGCCGGATCGGCAACCGCCATCCGGTTTCGACGCCGTTCGACACCTACCGCACCAAGGACGGTCTGGTCGCCATCGCCGTGGCCAACGACACCGTGTTCGCCCGGTTCGCCGCGTTGGTCGAGCGGCCGGACCTCGCCGCCGACCCCGACTTCGCGACCGATCGCGCCCGCAGCGAGCGGGTGGCAGAGATCAAACGGATCACCGAGGACTGGACCAGCCGCCACACGACCGCCGAGGTCCTCGCGATGGCCGAACCGGCGGGGGTCCCCGCCGCACCCATCTGGGGGCTGGACGAGGCCCTGCGCAGCGAGCAGATCGAGCAGCGCGGACTGGTCGGCCACTTCGATCACCCGACGCTCGGGCGGACGCCGTACCTGCGCCAGCCGGTGCACTTCGGGGACAACGACCGCGATGTCCGGCCGAGCCCCGGGCTCGACGAGCACGCCGACGAGGTACGTGCGGAATGGCTCGGCACCGTCGAGCCATCGAACCGGTGACCCTGATGCCCGCCGCGTGAGTTGCGGTCTTCGGGCGTGAGGGCGCGCGTCCTGACCTCATCCGTACCGGAGAAGACAGCAGACGGTCGAAGCTCCATCGTGGACTGATCGATACGTGCGGCTGCGGTCCGGCCCGCTGCCCAGCAGCGCCGGTCGCGGCTGACGGTCGGGGGTGGCAGGCATTGGTCACGCGGCGGCGGGCAGCGGCTCGGCCGGCCAGTTGAGGGCCCTGGCGCCGAGCACCGCTGCCTGCAGAGTGAACCGGTGCTGCGGGTCGTACGGGTCGTACCCGGTCAGCATCTTGATCCGCTCCAGCCGGTAGGTGACCGTGCGCACGGACACGTGCACCCGCTTGGCCGCCTCGGTGGCCACCCCACCGGTATCGAAGTAGGCCCCGAGGGTGTCCAGCAGCGGCGTGGCCCCGCCGCGGGCCTGCAGCAACGGGCTGAGCACGGACGAGACCAGGTCGACGATGGCGGGTTGGTCGCGAAGCAGCACCCGGTACACGAGCAGGTCGTGGGCGTTGACGACCGGGTCGTCCACGTGCAGCCGCCCGGCCATGCTCAGCGCTTCCCGGGCCTCCTCGTAGGAGCGGGCTATGCCGTAAAGGCCCGGGTGGGCGCGGCCGACCGCGACCCGCCACGGGTGACCGTGTCGTAGCCGGTCCAGCTCGCGGTGCATCAGCCGTCCGAGATCGTTGTCCGGGTTGACGGCGGGGACGATCCGGTCGGCCGCCGCCGGGTCGGCGGGAGCGATCGCAACGAGCAGCCCCTCCTTGGTCGCGACCAGGACATCGCGATCGCCGAGCCGGTCGAAGATGACCGCCTCCAGCGCGCTGATCGCCGCGTCGGTGTCCGGTAGCCGCCGGCTGGGTGCCGCCAGTGCGACCTGGTGCACGCGGGCCAGGTCGAGCCCGAACGGCTCGGCCCGTTCGACGAGTGCGCCGAGGTCGGAGTCGCCGCGCAGCAGGTCGTCGATCAGCTCCCGGCGCAGCGCCTCCTCCCGGCGGACCAGATCCCGCCGCGCTGTGGCATAGCCTTCGGCGAGGGTGGCCACCGCCTCGTCGATGACGTGCAGCACCGCTGCCGCGGCAGCGCGCACCCTCTCGCTGTCGGGGGACCGCGCCACCGCGGGCAGGTTCTGCCACAGCCGCCGCGCGGCCGACAGGTACAGCTGCACCACCCGCCCGGCCGAGATGCCCTGCTCCGCGGCCTGCCGACCGAGTTGGCCCACCGCATCCAGCTCGGCTCGTTTGGGCCGGCGTCCGGTCACCGCGGCGTCGGCCAGCAGCGGCAGGTAGTCGCCGAGCAACGCCACCGGGACACCGCCGGCGTCCCGGCTGGCGTCGTTGGCGACCTCGACCAGCCATGCGTCCGGGGGTGGCGCCGCCGATGCCCCACCCGCGCCTCGTCGCCGACCGACACCGACCACGCCCGGCTCACCTCCCGCGACCGCCACCGTGGCAACCACACCGGTGTCCCGTTACCGGCGGCCGACATCCACCGACGGAGGCTCCGCACGGGGCGCGGTCGCCGGGCCGCTGTTACCTCTCAATCCTGCCGGACGCCGGCGGCGAAGTACTGGGAGCGCCTCGGCCGGCCGCTGAGCGCAAGCACCGAGGACCACCGAGCTCACGATCATGGTGACGTCGAACCGCTCGGCGACAGCCGGGATGAGGGCACCAGAGGCAGCCGCTTCACCGCCATGCCGTTATTGTCATGTTTTACGGCAAGGCATGCCTGTTCGCGCTCTCGATCATCACGGTCACCGTCGTGGCGGTGATGACCATCGGTACAACCTCATCCTGTCCGCACCCGACGGAGGCAACCGATGAGCCAACCGATCGTGGTCGGCGTCGACGGCTCGAGCCAAAGCCTCGACGCGGTTGACCTTGCAGTCCGCGAGGCTGCCATGCGAGATCTCCCGCTACGTGTAGTTTCCGCGTTCACCCGGCCAGACCTCGGCGTGCCCGGGGTACGAGCGGCCTACCCGCCTGAAGCCGATGTGCGCCTCGAAGCAGAACGGATCGTGCGGGAGGCGATGGGCCGCGCCGCCGCGAACGCACCCGCCCTGGACGTCGGCGGCGACGCGGTCGAGGGGCCTCCCGCCACGACGCTGATAGACCAGTCGCGCGCCGCCGCACTTGTCGTGGTCGGCAACCGGGGACTCGGCGGCTTCAAGGGCTTGCTGGTCGGGTCAGTGGCGGTGGAACTGACCGCGCACGCCGGGTGCCCGGTCCTGGTCGCCCGCGGACGCGCCTCCCCCAGCGGCGACGTGCTCGCGGGTGTCGACGGTTCACCATTGAGCGACATGGCGGTACGGTTCGCCTTCGAAGAGGCCGCGCTGCGCGGTTCCGACCTGACCGCCGTGTACGCCTGGACGATGCCGGCACGAGTCGTTCCCGTCGTCGGAACACCCTCGGTCGACTGCGCCTCCGAGGTCGAGGCCGCGCACGAACACGTCCTGTCCAAGGCGATCAGCAACTGGCGCGACGCGTACCCGGCTGTGCCGGTACGGGGCCGACTCGTTCATACCGGCGCTCGCCAGGCCCTTCTCAAGGCCGCCGAGGAGGCACAACTCGTCGTCGTAGGCTCCCGCGGCCGGGGCGGATTCGCCGGACTGCTTCTGGGCTCGGTCAGTCAGGCGATGCTGCACCATGCCACCTGCCCGGTCGCGATCGTTCGCGACACCCAGATACCGGGCCGCTCGTCCTGACCCGTCCCCGCTCCGGCGATCTCCGTGGCGCAGGAGCAACGTGTTCGCGGAGCAGCAGGCGGATCGACCCGCACTGCCGCGTCAGCCGGCGCCGGCAAGCCCTCGTGCGGTTGATCGTTACACGGTCGCCGATCCGGTTGTCTTGCCTGCGTACGCGGCATGGCCTGGCAGGCGGTCCACCGCGGCACCGGCGGGCGAGCAACACGGTTGACCCATCCGCCGGTCCGCGGCGGATTGGGCGAACGCGGCATGGCCGGGCAGGCCGCCGGCGGCCGCATCGCGTGCCGCAACCACTCCCGCGATCGTCACGTTACCTGCCGACCATTGCGACATGACGCCTCTCCCAACTCGGTGATCGTTGCTTGTACGGCGAGACCGGGCGCCTCTGCGCATGGTTGGTGTTTGTCGGCAGTACGCAACGTGGCACTGCCGGCGGACACGTGCGTCGCCTGCGGTCGGCCGCGAGTCGCACGATGACACCCCGGCAGCCAGTGTGAGCACGAACGGACGCCTCAAGAAACGCACAGCTCCCCCTGCCTGGAGGTAGACCCTCCACCAGTTGTGGTGTCACGGCTGCGGGCCTGGTCCGCCGGACGACTGGATCGTCTGGCCGCCATCCCGGCGAATACCCGGCGCTCTGCAGGGCTTCCGTGATGCACCTTGCGCCTACCAGGGTGTCCTGGTTCAACGCCCCCCGAAAGGTGTCTGACCAGCAGATACGCCCGCGCGCACATTGCCGGCGCCCGGCAAGCCGGGCCGGGACCGTCACCGTGGGACTGGGGGCTGCAGCACGGCCGATCCGGACCGATCGTTGATCGCGGCGCGGCGCACGGTGGCGGCACCGCGATGACACGGCGTGACGGCTACGGTTGCTGCGGACGACCGGATTCGGACTCGCACGAGTCGCAGAACCGGGCCGACGGCTGGTGCGCGAGTCGTTCGATCTCGATGTCGGCGTGGCACCGCTCGCAAGTGCCGTAGCGGCCCTCTTCCAGGTAGCGCAACGCCCGGCCGATCTCCGCCAAGGCGAGCCGGCACGTCGCGGTCACCGCTGCGGCGGCGTCACCGCCGGTCTCTTCGCGCCCCCGCTCACCGGGCTGCCGGGCCAGCAGCGCCAGCTGCGTGAGATGCCGTTCGTACTGCTCCTCGAACACGATGCGCAGCACGCCCAGTTCGCCCTGCCTGCTCGTGACGTACATGGTGGATGTTTCCTTCCGGTGGCGGCGGGGTCGTCGTGGCGGGTGCGACGACGACCCCGCCCTCGTTCAGTAACCGCTGAGCTTCTGCTGGCACGGGACGCAGAAGCGGGCGTGCGGCACGACCTCCAACCGTTCGCGTGGGATCACGCCGTCACACTTCTCGCAGGTGCCGTAGGTGCCATCGGCGATGCGGCGCAGCGCCCCGGTGATGTTGTCCAGGTTCTGCCGGGTGGCCGCGACAAGCGCATCCCGGTTGTATGCGTCGGCGGAATCGCCGCTGTCAGCGGTGAGCTCGGTAAGACGAGCCGTCAGCCGTTCGAAATCCTCGGTCAGCATCACCTGCAGACCGCCGATCCACTCGCGGTCAGCGGTGCCATGAACGTCGGTACTCATGCCATGTCTCCTCAAAAAGAAAAAGGGCCGAAGCGGGGAAGCTTCGCCCTGGTGGCTGCGTCTACGTCGGAGAGATGAGTTCGACCGCCGGTGGGCTACGACCGCTTGGCACCGGGCTCGGCAGCCCGTAGGTGGCCGACGCGCTTGCCGCGTACGAACCGGTGACGACACGCATCGCCAACCGCCGAATGGCCGGCTGCACTGAGCCGAACAGGAGCGCAGCGGGCCACGCCGGCGTCACCACCGTGACGTCGCTGGCATGGTGCGCGGCCGAACTCACGCGCCCACCATAGATCCGGCCGGTGCGATTAACCAAGATGAAATGCCATTGCCGCGTGCCCAGGCCCGCAACGGTGGCCAACCTGCCGACCCCGGCAGGCGCGGCGCCCGGCGGTCGTGCGTGCGCGGGCGGGGGTACGGTTTCGGGTTGCGAGGGCGTGAGTGTGCGGGGATCCCCGACGAACGGCGGGGCGTTTCAGCGACCGGCGGCGCGAATCTCCCGGGCGAGCGCGCCGAGAGCGGGCAACGCGGCGCGGATCGCCTCCCGTTGCGCAGGCTCCAACGCGCCCAGCGCGGCCGCGACGTAGCCGGTGAACAACGCCTGGGCCGCCTCGGCCCGACCGCGGGCCTCGTCGGTCACGTACAGGTGCACCACGCGTCGATCCCGCTGGTCCGGTTCCTTGCGCACCATGCCGGCAGTCACCATCGCGGAAACGAGCGCACTGGCGTTGTTGGGTTTCAGCTGCAGCTCGTCGGCCACCTCTCGGACCGTCGCACCAGGGCGCTCCTGGACCAGCCGTAACACGGCGAGCTGCACCTCGGGCGGCTTCGGGTGCTCGAAGTCAGCGTCCGCGCGCCGTTCCAGGACGCGGTGCAGCTGCGGCGCCACTTCCACCACCCCTGCCGCGAGTGCCGCGTCGTCCATGCCGAGTTCACCCACACCCCTAGATTAGGTATGCCGACATACATATGTAAGTTCCGGCGCCTGCGAGATAGGTCGCCCAGGGATCCCCGCAGAATGATCCGAGAGCACACCGTCCTCTGTGGATGCGACTCCGAGCAACCGTTCACATCACGCGGCCTGCGCGGGTTCGCCGACCAAGCCGGCCGGCGGCTCGGTGATCGCGTTACCGTGGGAGGGGTCGCGGTGGCGCCCTCAAGCCCCCGGTAGCGGGGTGGGGGACGTGGCTGGTCATCCGGCCGCCCATCGCGGTCACCGCCTAGACGCGGCGAAGGGTGCCGGCAAGCAGGAGGTGTCCCGGCATGAGCCCGGTGACCGTCCGTGACCTGCCCAACGCGCTCCACGATGACGGAGCGTTCGTCCGCCGACTGGCCGGCCGCCGTCCCGCCGCCTTCCTCGACTACGATGGCGTACTGACGCCCATCGTCGACCGGCCCGAGGACGCCGTGATGTCCGACAGCATGCGCGACACGGTTCGGGCGCTGGCCACCCGGTGCCCGGTGTGCGTCGTCAGTGGTCGCGACCGGGCGGTCGTCCAGCGGCTGATGGGCCTCGACGACCTGGTGGTGGCCGGCAGCCACGGCTTCGACATCTGGAGCCCGCGCATCGGCACGATCCCCGACAACCCGGCCGCGGGTTTCGAGGGTCTCATCGCGTCGGTGACCGGACGGGTGCTGGCCGAGGTCGGGACGATCCCCGGGGTGAAGGTGGAGCCCAAGCGCGCGGCGGTCGCCGTGCACTACCGGCTCGCGACCGACTCCGGCCGCGAACAGGTCGCCGCGCTCGTCCGGCAACTGCTGGCCGAACAGCCCGACCGGCTCAAGGTCACGCCGGGGAAGATGGTCTACGAGCTCCAGCCGAAGATCGATTGGAACAAGGGCAGAGCCGTCTGCTTCCTCATGGACGTCCTCGGCCTCGACTCCCCCGACGTCGTCCCGCTCTACCTGGGTGACGACATCACCGACGAAGACGCGTTCCGTGCCCTGCGCGGACGGGGAATCGGCATTCTCGTCGGCCGCCCGGACGACCCTGAGGTGGCGGGCCGGGCCACCGACGCCGAGTTCGTCCTCGCCTCCACCGGGGAAGTGGAGCAATTTCTGACCCGGCTGGGACGCTGACCGCACCCGACGCGCTCATGGGGGGCGCCATGTACGACTTCACCATCGCCTACGACCGCTTCGAACCGGCCTCGGAGCAGCTGCGCGAGGCGCTGACCTCCACCGGGAACGGCTACTTCTCCACCCGCGGGACGGCCGAGTGGGAGGACATGAGCGACGTGCACTACCCGGGCACCTACGCCCACGGCGGCTTCAACCGGGAGACCACGATCTTCGGCGGTATCCCGATCTGGAACGAAGACCTGGTCAACCTGCCCAATTGGCTGGTGCTGAAGCTGCGGATCGAAGGCGAGGAGGCGATCCGGCTCGACAACGTCGAGCTGCTCGACTACCGGCACACCTATGACATCCGGTCGGCGCTGGTACAGCGGGAACTGCGGTTCCGTGACCACGCCGGACGCGTCACCCGCCTGCGCAGTCGCCGGTTCGTGAGCATGGTCCACAGCCACCAGGCCGGGCTCGAGTGGACGTTGATCCCGGAGAACTGGTCGGGCCGCGCCGAGGTGGTGAGCGCGCTGGACGGCCGGATGACCAACCGCATCGTCGCGCGCTACCGCGGGCTCGAGGGTCGCCACCTCGACCCGGTGTCGCCGCGGACGTTCGGCGACGAGGTCATCGCGTTGAAGGTGCAGACCCGCCAGTCCGACATCTACATCGCCGACGCCGCACGTACCCGGGTGTTCCACGACGGCGAGCCCGCCGACGTCGACCGCGACCTCTACCAGAAGGAGGACTACATCCAGCAGGTCCTCGCCTTCGACGTCGAGCAGGGCCACCAGACCCGCGTGGAGAAGATGGTCTCGCTGTTCACCTCCCACGACAACGCGATCACGGAGCCGCTGACCGCCGCCGGCCGGCACGTGCAGCGCTACCCCGACTTCGCCACGGCGCTCGCCGCGCACGAGTCGGCCTGGGCCGAGCTGTGGGACGTCTGCGATGTCCAGCTCCCCCGCGAGCCCCGCGCACAGCTGCTGCTGCGCTTCCACGTCGCCCATGTGCTGCAGGTCTGCTCGCGGCACACCGCGCGGCACGACGCCGGGGTTCCGGCGCGCGGCCTCAACGGCGAGGCCTACCGGGGGCATGTGTTCTGGGACGAGCTCTACGTGTACCCGTTCCTCAACCTGCGCCTACCCGAGATCACCCGCGCACTGCTGCTGTACCGGTACCGTCGGTTGACCGAGGCCCGGGCGGCCGCGTGCGAGGCGGGCTACCGGGGCGCCATGTTTCCCTGGCAGAGCGGCAGCGACGGCACCGAGGAGACCCAGACCATCCACCTCAATCCGCTGTCCGGTCGCTGGGAGCCCGACGAGAGCCGCAACCAACGCCACGTCAACGCCGCGATCTTCTACAACGTCTGGCGGTACTACCAGGCCACCGACGACCTGGAGTTCCTGCGCGACTACGGCGCCGAGCTGATGCTGGAAATCGCGCGCTTCTGGGCCTCGATCGCCCACTACAACCCCGACCGGCAGCGGTACGAGATCCACGGGGTGATGGGGCCGGACGAGTTCCACGAGCGGTACCCGGGAGCCCGGCAGCCCGGCCTGCGCAACAACGCCTACACCAACACCATGGTGGCGTGGATCGCGGCGACCGCGCCGCAGGTGCTCGACCTGCTGCCGCCCAGCAGGTGCGCGGCGCTACGGGCCCGCCTCGACGTCACCGACGAGGAGCTGCACACCTGGGACGACATGAGCCGGCGGATGTACATCCCCTTCCACGACGGCGTCATCAGCCAGTTCGAGGGCTATGCCGATCTGGAGGAGCTCGACTGGGACCACTACCGCGCCGCGTACCCGAACATCCAGCGGATGGACCGGATCCTGCGGGCCGAGGGCAAGGACCCCAATCGCTACAAGGTGTCCAAGCAGGCCGACGCGGTGATGCTGTTCTTCCTGTTCGGCCACGACGAGCTGCGGTCGATCTTCGAGCGGCTCGGCTACCGCTACGACAGCGACCTGGCCCGGCGCACCATCGACTACTACGACCGGCGCACCTCCCACGGCTCGACGCTCAGCTTCGTCACGTACGCCGGTGTACTGGCCGGCCTCGACCCCGCCAGCTCCTGGGACCGGTTCATGGTGGCACTGAACAGCGACATCTGCGACGTGCAGGGCGGGACCACCAAGGAAGGCATCCACATGGGTGTCATGTCCGGGACCCTGGACCTGCTGCAGCGAAGCTACGTCGGTACCAGCGTCGCCGACGGTGTCCTGCGGTTCGAACCCCGGCTGCTCGACCGGCTCGACGGGGTCGCGTTCACGATGAGGTTCCGGGGGACCTCACTGCGGGTAGGCGTGAAAGACGACGAGCTCACGGTGCTCGCGGAGGCCGAGGGCTTCCGGGGTCCGCTGCGGGTCGGCGTCGGCGACGAGGTCCGCGAACTGGGGCCGGGCAGCGACTGCCGGTTCGCGCTCGCGGCGCAGCCGTCCGCGGTAGGCCGGTAGCCCGCACGAACCGGGGAGGGAGCCCACCATGCCCACCGAGGGATTCCAGGGCGCGATTTTCGACGTGGACGGCGTCCTGGTCGACTCGCCGCACGAACGGGCGTGGAAGGAGTCGCTACGCGAGCTGATGGAGGGCGAGTGGGCGGACATCCGCGATCGGAGCGAGTGGTCCGACGAGCGCTTCACCCCGGAGGTCTACGAACGCGTCCTGTCGGGCAAGCCTCGCATGAGCGGGGCGCTGGCGGCGCTGGAGTACTTCAAGGTCCCGGACGCTCCGGACCGGGTGGACGCCTACGCGGCGCACAAGCAGCGGAAGTTGGTCCAGCTGATCGAGGCCCGGGAGTTCCACGCGTACCCCGACGCGCTGGCGTTCGTGCTGGCCGTCCGGGCGGCGGGCATCCCCACGGCGGCGGCCTCGTCGTCGAAGAACGCCGACCGCTTCCTGAGTCAGATCCGGCTCGACACGTTCGCGCAGCAGGAGGGTCTGACCTGTGACTTCATCCGGCCGGGGCTGAACCTGCGCGACTTCTTCGACGCCGACCTGTCCGGGCGGGACCTGGCGCACGGCAAACCGGATCCGGAGATCTTCCTGACCGCGGCCGCCGAGCTCGGCGTCCAGCCGGAGCAGTGCTTCGTGGTCGAGGACGCCGTCAGCGGCGTGCAGGCCGCGAAGGCCGGCCGGATGGCCGCGCTGGGGGTCGCCCGCGGCGACGACCGGGAGCTGCTGGTCGGCGCGCACGCCGACCTCGTCGTCACCTCACTGGACGAGGTCGATGTGGCCGGCCTGGGCCGCCACGAACTCACCCGGCGACGCGAGCAGGTGGGCCGTCGCGGGTGACGCCCGCCGCGCCGTACCGAAGGGAAGGCCTGGACGGCCATGAACAACACGCAGACGACGGCGGCCCCGGTCGCCACGCTGGAGCGCCCGCTCGACCGGGAGGAGCTGGATCGGATCCACGCGTGGTGGCGGGCGGCGAACTACCTGTCGGTGGGACAGATCTACCTGATGGACAACCCGCTGCTGCGCGAGCCGCTGCGCCCGGAACACATCAAGCCGCGGCTGCTCGGGCACTGGGGCACCACCCCGGGCATCAACTTCATCTACGCCCACCTCAACCGCGCGATCATGCGGCGGGACCTGGACATGATGTACGTGATCGGCCCCGGCCACGGCGGGCCGGCAGCCGTGGCGGCGGCGTGGCTGGAAGGCACCTACAGCGAGGTCTACCCCAACGTGTCCCAGGACGCCGAGGGGATGAAGCGGCTGTTCACCCAGTTCTCCTTCCCGGGCGGGATCCCCAGCCATGTGGCGCCCGAGACACCGGGGTCGATCCACGAGGGCGGCGAGCTCGGGTACTCCCTGTCACACGCCTACGGCGCGGCCTTCGACAACCCGGACCTGATCGTCGCCGCGATCGTCGGCGACGGGGAGGCCGAGACTGGACCGCTGGCGACCAGCTGGCACTGCAACAAGTTCCTCGACCCGTGCCGGGACGGCGCGGTGCTGCCGATCCTGCACCTGAACGGCTACAAGATCGCCAGCCCGACCATCCTCGCCCGGATCACGCCCACGGAGCTCGATGAACTGCTGCGCGGGTACGGGTACACCCCGTACCTGGTGGAAGGCTCCGACCCGGCGCAGATGCACCAGGACTTCGCGGCCGCCCTGGACCGGTGCCTCGACGAGATCGCCCTGATCCAGCGCCGGGCCCGGGCCGAGGGGACCACCGAACGGCCACGCTGGCCGATGATCGTGCTGCGCTCGCCGAAGGGCTGGACCGGGCCGGCGGAGGTCGACGGGCTGAAGGTGGAAGGGTTCTGGCGCGCCCACCAGGTGCCGTTCAGCAACGCCCGGGGAGACGCCCACCACCGGGCGGTGCTGGAGCACTGGATGCGCAGCTACCGGCCGGAGGAGCTGTTCGACGACTCGGGCGCGCCGGTGGCCGCGATCCGGGATCTCCATCCGGCGGGCGAGCGCCGGATGAGCGCCAACCCGCACACCAACCCCGACGGCCCGCTCTCGCGCGACCTGCGGATGCCGGACTTCCGCGACTACGCCGTACCGGTCACCGCACCGGGCACCGGCGCGGTGGAGTCGACCCGACTGCTGGGCACCTTCCTGCGCGACGTCATGCGCGACAACATGCGCGACTTCCGGGTGCTGGCCCCGGACGAGAACAACTCCAACCGGTTGACCGCCATCCTCGAGGCCACCGCCCGGACCTGGATGGCCCGCATCGAGCCGTACGACGAGGGTCTCGCCGTCGACGGGCGGCTGATGGAGATCCTGTCCGAGCACACCTGCCAGGGCTGGCTGGAGGGGTACCTGCTGACCGGCCGGCACGGATTCTTCTCCTGCTACGAGGCGTTCATCCACATCGTCGACTCGATGGTCAACCAGCACGCCAAATGGTTGAAGACCACCAACGGCATCGAGTGGCGGCACCCCATCCCGTCGCTGAACTACCTGCTGACCAGCCACGTGTGGCGGCAGGACCACAACGGCTTCTCCCACCAGGACCCGGGCTTCATCGACCACGTGGTCAACAAGAAGGCCGACGTGATCCGGGTCTACCTGCCGCCGGACGCGAACACGCTGCTGTCCGTGGCCGACCACTGCCTGCGCAGCCGGCAGTACATCAACGTGATCGTCGCCGGCAAGCAACCGGAGCTGCAGTACCTGCACATGCAGGACGCGATCGTGCACTGCACCAAGGGCATCGGGATCTGGGAGTGGGCCAGCACCGACGGCAACTCCGAGCCGGACGTGGTGCTGGGCTGCGCCGGGGACGTACCCACGATGGAGGTCCTCGCCGCCGCCGAGCTGCTCCGCGGCTTCTTCCCGGACCTGCGGGTGCGGGTGGTGAACGTGGTGGACCTGATGCGGCTGCAGGACCAGCGCGAGCACCCGCACGGGCTGCCGGACCGGGACTTCGACGCGCTGTTCACCACCGACAAGCCGATCATCTTCAACTACCACGGGTACCCGTGGCTCATCCACCGGCTGACCTACCGGCGCACCAACCACGACAACCTGCATGTACGCGGTTACCTCGAGGAGGGCACGACGACGACGCCGTTCGACATGTGCGTGCTGAACCGCATCGACCGGTTCCACCTGGCCATCGACGTCATCGACCGGGTGCCGCGGCTCTGGCCGGTCGCCGGGCATCACCGGGAGTGGCTGCACAACAAGCTGATCGAGCACCGCCAGTACGTCCGCACCCACGGCGAGGACATGCCCGAGATCCGCGACTGGCAGTGGTCTGGGATCCCGGGGCCGGCCACGGCGGTGGCGAACGCGCCGTTGACCGAGCCGGTGTAACCGATGCGGGTCCTGGTGGTCAACACGGGCTCCAGCAGCATGAAGCTGTCGCTGGTGTCCCCGGACGGCGCCGTGCACGCCGCCACCACGGTGGAGCGCTGGACGGGCCGGGCACATATCGAGCCGGTGCGGCAGTTCGTCGAGGGCGTGGGCCACATCGACGCGGTGGGCCACCGGGTCGTGCACGGCGGGCCGCGGTACCGGGCGCCCGCCCGCGTCGACGACGAACTGCTCGGCTACCTGGACTCGATCACGGATCTCGCGCCGCTGCACAACCCGCGCGCGGTCGCCGCTATCCGGGTGGTGGCCGACCTGCTGCCGCAGACCCCGGCGGTGGCGTGCTTCGACACAGCGTTCCACGCCTCGCTGCCCGCCGAGGCGTACACCTACGCGCTGCCGAGGGAGTGGAACGGGCGTTGGGGACTGCGTCGCTACGGCTTCCACGGCCTCTCCCACTCCTATGCCACCCGGCGGGCCGCGGAGCTCGCCGGTGTCCCGCTGCCAGGTACCCGGATGGTCTCCTGCCACCTCGGCGCCGGGGCGTCGCTGGCCGCGGTCCGCGACGGCGTCTGCCTGGACACGACGATGGGGTTCACCCCGCTGGCCGGGTTGGTGATGGTGACCCGCTCCGGTGACGTGGATCCGGGGCTGCTGATGTGGCTGCTGCAACACGGCGGCGTACCTGTCGGGGAGCTCAACGAGGCGCTGGAGACCCGGTCCGGGTTGAAGGGCCTGTCGGGTACCTCCGGTGATCTGCGGGACGTGCTCGCCGGCCGGGCCGCCGGCGATCCTGACTGCGCGCTGGCGTTCGACGTGTTCATCCATCGGCTGTGCCGGGAGATCGCGGCGATGACGGCCGCCGTGGGCGGGCTGGACGTGCTGGTGATGACCGGCGGCATCGGCGAGCGCGCGGCGGTCGTCCGGGCCCGCGTCGCGACCCGCCTGGCGTACCTGGGCGTGGGCGTCGCCCCGGACGCCAACGAGGCGGCGCACGCGGACGCCGACATCAGCGCGGACGGGGCACGGGTACGCACGGTCGTCGTGACCGCCCGGGAGGACCTCGAAGTCACCCGCCAGGTGGTCGACCTCGTCGCACTGGTCCCCCACCACCCGCGCCAGTGAGCACGCGGAGCGCTCACCGGGGGACGTCCTCGACGGTGACGGCCGCCTCGGTGATGGCCGGCGCGCGCAGCAACTCCTGGCGCAACCCGTCGACGCGCTTGACCAGGTCGCGCGCTGGCACCTCGACAGCGTCGGGCACCGGCACGACGCGGGCGATCACCAACAGTTCCGCCGGGCCCACGAAGATGACGTCGAGGGCTCGGACGTCAGCGACCCAGTCGGGCCGGACGATGGCGTCCCGGATCGGTCGCACCACGTCCTGGGGCGCCGACTCGTCGATGAGCAACGCCTTCGACCGGCGGGCGAGCAGCGCCGCCACCGCTATCAGCAGCAGCCCGATGCAGATGCTCGCCAGCCCGTCCCATCCAGCCCAACCGGTGAGAAGGTGCAGGACCAGCGCGGCCAGCGCGAGGGCGATACCGACCAGCGCGGCGCTGTCCTCCAGGTACACCGTGGTCGCGGTCGGGTCGGATGCCCGGATCAGATGTTCGGCCAGGGTACGGTGCAGTTCCCGGGCGCGGACGCGAAGCTGCCGGCGCGCCACGCCCCACGAGTACCCCTCGAAGCACGCTGCGGCGACGAGCACGGCGATGCCGACCCACGGCGAGGACAGTGGCTCCGGTCGCAGCAGGCTGCGGACACCCTCGATGATCGAGAGCACTCCACCGATCAGGAAGATCCCGAGCGCAGCGAGGAAGGCCCAGAAGTAGCGCTCCTGGCCGTACCCGAACGGATGCTCCAAGTCCTCCTTCTTCTTCGACCGGCGCAGGCCGACAAACAACAGCAGCTCATTGCCGGTGTCGGCGATCGAGTGCAAGGTCTCGGCCCACAGGGCGGCGGATCCGGTGACCAGCGCGGCCACGCCCTTGGCCACCGCGACGAGAACGTTCGCCCCCACGGCCGTCAGCACCGTATGGAGACTCGCTCCGCTCTGACCGTCGTGTCGGCCGCGCCGCCGTGTCATGACCGGTTCCCTACCCAGCCGCACCGCGCGCCCATTCAGCCGGCGCGCGCGACGTCGGGCTCACGCGGGCTGCGGCGCGGTGCCTCGCGCCCGGCCGGTCCAGCGCGTTTGCAGGTCGGCGTTGACCTGGTCGAACCTGCGGTTGCGGGTCTCGGGCACGTAGCGCGCGACGAACCACAGCCCGACCGCGCAGATGACCGCGAACACCCAGAACGTCTGCCCCTGCCCGATCGCGGTCACCACCGGCAGGAACGCCAGCGACACCACGAAGTTCGACAGCCAGTTCACCATCGAGCCGGCGCCGACGCCCTCGGCGCGCTCCCGGGGCGGGAAGATCTCGCCCAGCAGCACCCAGAACACCGGCCCCATGCCGATCGCGAACGACATGATGTACAGCAGCATGAACACCAGCGTGACGACCGGGCCGAGCGGCACCACGAACGACAGCCCCAGCAGCGCCACCGTGACGAGCATGCCCGCCAGCGACGCGAGCAGCAGCGGCCGGCGCCCGACCCGGTCGATCAGCCGCAGCGACACGACCGTCATCGCCAGGTTGATGACCCCGATGAACACCGAGTAGACAATCGAGTTCGAGGCGCTCAGGCCGGTCTCCCCCATGATGGTCGGCGCGTAGTACATGATCGTGTTGATCCCGCCGAACTGCTGGATGGCGGCGAGGGTGAGCCCCACGACCAGCGCGGCGCGAACCCGTGGCGCCAGCAGGACGCGCAGCCCCTGCTTCTCCTCGGGCGCGCGCTCCCGCCGCCGCTGCGCCTCCTGCCGCTGGAACCCCTCGACGTAAGCGTCGGCGGTCGGCGCGTCGACGACCGACTCGATCATCGCCTTCGCCCGGGCGGTTCGCCCGTTCGTGATCAGCCAGGCGGGCGACTCGGGCAGCCGCGCGCAGCAGAGGGCCAGCGCGATCGCCGGGATCGCACCGACGGCGAACATGGCCCGCCAGTTCTGCGCGCCGCTGAACGCCAGGTCCACCAGGTAGGAGACGAGCAGGCCGACGGTGATGAGTAACTGGTTGAGGGTCAGTACCCGGCCGCGGATCTGCGGTGGCGAGATCTCCGACAGGTACGTCGGCACGATCGCCGACACTCCGCCGACTCCCAGGCCCATCACGATCCGGCCCACCAGCAGCATCCCGTAGCCGGTCGCGAGCGCCGCGACCGCGATCCCGATCACGAACACCACCGCCAGGCCGAACAGCGTCTTGCGCCGCCCGATCCGGTCGGCCACCCGCCCGGTGGCCAGCGCGCCGACGATCGCGCCCAGCAGCAGCACGCTCACCACCGAGCCCTGTTCGAGGGCGTTGAGGCCGAAGTCGCGCCGGATGAACAGCAGCGCCCCGGACACGACCCCGGTGTCGTAGCCGAACAGGAAGCTGCCCAGTGTGATGATGATTCCCCAGCGGCGGACCTTGCGCTGGCCCTCGACGGGGACCTCGGCCAGGGGACTACTCGACGTCGACGTCGTGGCGATACCGGTGGTCATGGGGTTCCTCCGCGTCGTCCCGGGCTCGCGCGGTCGGCGCACCAACCGGATGAGCACCGAACCCGCCGGCTGGGCCGCTGGGCGATCCCGTACCGGGCGACCTGCCCGCCGGGTGGTCGGGTATGCCGGGACCGGACACGTCGTTCTCGGCGGGATGCCGCCGGAGCGCGGGGCTCGAGTGGCGACGGCCGCGGGGCTCGAGTGGCGACGGCGAGGAGGCCGCCGACGGCGACAGGGTCGGCACCACCCTTCGCTGGTAGCTTTGGCACGTACCGTCGGAGGCGAACGAGTGCGTCCTGACCAGGTAACCGGCCCGGTGACCTACCACGGCGAGGGGCCCGTGTGGTCCTCGCTCTGGGGCGGGCTGCGTTGGGTCGACATGCTTGCCGGCGATGTGCTGTCCCTGGCAACGGACGCGACGATCACCCGGCGCCACGTCGGCCGGGTCGCCGCCGCCGTTCGGCCGCGCCGCCGGGGCGGTGCTGTCATCGGCGTCGAGCGGGGCTTTGCCGTCGAGGACGCCGACGGCACGCTCACCCACCTGCCCGAACTGTGGACCGACGACAGCGTGCGGATGAACGACGGCGGATGCGATCCGGACGGCCGCTTCTACTGCGGATCGATGGCGTACGACCAGCGACCGGGCGCCGGCGCGCTGTACCGGCTCGACCCCGACCGGTCCGTACAGGTGGTGCTGGACGGAGTGACCATCTCGAACGGCCTGGAGTGGAGCCCGGACGGCACCCGCGCTTACTACAACGACACCGCCACCCAGCGCGTCGCCGTGTTCGACTACGACCGAGGCTCCGGACTGACCGGCCGGCGCCCGTTTGTGAGTATCCCGCTCGAGGCTGGCCGCCCCGACGGCCTGACGGTCGATGCCGACGGAGGGGTGTGGGTGGCGCTCCACAAGGGCGGTGCGGTGCGCCGCTACACCCCGGACGGCGTGGTCGACGAGGTGATCGAGCTACCGACCAGGATGGTCACCGCCTGCACGTTCGGCGGCCCACACCTGGACACGTTGTTCATCACCACGTCACGCGAAGGCCTCGAAGCCGGCGACGATCCGGTGGCCGGCTCGCTGTTCCGGGCCGCGGTCGGCGTGCGCGGCCTGCCCGTTCGGGAGTATGCCGGGTGAGCCGCGGCGATCGCCTCGCCTGCGGTCTGCCGCGCAGTGCCCGGACGCCGCGGGGGACCCGACCGCTCAGCGCAGGCGGAACAGGTCCTCACCGGCGTCGGGGACGACGAGGGTGTCCGGGTCCGCGCCCCAGGCCCCGATGTCGATCGAGGCGGGGTCGAGGTAGTCGAGGTTCACCGCGCGGACCTGGTCGGCAGGGATACCCGTGGCGAGGGTGACGGTGACGCGGTCGTCTTCGCCGTGCTCGGGGTCGTAGGTGCCGGCGCCACGCAGGTGGGTGGAGTGCGCCAGGTCGCCCCAGTGGTAGTTGCAGAACCGGTCCCACTGTTTGACGTAGTAGTCGCGGCAGTGGTACCCGATCTCGGCGATCTGGGGGTGCGTCGCGCTGATCTCGTGGATGTGCGGGGCGTAGATGACGACCTGGCCGCCGTCGGCGACGATCGGCTCGACCTTGTAGAAGCCCTTGGCTCCGGTCCACAGGTCGTCGTACCGGGTCGGGAGGATCGACAACACCCTGTGCACCGGGGCGTCGAGGTAGCGGATGTGCGTGGCGGCCGAGACGTCCGCGGCCGCCGCCC
Source organism: Planosporangium thailandense (assembly GCF_011947195.1). Taxonomy (GTDB): domain Bacteria; phylum Actinomycetota; class Actinomycetes; order Mycobacteriales; family Micromonosporaceae; genus Planosporangium; species Planosporangium thailandense. Next base: position 56,123 of record NZ_JAATVY010000011.1, on the reverse strand, counting down.
AGGCGGCCTGCGGCTCGCCGAACGTCATGGCGTGCAGGCGGACCGCGGTCTCGCCGGCCGGTGGCAGGTCCGCCGGTGTCTGGGCCGCCTTGGCGGGTGCGATCTCCTCCGGCTCCGAGCGGGCCTTCCCCGCACCCGTCACCATGCACAGCGCGAGCCGCTCGCCGGGAACCATCGCGGCGGCCTCGTCGATGAGCGCCCGGACCGGGGTGACGCCACGAGTTCCGATGATCCTGGCGCTGGTGATCAGCGCGCCCAACCAGTGCGAGACGTCGATGGGCTCCCGCCCGGAAACCCCTGGGAACAGGTACTTGTTGCCACCGGAGAACCCGACGACCTCGTGGGGGAAGACGGGGCTGACGATGACCGTGAGGTCGTGGTCCACCACGGCCCGGTTGATCCGTACGTCCACGCGCTGGCGCAGCATCCCGTCGGACAGCTCGGCGATGCGGTCGGCCGTGATCGTGCCGAGATCGACGAAGGTGGCCGGGTCCCACCACTCGTGATTGCGCACGGCGGTGTCCGGATAGCGCTCCCGCAGCCCGCCCTCGGGGTAGCCCAGATGCATCGCGAGCGCCGCCTCGGTCATCGCGGGATGGGTGCCGAGCGCGACCAGGACGGTCAGCCGGCTGACGCGGCCGTGGACGGCGCCGTGCAACGCGGACAGCAACAGCGGCAGCGGGCAGGTACGGGTGCCGTCGGATACCAGGACGCAGAGGCTGCGCCCGTCCAGGTCGACCTCCCGGAGCTGTTCGTGGACGAAGGCGCGGACCTGCTCGTCGGAGAGCGTCACCCCGGGCCCACCGATCCTCGCCACAGCGGTCCCCTGCCGCGTGTGCGGCGCTGTCTCGGTCATGGCCGGCTCCTTCGCGAAGCTCCCGCCGATGGGTGTGTCCAGGACAATTTCCCCACCCGCGGACGCACAATCCGATTGGCGAGGCCGGAGCCGGCGTGGCCATGCTTGACCTATGGGTGTCCAGACCGCCGTCGAACTGGCACTCCACCCCGACCGGTTGCTGCCGGCCGAGCCGCACGTACGGGACATCGCCCGCCGGCTCTACGACGCGGTACGCGACGCGCCGCTGATCTCCCCGCACGGTCACGTCGATCCGCACCTGCTACTCGACAACCAGCCGTTCCCGGATCCCGCGACCCTGTTCGTCACGCCCGACCACTACGTCACCCGGCTACTGCACGCCGACGGAGTCGACCTGGCGGATCTCGGGGTCGGCCAGGGGCCGCTGTCGCCGGACGCGGCGCGGCGGGTATGGCGGCTGCTGTGCGAACACTGGCCGGTGTTCCGCGGCACCCCGGTGCGCTACTGGCTCGAGGCCGAGCTGGCGGAGATTTTCGGGGTGACCGAGCGCCCGTCGGCGGCGACTGCCGACGCCATCTACGACCAGGTGTCCGCGCGGCTGCGCGACGACGCGTACCGGCCGCGCGCGCTGTACGCCCGCTTCCGTCTCGCGGTCCTGGTCACCACCAGCGACCCGTGCGACGACCTGGCCGCGCACGCCGCGCTCGCCGCCGACCCGACCTGGCACGGGCGGGTGATCCCGGCGTTTCGGCCCGACGCGTACCTGGAGCCGGCGCAGCCGGGATGGCCCGACGCGGTCGCCCGGCTCGGCGTGGCGGCCGGTGTCGACACCGGCGACTACCCCGGCTACCTGCAGGCCCTGGCGGAGCGCCGGCGGTACTTCATCGCCCACGGCGCGCGGTCGACCGACCACAGCCACCCCGACGCGCGAACCGATCCGCTCGGGCCGGCCGAGGCGGCCCGCATCTACCGGGCGGCGCTTGCCGGCGCGGCCACGCCCGACGAGGCGGTGGCGTTCCGCCGGCACATGCTGACCGAGATGGCCCGGATGTCGTGCGACGACGGGCTGGTGATGACGCTGCACCCGGGGGTGCGGCGCAACCACCACCTGCCGACCTTCGAACGGTACGGCCCCGACACCGGCCACGACATCCCGATCCGGATCGAGTTCACCGACGCGCTGCGCCCGCTGCTCAACCGGTACGGCACGTACCCCGGATTCCACCTGGTCGTGTTCACCGTCGACGAGACGGTCTGGTCGCGGGAGCTGGCGCCGCTCGCCGGGTTCTACCCGTCGCTGTACGTCGGGTCGCCCTGGTGGTTCCTGGACGCGCCGGCGGCCCAGCGCCGGTTCCGGGAGGCGGTGAGTGAGACCGCGGGCTTCACCCGTACCTCCGGGTTCGTGGACGACACCCGGGCCTTCTGCTCGATCCCGGCCCGCCACGACCTGTCGCGGCGCGTCGACGCCGGCGTGCTGGCCCGCCTCGTCGCCGACTACCGGTTGTCCGAGGACGAGGCCGCGCAGACCGCGGTCGACCTGGTCTCCACGCAGCCGACGAGGGTTTTCAAGCTATGAACGACCACGAGCTGTCCCGGCGCGCCGGGGTGGGACGGGTAGCCGCGCCGGTCCGGCTGGTGCACCTCGGGCTGGGCAACTTCTTCCGGGCCCATCAGGCCTGGTACACCGAGCACGCCCCGGACGCGCCGGAGTGGGGCATCGCGGCGTTCACCGGCCGCAGCCGCCGCCTGCCGGAGCTGCTCGACCCACAGGACGGCCTGTACACGCTGGTGACGCGGGCCGCCGACGGCGACCGGTTCGAGGTGATCGGCAGCCTGTCGCGGGCGTGCCCGGGCGTCGACCACGACTCCTGGCTGCGCCTGCTCGGCTCCCCCGAGGTCGTCGCCGTCACCGTGACCGTCACCGAGGCCGGGTACTTCCGCGGCCCCGACGGCGGGCTCGACCGCGACCGCCCGGAGGTCCGCGACGACGTGGCGGCGCTGCGCCGCGACCTGACGGCGTCGGTGCAGACCGCGCCGGCGCGCCTGCTCGCCGGGATCGCCGCCCGGCGCCGGGCCGACGCCGGGCCGCTCACCCTCGTACCGTGCGACAACCTGGCCGGCAACGGCCAGATCGCCGCCCGGGTCGTACGCGACGTGGCCGAGCTGGTCGACCCCGGGCTCATCGACTGGATGTCCGACCACGTCTCGACCGTCACCACGGAGGTCGACCGGATCACCCCGCGCGCCGACCCGCACGACCTGCGCGTCGTGGCGGAGGCCACCGGCCGCGACGACCGCGCCCCGGTCGCCACCGAGCCGTTCTCCGAGTGGGTGCTCAGCGGCTCCTTCCCCGGTGGGCGGCCCCGCTGGGAGGAGGCCGGCGCCACCTTCACCGCCGACATCACCCCGTACGAGCACCGCAAGCTCTGGCTGCTCAACGGCGCCCACTCGCTGCTGGCGTACGCCGGCTCGATCCGGGGGCACACCACCGTCGCGGAGGCGATCGGCGACGACACCTGCCGGCGCTGGGTGCGGCAGTGGTGGTCCGACGCGTCGCCGCACCTGGACCAGCCCGCCGCCGACATTCAGGCCTACTGCGACGCGCTGGTGGAGCGCTTCGCCAACCCGCGGATGCACCACCGCCTCGAGCAGATCGCCGCGGACGGCTCGCAGAAGCTGGCCGAACGCATCCTGCCGGTGCTGCGCGCACAGCGGTCGGCCGGGCGCATGCCCCGGGGCGCGGTGCTCGTGTTGGCCGCGTGGGTGTGTCACCTGCGCGGGCAGGGCGCGCCGGTGCACGACGCACGCGCCGATGAGGTGGTGCCCCGCGCGTCCGGTCCGCTGCGGGACGCCGTGCCCCGCGTCCTGGCCAGCCTCGACCGCGCGCTCGGCGACGATGACGCGCTGGTGGCGGCGGTCCTCGCCGACGTGGACCGGTTCCAGCGCCAAGGGGTGCGATGACCTCGCCGCAGCGCTCACCTCCGCGGGTGATGATCGGACTCGACGTCGGCACGACGGCCGCGAAGGCGGTGGCCTTCGGGCTCGACTCGGACTGGCGCCGACTGGCCCTGCGCGAGTACCCCGTGGTGGAGCCGGTCCCCGGCTGGTACGAGCAGGACCCCGAGCGGATCGCGGAGTGCGCGGCGGCAGCGCTCGCGGAGTGCGTCGCCGGCGTCGGCGACGCCGAGGTGCTCGGCATCTCGGTCAGCGCGGCGATGCACGGGCTCATCGGCCTCGACGCCGTCATGCGCCCGGTCACCAGGCTCGTGATCTGGGCGGACTCGCGCGCCGACGGCGAGGCGAGGGCGCTGCGTACCGATGGTCAGGCCGCCGAGCTGCACCGGCACACCGGCATCCCGGTACACCCGATGACACCGCTGACGAAGCTCATGTGGTTCGCCCGCCACGACCGGCGGACCTGCGCGGCCGCCCGCTGGTGGTTCGGGCTCAAGGACTACCTGCTCTGGCGGCTGACCGGCACGCTCGCCACCGACCTGTCATCGGCCGGCGGAACCGGGATGCTCGACCTGGCGACGCGTACCTGGAGCCCGGCGGCGGTCGAGCTCGCCGGGATCTCGGCCGAGCAGCTCCCATCGATCCTGCCCACCACCGCCACGCTCACACTCGCGGCGACGGCGGCCTCCCGGATCGGCCTGCCCGCCGGCACACCGGTGGTCGCCGGCGCCGCCGACGGCCCGCTCGGCAACCTCGGCACCGGCGCGGTCTCGCCCGGCGTGGCGGGCCTGTCGCTGGGCACCAGCGGGGCGGTGCGCATGGTCATCCCGGAGCCGAAGGTCGACGACCGGGGGACGCTGTTCTGCTACGCGCTGACCGATTCGGCGTGGGTGGTCGGTGGCGCGATCAGCAACGGCGGGCTCGTCGTCCGCTGGGCCGGCCGGGCGCTGACGCCGGACCTGCTCACCGGACCGCCCGAGCAGCACCACGACGAGGAGGTGCTCGACCTCGCCGCGACCGCGCCCGCCGGTAGCGACGGCCTGGTGGTGCTGCCCTACCTGGTGGCCGAACGCGCGCCCTTGTGGGATCCGGACCTGCCCGGCGCGATCCTCGGCCTACGCGCCCAGCACACCCGCGCGCACCTGATCCGCGCCGCCGTCGAGGGGGTCTGCCTGCAACTGCGGGCCGTCGTCGATCAGCTCGACCGGCTCTGGCCGGTGACCGCGGTACGGGCCACCGGCGGCACCTTCCGCGCGGCGCTGTGGCGCGAGACGATGGCCGCGGTGCTCGCCCGGCCGCTCACCGTGGTCGGCGAGGCGGAGGGTACCGCGCTCGGCGCGGCCGCGTTGGGGCTGGTCGCGCTCGGCCACGCGACCCGCCTCGGTACGGCCGCGGCCCGGCTCTCCCCGCCCGACGCGGCGCCGGAGTCCCCGGTCGAGGCTCCCCCCGACCTGGTGGCCACCTACGCGCGGCTGCGCGCCTCGCTGCCCGGGCTCGTACGCGGGCTGGAGTCCGCCGCCGGGGCACTGGCCCCGACCACGCCCGCGGCGGCAGCCGCCACCCGCTCGGCGCCGGCGCCGGCGCCGCGGACGGTCCCCGGCACACCGCCCGGAGGTGGCGGATGAACACACCTGATCCGGTCGCCGTGCCACCGCACGGCCCGAACCCGGCCGGAGCCCCCGGCGCTGGCCGTCCCCCTACCCCGGCCCCGCCCGCGCTGCCGCCCGTGGTCACCGTGGCCTCGCGCTACGGCAGCGGAGGGACGACGATCGCCCCGCGGGTCGCCGACCGACTCGGAGTGCCGTACCTGGACCGCGCCATCCCGGCCGCGGTCGCCGAACGGATGGGCGTCCCGGCGGAGGCGATCGGCGCGGTCGACGAGCAGCCGCACAGCCGCGCCGATCGACTGTTCGCGTGGCTGGCGAGGGTGCCCGTGGTGACGTACGGCCCGGGCTCGTCGAGGCACCTTGACGAACAGGAGCGTCGGATCCGGGCCGAGATCGCGCGGTTCCTCGCCCAGAGTCGCCGGACCGGTGGGGTGGTGCTCGGGCGCGGCGGCGCGGTGGTGCTCAGGGACGTGCCCGGCGCGCTGCACGTGCACCTGGGCGGGCCGTTCGCGGCCCGGGTGGCGCGCACGATGGAGGTCGAGGGGGTCGACCGGCGCACCGCCGAACGGCGCATCCGGCTCAACGACCGGGCCCGGATCGGGTACGTCCGCGACGCCTACGGCGTCGACGGTGAGGACCCGAGCCTCTACCACCTGATGATCGAGTCCACCGCTTTCAGCATCGACGCCTGCGTCGACGTCATCGTGGCCGCCAGCCGGGCCCGGAGGGCGGCGAGCACTCCCGTGACGAGGTGACCGACATGCTCGAACCCCGCGAGACGCCCACCCGGGAACGCCGGTCGCTCGACGGGCTGTGGCGATTCGCCCTCGACGCCGACGGTGTCGGCCGGGGCGAGGGCTGGTGGCGCGGCCCACTGCCCGGCGCCCGGGAAGCGCCCGTGCCGGCGAGCTACAACGACCTGTTCGCCGATGCCCGCGTTCACGACCACGTCGGCGACGTGTGGTACCAGACCCTGGTGCGGGTGCCGGACCGGTGGGCCGGCCAGCGGATCGTGCTGCGCTTCGGATCGGCGACCCACCGGGCCGTGGTGTGGGTCAACGACACGCAGGTCGTCGAGCACGAGGGCGGCTACACCCCGTTCGAGGCCGACGTGACCGACGTCGTGGAGTTCGGCGCGGACAACCGGGTCACCGCCGTCGTCAACAACGTGCTGACCTGGCAGTCGATCCCACCGGGCTACGTCGATCAGACTCCCGAGGGCCCGCGCCAGTGGTACTTCCACGACTTCTTCAACTACGCCGGTATCCACCGGACGGTGTGGCTGTACACGACCCCGACCGCGTACGTGCGAGATGTCACCGTCGTCACCGGCCTGTCCGGTACCGCAGGCACCGTCGGCTACGAGGTCGAGACGGCGGGCGCCGACGGGACCGAGGTGCGCGTCGGGCTCGCCGACGCCACGGGTACCGAGGTCGCGCGGGCCACCGGAGCCGCGGGTGAGCTGACCGTCGCCGACGTGCACCCGTGGCGGCCGGGTGAGGGCTACCTCTACACCTTCACCGTGGAGCTGTGGCGCGACGGCGAGGGGCCGGTCGACGTGTACCCGCTGCCGGTCGGCATCCGCACCGTCGACGTGTCCGGCACCCGGTTCCTCATCAACGGCGAGCCGTTCTACTTCCGGGGTTTCGGCAAGCACGAGGACACCCCGGTACGCGGCAAGGGCCACGACGACGTGTTCCTGGTCCACGACTTCGCCCTGCTGGACTGGATCGGCGCCAACTCGTTCCGCACCTCCCACTACCCGTACGCCGAGGAGGTCCTCGACTACGCCGACCGGCACGGCCTCGTCGTCATCGACGAGACTGCCGCCGTCGGGCTCAACGCCCAACTCGGCGCCACCCTCGCCAAGACGTCGTTCACGACGTTCTCGCCGGACACGGTCAACGACGCCACGCGGGAGGTGCACCGGCAGGCGATCCGCGAGCTCGTCGCCCGCGACAAGAACCACCCCAGTGTCGTGATCTGGAGCATCGCCAACGAGCCCGAGTCGTGGACTCCCGCGTCCCGCGCCTACTTCGAACCGCTGGTTGCCGAGGCCCGGCGGTTGGATCCGACCCGGCCGGTGGCGTTCGCCAACGTCCTGGTCGCCACCCCCGACCGGGACGTGCTCTCCGACCTGTTCGACGTGCTCATGCTCAACCGCTACTACGGCTGGTACACCGACACCGGCGACCTGCCCGCCGCCGAGCGCGACCTGGAGGTCGAGCTCAGCACCTGGGCGGACAGGTACGGCAAGCCGATCATCATGACCGAGTACGGCGCCGACACGGTGGCCGGCCTGCACAGCGTCGTCGCGGTGCCGTGGACCGAGGAGTACCAGGTCGAACTGCTCGCGATGTACCACCGGGTGTTCGACCGCGTCGACGCGGTGGTCGGCGAGCACGTCTGGAACTTCGCCGACTTCGCCACCTCGGTCACGATCATGCGCGTCGGCGGCAACCGGAAGGGCGTCTTCACCCGCGACCGCCACCCCAAGGCCGCCGCCCATCTGCTGCGTCGGCGGTGGCGCGGGTCGCCCTGACGATCCGCCCGTCGCGCGCGGGAGCCGGAAATCGCGCGGGAGCCGGAATGAAGAAGCTCGGCCTGAATCAGTACCTCGGCTACGGCGCCGGTGACGCCGCGAACAACCTCGTCTTCTCGATGGCGTCGATGTTCCTGCTGTTCTACTACACCGACGTCGCCGGCATCTCCGCCGCTGCCGTCGGCACCCTGTTCCTGCTGGTCCGGGTCTGGGACGGCGTCACCGACCTGCTCGCCGGCCGGAGGTCGACAAGACCTCGACCCGGTGGGGCAAGTTCCGCCCCTACCTGCTGTTCGGCTCGCTACCGTTGCTGTTTCTCGGCGTGGCCCTGTTCTCGGTGCCCGGCGGGCTCAGCACGACCGGCAAGCTCGTCTACGCCTACGTCACTTACACGCTCTGGGGGCTGTCCTACAGCTTCGTCAACATTCCCTACGGGTCGCTCGCCGCGGCGATGACGCAGGACCCGGACGAGCGCAGCCGGCTGTCCAGTTCCCGGGTCGTCAGCTCGAACCTGACGATCCTGGCGCTGGCGGCGATCGTCGCGCCGCTGATCCAGACCTCGAACAACCTGCAACGATCCCTGACGATCCTCATGGCGATCTTCCTCGTCGTCGGGTTCGGGCTGTACCTGTGGTGCTTCTTCACCTCGCTCGAGCAGGTGCAGCGCGAGGAGGAGAAGGTCGGTCTGCGCGAGAGCCTCGCCATGCTCGGGCACAACCGGCCGCTGATCCTGCTGTCGCTGTCGGGCCTGCTGTTTCTCGGCGGGATGTTCACGCTGCAGACGCTCGCCGTGTACTACGCCCGCGACGTGCTCGGCAGCGGCGGCTACTACGTCGTCCTGACCGTGGCGCAGACGGTCGGCATGATCGCGGCGGCGGCCCTCGCTCCGAAGGCCGTGGAGTCGGTCGGCAAGAAGACCGTCTACATCCTGGGCGGCGTCGTAACCGTCGTGGGCGGGGTCGCTCTCGCCGTTGCGCCGGGGTCGGTCCCGGTGATCGGCATCGTGTGCTTCGCCGTGCTCGGCCTCGGCCTGGGCACCATCAACACCATCATCTGGGCGATGGAAGCCGACACCGTGGACTACGGCGAGTGGCGGACCGGCGTCCGCGCCGAGGGCACGATCTACTCGGTGCTCTCCTTCACCCGCAAGGTCGGGCAGGGCGTCGGCGGAGCCGCTGCGGCGTACGCCCTCGGGCTCGGCGGCTACATCGCCGGAGCCAGGGTCCAGCCCAGAGGCGCGATCACCACGATCAGGCTCGGTGCCGGGGCGCTCACCGCCGCCTTCGTCGCCTTGGCGATCCTCATCATCCTCGCCTACCCGATCACCGAGAAGGTGCTGCGCGGGATGGTCACCGAGCTGGCGCAGCGCCGCGCCGCCGAGGTGCCGCCGGCTCCGGGCGGTGCCGCGACGCCGGCGAAGCCGGTCACCCAGCGCCCGAGATGAGACCCGTACGGGCGGCCGCCCGGGTGCCGCGCGTTGTCAGGCGCGGACCGGCTCCCGGCGGCGTACCCGCGGCACAACCTCCCGGGCGTACAGCTCGCACAGCTCGCGGTGGTGCGGGCCGATGCTCGCGACGTACACCTCGTCGTAGCCGGCGTCGGCGAACTGTTCGATCTTCGCCACGTGCGCGGCCGGATCCGGGCCGAGCGCGAACTGATCGGCGACCATGTCCGGCTCGACGAGCGTGCTCCCCTGCTCGAAGTGTCGCGGCGACGGCAGCACCTGCGACAGCTCGCCCGGCAGCCCCTGCTTGCGCCACTTGTCGAAGGCGATCCGCAGCGCGTCCTCCCGGGAGGACGCGTAGCACGCCTTGAAGCCGCCCTGCGCGGGCTTCGCGCCACCGCCGTGGTCGCGGAACCGTTGCACCAGTTGCGGTTCGAGCTTGGTGGAGACGTACCCGTCACCGATCCGCGCGGCCACGTCGACCGACTTGGGCCCGAACCCGGACACGTAGATCTTGGGCGGCTGGTCCGGCAGCGTGTAGATCCTGGCCTGCTCGACGACGTAGTACTCGCCGTGGTGGTTGACGAACTCGCCGGTCCACAGTCGACGGATGAGGTCGACGGCCTCGTCGAGCATGGCCAGGCGCACATCGGTCGACGGCCAGTGGTCGCCGAGGATGTGCTCGTTGAGCGCCTCGCCGGTACCCACGCCGAGGACGAACTTCCCGCCGGTCAGCACCGCGCTGGTCGCCGCCGCCTGAGCGATGATCACCGGGTGGATCCGCATGATCGGGCAGGTCACCGCGGTGGTGATCGGCAGCGCGCAGACCTGGCTGAGCGCACCGATCATCGGCCAGACCATCGGGCTCTGCCCCTGCGCATCGGACCAGGGGTGGAAGTGGTCGGAGATCCACAGCGCCTCGAAGCCGGCCCGCTCGGCGGCCTTGGCCTGCTCGATCAGCTCGGCGGGCCCGTACTCCTCGCAGGACAGGGTGTATCCGAGTTTCATGCCGGCCCGATACCCGCTGTCGTACCGCGGACACCGGGACGCACCGGGCGCGGTTGCGCATCGCACTCGTATTCGGCGGAGTGGTCGGATTTGCCGGCCGCGGCCGGGGGGATGCCATCTGCCATGGGCAAGCTGAAACGATTGCGGCGGGAGTCCGCGGCGAGAGTCCCCGGCGGCCCGTACGCCACGCGGGTCGAGAAGGTGCTCGACAGCTGGCGGCACCGGACCCGGACCACCGAACGGGACCGAAGGCGACAGCTGGCCATGTACTCGGTGCTGGCCGTTCAAGCGGGAATCGCGGCCGGCCTGGCCTGGATCGTGGCGGGCAGGATCGGGATCAGTACCCACAATCCGGTCTTCGCGCCGATCGCCGCCGTCGGTACCGTGGCCGGCGCGGTGGGCCAGCGGCTCCGCCGGGTCGTCGAACTCATCGCCGGCGTGGGGCTCGGCATCGCGATCGCGAACGCGTTCCTCGCGCTCGTCGGACACGGAGCGGCGCAGACCGGTCTCATCGTCACCGCCACGATCCTGCTCGCCATCGCGCTGACCGGCCACGGCGGTCTCGTCACACAGGCCGGCGGAACGGCGGTGCTGGTCTCCGCGGTAGCGCCGACGACCGCGTCCGGGGTGGCCGCGACCCAGCTGGCCAATGCCGTGACCGGCGGCATGATCGGGCTGCTGGTGGTGATCGTACTTTTCCCGCTGAACCCGCTACGGATCGTGCACAAGGCCGCCGCTCCCGCCTTGAAACAGCTGGCGGCGCAGCTGACCGCGACGGGACGAGCGCTGGCAGACCACGACGCCTCCGGGGCCGAGAAGGCGCTGCAGGAGCTGCGGGACATGGGTGATGAGCTGGCGCGGCTCTCCGACGCCGTGCAGGGCGCCCAGGAGGTGGTGCGGTTCTCCCCGCAACGGCGTCACTGGCGCGACTCGCTTCAGCAGTACAGCGAGGGCGCGGAGCATCTCGACCGGGCGGTGCTGGCCAGCCGCGGTCTCACCCGCAGGTCGATCTCCCTCATCGTCGACGGCGAGAAACTTCCGCCCCTGCTACCCGAAGCGGTACACAACCTCGGCCTGGCGCTCCGCGAGCTGGACGAAGACTTCATCGCCGGCCGAGAGCCGCACCGGGCGCGCCACCGAACCCTGACCGCCGTCTGCCAGGCCGGCGACGCATGCCGGGCGGGGCTCGGGCTGTCCGGCACCGCGGTCGTCGCCGTCGTGCGCACCATCGCCGGTGAACTCCTCCAAGCAACGGCGATCACGCGCACCGACGCCAACCGCATGGTCCGTGAAGCCGCACGGTGAGCCCCGCCGCCCCCGCGCGACAGGTGCACACTTGGAGGAAGCCCTGCCGGCGCGGCCGCTGAGGGGGACGACATGACCCCGCCGCAAACCTCGATCCGCCCGGACCCCGAACTGTCGGGAGCCGACCGGGAGGCGGCCGACCGGGTGGCGGCGCTGCTGGCCGGCACCGCGCCGCTCGGCGTGGCCTTCTCCGGCGGGGTCGACTCCTCGACTCTGCTCGCACTGGCCGCCCGGACGCTGGGGCCCGACCAGGTACTGGGGATCCTCGGGGTCTCGCCCAGCCTCGCCGCCGCCGAACGTTCCGCCGCGCACGACATCGCCGCCGGCCTCGGGGTACGCGTGCGGGAAGTGGTCACCCGGGAAGGCGAGCGCCCCGAGTACCGCCGCAACCATCCCGACCGCTGCTTCCACTGCAAGGACGAGCTGTTCACCCGGATCGCCGACGACCTGGTGAACCGCTACGGCCTCGCCGCGGTCGCCTACGGGGAGAACGCCGACGACGCGCGGCGGCCCGACCGTCCCGGCGCGCGGGCCGCCGCGGCCCACGCGGTGCTGCGCCCGCTCGCGGACGCCGGCCTGGACAAGGCCGCGGTGCGCAGCATCGCCCGGGCGTTCGGGCTGCCGTGCGCGGACAAGCCGGCCAGTCCCTGCCTCGCTTCCCGGATTCCCCACTTCGACGAGGTGACGCCGGAGAAGCTGGGCCAGATCGAGGCCGCCGAGGCGGCGCTGCGCCGGCTCGGCTTCGCCGACCTTCGGGTGCGCCACCACGGCGACGTCGCCCGGATCGAGCTTCCGCCCGCCGATCTGCCGCGAGCCGTCACCGAGCCGCTGCGCCAGGCGGTACAGCGAGCCGTCACGTCAGCCGGGTTCCGGTACGCGGCGGTCGATCTGGCCGGCATCCAGTCGGGCGCCTTCTCGATGACCTACCTGGACCGAGCGTGAATCACTCCACGGACAGCTACGCCCGCGCGGGGTTGATCAGCAACGGACGAGGCTTCGACGACCTGGGCTGGGCCCGCCCGGACACCGACCGGGAGGCGCGGCTGGGCCTACCGGAGGTCGTCTACGGACCGGGCAAGACCCCGGAGCAGATCACCGGCGTCGTACGCAGCCTGCTGCGAGCCAACACCGGCCCGGTACTGGTGACCCGGATCGAGCAACCGGTGGCGAGCGAGGTGTGCCGGGCGGTCCCGGACGCTGAATACGATGCCGCTGCCCGGCTGCTGGTCTGGCACCGGGCCGAGCCGGTGGGGTTCGACGTGGCCGTCGTCTCGGCCGGGACCGCGGACGGCGGGGTAGCCGCCGAGGCGACCGGCGTGGCCGGCGCGGTCGGGCTGTCGGTGCACCGCATCAGCGACGTCGGGGTCGCCGGGCTGCACCGGCTGATGGCCGAACGCGGGCCGCTGTCCGGCGCAGGCGCGGTGATCTGCATCGCGGGGATGGAAGGCGCGCTGCCCAGCGTCATCGGCGGCCTCGTGGCGTGCCCGGTCATCGCCGTGCCGACCTCGGTGGGGTACGGCGCGGCCCTGGACGGGGTGACGGCGCTGCTGGCGATGTTGTCCTCGTGCGCACCGGGGGTGGTCGTCGTCAATATCGACTCGGGGTTCGGCGCCGCGATCGCCGCCTACCGGATGGCGGCCCGCCGATGATCTGTTGGCTCAACCCGTTCAGCGGTATCTCCGGCGACATGTTCCTGGGCGCGCTGCTGAGGCTGGGCGCCCCACTGGACGGCGTACGCGCCGCGATACGCAGCGCCGGCATTGACGGGTGGGACCTGGCACGGATCGAGGTCACGCGGGGCGGTCTGGCCGCGACGCGGGCGGTGGTCACCGTCTGCGACAACGCGACCGGCCGCCGGGCCGTCGAGCTGTTGGAGATCGTCGGGCGGGCCCGGCCCGAGCCCGTGGCGGCCCTCGCCACGCGGGCTGTGCGGGCCATCGCCGACGTGGAGGCGGATGTGCACGGCGTCGAGGTTGACAGGGTGCGCCTGCACGAGGTCGGCGGAACCGACACCGTCGTCGATACCGTCGGCGTGGCCGCGGCGCTGCACCTGCTCGGGATCACTGACGTGCACAGTGGCCCGCTCGGCCTCGGCGCCGGGACGGTACGGACCCGGCACGGCACGCTCCCCGTACCGGCGCCCGCGACCGCGGCGCTGCTGGCGCGAGCCGGCGCCCCGGTCGTTCCGGCCGGCACGGCCGGGGAGACGGTCACACCGACCGGCGCGGCACTTCTGCTGGCCGCACGCGCCCGATTCGGGCCGGTTGCGCCGATGACCGTGCACACCGTCGGGTACGGCGCGGGCAGCCGGGAGGTCGAGGGCCGGCCCAACGTGCTGCAGGCGCTGCTGGGCGACCCCATCGGGGCGGTCGACGCGCTGCACCTGCTGGCGACGAATGTCGACGACGTCACCGGCGAGGTGCTCGGCCACCTGGTCGACCGACTGCTCGCCGCCGGCGCCGCCGATGCCTGGCTGGTACCGATCGTGATGAAGAAGGGCCGACCCGCCCATACCGTGCAGGTGCTGGTCGGCCCGGACCGGGCCGCCGCGTGCGAGCGCATCGTCCTGGAGGAGACCGGCAGCCTGGGTCTGCGCCGCCTCCCGGTCGAGCGGCTCGCGCTGTCCCGGCGTACCAGCACGGTCGACCTCGACGGGCACCCGATCCGCATCAAACACGGTCCGTGGGGCGCCAAACCCGAACACGACGACGTCGCCGCGGCTGCGACAGCGCTCGGACTGCCGCTGCGGATCGTGGCGGAGCGGGCCCGCGCACTCGTCCACCATCCGCCGGCCGGTACGCCCGCGCCGGTTTGCGAAGACGGTCGCGCGGACGGCAGCGACACGGGCCGAATGCCCGAGCGCCGGCACGCCACCTGAGCACTGCCGGGGGTCTGGCGGTGACGTGCCCCGACCTGGCCCACGACATGGCTCGGCACGGGATCCCGGTCGCCGTCCACAACCGCACGACGGCCCGGGCGAGAAGCCGGCCGCCCGACGCAGCCGGCGAGTACTCTCCGGCAAACCGTTGAACTGTGCCGGCTAATCAACGGAACGACGGACCTTGACCACGCCCAACACGATCGACACCGCCAACGCCACCAAACCGATGATGATCAGCCACTTGACGGCCTCGAGGAACAGACCCAGCAGGATCAACACAACCCCGACGACGCCCACGGCGATCAGAAACGCCCGCATTCTCGCCTCCTGAGTGCGACAACCGATCCATTCCCTACGGCGATGGCATCGAACCGACGGCGGCGCCCCTCACCACCGCGACGGGAGGGTGGGCCGACGTGCCGCAGACGCCTGCCACAGAGTCAAACTTGTACGCGTACCCACGGAGCGCACCGACCTGTCGCGGAGGGCACCGCATGTGGCGTGACATGTTTGCCGTCCAGGTTCCCGTACTCGAGAAGGTCCTGCGCACGATCCTGGTGTACGCGACGATCGTGCTGTTGTTCCGGCTGACGGGAAAGCGGGGCCTCGCCCAGCTCAACACGCTCGACTTCACGGTCCTCTTCCTGCTGTCCAACGTCGTGCAGAACGCGGTGATCGGCAACGACACCAGCTTCTCCGGAGGGGCGATCGGCGCCGTCACGCTCGTCGCCACCAGCAACGCCCTCAACTGGTTGATCGCGCACAGCGGTCGGGCGGCCAGGGTGCTCGAGGGCACCCCGACGACCGTGATCGCCGATGGCAGACCGGTCATGCGGGAGATGCGGCGGCTCGCGCTGCGGCCGGAGGAGATCGCGCACGCGGTCCGGATGCAGCACGGCGACGACCTCGCCGACGTGGCCACCGGGGTCATCGAGCCGAGCGGCCAATTGATGGTCACGCTCAAACCCGCCGAGCGCACCGCGACCAGGCACGACATCGAGGACGTGCTCGACCGCCTCACCAGGCTCGAGACCCGGATCGCCGCCGAACACAACCGCGCCCGATAGCCGCCGGCCGCATACGGGGCGTACCGCCGGGGCATAACGCCCGCATGACCGTGCCGCACCCGCCGACCGGTGGCTCCGCTGAGCAGACGCTGCTGATCTTCGGCGCGAGCGGTGACCTGACCGCGCGACTGCTGCTGCCCGGCCTCGGCGGGCTGCTGGCCACCGGCCGGGGTAAGGGGCTGTCGCTGCTGGGCAGCGGCATGGACGACTGGAGCGACGACCGCTGGCGCAAACGCGTCGCCGACTCGTTCGCGGCCGCACGCGCCACCGGCCCCGAGGTTGAGGCCGTCGCGACGGGCGCCCGCTACCTGCGCGCCGACGTCACCGCGGAGACCGACCTGCGGCGGCTGCTGGGCGCCTGCCGCGGCCGGCCGATCATCTACTTCGCACTGCCGCCACCGGTGACCGAGCGGGCCTGCCACGTGCTGACCGGTATCGGCCTGCCCGAGGGCACCCGGCTGGTGATGGAAAAGCCGTTCGGCACCGACGCGGCCAGCGCGCGGGCGCTCAACGACCTGCTGACCCGGCTGGTACCCGAAGACCAGGTGTACCGGGTCGACCACTTCCTGGGCATGTCGACGGTGCTCAACGTGGTGGGCGCGCGGTTCGCCAACCGGATCCTCGAGCCCGTGCTCGGCAACCAGCACGTCGCGAGCGTCGACATCGTCTTCGACGAGAGCCTCGGGCTGGAGGGCCGGGCCGGCTACTACGACGGCGCGGGCGCGCTGGTCGACATGGTCCAGAGCCACCTGTTGCAGGTGCTGTCGCTGGTGGCGATGGAGCCCCCGCCGACGCTGCAGGCTCGCGACCTGCGCGACCGCAAGGCGCAGACGCTGCGCGCCACCCGGGTGTGGCGCGACGACCCGGTCGCCTACAGCCGCCGGGCGCGGTACACCGCGGGTGAGATCGACGGCCACCGGCTGCCGTCCTACGCCGACGAGGCGGGCGTCCCGTCCGACAGCCGGACCGAGACGCTCGCCGAGGTGGTACTCACGGTCGACACCTGGCGGTGGGCCGGGGTGCCGTTCCGGGTGCGGTCGGGCAAGGCGCTCAGCCCGCCACGCAAGGAGATCGGGATCACCTTCCAGCCGCCGCCGCGGGTACCCACCGGCCTGGCCGGCTGCGACCGGCCGGACCGGCTGCGCTTCGGCATCGGATTCGGCCCGGACCGGCTCCGCCTCGACCTCAACATCAACGGCCCCGGCGACCCGAGGCGCATCGACCTGGTGACGTTGGAGGCGGAGTTCGGCCCCGGGGAGTTGCCGGAGTACGGCGAGGTGCTCAAGGGGGTCCTCGAGGGCGACCCGACGCTGTCGGTACGCGGGGACACCGCCGTGGACTGCTGGCGCATCATCGAACCGGTGCTCGCCGCCTGGCACGCCGACGAGGTGCCGCTGCTGACGTACCCGGCCGGCAGTTCCGGTCCCGGGGGCTGGCCGCCGTCCGGACTTCCACAGCGGACCGCATGATCGCGCGGGCCGGTGTGGACCATCGCCGGCAGGGCACGCTCACCTCGTTGACCTCCAGCGGTTCACGCCGAACGGCGTACCGGGGGTCGACGGCGGGGCGGGGACTTTCAGGTCCCCGGCGCCCTCCCTGGACGCCTCGCCGGCCCGTTCCGGTTCGACACCGGCGAACACCATGACGTCGGCGGCGACCATCCGCACCGCCACGGTCGCGGCGGCGAGCGCCGAGCCCGATGGCGTGTCGTGGTCGACGAGGTGGCGGGAGGCTTCGAGCGCGCGATCGGCCGCGTGCTGGCGGGTCGAGCGATCGCCCGGCTTCTTCGCCAGCGCGGCGAGCGCCCCGGCCAGTTCCCGCACGCTCGGCACCAGCCTGCGGCGCTCACCCGGGCCGACGCCCATGGCGGTACGGGTGAGCATCAGGCAGCTGCCGCCGAGCAGGTCGAGGTGTCCGGCGTTCTCGTTCTCGCGTACGACGGGCGCCTTCCGCGAACGCCACACCACGGAGTGCCGGACCACCCGGCTGCTGGCATGTCTTGTCCGGCCGAGTTCGGACAGGTGGTCGCGCAGGTCACGTAGCCGGCCCAACGCCTGCTCCCCCACCGTGTCGTCGTTGCGGTCGAGCGCCCGGGCGGTGAGCTCGAGTCCGTCGGCCATTTCGGCCAGCGCCGCCGCCTCGGCGCGGCGCACCAGCGCGACCGGCTCCGGGGAGAACAGCAGCTGACTGAACACCAGCGCCACGCCGGCACCGATCAGCGCATCCACCAGCCGCTGCGCGCCGACCTCGCCGTTCGCGACGGCGACGGTGAGGATCGCGCTGGCGGCCGCCTGGGCCATCACGATGCGGGCGCCGCCCAGCGCCCGGGCGATCGCCATGGCGACGAAGGTGGCGAGCGCCAGGGTTCCGTAGCCGCCGCCCAGCACACCGATCGCCAGCTCGGCTGTCACGATCCCGACGACCACCCCGAGCAGCAGCCGCAGCGCGTTCAGTCCGCGTTCGCCCAGCGCCGCGTTGAGCGCGACGACGGCCGCGATCGGCGCGAAGAACGGCTGGTGGTGGAGCACGAGGTGCCGGGCGATGATCCACGCCACCGTAGCGGCGGCGGTCTGGTGCAGCAACGGCCACGCACCGGCGGCCAGTGTCCGCAGCGCCCGACGCCCGGCGCCGGCCAGCCGCCGCAACGGGCCGGCGTACGTGCGCACCGCCGGGTAGCGCAGGTTCACGCCGGCCCCGCTACGGTTCCCGGCACGTCGCCGCTCCGGCGCGTTCGCAGGCCGTTGGCCGACGCGCTCACCGCCTCCCGGCCTTGATGATGAGCACTCGCCCCCACGCTACTCCCGTGCGCGCAGACAACCTCTGCGCCCGCGCTGCTCAGCCTCAGGTCGGCTGCCCATCCAAATCAGGCCGTTGATCTGCGTTCTCAACCCGCCCACGGGGGAATCACACACAGCAGCGGTTTACCCGATCGACAACGGCCTCAGCGCGGCGTGCCGATTGCGTTGTTCGGCCTGTGCTGTCGCTGCCGTCGAAGGTCGTCGGCTACCGAAGACGCCGCGTCTTCCGACGGCACGTTTCTCGGACGGGCCGGTTGACGCGCTGATGCGGAAGTCACCACGGCCAGCGCTGGCCGGCTCCGTACGTAGGAGAACCTGATGCGTTCGCCTCAAGGCATGGATCCAACGGGCCGCGCCACCGCGGGCTCTCCGGGGACGGTGAACAGCCAGGAACCGCCCGCTAATCCTGCCCGCCATGACGCCATTACGACCCCAAGAACGAACCGGGCGGCGGCGGTTGCCGATGTCTGGGCCGCGGACCCGTTCGTCTACAACGCCCGCGCGCACGGTCTGGCCGGTGACGGGACCACCAACGACCAGCCGGCGCTGCAGCGGCTGGTCGATCGGCTCGGCGCCGCCTACGCCGCCGACGGTCAGCCCCGCACCATCTACTGCCCGTCGGGGGCGTACTCGATCCGCGACGAAGGCACCGTCTGGCGAAGCGGCGTGTCGCTGATCGGCGCCGGCGCCCGCGCCACCCGGTTTGCGCTGTCCAACCCGGGAAGGATCACGTCCCCCACACCGCTGGCCTACTTCACCGCGCGCGAGCACGGGGCCGATCGTGACAATCACCTCGCCGACTGCACCTTCGCGCACTTCGAGATCGACGGCTCGGGCGTCATCCTGCCCTCCTACAACGTGCTCGCCAAGGGGCTCGGGCTGCAGTACGTGCTGCGCGGCCGCTTCCACGACCTGTACATCCACGACACTCCCGCCACCGGCTTCGGCTGCGACTTCCTGCAGGACACGTTCGTCGACAACCTGCTCGTCGTGCACTGCGGGCGGCTGGAGAACTACGAGTGGATGGGCGGCGCCGGCCTCGGCATCGGCATCGGCGGCTGGGGAGCCACCGAGCGGCTGACCATCACCGCCTGCACCGCCGTGCGCAACGGCACCAACGGGGTCTTCTTCGAACTGCAGCAACGGGACTGGGCTCCGCCCAGCGGCATCCGCGTCATCGGCTGCCACGCCGAAGGCAACCGATTCGGCATCTCCGACTGGGGCGCCGACGGGCTCGTCGTCTCCGCCTGCACCATGATCGCCAACCATCAGGCCGGCTACGACGTCTCGGCGCTCGGCACCACCCACGTCGCCGGGCGCGGCGGTATCGTGACCGGCTGCGTGATCGAGGACAACTGCTGGGACGGGGTCGCGGTCGGCAACACCCCCGGCCCGTACAACTTCTTCGGCAACCGGATCAGCCGCAACGGCCGCTACGGGTACTGGCAGCACAACCTCGCCGGGGGCGCCCAGGTATCCGCCGCCAACCTGGTCGTCGAATGCAACGAGTTCTGGGACAACGCCCTCGACGGCATCCTCATCGACTCCTTGTTGTCCGACCCGTCGGTGACCGACAACCGGGTGCGCGACAACGGCCGGCGCGCCGAGCCCAGATCGGCCGGCGGCGGGCGGACGGTGTCCTACACCCCGCGGTCGCTGGTCGACACCGCCGCCGACTGGCGGCCCGACGGCCATCGCGGCAAGTGGATCACAGCCGGCGGCCAGCAGGCCATCGTCATGGGCAACAGCGCCACCGAGCTCACCCTCGCGCCGCGCCGTCCCGGCGCGACGACGGCCTGGCCGGAAGGCACCCCGGTACCGGGCGCCCGGTACCGGATACCCGACTCCCCCACCGTCAGGGCCGGCATCACACTGGCGGCGGCCACCTACCGCCCCACCATCCACAGCAACCGGGTCTGGGACAGCCAGCCCCACCAGACCCAGACCCACGGCCTGCACGTCACCGGCAGCGGCACCTGCGAGTCCGGACGGGTGTACGAAAACGATCTGGAAGGCAACGGTGTCGCACCGGTCCTGTTCGACACCGCGCCCTCCGGCGGCCACTGGTACCACAACTTCGGCCTCGACAAGGGCCCCTGACGTCGCGGCAGCACCGAGACGAGACCTAGTCGCGCCGATATACTCGACTCCGTGTTGCTCTCTTCGCGCACCTGGTGGCGGTCGCCCGTCTGGCGGCCGTGACCTGACCCTGTCTCGAGCTGCCTTCGGGCAGCTCGGCAGCGAAGGACACACCTGATCGTTCGTCGCGGGCGGCGCTGAAGGCGGCTCTCCAACCCTGTGGAGACCCACCGTGACCAGCACCGTCGACGAACCCTTCACCACGGCCGCCGCGCGCAGCGCGCAGCTCGAAACCGAGATCCTCGAACACCCGGAGCGGTTTCGGGTGCTGACCGGCGACCGGCCCACCGGTGCCCTGCACCTCGGGCACTACCTCGGCACCCTCGCCAACCGCGTGCGCCTGCAGACCGCCGGGGTCGACGTGTTCGTCCTGATCGCCGACTACCAGGTCATCACCGACCGCGACAGCGTCGGCAACCTGACCGGCAACGTCCGGGAGCTGCTGCTGGACTACCTCGCCGCCGGCATCGACCCGGCGCGGGCGACCATCTTCACCCACAGCGCGGTGCCGGCCCTCAACCAGTTGCTGCTGCCGTTTCTGAGCCTGGTCACCGTCGCCGAGCTCCAGCGCAACCCGACCGTCAAGGCCGAGGCGGAGGCCACCGGCGGCCGGTCGACCAGCGGCCTGCTGCTCACGTACCCCGTGCACCAGGCCGCCGACATCCTGTTCTGCGGCGGCAACCTGGTACCGGTCGGCCGCGACCAGCTCCCCCACCTGGAGCTGACCCGGCTCATCGCCCGCCGCTTCAACCAGCGCTACGCCGCCGGGCAGCAGGTCTTCCGGGAGCCGGAGGCGTTGCTGAGCCCGGCCCCGCTGCTGCTCGGCACCGACGGCACCAAGATGAGCAAGAGCCGCGGCAACGCCATCGAACTGCGCGACACCGAAGACCGCACGGCCGCGCTCATCCGCCGGGCCAAGACCGACAGCCAGCGGACCGTCACCTACGACCCCGACAACCGCCCGGAGGTCGCCAGCCTGCTGCTCACCGCCGCCCTCTGCGCCGGTCGCTCCCCTGTTGACCTGGCCGACGAGATCGGTGACCGGGGAGCCGGAGCGCTCAAGGCGGTCGTCACCGAAGCGGTCAACGAGCACCTGCGGCCGCTGCGGCGGCGCCGCGCCGAACTGGCCCGCGACCCCGAGTATCTGCGTGGCGTCCTGGCCGACGGCAATGCCCGCGCGGGCGGGATCGCCGACCAGACCCTGACCAGGGTCCGCGACGTCATGCAGATGATCTACTAGTCCCGGCCGAGCCCGGCCGGTGTCGCGTCCGCCGGCCGGTCGGGCTTCGTCGGTACGTCCGCACCCCTGTGCAGCGGCAGTGGGTCACCTGGTCTTGATCACGTCGTGCTCGGGCAGCTCGCGGTGCGCGGTCGGGACCAGGTCACGTTTGGGCAACAGGAACAGCCAGGTCGCGAACACGAACGGCGCCGTGAGCGCGGGAATGCCGACCGGTGCCAGCGCGGTGCCGAGCGCCGCCTGGATGACGACGGTGAAGACGATGCCGAACAGCGCGTACAGCACGAGCCGTCGGGACGGGTGGTAGAAGACGCCCCCCAACGCGACGGCGGTGAGCACCGCGCTGAACCCGTACAGGCCGCCGGCGACAACACCGGCGCTGGCGCCGAACCACAGCGCGAGGAGCGTGCTCACCACGGCGCCCGCGATGGCCGCGCCGGCCGCCCATAGCGAATTGACCGCCAGCGCGACCAGGATGAGCACGCCGGTCACCCAGTTTCCGATCAGGAACACCTCGGAGACGTCTTTGAGCATGCTCGGTGTCAGGAAGGCGCCGGTCACATGGACCCGGGTGGCTCTCGGGTCAAGGCTGTGCGGCAGGACCGGCTGGCCGAGCGCGCCGTTCCTGAGCCAGGCGAACTGATAGGTGGCCAGCAGCAGAAACCAGGTCGTCAGGACGAACGGGAAGGTCAATGACGGGACATTCCAGGTCTTGAGGACCGTGCCTATCGCCAGCGTCACCACGGTGGTGACGACCGCGCCGATCACCACGTAGATCCACATGAGCGCGCCGGGTCGCAGATAGATCGAGATGGCGAGCCCCGTCAGCAGCGGGTTGAAGCCGAACAGCCCGTCGCCGACAGAAGCGTGCGGAACTCTGAGCACCAACGCGGTGGCGGTGCCCACGACCAGCCCGACGGCGGCGCCGATGGCGGCCCGTGGCGTCTGGGCGTTGACCGCTCCCCAGCAGACGGCCACGAGGATGATCAAACCGGTCACCGGGTTGTTCTGCAGAAAGACCTGGGACGCACCCCGCAGGTTCGCGTCGATGAAGCCGACCAGAAAGTACCGCTTCGTGGCGTGGCGCCAGGAGAGCCGGACATCCACCGTGTTCACCGCCCGCCTTCCCGCTTACTACGGCACGCCGCCGCTCGCGAGGCGTGGTCGATACTCGCCGGGCCGACGCGCGCTGCGCCGTCGAGTGGATCGGCAACACGTTCAGGATCTCTGGAGGGCAGGAGCATGACCGTTTCCGGAATTCGTCCTCGCGTTGTCAGTTCCGTGCCCGATCAGCCAGCGATTACGCCTCGGTGGCCGACGCGTCCGGGAGAAGTCGCCTGGTTGGAAATGGGGGCTCAATCTTTGGGCGGGTCGTGCGCCGGCTGTCGGGGCTCGGCGGTGCCGGACCCACCGGGTGTGGGTTCGATCGGTCCGGCGCGCTGCCGCGGCACCGGCGCCGTGGCACCGGCGGCTCGGCCGGTGCGCCGGTCGAGCCCGGTCCTCGACTCCTTCTCCGCTCGGTCCGCCGCTTCTCTCCCGACGTCTACCCCGGCCTCCGGTCCGGCTGCGTACCCGCGCACCGCGTGGAAGGCGAAGGCGCACACCGGCACCGCGATGAGCGCCCCCGCCACCCCGGCGAACAGGCTGCCGGCGCCGACCGCCAGCAGCGTCACCACCGGATGCAGCCGCACCGCCCGACGCATCACGATCGGGTGCAGCAGATGCCCCTCGGCCTGCTGCACACCGATCACCGCGGCGAGCACGAGCAGCGCGTCGGTGGTCCCATTGGTCACGAACGTCACGAGCGTCGCCGCGGCGCCCGCGACCGTCGCGCCCACGATCGGCACGAACGCGGACAGGAACGTCAGCAGCATCAGCGACAGCGCGAGCGGCACTCGCAGCGCGAACAGGGCGGCCCCGATGCCGGCGGCGTCGACGGCCGCGATCAGGACGATCCCGCGCATGTACGACGAGAGGCTGTGCCAGCCCGCCCGGCCGGCCCGGTCCACCCGCTGCCGGCCGCCGAGCGGCAGCCGCCCGACCAGCCAGCACCACATCTGCGGACCGTCGCGCAGGCCGAAGAACAGCAGCAGCAGCGCCAGCACCAGCGCGCCGGCCACCTCGACGGCGGTGACGGCACCGGTGATCGGGCTGGGCAGGCCCCGGCGGAGCGCCGTGAACAGTTCGGTGGTGTACCGGTGGAGCTGCTCCTGACTCAACGACAGCGGCCCGTGGGTGAGCATCTGCCGCAGCCGGACAACGCCCGCACTGACCTCGCGGCCCAGGCTGCCGAACTGGGCGACGGCCCGCTGCCCCACCAGGAAAACCGCGCCGCCGACCGCGACGAGCAACCCCAGCACTCCGCCGAGCGCGGCCAGCCACGGCGGTACGCCGGCGCGCTTGAGCCGTTCGGTACCCGGCCCGATCAGCGCGGCCAGCAGGAGCGCGGCCACGACCGCCATGGTCACCGGCATGATCATGCCGAGCACCCGGGTCACCAGGTAGGCGCCGACCGCCAGCACCATCAGGCAGGCGACCGCCGTCGCCGCGCGCAGCAGCCCCGTTGGCACGATCCAGCCGGCCCGGGACGGCCGCAGTTCCATCCGGCTCCGCTACCCACCCACCGTCGGTTCAACCCGCTGGTGACCGTCACGCCGTCGCGCCACGCCAGGTGTGACGGTGCGTACCGCTCCGAGCGGCTGCCTGCCATGACGCGGGCGTGGTTAACCACCCGGGGCAGGGGTAGATGGGGTGACGCATGAGGGACTGCCGGTCCGCCGCCTGGCCTTCGAAGGAGGCCTCGATGAGCCAAGAGCAGAGCTCCGCCAACCGAGACAACGGATCGGACGTACTGACTACGTCGGCTCCCGGCACCGAAACGTGGATCTCCTCGATGATGCTCACCCCGCGTGAGATCCAGAAGCTGGTGATCTACCAGGTGGCGGACCTGGCCCGGCGGCGCAAGGAGCGAGGCGTCAAGCTCAACTTTCCGGAGTCGATCGCGCTGATCTGTGAGGCGTTGCTGGAGGCCGCGCGCGACGGGCGTTCCCTGGCGGAGGTGCAGGAGCTCGGCAAGCAGGTGCTCACCCGCGACGACGTGATGCCGGAAGTCCCCGCCATGGTGACGTTGGTGCAGGTCGAGGCGACGTTCCGGACCGGCACTCAGCTGATCTCCGTGTCCAACCCCATTGCGTGAGCCGCGGAAAGGGATCCTCGTCATGGTTCCTGGTGAGTGGCTGTTGTCCGAGGAGCCGGTCGAGATCAACGCCGGGCGCCGGACGGTGACGCTGCGCGTGCGTAACACCGGTGACCGGCCGATCCAGGTCGGCTCGCACTACCACTTCTTTGAAGCGAACCGTGCCTTGGACTTCGACCGGACGCGGGCGTTCGGTATGCGGTTGAACGTCCCGGCGGGCAACGCCATCCGGTTCGAGCCCGGCGACGAGAAGGACGTCGATCTCGTGGAGGTCGGCGGGATGAAACGCATCTTCGGCTTCGACAATATCGTCGACGGCTCCTTCGCCGCCGAACGCACCGTCCGGCAGGCGATGCGTCGAGCCGTGGAACGCGGATACCGGGGGGCTCGGGAATGGCAAGCGCCCCGGGGCGACCCGGGTGGGCGGCAGGGGGACTCCCGATGAGCAGTATTCCGCGCCGCACGTACGCCTCGCTCTACGGACCGACCACCGGCGACCGCTTCCGCCTGGCCGACACGGAGCTCATCGCGCAGGTCGAGAACGACCTCATTACCCCGGGCGAAGAGGTCGTCTACGGCGGCGGGAAGACGGCCCGCGACGGCATGGGCCAGACACCCGGTGTGCGCAACGACGACGGCGCCCTCGACACCGTGATCACGTCCGCGGTGGTGATGGACCCGATCCTCGGCATCGTCAAGGCGGACATCGGCATCAAGGACGGCCGCATCGCCGGGATCGGCCATTCCGGCAACCCCCATATCCAGGATGGCGTGGACCCCCGCCTCATCGTCGGGGCCGGCACGGAGGTCATCTCGGGTGAAGGGCTGATCGCGACCGCCGGCGGCATCGACCCGCACGTGCACTTCCTCACCCCCGGCCAGATACCCCACGCCCTGTCCAACGGGATCACCACGCTGCTGGGCGGGGGCACCGGGCCGGCCGACGGATCCAAGGGCACCACCTGCACCCCCGGGCCGTTCAACATCGCCCGGATGCTCGAGGCCACCGCCACGTTGCCGGTGAACATCGGCCTGCTGGCCAAGGGCAACAGCAGCCGGCCGGGAACGTTGAGGGAGCAGCTCGAGGCGGGTACGTGCGGGCTGAAGGTGCACGAGGACTGGGGCTCCACCCCGTCGGTGATCGACTGCGCGCTGACCGTCGCCGACATGTACGGGGTGCAGGTCGCCATCCACACCGACACGCTCAACGAGAGCGGCTACCTGGCGGACACCATCGACGCGATCAACGGCCGCGCGATCCACACGTACCACACCGAGGGCGCCGGTGGCGGCCACGCTCCCGACATCATGGCGATCGCCGCACTTCCGAACGTCCTCCCGTCCTCGACGAATCCGACCCGGCCCTACACGACGGACACCACGGACAACCTGTTCTACATGATCACTGTCACGCACCACCTGAACCCGCAGAACCCCGAGGACGTCGCGTTCACCCAGTCACGGATCCGCGGCGAGACGGAGGCGGCCGAAGATGTGCTGCAGGACCTGGGTGTGCTGTCGATGTACTCCTCGGATGCGCAGGCCATGGGGCGCATCGGTGAGACGGTGTCGACCGTGTGGCGTACCGCCGACAAGATGAAGCAACAGCGCGGGAAGCTACCCGGGGACCCGCAGGAGCACGACAACAACCGGATTCTCCGCTATCTGGCGAAGTACACGATCAACCCGGCGATCACCCATGGGATCGCCCACCTGGTCGGCTCGCTGGTGCCAGGCAAGGTCGCCGACATCGTGCTCTGGCCGTCCAACACCTTCGGCGTGAAGCCGAAGTACGTCCTCAAGGGAGGGTTCATCGCCTGGTCGATCATGGGTGATCCCAACGCCTCGATCCCGACGCCCGAGCCGGTGCTGCTGCGGCCCGTGTTCGGAAGCCAGGGCAAGGCGGTCGGCCGCACCTCCCTCACCTTCATGTCGCAGGCGGCCGTCGACGCGGGCGTACCCGAGGCCCTGGAGCTCGACCGCTGGATCGAGCCCGTCCACAACTGCCGCGAGATCGGCAAGCAGCAGATGGTACGCAACAACGCCACGCCCGACATCAAAATCGACCCGGAGACCTACCAGGTGTACGTCGACGGGGAGCTGGCCAGCGTTCCCCCCGCCGACCATGTTTCGCTGGCCCAGCTGTACTACATCGTGTGAGGCGACCGTGGCAGCACCGGCGGCGCCGGGTGAGGGGTTCGCCCTCCCGCCCTTCCTCGCGGCCCTGCAGCTGGCGGACTCGGCGTTCCCCAGCGGCCGCTACACCCTCTCGCACGGCCTGGAGTCCTTCGTCCAGTCCGGCGAGGTGACAGCCCGCAGCGGCGTTCGCGGCCTGTGGTCACTGCTGACCGACCAGCTCGAACACGGCATCGCCACCGCGGACGGCGTCGCCTCGGCGTGGGCACACCGCGCCGTCTCCGAATCCCCCGATCCGGACAGGTACGACGAACAGTTGGCGCTCACGGCCGACCTCCGATTGAGCTCGGTGAAGCTGAGCCGGGAGGCGCGCGAGGCCTCCGCGCGGACCGGACGCGGCGTGCTCGGCACCACCGTAGGGTCGTTCGCGGGACCGGCGCTCACCGCGTACGCCCGCCTGGTGGACCGCGGCGCGGCGCCGGGCAACGGCGCGGTGGTGACCGGAATCCTCGCCGCCGAGCTCGCGGTACCCCTCCCGCACTCGGTGGCGACCGAGCTGTACGCGTTCACGGCGGGCTGGCTCAACGCCGCGGTACGCCTGGGAGTGGCTGACCATCGGGTGGCCCAGGCCGTACTGCACCGGTGCGGGCCGGTGATCGACCGTACTGTGCGCCGCGCCTGCGAAACGGGACTGGATGGCCTGTCCAGCTCCACACCACTGGCGGATGTCATGAGCATGCGGCACGAACAGGCCACGCTGCGGCTGTTCATGAGCTGACCGACGACAGGCAGAGGGAAGCGGGATGACCGCGCAGGATCTCGGCGGAGCGGGGCCCGGCCACCCCGGGCACGACCACACGACCGACCCCGACCTGGGCGCACCCGGCCTGGGGCGGCTCGGCGGGCCCGTGCCACGGGTCGGCATCGGCGGGCCGGTCGGTTCGGGCAAGACGGCGCTGATCGAGGCCCTGGTGCCCCGCCTCGTCGGCAGCGGCCACCGGCCCGTCGTGGTGACCAACGACATCTTCACCCAGGAGGACGCACAGCACGTGCGGGCGACGCTGTCGGGCGTACTGCCACCGGAGAAGGTCGTCGGCGTGGAGACCGGTTCCTGCCCCCACACCGCCGTCCGCGACGACCCCACGATGAACCTGGAGGCGGTCCGCCAACTGACCGGCCGCTTCCCGGACACCGACGTGGTGCTGCTCGAATCGGGCGGGGACAACCTGACCCTGACCTACAGCAGAGCGCTGGCGGACTTCTTCATCTTCGTGATCGACGTGGGCGAGGGCGACAAGATCCCGCGCAAGCGTGGGCCCGGCATCACCGCGTCGGATCTCCTGGTGATCAACAAGATCGACATCGCACCGTACGTCCACTCGGACCTGTCGGTTCTGGAACGGGACGCCCGGGCGGTCCGGGCCGGACGCCCGTTCGTGTTCACCGACTGCTTCTCCGGCGACGGGATCGCCGAGGTGATCGCACACCTCTACATCGCGGGCATGCTGTCGCAGCCGGCGACGACCAGGTCCCGATGCTGACCCCCGCGACAGCCGCGCAACGCGACGACACCGACCGATGGGCCCCGCAGCCACCGGCCGCGCTCACGCGACAGCTCGAGGCCGCCGACGACGGACCACCACGTACTGTCGGGCTGCTCGACCTGCGCTTCGCGCCGATATCCGGGGCGACGCGGGTGACCCGGCAGTTCCAGCGGACGCCGCTGTACATCTTCCACCCCATCTACCTGGATCCGGGGCGACCCGGCATGGCCTTCGTCTACCTGCAGCACCAAGGCGACGGCATGCTCTCCGGCGACCGGTACCGGATGGACTTCGAGGTGGGTGCGGGCGCGGAGGTCCACCTGACCACCCAGGCCGCGACGAAGATCTACCGCATGGAGTCCGGCTACGCCGCGCAGCTGGTCAACCTCACCGCCGGGGCGGGCAGTCTCGTGGAGTACCTCCCCGACCCCGTCATCCCGTACCGTCACTCGCGGTTCGTCGGCCAGCTCGACCTCACGGCGCATCCGCAGGCGACGGTGCTGCTCGCCGAGACCCTGCTGCCTGGGCGGGTGGCCCGGGGAGAGTGGCACGCGTACGACCTGTACCACGCGACGACGCGCATCCGCCGCCCCGACGGCCGACAGGTAGCCGCCGACACGTTGTCGTTCGGCGGCGGGTACGACCGGGCCGACACTCCCGCCCGTCTGGGTGTGCACGGAGTACATGCGGCCTTCTTCGCGCTGGCACCCCACGAGCGGACGCGCGGCCTGCACGCGGCCCTGCTGGCGTGCCTCGACGAGAGCGAGGACGTCGTCGCCGGGGTCAGCGCCCTGCCCTTCGACGCCGGCCTCCTCACGCGAATCCTCGGGCCGTCGTCGATTCCCGTGCGGCGCGCCCTGCACGCCGCGTGGGACACCGCACGTCGACACCTGACGGGGTCGCCAGCTCCGGACCTCCGCAAAGGCTAGGGTTCGGAACGCGAGGGTCGGCAAGGGTGCCAGCGGCCGGCGGAAGGGCTTGCGGTGTCCGTGCCCTGTGGGCGGTCAGCCCGCGGCGAGCTCCTCGGGCGTGAGCGGTCGAAGCACACAGAACTCGTTGCCGTCCGGGTCGGCCATCACCACCCAGTGGGCGTCGGCACCCTGCCCCACGTCGGCCCGACGCGCACCGAGCCCCTCGAGCCGAACCACCTCAGCGGCTTGATCTCGCGGTCGTAGCTCAAGGTGCAGGCGATTCTTGCCCAGCTTGTCCTCCGGGACACGTACGAACACGAGGTCCGGCACAACGCCGTCTTCGGGGGTGCCGTCCGGCGGCTCGAGCACGACCTGGTCGGCGCGCTCGTACGTGCGGCGCCACCCCAGGGCTGACTGCCAGAAGCTCGCCAGCCGCGCCGGGTCGGTCGTGTCGACGCATAAGCATTGGATGCGAAGTTCCATGCGACCACCCTGCCCTCGGAGGGCGCACCGGTCTACCGGGTTTCTGTTGGCAGAAGCCGCGGACTCGGCGGGTCGTCGGCTCATGGGTTGAGCATCGGGTCACTCCTCCTGTGCGCCGTCGCCGGGCGAGTCCTGCCCGGACGTCCCGGGCGGTTTGGGTGCGTCGAGGCCGTAGCGCACGCCGAGCATGCGGATCAGGAAACAGACCGTCGCGGCTCCCAGCGCGGCCGGCAGGCTGTAGACGCCGAGCCGGGCGGTGGCGACGGTGATCGCGGCGCCCACCAGGGCGGGGATGGCGTACAGGTCACTGTGCAGCACCGACGGGATCCGCCGGACGAGGGTGTCGCGGATCGTGCCTCCGCCCACCCCGGTGACCGCCCCCAGCAGGACCGCGGGCCCGATCCCGAGCCCGAAGGCCAGTGCCTTGCTCGCGCCGATGACCGCGAACACGCTCAACCCGATCGCGTCGAGCACCGTGATCGGTGTCTCCAGCCGCTGCAGCCGCTTGCTGAGGGCGAACGCGATCAGCCCGCCGCCGGCGGCGAGGGCGAAGTAGCGCCAGTCGCGGAACGTGGCGGGTGGGATCGAGCCGATGAGGACATCGCGGATGACGCCGCCACCCAGCGCGGTGATCATGCCGAGGGCGACGACGCCGACCACGTCGAGCCGGGCGGCGCGTACCGCCGTCAGCGCTCCATTGAGCCCGAAGGCAAAGGTGCCGGTCAGATCCAGGGCGAGCAACAGCGGCGGTTCAGAAGTCACATCGGCCTGCATACCCTACCGGGCGCAGCAGTGTCGCGGGACGTGCCGCGCACCCGGCGCCAGGTTGGATCAAACCGTAAGCGGGAAGTACCTCTCCAGCGTACGAACCCTGGAGAGGCCATGACCGCGAACACCTCGACCGAAACCGTGGTGGTGGCGCAGCGGTGTTGGGACGGGCTGGCCGAAACACCGTCCGGCCACACTGAGGTCCTGGTTCGCGGCGGGCGGATCGCCGAGGTCGGCGACCGGGTCGAGCGCGGCGCGGGGCCGGTGGTCGACCTCGGCGACCGCATGCTGCTGCCCGGCTTCATCGACTGCCACATCCACACCACGGTGGACCCGTCCGCCCTGCTCGCCGCGTTCGTGGCCGACCCGGCCCCGGTCATCGCCCTGCGGGCCCTGCCGGTACTGCGGGATCTGCTCGACCGCGGGTTCACCACGGTGCGCGACCTGGCCACCTTCGCCGCCGAACCGATCACGATCTACCTCCGCGACGCCCTGGCCCACGGCCTGGTCACCGGGCCGCGCATGCTCGTGGCCCCGCACCTGATCTCGGCCCGCGGCGCCCACGGGGACATCTCCACCCTGCTCGCACCCGAATACGGGCGCGAGATCGGCGTACTCGCCGACGGTCCCGCCGCGGTCACCCGCGCGGTGCGCGAGGAGATCCGCGCCGGCGCGAACTGGATCAAGTTCGGTGCCACCGGCGGGTTCGGCACACCCACCGACGACCCCGGGGAGACGACCTACACCCAGCAGGAGATGGACGCCCTGGTGGCCGCCGCCACCGACCTGGGCGTGCCGTGCACCCCGCACGCCTACGGCGACGACGGCGTCGCCCGCGCCGTGCACGCCGGCGTGCGCTCCATCGAGCACGGCAACCTCGCCTCCGCCGAGACCTTGTCCCTGATGCAGCAGCGCGGAGTGTTCCTCGTGCCCACCCAGTTCATGGTCCTCGACGCGCTGGACCACCTCGACGACGAGGACTACTGGCAGGGCAAAGACCCCGCCGAGCGGGAGAAGTTCCACCGCTATGCCGATCAGCTACGGGACAGCGCCCACAACGTCGCCGCCAGCGACGTGCGCGTCGCCTTCGGCACCGACGCCGGCATGTTCCCTCATCACCAGAACTGGAAAGAGTTCCCCGCCATGGCGCACACCGGCATCACCCCGCTACGGGCGCTGCGTGCCGCCACCAGCACCGCCGCCGACCTGCTGCGACGGCCCGACCTCGGCCGGATCCAGCCCGGCGCCACCGCGGACCTGATCGCGCTGACCGGCAACCCCTTCGACGACATCGGCGCCACCCGCGATGTCGACTTCGTCATGCACGACGGCGCCGTACACCGCCCGGTCGCCCGGTCGTGACAGCGCCGTCGAAAGCGGAGACGGCTCAGCACTCGATGACGTTGACGGCGAGGCCGCCGCGCGCGGTCTCCTTGTACTTCGTGGACATGTCCCGACCGGTGTCGCGCATCGTTTTGATCGCCCGGTCCAGGCTGACCTTGTGCGAGCCGTCGCCGAACCGAGCCAGGCGGGCGGCGTTGATCGCCTTGACCGACGCGATCGCGTTCCGTTCGATGCAGGGAATCTGCACCAGTCCGCCCACCGGGTCGCAGGTGAGGCCGAGGTTGTGCTCGATACCGACCTCGGCCGCGTTCTCCACCTGGGCGGGCGTCCCGCCGAGCACCTCGCAGAGGCCGCCGGCCGCCATGGAGCAGGCAGATCCGACCTCGCCCTGACAGCCGACCTCGGCACCGGAGATCGACGCGTTCTCCTTGAACAGGATTCCGATCGCGGCCGCGGTGAGCAGGAAGCGGACGATGCCGTCGTCGTCCGCGCCGGGCACGAAGCGGGCGTAGTAGTGGAGCACGGCGGGCACGATGCCCGCTGCCCCGTTGGTCGGCGCGGTGACGATCCGGCCGCCGGAGGCGTTCTCCTCGTTCACCGCCAGGGCGAAGAGGTTGACCCAGTCCATGACCCGCATCGGGTCGCCACCGGCGTGGTCCGACGTGAGTTCGCGGTACAGCGCCGGGGCCCGGCGCGGAACACGTAGCCCGCCGGGGAGCACGCCGTCGCGGTGGCAGCCGTTCTCCACGCACTCGGCCATCACCCGCCACAGGCGCAGCAGCCCGGCCCGTACCTCCGCTTCGGTGCGCCACGACAGCTCGTTGGCCATCATCACGTCGCTGATGCGCAGCCCTTCGCGCGCGCAGATGTCCAACAGCCCGGCGCCGGTGATGAAGGGATAGCGGACCGGGGTGTCGTCCGGCACGATCCGGTCGACGCCGGTCGCCGACTCGTCGACGACGAATCCGCCGCCGACGGAGTAGTACGTGCGCTCGGCGACAACCGAGCCGGCACCGTCGAAGGCCCGGAAGACCATGCCGTTCGGGTGTGCCGGCAGGCTCTTGCGGCGGTGCAGGACGACGTCGGCGGCCGCGTCGTACGCCACCTGGTGCTTGCCCGCGAGCAGGAGTACGCCGTCGTCGGCCGCCCGGGCGACCCGCGCGTCGGCGCTGTCGGTGTCGACCGTCGCCGGGTCCTCACCCTCCAGGCCAAGGACCACCGCCTTCGGCGAGCCGTGTCCGTGTCCGGTCGCGCCGAGCGAGCCGAACAGTTCGACCCGTACCCGCCGGACGGCGGCCAGCAGTCCGTCGCCGGCCAGGCCGTCGACGAACCGCTTCGCGGCCCGCATCGGCCCCACGGTGTGCGACGACGACGGCCCGATGCCCACGGAGAACAGGTCGAACGCGCTGAGCGCCATCAGGGCTCCCCGGGCGCCGTGTACTCGGCCATGGCGTCAAGCAGCCAGCGGGCCAGGTAGTCGGCGAACGAGGACCGGGGCAGCAGCCGGTAGGCCGTCGCCGCGGTCTGCCAGAGCACCACGGGAACCGGACCGACCGTGGTCGTGACCGCCCGGCCGGGCGTAAAACGCCGGGGGTGCAGGTCCACCGGGCAGCCCTTTTCCAGGACGGCCCGCGCCCTGGCCCCGCTGAGCTCGAGAACGGTCCGGTTGGCCGAGACGTCCACGATCGAGCCCGGGTCGCCTCCCAGCGCCTCGTGGAGAGCGGCCGTCAGCGCCGCCGGTTCGTCCGCGGATGACACGACCAGCCACTCGTCGGGGCCGAGCCACAGCGCGGTGCGCCCGCCCGCCGCCGTCGTCTCCCCGCACGCCGTGGGCAGCGGGCCGCCGAGCACCTCGCCGATCCGCCGCGCCGCCGCGCTACCGGGCCGGACCCGTACGCTGGCCATGGTCAGAAACGCCGTCTCGCGGAGCGCGACCGGCCGGTCGTGACCGGCGCGCATCCGCTCGTGGAGGTGGACGAGTGGGCTTTCGCGCAGTATCGCCAGGTCAGCCATCGCGCCTGCTCCCTTCGGGGTCGTAGAGGACGGGGTCGGCCACCAGGACCGGCACCAGCGCGTCGCCCACCGGGGCGATCACGGTCTGGCCGATGCGGTTGCGGCCGTCGGCGACGAGGCCGAGGGCGAACGGTCGGCCGAGCGCCTCGCTGTGGTAGCTCGACGTGACGTGTCCGAGCATCGGGACCGGACCGTCGGCCGGCGTGACGGGTACGCCCTCGGCGATGATCTGCGTGCCCTCCGGCAGCCTGGTCCGTTTGTCGACCGGCAGCAGTCCCACGAGGTGCTTGCGGTCGCCGCGGGCGGTGTCGACCCGGTCGAAGGAGCGCTTGCCGACGAAGTACTTGAGCTTCGAGACCGCCCAGCCCATGCCGGCGTCCTGTGGGGTGACCGTGCCGTCGGTGTCCTGGCCGACGATCACGTATCCCTTCTCGGCGCGGAGCACGTGCATGGTCTCGGTGCCGTAGGGCGTGATGCCGAGGTCCTGGCCGGCGGCGTACACCTGCTCCCAGACCGCGCGTCCGTACCAGCCGGCGACGTTGATCTCGTAGGCGAGCTCGCCGGAGAACGAGATCCGGCAGATGCGGGCCGGCACGCCCGAGGCGAGCGTCGTCTCACGGAAGGTCATGAACGGGAAGGCGTCGTTGCTGACGTCCAGATCCGGGGCCACCCGGCCGACCACCTCGCGCGACCGCGGCCCGACCACGGCGATGGTCGTCCACTGCTCGGTCACCGACGTGCAGTACACGTCGAGCTCCGGCCACTCGGTCTGCAGCCACTCCTCGAGCCAGTCGAGGACCCGTGCCGCCCCACCCGTCGTCGTGGTCATGAAGTAGCGGTCGTCGGCCAGCCGCAGGGTCACGCCGTCGTCGAAGATCATGCCGTCGGCGGTGCACATCACGCCGTACCGCGCCGAGCCGACGGCTAGCTTCTTGAAGCCGTTGGTGTAGATGCGGTCGAGGAACTCACCCGCGTCGGCACCGACGATCTCGATCTTGCCGAGGGTGGAGGCATCCATCATCGCCACGCCGTTGCGGGCGGCGCGGCACTCGCGGGCGACCGCCTCGTCCATGGTCTCCCCCGGCTGCGGGAAGTACCACGGCCGCTGCCACTGCCCGACCACCTCGAACTCGGCGCCGTGCGCGACGTGCCACGGGTGTACCGGCGTGGTCCGCTCCGGGTCGAACAGGTCGCCGCGCTCGCGGCCGGCCAGCGCGGCGAACGCCACCGACGTGTACGGGGCACGGAACGTCGTGGTGCCGACGGCGCCCGGCGCGGCGCCCAGCGCTTCGGCGATGACCCCGATGGCGTTGACCGCTGACGTCTTGCCCTGGTCGTTGGCGGTGCTGATCGAGGTGTACCGCTTGACGTGCTCCACGCTGCGCATCCCCGCGCCGACCGCCCGCCACACGTCGGCGACGGTCTGGTCCCGCTGGAGGTCGACGAAGTGTTCGCGCCACTCCCCCGGCTCCCCGTCGGTGCCGGGGACCAGCCACACCGGTCGGATACGCCCGAGGCCGCCGCCCTCGCCCCGGGGCGCGGTGGCCTCGACCGGGAAGCCGCTGCGGGTCGCCGCCGTGACCCCGGCGGCGGTGCCGGCCGCCAGCGCGCCGTCGAGCGTGAACTCGCCGGCCGCCGCGCCGACCACGAACTGGTTGCGTACCGCGCCGGACGGCGCGAAGGCGGCGATCTCGTCGCTCCAGACCAGCCGGCCCTGGCGCTGGCTGTGCAGGTGTACCACGGGGCTCCAGCCGCCGGAGACGGCGAGCGTGTCGCAGGCGATCGTCGCCCGGTCCCCGGTGAGCAGTCCGTGGGTGTCGATGGCGGACACCTCGACGGCGGTGAGCCGGCCGTCGCCGCTGGTGCCGCACACGACGCTGCCGGCCAGGACGGGTACCCGCGCGGCGTGCGCCCGCGCCGACCGATCCGGCCGGGCGTCGACCACGGCGGGCACCTCCACCCCGGCAGCCACCAGGTCGGCGACGAGGTCGTAGGCGCTGTCGTTGGTGGTGGCCACGACGACCCGGTCGCCGGCACGGACGGCGTACCGGTTGAGGTAGGTGCGCACGGCGCCCGCCAGCATCACGCCGGGGCGGTCGTTGCCGGCGAAGACGAGCGGCCGTTCGTGGGCTCCGGTCGCCAGGATGACCTGGCCGGCGCGGATGTGCCACAGCCGCTGCCGGGCGGCTGTCGCGGGAGCGTCGCCGAGGTGGTCGGTACGGTCCTCCACGGCCAGTACGTAGTTGTCGTCGTAGGAGCCGAAGGCCGACGTGCGGGTCAGCACCGTGGTCTCCTCGGCGGCCGCCAGCTCGGCCGCGACCTCGGCCACCCAGTCGGCGGCCGGGCGGCCGTCGACGCGCTCGTGGCTGGCTGACAGCAACGAGCCGCCGGGCTCGGACTGGTCGTCGACCAGGATCACCCGCGCCCCGCTGCGGGCTGCCGCGGACGCCGCGGCGAGCCCCGCCGGCCCGGCGCCGACGACGAGCACGTCGGTGTGGACGAACACCTTGTCGTAGCGGGCCTGGTCGGGCTCGGGGTCCAGCCGACCCAGGCCGGACAGCGTCGCCACCGACAGTCCTTCGTGGACGGGCACGGCGGTCGCCGGGAGCATCGTCGCCGTGTACGGCCCGAGCACCTGGAGCAGCGCGTTGGGCTCCTCGACACCGGACGCGACGATCCCGCGCGGCCGCTGCTCGTACAGTGACGGGCCGACCTCCACCCGGCCGTGGGCGAGCAGCGCCGAGGCCACGGTGTCGCCGGGGTGGGCGAGCAGCTCCTGTCCGTCGACGACGATGCGGACTCCGCGTCCACGGTCGATGCGGCCACCGGACGGCAGCCGGTGTGATGGGACGGTCATCGCGGGTCTCCTGCGGCGAGTTCGGGGCGGGGATCGTGCGGCCCGTAGACCGCGAGAACCTCGTACGTCACGGTGTCCCGGACGACGTTGAACCAGCGGCGACAACCGGTGCTGTGTACCCAGCGCTCGGCGAACGGGCCCTTGGGGTTGTCGCGGAAGAAGAGGTACTCGGCCCACTCCTCGTCGCTCAGTTCGGCGGGGTTCGCGGGGTAGGCCACGTGCGCCTGGCCGCCGTAGTGGTACTCGGTCTCGTCACGGGGCCCGCACCAGGGGCAGGTCAGCAGCAGCATGGGGACTCCTCGTGCCTCTAGTGGGCGACGGCGGCGGCGCCGTGCTCGTCGATCAGGGCGCCGGAGATGAAGCGCTCCAGGGCGAAGGGCTTGTTGAGGGGGTGCGGCTCGCCGGTGGCCATCGTGTGCGCCATCGTCCAGCCGGAGGCCGGGGTGGCCTTGAAGCCGCCGGTGCCCCAACCGCAGTTGACGTACAGGCCCTCCACCGGGGTGCAGCCGATGATCGGCGAGGCGTCCGGGGAGACGTCCACGATGCCGCCCCACGTCCGCAGGACGTGGGCCCGCGCGAAGATCGGGAACAGCTCCAGCGCGGCCGCCATCTGGTGCTCGATGACATGGAACGATCCGCGCTGGCCGTAGCCGTTGTAGGCGTCGATACCGGCGCCCATCACCAGCTCGCCCTTGTGTGCCTGGGACACGTAGACGTGCACGTGGTTGGACATCACCACGGTCGGGTGGACCGGCTCGTGCAGCTCGGAGACCAGGGCCTGCAGCGGGTGGGACTGCACCGGCAGCCGGAACCCGGCCTTCGCGGCCAGCACGCTGCTGTGGCCGGCGGCCGCGAGCCCGACGGTGCCGGAGTGGATGTCGCCCCGGGTGGTCCGGACGCCGACGACGCGGTCGCCGTCGGTGAGGAAGTCGACGACCTCGCAGTTCTGGATGAAGTCCACGCCGAGGCGGTCCGCGGCGCGGGCGAACGCCCAGGCGACGTGGTCATGTTTGGCGATGCCCGCGCGCGGCTGGAAGGTGGCGCCGAGCACGGGGTACCGCACGTCGCGGGAGATGTTGACGATCGGGCAGACCTTGGCCACCTCGTCGGGCTCCAGCCACTCCGCGTCCACGCCGTTGAGCTTGTTCGCGTTGACCCGGCGGTTGCCCTCGCGCACGTCCTGCAGCGTGTGCGCCAGGTTGAGCACGCCGCGCTGGCTGAACAGGAAGTCGTAGTCCAGCTCCGCGGGCAGCAGCTCCCACTGCTTGAGGGCGAACTCGTAGATCGCGGCGCTCTCGTCCCACAGGTAGTTCGAGCGGATGATCGTGGTGTTGCGGGCCATGTTGCCGCCGGCGAGCCAACCCTTTTCCAGGACGGCGACGTTGGTGATGCCGTGGTTGCGGGCCAGGTAGTACGCGGTGGCGATGCCGTGGCCGCCGCCGCCGACCACGATCGCGTCGTACGTCGGCTTCGGGTCTGGGTTGCGCCACAGCCAGTCGGGGTGCTCGGGGAGCTTCTTGGCGCTCATGCCGACGCTCCGTTCGCGCGGGTCAGGTGCGGGTAGAGCGGGAACTTGCCGGCCAGGTTGTCGACCCGGCCGCGGAGCTCGGCCGCCCGGTCGTCGGACATTGGTGCGGCGAGGGCGCCGGCGATGATGTCGGCCACCTCGGCGAACGCGGCCAGGTCGAAGCCGCGCGTCGCCAGGGCCGGGGTGCCGATCCGCAGGCCCGACGAGACCATCGGCGGCCGGGGATCGAACGGCACCGCGTTGCGGTTGACGGTGATCCCGATGCGGTGCAGCTGGTCCTCGGCCTGCTGGCCGTCCAGCTCGGAGTCGCGCAGGTCGACCAGGACCAGGTGGACGTCCGTGCCGCCGGTCAGCACGGAGATGCCGGCCCGGCGTACGTCGTCTGCCGACAGCCGGGCGGCGAGCGTACGGGCGCCGTCGAGGCCGCGCTGCTGGCGTTCGCGGAACGCGTCGCTCGCGGCGACCTTGAAGGCCACCGCCTTCGCCGCGATCACGTGCTCGAGCGGGCCACCCTGCTGTCCGGGGAAGACCGCACTGTTGATCTTCTTCGCCAGGTCGGCGCGGCTGAGGATCACCCCGCCACGCGGACCGCCCAAGGTCTTGTGGGTCGTCGTCGTCACCACGTCCGCGTACGGGACCGGGTTCGGGTGCAGCCCGGCGGCGACGAGACCGGCGAAGTGGGCCATGTCGACCATGAGGTACGCCCCGACCAGGTCGGCGATCCGCCGGAACTCGGCGAAGTCGAGGTGGCGGGGGTACGCCGACCAGCCGGCGACGATCATCCGGGGCCGGTGCTCGCGCGCGAGTCGCTCGACCTCGGCCATGTCGACCCGGAGGTCGGACTCGCGCACGTGGTAGGGCACGACGTCGTACAGCTTGCCGGAGAAGTTGATCCGCATGCCGTGGGTGAGGTGACCGCCGTGCGCGAGGTCGAGGCCCAGGATCGTGTCGCCCGGGTCGAGCAGGGCGAACATCGCCGCCGCGTTCGCCTGCGCGCCGGAGTGCGGCTGCACGTTGGCGGCCTCCGCGCCGAAGAGCGCCTTCACCCGGTCGATGGCGAGCTGTTCGACGACGTCGACGTGCTCGCAGCCGCCGTAGTAGCGGCGCCCCGGGTAGCCCTCGGCGTACTTGTTCGTCAGCACGGAGCCCTGCGCCTGCATGACAGCGGCTGGGGCGAAGTTCTCCGACGCGATCATCTCCAGCGTCGACTGCTGCCGGCGCAGCTCGGCGTCGATGGCGTCGCTGATTTCGGGGTCGAGGCCGGCCAACGGCAGGTCGAGGGTGTCGGTCATGCGCCGAGTCCTTTCGCAATGATTGCCGCAACGCGGTTGCAGTGCTTGCAACATAGGCTCGTGCACCTTCGCGGTCAAGAACTAAGGCCCGGCGAATTCGCAGCACATACGCCCTCTTGACAGTGATCTACACCATGCCTACGTTGGTGCAACCAAGTTGCCGATATTGCAACGCACCCGTCCTGGCCGGCAGAGAGGCCTCGCGTCAGCCCCGTCCCGAGAGCTGACCCTCAGCCCGCACCGCCAAGGAACGAAAGGAGCCGCCCATGTCCGTCGCCGACCTTGAGCGACTGAAGCTGATCCACAACGGCGAGAAGGAGCAGCAGACCTTCTCCGCGGCCGAGATGGAGCGCCGGCTCGCCGGCCTACGCAAGATCATGGCCGATGCCGGGATCGACGTCGCCCTGCTCACGTCGTACCACAACATCAAGTACTACTCGGACTTCCTCTACACCTCGTTCGGCCGCCCGTACGCCTACGTGGTCACCGCCGACGACCAGTTCACCGTCTCGGCGAACATCGACGCCGGCATGCCGTGGCGGCGCACGTACGGCGACAACGTCGTCTACACCGACTGGCACCGCGACAACTACATCTGGGTGATCCGCGAGAGCCTGCGCAGCCGGGGCGTCAACACCGCCCGGATCGGCGTCGAGAACGACACCCTGCCGCTCGAGATGCGGGAGAAGTTCCAGGCCGCGTTCCCGGACGCCACGCTCGTGGACGTCGCCAAGCCCGCCATGCGCCAGCGGATGGTCAAGTCCGCAGAGGAGATCGAGCTCATCAAGCACGGCGCCCGGACCGCCGATCTCGGCGGCGAGGCCATCCGCGAAGCGATCTCCGAGGGCGTGCCCGAGTACGAGGTGGCCCTGGCCGGCACCAACGCCATGGTGCGTGAGATCGCCCGGACGTTCCCGCACACCGAGATCCGGGACACCTGGGTGTGGTTCCAGTCAGGCATCAACACCGACGGGGCGCACAACTGGCCCACCACGCGCCGGGTGCAGCGCGGAGACATCCTCTCCCTGAACTGCTTCCCGATGATCTCCGGCTACTACACGGCGCTGGAGCGGACCCTGTTCTACGGCGAGCCCGACGCACGGTCCCTGGAGCTGTGGAACATCAACGTCGAGGTGCACCGGGCCGGCCTTGAGCTGATCAAGCCCGGCATCTCGTGTGCGGAGATCGCGCACCGGCTCAACGAGATCTACATCGGCTACGGTCTGCTGCCGAACCGGACGTTCGGCTACGGTCACTCCTTCGGCGTGCTCAGCCACTACTACGGCCGCGAGGCGGGGCTGGAGCTGCGGGAGGACATCGAGACCGTACTCGAGCCGGGCATGGTGGTCTCGATGGAACCGATGATCATGATCCCGGACGGCCAGCCCGGTGCCGGCGGCTACCGCGAACACGACATCCTGGTGGTCCAGGAAGGCGGAGCGGAGAACATCACGAAGTTCCCGTTCGGTCCGGAGCACAACATTCTGGGTGCCTGACGCGATCGGGGGGCACGGCAGCATGCTGCCGTGCCCCCCGATCAGCCAGAATGATCGACGATGACGCCGAATTCGAAGAACACTGACGACGCGGGCCGCGAATCCCGCGCGATGTCCGCGCTCCAGAACGGCCTGGCCGTGCTCCGCTCCTTCACCGTGGAGGAGCCCCTGCAGGGCGTGTCCGAGATCGCAAGCAAGGTCGGCCTCCACAAGAGCACCGTGTCTCGGATCCTCGCGTTCCTCGAGACCGAGGAGCTCGTCGAGCGTGATCCCGCGACCCGGCGCTTTCGTCTGGGCCTCGGTGTGATCGCGCTGGCCGGCCCGCTGCTGGCGAATCTCGACGTACGCCGCGTCGCGTACCCGGTCCTGGTGGAGCTGAGCCAGCGCACGGCCGAGACCGCCGCGCTGATGATGTGGGACGGCAGCGAAGCCGTCTGCGTCGAGCAGGTCCCGAGCCGCCACCAGGTCAAGCACACCACCCCGCTCGGCACCCGCTACCGCGACGCCGCGAGCGCGTCGGTCCAGGCGTTCCTCGCCGGTCAGGACGAGTTCACCGCCCGCAGTCTCCTGATGAGTGGCGCCATCACCTATCCCGGGCTCGACCAGGCCGGGCTCGACGCCTACCTGGTCCGGCTCGGCGAGGTGGCCGACCGCGGGTACGCCGTCAACTACGGCGAGACGTCCCTGGACGAGGTCGGCGTGGCCGCCCCGGTCGTGGACCACCGCGGGAAGTTGGTCGCCTCGGTACTGCTGTCCGCCCCGCGCTACCGCGTGTCTTCCGACCAGGTCCCGGTCATCGGCGAGGCCGTCGCCCAAGCGGCGCGGGAGATCACCGCCCGCCTGGGGGGCGCCGCCGCGACCGACTAGTACCGCACGGGCGGCATCCCGCGCAGAAGCGACACCCCGTCCGTATCCTCGGCGGAGACGGACGGGGTCAAGATGGTGCCGCTGTGGGTGTCGTCCGGCCGCGTCAGGTTCGCGGCCGGACTCTTCGTCTCTCGTACTGACGGTCTACTGAAGACGCACCTGGTCGTGGGCCTTCGGAGTCCGCCTGATCTCCACGTCCGGGAAGGCGGGAACCTCGAACCGGGTGTGAACGACGGTCTCGGTGCACACCCGCTCGGCATGCTCGGCGATCTCACCGAGCGTCGTGACCCACATGCCGTCGAGCCCCTTGACGGTCTCGATGAGCCGCTCGAGGGCGGCCGCCTTGGACGGCCGGCCGGAGATGAACGGATGGTTGGTCAGGACGAAGCAGCCGCTCTCACTGTGATGGGCACGGGCTTCCAGCGTCCACATCTCCTCGACCTTCGCCGGGCTCTCGATGACACCGCTGCCGGTCCATCCGGGGTAGAACGCGTACTGTTCCCAGTCATCGAGCGCCCAGTCGACCGGGATCTCGATGAGCGTTCTCGCGTCCTCCTCGTCGACGGCGAACCGGTACGGTGCGTCGCCGTCCAGCAGGCTGGAGTCGTACCGGAAGCCGCGCTCCGCGAGCAGCCTGGGCGAGTGCCAGTTCAGCTCCCACCACGGCGCGCGGTAGCCGGTCGGGCGAACGCCGGCCACCCGCTCGAGCGCGTCGAGCCCGCGGTCGATGTAGCGGGCCTCTGTCGTGGCGTCGATGCCCTGCATGGGCTCGTGCAGGTAGCCGTGGTGAGCCACCTCGTGGCCGGCGTCGACGATCGCGCGCACGGTGTCGGGGTAGCACTCCGCGGTGAAGCCGGGCACGAAGAAGGTGCCGCGTACGTTCTGCCGCTCCAGGATGCGCAGCAGCCGCGGTACGCCGACCTTCGGCCCGTAGGACTGGTGGGTCATCAACGACATCCGGCGGATCAAGCGCGGATCGTGCGACAGCACGCAGGACTCGGCGTCCACATCGAAGGTGAAGGCGGCGGCGGCCCGGTAACCGTGCGGCCAGCTGAACAGCTGGAAAGGTGTACGGGCGCCTTGTTCGGTCATCTCATGCCTCCTGAATGGCGTCGAGCGGAAGTGGCTGCAGGGACGGGGCCTCGGTCGCCTGCTCGTACTGGCGATGCGCCTTCGGGCCGAGTACGGCGTAGCAGGCCCCGGCCACCCCGCCGCCGACGAGCCAGGACAGATCGACGCCGCCGAAGGCCCGGGCTGCGAAGCCCTGTAACGCCCCGGTCGCCCCGTACATGAAGACCCAGGTGGCGAAGATTCCTGCCGCGAAGCAGAGCATCGTGGACCAGTTGACGTCAGGCAGTCGCCTGCTGCCGACCGGGTCGAACAGACGGTCAGCCTGAATCTTGCGGCGTTCGACGCGGTAGTAGTGCACGAGCATGATCGCGCCCCAGGAGGAGATCCAGGCGACGATCCCGCCGAGCCAGGTGTCCAGCACGGTGCCCAGGTTCTGCGCGAACAGGAACGCGATCACCGCGAGGAAGGCGAACACGCCGACGAACAGGTTCAACCCCCGCCGCTTGACCTTGATGTCGAGCGCCTGGGCGGCAACGGAGAACGTGTAGATGTTGAGGACGTTGGTGGCGATCGGACCGTGGATCACCAGGAACAGCACCGGGAGGGCGAGCGCGCCGTAGTTGTCGACGATCAGTTTGCCGGGGTCGACGGATCCGTTCGTGGTCGCCAGGCTGGCGCCCAGCAAACCCAGCCATACGACCGGGAGGAACTGGCCGAGGACGCTGGCGAGGTAGAG
The DNA here is from genome assembly GCF_011947195.1 of Planosporangium thailandense. Taxonomy (GTDB): domain Bacteria; phylum Actinomycetota; class Actinomycetes; order Mycobacteriales; family Micromonosporaceae; genus Planosporangium; species Planosporangium thailandense. The sequence goes on along the minus strand of NZ_JAATVY010000011.1, from coordinate 12,081 downwards.
CTTCCGGCCGGGTACCGCGCGACTGACGAAGCGGGAATAGTCCGCGGCGTAGGGGAACCAGGTGATGCCCCAGCCGATCCCGATCACGGTCATCACGGCAGAGATCGCGGCGAATCGGGCACTGCCGTGCAGGACATGACCGGGCGGCCCAGCGTAGGACCAGTTGAGGTGGAGGTGGAACCATGCCACCACCGACATACCGATCAGAACGACGATCGTGGGAGGTACCGTCCATCGCTCGAACGCGGCGATGGAGCGGTAGCCGAACCAGGAGATCGCCACCTGCACGCCCATGATCAGGGCGGCGACGAGTATCCGCGCGCCCAGGTTGCGCGCCGAGGCGTCGACGATGCCCAGCTTCCCGAGCAGCGCCATGACGAGATCGAGGATGACCCAGGTGTTGACCGCGCACCAGCCGATGGCCAGGGTCGCCTGGATGCCCGCCGGAAGGTAGTTGCCCCGCCGTCCGAACGCGGCCCGGGACAGCACCATCCCGGTGACGCCCGTACGCTGGCCCATCAGCACGAACAGCCCGAACAACGCCATGCCGACGACGTTGCCCGCGACGAGGGCGATGAGGGTGTCGCTCAATCCGAGCCCGAGGCTGACGCCGAGCGCACCGAGCACCCAGTTGACCGGGGCGATGTTGGCGCCCGCCCAGATCCAGAACTGGCCGGAGACCCGGTGGGTGCGCGCCTCTTCGGGAATCGGCTGCAGAACCTGCTCGACATCGTGCATATTGACGTGCTGCGTATCGACTCCGGTGTTGGCCATCTGCCGGCCTCCTTGGGTAGGGAGCGAAGTTCCCGCAAGCATCAGTGACCTAGCACACGTTTACTAGGTACAATCTGTCTATACTTTGGCCGCCTGAAGGTGACGGAATGTCGGATGATGTCGCTGCGCGAGGTGCTGTCACACCCGAGTCTGGCGCCGGCCGATCCCGTGGTCCGGACAGGCGATGAGTCACTGGGACAATTCGTACGCTGGGTGCACTCCAGCGAGGTCCTTGAGATCGCGCCGCTGCTGCAGGGTGGCGAACTGCTCCTGACCGGCGGTGTGGTGCTCGCCTCCTGCGATCAGTCCCGTCGCCGGCAGTACGTACGCGAACTGGCCGCTCGAGGCGTCACCGGAGTGGCGATCGAGACCGGTTCACACCTCCCCGGGATACCCGCTGAGCTGATCGCCGAGGCGGCTGCGCTGCGGTTTCCGGTGATCGAACTGCAGCGCGTGGTTCCGTTCGTGGCTGTCACCGAGGACATCAACGGCGCGCTGATCAACGATTCGGTCCGAAGGCTGCGCGCCGCGGACTCGCTCCTGCACGCCCTCTCCGGTGAGCTGATGCGCGGCGGCGGGCCACAGGAGCTCCTCGATGTCCTGGCTCGGGCCCTGGCCTGCGATGCGCTACTGCTCGACGGGGCCGGGCGCGTGCTCGGCTCGACCAGTCCGGAGCCGGACCCGGAGAATGCGGGGAGGCTGCTCGCGGAGAGCGGCGGCTGGTCGGTGCCGGTGATCGCACACGGGATGAGAATCGCCCGTCTGGTCGTCAAACCGGGCGCCGACACCGACCCGACGGTTCTCGATGCCGCCCTGGACCGCGCACCGGAGGCCTTCGGTCTCGCCCTCATCCGCACCGGCGTCGTACCGCCGGAAGACCGGGCCGTACGCGAGCTGTTACGACTGCTCCGCGCTCCGCAGCCGGACCCGGAGCGGGTGACCCGCATGGCGCACGCTCTCCGCCTCGCGGACTCCGCGTCGGCGGTGGGCGTGGTGGCGCAGAGCTCGGGCGATGTCCGGGGCATCGGCACGGTGGACGCGATCCTTCGGCGGCGCAAACGCAGGGTGTTCACCAACGTGGTGGACGGCGAGCTCGTCGGCATCGTCGTCCTCAGCCGCACCGACCGGGCCCGCCTGATCACCGACCTGAACGACCCCAGCCTGTCCGGACGTGTCCGGCTGGGAGTAGGTCCGATCGTGCAGGGACTCCATCGGCTCGCGCACACCCTCGCCGAGGCGCAGCGGTGCCTGTCGCTGGCCGACGAGTTCGCCTGGCCGGAGCGGGTCGTCGACGCCGAGGCGGTCGGCGTGGAAACGCTCCTGGAACGAGTCGGCCCGACAGCGGTGTTGCGCGACTTCGTCGAGGACCATCTGGGAGGGGTGCTCGCCCTCGGGCCGGACCGGGCCAAGACCCTGGTGACGACGCTCGAAGCCTACTTCCGTACCGGGTGCAGCAAGACCGAAGCCGCCCGCCAACTTCATCTTCATCGTCAGGCGCTCTACCAGCGACTGACACGCGCCTTCGAAGCGCTGGGCGGGGATCCGACGGGAACCCCACGAGCCGCCTCCGTCCACCTGGCCGCTCGTCTGTACATCAGCGGCGTGGTCGACACCGCGCGGCTGAACGGACGATCGTGATGTACCGCAGCCGCCGGCGTATCGCACAGGAGGGCGGCTAACCTGTACCCGATGCCGCAGTCGCGGACATCCCGGACGAGTGCGTGTCGTACCCGGCCAGCTAAGACGACCGTGTCGAAGGTGACTCGATCATCATGTCGTGGTTGGTTCTCGTCCTGTCCGGAGTGCTGGAGTCGGTCTGGGCCGTGGCGCTCAGCAAGGCAGCCGGCTTCACCCGTCCGCTCCCCTCGGCGGTCTTCCTCGTCGCCCTGGTCATGAGCATGGTCGGCCTCGGCTACGCCCTGCGCACCATCCCGGTCGGCACCGGCTACGCGGTGTGGGTCGGCATCGGCGCGGCAGGCACAGCCATTGTCGGCATGCTGTTCCTCGGGGAGTCGGCGAGCCTCCCGCGGGTCCTGTCCCTGCTGCTGGTGGTCGCCGGGGTCGTCGGGCTCAAGCTGTATCACTGACGGAGCGGAGGCTGGCCGCGGGTACGGGTCTGCTGGCGCGGGGCCCGGGGGCCAGCGCCTGCCCCGGTCACCCACTCGCCTTCCAGGGTGTTTCACCCCTTTCGGGTGAGGGCGGGTCGTCGGGGTCGGTGGCATCCTTCGGACCCGTTCAGGAACCGGTAGCTGAGTGCCTGTTCAGCCGCTATGACCACCGCGTCGGGCAGGCGGCCGGTTGTAGGAAAGGGCGCCGTAATGCCGGAGCGAACACGGACGCGGCGGGCGACGCCGGCCGATCCGTACCCGGGTTCAGCCGACCGGATGTGCCGGCTCGAGTCGGATCTGCGGAACTTGCCGCCGGAGCTGGGGTGCGGCGCCCTCGCGGTACTCAACGGTCGGACGTTCATGTACTCCGACGCGGTCGGCGACATCCCGAAAGGTTCCGTCGGCGGCCTGGTGCACGCCGACACCCGCTACCTCGACGAGTGGGTGCTCACGGTCAACGGCGCCCGCCTGCTGGAGCTGGACACCGACCTGCCCACGCACTGCCAGGCCACCTTCTACCTGACCAACCCGGCGCTGCCCGGGCTGCCCGCGAACGCGCTCGGGGTGGGCCGTCGGCGCATGATCGACGGCGGGTTCGGCGAGCGCATCGAGATGACCAACCACGACAACCAGGACCTGCACGTGGCCGTCCGGCTGGCCGCCGGCAGCGACTTCGCCGACCTGTTCGAGATCAAAGCGCAGGTGGGCGACCGATCGTCGCGCATCCGCCGCTCCCACGCCCGCGACGGCTCCCGGCTGTGCTTTTCCTACCGCTATGACATCTTCAGCGCGGCCACCGAGGTACGCGCGGTGCCGGCGGCCGACCGCATCGACGGCGACAGCATGGTGTGGGAGGTGGAGCTGCCGGCGGGCACCACCTGGATGTGTGACCTGTACGTGCCGCTGCCGACCGCCGACGACGAGATCACCGCGCCGGTGTACCACCCTCATCCGGCCATGACCATGTCACCCGACCCGGTAACCGCCTGGCGGGATCGCCTCGCCCGGTTCACCAGCGACGACCGCCAGATCGAGCAGATGCGCGCCCAGGCGGTACGCGACCTGACCGCGCTGCGGATCACGATGCGGGTCGGCGGTGAAGACGTGCTGCTGCCGGCTGCCGGTCTTCCCTGGTTCCTGACGATATTCGGTCGTGACACGATCTTCACCGCCTACCAGACGTTGATGTTCGGCCCGGACCTCGCCCGCGGCGCACTGATCGCCCTCGCCGACTACCAGGGCACCCGGCGCAACGACATGAACGACGAGGAGCCGGGCAAGATCCTGCACGAGGTGCGCACCGGCGAGCTGACCAAGCTCGGGCTGCGCCCGCACAACCCGTACTACGGCAGCGCGGACGCCACCCCGCTGTGGCTGATCCTGCTGTCGGAGTACTGGCGCTGGACCGGCGACGACAAGCTGGTCCAGCAGCTGTACGGCAACGCGATGGCCGCGATGGAGTGGATCGACCACTACGGCGACCGCGACGGCGACTGCTTCGTCGAGTACCAGACCCACTCCCCGGAAGGCCTGGGTAACCAGTGCTGGCGCGACTCGTGGGACGGGGTGCTGTACGCCGACGGCGGCATGCCACCGCTGCCGATCGCCACCTGCGAGATCCAGGGCTACGTCTACGACGCCAAGCTGCGCATGGCCGAACTCGCCGACGGCCCGCTCGACAACCGCACGCTCGCCCGCCGGCTGCGCGGCGAGGCCGCCCGGTTGCGGGACAGGTTCAACGCCGACTTCTGGCTCGACGCCCGGGGCGGCTACTACGCTCTCGGCCTCGACGGCGACAAACGCCGCATCGACGCGATGACCTCGAACATGGGCCACCTGCTGTGGTCGGGCATCATCCCCGACGACCGCGCCGCCGTCGTCGTCGACCAGCTCATGTCCGAGCAGCTGTTCTCCGGCTGGGGCGTACGCACCATGGCCACCACCGACGGCGGGTACAACCCGATCGGCTACCACCGCGGCACGGTCTGGCCGCACGACAACTCCATCATCATTGCCGGCCTGGCCCGCTACGGCTACCGCGAGCAGGTCAAGCGCCTGTCGCGGGCCATCACCGAGGCGGCGGACCACTTCGGGCAGCGCCTGCCGGAAGCCATCTGCGGCTACCCTCGCGCCGACACCCACATCCCCATCACCTACCCGACCGCCTGCGACCCCCAGGCCTGGGCCTCGGGGGCGCCACTGCTGATCAGCCGCGCGCTGCTCGGTGTCGAGCCCCACGACGGCCGGCTCACCATCAACCCGGACTACTACGAATCCACCGGCCACGTCCAGATCACCGGGCTGACGGCATTCGGCACGCGATGGAACATCGACGCCACCCCACACAGCGGCACCGTGTACCCGGCCACCTGACGGCAGGCAACCGGCGGTTCATCGACTCAACTCCGCGTCAGCACAACCTTGAGCGCCCCGGTCTGTGCCGGCCGGGCGAAGATGTCGTAGGCCTCGATGATGTCGTCGAGGGCGAACCGGTGGGTGACCATGCGGCCGGTGTCCAACTGCCCCGCGGCGACCATGTTCAACAGTCTCGGTGTGGAGTACGTGTCGACCAGACCGGTGGTGATGGTGACGTCCCGGATCCACAGCTCCTCCAGGTGCAGCGTCGCCGGGCGGCCGTGCACGCCGATGTTGGCCACCCGCCCACCCGGACGTACCAGCGTGGTGCACAGCTCGAACGTCTCCGGGATGCCCACCGCCTCGAGCACCGCATGGGCGCCGAGGCCGTCGGTCACCGATCGGACGACCTCCAGTGGATCGTCGTCGGGCCGGATGGTGATGTCGGCGCCGAACTGCTTGGCCGCCTGCAGCCGGCTGTCGGCCTTGTCGATCGCGATGAGGTGCGAGGGCGAGTACAGCCGGGCGGTGAGGATCGCGGCCAGGCCGATCGGCCCTGCGCCTACCACGACTACGGTGTCGCCCGGCTGGACCTGCCCGTTGAGGACGCCGACCTCGAACGACGTGGGCAGAATGTCGGCCAGCAGCACCGCCGCCTCGTCGCTGATCGACGCCGGCAGCTGGTACGTGGACAGGTCGGCGAACGGGATCCGGGCGTACTGCGCCTGCACGCCGTCGATCGTGTGGCCGAGGATCCAGCCGCCGCCGCCCAGGCACTGCCCGTACCTGCCCTGCCGGCAGTAGACGCAGGTCCCGCAGGCGGAGATGCACGAGGCGAGCACCCGGTCACCCACCTGGAGCCCGCTGACGGCGCTGCCCACCTCTTGCACGGTCCCGACGGCCTCATGGCCCAGGATCCGTCCCGGCCGCACCGCCGGCACGTCTCCGCCCAGGATGTGCAGATCGGTGCCGCAGATGGTCACCGCGTCGACCCTGACGATCGCGTCGCGCGGATCGATGACCCGGGGGTCGGGTGTCTCACCCCAGGAGTTGCGCCCGGGCCCGCCGTACACCAGTGCCTTCATGACTGCCTCCCTGACGCCGCTGATGTCCTCGCTCACCATGCATTCCGGCCGGCGACGCCGATGAGTGGCCAACGGCCGCTTCGGCCGGGCCGAAGGTCCTGCGACCGTCGGCGGGTATGTCGACCGGCGGCCTGCGCGTCACCGGTCCCGGTCTCGGCCTCGCCCGCCGGTTCGTTCCTTTCCCCGCCGGGTCAGCGCTGTCCCGCGGGAGCCGGTGCTGGCTGGGGCGTGGGAGTCGCCTGCGGGATGTGCTGCACGCCGATGCGCCTGCGGAACACCCAGTAGGACCAGCCCTGGTAGAGCAGGACGACAGGGGTGAAGGCCACCGCCACCCAGGTCATGATCTTCAGGGTGTACGGAGTGGACGAGGCGTTCGTGACCGTCAGGCTGTACACCGGGTCGAGCGTGGACGGCAGCACGTTCGGGTAGAGCGCGAGAAACAGCGTGGCGGTGGCCGCGACGATGGTGCCGGCGGTGGCCAGGAACGCCCAGCCCTCGCGCTCCCGCCAGTTGGCCAGCAGCGCGCCGACGAGCGCGGCCGCCGCGACCAGCGCCGTGGCTGCGGTGACGGCGTCGCCCCGGGAGAGCTGGGTCCACAGCAGGAACCCGCCGGCGACCACCAGCGTGACCACACCGATCCGTTTGGTCAGGTCGCGGGCGAAGTACCGGATGTCGCCGGTGGTCTTCAAGGCCAGGAACACCGCGCCGTGGGTGACGAACAGCAGCAGGGTGGTCAGGCCGCCCAGCAGGGCGTACGGGTTGAGCAGGGCGAATAATCCGCCCACGTAGTGGTGCCCGGAGTCGAGCGCGACCCCGCGCACGATGTTGCCGAACGCCACGCCCCACAGCAGCGCGGGTACGAGACTGCCGACGAAGATGGCCCGGTCCCAGTTGCGTCGCCACCGGTCGCTGTCGACCTTGCCGCGGTACTCGAACGCCACCCCGCGCACGATGAGCGCCACCAGGATGATCAACAGCGGCAGGTAGAAGCCGGAGAACAGGCTGGCGTACCACTCGGGGAACGCCGCGAAGGTGGCGCCACCGGCGACCAGCAGCCACACCTCGTTGCCGTCCCAGACCGGGCCGATGGTGTTGAGCAGCACCCGCCGCTCCGACTCCGAGCGGCTCAGGATCGGCAGCAGGATGCCCACGCCGAAGTCGAAGCCCTCCAGCAGGAAGTAGCCGGTCCACAGCACCGCGATGAGCAGGAACCACACGTCGTTGAGAGTCACGGTCGCACTCCGGTTTCAGTACGCGAACACGAGCGGGCGCTCGGCGGATTCGTCGTCGGCGGGCGGGGTCCCGGTGGACGGCTTGGGCGGCCCGGCCTTCGCGAAGCGCAGCATCAGAAACAGCTCCACCACAGCCAGGCCGCCGTACAGGAGCGTGAAGACCGTCAGCGAGGTGGCCACCTGGCCGGCACCGACCGACGGTGAGACGCTGTCCGCGGTCTTGAACAACCCGAACACCGTCCACGGCTGGCGACCCATCTCGGTGAAGATCCAGCCGAACGAGTTGGCCAGGAGCGGGGTCGGCAGCGCCCAGATGGCCGCCCGCCAGAACGCCGTGCCCGTGGGCATCCGGCCGCGGCGGGTCAACCACAGGCCGAGCAGACCGATCAGGATGGGCAGCACCCCGAAGCCGATCATCAGTCGGAACGACCAGTACGTCAGCGGGATGTAGGGCTTGTAGTCGCCGGGGCCGTAGCGCTGCTCGTACTGGCGTTGGATGTCGTTGACGCCCTCGACCTTGCCGTGCGGGTCGCCGGTGGCCAGGAACGACAGGGCGTCGGGTACGCGTAGGCTCGCGATCTCCCGGCTGCCGTCGAGCGGGCCGATGGTGAACAGCGAGAACGACGCCGGCTGGGAGGTCTCGTAGAGCGCCTCGGCGGCGGCCATCTTCATCGGCTGCTGCCTGGTCATGATCTTGGCTTGGAGGTCGCCGGTTCCGGCCACGAGCACTCCCGACACGACGACCGTCCACAGTGCCAGCTTGAGGCTCGGCCGGAACACCGCGGCCTCGTTGTGACGTACCAGGTGCCAGGCGCAGACGCTCAGCATCAGCACGGCGGCGGTGAGGTACGCCGCGGCGACGGTGTGCGGGAACGTCACCAGCGTCGTGGAGTTGGTGAGCACGGCGCCGAAGTCGGTCAGCTCGGCCCTTACGGTCACCGGGTTGAACCGGGACCCGACCGGGTGCTGCATCCACGAGTTCGCCGCGAGGATGAAGTACGCCGACAGGAGCGTGCCGATCGCGGCCAGCCAGATGCTCGCCAGGTGGAGCTTCTTCGGCAGCCGGTCCCAGCCGAAGATCCACAGACCGAGGAACGTCGACTCGAGGAAGAACGCCAGCAGCCCCTCGATCGCCAGCGGCGCGCCGAAGATGTCACCGACGTAGCGCGAGTACGCGCTCCAGTTCATGCCGAACTGGAACTCCTGCACGATGCCGGTGACGACGCCCATCGCGAAGTTGATTCCGAAGAGCTTGCCCCAGAACCTGGTGGCCCGCAGATAGTGTTCCTTGCCGGTACGCACCCAGGCGGTCTGCAGGACGGCGACCAACCCGGACAGGCCGATCGTCAGGGGTACGAACAGGAAGTGGTAGATGGTGGTGACGGCGAACTGCCATCGCGCCAGGTCTAAAGCGTGCACCGGCCGAGTCCTTTCCCGCGGCAGCCCCGCGGACGACGTCGCGGGGCTGCCGCCAGCATCTCCTCGGCACCGCGACCGCGATCAGGGCCGAAGGTCCCGCCCACGTCGGGCCTGCGGACTCCGATATGGACCGATGCCGGCGCGGTGCGGGTACGCGTGTGGCAGCGGTCACCCCGGACCAGCTCCACGAACGCCTGCGTTACCGCGATCTGCTCGGCCCACGGCTGACCGGATACGCCCCGAACCAACGGAGTCCTCGCCCGCCGGTCCCGGCGTGACCTGCCCGCCTGGTGTCAGTGCAGCGCCAGGCCCAGCTCTCGTCCGGCTTCGCGCAGGCTGTCCCGGGCGGCCGGGTGCGCGGCGTGGTCGAGGATGTTCTGCGCCTGGTCGAACGCGTCGTGGCCCCAGATCTCGGCCACGCCCTGCTCGGTGACGATGTAGCTGTGCTGGAACGAGGTGACCGGCCCGGACAGCAGCGGCACGACCGCCGACACGTCGGCCTTCGGGTGCCACGAGCGCAACGCGATGATGGCGTGCCCCCCCGGGGAGTGCATGGCCCCGACGATGAAGTCGGTCTGCCCGCCGAAGCCCGAATGCACCCGCCCGCCGACCCGGCTCGCGTTGGCCTGCGCGAACAGGTCCACCTGTAGGGCGCTGTTGACCGACATCAGATTCGGGTGCGCCGCGATGGCACCGGGGTCGTTGGTCTTCTCGGTGCGCAGCATGCGCACCCGCTGGTTGCGGTCGATCCAGTCGTAGAGCTCCGCGGAGCCGAAGCAGAAGGAGGCGGTCACCGGCGTGTCCGGGTCCAGGCAGCCGGCCTTCTCCAGCTCCAGCACGCCGTCGCTGAACATCTCCGACCACACCCGAAGACCGCGACGCTCCCGCAGCGCGTGCAGCGTGGCGTCCGGGATCGCGCCGATGCCCAACTGCAGCGTCGCGCGCTGCGGAATGAGGCCGGCGACCCGCTCGCCGATCGCCGCACCGATGTCATCGACCGGTGTCGGGGTGTGCGCGGCGAGGGGCTCGTCGACCTCGACCAGGTAGTCGACGGTGTCCAGGCCGACGAGCGCGTCCCCGTAGGTCACCGGCATCGCCGCGTTGGCCTGGGCGATCACCAGCCCGCCCCGCGCCCGGACCGCCTCGATCGCGGCCGGCAGGATGTTCACCTCGACGCCGAGGCTCACCGCCCCACCGAACGGCCGGGAGGTGTGCAGCACCACGATGTCGGGCTGCAACCGGTCGCGCAGCAGGTACGGCACCAGCGACAGCCGACACGGAAAGTAGGCCAACCGGGGGTGCGCCCGCATGGCCGGCCCCACGAAGGCGGTCTCGTAGATGACCCCGTCCCGGTCGGGAATGCCGGGCTGGGCGTTGAGCATGTGCAGCCGGTACTCCGCCAGCGCACCGTCGAGCACCGTCAGGGCCCGCCGCGGGGCGGCGTAGTTGCCGCTGGCCACCACCCGGGGCGTACCGGGAACGTTGCCCAACACCCGGCCGAGCTCGGCCTCGGTCACCACTCGCATCGCGCTCTACCGTCCTCTCCCCGACTCCATCAGTCAGGGTCAGTGCCGTGGGCAGGAACGTGTGTGCCGCCTCCCCTGCGCCACCCCACCAAGATCCGCCGTGTCACCCGTTGCCACCCAGGGCCGAAGGTCCATGCCGGACGCGGCCACAGGCCCGTACTCGTTCCCTGGGGCCAGCGAGCCCGGTCCAGGCCGCCGGGCCGGGCAACCCACCCGCGAAAACAGGCCGAATGACCTTAGTGAACCGCACGGCGGGCCGGCACGGTAGGTGAGTACCAGAAGGAGAGGGAGCATGGCGACGATCCGACTCACCGACCGCACCCCCACCGGGCGCAGCCGCCCCGCCACCCGGGCACTGATCCAGGCCGCGGTCGCCGCCCAACGCGCCCCCTCGATCTTCAACACCCAACCGTGGCGCTGGAACATCCACGACGATATCGCCGAGCTCCGCGCCGACCACGACCACCAGCTCGCGGCCGTCGACCCCGAGGCACGGATGCTCATACTCAGCTGCGGAGTGGCGCTGCACCACGCCCGCATCGCGCTCTCGGCCACCGGACACGTCCCCGAAGCGACCCGCCTGCCCGACCCGCACGACCCCGACCTGCTCGCCACCCTCCGCGTCGCGTCGTTCACCCCCGCCCCAGCCGCCCTCGCCCGCCTGCACCAGGCGATCGCACTGCGCCATACCGACCGGCGACCCTTCGCCGACCAGCCGGTCCCCGAAACCACCCTCACCCGGCTCCGCGCCGCCGCCCACCAACAGGGAGCACGCCTGCACCTGCTGCGGCCCGACCAGACGGCGGTGCTGGGCGCGGCGGCCTACGCCGCCGCCATCTCCGAACTGGCCAACCCCGACTACCGCACCGAGCTGGCGACCTGGACCCACCGCGGCGCCGACACCGGCGACGGCGTACCGCTCCACACCGCCGCCCCGACCGGCCCACGCCCGGTGCCGGTCCGCGACTTCGCCCCCGACGCGCCCCACCGACCGGTCCACACCGAGGCCACCGACCGGCACGCCCGCTACGCCATCCTGTCCACCGACGGCGACGACCCCGCCGCCTGGCTGACCGCCGGCGAGGCCCTGTCGGCCGTCCTGCTCACCGCCACCGCCGACCGACTCGCCACCTCACCGATGAGCGACGTCATCGAGGTACCCGCCACCCGACACCTCCTGCGCGACCTCACCGGCCACACCGGACACCCGATGATCGCGCTACGCATCGGGATACCCGCCGACGCCACCCAACCGGCGCCGACCGCTCCCCGCCACTCCGGCACCGCGCTCATCACCACCACCAGTGCGGATGCGTAGAACACGACCGGGCAGGTCAGCGCGCTCACGACCGCGCGGCAGCGTGGTCAGCCGACCAAGCGACGCTGAGGGCCGAATATCTCCGGCGTACCGGGTCCACCGGCGTGACAAGACACCGGGGCAAGCGGTCTGGCATCGATCAACCGCCTCATTCGGACCAGGTAATCCGTCACCTGTCGGTAGGGGCCTAAGCCCCTTTTACCCGGTGTCAGCTCGTAACCGGTCCGTCCCGTGGGATAGAAACGACGCATGATTCGGGTGTAT
>NZ_JAATVY010000109.1 GCF_011947195.1 Planosporangium thailandense | reverse complement strand
CGGTCGGCCGGCAACTCCGGATCCACCGGCAGATACACCCCACCCGCCTTCCACACCGCCAACATCGCCACGACCATGTCCACCGAACGCGGCAACGCCAACCCCACCACCCGCTCCGGCCCCACACCCCGCGAAACCAAGACTCGCGCCAACCGGTTCGCCCGGGCATTGACCTCCGCGAAGCTCAACGCCACATCCCCACACACCACCGCCGTCACGTCCGGGGTCCGCGCCACCTGCGCCTC
>NZ_JAATVY010000108.1 GCF_011947195.1 Planosporangium thailandense | reverse complement strand
CCGACAAGTTCACCTACATCACCCCGCCGGCACCCACGGTGACCGGACTCAGCGTGACCTCGGCGTACACGTACCTCGCCACCCCCGTGGTGGTCACCGGTACGAACTTCCTGGCCCCGTCCAAGGTGACGATCAACGGGGTCACCGTGCCGTTCAGCCGGGTCTCGGACACCCAACTGAAGGTGACCCTGCCGGCCCACGTCGCCGGCGCGGTCGACCTGCAGGTCACCACGCCCGGCGGCACCAGCGCCACAGGTAGCG
>NZ_JAATVY010000107.1 GCF_011947195.1 Planosporangium thailandense | reverse complement strand
TGTGGAACACCATGCCCGCCTGCATCGGCGTGAGCGGGTAGACGTCCTCGACGGCGCGACCGTCGCCGACCAGCCGGTCCACCTCGGCCTGGTCCAGGCGGGCCAGCGGGAAGTCCGAGGGGGTACGCCCGCCGGCACCCGGCTGCGCACAGTGGACGATGATCTCCCGCAGCGCGTCGACCATCCGCTCGGCCAACCGCCGCACCGTCGACTCATTATGGATGCCCGACGCGTACGACCAGGTGAACTCCAGGCACCTGTGCTCGACCCGGCCCACGACGTCGAGGAGATGCGTACGGGTGGCCTCGGGATCCGCGTCACCGCCGAGCCCGGCGAGGGTGGTCT
>NZ_JAATVY010000106.1 GCF_011947195.1 Planosporangium thailandense | reverse complement strand
GTTGGCGCACACGATCGAGATCCTCAAGGGGCTGCGCGACCGGTACGAGGCGCACCACCGGGTGTCGATCACGGATGCGGCGCTGGTCGCCGCGGCGACGCTGGCCGACCGCTACATCTCAGACCGGTACCTGCCGGACAAGGCGATCGACCTGATCGACGAGGCCGGCGCCCGGATGCGCATCCGCCGCATGACCGCGCCGCCAGACCTGCGCGACTTCGATGAGCGCATCGCTCAGGTGCGCCGGGACAAGGAGTCCGCGATCGACGCGCAGGACTTCGAGCGGGCCGCGCAGCTGCGTGACAAGGAGAAGCAGCTGCTGGGCCAGAAGGCGCAGCGGGAGAAGGAGTGGAAGGCCGGCGACCTCGACGTCGTGTCCGA
>NZ_JAATVY010000105.1 GCF_011947195.1 Planosporangium thailandense | reverse complement strand
GGGCTCCGCGCCGATCGCCGCCAGCACCAGCCGCAGCCGCTCGGCGAGCTGCCGCACGGTCGCGGCGTCGAACAGCCGAGGATCGAACGCCAGGTCGAAGTGGAGCCGGTCGGCCAGGTAGGCGGACAGGGCGAGCGGAAAGTTGGTCGGATCGAGGGCCCGGACCTCACGGATCCGCAGGCCGGACTCGCCGGCGGCCTCATCGAACGGGTAGTTCTCGAACACCACCATGCTGTCGAACAGGTTGACCCCGCCCGGCAGGTCACTCCACGCCCTCAGGTCGGCCAGCGCCACGAAGTCGAACCGCCGGGACTCGCTCTGCTGCTCCTGCAACGCCCGCAGCCACGGCACCACCCGCTGCGCACCGTCCACCCGTACCCGGGTCGGCACGGTG
>NZ_JAATVY010000104.1 GCF_011947195.1 Planosporangium thailandense | reverse complement strand
GTCCGTGAGAAGTTGGAAGGTGCTCCAGCCGTCGAGCAGGACATGGTGGAACGTCCACACCACCTGCACCTCGGTAGCCGACAGCCGCGCCAGCGTCAGCCGCATCAACGGCGCGACGGCGAGGTCGATTCCGCGCTCCCGCTCACTGGCCAGGAGCTGCCGCAGTTCGCGGCGGCGGTCGGCCTCCGGTAGGTGGCTCCAGTCCAGGTAGCCGATCGGCACGCCTACCCGGCGGCAGACGACCTGCACCGGCTCGGCGACCCCTTCCCACGCGATGCGGCTGCGCAGGACCGGGGTGGCGTCGACGACGTGCTGCCACGCCGCGCCGAGCACCCGCGGGTCGGGCACCCCGTCGAGTACGAACGTGTTCTGCTCCAGGTAGACGCCCTGATCCCCCTGGGACAGGG
>NZ_JAATVY010000103.1 GCF_011947195.1 Planosporangium thailandense | reverse complement strand
ATCCGTCAGTACCTGGAACAGGCTCCAGCCGTCGAGCAGGACATGGTGGAACGTCCACACCACCTGCACCTCGGTAGCCGACAGCCGCGCCAGCGTCAGCCGCATCAACGGCGCCGTCGCCAGATTCATGGCTTCGGCGCGGTCCCGGGCGCGCAGCAGCCGTAGCTCCTCCGGGCGTCCAGTCTCAGAGAGGTGACTCCAGTCGAGGTAGGTGATGGGTACGCGGGCCTCCCGCTGCACCACCTGGAGCGGTTCAGCGACCTCCCCCCACGCGATGCGGCTGCGCAGGACCGGGGTGGCGTCGACGACGTGCTGCCACGCCGCGCCGAGCACCCGCGGGTCGGGCACCCCGTCGAGCACGAACGCCGCCTGCTCCAGGTAGACGCCCTGATCCCCCTGGGACAGGC
>NZ_JAATVY010000102.1 GCF_011947195.1 Planosporangium thailandense | reverse complement strand
CGGAAGGTGAACATGCGGTTGAGCTCGGCGTAGTCGCCGAACCCGATGTTCGCCACGGTGTAGCCGAGGGCCAGCCCGGCGATGATGTTCGCGGCGAGGAGCCCGCCCCGGGTCCGCATCAGATCACCTTCCACAGCAGGAACGACACCAGGACGCCGGTGCCGAAGAAGACGGCGGTCGCGACGAGGCTGACCGGCTGCAGCCTCCCGCAGCCGTTGAGCCCGTGGCCGCTGCTGCATCCGCCGGCCAGGCGGGTGCCGAAGCCGACGAGCACGCCTCCGACGAACAGCGCGGCGACCATGGCGGTCGGGTTGCCGGTCACGATCTGGCGGAAACCGTCGCCCATGTCGAGGCGAAGGTGGAATCGGCCGGAGGTCACCGCCGCCACCCACCCACCGACGAAGATCGAAAG
>NZ_JAATVY010000101.1 GCF_011947195.1 Planosporangium thailandense | reverse complement strand
ACCTTGCCGGCGGTCTGCGCGTCGAGGCCGACCACGACCCGCAGCAGCACCGCCTCGGCCTGGTCGCGGGGCAGCGACCGGATGAGCGCCAGCGCGGCGTCGGTGGAGATGAGGTCCGAGGCGCTCTCGGCGGTGTCCCCGGCGCCGGGCAGTTCGACGAGCTCCTCGACGGGGGTGCTCACCGCCGGCCGCCGGCGCTGGTGGCGCAGGTGGTCGAGGGCCCGGTTGCGCGCGATCGTCGCCGCCCAGGCCCGGAACCCTTCCTTGCCGCGGAAGGTGCGCAGGTCGCGGGCGATCTGCAGCCACGCCTCGGAGGCGACGTCCTCGGCGTCGTCGCCGACCAGCGCGCGCAGGTAGCGCAGCAGGCCGGGCTGCACCGCCCGGTACAGGCCCCGGAACGCGTCCTCGTCGCCGGCCTGCGCGGCGGCCACCAGCGACG
>NZ_JAATVY010000100.1 GCF_011947195.1 Planosporangium thailandense | reverse complement strand
GAACTACGTCTCCAGCCTGCTCGCCAAGCTCGGCATGGAGCGCCGCACCCAGGCCGCCGTTCTCGCCTCGAAACTACTCAGGACCTGACACCGGCCGGTGGCCGCACCACCGTCACTGTGACGTCCGTCCCCGACTCCCCGGTCGGCTCAGACCGGCACCGTCCACACCAGGGTGGTGCCGTGCGGCTGCGTGGGCTCGAGGGTCAGCGCGCCGCCCAGCTCCTCGGCGCGTCGGCGCAGGTTGTCCAGCCCGCTGCGGCGGCCGCCCCGCCAGACCTGGCCGGGCCGGTGGTCCCGGGCAGGTCGGGTCCACGGTCCCGTCGATCAAGGTCATTCGCCCGCATCCATCGCCGCGCCCGGTCGGCATGCTGGATCCAGCCGGTCCGCACGGGGCCGACCCGAGACGGAACACAGGTGAGACACGATGCGTACCACCCGGAGGATCG
>NZ_JAATVY010000010.1 GCF_011947195.1 Planosporangium thailandense | reverse complement strand
GAAACACAGACTGATGGTGATCAGTCCAAGCTTCGGATTTAGCAGGCCGTCCGCTGCGGCGCTCTCGCACCGCACTCGCCCGGTTCCCTGCCGGCCGTTAACTCTACCCGACCCTCGCGCCCGCTCCAAATCGACCTCACTCGGTCACTCGAAGCGGTCACCCTGTCGGGTGCCGGTCAAGGCCGGCGCTGACGCGCCACCCGCCCGGGATCACCCACCGTACCCCGGAGAAGTTCTCCGGCGGCCCCGTGGGCAGAGAGAAAGTTACGCTCAGCAGTTCATGATCGTCAAATTTGCCGACCTTGTCCTGCGTCACACCCGCGCCGGGTCCCTGCAATCGCCGGTCACTGACCCAGGCGCGACGCGGCGCGCCGTGCTCATGTGTAACACCGACCAGGGACAAACCATTCCCCGACCGCTGCCGCCAACCGAACGAATCACACGGCTCGACCAGCGAACCAGGACAACCCCCGGGCACCACCACACGTTCCCGCCAGCCGGCCCTCGGTGAGCAGGGCCAGGCCAGGTCACCAGGCGACGACGCCCTGAGCGCTCGGCTGGAGTGAGCCGATCTCCAACTGCTTGATCGTGATGTCCGACCGTTCCGCCGCTGGAAAGTCCGTCAGCTCGGCGTCCTTGGCGCCCGAGCTCTTCGGTACGCCGATCATGAGCGTGTTGCCGGTCGGACACTCGGCGCTGGCCTTGTCGCAGACCGTCCACTTGATTCCGGCCGACGCGGACGAGCCGGACGGCAGGTCCACCGGTACCGGCGCGCCCGGCTGCGCCACGTTGGAACTGGGCACCACGACGACACCGCCGGCCGCGTTCAGCAGGGCGACGGAGGCCCAGCCCTCCAGCCGGCACGACCGGCTGGAGACGTTGGTCAACTCGACGATGGCCATCCGGGTCGCACCCGCGGTGCGTTGTGGCTGCGCGATCACCGTGGGCTTGACGTCGGCGAGCGCGCATACCGCGGTCTGCGCGGAACCGTTCGTGCCGCTGCTCTGCGCCGGAGCACCAACCTTCGCCGCTGTGCCGGACCCACCTGCGGCGACGTCGGCACCCGTGGTCGCCGAGGCCGTCGCGCCCGGAGCGGACGACGACCCGGAGCCCGCGGCTGAACCCGAGCATGCGGAGACACCGGCGGCGATCAGCACCGCCGGCGCGGTCAGGGCCATCAGGCGGAGACCGAGCCGGGTACCGGTGGGACTGGGACGGGACGGGAAACGGCGGGCCGGCATGACGGTGTCTCCACCTCACATCTACGACGGTGCACCGCCATGTTGCCGGCTCCGCGCGGCCCGAATGCCGCAACCGCAGAAGATCAGCCAGATCGTGATCCGGCGGTGGCGGACCTACCGCGCGCCGGCCGCGTTCCGGCCCGTGACGTGGGTGACCCGCGCCGCCTCGCGCAGCAGGCGGCGGGTCAGAATCGCCCGGCTGGCGCCGCGGGCCAGCTCCGGTGGGGGCACCACCGTGACCGGGCAGGTTGCCTGCCGGGTGCAGGCGCGGACCAGCCAGCTCGGCCACCACCGGCCGGCGGTGCCGCGTACGAGCAGATCCTCGGCGTACCCGGCGTACCCGGTCAGCACGACGTCGGCCCGGCCCTCTGCCGCGACGACGGCGACGTCGATGTCTGCGGGGACGCCGCCCATGGCCAGGTCGAAGGCCCCATCGATGTAGCGCCACGGGTCGGGGCCGGCCCACGTCGGCTCGACCTGCCACGCGCGCACCGCGTACACGGGTACCCGACGCCGCCGCGCCTCGGCTGTCCCGTACCGAAGGGCCTGCAGCCCGGCAAGCGACTGGGACACGCCGACGACGACCCGGGCGCGGCGCTGTGTGTCCATCGTGACCTCCTTGGTGCCCGTGCAGACGCCCACCGGGGTGGCACGCTGGCGGCGGGTGTCCATTTGGCGCCACGGGCTTGCGCTCCGTAGGTCGCCATCGGCGCCGTCCGCCACGCGAGGGCTTTCCCTCACCACCGGTGGGCGTCCTGGTCCGATGCTCGGCGATCGGCGAGTCGGCCTCCCAGGGCCGAACGGCCCGTTCCGGCATGACGTGGGTCCCTGCCCGGAGAACGTGCCCTTGGCCCCTTCCCCAGCGCTGCCGGGCGGGTCGATCCTGTCTGGATGGACGCGGTGATAGACGTTCAGGGACTGCGCAAGGACTTCGGCCGCACCCGGGCACTGGACGGCCTGGACCTGTCGGTGCGGCGGGGCGAGGTGCACGGCTTCCTCGGCCCGAACGGGGCGGGGAAGACGACCGCCATTCGCATCCTGTTGGGACTGCTGCGCGCCGACGGCGGCACCGCGCGTCTACTCGGCGGTGACCCGTGGCGGGACGCCACGTCGCTGCACCGGCGGTTGGCGTACGTGCCGGGTGACGTCACGCTCTGGCCCAATCTCACCGGCGGCGAGGTGATCGACCTGCTCGGCCGGTTGCGTGGCGGGCTCGACAAGCGCCGCCGCGACGACCTGCTCGACCGCTTCGACCTCGACCCGAGGGTGAAAGGCCGGGCCTACTCCAAGGGCAACCGGCAGAAGGTCGCGCTGGTCGCGGCGTTGGCCTCCGATGTGGAGCTGCTTCTGCTCGACGAGCCGACCTCCGGGTTGGACCCACTGATGGAGGAGGTCTTCCGGGAGTGCGTCGAACAGGAGCGGCAGCGGGGACGGACGGTCCTGCTGTCCAGCCACATCCTGGCCGAGGTGGAGGCGCTGTGCGACCGGGTGAGCATCATCCGGCTCGGCCGGACCGTGGAGACCGGCTCTCTCGTCGAGCTGCGGCACCTGACGCGTACGTCGATCTCGGCTGACCTGGCGGCGCCGCCGGACGGATTGAGCGGGCTGCCGGGCGTCCACGATCTGCGGGTCGACGGTACCCGGGTGCGGTGCGAGGTGGACACCGACCGGCTCGCCGAGGTGCTGCGGCACCTGGCGGCGGCCGGCGTACGCGGCCTGGTCAGTCAGCCGCCCACCCTCGAGGAGCTGTTCCTGCGGCACTACCGCGACGAACTGGTCGGCGGGCGACCGGCGGGACGGCTGCCGTGAACGGGCTCGCCGGCGCCGGAGCGCTCGCCCGACTGGTCCTCCGCCGCGACCGCGTGGTGCTGCCCATCTGGGTCACGCTGCTGTCCGCGCTCCCCGCGTCGTACGCGGCCGGGACCCGGTCACTGCTCCCGACGGCCGCGGAGCGCGAGCAGTACGCGCGCTCCATCGGTACCAACCCGACGTTCCGGGCGTTGCTGGGCCCGGTGTTCGGGTCCGACGTCGGTGCGCTCGGCGCGTGGCGGTCACTGTTCGTACTGGTGATCGTCGGGCTGGCGAGCCTGCTCACGGTGATCCGGCATACGCGTACCGACGAAGAGGCCGGGCGCCGGGAACTGCTCGGCGCCACCGTCGTCGGCCGGCACGCCCCGCTGGGCGCGGCGCTGGGCGTGACGTTCGCCGCCGACCTCGCCCTCGGGGCGCTGGTGGCGCTGTGGATGGTCGCGATCGGTACACCGGTGACGGGCGCCCTCGCGCTCGGCGCGTCCTGGACCGTGGCGGGATGGCTGTTCGCCGCCTCCGGTGGCCTGGCCGCGCAGCTGACCGAGCGGGCCGGCGCGGCGCGGGGCATCGCCATCGCGGCGCTGAGCGGGACCTACCTGCTGCGGGCGGCCGGTGACGCGAGCGGCCCGGCCAGCGGTGTGTCCTGGCTGTCGTGGGTGTCGCCGATCGGCTGGCTGCAGCAGGTGCGCCCGTACGCCGGCGAGCGGTGGTGGCCGCTGGCAGCCGCCGCGGCCCTCACCGTGGCGATCGGGGCGGGCGCGTTCGCGCTGTCGGCGCGGCGCGACCTCGGCGCCGGTGTGCTCGCGGGCCGACCCGGCCCCGCGGCGGCCGCACCGGCCCTGCGCAGCCCGCTCGCGCTGGCCTGGCGGCTGCACCGCGGGCTGCTGGCCGGCTGGGCGGCCGGGTTCGCGGTGTACGGCGCGGTGCTCGGGGCGAGCGCGAAGGGCGTACAGGACATGGTGGCGGGCAGCTCACAGCTCGCCGACCTGCTTCGCCGCCTGGGTGGGGCCGCCGCGATCAGCGACGCGTACCTCGCCGGCGTCATCAGCGTCACCTCGCTCGGCGCGGCCGCCTACGCCGTTCAGGCCACGCTGCGGCTGCGCACCGAGGAGGCGGCGCTGCGCGCCGAGCCGGTGCTGGCCACCGCCGTCAGCCGGTTGCGGTGGGCCGCGAGCCACCTCGCCTTCGCCGTTGCGGGCCCGGCGGTGGTTCTCGCGCTGCTGGGCCTGCTGGCCGGGCTGGCGTACGGGCTGAGCGTCGGCGACGTGAGCGGTCAGGCTCCTCGGGTACTCGCCGGGGCGCTCGTCCAACTGCCCGCGGTGTGGGTGCTCACCGGCCTGGCGACGGCGCTGTTCGGTCTGCTGCCGCGGGCGGCGTGGGTCGCCTGGGCCGCGCTGGCCGGCTTCCTGCTGGTCGGTCAGTTCGGCGAGATCTTCAAGCTGGATCAGAAGCTGGTCGACGTCTCACCGTTCACCCATGTGCCGAAGCTGCCCGGCGCACACCTGACCGTCACGCCGCTGGCGTGGCTGGTCGCCATCTCGGCGGTACTGGTCGCGGCCGGTCTGGCGGGACTGCGGTACCGCGACATCCGTTGACCGGGCCGTCACAGGTACGGGCCGGTCGTGTCGCTGTCGGTCTTGGAGACCCGTACCGAGACGACGTTGGCCAAGTTGATCACGATTGCGCCCGCCCGATCGACCCGGGAGTCCCTGGCCTGGCGCAGGATCAGGCTGTGCCGGTCGTCCAGGGCACGCACGATCGCGTCCAGCGCCTCGTCCGGCCCGGGGAAGTCGGAGCTCAGAAGGGAGACGTCGTCGCCGCCCACCGGGTGGAATCTGATCACAAGTTCGACGTTCTCAGCCACGGCCGGCCCCTTCCGTCGACAACCGCCTGGCCCTCCGCCGGGTGCTCATATCCGTACGGGTCAGCGTGAAACGCGGGAACGGACCGCACTCGGTCAGCGGGTCGGTCAGCGGGTCAGGTCGACGCCCTCGACGTCGGGCAGCAGTCGAAGCTCCTCGGCGAGCTGTGGCAGCGACACCGACTTCGCGGGCTGGGCGGCCAGCTCGATGAGCTGCTCGTGCTCGGCGTACGCGATCCGCAGGACCCTGGCCCTGGGCAACGCGTCCAGCACCTGCCGCTCGACCACATCGAGCCGGCTGCCGTGCTTGATGGTGACGGTCACCATGAGGTTGCGGCGCAGCGGCAGGTACAGGTGTTCGGCCTGCTTGACCAGCCACAGGACGGACAGCGCGAGCACGGTGGTGAGGACCGCCGCCTCCCAGGCGCGCAGGCCGACGGCGAGGCCGATCGCGGCGGTCACCCACAGGGACGCCGCCGTGGTCAGACCGCGGACGTTGACGCCCTCCTTGAAGATCGCGCCACCGCCGAGGAAGCCGATCCCGGTGACCACCTGGGCGGCCACCCGGGTGGGGTCGGTGTGGGCCGGACCGACGCCGGCGAGCGTGAAGAGCGCGGCGCCGAGGGCGACGAGCATGTGGGTACGCAGGCCGGCGGGCTGCGAGCCGAACTCCCGCTCCATCCCCACGGCGGCGCCGAGCCCGGCGGCCATCGCGATCTGCCCGACAATCAACAGTTCGCCACTGACCGACACCGCGGTGCTCCCCTCGTCGCTCTTGCGGATCTTGTACCCGCTGTTTCCCGATCAATCGGCGACGCGCCGTGTTATGTGAAGGATTCCCGTGATCGGCGCGGTATGGGAGGACTACACCCGCATTACACCGAAACAGAAAGGGCCGGCCCGACTCGGACCGGCCCTTGCGTCGCTGAGCGTCACCGCTCGTCGGGGACCGCCATCTCGCCGAGCAGGGACCAGTCGTCCTGCGGCACCGTCACGTTGACGATCCGGGGCGTCTGGGCCAGGTACGGCGGCAGCGTCCGCTGAGCGGTGCGGAAATGGTCGGACTGCACGTGCGCCGCGCCGGCTTCGTCGTCGCGGAACGCCTCGACCAGGACGTACTCGGTCGGGTCTTCGATGCTGCGGGACCAGTCGAACCACATGCAGCCCGGCTCACGCCGGGTCGCCTCGGTGAACTCGCGGGCGATCTCGGGCCACCGGTCGGCGTGCTCCGGCCGTACCCGGAACTTCGCGGTTATGAAGATCATCGAATCTCTCTCAGCAGCGGAACGGGCGGAAACGATCCGGATCGCGCGCAGATGATCCTAGTACCGGGGCCGGACCCGGCGCCGGACCAGGGATCGACACAATGTACGGATGGCCAGAAGGAGCACACGCCGAACGCCGGCGACCGACCCGGCTTCGCCCTGCCCCTGCGGCCTGGGCCAGCCCTACGGTGACTGCTGCGGACGCTTCCACCACGGTCCGACCGGCGCCCCGACCGCAGAACTGCTGATGCGGTCACGGTTCAGCGCGTTCGCCGTCGAGGACGCCGCGTACCTGCTGTCGACCTGGCATCCGGCGACACGGCCGGCGCGGATCCGGTTCGAACCGCACCAGCGGTGGTCGCGGCTGGACATCCTCGGCACGACCGGCGGCGGACTGCTGGACGCCGAGGGCACCGTCGAGTTCCGCGCCCACTACAGCCAACACGGGCGGCAGGGCGGCGTGCTGCACGAGCGCAGCCGGTTCGTACGCCGCGACGGGCGCTGGCTGTACCTGGGACCGGTCCCGTCAACCGGACCGATGCGACTGGCCTGACGCCATCGGCTCGGATCGCCCGTCGGTGGCCGGCGGCTCGTCGACGGGAGCGTGGGACGGCAGCCGTACCGTGAACCCGGTGTACCCCGGCCGGCTGGTCACCTCGACGCTGCCGCCGTGCGCCTCCACCACGGCGGCGACGATCGCCAGCCCCAGTCCGGTGCTGCCGGCGGCGCGCGACCGCGAACTGTCGCCGCGCGCGAAGCGGTCGAACACCTCGGGCTGCAGCTCAGCCGGGATGCCGGGGCCGTTGTCGACCACGCTCAGCCGTGCCTCGGCACCGGCGACGGCCAGCCTGGTGACGACGACCGTCCCGGGCGGCGTGTGGACGCGGGCGTTGGCCAGCAGGTTGGCCAGGACCTGGTGCAGCCGGGCCGGATCGCCGGTGACGGTCACCGGCTCCTCGGGCAGGTCCAGCCGCCACTCATGGTCACGGGCGGCCACATGCGCGTCGCCGACCGCGTCGATGACGAGGCGGGACAGGTCGACCTGCTCGCGCTCCAGCGGCCGGCCCGAGTCGAGCCGGGCCAGCAGGAGAAGGTCCTCCACCAGCGTCGTCATCCGCGCCGTCTCCGAGTGCACCCGGCGCATCGCGTGGGCGACGTCGGGCGGCACGGCGTCGCCGTACCGGCCGGTCAGCTCGGCGTACCCGCGGATGGCGGCCAGCGGGGTACGCAGTTCGTGGCTGGCGTCGGCGACGAAGTGGCGTACCCGCATCTCGCTGGCCTGCCGGGCGGCCAGCGCGGCGGCGACGTGGCCGAGCATCCGGTTCAGCGCGGCACCGACCTGCCCGACCTCGGTGCGCGGGTCGACGTCCGGCACCCGTACCGACAGCGCCACCTCGCCCCGGTCCAGCGGCAGCTCGGCCACGCGCCGGGCGGTGGCGGCGACCCGGTGCAGCGGGCGCAGCGTACGCCGCACGATCGCCGTGCCGAGCAGGGCGGCGAGGAGCGCCGCGATGAGCCCGACCAGGATCTCCACGGCGATCAGCCGGTCACGGGTCGCGTACACCGGCGCCATCGGCAGCCCGGTGATGAGAACAACGTCGCCGTCGCCGGCCCGGATTGCGACGAGCCGGTAGGCGCCGAAGCTGCCGAGATCGCGGGTGTACTTCCGGCCGTCCGCCGGCAGCTGCTTGAGCACGTCGAACTGCGCCGAGGGCAGGTCCTCCTGCTCGTTGGTGACGGGGTCACGCATCCTGGCGTCGGTGACCTCGCCGTCGACGATGCGGCCGAGCAGGGTACCGGCCGCCTGACCGGTGTCCGGGACCGGACCGCGCGGCGGCCGCCCCCCGATCCCCAGCGGGTCGGGTGGGTGCTGTCCACCGCGGGCCCGATTGGCCGCCTCCGTCAGCTGGCTGTTGAGGCGGTCCATCTGAAGCTGGTTCACCACGGTCGTGGTGACGACGCCGAACAGGACACAGACCACCGTGGTGAGCACCACCAGCGCCGCCGTCAGCTGGGCGCGCAGCGACCAGGAAGACGGCCGCCGCCACCGGCCCGAAGCGGTCGGGTCAGCCGGCGGGCTTGAGGACATAGCCGGCTCCCCGCATCGTGTGGATCATCGGGTCGCGCCCGGCGTCGATCTTCTTGCGCAGGTACGAGATGTACAGCTCCACCACGTTGGCCTGACCGCCGAAGTCGTAGTTCCAGACCCGGTCGAGGATCTGAGCCTTGCTGAGCACCCGCTTGGGGTTGCGCATGAGGTAGCGCAGCAGTTCGTACTCGGTCGCGGTCAGCGAGATCAGCTCTCCCGCCCGGCGTACCTCGTGGCTGTCCTCGTCGAGGGTCAGGTCGCCGACGGTGAGCAGGGTGCTCTCGGCCCGGGCGGTCAGGCCGGTACGCCGCAGCAGCCCCCGCAGCCGCGCCACGACCTCCTCCAGGCTGAACGGCTTGGTGACGTAGTCGTCGCCGCCCGCTGTGAGGCCCGCGATCCGGTCCTCCACCGCGTCCTTGGCGGTCAGGAAGAGCACCGGGATCTCGGCGAACTGCGCGCGCAGCCGGCGGAGCACCTCCAGGCCGTTCATGTCGGGCAACATCATGTCGAGCACCACCACGTCCGGCTCGAAGCCGCTGGCGGTCTGCACCGCGGTGAACCCGTCACCGGCGGTGCGGATCTCCCAGCCCTCCAGCCGGAGCGCCATCGACAACAGCTCGGTGAGGGTCGACTCGTCGTCGACGACGAGCACGCGTACCGGCTGTCCATCGGCGCGGCGCAGCTCCGTCCGCGCCTGCGCGTCGGAGGTGGTGTTCACGGTTGCCATGGCCCCATCTTCGCCGCATCTCCTGTGCGGACCTTGGGCGGTTCCTGTGAACGGCCTGTGCGTCCGGTCAGTCCGCCCGCAGCTCAGTCCGCCCGCAGCTCAGTCCGCCCGCAGCGGACGCCCACCGTCGGCGAGCACCAGCGATGAGCGTCCGCTGTGGAGGGTCGACGATGAGGTCAGCTGGCGGGCTTCGTCAGGTCGTACTGGCCGCCGGAGCCCTGGCCGCCGGAGCCCGCACCGGCGGCGCTGCCGCCGCGTGCGGCCGTGTGGTCGGTCGCCGTGATGATCCCGGCGTCTCCGCCAACGGTGGCAGGTGCAGGCCCGGCGGCGGCTGCGGCGTGGAGACGTACCCGGTGGCGTCCGCCGGTACCGTCGCGTGTGGAGGGACCGTCGCGTCCGCCGGTGCTGTCGTCTCCGTATCGTTGCTGGTCATCAGTGTGCCCCTTCGGCGCCCGTCGCGGGTATCTCCCGCCGGCACCGACCAGGCTCACCGCCGGCCCTGTGTGCTCGCTGTGCCCCGACTTGGCGGCGGATATGGAATCTCCGAGGGTCGCGGAGAGTCCCGGCGACGGCGTGCCCGTGAAGGTCGATCACCGCCCGCCCGGCCATCGAGCGAGGCGTGTCGTTCAGTCGCCGGAGAGCAGGTCCTCGAACGACGTCGACAGCGCGAACGGGTCCGGCGCCACCGCCGGCTCGCGCAGGCTCACCTGGACGGCCAGTTCGCCCGCGGCGCGCCGGATCCGGTTGCGCAGCGGGCCTTCGGCCGCCGCAGCGCCCCAGTCGTCGGTCGCGGCGAACACGGACGTGGGCACCACGACGGCCCGGAGATAGGCGAACATGGGCCGCAGCGCGTGCTCCAGGGCCAGCGAGTGCCGCGCCGTCCCGCCCGTCGCACCGATCAGCACCGGCTTGTCGACCAGCGCGGCGTCCCCGAGCACATCGAAGAACGTCTTGAACAGCCCGCTGTACGACGCGTTGAAGATCGGCGTGACGGCGATGAGCGCGTCGGCGGCGGCGACGGATTCGATGACCTGTCCGAGCGGTTCCGACGGAAAGCCGGTCAGGAGATGGTTGGTCAGGTCGTGGGCGTGGTCGCGCAGCTCGACGACCCGGGTGTCGAGCCGCACCCCCAGCCGGTCGGCCTCCTCGCGGGTGGCCGCGGCCAACTGGTCGGCGAGCAGGCGGGTGGAGGACGGCTGGCTCAGACCGGCCGACACGACGGCGAGCGTACGTTCCTTCATCGGGCGTCCTCGCCGGCCGCGGCCTTCTTCTCGGCCGCAACCTTCTTCTCGGCAGCGGCCTTCAGCGAGGCGTGCGTGGGCGCCTCGGGCACGTGCGCCGGGCGCAGCGCGTCGAACTCCTTGCGCAGCACCGGCACGACCTCCTCGCCGAGGAGGTCGAGCTGTTCCAGGACGGCCTTCAGCGGCAGGCCGGCGTGGTCGATCAGGAACAGCTGCCGCTGGTAGTCGCCGACGTACTCGCGGAAGCCCAGCGTACGGTCGATCACCTGCTGGGGGCTGCCGACGGTCAGCGGGGTCTGGCTGGTGAACTCCTCCAGCGACGGCCCGTGTCCGTACACCGGGGCGTTGTCGAAGTACGGCCGGAACTCGCGGACGGCGTCCTGCGAGTTCCGGCGCATGAACACCTGTCCGCCCAGGCCCACGATGGCCTGGTCGGCGCTGCCGTGGCCGTAGTGCTCGAACCGCTGGCGGTACAGGCCGACCATGCGCCGGGTGTGCTCGGCGGGCCAGAAGATGTGGTTGGCGAAGAACCCGTCGCCGTAGTACGCGGCCTGCTCGGCGATCTCGGGGCTGCGGATGGAGCCGTGCCACACGAACGGCGGGATGCCGTCGAGGGGCCGGGGGGTCGAGGTGAAGCCCTGCAGCGGAGTGCGGAACCGGCCCTGCCAGTCGACGACGTCTTCGCGCCACAGCCGGTGCAGCAGGGCGTAGTTCTCGATGGCGAGCGCGATGCCGTTGCGGATGTCCTGCCCGAACCAGGGGTACACCGGACCGGTGTTGCCGCGGCCCAGCATCAGGTCGACCCGGCCGTCCGCGAGGTGCTGGAGCATCGCGTAGTCCTCGGCGATCTTGACCGGGTCGTTGGTGGTGATGAGCGTGGTGGCGGTCGACAGCCGCAGGGTCGTGGTCTGCGCCGCGATGTAGGCCAGCGTGGTCGTCGGCGAGGAGGAGAAGAACGGCGGGTTGTGGTGCTCGCCGAGAGCGAAGACGTCGAGCCCGACCTCCTCGGCCTTCTTCGCGATCGTGACGACCGCCTTGATCCGCTCCCCCTCGGTCGGCGTGCTGCCGTTGGTGGGGTCGGTGGTGATGTCACTGACCGTGAAGATCCCGAACTGCATGTCCAGCTCCTACTCGGAGACGAGGAAGGCTTGCTGCTCGGGACAACATATTTGACGCGTCAACAATTCCCCCCGGCGGGGTGGCGTGACGATCACCGAGGCGGACAACGGCCGGTCCGGTGAGCCGGCTTGCCGGCGGGACCGCCCCTGTGCGTACTGTCGGGCGTGGCCCTCGCCGTGTGCCTGCTCTTCGACGGTCGCACGGAGCGCGCCCTGCGCAACCTGTGGGACAAGCTCGAGGAGCGGGGCGTGGCGACGCTGCGCTCGCACACCCACGGGCTGCACCGTCCGCACCTGTCGTACGTGGTGCTGCTGCGCTGGCGCCTCGACGCCGTACGCGTAGCGATGGCGGCGCTGCCCGACCGCGGCCCGTTCCCGCTGACGTTCGACGCGCTGGGGGCGTTCCGCCGGGGCCGGATCTGTCTCGTTCCGGCGGTGCCGGCCGATCTCGTGCGCCGGCAGGAGGTCGTGCTGGCGGCGACCCGGGCCACCGGCGCGGTGGTGCACCGCAACTACGAGGCGGGCGCGTGGCTACCCCACTGCTCGGTCGCGCCGCGGGCCCGGCTCGGCCAGCTACCCGTGGTGGCCACGACCGTCTACGACGTTCTGCCGCTCCCCGCGCGCGTCAGCCGCGCCGCTCTCGTCGACAGCACCACCGGGCAGACATGGCCGCTGCCGAACGTACCGTGATCGGTAAGATCCGGCGCATGTCCGGACCCGCCTTCGACGCCCTGGCCGCAGCCGGCGTTCCCTACCGCGTCCTGCGGTACGGGGCGGTCCGGAGCGTGGCCGAGGCCGCCGCCGTGCGGGGCGTGGCCGTCGCCGACGTCGTGAAGACGCTCGTGGTACGCCGTGGCGACGACGACTTCCTCTTCGTGCTCGTACCGGGTGATCGGGTGATCTCCTGGCCGAAGCTGCGGACGGTGCTAGGGGTGAGCCGACTGTCGATGCCGGACGCGGACACGGCGAAGGCGGTGACCGGGTACGAGCGTGGCACGATCACCCCGTTCGGCTCGACGACCCGGTGGCCGGTGATCGCCGACGAGCGCATCCGTGGCCGGCAGATCACGCTCGGGGCCGGCGAGCACGGCGTCGCCGTCGCGGTGACGGCGGACGACGCCCTGCGCGCCGTCGACGCGACGCTCGCCGATGTCACCGAGCCCGGTCCGGACCGCTGACCGGCGAACGTCCTCAGCAGGACCTGGACGGGTCGGCAGCGAGGTCCGGGGTGTAGCGGGCGTAGTTGCCCTTGCCGTTGCGTTTCGCCACGTACATCGCGATGTCGGCGTGGCGCAGCAGCGACTGCGGGTCGTCGTCGGCGCCCCGTTCGGCGATCCCCAGGCTCGCGCCCACCGCCAGGTGGTGGCCGTGGGCGACGACCGGCGCGTCCAGCCCGGCGAGGATGCGGCTCGCCACCTCGAAGACCTCGTGGCCGGCGGTGCCCGGCAGCAGGACCGCGAACTCGTCGCCACCGAGTCGGGCGACCAGGTCGCCGGGGCGTGTGGCGGCGCGCAGCCGCCGGGCCACCTCGACCAGCAGCCCGTCGCCGACCTCGTGGCCCAGCGTGTCGTTGACGCCCTTGAAGTCGTCGAGGTCGATGAGGAACGCGGTGAGCAGCACCGGCTGTCCCGGCGCGAACGCCGCCTCGAGGGTCTCGTTGAACAGCGCCCGGTTCGGCAGCCCGGTGAGCGCGTCGTGGGTCGCCTGCTGGCGCAGCAGGCGCTGGTGCTCCCGTAGCGACACGACCAGCGCGGCGTTGTCGCGGAACGCGAGGAACTGCCGGAGGGCGACGATGCCGGTCGCGACGACGGCGCCCGTCACGACGGCGACCGAGCCGGGGTCCCCGGGGTGTACCGTGACGTCGATCAGCAGCCCGTCGATGGCGGCCACCGCCAGGTACGGCAGGACGCTGTAGCCCTTGCGGCTGGCACGGGCGGTGCCCCCGCTGCCCGCCCGGTGGTACTGCAGCACGCCCGCGAGGCCGGCGATGGTGGCGTTGAGGGTGGTCATCACGTTGGAGACGCCGGCCAGGCGGGGACCGGGGAGCATGGGGCTGATCGCTGAGCCGAGCGCGCCGACGAGGACGACCAGGGCCAGCGTGCGCAGCGCCGCCGCGTCGACGGCGTCGGTGCCGGCCAGCATCAGCTTGACGACGGCCAGCACCGCCAACAGGCACACGACGCACAGGACGAGCAGCCCGAACACGGTGCTGAGATCGGCGGTGGTGCCCAGCAGCGGCTCCAGCACGTAGTGCCACAGGAACGTGGCGGCACAGGCGAGCACCGTCGCCGCGTCGAGCCCGAGCCGCAGCCAGTCCCCGCGGCTACGGCGGCGTACCGGCAGGCGCAGCAGCGCCCACAGCACGATCAGCAGCGCGACGACCAGCAGGCAGACCGCGATGGTCAGCAGCGGCCCGGGCCGCGAGCCGCTGACCCGGGCCTCGGTGGTGGGGCCCGTCGACGGGACGATGAGCGCGGCCGCGACCGCCAGCCGCCGCCAGAACCGGCGGCCGGCCGGGCTGAGCCGGGTGGCCCGGGAAGCGCGGTACAGGTCCCAGGAGGTCAGGACCATGGCCACCCCGCCGGGAATCCAGCCGAGCACCGTCAGCCCGTCGTACCCGCTGGCCCGGGCCAGGCACCAGCCGACGGACAAGGCCAGGATCGGCGTGTACAGCAGCAGTGCGCGCCGCACGCCGTCGGCGAGCGTGTTCGCTGCGCGCCCGTACCCCTCCGGCGAGCCCACGGTCACCCCTTTCCCCGTGCACTCATCGGCCGGGGCCGCGCCCAGCTGAGCACTCCGTCCAAGATCCGCGCAGTGTGCGGGATACTGCTGCTTCCCTCGCGTGGGAGGCAGCAACTTCGCCAGAACTGCGCGGATCTCAAGCGCGGATCTCAAGCGCGGGTCAAGCGCGGATCAGAAGTCCCCCGCGTCCCGGCGCAGGTCGGTGAGGATCGCGACCAGCGCGGTGACCGCCTCCGGCGGGATGCCGGGCGCGCTGAAGACCTCGGCGTTGAGCTCCTGGGTGGCCTTGACCGCGAGCTCGCGGCCGGCGTCGAGGAGCTCGACGAGGGTGGCGCGGCGGTCGGTCGGGTGGGAGGCCCGGCGGACCAGGCCGGCGGCCTCCAGGCGGTCGACGGCGTTGGTGACGCTGGTGGGGTGCACCTGCAGCCGCGCGCCGATGGTGGCCATCGGCAGGGTGCCGGCGCGGCTGAAGTACAGCAGCATGAGCACCTCGTAGCGGGCGAAGGTGACGCCGTGGCGCCGCAGGATCGCCTCGACGCGGGCGAGCGCGATCTGTTGCGCGCGCATCAGCGAGGTCACGGCAGCCATCCCGTCCGCGGCATCCGCCCAGCCGTGCGCGGCCCACTGGCGGCGGGCCTCGGCGATGGGATCCATGGGCAGACGGTCGGAAGCGGGCACGGGGACATCCTACGGGAACTGGTCACAGTTCATGGACATCAAATATTTGGACGTCCTACCATCATGCCATCCCGTCCTCCCCCTGGTTGAGGAGTGCCATGAGTCAGCCGAAGCCGCCCTCCCCCGTCCCCGCGCTGCACGTACCGGTGCACCCGGTGCGCTTCGTGACCGCGGCCAGCCTGTTCGACGGGCACGACGCGGCGATCACGATCATGCGGCGGCTGCTGCAGAGCCAGGGCGCCGAGGTCGTCCACCTCGGGCACGACCGCAGCGTCGACGAGGTGGTCACCGCGGCCCTGCAGGAGGATGCCAACGGCGTGGCGGTCTCCTCCTACCAGGGCGGGCACGTCGAGTACTTCAGCTACCTCGTCGAGCGGCTCGCCGAGCGCGGCGCCGGGCACGTACGGGTGTTCGGCGGCGGCGGCGGGACGATCGTGCCCGCCGAGATCGACCTGCTGGCCTCGCGCGGGGTGCGCATCTTCAGCCCGCAGGACGGCCAGCGCCTCGGCCTGCCCGGGATGATCAATGAGCTGATCCGCGACTGCGACGTCGACCTGGCGGCTCAGAGTCCGGCCGGCGACGCGCTGCTGGCCGGCGACGAGGCGGCCCTAGCTCGCGCCATCACCGTCCTGGAGGCCGGCGCCGACCCCGACCTGGCGGCCGCCGTGCGCCACGCGGCGTCCGCGCGCGCCGTGCCGGTGCTGGGCATCACGGGTACCGGTGGGTCGGGCAAGTCGTCGCTGACCGACGAACTGGTCCGCCGGCTGCGCCGCGACAGCGAGGACAAGGTACGGGTGGCCGTCATCGCGGTCGACCCCACCCGCCGCCGCGGCGGCGCGCTCCTGGGTGACCGCATCCGGATGAACAGCATCGCCCCCGGCGTGGTCTTCTTCCGGTCCCTTGCCACCCGCACCCCGGGCGCCCAGGTGCCCGAGCACCTCGACGACATCATCGCCGCCTGCAAGGCAGCCGGGTACGACCTGGTCATCGTCGAGACCCCGGGCATCGGACAGGGCGACGCGGCGATCGTGCCCTTCGTCGACGTGTCGCTGTACGTGATGACGCCGGAGTTCGGCGCGCCCAGCCAGCTCGAGAAGATCGACATGCTCGACCTCGCCGACGTGGTGGCCATCAACAAGTTCGAGCGCCGCGGCGCGCAGGACGCGCTGCGCGACGTGGCCCGCCAACTCGTCCGCAACCGCGAGGCGTTCGGCACGCCCTGGCAGGACATGCCGGTGTTCGGCACGAGCGCGGCGCGCTTCGACGACGACGGCGTGACCGCGCTGTACCAGCACCTCAAGCAACTCCTCGGCCTGTCCGGCTTCGCCGGAGTGCTGCCAACCGTCGCCACCCGCACCTCGACCGGGCTGTCGTCGGTGCTGCCGGCCGGCCGGGAACGGTACCTGGCCGAGATCGCCGAGACGGTGCGCCGCTACCACGCCACCACCGCGTCGCAGGTCGACGTGGTGCGGCGACGCCAGCACCTGTCCACCACCCGCGACCTGCTGTCAGGCGAGGACCCCGCGGCGGCGACGTCGGTGCAGGCGCTGCTGGAGCGTACCGAGGCCGACCTGCACGGCGACGTCCGTGAGCTGCTGGCGCAGTGGCCGGCGACCCGGGCCCGCTACGACGGCGACGAGCAGGTGTACACGGTGCGCGGCAAGGAGATCCGCACCCCGCTGACCCGCACCACCCTGTCCGGCACGACCCTGCCCCGGGTCGCCCTGCCCCGCCCGGGCGACGACGGCGAACTGCTGCGCTTCCTGCGCAGTGAGAACCTGCCCGGCTCGTTCCCGTTCACCGCCGGGGTGTTCCCGTTCAAGCGCACCGAGGAGGCGCCGGCGCGGATGTTCGCCGGCGAGGGCGACGCCTTCCGCACCAACCGCCGCTTCCACCTGCTCAGCGAGGGTCAGCCGGCCACCCGGCTGTCGACCGCGTTCGACTCGGTGACCCTCTACGGGCGCAACCCCGACCGCCGCCCCGACATCTACGGCAAGGTCGGCACCTCCGGGGTGTCGATCGCGACCGTCGACGACATGCGCGAGCTGTACGCCGGGTTCGACCTGTGCTCCCCCACCACCTCGGTCTCGATGACCATCAACGGGCCCGCCCCGGCGATCCTGGCCATGTTCTTCAACGCCGCGATCGACCAGCAGGTGCGGACGTTCGCCGACGAGCACGGCCGGGAACCGGACGACGCCGAGCGGGCCGAGATCGCGGCGCGGACGCTGTCGACGGTACGCGGCACCGTGCAGGCCGACATCCTCAAAGAGGACCAGGGCCAGAACACCTGCATCTTCTCCACCGAGTTCGCGCTGCGCTGCATGGCCGACATCCAGGAGTGGTTCATCGCCCACCAGGTGCGCAACTTCTACTCGGTGTCCATCAGCGGCTACCACATCGCCGAGGCCGGGGCCAACCCGATCAGCCAGCTCGCGTTCACCCTCGCCAACGGCTTCACCTACGTCGAGGCGTACCTCGCGCGCGGCATGGACATCGACGACTTCGCGCCCAACCTGTCGTTCTTCTTCTCCAACGGTATGGACGCCGAGTACACCGTGATCGGCCGGGTCGCGCGCCGGATCTGGGCCATCGCCATGCGCGACAAGTACGGCGCCGGCGAACGCGCCCAGAAGCTGAAGTACCACGTGCAGACCTCGGGCCGGTCCCTGCACGCGCAGGAGATGGACTTCAACGACATCCGCACGACCCTGCAGGCGCTGTGCGCCATCTACGACAACGCCAACAGCCTGCACACCAACGCCTACGACGAGGCGGTCACCACCCCGACCGAACAGTCGGTGCGCCGCGCCCTGGCGATCCAGATGATCATCGACGCCGAGTGGGGCCTGGCCGACACCGAGAACCCGCTCCAGGGCTCCTTCATCGTCGAGCAGCTCACCGACCTGGTCGAGGAGGCCGTGCTCGCCGAGTTCGACCGAATCGCCGAGCGCGGCGGTGTGCTGGGCGCGATGGAGACCGGCTACCAGCGCGGCCGGATCCAGGACGAGTCAATGCTGTACGAGCACCGCAAGCACGACGGCTCGCTGCCCATCATCGGGGTCAACACCTTCCTCGGCGGGGACTCCGACAAGCCCGTACAGACCATCGAACTGGCCCGCGGCACCGATGCGGAGAAGCAGTCCCAACTGGACCGGCTGGCCGACTTCCACGCCCGGCACGCGCACGAGGCGCCGGCTGCCCTGGAGCGGCTCAAGGCGGCGGCCACCGGCGGCGGCAACGTCTTCGACGCGCTGATGGACGCCGTCCGCTGCTGCTCGCTGGGCCAGATCAGCGACGCGTTCTTCGAAGTCGGCGGCCAGTACCGCAGAAACGTCTGACGATTTGTCCTCAAGCGCCCCGGCGGCCCGCCGATGACCGGTGCAACGCGTGCAACCGTGCGCGCGATGCAACGGTGATCCCGGGAGGTCAGCGTGCGCGGCACTTCGGTCCGAGGTGCGACGCCGGAAAAGGTCCGGCGCCGCCATTCCCTGCTTAGCTGGCTCGCCGACCAACCCGTCGGTCGCAAGCTGCTCCTCCTGGTCGCCGTCGGCTGCTCGGTCGCCGCCGTGGTGCTGGCCGTGGGTGTGAGTGGCCTGGGCCAGGTCAGCCAGCGGGCGAATGAGCTGTACGGCCGCAACCTGCAGCCCTCAGCCCACCTCGCGGCGGTCAACTCGTCGGCGTTGAAGGTCCAGAACGACCTGGCCAACCTCGCCCTGTCCAACGGACCGGTCGCCAGCAAGTCCTTCCAGGACGACATCAGGGCCACCGACGCCCGCCTCGACCGGGAAGTGGCCGCCTACCGGGCGACCGCCACCACCACGCAGCAACGGCAGTTGGTGGACCGGTTCGAGGTCTGGTGGTCGGCCTACCGCAACGTCCGCGACCACCGCCTGCTGCCGCTGATCGCCAGCGGCCAGACCGCCGACTTCCAGCAGGCCTACCTGGGCGACGGCCAGATCATCAGCGACAACGCGATGGCGGCCCTCGCCGACCTGCAGCGCTACGAGCAGACCAGCGGGCAGCAGGCGGCCGCCTCCGCGGCGCACACCTACCGCACCGCACGCAACCTGATGGTCGTCGCGCTGCTCGCCGGCCTCGTCGTGGCGTTCGTGCTCAGCCAGTACCTGGCCCGGTCCATCAGCCGCCCGATCCAGCGGGTACGCGGTGTCCTCGCCGCCGTCGCCGCCGGCGACCTGACCGCCGAGGTCACCGTCGAGTCGCGCGACGAGGTGGGCGAGATGGCGCGGGCGCTGGGGGTCGCGACCGCGAGCACCCGCGAGGCGGTGCGCATGCTCGGCGACAACGCCTCCGCGCTCGCCACCGCGACCGAGGAGCTCACCGCCATCAGCCGCCAGATCGGCGACAGCGCCGTCGACGCCAACCAGCGGGCCGAACAGGTCGCGGGCGCGGCCGGGTCGGTCAGCACCCACGTGGCCACCGTGGCCACCGGCGCCGAGGAGATGGGCGCCTCGATCGAGGAGATCTCCCGCAGCACCAGCCAGGCCGCCGACGTCGCGGCCGAAGCCGCGGCGGTGGCCGCCGCGGCCACCAGCACGGTCGGCAAGCTCGGCGAGTCGTCGCAGGAGATCGGCGAGGTGGTCAAGGTGATCACCGCGATCGCCGCGCAGACCAACCTGCTCGCGCTGAACGCCACCATCGAGGCGGCCCGCGCCGGCGAGTTCGGCCGTGGCTTCGCCGTCGTGGCCCAGGAGGTCAAGGATCTGGCGCAGGAGACCGCCCGCGCCACCGAGGACATCGGCCGGCGGGTCCAGGCGATCCAGGCCGACACCGCCGAGGCGGTGCAGAGCATCGAACGCATCGGCGAGGTCATCGGACAGGTCAGCGAGTTCCAGGCGACCATCGCCACCGCGATCGAGGAACAGGCCGTGACGACCACGGCGATGAGCCGCAGCGTCGCCGAAGCGGCCGACGGTTCGGTTCAGATCGCTTCCACGGTCGCCGGCGTCGCCACCGCGACCGAGGCCACCCAGGCCGGTGTGGCCAGTACCGCCCATGCCGTACAGGAGCTGGCCCGGATGGCCACCGACATGCGCAGCGCGGTCGCGCGCTTCCGCTACTGACCCGGAGAGCGAGTCGATATGAGGATCCGAACGCTTGCCGCGCGCCTCGCCGGTCTGGGCCTGGCGCTGTCCATGCTCGCCGGCTGCGGCGTCACCGCCGCGCTCACCGGCGACGCGCCGACCGGCCGGGCGGCCGGCCCCGCCGGCCGGGTGGCGCTGCTGCTGCCCGAACTCAAGGCCAGCCGGTACGAGGCGGCCGACGAGCCGTACTTCGCCCAGCGGCTCAAGCAACTGTGTCCGGGCTGCACGGTGGACTACCGCAACGCCGAGCAGGACGCGGCCAAGCAGCTCGAACAGGCCAAGGACGCCCTGGACAAGGGCGCGAAGGTCCTCGTGCTGAACCCGGTCGACAGCGTGGCCGCCGGTGAGATCGTGGCCGCCGCGCACGACCGTAAGGTGCCGGTCATCTCCTACGACCGGCTCGTGCTTCAGTCCGCCGTGGACTACTACATCTCGTTCGACAACGCCAAGGTCGGCTCGCTGCAGGCGAACGCGCTCCTGCAGGCGCTGGGCCCGAAGGCCTCCTCCGGCGAGATCCTATGGATCAACGGTTCACCCACCGACAACAACGCGACCCTGTTCAAGCAGGGCGCCCACGCCGTGCTCGACGGCAAGGTCCACGTCGCCGCCGAGTCCGACACCGCGGACTGGAACCCCGACAACGCGAAGGCCTGGGTCCAGAAGACGCTGCCGACGCTGCGGGGCAGCCAGATCGTCGGCGTGTACGCCGCCAACGACGGTACGGCCGGTGCGGCCATCGCGGCGATGCACGCCGCCGGACTGCCCGACGTGCCGGTGACCGGACAGGACTCCGAGACCGCGGCGCTGCAGCGGATCCTGACCGGCCAGCAGTACATGACGGTGTACAAGGCCATCCGACCGGAGGCGGAGAAGGCCGCCGAGCTCGCCTACAACCTGCTGCGGGGCGTGCACCCCAAGGCGCCGACCACGATCGACAACAAGGCGGGGCAGGTCCCGTCGGTGCTCCTGGACCCGGTCGCGGTCACCAGAGACACCATCAAGTCGACGGTCATCAAGGACGGGTTCGTCACGGCGGGCTCGCTGTGCGCGGGCGCGTACGCGGACGCCTGCCGGGCCGCCGGCATCGACTGACGACGCTGCCGTCACCGACTGACCACGCCGCGCTCATCGGCGCCCGGTTGAGCTGGGCGCCGATGACCGCGCTCGAGGAGCGGCTCGCACCGGGCTGCAGGTGCCGCAACGAGTTGATCGACCGGTACTTTCCAGGCTGATTCAGGCGGCCACCTCGGCGCGGTCGACGCGCATGGCGGCGGTCATGGTGGCGCGGTCGAAGACCCGCCAGGTCACCGCGGCGACGACGACGGCGACGGCGAACCCGACCCAGTACGGCGCGGCCAGCCCGAACCGGGTGGCGACCGCGCCGCCCAGCAGCGCGCCGAACGCGCTGCCGCCGGCGGCGAGGAACAGGTAGGCGCTGTTGACCCGGCCGAGCATCTCCGGCGGGGTCAACCGCTGGCGCAACGTGGTGGTGACGATCCCCCACAGCGCATCGTGGATGCCGAACACGGCCAGCATGACGCCGACCGGGATCGCATTCGTGGACACCGCCATGGTCAGGTGGAACAGGGTTTCGACGACCAGCCCGACGCGCAGCGTCACACTCGCGGAGAACCGCCGGATGAGCCGCTCCCCGACGAGCGAGCCGAGCAGCCCGCCGACGGCGAGCGCGGTGAACAGCAGCCCGTACCCGACCGAGCCGAGCCCCAGCCGCTTCGTCGCGACCAGGACGAGGATCGACATCGCCGCGGTGAGGGTGACGTTGAGCAGCCCGATCAGCACCGCGAGGGTACGCAGCAGCCGGTGCGCGAGCAGCCAGCGCACTCCCTCGGCGATCTCGTGACGCAGGGACGTCCCATCGCGCGCGGGCGTGCCCGGCGCGGGGCCGGCGCGGAACGTACCGGCCAGCATGCCCATCAGCGCCGCGGCGGCGGCGAACGAGCCGGCGTCGAGCAGGAACGGCGCGGCCGCGGCGACCGCGAACAGGCCGGCGCCCAGTGGGCCGGCGAGCATGTCGTGCAGCACGGTACGGGCCGCGCCGATCCGGCTGTTGGCGCGTTCGAGCAGCGCCGGTGGCACGACCGCGGGCAGGATCGACATGCTCGCGGCGCGGGCCAGGGTCTCGCCGCTGCCGAGCAGGAACATCACCGCGTACAGCAACGGCACGCTGCTTCGGTGCAGCGCGACCGCGACGCCGAGGACGCCGATGACGGCCGCCCGGATCCAGTCGACGACGACCATCACCCGCCGCCGGTCCAGCCGGTCCACCAGCCCGCCGCTCAGCAGCGAGAACAGCAGCCACGGCAGGGTCACGGCGAACATCGCGCCGGACACCACGAGCGGGCTGTCGGTCAGCGACGAGACCAGCAGCGGCGCCGCGACCAGGGTGACCCCGTCGCCCAGCGTCGAGATGGCGCTGGCCGTCCACACCAGAGCGAACCGGGGACCGAGCCGGGTGCCGGA
This sequence comes from Planosporangium thailandense, assembly GCF_011947195.1. GTDB lineage: Bacteria > Actinomycetota > Actinomycetes > Mycobacteriales > Micromonosporaceae > Planosporangium > Planosporangium thailandense. The sequence continues at coordinate 172,453 of NZ_JAATVY010000010.1, read as the reverse complement.
AGAGTCGATCACCGGCGGAAGCTACCAAAAACCTCCGTCAATCTCCGCTCGTTTCGCGCGGCTGTCACGCCACCAGCTCGTGCCGGAGGATCTTGCCGAGGGCGTTGCGCGGCACCGCGTCGATCCAGCGCCACAGCCGGGGCCGCTTGTACGGGGCGAGCCGGTCGGCGCACCACGCGACCAGGTCCCGTTCGAGGGTGGCGGCGTCGACGGCGTCACCGGCCACCACGAAGGCGGCGACGGTCTCCCCCCACTCCGCGGACGCCGCGCCCACGACCGCGGCGTCGGCCACACCCGGATGTGCGCGGAGCACCTCCTCGACCTCCCGGGGGTACACGTTGTAGCCGCCCGTGATGATGAGCTCTTTGGCCCGGCCGCTGATCCGCAGGTACCCGTCGGGGTCGAGCACGCCGAGGTCGCCGGTGCGAAACCAGCCGTCGGGCGCGAACGCCGCGGCGTCGGCGTCCGGCCGGTTGCGGTACCCGGCGATGACGTTGGGGCCGGCCACCTCGATCTCGGCCGTCCCGCCGGGGCGCGGCGCGAGGCGCACCGCGACGCCGGGCAACGGGAACCCGACGGTTCCGGGCCGGCGCTCGCCGTCGTACGGGTTGGAGACCAGCATGATCGTCTCGGTCATGCCGTACCGTTCGAGGACGTGCTGGCCACTGCCGGCGGCCACCGCCTCGTGCAGGTCGGCCGGCAGCGGGGCCGAGCCGCTGACCGCCAGGCGCAGGCCGGCGAGCGCCGCGAGGTGTTCCGACTCCGCGAGCCGGTGGTACATGGTCGGCACGCCGAAGAACAGCGTCGCCCGGTGGTCCCGGATCGCCGCGGCGACCCCGGCGGGGTCGAAGCCGGGCAGCACGAGGGCCGACGCCCCGGCCGTGAGGGTGCCGTGCAGGCCGACGCCGAGGCCGTGGACGTGGAACAGCGGCAGGCACAGGGCCAGCCGGTCGTCGGGCTCCCAGCGCCAGGCGATCCGTACGGCGTGTGCGCTGGCGAGCAGGTTGCCGTGGGTCAGCGGGACGCCCTTGGGCAGCCCGGTGGTCCCCGAGGTGTACACGATGAGCGCCACGTCGCGCGGGGCGGCCTCGTCGAGGGCGACGTCAGCGGCCGGTGTGGGCAGGCCGGCCAGGTCGGGCCCGGTCACCCGGGGAAGCTCCCCGGCGCGGGCGGGATCGTCGAGCACCGCGAGCGCGGGGGCGGCGTCGGCGGCGATGCCGGCCAGTTCGCGGGCGGTGTACGCGGTGTTGGCCGGCACCACGGCGAGCCCGTACCGCAGCGCCGCCACGTAGGCGACGACGAGGTCGAGGCTCGGGCCGGCCGAGATCAGCACCCGGTCGCCCGGCGCCAGGCCGGCCGCGGCGTACCGGGCCGCCGCGATGGCGGTCCGCTCGGCCAGCTCGGCGGCGGACATCGCCGCACCGTCGAGGGTGGACAGCACGGTCCGGTCCGGATCGGCGGCCCACGCCGCGGTCCAGGCGCCCGGCAGCGTACGCCCGGCGGCCAGGTCGACCTCGATCTCCGACATGCCGGGCGGCAGATGGACCGACCAGTGCGGCGCCTCGCGCGGCTCAATGGGGTCTGGCACGGCTGTCGACGGTACCGGGCCGGCTACCTCCTGCCGGACACCAGGGGCTGCGCTCCTAGGCTGCCTTCCGCTGCTGTTCGAGAAGCTGCTGCGCGCGCTCCGCCGCGGTCTGCAGCCGCGCGACGGCGCTGGCCAGCTCAGCGGCGGGGTCCGGCTCGACGCCCTCGTCGCGGGCCAGCCCCTCTTCGATCCACCGGCGGATGGTCTTGCTCCAGTCGCTGCCGTTGGCCTCGGCCACCGCCTCGATGCGCTTGACCAGGGACATGGGCACCCGCACGGACTTTCCCACCATGACGTCGTCACTGACGTCGAACCGCTCGGTCGTCAGTCGCGGCTCACCGAAGTGGGAGTCGTCCAGCGGCAACCCGGACCGCGCCCGCTCCATCAGTTCGCGTGCCCTCATCGCAGCTCCCCTTCCTGGGCGTTGCGCCACCGTGCCCGGCCGTCCATGCCGGCCTCGAACGCGCCGAGGACCTCGTACCAGCCCTCATCGGCCCGTACCAGCCAGACTTCGACGAGCCGGCCGGTCACGTCGGTGATGACCCGCCACCCGTCGTCGCCCTCCAGCGGGAGAAGAAGGCGCCGGCCCTCCGCCCCCACCGCCTGGTTGACCTCGGCGGGCGACACTCCCGTCCGCTCAACCAGACGCATCGCACCGTGCGACCAGACGATTCTCATGCTAGCAACGTATGACGCGGGTATGACAAGTTCGGCCCGGAGCCGGAGCCCCTTGCCACCGCGGCTCCCCCACCATAAGGTGAACCACATGGTTCAGCTTTTGCTCGACCGCACCTTCGCGGCGCTGGCGGACCCGACGCGACGGGAGATCCTCGTCCGCCTCACCCGGGGACCGGCGTCCATCACCGAGCTGGCCGAGCCGTTCGGCATCACGCTGACCGGCGTGAAAAAGCACGTGCAGGTTCTTGAGGACGCGCGGCTGGTCACCACCGAGAAGGTGGGACGGACCCGGCGCTGCCGCCTCGGACCGGAACGGCTCGAGGACGCGATGCGGTGGATCCAGATGTACCGGCAGCAGTGGGAGCGGCGCCTCGACGGGCTCGAGGCGTACCTGGAGCAGCGGAGGAAGGACACCGAGGCATGAGTTACGAACTGCGGGTGGAGCGCGTGTTCAGCGCCACCGTCGAGGAGGTCTTCGAGGCGTACACCGACGCCGAGGCGGCGAAGGTGTGGTTCCGGCTCGGCCCGGACGGACCCGACGACTCCATCGTGGAGATCACCAACGACCTGCGGGTCGGCGGCGAGTGGAACGCCGCCTGGGGCGACAGCCCGGACCGGCTGTTCCGGGAGCGCGGCGTCTACCAGGTGGTCGACCGGCCGCGCCGGCTGGTGATGGCGCTGACGGGCTGGACACCCGACGGACTGTCCATGGACACGACGGTCGAGGTGACGTTCGAAGACGTCGGCGGCAAGACCCGGATGGTGGTGGCGCAGCGCGGCCTGCCGACCGAGGAGGTCCGCGACTTCTTCACCACGGCCGTGTGGGCCGGCGCCTTCGACCGTATCGAGCGCTACCTGGCGCTTCGGAACTCGCGTTAGCACGGGCCGGGCCCCGGTCCGCCACGGGCCGGACCGGTACGGCACGCTTGCGGGGTGAGCCCAGCCAGTCCCGGCCCGGACGCGCGCCGCTTCGTCGACGCACTGCTCGACCCCGGCTCCTGGCAGCCCTGGGACGGCGCGCCGGCCGACCTGGCGGAGGTGGCCGGCGAGTACGCCGCGGCGCTCGCCCGCGCCCGGCAGGCGACCGGCCTCGACGAGGCGGTGCTGACCGGCGAGGGCCGGGTCACGGGCCACCGCGTCGCGGTGGCCGCCGGCGAGTTCGGCTTCCTCGGCGGCTCGATCGGGGTGGCCACGGCCGAGCGCCTCCTGGCCGCCGTGGAGCGGGCGACCCGGGAGCGCCTGCCGTTCCTGGCAGCACCGGCCTCCGGCGGCACCCGGATGCAGGAGGGCACCCTGGCGTTCCTGCAGATGGTGAAGATCACCGATGCGCTGACCGCCCATCGCGCGGCCGGCCTGCCGTACCTGGTCTATCTGCGCCATCCGACGACCGGCGGCGTACTCGCGTCCTGGGGCTCGCTCGGGCAGGTCACGCTCGCGCAGCCGGGCGCGCTGATCGGCTTCCTCGGCCCACGGGTGTACGAGGCGTTGCGCGGCGCGCCGTTCCCCGCGGGCGTCCAGCGCGCCGAGCATCTCCACGAGCACGGACTGGTCGACGCGGTGGTACCCGTCGAGAAGCTCGCGCCGCTGGTCGCCCGGGTGCTCGACATCGTCGCCGCGCCGCGCCCGACCGACCCGCCGGCGCCCGCACCACCGCACGCCGACGTATCCGAGGTCCCCGCGTGGGAGTCGATCCGGCGGTCCCGGCGGCCCGACCGGCCGGGAGTACGTGACCTGCTCCGCGAAGCCGGGACTGAAGCCGGGACTGAGGTCGTGCGCCTGCACGGCAGCCAGGAGGGCGAGGCGGACGCCGGCCTGGTGCTCGCGCTGGCCAGGTTCGGCGCCGCCTCCTGTGTGGTGGTCGGGCAGGACCGCACCACGCAGTCGGGCGACCGGGGGCTCGGCCGCGGCGCCCTGCGGGTGGCGCGGCGCGGCATGCGGCTGGCCCGCGAACTGCGCCTGCCGTTGCTGACCGTCATCGACACGCCGGGGGCGGACCTGTCGCGGGCGGCCGAGGAGGAGGGCATCGCCAGCGCGATCGCGCACACCATGCGCGACCTGGTGACCCTGGACGCGCCGACGGTGGCCGTCCTCCTCGGGCAGGGCGCCGGCGGCGGCGCGCTCGCGCTGCTGCCCGCCGACCGCGTGCTCTGCGCGCAGCACGCGTGGCTGTCCCCCCTGCCACCGGAAGGCGCCAGCGCGATCGTCCACGGCACGGTCCAACATGCTCCGCAGGTGGCCGCCGCGCAGGGTGTCCGCTCGATCGACCTGCTGCGCTACGGCGTCGTCGACCGGATCGTCGCCGAGCTGCCCGACGCCGCCGACGAGCCGGACGCCTTCGCGCGCCGGCTCGGTCAGGCGATCGCGGACGAGCTGACGCGGGCGGTGACCGCCGACCCGGCCGATCGTGGGGCGGCCCGCCGCGCCAGGTACCGCGACCTCGGCCGGGACATGCTCCGGGCACCTGGCTGAATCCGTCACCCGCGGACTACCCGGTCGGCGACGCCGTCGCCCCGTGCTGCGGGAGCTTGTACCCGCGGCTGTTGAGGTCGATGCGGTACAGCCCCTTGCCCGCGGTGATGTAGAGGACGTGCGCCTGGGTGCCGGTGCCGAACTCCGCGCTCGTCGGCAGCGCGTCACCGGTCGGGATGCGGGCCAGCTCATGACCGTTCGGGGCGTAGACGCGGATGCCGGGCGCCGTGGTGTCACGCACCGCGACGTACAGATTGCCGTCGACGTCGGTGGTGATGCCGTCGGGGCCGAACCGTGGCAGGTAGTTGACCAGTGCCCGGCGCTCCCCCACCGTGCCGTCGGGGTGCAGCGGGTAGGCCCACAGCGTCATCAGCCGTGGCGGAATGCTGGCCAGCTCCGCGGGGGTCAGCCGGAGCTCGTCGAGGAATCCGGTGTCGAAGTCGGCCACGTACAGGGTCCGTTGGTCCGGTGACACCCACACGCCGTTCGGTTTGGCGGCGTTGACGATGATGCGATGGATCGAGCGGTCGCGGTCGATGCGGTAGATGCCCTCGACCGGCTGGTCGACCGGCTCGGGACCGTCGTACCTGGGATCGGTGATGTAGATGCGACCCCGCTCGTCGATGCTGACGCCGTTCGGGGAGTTCAGCGGCCGGCCCTGGTAGCGGTCAGCGAGGACGACGCTCTGCCCGGTCCGCGGGTCGATCCTGGTGACGCGCCGGCCGCCGTAGTCCGCCGACTCGGCCACCACCAGGTTGCCGTCGGCGTCGAACTGCATGCCGTTGGCCTGACCGCTCGGCGAGCGGAAGACGGTCGTCCGCCCGTCGGCCGAGCGGTACCGGTAGATGACGCCGGCCTGCGGCCTGCCCTGAGCGTTACGGCACCGGGTGGACGGCTCGAGGTCGGCGAAGAACACATCGCCCTGCCGGTCGGCCGCCGGACCGGTGGTGAGGCCACACGCCCGGTCGAAGAGCATGGTCAGCCGGGCGCCGGAGCGGATGATGCGGGGATCTCCGGTCGGCGGCGGGAAGCTCTGCCGCACCGCGGCGGCCGCGCCCGTACCGGGCACGGCGAGGATCACCGCCGCGACGAGCGCGGACAGGCGTACGAGAAACCACGTACGTAACGGAACGCGCCACATGCGCAGGCCTCCCGCCCATCGATGGCGCTGGCGATCGGCTGGCGATGCTGTCCGGTCCGACGTTACTCGTCGTCCGGTCCGGCGCTCCCCGAGGCGTCACACCGGGACAGGCGATCCTGTGGCAGAGCCTTTGTCGTGCCGTCCCCGCCCGCCGCGGCCGTCCCGGGAGCGCACGTCGCCGATCACGCGCGCCGGGTTTCCCGCGACGACGGCGAAGGCCGGAACGTCGCGGGTGACGACGGCGCCGGCGCCGACGAGCGCGCGCGTGGATATCGTCACCCCGCCGAGGATGGTGGCGTGGCTGCCGATGGAAGCGCCGCGACAGACCAGGGTTCGGACCAGCTGCCAGTCCTGATCCGTCTTGAGCTGACCGTCGTCGGTCGTGGCCCGCGGAAAGAGGTCGTTGACGAACATGACCCCGTGGCCGAGGAACACCTCGTCCTCGATCGTGACGCCGGCACAGATGAAGGAGTGCGAGGAGATCTTGCAGCGCGCTCCGATCACGACGTCCCTTTGAATTTCAACGAACGGTCCGACGGTCGTTTCACTTCCGATCGTGCACCCGTAAAGGTTCACGAGTTCGGGCCGAAAGATCGTCACGCGGTCCGCGAGGCTGACGGTGGCGTCCAATGGCATTGCCAGGTCCTTGTCGGCAGGTGGTCTCAACGGGTGTCGTAGCGGTGGAACAACGAGCCGATCGCGTACAGCCTAGCGGCACCTGTCGGCCGCTGTCATGGCACGAAAACCGATGTGAGTACATAGTGGATTCGGCAAACGACGAGCGCGAAGATCCCGAGCCGGGGGTCGCTCCCCAGCCCGTCGCCGCCCGCCGAGCCACACATTTCTATGTGCCCCGCAATGCCTACCGCGCCGCAAATTCTGGCGGGTTTGGTGTGGGCTTCCGGGGGCAAGGCGCCTGGGCTGCTTGAAGACATACGGACCGCGGTCCATCCACCTGTTCATCAACACGCCGGACGGCGCGCCGCTTATGCCTGGGCGGCCCCCGGGTCGGCCCCGAGGGAGGATCAAGTGCGGGTAGGTGTGGTCGGCTGTGGATATTGGGGCTCCAAGCACGTACGTGTTCTCCAACAGATCCCCGTGGTTTCCGAAGTAGTGGTAGTTGACCCGCGACCAGAGCGCCGAGCAGAGTTCATACCGTCAGCGAGCGGCATCACGGCCTTCAGCGACCTGACGTCGGCCCTGCCCAGAATGGATGCCGCAGTGATCGCGGTACCGCCGACGGAACATTCGCGGATCGCTCTCCAGGCGATCGCTGCGGGCAAGCACGTACTCGTGGAGAAGCCGATGACGACGAGTACGGCCAGCGCGCACCGGCTGATCGAGGAGGCCGCCGCGCGCGACCTCACGCTGATGGTGGGCCACACCTTCGAGTACAACGCCGCGGTCTGGAAACTCCGCGAGGTGATCGAGTCGGGCGAGCTGGGCGAGATCTACTACATCGACACCGCGCGGCTCAACCTGGGCATGTATCAGACGGACGTCAACGTCCTGTGGGACCTGGCGCCGCATGACATATCAATTATCAACTATCTGTTGGGGTCCGGAGCGCGATCGGTGCACGCCTGGGGGGCCAGGCTCGCCGACTTCTCGCAGGAGGACGTGGGGGGCATCCGCCTCAACTACGGCGACCGGTCCGTCGTGGCACAGGTCCATGTGAGTTGGCTGGACCCGTGCAAGGTCCGTCGCGTGACCGTGGTCGGCAGTCAGAAGATGGCCGTCTACGACGACCTGGTCGACCAGGAACGGTTGCGGATCTACGACAAGAGCGTCGCCCCGGTGCAGGACGACGTCCGTAACCGACCGATGTCCTACCGCTACGGCGGAATCTCCTCGCCCTACATCCAGATGCAGGAACCACTGAGGGTGCAGGACGAACACTTCATCGAGTGCATCCTGTCGGGTCGTCGGCCCCGGACCGACGGCGAGAGCGGCCTGGCCGTCGTACAGACTCTGGAAGCCGCCGCCCTGTCGCTGCGTCGCGGCACGGCGATCCTGCTCGACGGCCAGGAAGCCCCGGCAGCGAAGGAAGCCCCGACGGGGAAGGAAGCACCGACGGGGAAGGAAGCCCCGACGGGAAAGCCTGCCCTGCTGTCCTCTACCCACCTCGCTCGAAAGGGCGCGTCTCACAAAGAGGTGTCACGTACGACTGAGTCGACGCGATGATCGGAGACGGAAGCTTGTCACAAGATCTCTTCGCCGACACGTCGCGCTCCGTACCCGCACCCCGATCCGCCGGCGCGGTGTTCACCGAACTGCCACCCGAGCGGCCCCCGTCCTCCCGGCAGCGCGACCGGCGGCCGGTGGACCGGGCGACCAGATTGATCGATCTGGTGGTCGCGAGCCTCCTGCTCATCGTCCTCGCCCCGGTGATGCTGCTCATCGCGGTGCTGGTCCGGGCCACGAGCCCGGGCCCGGCACTGTTCAAACAGACCCGTGTCGGCTGCCGCCGACAGCCCTTCGTCATGCTCAAGTTCCGGACCATGGCCGCCAACTGCGGTGACGACGTGCACCGGGACTTCGTGTGCCGCATGCTGCGCGGTGAGGATCCACGGCACGACAGCGGTGCCGGCCTGTACAAGCTGGAGGACGACCAGCGGGTCACGCCGCTCGGCCGCTTCCTGCGCGCGACGAGCCTCGATGAACTTCCTCAGCTCATCAACGTGGTACGCGGTGACATGGCGCTGGTCGGTCCACGTCCGGCGCTGGCGTGGGAGGTGGAGCTCTTCCAGCCGCACCACCATGAACGTTTCATGGTCAAGCCGGGGATGACCGGGCTGTGGCAGGTCTCCGGCCGGTGCCGGCTGACGATGAGCGCGGCCCTGGATCTCGACGTGACGTACGTACGACGCCGAAGCCTTACCTTCGATCTCTGGATTCTCATGAAGACCATCCCCGCCGTCCTTTCCCGGAGAGCCACACGATGACCTGGGTGCCAGGGGAGCCCACTCCCTTCAAGAACCGGAACACGACGAACTCCCGTACGACGGACGGCCACGTGGCCATTCCCGGTTGGTACGGGCCGCTGCCGCCACCCGCCCCGCCCACCGACAACAGGGCCGACCCAGCGCCGGCCGCTCCCGCCCGCGAGAATCCGCCGCCGCCACCGCCGGCTTTCCCCGAGTTCCGCGCGACGGACTCGGTGCCCAAGGAGTACGCCCCGCCGAAGAACCCGAGCACGGTGGGCGGCGGCGGTGGCAGGGTGCACGGGCGCCCGGCGCCGCGGGACTGGTACGGCACACTCCCCTCATCCGCCCCTGCCGCGGAGAGCCGGGTCGAACCGGCGCCGCCCGCTGCCGCCGCCCCCGCGCCCGCGAATCCACTGCCGCCGTCGACGACGCCGTCGCACGCCGACGAGGGGTCACGGACCGAGGAGCCGCGTGCGGGCAAGGGTGACCGCCGGTCCGAGCGTCGATCGGGAGGTAGGGCGTGGAAGGCCGTCGTGCTCGCGATCCTGATGGTCGTCGGGTTCACCGGGGCCTCGGTCGGGTACAGCCTGCTGCAACCCACCGTCCACGGCGCTCAGACGGAGTTCGTCCTCACCCCGCGGAATACCCTTTCCGACGCGATGGTCGACCGCGCGATGGTCACCCAGACCATGATCCTCAAGAGCGTCTCGGTGCTGGGTCCCGTCGCCGCACAGACCGGCATCCCGGTCGGGCGCCTGCGGGATCGCGTCTCCGCGGACATCGTCGGACGCAGCGATGTCCTCCGCCTCACGGTGGGCGACCGTAGCCAGACGCGGGCCGTCCAACTCGTCCAGCTCATCAGCGCCGAGTTCCTCAAGGCGTCCAACGCCGCCACGCGCCCGGCCACCGACACGCCGCTCAGGGACGACACACCTCCGATCACGCTGTCCATCCTGACCCCCGCGTCCCCGCTCGACCGCCCCTTGCAGCCGCAGCCGGTGCGCGCGCTCGCGGCCGGTCTCCTGATCGGACTGCTCGCGGCAGCTGTCGCGGCCACCGTGGTGATGCGGCCACGGCTGCTCGCCTCGCCGTCGCAACACTGGACGTGAGACCGTGTCAGCGTCTCCGAGGGCCTCCCGCGCGGACCGGGATCCGGACAGCGACGGTGATGCTCTCACCAAGAACTCGCTTGCGGTCGTGTGCTGGACGATGGTGAGCCGCACGAGCGGGTTCGTACGCGTCGCGGTGATCGCGGCGGTGCTCGGCCCCACCTACATCGGCAACATCTTCCAGGCGACCAACAGCCTGCCCAACCTGGCGTACGCCGCGTTGACCGGTTCGCTGTTCTCGAATCTTCTGGTCCCGCCGCTCGTCCGGCACCTCGACACCGGTGACCGGCGGGCGGCGGTGCGACTGTCGCGCGCCTTCCTGTCCGTCGCGCTGGTGGTGTTCACCGTCGTCGCGGCGGTGATCGTGCTGGCCGGCCCGCTGGTCATGCGGATGCTGTCGGTGGGGGTTCCGGATGCCGCGGCCGCGATGTCCCAACGGCGCATCGGGTACGTGTTTCTGGTCATGTTCATGCCCCAGCTGCTGATGTACATGGTCATCGGCACGGCGGGGGCGGTGATGAACGCGCACGGCCGGTTCGCCCTGGCCGCCGGCGCGCCGACCATCGAGAACGTCGGAATCATCGCCACGATGGCGGCGGCCGCGCTGATCTACGGCACGCACCACGCGCTCGCCGCCCCGGAGACCGGCCAGCTGCTCCTTCTCGGTCTCGGCACGACCTCGGCCGTCGCGCTCCACGCGGCGGCACAGTGGTGGGGGGCGCGGCGGGTGGGTGTGACGCTCTATCCCGGACGGGGATGGCGCGAGCCGGAACTCCGCTCGGTCATGCGCCGCGCACTGCCCTCGTTCGGGTACTCGGCCCTCGACATCGTTCAGCCGTTCGGCGCGATCATCGTCGCCAACCGGGTCCCCGGCGGGGTCGTCGCGTTCCAGTTCGCGTACAACCTCTACGCGCTCCCGTACGCGCTGGGCACGCGCCCGGTCGCCGCCGCGCTGCTGCCCAGCCTGTCCCGCCGGTACCACGCCCGCGAGGACCGACCGTTCCGCGACGAACTGGTCCGGGGATCCTCGCTGGCGGCGTTCCTGGCCGTACCTGCCGCCGTCGCGTTCGTTGTCCTCGCCATGCCCATCGCCGCAGCCGTCACCTTCGGGCACATGGCGACCGCACAGGGCCACGTGCTCCTCGCCGTCTCGATCGCCGCGCTGGGCCCCGGCATCGTGGGCGGTGCGGCGCTGGTACTCGGCACCTACGCGTGCTACGCACGCGATGACGCGATCACCCCGTTCCGGGCGGTGCTGCTGCGCGCCGGCGTCGCGGCCGCCGGGATGGGCCTGGCCTTCGCGGTACCTGTCGGCGGCGGCACCCTGTTCGTCCTGGGGCTGACGATCGCGGTTGCGGAGGTGGTCGGCGGCGGCTGGCTGGCGGTGAAGCTGCGCCGCCGGCTCCCGTCCGGCGGCACCCCCTTGCTGCGCCCGCTCCTGCGGACGGTGACCGCCTCGATGCTGATGGCCGGGCCGGCGTACCTGGTCGCCGTCGAGCTCCCCGCGCTGCTTCCGGCCGCGAGCGGGCGGATCCCGACCGTGGTCGCCCTCGTGGCGGGCGCCGGGGTCTTCCTCGTCGTACACGCCCTGTGGCGTTCTCCGGAACTGGCGCTGCTCACCGCCGGGTTGCGCCAGTTGGCTACGTCCCGGCGGCCGCACCGGTCGGCCCATGGCGGCGTCGGCGACCTCAATGACCGCAGCGAGGTGGCGACATGACCGAACACAGTGAGGCGACGACATGAGCACCGAGGTCACGGTAGTGCCGCTCAGCGGCGACACGACGACGTGGCGTCGACGGGGCGGCGTGGTCCTGCTCGGCGTGGTGGCGGGCGCGCTGGTGCCGGTCGGGGTCGCGCTCCCGCCGTACGTCCTCATGCTGATGCCGGTCGCCGTCGGTGTGATCGCCATCGGGTACCTCCGTCCACATTGGGCCGCCTATCTGTTGTTCGCCGTGACGCCGTTGACCGCGGGGCTCACCCGCGGCTCATCCATTCCGCTGCTGCGGCCCTACGAGGCGGTCGAGATCCTGCTCGGAGCCGGGGTCGCGGCCCGCGCGCTCGCCCAGCGGCGGGCCGGGTACCGGCTACCACTGCGACTGACCCGAATCGACGCGGTCATCCTGGCGATGGCGGTGACGAGTTCGTTGCTTCCACTCCTGTGGCTGGCGGCGCGGGGCCTGTCGCCCACCCTCGAGGATCTGCTGTACGCGTCCAAGATCTGGAAGTTCTACGGTCTGTTCCTTCTCGTCCGCGCCTGCGTGCGCACCGATCGCCAGGTTGTGCGCTGTCTGCAGGTGTCGCTGGCGGCGTACGCGGTGGTGGCGGTCGTAGCCATGCTGCAGGCGATGAACATCGCCGGGGTTCCGCAGTTGGTGAACACGATCTACGGCGCCGAGGGCAACGTGTTCCCCCGCGAGGGCCGGGGCACGTCGACGCTCGGCTCCTCGATCGCGGTCGGCGACGTCATGGCGTTCCACCTCGCGATCTGTGCCGCCTGGCTGCTGCATGGACGCGGCCGTCGCCCGCTCCTGGCCGCCCTGGCCGTGCTCTTCACGTTCGGCGGGCTCGCCTCCGGCCAGTTCTCCGGGGTGATCGCTCTCGGTGCCGTGATGCTCGCCATCGCCATCCTCACCGGCCACGTGCGGCGGCTGCTCCTCGCGTCGGTGCCGGTCGTGCTCATCGGCGCCGCCGTGCTGTGGCCGGTGGCGCAGGCGAGAATCGCTGACTTCGACATCTCGACCGGGCTACCGCAGAGCTGGATGGTGCGCTACGACAACCTCCGCCTGTTCGTCTGGCCGCAGGTGTTCTCCGGGTTCAACTGGCTGTTCGGGGTCCGCCCCTCGGAGCACATCGCGGTGGACGCGGACTGGGGTCCCTACATCTACATCGAAAGCGGGCACACCTGGCTGCTGTGGACCGGCGGAATCCCGTTCCTTCTCGCGTTTCTTCTCTTCACCTGGGTCACCGCGCGAACCACCGCGGCGGTCGCACGCCGCCACCCTGGCCCGAGACGCGTCGCGGCCAGCGCCGCCTTCGCCAGCCTGTTCGCGGTGTTCGTCCTCATGTCGTTCGACCCGCACATCACCCTGCGTGGCGCGGCGGACCTGCTGTTCTCGCTCATCGCCCTGTCGATCGGCGGGCAGGGCCGCGGTGCGGTGGCGAACCCGGACCTCGGCGGCACGGCGGAGGTCGGTCACCCACCCGCGGCGACCGAGCCCACCGCGATCACTTGACCAGTAGCACGTCGTCCGGTCGCAGCCCGCCACCTCAGGTGGTGGGCTGCCGTCCGCGGCGGCGGCCGGTGGCGATATCGGCGACGTCCCGCACCCAGCCGTCGAGGGTGTGGTGGGCTTCGACCAGCGCGCGACCGGCTTTCCCCATCCGCTCGGCCTCGTCCGGGTCGTTCAGCAACCGCGCGATCGCCGCTCGCAGCGCGGCCGGGTCGGCCGGCGGGACGTACAGCCCGTTTTCGCCGTCCCGGACGATGTCTACCTGACCGCGGGTACGGCTGACGATGACGGCCTTGCCCATCGCCATCGCCTCGGTGATGGTGGTGACACCGGCGTCGACGTCGACGTCGTGCAGCGTGACGACGACGAACCGCGCCTGCGCGTAGAGGCGGCGAAGCTCTTCGGGCCCGACCTGCTGGCGCAGCGTGATCCGGGCGGACCGGCTGGCTTGTGCCGTGTCCCGCACCATCGGGCCGAACAGAGCGTCGACATCGCCGGACGGGCGCAGCACCGCGCTGCCGACGGCGATGACGGCGTCGACGTCAAGTCCGTCGATGGCTCGGGCGAGGGTGCGGTAGTCGCGCGCCTCCCAGCCCACGGAGAGGATGTAGTCGTGCGTCGGCTCATCCAGCGGGCGCCAGAAGTGCTCATCCACCGGCTGCAGGCAGTTGTGCAGCTTTTCCGCCGGAACGCCGAGCCGGGTACGGGCGAGCTCCATCTGGACGCTGCTGTAGTTGATGATCGCGCGCAGATGTGAGTGCACCTTGAGGCGGCTGAGAAACACGGCCTTCTTGGGGCGTGACAGCCAGGCGGAGACCAGCACCGTGTTCCGGCGCCCCCGGCTCACCTTGAACAGCAGCGCCAGCGGCAGGCCGAGACGGTCGGCCCGCGCGACGATGTGGTCGTAGCCGCGTTGGCGCAGGAAGGCCTCGACGACCTGGGCCGGTACGATACCGAACCGCCGGGCCACCGCCCGCGCGACGGGAGTCGCCCGCTCGGTCATGTACTGCATGTCCATGATGTCGGCGTTGAGGGCGCGCGCCAGCTCGACGTAGTCACTGCGCGGACGCTCGCCGGCCTCGGCCGCACCGGCAAGCTCCGCGCGGGTCTGCTGGCCTCTCCAGGCAGGAACCAGTAGCAGACCTCGGCCACGCTTTGCGAACATCCGCCAACCTCCCTCACCGCGCCGGTGCACCACCGCCGCTGCCCGTCAATGGTTGTATGCGTCCGGCGTCACCGGCCGTCGCGAGCTTCCCCGGCGCCGAGAAGTCATGCGGCCACCAGTTGTGTTTCTCGGCGGGCCCCGTCCCCTAGTCCACAGTAGATACGACTCGGTCGACGGCGGGTTTACCGGGCCGCCCGGTGGCTATCTCCGGGAAATGGCGCGAGCGTGTGTGGTCCGTGAACACTATGTGCCCCAGGACAGCCGGGTAGCCCGGGAGGTGGATGCCCTTGCCGCTCTGGGCTGTCACGTCGACGTGATCTGCCTGCGCGACGACGATCAGCCCGGGATCGAACGACGCCCCGGCGTGACCGTGTGGCGGCTTCCCCTCCGCCACAGCCGCGGACGCCGGGCGTTGCGCTACCTCACGGAGTACGGCGCGTTCTTCGTCATGGCCGGGGGCCTCGTGACCCTGCTGCACCTGCGGCACCGATACCGACTCATCCAGGTGAACTCGTTGCCGGATGCGCTGGTCTTCGCGGCCGCGGTACCGCGATTGCTCGGCGCACCGGTGCTGCTGGATCTCCAGGAGTGCATGCCGGAGTTCTTCGCCACCAAGTTCGGGGTGGACATGGCGCACCGGGCGGTCCGTGCCATTGCCCGGGTCGAGCAGGCGAGCATCCGGTTCGCGAACCGGGTCATCACTCCGACCGCGCAGATGCGGGAAGCCTTCATCGCGCGGGGCGCCCCGCAGGCGAAGATCACAGTCGTCATGGACGGCGCGGATCAGGAGGTGTTCCACCCGATCGACGTGCCGCGTACGGAGACCGACGACCGGTCCTTCACCCTGGTCTCCCACGGCACGGTCGAGGCGCACTACGGGCTCGACACGGTGATCGAGGCGGTGGCACTGCTCCGCGACGAGATCCCGCAGCTGCGCTTCGAGGTGTACGGCGACGGCTCCGACCTGGCACGGCTACGGCGGCTCGCCGCCGAGCTGCGGGTGACCGACCGGGTCTGGTTCAGCGGCGGATTCGTGCCGATCGACCAGCTCGTCGCCGCGATCGCGCGCGCCGACGTGGGCGTCGTGGCGATGAAGCGGGACCCGTTCCGGGACGTCACGTTGGCCGGCAAGATGTTCGACTTCATCGCGATGGGCAAGCCGGTCGTGTCCTCGCGTACCCGCTCCGTGGAGCAGACGTTCGACGCGTCCGCCGTGGAGCTGTTCGAGTCCGGGGACGCCGGAGACCTGGCCCGGGCGCTGCGTACCCTCCACGCCGAACCCGCGCGGCGGGCCCGGATGGCGGAGCGGGCGGCGGAGCTCGCCGACGGGTACCAGTGGTCCCGGCAGCGGCAGATCTACGGCGGTGTGGTCAGCCACCTGCTCGACGGGGCCGCGCTCGGCCGGAGCGCGCGCCGGCGAATCGGCACGCGGCGCGGGCGGCTCAACGCCGGAACGGAGTTCGAGCCGCCACCGCCGCGATGAGCGGCAGCGGGTCGTCCCACGCCCAGAACGCCTTCGCGTCGCAGCCGCCCGCCCACCGGATCCACCGCCAGATCGAGACATCGTCGGCACCCGCCGACGACACGTCGCGCGGATGGACCCAGCGCACCCCGGCCCGGGCCGGCCCGCTCGCCGGCCGGGGCGCGCCCGTCAGATCCGCGTACACCAGCGCGGGGATGTTGACGCCGGCGCGCGCCCCGGGGTGATGCCACAGGTGGAAGCGCGGGTTGACTTCGAGGACGAACAGCTCGCCATCCGGGGCGCGCTTGAAGTCGACCTTCGCCACCCCGCGCAGGCCGAGCACCCGTACCAGTTCGCGGCCCTGCTTCAGCACGTCCGGCGTGTCGGTGATGGTGAGCGCGGTGGTGTGTCCGAACTCGGGCGGCATGGTGCGTATCTTCTGTCCGACGAACTCCGCGGCAGTCCGTCCGTCGCGGTCGACGTAGACGTGGTAGCTCTCCACCCGGCTTTCCGGCCCGGGTACCGCCTCCTGCACCACGACCGGGGCGCCGAGCGCGGCGAGCGGCCGCCAGAGCGTACGCAGGTCCTGCTCATCACCGACCTGAAGCGCCTTCTTGGCGGTCGCGACCACCTCGTGCCACCCCCGGTCGCGCCGGTACGGCTTTACGATCAGCGGAAAGCGCAGCCGCGACACGTCGTCCGGCACGGCGCCCGGCCGGGGCGCGAGGATCCGGGTACGCGGCGCCCTGACGCCCAGCCGCTCGGCAAGGACCGCGAAGCGTGCCTTGTCCGCCAGGGTCTCAACGGTGTCCGGGTCGGCGATCGCGAAGCGGTACGCCGCGCCCAGCGCGTCGCGGTACCGGCTGACGAACAGCAGCGCCTCATCGGAGGTGAAGAACAGCGGCGGCGGCCCCGGTTGGGTCCGCGCGTAGCTGACCAGCCGCTGTATCAGACGGTCCTCGCCGCTCGCGGCCTCGGGATCGCTCCAGTTGTGCGTCGCTACCACGGTCGTGTGTCGGGACAGGCGGGCGGCGTCCTGGTCGGGCGCCGCGATCGCGCTGGGTATCCCGGCGACGGCCAGTGCCCGGGTGACCTCGATCAGGTTGACCCCGGCACCGAGGAGCACGGCTGGTGGCCGCCGCGGCGACCGGTTCCTTCTCATCTGGTCCTCACCTCTGCTCGTGCGGGCCGACGCTGTGCTGACGCGCCGCCACGGCGTGACTTTCGAGCTCAGGCTCCGATGTGCCGACGCGCGTAGCGGATGAGGGTCTGGGCTCTACGGGGTACCGCCCAGAGCCGGCCGGGCCGGACATGGATGCACGACCGCGGAAGGCCGTGCTCGCGGAGGGCGGCGAGCGCGCCCGCGACGTCGTACGTCTCGGCGAAGAAGCGCACCTGGCGCTGTTCGATATCCAGCAGCAGGAACCGGGTGCGCGGCACCGGTTCGTCCTGCCTGGAGTGCCCGACGCTACCCGGGTTGACCAGCACGCGACCCGTGGGCGGAAACGCCGTCGCGGGGCCGGGCGCCGCGGGCACGGTGCCACCGTCCTCGCAGACCATCCACGGCCGGTGCGTGTGCCCGAGGACCAGCACCGTCGCCTGCGCATCCACCCGGGCCAGAGTTGCCAGCTCCCCCACCGCCTGCTCGGGCTGCCGGACGTACCGGGTCGGGTCGGTGATCGATCCGTGCGCCATCAGCACCCCGGGGACCCGGACGGTCGTCGGCAGCGCGGCCAGGTAGCGCCGGCAGTCATCGCGCAGCACGGACCGGGTCCACGGGGTGGTCTCGCGCGCCAGGCGCCCGCTGCGCTCCAGCGGCAGGCGGCCGAGCACGAGCAGCTCGTGGTTGCCGGCGACGCACCGGGCGCCGAGCTCGGCCAACAGTTCCACGCATTCGTTGGGCTGCGGCCCGTACCCGACGATGTCGCCGGCGCACAGCCACTCGTCGACGCCCACCGCCTTGAGCCGCGCGATCGCCGTGCGCAGCGCGACCGCGTTGGCGTGCACGTCGGAAACCACCCCGTACCGCATGGTGCTCCTCACCCCTGGACCGCGCGCCGCGGCGACCGGGACTGCCGGTGTGGCGGCGACACGACGCGCACCTGCGCGGCGTCGCGGGCCGGCCCGACCACCTGCCAGCCGTCGCCGGCACGCTGCAACCGCGACTCCGCCCGCCGCCGCCACCACCGAGCCACCTCGACCGGCAACGCCCGCCAGGCCGAGTCGTCGCCGGCGAACCGCGCCAGCAGCTCCTCGTAGGCGCGGGCGATCGGCGCCCGGTCCAGGTAATCGGGGTGCGTGATCAAGAGAGCCATCCCGCCGGCCGCGCGGATCCGCTCGCTCTTCTCGATCCAGAGCCCGGCGTCGGCACAACGCAGGATCACGAAGACGGTGTGGTCCTGGGGCAGGGTGATCGGCAGCTCCACGAGACGCTTGTTGAAGTACGGCAGCCAGCTGCAGCAGCCGCCGGGCTGCGGCTCGTACGGGTCGGTGTCCGGGTACGAGGAGTCGTACTCGAACGGCAGCGACGCCATGGTGTCCCAGGCCCGGTGGGTCGCCGGCGACCGGAATCCGCAGGCCTGCCACCGCTGCGCCCAGCGGCGCATCTCGGGCAGCCGTTGGGCGAACACGCCGTCCGCGAGGTCCCGCCCGTCGTGGTACAGGCCGTGCAGGCCAACCTCGAAACCGTCGGCCTTCAACGCCGCCACCACGTCGTCCGGTACGTCGTACCGGCCCGGCACCAGGTTCCACGACGACCGGAACCCGGCGGCCACCTCGATGTCGCGCAGCACGGGAAGCCGCCGCAGTCCCTCGTCGGTCTCCACGTCGTGGGTGAGGACGAATGCCCAGCTCCGCCCGGCCGGCCACGGCGCGAGGTACGGGACGTCCTCGCCGGCCAGTTCGGCCGCCCAGCCCAGCACGAGATCGTAGAAATCGTGCAGCGAGGTCTCGACCGGCCACCGTGGGAACGGCGTGCGCACCTGGACCTTGCTGTAAAGGCGGCGCGCCGAGATCTGTACCGGTCTGGGGATCAGTGGACGGACGAGGTAGTAGCCGGAGACGGCCATCGACCGTAGCGGGGACGTGGCGGTACCGTCCGGCTTGACCCGGTATCCCTCGCTCCAGAAGTTCAGTACGACCTCGTCGGGGTCGAAGGGCAGGAAGATGTCGCCGGAGTCGTTGCGCCACACCGACGCCAGCTGCTCACCACCATCGGTCACCGGCTCGCCGGGGCGCCAGCCGGCACCGGCCGACAGCAACCATTCACCGATCCGGTCGTCCGGCAGCAACCGGCCGTGCAGCATCACAGACCCGAGGCGGAACCGACGTGCCGGGTGGGCGAGCCGCGGTAACGACGCTCCGGTCCCGAACACCGGCCAGCGGATCGAGCGCGCCGGGGCGGACCGTGGCGCCAGCGTGGCGCACTGATCGAGCGGAGAGCGGGAGGGCCCGACCGCGCGCAGGACCTCGTAGGGGACCCGGAAATAGTCGAAGACGGCGAAGGGGTGCGAGCAGACGAACATCCGTACTCCCCAAGAACGTCGGTATGCCGCCCGGTAGGCAGCGACGGTCAGGCGGTATGGCGGTAGAGCAGTTCACCGAGGAGGCGCGGGACGAAGATCGGCCCGCGTCGGATGGCCGAGCGCAGCGGTGCGGGTACCGCGCCCATGCCGGCCCGTGCGGGCACGTCGGCCAGTACGGAGTAGTTGAACTCCCGTTCGACGGTGCCCCACCGGGATTTGAATTCCCGCAGTCCGGTGTCGGCGAGGTCGGTGCGCCCGAAATCGAACGTCCGACAGCCCCGGGCCATTGCCCAGCGGATGGATTCCCAGAACAACAGATGGTTGGGCCGTGCGCCCAGGTGTCGTTCGTCCGACGCGCCGTACTTGTACACGCAGGTCTCGCCGAAGGCGAGAAACACCCCCGCCGCGGCAGGCACACCGCCCAGCTCGGCGATGATGACGGCACCGAGCCCCGGCTCCAGGAACCGCCGCCAGAGCAGCCGGAAGTACCGGAGCGGTTGTACCGGGACGCCGAGCCGGTGGCGTGTTCTCATGTGCAGGCGGTAGAAGACCTCGGTGAGATCGGCCTCGACGCTGCCCACGCGCACCACCACTCCGGCCCGTTGCGCCCGCCGGATGTTGCGGCGGACCTGGTTCGGGTGCAGCGCGGCAAAGACGTCGTCTTCCGCGCGGTCCAGCGGCAGCCGATGGTTCAGGTACGTGTCGCCCCGTTGCACGCGCTCACCGCGCAGCGCGGCGCGTACCTCGAAGCGGCACACGCCGAACGCGCGGCGCAGCGAATCCAGCCACTCCGTGGGTTCTCCGTCCGCTCCCGGAGTAATCAGCGGTGGGCACTCGTCGGTGAACGGCAGTGACACCCATCGGGGCCTGCCGCGGCGATGCACCTCGGCGACGGGCAGTCCGGCAAGAATCCGGCCGGCGTGGTCATCGACGGTCAGGCAGAAGGCGCGGAATCGGTAACACTCGGCGAGCATGGCTGCCCAGGACGGATGGTGGAACGGAAGAGCGGATCCGTGGTTGGCGACGAATGCCGACCAGCGTGGGTCATGGAGCGGACGTAGAACCGGGCCGACGTCCATTTAAATCCCTTTCTCAGCCCACGGGGGTACCACTGCGGGTTCAATGACGAATTCTCCGGCAGCCCGGCTACGGCCCGACTGGGCCATTTCCATTCGGCGAAGTCCGAAACCGGCTCGGCAACGGTCATGCCCCGAATTCCATAGAATCATTTCCACCGGACTTCGGGTCGCGGGCCGTCGTGCCGGCTAAGCCGCGGTGCTGGTCCGATCGTAGCCTCCCGTCAGCGCAACGCGCACTTTGGACAGGCGGAAGAAACTGGTGCCGCGGTACTCCGTCGGTAGCGTCGGCGATGCCGACCCGACCCGCCACGAATATCCGTCAACCCGCATTTCTGCGACGGCGCCCGACTTGGGCGCTGGGTAACATGCGAAATGCACGCCGCGCCGGACGACCAGGCGTGCCAGAGTGAAACCGCCGCTATCCAATACCCACGGGGGCTTTCGGAAATGAGCAGCATTCCACTGGTCGATCTCCGTGCCGCCCACGCCGAACTGGGCGAAGAGGTGGAGCTGGGATTCAAGCGTGTGCTCGACTCCGCCGCCTTCATCGGTGGTGATGAGGTAGCCGCGTTCGAGCGTGAGTACGCGGCATTCTGCCAGCTGCCACACTGCGTCGGCGTCGCCAACGGGACCGACGCGCTCGAACTCGCCCTCCGCGCCGTCGGCGTGCGCCCCGGGCATGAGGTGATCATCCCGGCCAACACCTTCGTCGCCACCGCGGAGGCGGTTGTCCGCGCCGGCGCCCGGCCCGTGCTCGTCGACTGCGATCCGGTAACCCACCTCCTCGATGTGGCTGCCGCGCTGGCCGCGGTCGGGCCGGCCACCGCCGCGATCGTCCCGGTGCACCTGTACGGACAGATGGCCCCGACGGAGCAGTTCGCCGACACCGGAGTGCCCGTCGTCGAGGACGCGGCCCAGTGCCATGGCGCCACTCGTCACGGCCGGGCGCCCGGTGCCTGGGGTGTGGCCGCGACGAGCTACTACCCCGGCAAGAACCTCGGCGCCTACGGCGACGCCGGCGCGGTCGTCACGACGGACGACTCGATCGCACACTACGTGCGCGCGGTCGCCAACCACGGTGGCCGCGCGAAGTACCAGCACGACCTGATCGGTTGCAACAGCCGGCTGGACGCGCTGCAGGCCGTGGTGCTGCGCATCAAGCTGGCCCGACTACCGCGCTGGAACCAGGCGCGGCGGGCCGCAGCCGCCCGCTACGACGCGCTGCTGCAAGCGCTCGACGTGCGGCGCCCGACCGTCCTCGAGGGCAACGATCATGTCTGGCACCTCTACGTCATCAGGATCCCCGGTGACGGCAGACCGGATCGCCGCGATCGGGTACTGGCCCGGCTCGAGGCCGCCGGCATCGCCGCGGCCATCCACTACCCGGCGCCGATACACCGCCTGCCGGCCTTCGCCCACCTCGGCTACCCGGTGGGTGTACTGCCGCACGTCGAGGCCGCGGCCGCCGAGATCCTCTCGCTTCCGCTGCACCCACACATCACACCGGGCCAGCAGGAATTTGTCGTGGACACGTTGGCTGACGCGCTGCGCCGCTGCTGACCTACCCCGCCGGCAGCGGGGGGCCCGCGGGCTCCTTACCGCTGGGCGGTGACCGCACCGCGCGGTGTCTCCAGCGGGCCTGCAGGTCGGCGTCGAGCTCCTCGAATTCGCGCTCGCGCGTCTCCGGTACGTAGTGGTACACGAACCACAGCCCGAACGCGCAGACGACCGCGAAGATCCAGAACGTCTCGCCCTGCCCGATCGCGTTCACCACGGGCAGGAACACCAGCGACACGATGAAGTTCGACAGCCAGTTCACGGTCGATCCGACGGCCGCGCCCTCGGCGCGTTCCCGGTGCGGGAAGATCTCACCGAGCAGCACCCAGAAGATCGGCCCCATCCCGACCGCGAAGAACACGATGTACAGCAGCATGAACACGAGCGTGGTCACGGAACCGAGGTGCGCGACGAACGACAGCCCCAGCAGCGCCAGCGTGACGAGCATGCCGATCAGCGACCCGAGCAACAGCGGCCGGCGCCCGATCCGGTCGACCAGCCGCAGCGACACGATGGTCATCGCCAGGTTGATGGCCCCGATGAACACCGAGTAGACGATCGCGTTCGAGGCGCTCAACCCCGTCTCCACCATGATGGTCGGCGCGTAGTAGATGATCGTGTTGATCCCCACGAACTGCTGCATCGCCGCGAGGGTGACCGCCACGACCAGCGCCGCCCGGACGTGGGGGGCCCGCAGGGCGCGCATCCCGCGCACCGCCGCGCCGTGGCCCCGTTCGCCCAGCCGGGTCGCCTCCTGCCGCCGGTACCGCTCGATCATCCGATCGGCGTCGGTGGCGTCGACCACCGACTCCACCACGGTCCGCGCCTGGGCGAACCGGTGGTTCATGACCAGCCACGTCGGCGATTCGGGCAGCCACAGGCAGCCGATCGCGAGGGCGATCGCCGGTACCGCGCCCACCCCGAACATCGCGCGCCAATTCTCCGAGCCGCTGAACGCCATGTCCACCAGGTAGGAGACGAGGAGCCCGACCGTGATCAGCAACTGGTTGAGCGTGAGCACCCGGCCGCGGATCTGCGGCGGCGCGAGCTCCGACAGGTACGTGGGGACGTTGGCGGACACCCCTCCGACCGCCAGGCCCATCACGACCCGGCCCACCAGCAGCATCCAGTAGTTGACCGCGAGCGCCGCGACGAGGATCCCGACGGCGAACACCACCCCGAGACCGAACAGCGCCCACCGCCGCCCGATGCGGTCGGCGACCCGCCCGGACAGCAGCGCCCCGACGATCGCCCCGAGCAGCAGTACGCTCACCACCGCGCCCTGTTCGAAGGCGTTGAGGTGGAAGACCCGCCGGATGAACAGCAGCGCCCCCGAGACGACGCCGGTGTCGTAGCCGAACAGGAAGCTACCCAACGCGATCGTGAGCCCCCAGCGGCGGACCCTCCGCGCGCCCGCGCCGGGGACTTCGACCAGCGGGCTCTCGGAGGCCGGGGTGGCGGGAATGCCCGTTGCCATGGACTGCCTTCCGCAGGCGACGGGCCGCTGCCGGACGGGCGAGCGGGCCGGACCGCCCGGCGACGCCGCCGTGTGATTGGGCGCTCGCACCCAGGCTACCCCCGGCGATGGCGGCTCCCCGGCCGTCGGCCGGCAGGTTGCAAAGCCACCGGCCGGGGTAGGGAACCTGTCCCGCTAAGGGTGGGTGTGACGTGACGAGTCCGCACCGGGAGGCCCACGACGTGAGCGCGCCGACCATCCACGACTTGCCCGTCGGCATCGATGCCACCGGCACCCGCACGGAGACCGACCTCCTGGGGGCGGTACCGGTCCCGGCCGACCGCTACTGGGGCGCGCAGACCCAGCGCGCGTTGGCGCGTGTCGGCATCGACGACGACCGGATTCCCGCGCAGGTCTACCACGCGTACGGCTACGTCAAGAAGGCGGCGGCCGTGATCAACGGCCGGGCCGGCCGCCTGCCCCGGTGGATGGTGGACGTGATCGCGAGGGTGGCCGACGAGGTCATCGCCGGCGAGCTCGACAGCGAGTTCCCGCTCAGCCTGTGGCAGATGGGCGGCGGCACCCAGCCGAACACGAACGTCAACGAGGTGATGGCCAACCGGGCGATCCAGCTTGCCGGCGGCCAGCTGGGCGCCAAGACGCCGGTGCACCCCGAAGACCACGTCAACCTGGGCCAGTCGGCCAACGACACCTTCCCCACGGCCATGCACATCGCCGCCGTCACCGCCCTCGCGGACGACCTGCTACCGGCGGCCATCCGGCTGCACGACGCGACGGCGGAGCGCAGTCGGCAGTGGGACGGCGTGCTCAAGGTCGGGCGTACCCACCTGGCGGACGCCGCCCCGTTGACGGTCGGCCAGGAGTGGTCGGGTTACGCCACCCAGCTCGAGGACGCCGTCACGGACGTGGACGCCGCCAAGGCCCGGCTGCTGCGGCTGGCCCTCGGCGGCACCGCCGTCGGTACCGGATTGAACGCCCCACCGGGCTTCGGCCCGGACACCGCCAACCTGATCGCGGAGCTGACCGGCCGGCCGTTCGTCCCCGCGGCCAACAAGTTCGCCGCCCAGGCCTCCCTCGACGCGCTCGTACGCACCTCCGCCGCCCTGCGGGGCCTCGCGGTGGCGCTGTACAAGTTCGCCAACGACGTGCGCTGGCTCGCGTCCGGACCACGCGCCGGGCTGGGCGAGCTGAGGCTGCCGCGCGAGGAGCCGGTCTGCGCGAGCATGCCGGGCAAGATCAATCCGGCCGAGGCCGAGACCATGCTCATGGTGTGCATACAGGTCATCGGGTACGACACCGGCGTGGCCATGGCGGGCAGCGCCGGCAACTTCGAGCTCAACCCGTTCCGGCCGCTCGTCATCCACAACGTGCTCCGCTCGGCGCGCCTCCTCGCCGGCGTGGCCGACTACTTCCGGGAGTTCCTCGTCGAGGGCGTCCAGCTCAACGACGACAAGCTGCGGCACGACGTCGACCGCTCGGTCGCGCTGGTCACCGCGCTGTCGCCGGTGATCGGCCACGACCGCGCAGCCGAGATCGCTCGCCTCGCCCTCGACAACGACCTGCCACCGCGGGCGGCGGCGCTGGCGCGCGGGGTCGGCGAGGACCTGTACGACCGGATCGTCGTACCCGCGAACCTCGCCCACCCCGGCGCTGCCGACCGGGGCTAGCCGGACGGGTCAGCGGCCGGCCGCGTGCCGGACGGTCGGTGGGACGACGAGGACGCGACAGTTCGCTTCGGCGATGAGCCGCTGGCTGGCGCTGCCGTCGAGCAGCCGCGCGACGCCGCCGCGGGTGGGACCGCCGACGGCGACGAGCTGTGCGCCGATCGCGTTGGCGTGACTCGCGATCAGCGCACCCGCGTTGCCGTGGTCGGCGACGCTGCGCAGGATGTGGCCGGACACGGGCACGCCCCGGTCGGCCAGCTCGTCCAGGCGCTCCTGTACCCGGGCGCGGGCCTGCTCGTACGTTTCCCGGTCGACCGCCTCGTCGCCGACGACCGCGATCTCGTGGACGTGCAGCAGTTCCAGCGGCGCGTCCAGGCTGGTGGCCAGCTCGACGGCGGCTGCCATGACGGCGGCCTCGGCGGGCCCGTCGTCGATGGCGACGACGATCGGCCGGTTGCCGTTCGGCGCGCCGGTACGCCCGATGGTGACGACCTCACCGACGGCCTCCCCCGACTTCGCCGGGCCCGCCTCGTCCGCGTTCGCGGCCGCTTCGGCGTCGGTCAGGATCCGGTGGCCGGTGGCCAGGACGACGATCGCGATTCCGAAGGCGAGCGCGCCGACGTAGAACGGGACGTGCATGTTGAAGTGGTCGGCCAGCTTGCCGGCCACGTACGGGGCGAGGCCGCCGCCGATGAAGCGCACGAAGCCGTACGAGGCGGAGGCGACCGGGCGCGGCACCGGGGCGACCGTCATGACCGCCTGCGTGGTCAGCGTGTTGTTGATGCCGATGAAGGCGCCGCAGACGATGACCGCGACGATGACGGTCTTCGGCGAGTCGGTGAACGCGCCGATGACGGCGAGCACGATCGCGAGCATGGCCAGGTTGACGTACAGGCTCTTGGCGGTGCCGAACCGCTGCTGCAGGCGCGGGGCGACCGCGACGCTGAAGATCGCGACCAGCAGACCCCAGCCGGTGAAGACGAGCCCGAGCTGGTGCTCGGACAGGCGCATCGGGTACGGCGCGTACCCGAGCATGGTGAAGAAGCCCCAGTTGTAGAAGACCGCCGTCAGACTCATGATGAGCAGACCACGGTGGCGCAGCGCGGCGAGCGGGGCGACCAGCGAGGTCCGCTCGGCGGGCTTGGGGGTCTTGGGCACCAGCGTGGCGGTGGCGACCAGCGCGATGAACATCAGCACGCTCACGCCGTAGAACGGTCCGCGCCAGCTGATCCCGCCCAGCGTGCCGCCGAGCAGCGGTCCGACCGCGATACCGATGCCCAGGGCGGTCTCGTACAGGATGATGGCCCCGCCGAAGCCGCCGCTCGCGGACGCGACGATGACCGCGAGCGAGGTGGCGATGAACAGCGCGTTGCCCAGCCCCCAGCCGGCCCGGAAACCGACGATGCCGTTGATGGTGTGCGAGGTGCCGGCCAGACCGGCGAACGCCACGATGAGCACCAGACCGGCGATGAGCGTGCGCTTGGCGCCGATTCGGCTGGACACCCAGTTGGTGCCGAGCATCGCCACCGCGGTCACCAGCAGGTAGCTGGTGAACAGCAGCGACACCTGGCTCGGCGTGGCGTGCAGCTTCGTCGACAGCGCGGGCAGGATCGGGTCCACCAGGCCGATCCCCATGAACGAGATGACGCAGGCGAACGCGACGGCCCACACGGCTTTCGGCTGGCGGAACGGGCTCGCCGTCGCGGGATGGTGCTGATGGCTCATGCTTCAGGTGCTCCTGTCCTCGGTGTATGCGCGGCGATGAGTCGCTCCAGCGCGGGCAGCGCCGCCGCGATGGCGGCGCGGTCGTCGGCGGCCAGGCGGCCGGCCAGCTCTGTCAGCCGACGGGCGCGCTCGTCACGGCGCCGGCGGATCAGGTCCTCGCCGGCCGGTGTGAGGTGCACCAGGACCACCCGGGCGTCGTCGGCGCAGCTGCGGCGCTCGACGTACCCGTCGCGCTCCATTCGCGACACCAGTTGGGTCATCGCCGGCTGGGTGATTCCCTCATGGACGGCCAGTTCCGACAGCCGGCACGGCCCGCGGCGCTGCAGCGTCCGCAGGGTCGCGGCGGTGGCCAGCGAGATGCCCCGGGTCGACGCGAGCCGCCCGACGAGCTGCGTGACGCGTTCGAGGCTGGCAGCCAGCGACTCTGCGTCGAGCTGCACGGGAGGAACGATCTTCGCCACTCCGCAGTTATATCACGCACCTATATTCGTACGTTATGTTTTCGGCCGGAGCTGGCCGGTCATGCCGGCAAACGTCTGCGGCGGGCGGAAGCCGTCGGCGGTGGGTCGGTCGTCGGAAGTGGTCAGTCGTCGGCCGCGAGCAGGTACCGGCGCTCCGGTTCGGTCGGGGCGAGCGTCGCGGCGCGCGTCCGTGCCGCGCGGGCCTCGGCGTGGCGACCGAGCCGGTCGAGGGCGTCGGCCCTGGCCACGTGGAACAGGTGCGAGCCGTCCATCCCGGTCAGGCCGTCCAGCATGGCCAGCTGACGTCGCGGCCCGGCGACCATGCCGACGGCCACGGCGTGGTTGAGCGCCACGACCGGCGAGGGCAGTTGCCGGTACAGCTCGGCGTACAGGGCCGCGATCGCCGCCCAGTCGGTCCGGTCTGCGGTGGGGGCGATGGCGTGCTGGGCGGCGATGGCCGCCTGTAGCTGGTACGGGCCCGCCCGGCCGAGCCGCACCGCCCGGGCGAGCAGCGCCAACCCGTGGCGGACGGCTCGACTGTCCCAGCGGGCCCGCTCCTGCTGCGGGAGCGGCACGAGATCGCCGGCCGGATCGGTGCGGGCCGGCCGCCGCGCGTCGTGCAGGAGCAGCAGCGCGGCGAGCGCGAGGGCTTCCGGCTCGTCGGGCGTCAGCGTGCTCAGCAGCAGCGCCAGCCGTACCGCCTCGGCGCTCAGGTCAGGCCGCAGGAGGTCGGGGCCGGCGGACGGGGCGTAACCCTCAGTGAAGATCAGGTAGATGACGGCGAGGACGGCCGGGAGCCGGTCGGGCAGCGCCGCGTCCGGCGGCACCCGGAACCTGATACCGGCCTCGCGAATCTTGCGCTTGGCCCGTACCAGCCGCTGGCTCATGGTCGTCGCGGGTACCAGGAATGCCCGGGCGATCTGCGCCGCGGTGAGCCCGGCGACCGCCTGGAGGGTCAGCGCGACGCGGGCGTCGAGCGACAGCGCCGGGTGGCAGCAGGTGAACAGCAGGCTCAGCCGTTCGTCACCGATCTCGGCCAGGACGCCGCCCTCCTCCGCGTCGTCGCCCCACGGCTCGGACCCGGTGGCCTGCGCGGGCAGCGCATCAATCTTCTCCCGGCGCGTCCGGTCCCGGCGCAGCGTGTCGAGCGCGCAGCGGCGCGCGACGGCGAGCAGCCACGCCACCGGATCGTCCGGCGGGCCGGTCGTCGGCCAGTGCCGCATCGCGCGTACGCAGGCGTCCTGCAGCGCGTCTTCGGCGAGTTCGAAGTCGCCCAGCCAGCGGACCAGCGCGGCGAGCAGGCGCGGGCGGTGCTCCGTGATGACCGCGGCGGCGGGGTGCGGCGGCCCTTCGTGCGGTCGCACCCCGCCATCGGTCGGCTCGGGCCGCACGGTCAGCCGGCCGTACCCGCGGCGGCCTCGGCCCGGTGCGGTCCCGCCACGGCCGGGATCGGACGGACCTCGACCGCGCCGGTGGCCGCCGACGGGAACCGCGCCGCGAAGTCGAGGGCCTCGTCCAGGTCGGTGCAGTCGAGGATGTAGTAGCCGCCGAGCCACTCCGCAGTCTCCGCGAACGGGCCGTCGGTCAGCACCCGTTCGCCGTCGCGGACCCGTACGGTGGTCGCCGCCGACGGCGGCGCGAGCGGGCCGGCCGCGACGAACACCCCACGCTCGATCACCTCGGCGGTGAAGGCGTTGACCGCCGCGATCGAGGCCGCCAGCTCATCGCTGCCCGGCTCGGCCCGCTCGGTCTCGTAGATCAGAAGCATGTACTGCATCGGGACTGTTCCTTCCGTCCGCCCGGCGCCCGTCGCCGGATGACGATCCAAGGACGGACGGACCACGCCCTATTCGACACCGGGTGGGGGATTTTTGGCCGCGGAACGCCCGGCCGCGCCAGAGCCCTGGTCGATGTCGTCGGCGAGCCGGCCCGTACCCGGCACCTCGTCGTTGCGACTGATCCACGGCCGGGGATCGCCCTCCGGCGGGGTCTGCTGCACGATCTCGTCGGGCTGCTCGACGGTGTCGTCGATCCCGCGCTGCTGTTCGCCGTTGTCCATCGAGCGCGCTCCTCTGGCTGGTCATCGCCGGCGCACCGCCCATCCTAGGCGCGCTGCCCCGCCCGCCGGGCCGGCAGGACCGCCCGGAGTAATTCCGGCGGCTCCTGGGTAGCCGCTGCCCGCCCGCGAGCCACGCGGCCACGCCGTCGACCAGGAATGGAGCTGGCATTGACCACAGCGGAGCTTGCCACCGTCGTCGGGTCGCCCCGCCGCCCCTCGTACCGCACCGGCCTGGCCGCGCTCGGGCCGGCCTTCGTCGCCGCCGTCGCGTACGTCGATCCGGGCAACTTCGCCACCAACTTCTCCGGCGGCGCCGCGTACGGGTACCGGCTCGCCTGGGTCGTCGCGGCCGCCAGCATGATCGGCGTCCTGATCCAGTGGCTGTCGGCCAAGCTCGGCCTCGCCACCGGGCGCAGCCTGCCCGAACTGTGCCGGGAGCGCTTCCCACGCCCGGTCACGCTCGGGCTGTGGCTGCAGGCGGAGGCGGTGGCCATGGCCACCGACCTGGCCGAGGTCCTCGGGGGCGCCGTTGCCCTGCGGCTGCTCTTCGGTCTGCCGCTGCCCGTCGGGGCCGGCGTCACCGCCATGGTCGCGGTCGCGGTGACCATGGCGCACACGCGGCGGGCGCGGCGCTTCGAAGCCGTGGTCGCGGCGCTGCTCCTGGTCGTACTCACCGGCTTCGCCTACATCGTCATCGCCGCTCCGCCGGATCCGGCCGGGCTCGCCGCGGGGATGGTCCCGGACCTGCCGGAACCGCGGTCGGTCGTGTTCGCGGTAGGCATCCTCGGGGCGACCGTGATGCCGCACGCGATCTTCGCGCACTCCGCGTTGACCGGTGGCGGCCGATATCTCGCCGGCGGCGCGCGCGACACCGACCCGGCGCACCGGCGGCGGTTGCTGCGGTGGCTGCGGATCGACCTCGCCGTCGCGATGGGCGTCGCCTGCCTGCTCAACGTCTGCATGCTCGCCCTCGGCGCGGTCGTGTTCGCCGGCGGCGGCGCCCGCACCGCCGCCTCGCTCGAAGACGTACACGGTGGACTGGACACGGCGGTCGGCGCCGGAGCCGCGGTCGCCTTCGCGTTGGCGCTGCTCGCCTCCGGCTTCGCCTCGTCCGGAGTCGGCACGTACGCCGGACAGGTCATCATGGACGGTTTCCTGCGTCGACGGGTTCCCCTCGCGCTGCGTCGCGTCGCGACCCTGGCGCCGGCGCTGGTCGTCACGGCGCTGGGTGTGGAGCCGACCCTGGCACTGGTGGTGTCGCAGGTCGTCCTGTCGTTCGGGATCCCGTTCGCGGTGGTGCCGCTGATCCTGCTCACGTCGCGCCGGGCGGTCATGGGCCACCTGGTCAACCGCCGCCTGACCACGGTTGTCGGCGCCGCCTCGGCGGCCCTGGTCGGCACGCTCAACGCATACCTGCTGGCCACCCTCATCGCCTGAGGTTCACGTGCTACGCCCGGAGCGCCCGCCGCGCCCGCCGCGCCCGCCGCGCCCGCCGCGCCCGGAGACAGCAGTTTGTGCGAAACTGCTGTCTCCGGCCGTTGATTAGCAGCAATGTCGCACAAACTGCGCGGATCTCGGATGCGGCTACGCGGATCTTGGATGAAGCTACGACACACCCGCGCCGAGCAGATGCCCGACCGCGAAGGTGACGGCGGCGGCGAGCCCGCCGACGAGTAGCTGGCGCAGCCCGGAGCGCACCACCGACCGACCGTTGAGCAGGCCCATGCCCGCGCCGACGGCGAAGAGCGCGACCGCGACGGCGACGATCGCGGCGATCAGCGCGGCGGAGCCGGCGGCGAACAGGTACGGCACCAGGGCGACCGCGGCGCCCACCGCGAACGTGAGCATGCTGGAGATCGCCGCGCTCCACGGCGAGCCCAGCGCGTCCGGGTCGAGCCCCAGCTCCTCGCGGGCCAGGGTGTCCAGCGCCACCTCCCGGTCGCTCATCAGCCGGTCGGCGAGCCGGTGGGCCTCCTCGGCGGCGAGCCCCTTGGCCTGGTAGAGCAGGGCCAGCTCCTCGTGCTCCTCCTCCGGCTTCTCCTCGAGCTCCTGCGCCTCCAGACTGAGCTCACGCTCGAACATCTCCCGCTGGCTGGACATCGAGATGTACTCGCCGGCCGCCATCGAGAACGAGCCGGCGAGCAGGCCGGCGACGCCGGCGAGCACGATCGTCGACCGTGCCGAACCGGATCCGGCGAAGCCCATCACCAGCGCCGCGTTGCTCACGAGGCCGTCGCTGACGCCGAACACACCCGCCCGCAGCGCCCCGGAGCGGTCCCCGCGGTGCCAGCGCTCCCGCCGGGCGATGGCCTCCTGCGCCGACGGACGGGGTGAGCGCAGCTTCGCCAACTGCCGGGCGTGGCCGTGTTCATCGGCGGCCATCCCGGCGGCCGCGTCCGGCTCGGCGTCGTACTTGGCCGCGTCGGCCTTCTCGGCGCGCTCCACGAACGGCAGGACCGTGTCGGTGGAGAACCGGCGGGCCAGCAGGCCGAGCAGTCGGGTCCGTGCGCTGGCGCCGCCCGGCGCCGGCACGTCGGCGCCCGCCTCCCGCAGCCGGGACTCCCAGTGCGCGGCGTGCCGCTCCTCGATCTCGGCCAGCTTTCCGAACACCTCCCGGCGGTGCCCCGAGTCGGCCTCGGCCATCGTCCGATAGAGCGAGGCGGCGTCCCGCTCGCTGGCCAGCAGCTCCCGGTACCGCCGGACACGCTGGGCTTTTCCGTCCCCTGCCATGTCCCAAGGATCTCGCGGCCGACACCGTCCCAGCCACGAAGGGCCGCCTTACGAAGGCACGCCTTGCCTCACTCTGCGCCTCACCCGGCCGCGAACCTGATGCGCAGGTCGGCGCGCGCCCGGGTACCCGCGATCAGCTCGGCGTTGCGCTGGTCGCTGCCGTACGCCCGGTGCTCGGCCTCCCGCGGCGGCCTCCCGAACGCGACGTGCCGGGCGACCAGCCGGGACAGCCGGGTCTCCTCGTCGACCTCGACGTACCAGGCCTCGTCGACCAGGTCGCGGACAGCCGCCCACTCCCCCTGGTCGACCAGCAGGTAGTTGCCCTCGGTCACCACGAGCGGCACGTCCGGGGGCACCGGGATCGCCCCGGCGATCGACTCCTCCAGGTCCCGGCGGAACTCGGGCGCGTACACGGTGGCGGGGCCGGGGGCACGCAGCCGGCGCAGCAGGCAGACGAAGCCGGCGGCGTCGAAGGTGTCGATGGCGCCTTTGCGGTCGTGCCGGCCGAGCCGGTGCAGCTCCGCCTCGGAGAGGTGGTAGCCGTCCATCGGTACCAGCGTGGCGAGCGGCCCCAGCTCGGCCACGATCCGGGCGGCCAGCGTGGACTTGCCGGCGCCCGGCGCGCCGGTGATGCCGAGAATCCTCCGCCGGCCGTCCCCGGCCAGCAGACGCGCCCGGGTCACCAGCGCGTCGACGGTGGACTCATCGATATCCAGGTGTGCGGTCAAGGGTTGCTTCCATCCGATCGACGCGTCGGTACCGATCACAGCACACACCGTATCGGCGCAGCGTACGGGTAACCGCCACGGGTGGTGGCCGGCGCCGGCCGCCCATCCGGCGCCGCCATCCGGCCGTGATCCACGTCGATCCCTAAGGGCAGCAAAGATTGTTTATAAGTTGCGCTTACGTACCTGTTCCTCGCCCGCGACAGCGCCCTAGTTTCACAGGCAGGAATCCGCCGTCAGCGCCGGTGACGCGGCCGGCGCCGGTGACGCGGCCGGCGCCGGTGACGCGGCCGGCGGTCGTGTCCGAGTCGGCGGTCGCGTCCGAAGGGAGGCTCCGGCGCACGGTGGAGACCACGGTGGGGACGCCCTGACGGCCATCGACGCGCCAGCAACCGCATCCGAACCGGAGGGCGACCCATCGGTACCCACGGACCGGCCGGCCCGACGCCACCCCGGCCGGTACGGCCGGCGGGCCGGCCGTACCGGGGTCCTTACTGATCACCGACCCGCCACCGAACCACCCGGTCGCCCACGGCGACGGTTTGTCACGACAGAACGCGAGGAGGAAGCACCGACATGGGTCGTGGCAAGGAAGACTCCCACACGCTGCGAAACATCCTGATCGTCGCCGGCGTCGGCGTGACCACGGTGGTGATCCTCGGCGGCTGGCAGGTCTGGAAGATGACCGCCCCGCCCGGCGCTCCGGGACACTGCCAGATCTTCATCGCGGCGGACTGTACCGCCGGGCAGTCGGTCCACCTGGTCGGGCACACGCTCGGGTTCGTGTCGTACATCCTGCTGTGGATCACGGTGATGTGGGGCATGATGCTCGGCCGCGGCTGGGCGATGACCCGGTTCAAGCACTCCAACATCTACGCCACCCACATGACGTTCGCGCTGATCGGCATGACCCTCGCCTGGTCGCACGCGTTCGGTCAGCTCTTCACGCCCGGCGGCCCGACGTACCTCATCGACGAGTTCGTCCCGTTCACCAACATGCGGGACCCGATCGGCGTCGGCGTCGGCACGATCGGCATCGAGATCATGACAGCGCTGCTGATCTCGATGCCGCTGCAGCGCAAGATGGGCTACAGCAGGTGGCGGGCGCTGCACTCGCTGGCGTACGCCTCGTTCACGCTGGTCGCCGGTCACATCCTGCTGGCCGGGCGGCATGTCGGCCCGCTGTACGTCAAGATCCCGGTCATCCTGATGTGGCTGAGCACCGTGGTCATGTGGTTGGGCGTCTCCGGCTGGGCGCTCAAGGGCAAGCGCGCGATGACCGACAAGACCACCAACCGGATGCGCGGTCAGATGTCCGAGGTCACCGTCGACGCCGCGAAGTGCGCCCGGTTCGGCTTCTGCGAGCAGGAGGCGCCGGGCATCTTCGAGTTGCGCGCCGACGGCCGCCTGGGCTACAAGTCGACGGTGCCGCCGGAGGACATCGAGGCGGTGGCGCGGGCGGTGAAGGTGTGCCCCGCGCGGGCGATCCGGCTCAACCGGGCCGGCTCCCGGGTGTACATGCCGCCACAGCAGCGCGAGGAGGCCGAGGGGCGCTCCGGCAAGAAGGAGGAGCTCGCCAACGTGACGGGGCTGCGCCAGCGCGGCAACAGGTGAGCGTCATCCGCGGCTCGCGGCCAGTTCCCGCTCGTGCCGCGGCGCGTGGTCGCGTCGGGGTAGCAGGAGCGGGGTCGCCAGAATGAGGATCCCGGCGACTGCGATCGCGGTACGGGGGCTGGTGAGGCTGGCGAGCAGGCCCCACAGGGCGGTCATGGCGGCGATGATGGCGTTGCTGGTTACCGACCAGGCGGACAGGGTGCGCGCGACCCGGTCCGTCTCGGTCTGTTCGAGCCGGTAGGTGGCGAACACCGGGTTGAACACGCCCATACAGGTGATCAAGCCAAGCTCGACGGCGATGACGAGCACGAGCCCGGCAGCGCCGGGTCGGATGAAGGCCAGGGCGACCGACCAGCACGCGCGCAGGGCCCCGGCGGTGCGCATGACCCGGTGCTGCCCGTACCGCGCGACGAGCCGGCGGGCCAGCCGTGAGCCGATGAGGCCGCCGACGCAGGGCGCGCCGAACGCGAGGCCGTACTGCCAGGGCGCGAACCCGAGGCGGCCGAGCATGAGGACGGCGAGCAGCGGCGACGTGGCCAGGATCAGGCCGTTGACCAGGATCGTGTTGAAGAACAGCGGGCGCAGCGCCGGGTTGGTCAGGATGTACCGCCACCCGTCGAGCAGGTCGCGGGCGCGCAGCCGTGGTCCGTCGGTACGCGCGGGGCGCGGCTCGCTGCCGCCGATCGCGCGGATCCCCGCTGCCGACAACAGGAAGCTGACCGCGTTGGCCACCACGGTCGCCACCGGCCCGAAAAGGCCGATCGCGGCCCCGCCGAGCGGCGGGCCGAGCGCGGTGGCGGTCCAGGTCGTCGACTCGAAGCGCCCGTTCGCGACGAGCAGGTGCTCCGGCCGTACCAACGCCTTCAGGCAGGCGCCGCTCGCCGCTTTGAAGGCGATGTCGGCCGCGGCGACGACGACCGACACCACCAGGAGCTGGGCGAAGCTGAGCCAGCCGAGCGCGAACGCGGCGGGGATGCTCATCAGCGCGGCGAACCGGGTCAGGTCCATCGCGACCATCACCGGCCGCTTGCGGCGAAACTCCACCCATGGACCGAGCGGCACCGCCACCGCCGCCCCTACCGCCAGCCCCGCGGCGGCGAGCACCGACACCTGGGTCGGCCGGGCGTGCAGCACGAGGATCGCGATCAAGGGGAACGCGTCGAACGCGAGCCAGGTGCCGAGCGTGCTGACCGCGTACGCCACCCAGAGCCACGCGAACTGCCGCCCCAGCGACCGCCCGGCCCACACGGCGGGCACTAGGCCGGCCGCAGGATCGCGACCAGGAAGTCCGAGTCCTTGCGGAAGGGGCGCAGGTCCCAGCTCGACAGCAGCAGGTCCGCCGCCAGCCCGCTCGCCTCGGCGTCGGTTAGGAAGTCGTCGAAGTCGTAGTCCCGGCCGGCGCCGAACCCGACGACGACGCGGCCGCCGTCGCGCAGGTGTACGCCCATGCGACGGAGAATCTCGCGCCGGGTGCTCGGCGCGACGAACGTCATCACGTGACCCGCGCAGAGGACCACGTCAAAGCCCTCCGCGATCCCCTGGGCCGGAAGGTCCAGCTCCGCGAGGTCCGCCACCAGCCAGCGGGGGCCGGGGTGGTCCTCCTCGGCGGCGGCGATGAGCACCGGGTCGAGGTCGACGCCGACGACGTCGTGTCCGGCCGCCGCCAGCAGCGATCCGACCCGGCCGGGACCGCAGCCCGCGTCGAGGACGCGCGAGCCGCGCGCCAGCATCGCGTCGACGAAGCGCGCTTCCCCGCCCAGGTCCGCGCCCTCCCTGGCCATCGTCCGGAAACGCTCGATGTACCACTGTGAATGCTCGGGATTGGCCTCGGTGATCCTGGTCCACGCATGCTGTTCGCCCACGTCGCTCATCCTTGCACGGCAGCCGTTCCACCCCGCCGGTGAAGGGTCGGGCGGTCAGCCGCGCCGCCGCTTCAGCAGGATCTGGTACCCGGGCCCGTTCTCGTGCAGATAGCCGTTGATGCACGTGTACTGGTCTGGGGTGAAGCTGGTGCCCAGCGGGTACGTGCCGACCACCCGGCCGTCGACCCCCACCGCGTACCCGCCGGACGCGCTCACGTCGCGGTAGTCGATCCGCTCGTCGGTGGCGCGGTACCGCGTGGTGACGTGGCCGAGGAAGGCGATCTGGACGCGGTGGCCGTTCAACCTGGCCGACTCGGTGACGCCGGACCCGTAGTCGAGCACGGCTGTGCCGTCGGCGCCGAAGGTCTGCACGGCTCCGCTGCCGGCGAACCGCGCCTTGCCGGCCGCGCCGAAGTCACGGTCGACCCGATGGTCGAGCTCGACCCAGGTGCCGGTCAGGCACTTCGGGCCGGTCAGGTCGGCCGGCACCCAGGCGCGGTACACGGCCGGGATCCGGACGACAGCGGCGGAGACGACGAGGACGAACACGACGCCGAGGGCGACGGTGGTCGCGACGGCCGAGCGCGGCCGCCGAGCCCTGGCGGTGTGCCGGGCGACGCCGGCGCGCCCGCCCCGTACGCGGCGATGCCAGGCCGCCAGCCCGGCTCCGATCAGCGTCGCGGGCACGGCTACCACGACCCCGCGGATCAGTACGGGGTGCAGGTAGACGCCGCTCAGCTCGCTCGGCGGCACCCACGGCGGGCGGCAGCGCCGGACCGGGTTGCCGGCGACGTTGAGGCAGCGCGCGGTCGTCCAGAACGCGAACATGCCGAGGATGGCCACGGTGCCGGTGGTGGCGCTGGCGAGGAGCGCCAGGCTGGGCCGCAGCCGGGTCGACCGGGCGGCGGTCACGGCGGCGGCGACGCCCTGGGCGACGACGGCGGCGGACAGGTAGGTGTTTTCGGCGACATACGCGTAGAACGGTGGCGAGTCGACCGTCACGTTCGCCGGCGTACGCCGGATCGCCACCGGCAGCAGCTCCCTGGCCAGGAAAGGCTCGGCGATCCCGAACCCGATGACGGCCAGGCCGGCGACCGCGCCCACGCCCACCGCGAACGCCCACCGGATCGGGGCTGGGCCGGACGGCCGTGGCCGTCGCCGCCACACCCCGCTGAGCACGGCGGGCACCGCCCAGAGCAACGCCAGGCCGGGCAGGATGAACGAATCGTTCTCCAGCTCGGTCAAGGGCACATAGAGAAGCCGGGTCCAGTGCGCCAACGCCGCGTACCAGCCGATGTCACCACCCGGGACGGGCCTGTCGCCGATGATCAGCGCGGTGTCCATTCCGGTGCCCCGGGCCCCGAACCAGATCAGGAACCAGGGGAACACCGCGACGACGGCGGTCACGAGCACGGCTCGCCGGGCCCGCCCCGACGGATCGGGAAGGCTGCGACTCGCCGACAGCAGGTACCCGGTGACGGTCAGCGCGCCGGCCAGCAGCAGCCCGAGGGAGACCGGCTGGGCCCAGTTGACCAACGGGTACCCGATGGCCGACATGACCAGCGACAGCGGCGTGCCGGCGACGAAGCCCGCGACGAGCGCCACCGGCAGCGACCAGCGGCGCAGCCACGGTCTCGGCCCGGGACGGGCGGTCGCGTGCCACACCGCGATGGTCAGCAGTCCCACGAGCAGCGCGACGACCGGCAGACAGATCAGCGCGTCTCCGGTCAGGACCGATGGGGCGAACAGGTTCGGCACCAGATTGCCCAGGTTGACCGCGAGCAGCGCGCCGGTCAGCCCCGCGGCGAACATCTCCCACCCGCCGGTCCGCGCCAGACCGGCCGGATCGGCGACGACGGCCAGCCGCTGCGCCACGGTCGGGTGGGTCCGCAGCGGCGCCCGCCATGCCGGTACGGCCGGCTCGCGGTGCGCGCCGAGTACCCGGGCGAGGGCGCTGTCGGGTCCGGCCGCGGCGGCCGCGGCCGCGTCGGCGTAGGTCTCGCGGACCCGCAGCACGGCGTTGCGGATCAGGTATACCGCCACGGTCAGGATCGCCAGGGCGACGAGCACGCGGAGTTTCAAGCCCCAGTCCATCACCAGGGAAGCCGGCGACCACGACAACGGGCGGGTCAGCAGCCAGGGATGGACCAGGAACAGCAGGTACGGCACGACCGCCGCCGCCACGAACGCCCACCACACGGCGATGGTGGCGTACGTCCGGCCCGCGTCGCCGTGCCGGTGGTGGGCCAGCTCGTGCAGCACCACCGCCCGGAAGGCCGGCCGGTCGGTGGTCCAGCGGGTGAGCAGGCCCGCGTCGAGGCTCACGTACCGTCGGCGCCGGGTGCCGAACGCGAGCCCGCCTGTGCCCGTGCTGAACGGCGCCAGCAGCCACGCCGGTTCCCGGTCGAGCCCGACGTCGGTGCACAGTCGGCGTAGCTCCGCCGCAAGTGCCGGGTTGTCGACGTCGAAGGTGACGAGGCCGCGTCGCCGCCGCAGCCACCACGGGTGCAGCGCGTACAGCACGCCGGCGAGGCCGGTCTCGGCCGCGAGCTGAACGCCGACCCAGGCGGCCTCGTCCTGGAAGGCGGGCACCACGCACCGGGCCCACTCCCGCTCCGCGGGCGCCTGCCGTTCCAGGAACTCGGTGGTCGTCGCTGCCTTCATGCGCATGTCGGGGTAGCGCTTGTCGCAGGTATCGATGGTGTCGTGGAAGAACTGCGCCCTGCCCGGGCTGGCGAGGTAGGCCCAGGTGAAGATCACCGTGCTGGTGGCCAGCACGGCCGCGACGAGGAGCAGGAACCGCATCCCCGTGCCGGACGGGATGTCCGCCACCCGCTGCCGTGCGTCGG
The DNA here is from genome assembly GCF_011947195.1 of Planosporangium thailandense. Taxonomy (GTDB): domain Bacteria; phylum Actinomycetota; class Actinomycetes; order Mycobacteriales; family Micromonosporaceae; genus Planosporangium; species Planosporangium thailandense. Next base: position 133,358 of record NZ_JAATVY010000010.1, on the reverse strand, counting down.
CGGTGTCCGGACTCGCTGCCGGCGCGGTGCCGGCGTCTGCCACGCTCATCGTCACTCCTCCGCCTGCCGGTCGCCACCGACCACCGCGTCGGCGAGCAACGCGGCGCGCTCGGCGGCGATCCCCTCCCGGCGCAGGGCGCGCTCGACGATCTCGCGTACGCGGGCCCGCTGTGCCACGGTCAGCGCCGCGAGGACGTCCCCGTCGGTCGCGCCGGTGACATGCTGCTCTGCGAGGTACGTGGTCACCTCGACCGACGCCTTCAACAGCGCCGGCGTCAACAGTTCGACCGTCTCCCCGGCATCGTCGAAGCCCAGCGGTCCGGCCGCACTGCGCTGCCGCGTCGCCGACGCCCTGTCCGGATCGCGGAGAAAGGCGCGACTGACCGGACCGAACATCACCGCCTCGGCCGGCGCCGCCCGTTCGACCAGCACGCGGCCGAGCCGCCGTGCCAGCGTCTCGGCCGTTTCGTTCGTCTCGCCCGTCTCGGCCGTTTCGTTCGTCTCGCCCGTCTCGTCCACGAGGTCGCTCCCCCGTCCGTCGGGTGTGGACGTCCGGCCGTGAGCCAATCAGCGGGCGCGGCGCGGCACCACCGGATAGGCGACACCGCTCGGATCCGACAGACGCCTTGCCGGTAAACGGTGCAGCCGCTACCTACAGGGACCTCAGGGATTGACGAACGTCGGCACGAGAGCCACCTCGTCGCGGGTGGCTCCGGCCGACCATCAGCCCGCCAACCATCAGTCGGGTGGGCGAACCGCCGGCCCGTTGGACGCGACCGCGAGGTAGGTGCGTGTGGTGGGGTCGTCACCGCCGGACCAGTCGTCGGGCAGGGCCGGGAGACGGTCGAAGTTGGCGTCGGACTGGCCCGGCTCGGTGATCGCGCACGGCCGCCACCCGTGGCGGTCCAAGAGAGCCACCGGGTCGTCGGTGCAGAACGGCAGCGGCCAACCGGTCAGCTCGCACTGCTCGACCAGAAACCGCATCGACGGCAGCCGCAACAGACCGGTACCGAAGAAGTCCGCCACCATCAGCGCGCGCGCTTCGGACAGGGCCGCCGCCTGCGACAGCAGTTCGTCGACCGCGGCTGAACCCAGGTAGAACAGCAGACCTTCGGCGACCCACACCGTCGGCGCCGCCGGATCGAAGCCGGCGTCGAGGAGCGGGCTTCGCCAGTCTGCGCGCAGGTCCGCCTCGACCGTCCGGCGGGCGCAGGCGGGCCAGGCGTCCGCCGCCGTCAACACAGCCTCCTTGGCCGTGAACGAATCGGGGCGGTCGATCTCGTACACGTCGAGCCGTGGCGGTAGTTCGAGGCGGTACGCTCTGGTGTCCAGGCCGGCGCCGAGCAGCACCACCTGACTGGTCCAGTGCGCGGCTGCGAGCACGACGTCGTCAAAGAACCGCGTACGCACGGGTAGGAGCGCGTTCTCGCCGCCACTCGCCCGCTCGCTCGCCTCCAGCATGGCCCAGCCCGTGTCACCGGCCAGCAGGTGAGCCCATGGATCATGGAAGAGCCGGTCAGGGCGCTCGGACTCACGTGCCCGTGCCGCGGCGATCCACGCAGCGGGAGCAGCACCTATTTGCTCATACCGATACACGCGGCAATGCTACGGCGGGATCGCTATCCGGCCGGTTCAGGAGGACGGCAGGTGGCCGAGCACGTTGACCACCCGGCCGTTGGGGTCGCGGACGAAGAAGCGCCGCACTCCCCACTCCTCGTCGCGCAAGGGGTACACGATCTCCGCGCCGCTGGCGCTCATCGCCGCATAGGCGGCGTCCACGTCGTCGACCTCGACGCTCAGGTCGGGCGTGAGCGGCGCGGTCGCGTCGGCGGCGATGACGCTGACCTGAGCCGTCGGGTCGGACGGAGACGCCAGGGTCATCACCCAGCCGAGATTCATGACCTCCCGCAAGCCGAGGAGGTCGTAGAAGTCGCGGCTCTCCGCCATGGCCGCCGACTGGATGTTGGATACCACGCGCCGTACGGACATCGGTACGCCTTTCTGCGTAGGTCCTGAAATTCACGCCCATGATCGCTCGCCGGGACGACGGATACGAGATTTCGACCGATCGAGACCCGGCGACACGCGGGCCGCGTAACGACTGTCCCACCCACAGACACTGGCTTCTCGGTGCGGCGGGCGGGCCGGGGAAACGAGCTGGTCGCAAGGCCGGTACCAGTACCCTGCCCCGGTCGCCACAACTCAGGACGTCGACGACCGCCATTCACGGGTCATTTCAACGATACGTTCGGCAACAGCACGTGGGTCCACTAGCTGGTGTAGGTGTTGGCCAGGTACGTGGTCGACGGTCCAACCGCGTTGCCTGGCATCGTCGGCGACCGGCTCGTACGGTGGACCGAACAGCAGATAGCCGCACGGTCGGCTGTCCCAGCCGTCCGGGGTGGGCACGAGTTCCTCGTAGTAGCTCAGGGGAAGGCGGGGCTGTTCGGCCGACACAGCTCTGCGCGTCTGTACGTCCGGAAACATCGGTGCGACGTCGGATTCGTCCCACCACTGCGTCCACTGCGGCAGCCGACCGCCGGTCACCTTCGCGCGCAGGAACTCCAGCAGTTCAGGCGATGCGACCGGTGTCGGTCCGGCAAGTGCCGGCAGCGCCGCATCGACGAACAGGCAGCCGACGATCGTCCGGGAGATTGCTTCCACGATTGCCGGCACGAAGAGGCCAGCATTGCTGTGCGCCACGATTACCACGGGTTGGTCCTGCGGTAGCCGGTCGATCGCGGCTGCCACGTTCTCGGCGACAGATCGCCAGAACGGAGGATGCGCATCTGCGACACCTACGAGTGACGGCACGATGGCCACCGCCCCCGCGCCTTCGAGTTGCTGCGCTGTCGACGCCCATGTCAGAGGCCCGACCGACGGACTGTGCACGAGAACGAAAGCAGCGTCCATGACCACTGACCCTTCACGATCCGGCCGCCGGCAACCACCCCCACTCGTCACGCTCAGCGCGAACAACCGACCCCTGCGGTTGGGAGGGGGGCAGCGTCATGACGTACGCGCTGCACCGGCCGACGAGGCCTACCTGTGAGGTACGAAGTTGATTTGCGTCTTGTGCCCGATAAGCGGCGATCGTCTGTCAGCCGGACGGCTCAGATACGCGTCGGCGGAACCGGATTCCCTGCTCACTCGCGTCCGGCGGCCGATCTTCACCATGTAAGCCGATCCGCCACGAGATGGAGGTGCCTATGAGCGTTGATGCCGTGTCCGGCAGTCAGAACCCGATCGTCATGTTGACCCAGCTCGCAGTGGCGACCCAGACGCTCAAGCTGGCGCAGCAGTCCGCGTCGCCGGCGTTGGAGCTGATTGAAAAGGCCACCGAGAACGTGGCCGCGACGGGGCGGGTCGACACGTACGCCTGACCACGGCCGCGATGGTGTGCTTCCGTGCCGCTCGAGCGGCACGGAAGCACGCCCGGCCCATCAGTGGCAGGAGTCAACTGTCCTCGCCGCCCCGGGCGGCCTTCCCGTCCGGTACGCGGATCAGATCGGTGTCGACACCCGGCCTGCGAGGAACGTAGAACCAGCCCTCGTCGGTGTCGGGGTCGTAGTGGACGACGGTGTCGTCCTCCGCACGAGCCCTCAGCCAGGTGTCCAGTCGAGAGCTGTACTCCCCGCCGATCTCACGCCCGGCGCGACGGCGTCCCGCGGCCCGCAGCATCACGGCCGGGTACGCCCAGCGGTGCCGCTCCTCCACCTGCCAGGGAATCAGATCTTCGTCGTGGACGATGCGCGTGTCGATACCCCTTCGCCTGCGCAGGTTGCCCCACATGGAGATCGTCGTCTCGATGTTGTACTTGCGCCGGTACTCCTCGACGATCCACTTGTACGTGCGGCCCTCCTCGATCCAGTAGATGACCTCTTGCTCGTTGACGATCTTGCTGGAGGGCACGTTCCTCTTCCCTTGCCGGCACCGAATGTGACGCATACACGGTGAAAGTGCGTCAAGGTGATTCTATGGTCGCAGTGTGTCAATCCTGGCGTACGCTCAGCTGCGCATTGCGACCGGTCAGCCGATAGGGAGGCGAACGTGCGGCTCAGCTTGACGGTGTGCGACGTGTGCGAGAACAAGGACCGCGAAGCCAAGACCTACACGGTGCAGTCGGGCGGACGTACCGCCACCACCGACCGCTGCGAAGAACACGGCGCGGCGCTTGAGGAGGTCCTGGAGAGCGCGGCACCCGGCGCACCCTCGCCCTCCCGTCGCCCACGCCGCGCGCAACGTACCCGTACCACCACGATCGAGGAGATCGAAGCGATGAAGGCCGCCCGCCGCCACTGACGAAGGAACCCATTCGGGAACGTGCATGTAAAGGCGTGCACCGCGCCGCGACCGGTGGTCGACGGAACCGACACCGTTCCTAGGAGCAGGCCACGACGGCGCCCGTATGTCCCTTGACGGGACGTTGAACGACCTGGACCTCCTTCACCCCCGGCAGCCGCCGCACCCGGGCGAGGGCCGCGCAGTCAAACTCCCTGCCAGTGGTTTCCAGGCGGAACGACTCCGGCATGTACTCCGCCCTGGACGACGCAAGCAGGTCCGGGGCGTCCTTGAACAGCTGCTGGAACCGCTTCCACGCCTGCGCGCGATCTTCGAACTGAACTCCGTTCACCGGATGCAGTGCCGGAAGCGCGGCCTTCACGGCCGTCTTCTGCTCGGGGGTAATGTCGTCAGCCACGAACACCGTGACGTTGTACTGGTGTTTCGGCTGCCCGAAGACCAGAACGAGCGCCGTGGCCGCGACCGCCCCCGCGAGTGCCGCGATACCGACGACGAGCAACAGCCTGAGGTGCCGTCGGCGCGGCGTGGTCGGATCCGGGCTGGCAAGTGGCGGGCCGGGGTCCGTCGACACATCCATTGACGGACGGTACTGATCGGTTGACATAGACGTAGTTCTATCAGTACACGTCAGATCACGCGGCCCCGCTGGCTAGGAGCGCGGACACCGTGACGATTCAGGACTGGTCGAACTCGCCCCGTCGCACACCGTCGATGAACGCGGCCCATTCGGTACTCGCGAAGGTCAGGACCGGGCCCGACTGGTCCTTGGAGTCGCGGACCGCCACGTCCTGATCCAGGAACGCGACCTCGACACACTGGCCGTTGTTACCGGACCGCGTGCTCTTGCGCCACTCGGCGCGGGACAGGTCGGGGTTCATGGTGCGCTCCGTCAGCTTCGGCGTACTGGTGAGCGACGGCCATGATCAGCTTGACCGACTCCTGCTTACTAAGGGCCGTCGCCGTGATGTGATTGTAGGCGACGGCACATCGACGCAGATCCTCAGCCTTCTCCATGTACAGGTTGCCGCCCTGCCCCTCGACGTAAGCGACCGGCGAGTGCATCCGCTCGTCGAATTCGAAGATCGTAAGGGCCCCACGCAGGCCGGGATAACCGCCGCGTTCAAATGGGACAACTTGCAACGTCATTCGCTTCGCCATCGACGCCAGGTGCTTGAGTTGGGCCGCCATCACCGCCTTGCCGCCAACTTCGCGATGTAGGACAGCCTCGTCCAGGATCACCCACAGGTCCGGCGCATGCTCATCCAGCACGCGCTGGCGCCGCTCCAGTTTGATCTTCACCTGACGGTCGACCTGTTCCTCCGCCAGAACACCGCCGTCCCAGGTCTCGGCGATCGCCCGAGCGTAGTCCTCAGTCTGAAGTAACCCGTACACAACGAGCGGCTCGAACACCCGGATCGCTGTCGCCGCGCTTTCGAGGCCGAGGAAGGTCGCGAACGGCGCGGGCACCTGGCCGAACGTCGACCACCAGCCGCGCTGCTTGCCGAGTCGCTGCAGCTCCATCAGGGAGTCGCGCACCTCGGCGTCGGTCACCCCGTACACGTCGAGCATGAGCAGCAACTCGGCGCGCACGATACCCACGTCGCCGGCCTCGATCTTCTGGACCTTGCTGACGGAGCAGCCGAGCCGATCGGCGATCTCCGCTTGTGAAATGCCTGCCGTTTCGCGCATTCGTGCAAGCTGCTCACCAAGCTGCCAGCGCGGAATCGTCGGCCCGATCGGCTTCGGCATCGACCTCTCCCCTCCGTGGGACGCCGGACAGCTTATCGAAGCCAATCGCCATGACAAGGGTCGCGAGAAAAGTTACGGCATAACATTGACGGCCTACGGCGGGCAGGTACACGCTGACGCTCGTTCACGTCCGGTTGAACGGAGTCGACAATGGACGATGGCGATCACGGACCCGAACGCCAACGGCGGCGACTCACCGTGCCGCTCAGTGCAATGGCCTCGGAGTCCGACCTCCTGTACGCCCGGCGCCTGCTCGTCGTTCACCGGCCGCGCGCCGTGGTCCGCCGGGTCTGCACCGGGTGCGGCAAGGCCTGGCCGTGCCTGGACACCCTGTACGCCTGGGCGGTGACCGGTGGCCGCGAATGACCGTGTACGAGTCGCAGACGGTGGCGTTCGCCCGGTACGCGACGGCCCAGGTCGCGCACCACCGGCAGGTCCTCGCGCGGCATCAGCTCGACGGTACGGGCTGCTGCCGGCTCTGCGGGCGGCCCTGGCCGTGCGACGACGTACGGCACAGCCTGCGGATGGCCGACCACTTCGGCCAGTGGGCGCTGACGGACGGACCGGAGCCGGTACTCGTACGGCCGTACGTCCGCGAGGAAACTGTCGTACGTCGCCGTTAGCCTGCGGCCATGCTTGACCACATCGGCCTCCAGGTTGCCGACGTTGAGGCGTCGCTCGCCTTCTACCTACGCACGTTCGCGCCGCTCGGGATGCGCGAGGCGATGCGCTTCCCGCACGCCGGATCCTTCGTCGTCGGCCTGGCCGGCTCTGATGGCGGCCCCGGGTTCTGGCTCAGTCCCGCCACCGGTGCCGAGGCACGGGAGCTGCACCTCGCCTTCCGCGCCGCCGATCGCGGGGTGGTCGACGCCGTTCACGCCGCAGCCATGGCCGCCGGCGCGGAGGTGCTCCACGCTCCCCGCGAGTGGCCCGAGTACCACCCGGGCTACTACGCCGTGTTTCTCCGCGATCTCGACGGGCACAACGTCGAGGCCGTGCATCACGGACAGTAGACCGGATTAGGCCCCTGCGACCGGGCGTTGTGGGAGCCACACCGGACCGAGGGAGCCGCATGGAGCACTGGACCGACCGGGAGTTCGACCGCCAGCTCGCGAACCTGTTCGACAAGGGATACCCGAGGCTCGCCGGGGAATCGGAAGCCGAGTTCGCAGCCCTGCTCGAACCGCTGCGCGAGGTCGCCCGCACCGCCACCGTGCGGGCCGATCCGCAGCCGACCCCGGCCCGGGTGCCGTTCGTCGTCGTAGTCACGGAGAGTCTGGTGCCCGCCGAGAAGCTGGTACCGCTCCTGACGCTCGCCGGCAGTACGACCCACGGTGTCGTCGACCGCAACCACGGTACGGGCGGGCTGGCACCCTATCGGCCGCTGCCCGAACTGGGCGCCCCTCAGAAACCGGCGTACCTGCTGGTCGATGTCGAGCGGGGCGAGGAGTTCCGCAACGTTCGTCCGGAGGATGCGCTGCCGGTGATCCTCGGCCGTGACCGGACCCCGCTGACCATCGCTGAAGGGATCGCCCTCATCACACACTTCCCCGAGGTACTGGAGAAGAACCACTGCTTCATGCTGTCCGGCTCGCGCCGCGGCGACCGCCGGGTGCCCGCCCTCTGGATCTCCGGCCGGGCACCGAAGCTCGGCTGGTGCTGGGACGGCAATCCGCACGCCTGGTTGGGCACCGCTTCGGCCGGCGCCCGCGCCGCCTAACCCCAAACCTATGTGGCGAGCCCCGCCCGCCATGACAGGCTGATGGTCGAGAATGCTCGGCGTGACAACCCCACACGCCGGGACGGCCATCCGTGTCGCCTTCGATCCGCAGCCGTCGCTGGACTACTACCTGATCCACGGTTCCGCCGGTGAACCAGAGGTGATCCTGGTCGAGGAGTTCGTGCTCGGCGAGGACCATTCGGCGGTCCGCCTCGACAGCGCCGGGTGGACGTCGACGGATCGTCGCTGGCGGGGTTCCGCTGCCGTCAGCCGGGGCATACGGGTCGACGCGAACCTCCGCAGCCGTGTGGTCGCGACCTCCCGACCCGACGTGGAGATCATCTTTCGCCAGCTCGGTGGCGGTGAATTGCCCGACGAGGAAACGTTGCGCGGCTACGTCCACGACGGCGAGCCGCTGTCCACATCGGCTCCGCTTCGGCTGGGAAGCGGTCGGGCCGCCGCCGGATTCCGTGAGAAGCGGGTCTACCGGATCCTGTTCGCCAACGACCTGGGCGCGGACGGCCTGGCAATTCTGCAGGCCGGCTGGCGGATGACGAGGCCCGAGAACGTTGCCGATCCGCAAGGTCGGGTCGTCGGCACCGCTCACCTGCACGTCGGCGACGACTCCTTCGCCTGGGACCTTCGCCGGATCGGCATCGGCGCCGCCTGGTGCGTTGACCTGACCGCCAACCTGGTCAGTCGGGGCGACGCGATCGGGCCGCTGCTGCGGGAGCTGACGACGACGATGCGTCGGCAAGGGCTGATCCCGGTCACGATCGAGCGCTTCTCCTGAATACCGGCGGCAGACGGCCGAGCTACCCCACGCAGTGTGTCGGCTCGATCGGGATGTCGGCGTGGATCGCGTACACCCCGAGCCACAGCGCGAACGCGGTGCCGAGAATCGCGAGTGCGACCACGAGACCGGCGACGATCCGAACTGCGCCTGCTGCCCTCCGGTAGCCGACCAGAGCCAGCGCAACCGCCGCCGCGACGAGCACGGCACCGGCTACCGCCAGGGGCAATGCGTATCCGGGCATGGTCGCGGTAATGCGTCGGAAAAGATGCTCGCACTGTTGCCGGCGGAGATCGTCGACATGTTGTGCGGCCGCGATGGCGACGCCGGTCGCGGCGATTCCGGCTGCGAAAGCGACGACAGCGCCTGCCAGCCAACGGCCGGCAGGACGGGCCGGCGTGGAGAGTTCGGGAGTGGCGGTCACCTACTTCGGGCCCCGTTCGCCTCTTTCGAGCCGGTCGAGGTGCGCCAGCAGCGCTTCGATATCCGATCCGTCGGGCGAATCCGGTCCCTGCACGCGGTGCACGTACGCCAGCAGCTCCTGGAGTTGCCGCCGGGCGTCCTGAACGTCGCCGACCCCGGCGGTCAGCAGGGCGATCTCGTGCCGCAGCGGGTACGTCTCGGGCGCCGTAGCGCCGAGTACCCGTTGCTGGTCCGCCAGCAGGGCTCGCAACGACCGGAGCGCCTCGGTCGCCTCTCCAAGCTCGGCCTGACAGGTGGCGGCCTGCTGCCGGCAGTACCACACCAGCTCGTCGTCGGGCCCGACCCGCTCGGCGAGGTCGCCCGCGAGCCGTTGGAACTCGGGAAGCGCGCGCCGGTAGTCGCCGGCGAGCAGCAGCATGCTGGCGAGGTCGAGGCGGGCGTCGAGGATCTTCGGGTGTTTCGCACCGTACGCGGCGAGGGCGGACCGCACCGCACCTCCGAGCGCGTCGGCGGCCTGGCTGAAGCGCTCCTCCTCGGCCAGGGCGGCGGCCCGGTCACGGACGTCCTGAAGCTCCTCGATCGTCGGGACCGGAGTACGCGTCGCATCCACCTTCGTCGGCGCGACGGCCTTGCGGCGTGGCAACGGCCCGAACGGGTAGCGGTACGGCGTCGTCGGATCCGCGCCCGTACCGTCCGCCCCGGCCGTGGCAACGCGGTCCGCCACGCCGATCTCGGCAGCGGCCCACGGCGTCAGCAGTTCGTACACCTCGGCGGCCGATTCGGGGCGGTCCTGCGGGTCTTTGGCCAGCAGCCGCACGACCAGCTTGACCAGACCTTCGGGTACGTCCGCACGATGGTCGCTCACCAGCGGGACCGGGTCGTTCAGGTGGCAGTGCAGCATGCCCAGCGCGGTCTCGGCCTGGTACGGCGGCTCCCCCACCAGCAGTTCGTAGAGCACACACCCAAGGGCGTACAGGTCGGCGCGTGGCCCGACGGCACCGCCGAGCGCCTGCTCGGGCGCCATGTACGTCGGGGTGCCGAGCGTCTCGCCGGTGACGGTCAGCCGAGGCACGTCGGCCGGGCCGAGCAGCGCGGCGATGCCGAAGTCGAGGACCTTGACCGTCCCGGCCGGCGTGACGATGACGTTCTGCGGCTTGAGATCGCGGTGGACGAGCGAGTCGGCGTGTGCCGCGGCGAGCACTGAGCAAATCTGCGCCCCGATCGCGGCGCACCAGGGCACCGGCAACTGGCCACGTTCGGCGACGAGATCGGCGAGGACGACGCCGGGCACGAGCTGCATGACGATGTAGATGTCGTCGCCGTGGAAGCCGACGTCGTGGACGTTCGGTACGCCCGGGTGGTCGAGCCGGGCGGTGACGCGGGCTTCGCGCATGAAGCGCTCGACCGTGGTGTCGCGGTCGGCTTCGGCCACCGCGACCTGGTGGAGCACCTTGACCGCAACCGGCCGGTCCAGCTTCTCGTCATAGCCGGCCCAGACCTCGCCCATACCGCCACGCCCGACCGGGTACGTCAGCTCGTACCGGTCACCGACCCGCGTTCCCGCCTGCACGGTGTCAGCTTCCGTCGCCGTACTTGTCGGTCAGGTCGCGATAGGCGGCCAGCACGGCCTGGGTGTGTTCGGCGAGCGCGGCGCCGGACTCCGGCCCGCCGGGCAGGTCGTGGGGCGTCAGCTCGGCAAGCCGCTGATCGGTGTCGCGGATCAGTTCACCGATCTCCTGTTCGCGGAGGAAGTTCTCGCCGGCGAGCGCGGTGGCGGTCAGGTCGGACAGGCGTCGGTGGACGTCGGCGTCGAGATCCGCCAACGCCGCCGCGACCTTCTCCCGCTGGGCCCGCAGCTCGCGGACGGCGGGACTGTCCGCCGGCAGCCCGTCATGATCCTTTTCCGCCAGGTCGTCCCGCACCTCGCGGAGGTCCTGCCGGCGCTCGAGAAGCCCGGCAAGCTCCCAGAGCGCGTGAGCGAGTTGGCGTCCCGCCGCTGCCGTGTCGATCAGACCGTGCAGCGCCGGCCACGTTTTCGAGATCCGTTCGCCGAGGTCGATCGCCTCCGAGAACGCCTCACGGTCCTCGTCGTCGATCAGAACGCGGTGCTCGTCCGGCCGCCGGTCGATCTCCGGCGCGAGGATCGCGCCTTCGCGTCGGAGCCAGCCCCCAACCACCGACGCGGCCAGGCAGACTGTCCCTCCCAGCGCAGGTATCAACCACCAGCCACTCCGGACACACGCGAAGAGCACGGCGACGACCAACAGCAACACGGCGAACCTGCGCAGCTCCCGGACGCCGACCGTGTCCTCGCCTGGGTCCGCAGGGCTGATCTCCACGACGCTCCCCCACCGGAACGTCTCCGCCCTGCCTCCTCGGATTCGCAGCGGGAGGGTCGAGACGATGACCATCTGGTCGTCGTGGGCGACATACAGCATCGGTGGATCTACCGCACCCACTGCGAGCGAACTCCTTACGGTCGGCCGGAGGGCTAGGCGAGGCCCTTCTGCCGGCGGATCATCTGGTACGCCTGGCGGCGCGCGAACTGCTTGAGCTGACTCTGCAGCGTCTTGTCGTCGAGGTAGCGCTGCATCAGCTTGCCGTTGTCGTCGTGCCGGGAGATAACGATATCTTCAAATCGCTTGTCGAAGACGACGCCGAAGTTCGATTCGTCGTTGACGAGGGCCGCTGCCTGGAGGGTTCCGTCCTCGGCGGCGGCGGCAATCTGCTGCTCGACCCAGATCTTGTCGGCGTCGCCGAGGCCGACGCCGAAGTGGTTGTTGAACTCCTCGATCAACTGCGACAGCGGCACCTTCTCCGGCTCGTGCTGCGAGCCGGTCCCGCCGCCGGTGAAGCCGGGCAGCACCTGCTCGCCCTCCGGGGTGAGGCTCACGTCGTGCTCGCCGGTCTTGCTGATCCGCAGGTGCGTCAGTTCGACCTCGCCGATGTCGACGGAGGCGTCGCGCTGGCGCGGCAGCCGGTTCAGCAGAGCGCGGCCGAACAGGTACAGCCGCTCCAGCTCCACGTCGTGGTAGGGCACGACCTGGGAGAGGAAGGCGTACATGCGCACGTAGTCGCGAAGGGCCGCACGGAAGGCGTCGGCGCGTTCGCGGTCATCGGCCGCCAGGACGACGTACCGGTCGCGAGCGGCGTCAGTGTGGTGGTAGAGCGCGGCGTGGGCACGCTGGATCGCCGTGTCGGTCTTCGCCTTCTGCTCGGCGGCGAGCAGGGCCTCGGCGTACTTCTGCATCTCCGCGTCCACGAGGATCGCGTACCCCATGACCTCGTTCTGCGCAGTGTAGAGCAGGTTCGGGTCGGTGGGCGTCGTGGCGGCGGTCTCGTAGAACGGCTTGAACTGCTCGGCGATCTCCTCGGCGTCGTTGCGGAAGTCGAGGACGAAGATGTCACCCTGCGTCTTGAGTGGGTGGGTACGGTTGAGCCGGGACAGGGTCTGCACCGCGGCGACGCCCTTGAGCGCCTTGTCGACGTACATGGTGGTCAGCAGCGGCTGGTCGAAGCCGGTCTGGTACTTCTCGGCGACGACCAGGATGCGGTACTGCTTGTCCTGCTTGGCAGCCGGTGTGCCGGCGTGCTTGTCGTCGGCGGTGGTGTAGGCGAACCGCGCCGGCAGCTCGCCTTCGCCGAAGCCGTTGATGCGCGCCTCGGTCAGCTCGACGCCGTCGATCTTCAGGTCGCCGGAGAACGCGACGAGCGCCTCGCAGTCGGTGTAGTGCTGCTGTTCCACGTACGTTTTGATCGCCTCGTGGAGGCGGACCGCGTTCTCGCGGGACGCCGTGACGACCATGGCCTTGGCCCGCCCGCCGAGGCGGGGCGCAGTGTGGCGGCGGAAGTGCTCAACGATGATCTCGGCCCGCTGGGAGTTCATCGTGGGATGCAGGCTGACGAACCGGGCGAGCTGCGCGCCGGCCTTCTTCGGGTCGACCTCCGGGTCGTGAGGGTTGGCGTTGGCGAGCTTCCAGTACGCCTGGTAGGTCACGTAGTTTCGCAGGACATCGAGGATGAAGCCCTCCTCGATGGCCTGCCGCATCGAGTACGTGTGGAACGGGTGCGGGTTGCCGGTGACCGGGTGCGGCGTGCCGAACAGCTCGAGCGTCTTCGGCTTCGGCGTCGCGGTGAAGGCGAAGTACGACAGGGTGTTGTGCTTGCCCCGGGCCAGCGCGGAGGCGGTGAGCAGGTCGGCATCGGCGTCGATATCGTCGGTGCCGAGCTTGACCAGCACCTTCTTGAGCGCGGCGGCGGACTCGCCGGACTGCGACGAGTGCGCCTCGTCGACGACGATCGCGAACCGCTTGCCCTTCAATCCATTGACCTTGTCGAGGATGAACGGGAACTTCTGCATCGTCGTGATGACGACCTTCGCCGTCTCGCTCTGAAGTGCCGTGGCGAGCTGCGCGGAGTCCTTGTCGATGCGCTGCACGACACCGGGTACGTGGTCGAACTGGAACACGGTGTCCTGCAACTGCCGGTCGAGCACGACCCGGTCGGTGATGATGATGACCTTGTCGAAGACCGGCTGGTTGGGGCCGAGGCCCTTCGCTATTGCTTTCGCGTCGAGCGCGGCCGGGTCGGCCGGAGTGTGCAGGCTGGACAGCCGGTGGGCGAGCCAGGCGATGGTGTTGGACTTGCCCGAGCCGGCGGAGTGCATGACCAGGTAGTTATGGCCGGAGCCGTGCCGGGCGGCGTGGTCGGTGAGGCTGAGCACCGCGTGCCACTGGTGGAAACGCGGGAAGATCAGGTCTGAGCCCTTCTCCGTGTGTAGGAAGCGGCGTACCAGGTCGAGCCAGGTGTCCGGGTGCCAGATCCGCTCCCACAGGTACGAGGTCCGGTAGCCGCCGGGCTTCGCGGACGGGTTGCCCGCGCCGCCGGATACGCCCGGCCCCTCGGAGCCCATGTTGAACGGCAGGAAGCGGGTCTTGTCGCGATCCAGCTTGGTGGTAACAAAGACCAGGTCCGGGTCGACGGCGAAGTGCACGAGGGTACGTCTGGCGAACAGCAGTTCCTTCGGGTCGCGGTCATCCCGGTACTGCTTCTTGGCGTGCTCGACGGTCTGCCCGGTGAGCGGGTTCTTCAGTTCGGCGGTGGCCAGCGGAATGCCGTTGACGAACAGCGTCAGGTCGAGCGCGTTCGTGTTTGCCTGCGAGTAGCGCAGTTGGCGGGTGACGGTGAGCCGGTTCTTCCGGTAGAACGCGAGCGCGTCGTCGGTGATCGTGTGGGCCGGCTTGAAGTACGCGAGCCTGATGAGGACGCCCCGGTCCTTCACGCCTCGGCGCAGGACGTCGAGGACGCCGCGCTCGTCGATCTGCTTGCCGAGGTACTGGGCGAAGGCGCGCTGTGCGTCGTCGGGGTCGTTGCCGTGGTACGCGAGAAGCTTCTCCCACTCCTTCGGCTGGGTGTCGCCGATGAAGGTGAAGAGTTCGGCGGTGTCCAGGCCGAGTTCGGGGCGGTAGTTGGCGGGGGTACCGGGCAGCCAACCGGAGGCGAGCAGAGACGCCTCGATGGCGTCCTCGAACGACTTCTCCTGGTGGACCGCGCTCATGTCAGGCTCCCGCCGATCTTTCGAATTGCCCATTACCGATACCGTCTAGTAGACATAGGCGGTTGCTGTCTAGCCCACCTAGGCTTACGCTCGTGGTGTTCAAGTCAATGAAGCGCCGCGACATCGAGGCCGCCCTGACCAAGCACGACTGCGCCTGGCTACGGTCGGGCGGCCAGCACGACATCTGGATCTGCCCGTGCGGGCAGCACCAGGCGCCGGTGCCCAGACACACGACGATCTCGGCAGGAGTCGTCGCCAGCATCGAGAAGAAGCTGTCCTGCCTACCGAGGGGGTGGTTGTCATGAAGTCCTACCGGGTCCACGCCGAACGGGAAGGCAAGTTCTGGCTCCTGCGGGTCCCCGAGTTGGACATCATGACGCAGGCCCGCCGACTCACCGAGGCCGACGAGATGGCGCGTGACCTCATCGCGACCTGGCTCGACGCAGCGCCCGATTCCTTCGGCATCGACCTGGACGTCGCACTGCCCGACGAGTTGGCGCAGCGCCGTGACCGTGCCCGCCAACTGCGCGAGGAGGCCGACCGGCTGCGCGACCAGGCGGCCGAGGAGCTTCGGGTTGTGGTCCGCGAGGCGCACGATGCGGGCATGTCGGTGCGGGAGTTGGCGGTGGCGCTGGGTGTGTCACACCAGCGCGCGCAGCAGATCCTCGCCGAGTCCCGCCGCATGACAGCCTGACACATCCGATTCAACCCTGTACCTACGCTAGGCGAATGACGTCTCCAGCCCTTCCCGCCCTGCCGTAGGCGGTCGAGGACACCGCGCCCGTCGATCTGCGTGCCGAGGCACCGCGGGAACTCGCGCTGCACGTCATCGAGGTGGTAGTTGATCGGGGCGCCTCGCAGCCAACCGGAGTTGAGCACCAACGTCTTGATGGCGCCTTTGAACAACTTCTCCCGATACACGGCAATCATGCAGCTACTCCGCGCGCCGTCGTGACGTCGAACTGCCCGGTCACCGCTGCTGTGATCAACGCCTGCCGCCGCTCATCAAGCAATCTCTCCTGCTTCACCATGCGAAGAACGACCTCATCGATCGGTGAAACCGACTCGTCAATCTCAGCGGCAATGCGGATTTGATCTTCAACCGAACGCTTGGGAACTGGCATGAGCTTCATGGCAGCTACATTGAAATGCGATTGAATACTACCGACGGAATGTTCCGCCACCCGACGCTTAGAGTAGTCAGAATTGAGGAGATATTCGGCAAACCTTGGAAACAACGAAGGTCCGGGCCTAATAATCACCAGGTCAATGCAGTTTGCGCCATCCAACTCCTGCGGCACCACAGCTGCCGTTCCTGCCTGGCCGGTGCGCACAACGACCAGATCTCCACCCCTTAGCTGGGACTTTCGATGAGCCGCGTGACCTTCTGCGCTGATCTTAATAAGGTCCTCGGTCACGATCCGACCAGGCTTCACGTTGACCCCTCGCAGCGCCGGGATCCCCCCCTCCTCGACATACCAGGCAGCCGGCGTTATGACAATGCCCACCGTCACGGATTGGACCAGGTGTTTCATAGGCACGAATTCTTGGTCATCGACATCGAGCCCGAGCGCCCTCTCGATTACCCGCTCGCGACGCAGCAACAGAAGCCCACGCATACGCATCCGAGCAGCCTTCAGCGCGTCGATTCGGGCAGTCTCAGCGTCCAAGAATTCGGCAACGCGCCTTTGCTCGTCAAGAGTTGGAAGAGGGATCAACAAAGACCGAAAGTCATCCCGCGACAAGTACTGCTGAATTGCGCCAGTCGCTTGGGATTGCAGCTCGTCACGCATCGACCCCATCAAATAGTAGAGAAACCTAGAGTCAATCTCATTTCGCGGAACTAGACCGATAAAGGTCTGATTACTGACAAGAGGCACGCGCGCAATCGCAGTTGCCCCCATCGAGCAGCTACAACTACACAGCACCGTCCCCGGAGGGAAAACCCGCAGGTTCATCCTTCTAACCTGCTCTTGGGTCACGCCTTGGCCTGATTTTGAACCGGATAGGTAGCGGCCGTCGAAGTCCTCAATGCGAACCCAAGGAATCGAGCCCGTTAAAGGGTCGGGCTTGTCACGCTGCGGCACCAACGTGTCAACGACGCTTCCGAGACGAACAACAGGCCAGTTCATCGCGTCACCTCGCCGAGCAGGGCCTGAATTTGGGCCTCAAGCGCCTTGATCTCGGCATCGATCTCAGCCAGCGGCCTCGGCGGCTTGTACACATAGAAGTGCCGCGTGAACGGGATCTCGTACCCGATCTTCGTCTTCGACTCGTCGATCCAGGCGTCTGGGACGTGCGGAAGTACCTCACACTTCAGGTACTCGTGGATGTCCTCACCCAGCGGGACGTTCTCGTTGTCGCGCAGGTCCGGGTCCGGCAGCGGGTTGCCCTTGCGGTCGGTCTGCACCTCGCCCTCCGGGTCGGGCACCGACACCGCCTCCCACACCGCCTTCTCCACCGGCGCGGGCAACTTGCCCAGCCCGGCGATCGCCTGGTCGAGCTTGGACACAAAGCCCTGGCGCGTCGGCGCGCTCGTACCGATCAGCGACTTCATCGCCGCGATCAGGTCATCGCGCCAGGTGTACTTCGCCAACGCCTTAGCCTCGGCCAGCGCCGCCACGCTCTCCTCGGTGACCTCGAAGCGCAGGCGCAACGGCCGCTCGACCGTGATCCGCTGGTACCCGAAGTCGGTCGTCGCGAAGACCTTCACCTTGCCGTGGTCCGGGTGCTCCGGATCCTCCGCGATGGACAGCGCCGACGCGTAGATCCGGGTCAGGTCGGCGATCTGCTCCTCGGTGATCTGCTTGCGCTTCTCCCCCAGGCTCTTGCGCATCTTCGCCCAGTGCTCGCGCCCGTCGACAAGTACGACCTTGCCCTTGTGCGCCTCGTCCTTGCGGTTGGTCAGGATCCAGAAGTACGTGGAGATGCCGGTGTTATAGAAGAGCTGGTCGGGCAGCGCGACGATGCCCTCCAGCCAGTCGTTCTCCTCCTCCAGGATCCAGCGGCGGATCTCCGACTCGCCCGACCCGGCCGCGCCGGTGAACAGCGGCGAGCCGTTGAAGACGATGGCCAGCCGTGTACCGCCGTCCTCGGGCCGCTTCATCTTGGAGATCATGTGCTCGAGGAACAGCAGCGAGCCGTCGTTGATGCGCGGCAGGCCCGCACCGAACCGGCCGGCGAAGCCAAGGGCCGCCTCGTCCTTGACGAACTTCTCGACCTTCTTCCACTCCACGCCGAACGGCGGGTTGGCGAGCATATAGTCGAATCGCTCGCTGGCGTGCCCGTCCTGGCTGAACGAGTTCCCGTACGCGATCTTTGTCGGGTCGCCGCCCTTGAGCATCATGTCGGAGCGGCAGATCGCGTACGTCTCGCCGTTGAGCTCCTGGCCGTACACCTCGACCGTGGCGTGTGGGTTGAGCTCCTGGATGTGCGCCTGCGACTCGCTGAGCATGCCGCCGGTACCGCACGCCGGGTCGTACACCTTCTTCACGATCCCCGGCGTGACCAGTTCGTCGTCGTCCGGCGCGAGCAGCAGGTTGACCATCAGCTTGATGACTTCACGCGGGGTGAAGTGCTCACCGGCGGTCTCGTTGGAGATTTCGGAGAAGCGCCGGATCAGCTCCTCGAACACGTACCCCATCTGGTGGTTGGACACGACGTCCGGGTGCAGGTCGATGTCGGCGAACTTCGCCACCACCTGGTACAGCAGCCCAGCCTCGGCGAGCCGGCTGATCTGGGTGTCGAAGGCGTACTTGTCGAGCACGTCGGCCGCACCCGGTGAGAAGCCGCCGATGTAGCCGCGCAGGTTCGTGGCGACGTGGTCCTGGTCGGCAAGCAGCCCGCGGAACGTCAACGGGCTGGTGTTGTAGAAGGACAGCTTCGCCTCCCGCCGCAGCACCGGCTCCATGTTGGTCACGCCCTGCTCCTTGAGCTGGGCGTAGCGCGCCAACACGGCGTCCTTCGTCGGCTCCAGCACGCAGTCGAGACGTCTCAGCACGGTGAACGGCAGGATCACCCGCCCGTACTCGGACTGCTTGTAGTCGCCGCGCAGCAGGTCGGCCACCGACCAGATGAAGTTCGCCAGCTCGGTGTGCTTGGTACTCACAAAGTTCCTTCCGTCGCCGTCAATGCAGTATTCACACGGTCGCGGACCGGAGTCTTCACCCGGTCGGATATACCTCTCGTCACAGCACCGCGACAGGGACGTGCGCGCGGGACTGGACCGCCGGGCCGGGTGACCCGTCCGTCATCGCCCGTCGTCCGGGCGCAGCTCGCCACGGGCCAGCCCGTCGGCGGTCATCCGCACCAGGTCCGTACCCAGCGTCGCCGCGCGCCGCAGCGCGTTCTCGAACGCGTCGAGCCGGCGGAACGCCTCGCCGTACCGGCGTTGCTCGTCGAGCCCGATCCGCGGCACCTGGGCCCGGCGCACGTCGAAGCGCAGCGTGCCGGACAGGCTGCTGGCCTGCCGTTCGTTGGCTGACGTGCGCAGCTGCCCGGCCAGGAACCACGGATCCAGCGCCGCCGGGTTGGGGCGCAACAGGAAGAGGTTGCGTCCGAGCAGCGGTCCGGCCTCGGTGACCACGCGGGACGTGAGCTGGGTGGCGAACATCGGCACCACAACGTCGCCGGGCGCCAGGGTGACCTCGGGCGTGAGCGGGGCGTCCGGGTGGTCGGACGCCTCCCGGCCCTGCACGACATCCTGGACGGTGAGCACCAGCCGGTCGTCGGCGTACGCATCCCGATTCGCTACCGGCCGGATCGGGCCGATGATCTGCAACGCGCCGGCCTTGGCGAGATCGGCCACCGACACGGTGGGCGGCACGCCGGCCTCCGCACCGGCCACGACGCGCGGCATCAGCTTCGGCAGCTCCTTCACGACCGCGGCGAGCCTCTCCCGCGTGCGGACCAGGTGCTCGCCGGTGTCGTCCGGCCTCGCGACCGGCTGCCGGCGCGCCGGCGTCAGGTCGACCTCTTCGTCCAGCAGCTCGATGACCGGAACGGCCCGCGCGAATCCGGGCTCCTCGACCGGGGCGTCGGGTTCGGCGACGAACTTGCGGTACGTCTCCAGCGCGCGGCCGTAGACCGCCGCCAGCTCACCGTCCGAGGTATCCACCAGCAGGACGTGTGCGGGCGCGGCGGCATCGGGCGCCGGGCGGCGCAGTACCCAGACGTGCAGCGGCACCCCGTGCGGAGCCGCCGCCTTCGCCGGCAGCGCGATGACCGCCCGCAGCGCGCCCCGCCGCAGCAGCTCGGCGCGGATGCGCCGGCCGGCGCGCCGGCTCGCCGCCGACGGCGGCATGAGCAGCACCGCCGATCCGCCGGGCCGCAGGTGCGCCAGGGCGTGCTGGACCCAGGCCAGCTCCGGCTCGGTACGGGGCGGTAGGCCGTACTCCCAGCGCGGGTCGTATCCCAGCTCGTCGTGGCCCCAGTTCGTGTCGCCGAACGGCAGGTTGGACACGACGGCGTCGGCGGCCAGTCCGGGGTAGGCGTCGGCGCGCAGCGAGTCGCCCACCTTCACCTCACCGGCGACGCCGCGCAGCGCGAGCCACAGCCCGGCCAGCCGCGCGGCCGACTCGTCGATCTCCTGCCCGTACGCGGTGGTGCAGCCGGCGCGGGCGGCGGCGCGCAGGATGCCGCCGGTGCCGCAGGCGGGGTCGAACACCGAACCGCCGCCGACGTCCGCCAGGCCGACCATGAGGTCGCCCAGGTCGTCGGTGGTCATGCCGGTGCGGCGCGCCGGCATCTGGGCGAACCGCTGCCACAGCGCGTCGAACGCCGCCTGCGGGCCCTGTTCGTCGGCCAGGTCGGCGACCGCCTGAAGCAGGGCGGTGTCGACGTCCCGGGGGGTCGGCGACTCGCCGCGCTGCCGGGCCAGCAGGAACGCGCCGATCGCGGCGAGCGTGCCCGCGACGTGGTCGCCACCCGCCAGCACCTGCTGCCACAGCCGGTCGGTGGTGGACAGCTCGGACAGCTTCCCCTGGGCGCGCAGCCACCGCTCGACCTCGGCGAGGTCGAACTCCGGGCTGGCCGCCGTACCGCCGACGGGCGCGGGGAAGTCCGGGTGCCGCTTACGCCAGTTGCTGACGGCGGCACGGCCCACGTTCGCCAGACGGGCGATGTCGGCTGCCGTGATGGTCGGTTCCTCCTGCACGTGATCAGTTTACAGGCGTGTCAAGCGTCTCGACTGTTGACAGCATTCACAGACAATGCTTCCATTGACGCGTCTTCACAACGAGGAGGAACTATGCGTAAGGCGACTCTTATCGGGCTGGCTGTCGGTGCGGTGGTGGCACTCGGCTGCGGAGCGGGCTCCACGGCTACCTCGGGAGGGTCAGGCAACTCGGGCAACAACGGCGGAAAGACGGCCGCCAAGACCGCGAAGGTCGGCGAGCCCGCCCGCGACGGCAAGTTCGAGTTCACCGTTCAGCAGGTCAAGTGCGGCGTGCCTCAGGTCGGGAGCGACCTGCTCAACAAGAAGGCCCAGGGCCAGTTCTGCCTGGTGACCGTGCAGGTCAAGAACATCGGCACGCAGGCTCAGTCCTTCAGCGACAGCAGCCAGAAGGCGTTCGGCGCCGACAAGACGCAGTACTCCGCCGACTCGGAGGCCGCCGTCTACGCCAACGAGCACGCCGACACGCTGTTCAACCAGATCAACCCCGGCAACCAGGTGACCGGCGTGGTCGTCTTCGACATCCCGGCCAGCGCCAACCTCGCCACGCTCGAGCTGCACGATTCGCCGTTCTCCGGCGGCGTCACCGTCCAGCTCACCTGACGTCCCGACCGTGCCGGGGCGGACGCACCGTCCGCCCCGGACCAACCGTCCCCCTGCACAGGAGATGTCGTGCGTCTCGACGAGTTCACCACCGCCCTGCCCCTGCTGCCCGAGGCGCTCCGCACGCGCGCCGAGGCGCTGCGCCCCCACCTGACGCTCAACCGCTGCACCCGCTGCCGGCAGATCAGCGACGCGGTCAACCTCGCCCTGATCGCCGCGCGCTACGACGAGTACGCCTCGGCGACGCAGCAGATCGAGGCGGCGGAGACGATGGCCGCCGCGCACGACCACCTTGCCGTCGGTGGGTGCCGCGCAGGCATGAGCCCGGACTCAGCCCGCGGGCGCGGCACCGTAGCCCGCTGGTCGCGTACCGCCGCCGACCTGGTCGCGGCGACCGACGCGAGCTGGAAGGGCCGGGTCGGCGGCATCGCGTACGTGGTCAGCGACGGCCATTTCGGCCTGCGGGGCCGCGTCACCGACAGGTTGGACCCGACCGGCCCCTCCCGGGTGCTCATCAATGAACTGCGGGCCGTGGAGTACCTGCTGTCGGGCTTCGTCACCGCGCCCGAGCGCCTGACGGTGCTGGTCGACAGCCGCAACGCGCTGTCCTACCTGTACCGCTGGCAGGCCGGCGACACGACGGCCATGCCGGCCGGGTACGACCTCCGTCCACGTACCCGTACCGCCCAGCCGACGCTCGTCCGGCTCGCCGAGCTGCTGCCCACCCTGCCCGGCGTGACCTTCACACACGTCAAGGGGCACGCCGGTCACCTCCTCAACGAGGCCGCGGACGCGCTCTCGCACATGGCCCGTCGCCGGCTGAGCGAGCAGTTCGACCTCCACGGCCGGGCTGCCGACCTTGTCGACGCCTTCCTCCGCGACTGGCACGGCGTCAGCGCGGCAGCGTGAACCGGAGGCACCAGTGAACCGCGAAGACCCCCTGCTGGACCTGCTCTTCGAGCGGCTGGCCGCCGACGCCGTACCGACCGGCGTCGCCGATACCGTGCTCGCCGCCCTCTGCGGAAGCGACAACCTGACTGCCGCCCTCGGCCGGCGGCGCCCGACGGACGAGCGTACGAACCCTGACGCGCCCCGCGAGCACATCTACCTGTCGTCGGTCACGGCGGCCGGCTTCCGGGGCGTCGGCCCCGAACGGACCCTGTCCATCCGCCCCGGGCCCGGCCTGACGCTCGTCGTCGGCCGCAACGGCTCCGGCAAGTCCAGCTTCGCCGAAGCCGTCGAACTCGCCCTCACCGGCGACAGCGCCCGCTGGGCCGACAAGAACAGCGTCTGGCGTACGGGCTGGCGCAACCTCCACTCGCCGCACCCCTGCCGCATCGCCGTGGACCTGCGTGTCGACGGGCAGGCGACCCCGGTACGCGTGGAGCGGTCCTGGCCGGCCGACGCCGACCTCGCCACCGCCGAGGTGGCCGTCACCGGCGCCGACGGGCACGCCACCGACCTCGCCGGCCTCGGCCTGGCCGAGCCGCTGACGCTGTACCGGCCGTTCCTGACCGCCGCCGACCTGGGCAAGCTGGTCTCCGGCACGCCGAGCGAGCTGTTCGACGCGATCAACGCGATCCTCGGCCTCGACGCGCTGGCCACCGCCGACCGGCGGCTGCTCGACGCGATGAAGCCGTTCGAGACATCGGTCAAAGAGGTACGCGCGCGGCGCGGGCCTCTGCGCGACCGGGTCGCCGGGGTCGACGACGACCGGGCCCGCCGGGCCGCCGACGTGCTGACCGCGAACCAGCCCGACCTGGACCGGCTCGACGCGATCCTGGCCGAACCGTTCGACGGCGGACCAGACGAGACGGTCGCGCTGTGCCGGCGGCTGGCCGGCCTGGCGATTCCCGGCCGGGACGAGGTCACCCGGCTCGCCGACGAGCTGGGCGCGGCCTCGGCCGAGGCACAGCGCCACGACGGCTCCCGTTCACGGGCGCTGGTACGGACCGCCGAACTGCTGCGACTGGCCCTCGACCACCACGCGGACGGCGGCGACGGCCCGTGCCCGGTCTGCGGCGCCGGTACCCTCGACGCGGCCTGGCGGCCGACCGCCGAGGCCTCGCTCGCCGACCTGCGCGTCACCACGCTGTCCGCCCAGCGGGCGGTATCCCGGCTGGCCGACCTGACGCGCCGGGCCCGCGCTCTCGTCGACGGCGTCACCGTCCCGGACGGCGACGCGCCGGGCGTACCCCTGGATGGGCTGCGGGCCGCCGTGGCGGAGCTGCGCGCCGCGCCTCGTACCGCCAACGAGCTGGCCGCACACCTGCACACCCGGTACCCGGCGGTCGAAGCCGCGGTCGACGCCGTACACACGGCCGCGACCGACTGGCTGCGGCAGCGCGACAGCGGCTGGCGCCAGGTCGCGACGGACATCCGCGCCTGGGTCGACGCCGCGCGGCGGGTACCCGACCAGGAGCGGTCACTGAACACCCTGAAGAGCGCCCGTGCCTGGCTGCGGCGGGCCGGCGAGGAGCTCCGCGACGACCGGGTCGCCCCGTTCGCCGCGCACTCGCAAAGGATCTGGCAGGAGCTGCGCCAGGAGAGCAACATCCGGCTCGGTGCGATGACGCTGGCCGGGACGAACAACAGGCGCCGGGTCGTGTTCCCGGTGAGCGTGGACGGCGTCGACAACGGCACCGCGCTCGGCGTGATGAGCCAGGGTGAGATGCACGCCCTGGGCCTGGCGACGTTCCTGCCGCGCAGCTGCGCCGACGAGAGCCCGTTCCGGTTCGTCGTCATCGACGACCCGGTGCAGAGCATGGATCCCTCCAAGGTGGACGGACTCGCCCGGGTGCTCGCCGGACTCGCCGACGAGCGTCAGGTCGTCGTGTTCACCCACGACACCCGGCTCCCGGACGCCGTACGCCGCTTGGAGATCGACGCTGACGTGCTGGAGGTGGTACGCGCCGAACAGTCGGTGGTCACCCTGCGTCCGAGTCTCGACCCGGTGGGCCGCTACCTCGACGATGCCATGGCGGTGGCCCGGTCGGCGGAGGTTCCCGACGACGTACGCGCGCCCGTCGTCGCGGAGCTGTGCCGCTCGGCCCTGGAGGCGGCCTGTCACCGCGTCATCTGGCGGGTACGCCTCGCCCGCGGTGACCGGCACGCCGACGTGGAAGACGCGATCGAGCGGGCCCGCAGGCGGTTGGCCACGACGCTCGCGTTGGCGCTGTTCGACGACGCCGGGCGGGGCGGTGACGTGCTCGGCCAGCTGAACCGGCGGTACGGCCGCGCCGCGGCGGACGCCTACCAGGCCTGCCGCCACGGCGTACACGGCGGGTACTCCGGTGACCTGCCGCGACTCGTCACCGACATCCGCGGGCTGACGGGGGCGCTGTCATGACGGCTCCCGCCCCCGACCGCTGCCTCGCCACGGCCGACCAGATGCTGCGCGGCGCCGGCGCGCTCGGCGCGAGCGCGGTGGCCGCCGCGTGGTGGCCGAAGGCCTGCGCCTGCCTGATCCGCCTGGCCCTCGAAGGCGGGATCGATGCCTTCTGGCACCAGGTTTCTCCGCCGATCACCGCCTGCGGCGCCGCGCGTACCAAGCAGTTGCTGCTGCGGCGCTACGACCGCGCGACGGCCCGCCGGATCGGCTTCGTGTGGGCCGCGCTGTCGAGCGCCGCCCATCACCACTGCTACGACACGGCACCCGGCGCCGGCGAGCTACGCCGGCTGCACACCGACGTGACGGCGCTACTCACGACGTTGACAAACCTCGCGGACGCGATCCGCTCGGCCCGTACCGATCGTTGATCCCTGATGGCTCCTCCGGTCTACCCCGGACCATCGACTACCCGAGATGGAGGTCCCATGAGCACAGAGCCATCCGCCGCCGAGCCACTGCCGACCGAACCCGTCGAGGAAACGCCGGAATCTGCGCCCGCTGACAGCAGGACGAGGCGGCTGACGAGCACGCTGCGCCGGCCGCGCGCCTGGGTGGCGGCCGTGGTCACCGTCACGCTCGTCGCCGGCTGGAGCCTGGCCTTGTACTACCAGCACACCAGCGAGGTCCACCGCCGAGCCGAGGCGAAGAGCCGGGCCGCCGTCCGCGACCTCACCGGGCGGCTGCAAGCTGTGAGCCAGGAGCGCGACGGCTACCAGGCGCGCGCCGACCAGATGCAGGCCCGCGAGGACGCGGTGAAGCAGCGCGAGGACCAGGTCAAGGCCCGCGAGGACGCGGTCAAGCAGCGCGAGGACGCCGTGACGCAGGCGGAGAAGGTGCAGGCCCAGAACACCATCCACGAGGGTACGTGGGCCGTCGGCGTCGACGTCCAGCCCGGCACGTACCGGGCGAAGGACCCGGTCGCCGGCCAGTGCTACTGGAAGATCACCTCGGACGCCAACGGCCGCAACATCGTGGCCAACGACCTTGTCAACGGCGGCCGGCCTACGGTCACCCTGCAGGGCGGCCAGTACTTCACGACGGAGGACTGCGGCGACTGGGCCAAGGTCTGATAGGACAGCGAAGGGAAGACTTTGTACCCCCACGGAATCGACGCCGTGTACCAGATCGCGCCGGGAGCGCCCGACTCCCCGGTGATCCTGCACGTACCGCACAGCTCCCGGCACATCACCCCGGCCGCCCGCCCGCACATCCTGCTCGACGACGCCGCGCTGACGACCGAGCTGGACCATATGACCGACGCGCACACCGGCCTCATCGCCGACCGGGTCGCCGCCAGCTGCGACCCGGCCCCGTGGACGTTCACGAACCTGGCGTCGCGCCTGGTCGTCGACCCGGAACGGTTCCCGGACGAGCGCGAGGAGATGCGGGCCGTCGGTATGGGCGCGGTGTACACCCGGACGTCGCACGGCGGCCGCCTGCGCGTCGACGACCCGGCCCACGCCGAGACCCTGCTGTCCACCCACTACGAGCCGTACGCGTCCGCCATGACCGATCTCGTCGACGACCGCCTCGCGGCGACCGGCCGCGCCGTCATCATCGACGTCCACTCCTACCCCGCCGTCGCGCTGCCGTACGAACTGCACGGCGACGGCCAGCGGCCGGCGATCTGCCTGGGCACGGACCCGGCCCACACCCCGCCGAGGCTCCTCGCCGCCGCCGAGAACGCGTTCTCCCGCTGCGGGAGCATCGCGGTGAACACGCCCTTCGCCGGCTGCTACGTGCCCTTGCGCCACTACGGGACCCAGCCGGCGGTGACCGCGCTGATGGTCGAGATCCGCCGCGACACGTACATGACGGAGCCCGGCGGCCCGCCGACCGCCGGCATCGACCGCATCGTCGAAGCCCTCGCGGACCTGGTCAACATGGTCACCGCCGAGCCGATGGCGGCGTGACACGAACGAGACGGCCGGCGGGTCGGCCGGCCGTCTCCTTCGGTGCGGGTTGGTGCGATCAACCGTCACCGTGCGGGCGCGGCGCCACGGCGAGGTGAGCCCTTCGCCACCAGCATGGCAGCAGCGCCGACCCCCAGCAGGGTCGTGATGACGCCGGTGACCAGATTGTTGATCCAGACACCGAAGCCCGGCGAGCCCAGCCGGATGACCCACGGGGCCGCGATCGTCCACACACCTATCGCGGCGGCCGCCCAGCTCAGCCGGTACATGCGCGCCGGGGTCATGGTCAGGCCGAGCCCGATGATCGCCACGAGCCCGCCGAGAATCAGGTTGTTGACCGCCACATCCCGTGCGACCGCGTTGAAGTGCACGACCCACGGGGAAATGGCCAACCAGGCCCCGGCCAGCAGAACCAGTCCGTCGATGACGACGGCCTGCCCGCTCTCGGTGATCCTTTCGTAGCGTTCCCGCATCTCCGCTACGTCAGGATGAGCGGCGATGTCAGTGAAACGGGAACTCTCAGCCACTGCGTCCACCTCCTTGCTTCTTTCTGGTGTGCGTGGCGTTGGTTGCGGCTTACCCGGTCGGCTCCACCTGACACGGTGCGGGCCGCTTGACTCGTCGTTGGCCGCTTGACTTGTCGTTCATGGACAACCAGGGCCGCCGGCGGCGGTCGCGCCGCCCGGACCTCAGCCGGTGGTGCGCCGGCCCTGCGCACCACCGGGCACGCGGCGGGGCGGCGCGGGCGGGCGACCCGGGCGCGCACCCGGATGGGCCGGGCGCGGACGGGCCGGGCCGGTACGCGAAGGGGCCGGGTTGGCGTTGCCTGTGGCGCGGCGGGACACGTGGGCGGCGCGGCAGCGGCTGCGGGCGGCGCGGCAGAGACTGCGGGCGGCGCGGCAGCGGCAGCGGCTGCGGGCGAGGGCTGCGTCGGTGCGACCGGATGTTCGGGGTGTGCCGGCTCTGCCGGGTACGGCCGTCCACCGTTGACCAGCCATCCCAGGCCGGCCCGCCCGAGGGTCCCCGCGACCGGGGCGGTGACGCGGGTCAGCCGCAGCCGGGCGCCGACGTGGCCGCAGGCCGACCTGGCGGCCAGGAACGCCGCGACGCCGGCTATCGCCATGTCCGGCACGCCGTGCAGGTCCACGATGACGTACCGCGGCCGGTGCGCCATGGTGGCGTCGACCAGCGCGGTCCGCAGGTACGTGGCGGCGCGGGCGTCGACGGCGCCGCGCACGGTCACCAGTACCGCGGAGCCGGTCACGTACACGGAGACGCCGAGCGGGCGGTCGACCTCCGCGCCCGGGTAGCCGGGCCGACCGTCGTCGAGCAGGGCCCGCCGCAGCCACCTCAGGATCCGGTCGAGGATCCGGGACACGTGCATCTGCGAGATGCCGAGCTCGGCGGCGATCTGCGCCTGCGTCTGGTTGCCGAAGTACCGCCGGGTGACGATGATTCGCTCGCGCTCGGGCAGCTGCCGCAGCAGCGGCCCCACGCTGACCCGGTCGGCTGCCTCCTCCAGGTCGGGGTCCGGCCCGCCGAGCAGATCCTGCCGCTCGTCGCCGCTGTCCACGCCGGCCGGCTCGTTGAGCGAGGAGCTGTCGTAGGCCTGCCGCGCCACGAGCCCGGCCACCACCTCGTCGGCGCTCATACCGACCTCCACGGCCAGCTCCGCAGGGGTGGGCGCCCGCCCGAGCCGCTGGGCCAGCGCGCCGGTGGCGTTCTCGAGCCTCAGGTGCCGCTCCTGAAGCTGCCGCGGCACCCGGATGTCCCAGCCCTTGTCCCTGAAGTGCCGCTTGAGCGCACCCACGACGCACGGCACCAGGTAGCCGGTGAACGGCACCCGCCGGCCCGGGTCGTAGCTGTCGACGGCTTTGACGAGGGCGAGGGCGCCCGCCTGTACCAGGTCTTCGAGCTGCTCCCCCCGGCCCCGGAACCGGCGCGCCAGGCGGTTGACCACCGGCAGCGCCCGCTCGATCGCCTGGGTGCGCAGACGGTCCCGTTCGGCGGTGCCCTCGGGAACGTCGGCCATCCGCTGGAAGATGTCGTGCAGCTCCGCGTCGAGCCCGTTGCGCTCGTCGGCGTCGACCCGCACGGCGAGCGTCCCGGCCACGTCCATCGTCAACAACCCCATCCCGTCGTCGCTGCGCAAGGCGTCGCCTTCCGGTGCTCTCCTCGCGACGGCATCGGTGTTCGTTGGATGGGCTGCCCCCGCACGCTCCATCTAAACTTTGCACTGTGCATTAATTTCGGACCGGCCGGTTAGCCGGGCCGGCCGGGGGTAACGCGTCACCGTCTGCGAGATGCGGCGGAAGCACGACATGCAGCGGAAGCAGCGGAGCGTGTGACGACACCGGTAGCCGGGCCGCTCGCCCGCTCCCGGTCGATGGCCCGTGGAGGCGTTAGGTCGATGTACGCGTCGGCGGCGGTAGCGGTGGAGCCCATGGACTCGATCGTGGAGGCCCTCCTGGCCGCCAGCCGGGTCCTGGTGGGGCTGGCCGCGCGCTCGCTCGCCGAGATCAAACCCGAGGTCACGCTGCCGCAGTTCCGAACCCTCGTGGTGTTGGCGGCGCGCGGCCCGCAGCGGCTGGTCGACGTCGCGGCGGAGCTCGCGGTCAGCCCGTCCACCGGCACCCGGATGTGCGACCGGCTCACCCGCAAGGGCCTCATCCGGCGGTACCGTTCCGGCTCCGACCGCCGGTCGGTCCACCTGACGCTGACGCCCGCCGGACGGACGCTGGTGAACGAGGTGACCCGGCAGCGGCGCGCCCAGCTCGCCCGCATCGTCGCGGCGACGGCCGAGGAATGGCCGCCGGAGGTGGCGCGGGCGCTGCACGCGTTCGCCGTGGCCGCCGGCGAGGCGCCGGAGCCCCGGTGGTGGCTGGGCTGGCCAGGCCACGAAAGGAACAGCCACGACGACGGCGACGTGGAGCGTGGTGCCCCGTGACGTCACGGCAGGTGAGCATCCTCGACGGCAGCACGTTCATGGTCAGCGACGACAGCGGCGACGTCGGAGCCGGCGGGCAACCGCTCGACGGCCTGTTCTACCGGGACATCCGCCACCTCTCCCGCTGGGAGCTGCGCCTCAACGGCCGGCGGCCGCACGCCCTGGCCGGCGACCTCACCGAGTACGACACGGCGGTGTTCTACCTGACCGAGCCCACCGCGTCCGCGTTCGACGGTCCACCCGTGACCGTGCTGCGGCAGCGCCGCATCGGCAACGGGCTCACCGAGCGGCTGACCGTCACCAACCACACCGCCCAGGAGCTCGCGCTCCTGCTCGACGTGCTGTTCGCCGCCGACTTCGCCGACCTGTTCGAGGTGAAGAACAAGCTGCCCAAGACGGGCACGCACAAGACCTCCGTCGAACGCGACCGGGTGACGATGGAGTACGCGCACGGCGACTTCCGCCGCGGCACCGTCATCCGCTCGGAGGGCGCCTTCCTCGCCGACCAGGTCCTGACCTTCCAGATCCGGCTGGAGCCGGGGCAGCGCTGGCAGACCGAGATCGAGGTCTCGCTGTCGTCCAACGATCACGCGCCCGCGGTCAAGCGCGAGCGGCACCCCAACATCGACCAGAGCCTGGACGAATGGCTGGCCGCCGCGCCGCGGCTGGACACCGACTGGGCCGACCTGGCGCACGCGTACCACCGCAGCCTCGTCGACCTTGCCGCGCTGCGGTTCTACCCGGACGTCACCCCGTGCTCGTCGGTACCGGCCGCCGGCCTGCCCTGGTACATGGCGCTGTTCGGCCGCGACAGCCTCGTCACCAGCTACCAGGCGCTGCCGTACCTGCCGGAGCTGGCCCGCACCACCTTGCGGGCGCTCGCCGCGCGCCAGGCCACCGCCGTCGACGACTTCCGCGACGCCGAGCCGGGCAAGATCCTGCACGAGCTGCGCCACGGCGAGCTGGCGCACTTCCACCAGCAGCCGCAGTCGCCGTACTACGGCACCGCCGACGCCACCCCGCTGTTTCTGATCCTGCTGGACGAGTACGAACGCTGGACCGGCGACGCGGCGCTGGTCCACGAGCTGGAGGGCGCCGCCCGGGCGGCGCTGCGCTGGATGGAGGTGTACGGCGACTCCGACGGCGACGGGTTCATCGAGTACCGCACCCGCAATCCCGACACCGGCCTGGCCAACCACTGCTGGAAGGACTCGTGGAACTCGATCCTGTACCCGGACGGGCGGCTCGCCTCGTCGCCGCGGGCCACCTGTGAACTCCAGGGCTACGCCTACGACGCCCGCCGCCGGATGTCCCGGCTGGCCCGTGAGTGCTGGGGCGACGACACGCTCGCCGACCGGCTCGACCGCGACGCCGCCGGGCTCCACGAACGGTTCAACGACGTGTACTGGCTACCCGACCAGGGCTTCTACGCGCTCGCCCTCGACGGCGACAAGCGGCTGGTGCCGACGCTGACGTCCAACATCGGCCACCTGCTGTGGAGCGGGATCGTCCCGGACGACCGGGTCGACGCGGTCGTCGGCCACCTCCTCGGTGAGCGCATGTTCGCCGGCTGGGGGGTGCGTACCCTCGCCGCGGGCCAGCCCGCCTTCAACCCGGTGGAGTACCACAACGGCACCGTCTGGCCGCACGACAACGCGCTGATCGCGGCCGGTCTGGCCCGGTACGGCCGGCGGGCCGAGGCGAACCGGATCGCGGTGGCGCTGCTGGAGGCGGCCCGGCACTTCGACCATCGCCTGCCGGAGGTCTTCGTGGGCGCCGACCGGAGCGTCACGAGGGTGCCCGTGCGCTACCCCACCGCCTGCTCCCCGCAGGCGTGGGCGTCGGGCGCTCCGCTCCTTCTCTTGCGTACGGTCCTGGGGCTGTCACCCCGAGTCGACGGGTTCGCGGTCGACGCGCACCTGCCCGGCCACGTCGGGCGCCTCGCCGTCCGGGGAGTGACCGGCCGCTGGGGTCTGGTCGATGCCATAGCGTGACAAGCCGGGCCGGGGCAGCGTGGGCAGCAGCCACGCCCAGATCTGCGCCTCCAGGTTGTCCTCGAGCTTGTGCAGGCCGTCCAGCGGATGCAGTACCCCGTCGACGACGCTACCGGCAACGGAGATCACACGGTCCCCGATCATGATCGTCACCATCCCCCCGGCCACGGTCGGCACGGACGACATCTGCCGCGATCCGTGGGCCTTCGGCAACAGAGTGTTACCCGCGTCACATGGGACGAAACTGGCATCAGGACCGGCCGTGAACGGCGTCCCAGGCCGGCCGGTTGGAGCGGATCCGGGGCAGGCGGGTGAAGTTGTGCCGGGGTGGCGGGCAGGTGGTGGCCCACTCCAGCGAGCCCCCGTGGCCCCACGGGTCGTTGCCGGCCACCTTCGCACCGAAGCGGTAGGACCGCCAGACATTGTAGATCAGCGGCAGCATCGACACGCCGAGGATGAACGCGCCGACCGACGAGATCGTGTTGAGCCCGGTGAAGCCGTCACCGGGCAGGTAGTCAGCGTACCGGCGGGGCATGCCCATCGCGCCCAGCCAGTGCTGCACCAGGAACGTGGTGTGGAAGCCGATGAACGTCAGCCAGAAGTGGACCTTGGCCAGGCGCTCGTCGAGCAACCGCCCGGTCATCTTCGGGAACCAGAAGTAGAGTCCGCCGAACGCGGCGAACACGATCGTGCCGAACAGCACGTAGTGCATGTGGGCCACGACGAAGTACGTGTCGGTGAGGTGGAAGTCGACCGGCGGGGACGCCAGCAGCACCCCGGTGAGCCCGCCGAGCAGGAAGGTGACCAGGAAGCCGAGCGACCAGACCATGGGCGACTCGAAGGTGAGCTGCCCCTTCCACATGGTGCCGATCCAGTTGAAGAACTTGATTCCGGTCGGCACGGCGATCAGGTACGACAGCAGGGAGAAGAACGGCAGCAGCACCTGGCCGGTCGCGAACATGTGGTGCGCCCACACCGTCATGGACAGCGACGCGATGGCGATGGTGGCGCCGACGAGGCCCTTGTACCCGAAGACCGGCTTGCGGCTGAACACCGGAAGGATCTCGGTGACGATGCCGAAGAACGGCAGTGCCACGATGTACACCTCGGGGTGGCCGAAGAACCAGAACATGTGCTGCCACAGGATCGGACCGCCGACGCCGGGGTCGAACACGTGGGCGCCCAGCTTGCGGTCGGCCTCCAGGGCGAACAGCGCCGCGGTCAGCGGCGGGAACGCCATCATCACCAGCAGCGCGGTGATGAGGATGTTCCAGGTGAAGATCGGCATCCGGAACATGGTCATGCCCGGCGCGCGCAGCATCAGCACGGTCGTGACCATGTTGATCGCGCCGAGCGTGGTGCCGATGCCCGACACGATCAGGCCCATCGCCCACAGGTCACCGCCGGGGCCGGGCGAGTTCGCGACGTTGTTGAGCGGCGCGTACGCGAACCAGCCGAAGTCGGCCGCGCCGTCCGGGGTGAGGAAGCCGGAGACGACGATCAGGCCGCCGATCAGGTACAGCCAGTACGACAGGGCGTTGAGCCGGGGGAAGGCGACGTCCGGGGCGCCGATCTGCAGCGGCACGAGGTAGTTGGCGAAGCCGAACACCAGCGGCGTGGCGAACAGCAGCAGCATGATCGTGCCGTGCATGGTGAACAGCTGGTTGTACTGCTCGGTGGTCAGCAACTGCAGGCCGGGTCGGGCCAGTTCGGCCCGCATCAGCAAGGCCAGCACGCCACCGACGGCGAAGAAGCCGAACGAGGTGACCAGGTACATCAGCCCGATCTGCTTGGCGTCGGTGGTCCGCAGCAGCCGGCCGACCCGGGTTCCCGGCCGGCTGCTGCGAACCGGTCCGGGTAGGTCGGGCACCCAGACCGGGTCGACGGCGACCACCTCGCTGCGGGCCGCCGCCTCCACGTCACTGCTCATCGTGCTCCTCCCCCGGCCTCGCGGCCGTCACGGCGGTCGGGCGGCGGTCGGCCGCCGTCCGCTGCCCGGGCAGCGGCGTTCGCGGCGTCTCGACGGGTACGAAGAAGCCCTTGACCGCCGGCGCCAGCAGCCCGATGCGCTTCGGGCGCTTGGGTACCGCCCAGCCGGCGTACGGCAGCGGCCGCCCGTCGCGGCTGCCGAGCGGCTGGTGGATCTCCTGGTAGCCGCCGTCGGGGCCGCGTACCAGCTCCCCGGTCTCGATGCCGTGCCCGAGCACCTCGCGGTCGTGCTGCTGCAGCGACAGGCACAGCCGGCGGGTCAGGTAGTACGCCAGCGGCGGCGCCAGCAGCAGCCCGATCCGGCCGGCCCAGACCATCGCGTTGAGGCTGATGTGGAACGTCTCGGCGATGATGTCGTTGGCCGCCGAGACGGTCAGCACCAGGTAGAACGTGACGGCCATCGCCGCCAGGGCGGTGCGGTCGGGCACGTCCCGGGGTCGCTGCAACAGGTTGTGGTGGGCCCGGTCGTGCTGGCGCCACTCCGACACGAACGGGTACGCCAACGCCAGCAGGGTGAGCACGCCCGGCAGGACCACGCCGGGCCAGAACGGCGCGGGTACGGTGTGGTGGGCGGTGCGGATCTCCCACGGCGGGAACAGCCGCAGGCCCCCGTCGAGGAACATGACGTACCAGTCGGGCTGGCTGCCCGCTGACACGACGGCCGCCTCGTACGGGCCGAAGGCCCAGATCGGGTTGATCTGGAAGACCCCGCCGAGCAGCGCGATCAGGCCGAACACCGACAGCGCCAGGCCGGTCGAGCGGGCGGCGAAGCCGGGCACCATGCGCTCGCCGACCACGTTGCGCTCGGTGTGGCCCGGCCGGGGCCACTGGGTGTGCTTCTGCTTCACGATCAGGGCGAGGTGTGCGGCGACCAGCGCGGCCAGCAGCCCCGGAATGAGCAGCACGTGCGCGATGTAGAGCCGGCCGAGGACGAGGTGGCCGGGGAACTCGCCGCCGAACAGCGTGGTGGCGAGCCAACTGCCGACCACCGGGATGGACAGCAGGATCGCCTCCGCGATGCGCAGGCCGGTGCCGGACAGGCCGTCGTCGGGCAGGGAGTAGCCGCAGAAGCCCTCCACGAAGCCGAGCCAGAACAGCAGCAGGCCGATCACCCAGTTGAGCTCGCGCGGCCTACGGAACGCGCCGGTCAGGAAGATCCGTAGCATGTGGACGACGATCGCGGCCAGGAACAGGTCCGCCGCCCAGTGGTGCATCTGCCGGATCAGCAGGCCGCCGCGCACCTCGAAGGAGATGCGCAGGGTCGACGCGTACGCCGCCGACATCGGCAGGTCCCGCAGCGGCACGTAGGGGCCGTGGTAACGCACCGCGGTGTCGGACGGATCGAAGTACAGCGTCAGGAACGTCCCGGTCAGCAGCAGCATGACGAACGAGTACAGGGCGATCTCGCCGAGCATGAACGACCAGTGGTCCGGGAAGACCTTGTTCATCGTCCGGCGGACCAGCCCGGCGGCGTGGAGCCGGCCGTCGAGGGCGGCCCCCGCCCGCGGCAGGAGCCCGGTGCGGTCACCCGCCATGCCACCTCCCATCGACGCGCCGTGCTCAGTTCGCACGCGGCGCACCGGCGTAGTACTCGAAGACCAGCCCGGCCGCCGCGCCCAGGAGCGCGACCAGCCCGACCACCAGCAGCCACCACTGGCCGTACGCGATGCCGAGGGCTCCCGCGCCGGCCGCGACGCCGATGCCGAACGGCCAGTAGCTGGCGGGCGCGAAGAAGCCCAGCCGGCCCGCGCCCTCGACGACGTCGGCGTCACCGCGGTCCTCCGGACGCAGCGGGATGCGGCGGGACACGAACGCGAAGTACAGCCCGCACATCGCGCACAGCGCGGCCGACAGCCCCAGGGTGGTGGTGCCGCCCGCCTCCACCCGGCCGGAGGTGTACCAGGTCCACCACCCGTACCCGGCGGCGACGACCGCCAGGAACGCGGCGATGACGCCGAAGACCTTCGCCTCGGTACGCACCCTTCCTCCCACCCGGGTCGATCAACGTAGCCACCGGTTAACCCCGCAGCGACGCATTCAAACGTCGACCTGTGGTTTACCCCTCGCACCAGCGGGAAACGCCAATGTCTGGTGGTCCACATGGGAGAGGAGGACGCCGGTGACGGACCTGCGGCTGTGGTGGTGGCGGACCGTCCACGGCCCCTCGGCGTGGACCAGGCGCGCGCCGGTGGTACTGCTCGGGGTGAGCGGCGCGATCGTCTCGACGTATCTGGCCATGTACCAGTACCACCTGATCGATGTCGTCTGGGACCCGCTCTTCGGCGACGGCAGCCGGCAGGTCCTGACCTCCGCGCTGTCGCGGGCGCTGCCGGTGCACGACGCCGCCCTGGGCGCCGCCGCCTACCTCGCCGAGGTCGTCCTGGAGCTGTCCGGAAGCAGCCGCCGCTGGCGTGACGCGCCCTGGCTGGTGCTGCTGCTCGGGGTGGTCGCGGCGGCCATGGCGGCCACGGCGGTCGCGCTGCTGGCCGTCCAGGCGCTGGTGGTGCACGCCTTCTGTACCCTCTGCCTGGTGTCGGCGGTGATCTCGGGCATCGTGCCGTTCCTCGTCGCCGACGAGGTGGTCGCCGCCGCCCGGCAGGTCCGGCGGGGCCGCCGGTTCGGTCTGCCGTTGTGGCGGGCGCTGCGGGGTCGGGTCGGGCCCTCGACGACCTGATCGGCGGGCGCGATCTCGTAGCCGCTGCAATAATTGCGCAATGCAGAGCAGATCGGTGGACAGCGCGGCGGCGCCGGCCGCTTCCGAGGTGGTGGAGGCGCTGCTGACGGCCAGCCGCGCGATCGTCGCCCTCGCGGCGCGTTCCCTGGCCGGGCTCGACGTCGAGGTGACGCTCCCGCAGTTCCGGACGCTGGTCGTGCTGGCCGAGCGGGGTCCGCAGCGGGCCGCCGACGTCGCCTCCGAACTTCGGGTCAACCCGTCCACCGGTACCCGGATGTGCGACCGCCTGGTCCGCAAGGGGCTCATCCGGCGCACCCGTGCCACCGGTGACCGCCGGGTGGTACGCCTGGCCCTGACTCCGGCCGGCCGCGCGCTGGTCGAGGAGGTCACCCGGCGGCGCCGCGAGGACCTGAGCCGGATCGTGGCGGCCATGCCGGCCCAGGGCAACGCCGTACTGGTGCAGGGCCTGCGGTCGTTCGCCCTCGCCGCCGGCGAACTGCCCGAGGACGAGTGGTGGCTGGGCTGGCAGGACCGCGGCGACGACTCCGCCGATCTTGGACACGTGGCGGGCCTGTGACCCCGCTACGTGTCCAAGATCGGCGAGGGGGCGTCAGGCGACGCGGTAGGGCTCGGCGTCGGCCTGCCGGAACGTGAGGCCGTTGCCCGGCACCGACAGGTCCGGCCGCAGCGCGCCCCCGGTCGGCACCGGCGCCCCGTCGAAGAGCATCGACTCTATGCGGACATGGTCGTGGAACCACTCCAGGTGACGCAGGTTCGCCGTCGTCGCGGCCACGTCCAGGTGCAGCAACGGCGCGCAGTGTCCCGAGATCTGCAGGCCGTGGGCCGCCGCGACCGCGGCCACCCGCTGCCACTCGGTGATCCCGCCGCAGCGGGTGGCATCCGCCTGGAGGCAGTCGACCGCGCCGGCAGCAGCCATCCGGCGGAAGTAGGTCAGGTCATAGCCGTACTCCCCCGCCGCGACGTCGGCGTCGACGGCGTCGCGGACCTCCCGCAGCCCGTCGAGATCGTCGCTGGAGACGGGCTCCTCGAACCAGGCCGGGGCGGCGTCGGCCGCGGCGTGGGCGACCCGGATCGCCTGCTTGCGGGTGTACCCGCCGTTGGCGTCCACGTACAGGTCGGCGTCCGGGCCGATGACCTCGCGGGCCTGACGCATCCGGGCGAGGTCCCGGTCGACCTCGCCGCCCCACGACTCACCGATCTTGATCTTGACGCGCGGGATGCCCAGCTCGTGCACCCAGTGCCCGAGCTGTTCGGCCAGCCGGGCCGAGTCGTACGTGGTGAACCCGCCGCTGCCGTAGACCGGGACCGCGTCGTGGACGACGCCGAGCAGCCGGGCCAGCCGTACCCCGAACAGCCGGGCTTTCAGATCCCACAGCGCCGCGTCGACCGCGGAGATGGCCGTCGCGGCCACACCTGGGCGGCCGATGTTGCGCGCCCGGCGGACCATGGCGTCGTAACAGCCCGGGACGTCGAGCGCGCACCGGCCCGTGACCACGTCGGCGAGCACCTCGCCGACCAGCCCGGCGCCGGCCGCGGCGCCGTACGTCCAGCCGGTGCCCGTGTGCCCGTCGGCCTCCGCCCGTACGAGCACCATGGTCGTGGAATCCCAGCGCGCCGTGCCGTCGGCCTCCGGCTGGTCCGTGGGGATCCGGTAGGCCGCCGCGGTGACCGACTTGACGGGCGCGTCAGCACCGCGCATGGCGGACCCCCGGTCGCAGCGCCACGTCCCGCTCCGGGTACGCGCCCGGCGCCACCCCGCGCAGCGCGGCGTTGACCACCTCGGCGAGGTGGACCGCGTGCCGCCCGGTACGGGCGTCGTCGATCTGGGTGCGGCAGGAGAACCCGTCGGCGAGGACCAGGGTGTCCGGGTCCGCGCTGCGCACCGCCGGCAACAGGGCCTGCTCGGCGCAGGCGAGGGAGACCTCCCGGTGGTTCGGGGTGACGCCGAAGTTGCCGGCGAGCCCGCAGCAGCCGGAGTCGAGCACCTCCGCGTCGAGGCCGATGCGCTTCATCAGCTCGGTCTCGGTGTCGAAGCCCAGGACGGCGTGCTGGTGGCAGTGGGTCTGCACGATCGCCTTCGGCCGCGCGTCGCCGCTGCCATCGCCGCCCGCCAGCGTCGGCGCGAAGTCGGGCGCCCGTTCGACGAGCAGCTCGGCGAGGGTCCTCGTCTGCTTGGTCAGCCGCTCGAGGTCGGCGCTGTAGCCGAGGAGGTCGCGCGCGTCGGAGCGGAGCACCGCCGTGCAGCTGGGCTCCAGGCCGACGACCGGCACGCCGTCGCGCAGGTACGGCGCGAGGACCTCGAGGGTACGTCCCAGCACCCGCTTGGCGATGCCGAGCTGCCCGGTGGAGATCCACGTCAGGCCGCAGCAGACCGGGGCGTTGGGCACGACCACGCGGAACCCGGCGGCCTCCAGCACCCCGACGGCCGCCGCCGCGATGCCCGGATCGAACCGGTTGGTGAACGTGTCCGGCCACAGCAGCACCGTCCCCCGTTCGCCGGTACCGCCCGGCCTGCGCCCGGTGAACCACGGCACGAACCGGGCGCGGGCGAAGCGGGGGAAGTCCCGCAGCGGGTCGACGCCGGCCAGGCGCTTGGCCAGCCGGCCCAGCACCGGCGCGTGGGTCACCGCGTCGGCCATCCCGGGCACGTACGAGGCGACGGCAGCCGCGAGCGGCAGCCAGCCGAGCGTGTAGTGGTCACGCGGGCGCAGCCGGCCGGCGTAGTGGTGGGACAGGAACTCTGCCTTGTAGGTGGCCATGTCCACCTCCATCGGGCAGTCCCGCTTGCACCCTTTGCAGGCCAGGCACAGGTCGAGCGCGTCGGCCACCGCCTCGCTGCGCCAGCCGTCGGTGATCGTCTCGCCGCGCAGCATCTCGAACAGCAGCCGCGCCCGGCCGCGCGTGGAGTGCTCCTCGTCGCCGGTCACCTGGTAGCTGGGGCACATCACCGCGTTGTCGGGGTGGTGGCGGCGGCACTCCCCGACCCCGGCGCAGCGCAGCGCGGCCCGCGAGAACGAGCCGTCGTCGGCGGCGTAGCCGAAGTACGTGGCGGGCTCGGCGGGCGCGTAGTTCGCACCGAGCCGCAGCTGGCCGTCGAGCGGGTTGGCGTGGACGACCTTGCCCGGGTTCATCCGGTTGTCCGGGTCGAAGATCGCCTTGAACTCCTCGAACGCGCGCACGATCTCGTCGCCGTACATGATGTCGAGCAGTTCGCCGCGCGCCTGGCCGTCGCCGTGCTCGCCGGACAGCGACCCGTCGTAGGACACGCACAGGTGGGCGGCGCGCTCGACGAAGCGGCGGAAGTCCCGTACACCCTCGGCGGTGACGAGGTCGAACGGGATCGAGGTGTGCAGGCAGCCCTGGCCGAAGTGCCCGTAGAGGCTGGCGGCGCCGTAGCCGAACTCGTTGAGGAGATCGCTGAAGTCGCGCAGATAGTCGCCGAGGCGGTCCGGAGCGACGGCGGAGTCCTCCCAGCCCGGCCAGGTGTCCGGGCCGCCGCCCGGGGTGCGGGCGGTCGCGCCGAGACCGGACTCGCGCACGCCCCAGATCTGGTCGCGCTGCTTGCCGTCGGTGATGACGTGCGCGTCGTCGTGGCCGAGCTTGTCGGCGACCTCCCGGGCCCGCTCGAGCGCCTCGTCCAGGCTGTCACCGCCGAACTCGGCCATCAGCCAGGCGCCCCGCCCTACGAAGTGCTTGAGCGCCTCCGGGTGCATCCCCTCCATCTTCTCGTAGCGGATGAGCTTGGCGTCCATGCCCTCGAGGACGAAGGGGTCGTGCTTGTTGAGCTCGGGCACCTTGTCGGCGGCCGAGGCGATGTCGGGGAAGCCGAGCAGCAGCAGCGCCCGCGCGGCCGGCGCGGGCAGCAGCCGGACCTCCGCGCGCAGCACGGTCACGCACGTCGCCTCGGTCCCGACGAGCGCCCGGGCCACGTTGAAGCCCTTCTCGTCGAGCAGCTCGACCAGGTTGTAGCCGGAGATGCGCCGGGGGATGTCCGGGAAACGGCGGCGGATCTCGTCGGCGTACCGGTCGCGCAGCTCCCGCAGCCGCCGGTAGATGTCGGCGCGCCGTCCCCCGCCGCGCAGGATCCGGGCGTACTCGTCGTCCGAGGTCGGGCCCACCCACATCCGCGTCCCGTCGTACGTGAGAATCTCCAGCCGCTCGATGTTGGCGGCGGTGGTGCCCGACCACTGCGCGGTCGACCCGCACGAGTTGTTACCAATCATGCCGCCGATCGTGCAGTGGCTGTGGGTGGCCGGCTTCGGCCCGAACACCAGCCGGCCGTGCGGGCGGGTGACCCGGTTCAGCTCGTCGAGGACCAGCCCCGGCTGCACGATCGCCGTCCGGGCCTCCTCGTCGATCGACTCCACCTCGTTGACGTGCTTGGAGAAGTCCATGACGACGGCGACGTTGCAGCACTCCCCCGCGAGGCTGGTGCCGCCGCCGCGGGAGAGCACCGGGGCGCCGTACTCCCGGCAGGTCTCCACACAGGCGACCACGTCGTCGAGGGTGCGCGGCACGACCACGCCGATGGGCACCTGGCGGTAGTTCGACGCGTCGGTGGCGTACAGCGCCCGGGTCCCGTCGTCGAAGCGCACCCCGCCACGGATCCGCTTGCGCAGGTCGGCGGCGAGGCCGGCGGCGTCGACGAGGGACCCCTGGCCCACGCGTCGGGCGGTCGGAACGGGCAGCGCGACGACTCCCATCTCAGGACTCCTTCAGCTGCGCGATCTTGTCTTTGAAGAGGGTGGTGGCGATCGACGCCTTGTGCGGCTGGCCGCGCAGGAACGCCTCGGCGAAGTGCTTGGCCTGCTCGTACTTCACCTTGCCCGGCATCGGCGGCTCGTTCGGGTCCACCGCCACGTCGACCAGCGCCGGTCCGGGGCGGGCGAACGCCTCCCGCAGCGCCGTCTCCAGGTCGCCGGCCTTGGTCACGTGCACGCCGAAACCGCCACAGCCGCGCGCCCACGCGGCGTAGTCCGGATGCGGGTTGCCGAAGCGCA
The DNA here is from genome assembly GCF_011947195.1 of Planosporangium thailandense. Lineage (GTDB taxonomy): Bacteria > Actinomycetota > Actinomycetes > Mycobacteriales > Micromonosporaceae > Planosporangium > Planosporangium thailandense. The sequence goes on along the minus strand of NZ_JAATVY010000010.1, from coordinate 92,110 downwards.
CCCCGTGCTCGGGGTAGCCGAGCACCATCTGCTCCCACAGGATCTGGCCCAGCGAGTTGTTGTTGTTGATCACCACCTTGATCGGCAGGTGGTACCGGGCCGCGGTGTGGAACTCGGCCATCAGCATCGCGAACCCGCCGTCACCGGGGTAGGCGATGACCTGACGGTCGGGGTACGCGTGCTGGACGGCGATCGCGTACGGCAGCGCCGGCGCCATCGTCGCGAGGTTGCCCGACAGGTAGAACTCCCGGCCGCCACGGATGTGCCAGTGCCGGGCCGCCCAGGTGGCGATGGTGCCGGAGTCGCAGGTGAGGATCGCGTCGTCGGTGGCGAGCCGGTCCAGCAGCGAGGCGAGGTACTGCGGGGCGATCGGATCGCGCTCCGGGTTCTCCAGCGCGGCCATCTTCTCCCGCCAGTCGCGCATCTTCGCCTGGTAGCGCTCCAGCAACGGGCGTTCGGCGCGCGGCGTGACGAGCGGTAACAGGGCTTCGAGGGTGGCGCCGACGTCACCGATGAGCGGCACCTCGGTGGGCAGGCGCAGCCCGGCGCGGGTCGGCTCGATCTCCACCTGGACGACCTTGACCTTGCCCGGCTCGGGCAGGTGCTTGGTGTACGGGAAGTTCGTACCCAGCATGACCAGCGTGTCGATCTCCTCGACCAGCTCCTCGCTGGGCCCGGTGCCGAGCAGGCCGATCCCGCCGGTGGTGTACGGCGAGTCGTCACCGACGACCATCTTGCCGGACAGCGTCTTGATGATCGGGGCGTCGAGGGCCACGGCGAGCTGCTCGACCAGCCGGCCCGCGCCGCGCGCGCCGATCCCGGCCAGGATCGCGGTACGGCCGCCGGCGTTGAGCACGTCCGCGGCGACCCGAACGTCGGAGTCGCGGGGGCGTACCGGCGGCGGCAGGTAGACCGGCGCGGTCGCCGGCGGCTTGGCCGGCGCGACGAGCTGGTAGGGCTGCTCGCCGGCCTCGGCGACCTGGATGTCGTTGGGCACCGTCAGGTGCGCCACGCCGCGGCGGGCGTACGCGGTGCGGATGGCGATGTCGACCAGCGCCGGGAGCTGGGCGGGGTTGACGACCATCTGGTCGTAGACCGATACGTCCTCGTAGAGCCGGTCGAGGTGGACCTCCTGCTGGTAGCCGGTGCCGAGGACGCTCGTCTCCTGCATGCCGGTGATCGCGAGCACCGGCGCGTGGTCGAGCTTCGCGTCGTACAGGCCGTTGGCCAGATGGATGCCGCCCGGGCCGCTGGTGGCCAGGCACACCCCGATCCGGCCGGTGGCCTTGGCGTACGCGGTCGCCATGAACGCGGCCGCCTCCTCGTGGTGGACCAGGACGAACTTCACCCGGTCGGCGTTGCGGCGCAGGCCCTCCATGATGCCGTTGATGCCGTCACCGGGGATCCCGAAGACCGTGTCCACGCCCCAGTCGGCGAGCCGGCTGATCAACACTTCCGATGCGATGGCAGACATGCGCCCCGGGTTACCCCGTCGGCGAGCTTCAAACGTTGATTTGCAGATGGCAACTGTTTCCGGTAGCGCAATCAATGGTGATCGCGCCTTTCCCGCCGCCAGCCAGTCATAGGCATTATGCAATGATTGTCCGGTGCAGTACGGCTGCCCGCCGGCGCGGGCGCACGCCTGTACATCGACGGACAGCGCACCGAAGGAGTGGTCGAGATCAACAGGGCGAAGCGGCAACCGTCGTCCACCGCCGGCACCGGCAGCCGTACCGCCACCCGACCACACCCCCCGATGACCCGCTGGCGCGCGCTCGGCGCCCGCCGGACGCACCCGCCGCGACCGCGACGCGACCCCGCAACGGCGCCGTCGACCCCGTCCGCGATCCGGCCGACCGGCCTGGCCACGCGCTGGTGGGACCAGGTACGCGGCACTTCGGCCGGGATGCTCGTCCTCGCCGTGGCTGTGGGTGCCGGCGCCGGCCTGGGCGCGGTCGCCTTCCGGTGGCTGGTGGTCTCCGCCACCCGGCTGTTCTCCGGCCACGCCGACTACGCCGCCGCCCCCGGCACCGCCAACCCGCACCTGCCCGGCCTCGGCCGCTGGTTCGTCGTCGCCGCGCCGGTCGTGGCCGGCCTGCTGTACGGGCCGCTGATCCACTTGTTCGCGCGGGAGGCCCGCGGCCACGGGGTGCCCGAGGTGATGTACGCGGTGGCCGAGCGCGGCGGCCGCATCCGGCCCCGGGTCGCCGCGGTCAAGTCGCTGGCCAGCGCCATCTGCATCGGCGGCGGCGGCTCAGTCGGCCGGGAAGGGCCGATCGTGCAGGTCGGCTCCGCGCTCGGCTCCACCCTCGGCCAACTGGTCCGGCTGCCGGAGGAGCGGCTGCGACTGCTGGTGGCCTGCGGGGCGGCTGGCGCGATCTCCGCCACCTTCAACACGCCGATCGCCGGGGTCTTCTTCGCCCTCGAACTCATCCTGGCCAACTTCGCGGTCGAGTCGTTCGGCGCGGTCGTGCTGTCGTCGGTCACCGCGAGCGTGATCGGCCGCGCGCTGCTCGGCGACCACCCGTTCCTGGTCCTGCCGCCGTTCCGCGTCGCCTCCCCCGGCGAGTACGGCCTCTACGCCCTGCTGGGCCTGCTCGCGGCCGGCGTCGGCGTCGGGTTCAGCCGCGTCCTGTACGTCATCGAAGACGTCTGCGACCGGGTGTGGCGCGGCCCGGAGTGGCTGCGCCCCGCCGTCGGCGGCGTGCTGCTCGGCGGTCTGCTGCTCGCCGTCCCGGAGATGTACGGAGTCGGCTACCCCGTGCTCGGCCGGGCGGTGGCCGGCCGGTACGCGCTGTGGTTCCTACTCGTGCTGCTGGTCGCCAAGATGCTCGCCACCAGCCTCACCATGGGCATCGGCGGCTCCGGCGGGGTGTTCGGCCCGTCCCTGTTCATCGGCGCCATGACCGGAGCCGCCTTCGGCACGGCCGTCCACCACCTGCTGCCCCACGCCACCGCCCCGGCCGGCGCGTACGCGCTCGTCGGGATGGGCGCCGTCTTCGCCGGCTCGGCCCGGGCCCCCATCACCGCCGTCGTGACGATGTTCGAGCTGACCGGTGAGTACACGATCATCCTGCCGCTGATGGTCGCCATCGCCCTCGCGGCCGGCGCGTCCCGGCTGATCTCCCGCGACACCATCTACACCCGCAAGCTGCTGCGCCGCGGCATCGACATCGAACGCCCGCGCGCGGCCGCCCGCCTCGACGAGCTGACGGTCGCGGCGGCCGCCGTCGCACTGCCGGAGCCCCTCGCACCCGACGCGGACCTGCAACAACTCGCCCAGCGGTTCGCCGCCACGGAGTACGCCGCCCTGCCCGTCGTCGATGGCGCCGGCCAGCTGCGCGGCGTGGTCCGGGCGGTCGACGTCGAAGCGGCCCTGCGCGGCGCGGCCCCCATATCCGCCGCCGACCTGGCCCGCACGGTGCCGATCCTGCACTCCGGTCAGGGGCTGGAAGAGGCGCTCGGCGAGCTGGTCCGCCACGGCGGCGCCGGCCTGCCGGTGCAGCGCGGCGACGGCGACCTGGTCGACGGCTGGCTGACCCACCGCGACGTGCTGCGGACCGCCGCCGGCAGCGCCGACGCGACCGCGTCCCGCGGATGAGCCGGACCGACCACCGGGAGGCCGGTGACGATCTGTCACTGATTCGTCATATTTTCGAGGGTCCGCTGCCACATGCCTGATCGAGATTGGTGTTCGGCCAGAGGCGCAGAGCCGGAAGGGGGACCGATGGGCATAACGATGCGGGGGCCGACAACGCGATCCGGTGACGGACCGACGGTCGAAGTCACCGTGAACGGTGAGCTGGACGCGGTGGCGGTACGGGGTCTGGCCGTGTCGCTGGACTGCGTGGTCGAACAGCGGGCGCACCACCTGGTGATCGACCTCACCGACTGCACCTTCGCGGACGCCTCCGCGGTCTGGTTGCTCGTCGACACGCATCGTCGAATCACGCGTACGGGTGGTCTGCTCACCCTTCGGTGCCCATCGCCGCAGGTGCGCCGGATCCTGGAGAACGCCGAGCTGGCAGGCGCCCTGCACCGTACGCCTGCGGTCGCGCCCCAACCGGCCCTGGTCGCGCCCCAACCGGCCCTGGTCGCGCCCACCGCCGCCGAACGCGTTGCTGCGGTGGCCGTGCCCGAATAGGCCGGAGAACAGCGCGACGACACGACCGTTACCGGAGGTGGCATGCCCGATCGGCAGGTGTGTACGGAGCAGACCGCGCGGCCCGACCGCCGCCACGAGCGGGGGTGAGTGCGGATGGGCGAACAGTACGACCTGGTCGTGGTGGCCAACCGGCTGCCGGTGGACCGGGTGACCGATGCCGACGGCAGCTGTGGATGGCGGCCCAGTCCCGGGGGTCTGGTGACGGCGCTGCAGCCGGTCGTCGCCGAGCGGCGCGGCGCCTGGATCGGCTGGCCCGGTGACGTCGGCAGCGCACCCGACCCGCTCACGGTGGACGGGATGCGCCTGCACCCCGTACCGCTCGACGCCGACGAGGTCGCCGGCTACTACGAGGGCCAGTCCAACGCCACGATCTGGCCGCTGTACCACGACGCGGTCGAGCAGTCGGTGTTCCGCCGGGACTGGCGGGCGGCGTACCGGGAGGTCAACGAACGCTTCGCCCGCGCCGCCGCCGATCTCGCGGCGCCCGGCGCGGTCGTTTGGGTCCACGACTACCAGTTGCAACTCGTACCGGGGATGCTCCGCGCGCTTCGACCGGACCTGCGCATCGGCTTCTTCCTGCACATCCCGTTCCCGCCGATCGAGCTGTTCATGCGGATGCCGCTGCGCACCGAGATCATGCAGGGGCTGCTCGGCGCCGACCTGGTCGGCTTCCAGCGCCCCGGCGGCGCCCGCAACTTCCTGCGGCTGGCCCGCCGGCTCCTCGGGCTGCAGCCGGCCGGAAACCGCGTCGGGTACGACGGCCGGACCGTCACGGTCGGAGCGTTCCCCATCTCCATTGGAGTGGCCGAGTTCGAGGCGCTCGCCGATGACCCGACGGTGCAGACCCGGGCCAAGGAGATCCGCGCGGAGCTGGGCGATCCCGACACCGTCCTGCTCGGCGTGGACCGGCTCGACTACACCAAAGGCATCGAGCACCGGCTCCTCGCCCTCGGCGAGCTGCTGGAAGGCGGCCAGCTGAGCAGCCCCGGATCGGTGCTGGTCCAGGTCGCCACCCCCACCCGCGAACGCATCGCGCACTACCGGGACCTACGTGACCGCGTCAACGGCATCGTCGGGCGCATCAACGGCGACCACGGCCGGGTCGGCCAGCCGGCCGTGCACTACCTCTACCAGTCCCTTCCCCGGCGCGAACTCGTCGCGCTCTACCTGGCCGCCGACGTCATGGTGGTGACACCGCTGCGCGACGGCATGAACCTCGTCGCCAAGGAGTACGTAGCCACCCGGCTGGCCGACGACGGCGCACTCGTGCTCAGCGAATTCGCCGGCGCGGCCGACGAACTGCCCCAGGCGTACCTGGTCAACCCCTACGACGTCGACGCGCTCAAGGAGACGATCGTCCACGCGGTGCACGCCGGCCCCGCCGAGCGCGCCCGCAGGATGCGCGCCATGCGCCGCCACCTTCGCGCGCACGACGTCGACCGCTGGGCCGACACGTTCCTCACCGCCCTCGGGGCGGCGCACCGCTGACCCGGCCCGCACCCGCTCCGGTCCGACCCGACCGGGACCGGGACCGGGGTCACCCGCCCGCGATCAGGCTCACGTAGTCGGACACGGCGAGCGGACCCTGGGTCAGCGAGCCGTCCGCACGGGGGATGCCGATACGGTGCCCGTCCCGGGTGAACGCGACCCCGTTGACGTCCGGGCGGCTGGCAAGCGTGCACACGACCTGGGCGAACGCCAGGACTTCGTCGTTGCGGCCGGCGCCCTGCAGCGCGGGGCCGATCTCGACGACCGCCGCGCCGCTGGCGAGGTGAATCCCGGAGATGACGTTCGCGCCGGCGAGCGCGCTGGTCATGCCGGCGTCACGTTCGCTGTCGGTGGGTCCGGCGAGCAGGTCGCGCACCTGGGCGTCGACGGACGGCTGGACACGTACCTGACGCGAGACGGCGACCAGCTTGTCGCCCTTGACCAGGTACAGCTTCTCCGACACGGCGCCCGGCGCGGCGGCCGGCGCGCTCGACACCACCGCCTGATACGGGCCGGGCGGAGGCGAGATCTCACGCGCGGACCGCTCCGCCGGAACGCCGCAGCCGGCCAGCGCCGCGGCGGCGAGCGTCGCGACCAGCACGGTGCGTGCCAGGCGGCTCACGACGCACGCTCCGGAAGCTCGACGCGGAACCGGGCGCCTCCGCCAGGCCGGTCAGTGACCAGGACGTGGCCACCGTGCGCGGTGACGTGCTCGGCGACGAGCGCCAGCCCGAGGCCGGTCCCGTCGCTGTCGCCGCGCGCGTTGGCCGGGCGCCCACGGAAGAACCGGTAAAAGATCGCTTCCCGGTCCTCCGCGCTGACGCCAGGGCCCTCATCGTCGACCTCGAGGTAGCGCACGCCGGCGGCGTGGCCGACCCGGACGGCGACCGCGCCGCCGCCGTGCCGGTCGGCGTTGTCGATCAGGTTGGCCAGCACCTGCTCGAACCGCCGCCGGTCCACCCGCCACGTCGGGTCGGCCGCGCCGTCAACGCGGACGACGTCAGCCGGCAGGCCGCGCGATCGGCACACCTGGCGGGCGAGATCGGCGAGGTCGACCGCCGTGCGCTCGGGCGGCTGGTCACCTCGGGCGAGTTCGAGCAGATCGGTGACCAGCGCCTGGAACCGGGCCACCTCGTCGGTGACCAGCGCCACCGCGGTGGCGCTGCGCATATCGAGCTGGGCCCGCCGCTTGGCGAGCACGCTGGCCGCGGCGGCCAGCGTCTGCAGCGGCGAGCGCAGCTCGTGGCTGACGTCGGCGGCGAACCTGCGGTCCCGCTCGAGGCGCCGGGACAGTTGGTCGACCATCCCGTTGAACGATGACGCCAGTCGCGCCAGCTCCGGTTCGGTGGCAGGGTCGAGCCGGGCGGTCAGGTCGCCGCCCGCGATCTCCTGCGCCGCGGTGGCCACCGAGGTCAGCGGCCGCAGCACGTACCGGGTGACGTACCAGCCCGCGCCCGCTCCGGCGACGGCGGTGGCCCCGCCCACCAGGGCCAGCACCAGCGCCAGCGTCCGGAACGTCTTCTCCAGCTCCTGCAGGGAGTGCACCTCGTAGAACACCGTGGAACCGCCCAGCGGCACCGCCACGGCCAGGGCGGAGTGCCCGTCGACGCGTACCCGCTGCACGCCCGGGCGACCCTGCTCGGCCAGCTGGCGCAGGCTCTCCGGCACCGCCGAGGTCACGCCCGCGTCGGCGTTGCGGGCGTACCACGTTCCGTCCCGGCGCAGGACCGGGCGCCGGATCGCCCCGGTGTCGAGGGACCGCAGGACGTCGACGATGTCGGGGCGTTCGCTGGCCAAGCCCGACTGCACGACGGTGGCGTCGAAGTAGGTGACGCGGATCGCGGTGCGTTCCCGCTCGGCCAGCAGCGAACGGCGGGTCAGCTCGTACGACAGCAGCGCGACCGAGGTCGACAGCAGCAGCGCGCTGGCGGCGAACCCCGCCATGAGCCGGGTACGAAGGCTGGGTCGTCTCATCGCTGCAACTTGTAGCCCAGGCCACGCACCGTGACCAGGTGCCGCGGTGCGGCCGGATTGTCCTCGATCTTCTGCCGCAGCCGACCCACGTGCACGTCGACGAGGCGCTCGTCGCCGATGCTGTACTCCCACACCCGCTCGAGCAACTGCTGGCGAGACAGCACCCGACCGGCGTGGTCGGCCAGCTCGCACAGCAGCCGGAACTCGGTCCGCGTCACCGCTACCGGCTCCCCGTGCCTCAGCACCTCACCTGCCTCCGGCCGGATCTCCAACTCCCCGAAGACGAGCGCGGACACGGGCGAGGCAGCCGTGCGGGTCCGCCGGCGCACCGCCCGCATCCGGGCCGACAGCTCCTTGACCTCGACCGGCTTGACCACGTAATCGTCGGCGCCGGCCTCGAGCGCCGCGACGATATCGTGCGTGTCACTGCGGGCGCTGATCGCGATGATCGGGACGTCGCCGTCCCGGCGCAGCTCCCGGATGCACTCGAAGCCGTCGATGCCGGGCAGCATGAGGTCCACCAGGACCGTGTCCGCCGGTTCCCGGCGCTGCGCGATCAGCCCCTCCTCCGCGGTCGGCGCTTCGCGTACCGCGTACCCCTCGTCCTCGAGCGCGAGCGCCAGGGACAGTCGAATCCGGTCGTCATCTTCGATCACAAGAACGGCCGCCATGGCGCCATCATCGCGGCCCCGTCTTCCGGGCCTCATCCCGGGGCACATCCGAGTGACCGTCACGGCGGGCCTGTCATGAATTCGTCATGATTTCGCGGATCCGCCGCTATACGGCTGGTCGACATTGGGAGCCGGATCGGAGCGAGCGAAGGGGGAGGTGCGCGAAGCACATGTCGCCAGGTGATCCGACGGTGGAGTCCGCGGAGTCGGCAACCATCGAGCTGACCGTCAACGGGCCGCTCGAGGCGTCGGCGGTGCGTGCGTTCGCCGCGGTCGTCGACCGCGCGATCGCGCGGCGGCCCCGTCGCCTGGTCATCGACCTCACCGACTGCCCGTTCATCGATGCCGCCGCGATCGACGTGCTGCTCGACGCGCACCGCCGAACCTGGCCGTCGGGGGGTCTACTCGCCCTGCGCAACCCTTCACCGCGCGTGCGCCGAATCCTGGAGATCGCCCGCCTGGACCACGTTCTGCAGCTCACAACCACGCTGCCGAGCGAACCCGGCCTCGACCGACCGGAGCAGCCGGCCGCGGTGGCGACAAGACCGGCTCCGGGCGATCACGTAGCCCCGTGAGCGTCCAGCAGCCGACGCGGTCCACCGCTCTCCATGGCTATCAACAGCAGCAGGCAGGTACGCGTCACGCCGTCCGCCGGACATGCCCGCCCGACCAGGGTGCCGGGCCGCGTCCGGTCATCGACGGCGAGACGTCCGGCCGGTCCGCCCGGCGCTGCCCGTACCTCGTTGGACAGGAGAATCACCGCCCCATGCGCCCCGCCGACCGACGCGCCCGCGCCCTCGTCGAGCTCGTACCGCCGAACGCCGTACGCCAGTCGCCGGCCGGCGGCGTCGCGGGCCCCGCGCAGGCGGCGTCATGACCGCGTTGCCGACTCGCGACCGCGAAGGCATCGACCTCGTCTGCGACAGCTGCGGCCACCGGCTTCCCGCGATCAGCAGCAGGTTGCGTCATTGGGACGTGGTGTGGACGCTGGTGAGCAGGCACGGGTGGACCGGTTCGCCCCTGGCGATCGGGCCCCATCGCTGCCCGCAGTGCACCGCGGTCGAGTCGTCGACGCCCGACGACGCAGCGGCGACGGCACAGGTCCCACCGCTTCCCTGGTCTGCGTCGGTGAAAGCGCTGGGCGACGCGGCCATCGTCGAACTGAGTGGCGACCTCGATCTCCTGACCGCCGCCCGGTTACGCGCGGTGGTGACACAAACCTGCGCGGGCCATCGGCACGTGGTGATCGACCTGGCGAACGTACGGTTGATCGACTCGACCGCGCTCGGAATTCTCGTGCGCGCCCACCAGACGGCCAGGTCGAAAGGCGGGCATCTCTGCCTGGCCGCCCCGTCGCAGTTCATCATCGCGGTCCTGCAGACCATGCGGCTGCAGCCGGTCTTTCCGATCTTCGCCGGGAGCGAACAGGCGATGGACTGGATCGCCGCGGGTTGTCCGTAGCGTCGCCGCCACCGCCGGTACATCACAAGCGAGCGCCAGGTGGTCAGCCACGGTCCGAGTCAGGTCATGGAAATCGTCGCATCGGGGGTGACAGGTTTGCCGACTCTGGACGGCCGCTACCGGCTGGACGAGCGGATCGGCACCGGCGGGATGGCCGAGGTGTGGCGAGGCTACGACCAGGTCCTCGAGCGGGCCGTCGCGGTGAAGATGCTGGCCGCCGACCTGGCCGCCGACCCCCGGGCCTGCGCCCGGGCGCGGGCGGAGGCGCTCGCGGCCGCCCGGCTGACCCACCCGCATGTGGCCGCCGTCTACGACTTCGGCCAGTCGCGCCGCGGGCTCCGTAACGGCAACCCGTACATCGTGATGGAGTTCGTCGACGGCGAGACCCTGCAGGAGCGTCTGCGCCGGGACGGCGCGCTGCGCTGGAGCACCGCCGCGACCGTCTGCGCACAGGTCGCCGAGGGCCTGGCGGCGGCGCATGAGCGGGGCATGGTGCACCGCGACGTCAAGCCGGGCAACGTCATGCTGACCGCGACCGGGGTCAGGGTGGTCGACTTCGGCATCGCGGCGGCGATCGGCCAGGCGCAGACCGACACCGGTGGCATCATGCTGGGCACGCCGCTCTACATGGCGCCCGAACAGCTACGCGGCGACCCGGTCGTCCCGGCCAGCGACGTCTACGCCCTCGGCCTGCTGCTGTACGAGTGCCTCACCGGGCACCCGCCGTGGCCGGAAGGCTCGCCGACCGACATCGCCCTGGCCCGCCTCGACCGCCTGATACCGGCTCCGCTGCCGCCGATCGACGGGCTGCCGGATGCGATCACCGAGCTGTGCCGCCGCTGCCTCGACGACGCACCCGACGATCGCCCGACCGCCCGCCACGTCGCGAAGGTGCTCGGCGGGACGATCAGCACCGAACCGGAGCCGGAATGTCCGGCCCCGGTCGGCGGCATCACCCCGCGGCGAGCCGCGCCGGCCGGTCCGTCCGCCACCGGCCGCCTCCGTGCGGTCACCGAAGCCGGTCGGCTTGACGTCCGAGCCCTCGCGGGTCCTGGCAGGCGCGTGGCGGGTTCTCCGGAGGAGCCGCGCCAGCCATGGCGGGCGTCGCGACCGCCGGGAATCCGGATGTCGGCCGCCGCGGCGACGGCCGTCACCGCGGCGCTCGCGGCAGTGGTCGCGGTACATTTTTCGACCGGCTGGTCACTGGGTGCTGTCGTCGGCAGCGGTGCCAGCGCCCGTGGCGACGGCACCTCCGGCTGCGCTACCCGGTACGCCGCACGCGAGCACGGCGACGGATCCTTCACCGCCGTGCTGACCGTGACCAACACCGGCGACGACGCGTTGGAGGGATGGTCTCTGACCTTCGCCCTGCCGGCCGGGCAACGGTTGACCACTGCGGCGGGCGTCCGCTGGACTCATGCCGGCACCGCGGTGACGCTGCAGGGCGACAGGACCCTTGCGGCCGGAGCGGCGGCGAGGGTCTCCCTGGCCGGCACCTACGTCGACGGCGGCCACGCGCCCACCGGGTTCGCCCTGGCGGGGGTCGGTTGCCAGCAGGAGAGTCTTCTCGTGCGTACCGTCGGAGCGGCCGACGCAGCCCCACAAAAGGCGACCGGCGGACCGGCCGGCAGCGGCGTACCCGGGCCCGCCCCGTCGGCCACGCTCACGCTCCCGGCCAGCTCGCGCCCGGCCAGCCCGCGCCCGGCCAGCTCGCTCCCAGCCAGCTCGCGCCCGGCACCGGGCGTCGAACCGTCGGCCAGCGCCGGGCCGGAACCGTCCTCCCCTACCCCGTCCGGATCGCAGCCGTCGCCGAGCACCCAGGCACCGCCCAGCACACAGGCACCGCCCAGCAGCCAACCGGCGGTGACCCCGTCATGGGGCCAGCAGCGAGGCCAGGACCACGACGGCGGGCAGCGTACGCGTACCGGGACCGGCGGCGGGTAACAGCCGACCATGGCAGCCGCTGCTCGCGACGACGGTACCGTGCTCGCCGTCGGCAGCATCAACGCCGACTTCGAGATGCGGGTGCCGCAGCCGCCCCGGCCGGGCCGTACCCACCTCGGCACCGACCTGCTGCGTACCTCCGGTGGCAAGGCGGCCAACGTCGCGGTGCTCGCCGCGCGGCTGGGGGTCCACGCCCGACTGTTCGGCTGCGTCGGCGACGACGACCTGGCCGGGCAGGCGCTGGCCGGCCCGCGCGCCGCCAGCGTCGACGTCACCGGCGTCCAGGTCGCCGCCGGCCCGACCGCGCTGTCGACGATCGTGGTCCCGCCGGACGGCGACAAGATCATCGTGCTCGTACCCGGGGCGAACGACGCGCCCGCCGAACCGGGCGCCGCGCGGCTGGTGGCCGCGGTACGGGAGACCGGCGCCCCCCGGGTGCTCGTCGCCGACCTCGAGGTCGCGGCCGGGTGGATCCGGCCGGCGCTGGCCGCCGCCCGGCAGGCGGGGGTGCCGACCGTCCTCGACCCCTCCCCGGCCGACCGGCTGACCGACGACCTGCTGCCGCTGGTCGACCACGTCACCCCCAACGCCGACGAGGCCGGCCAGCTCACCGGCGTGGCCGTGCGATCCGCCGACGACGCGGCCGTCGCGGCCGCCCGGCTACGCGAGCGCGGGGTCGGCGCGGCGTACGTGCGGATGTCCCACGGGGGCTGCGTGGTGGCCGATGCGACCGGCACCCGCGTCGTGACCGCTCCCGACGACATCCCGGTCGTCGACGCCACGGGCGCCGGCGACGCCTTCACCGGCGCGCTCGGCGTCGCGGTGCTGCACGGCCTGCCGCCACCGGCCGCCGCGATGATCGCCGTCGCGGCCTCGTCCTGCGCCGTCGGCGGCTACGGCTCGCAGGAGTCCTACCCCACCCGCGCCGCGCTGGCCGCCATGGCCCGACGGGTCCGGCGGGCGTCGGCGCGCGAGCGCGAACCGGTGACGCGGGAGCACCGCCCATCCATCTGATCGGCATCCGTCGCTGTTACGAACGCGGGATCGTGGGTAGCGCGCGCACCATGTCGGCAAGGACGGCCGGACCCAGCGCCGTCACGTCGTGGACCGACGCTGCGCCACCACGTCACGTCCCGCGCTGAACGCTCGTACGAGAAGAGTGATGTCCCGGACTCTCACCGCGCCTTCCCGCAGGCGCGCACCCACCGAGGTGCGCGCCTCAGTGGACGTTCCCGGGGTGCCGCACGTACCGCGCGCCGCGCCCCGACCCCACCGGCTGGCCGCTACCGTAAGGAGCGCGGATTGAATCCGGTCACCATCGTGGACGCCGCGTACCAGCGGTGCGAGGAGATCACCCGCCGGGAGGCGCGCAACTTCTCCTACGGCATCCGGCTGCTGCCACCCACCAAACGGCGGGCGTTGTCGGCGGTCTACGCGACGGCCCGGCGCATCGACGACATCGGCGACGGTGACCTGCCCACCGACGACAAGCTGGACCGGCTGGGGCGGACCCGCGAGGCCCTGCACCGGCTGGGCGACGGCGCCGGCGACGATCCCGTACTGCTGGCGCTCGCGGACGCCGCCCACCGGCTGCCGATCCCGCTGTCCGCGTTCGACGAACTGATCGACGGCTGCGCCGCCGACGTGCGCGGCACCGCGTACGCCACCTTCGACGACCTGCTCTGGTACTGCCGGTGCGTCGCCGGGTCGATCGGTCGCCTGTCCCTGGGCGTCTTCGGCACCGACGACCCGGTACGGGCGGCCGGGCTGGCCGACTCGCTCGGTATCGCGCTCCAGCTCACCAACATCCTGCGCGACCTGCGGGAGGATCGCGGCAACGGCCGGCTGTACCTGCCCAAAGAGGACCTCGACCGGTTCGGCTGCTCGCTGGAGCTCGACGAGCACGGGTTCGCCGACCCGCCGGAGGCGTTCACCGCCCTCGTACGCTTCGAAGCCGACCGCGCCGAGCGCTGGTACGACACGGGCCTGCGGCTGCTGCCGATGCTGGACGCCCGAAGCGCCGCGTGCACCGCCGCGATGGCCGGCATCTACCACCGGCTGCTGGCCCGCATCGCCCGCGACCCGATGGCGGTCACCCGGGCCCGGCTGTCCCTACCGACGCGCGAGAAGGCGTGGGTCGCCGCCCGCGCGCTCGTACGGCGGTCGGCGTGACGGGCGCGCCCCTTCCATCCACGATGGACGTATGCGTCGTCGGCGGTGGCCTCGCCGGCATCGCCGCCGCGGTCCGGCTCGCCGACGCCGGAGCGCGGGTCACGCTCCTGGAGCGCCGCCGTGAGCTGGGCGGGGCCACGTACTCGTTCCGCCACGGCGACCTGGTCGTCGACACCGGGCAGCACGTGTTCCTGCGCTGCTACGCCCGCTACCGCGCGCTGCTCGACCGCCTGGGCACCGGCGAGCTGACCCGGATCCAGCCGCGCTTCGCCGTCCCGGTGCTGTCCCCCGGCCAGCGGCCACACCTGCTGTCCCGCGCGCGCGGCCTGCCCGCGCCGGCCCACCTGCTCCCCGCGCTGGTCGGCTACCGCTTCCTCAGCCGACGGGAGCGGCTCGCCGCGGTCGCGGCGGCCGGCGCGCTGCGCGCGGTGGACCCCGACGACCCGCGCACCGACCGCCGCAGCTTCGGCAGCTGGCTCGCCGAGCACGGCCAGGGGCCCGGCGCGGTACGCCGCCTGTGGGACCTGATCACGATCGCGGCGCTGAACACGCCCGCGGACGACGCCTCCCTGGCCCTCGCGGCCCGGGTGTTCCGCACCGGGCTGCTCGACGCCGCCGACTCGGGCGACATCGGCCGGCCGTCGGTCGCGCTGTCGCAGCTGCACGGCGACCCCGCCCACCGGCTGCTGGCGCGGCTGGGCGTACGGGTCGTCACCGGCAGCAGGGTCGACGCGGTCCGGCCGGACGGCGCCGGCTTCCGGATCAGCACGGCGCGGAGCGCGACCACCGACGCCGGCCGCGCCGACCTGTCCGCCGACGCCGTCGTCCTCGCGGTGCCCCACGAGGCCGCCGCCCACCTGGTACCCGCCGAGGCGGCCGCCGGTCACGGCGAGTGGCACCGGCTCGGCAGGTCCCCGATCGTCAACGTGCACCTGCGGTACGGCGCGCCGGTGACCCGGCTGGCGTTCGCCGCGGCCGTCAACTCGCCCGTGCAGTGGGTCTTCGACCGTACGCCCGAGGGCGTCCGTGGCGACCAGTACCTGGTGATCTCGGTGTCGGCTGCCGACGACGTCATCGGCGTACCGACCGGGCAGCTCATCGCCGCGTACACCGAGGCCGTCGCCGGGCTGTTCCCGGCGGCCCGGCGGGCGTCGCTGCGGGAAGCCTTCGTCACGCGCGAACCCCGCGCGACCTTCCGCCAGTCGCCGGGCTGCCGGACGTTTCGGCCGGCCGCGCGGACGCGGCTCCCCGGCCTGGCGCTGGCCGGCGCATGGACCGACACCGGATGGCCGGACACGATGGAAGGAGCGGTACGCAGCGGCGAACACGCCGCTGACGTCGTGCTGGCCCACCTCGCGTCCCCGACCCGAGACCTGGAGGCCACACCATGACGACGGCGCCCGTTGCCTGCTTCGACCAGGTCACCACCCTGGTCGAGCCACGGATCAAGAAGCTGCTCGACCGCCTTGACCCCCACAACCGGCTCGTCGCCGCCTACCACCTGGGTTACTGCGACGCCGACGGCGCGCCGGCCACCGCCGTCGGCAAGGGACTGCGGCCGGCGCTCGCCCTGCTGTCGGCCCGGGCCGCCGGCGAGCCGCCCGGGCCCGGCGTACCGGCCGCCGTCGCCGTGGAGCTGGCGCACAACTTCTCGTTGCTGCACGACGACGTGATGGACCACGACGGGGTACGCCGCCACCGCCCCACCGCCTGGGCGGTCTTCGGGCCCGCCGCCGCGATCCTGGCCGGTGACGCCCTGCTCAGCCTCGCCCACGAGTCGCTCGCCGAAGCGGACCAGCCGGGCGCCGTCCGGGCGGTCGCGCGGCTCGGCGCGGACGTGCGCCGGCTCGTCGCCGGGCAGGCCGCCGACCTGGACTTCGAACGCCGCGACGACGTCGGACTGGACGAGTGCCTCGCGATGTCGGCCGACAAGACCGGCGCGCTGCTGTCGTGCGCGTGCGCGCTCGGGGCTCTGCTGTGCGGCGCGCCGCCCGCGCTGACCGCCGGGCTGTCCCGCTTCGGCAGCCACCTCGGCGTCGCGTTCCAGCTCGTCGACGACCTGCTGGGGATCTGGGGCGACCCGGGGCGCACCGGCAAGCCGATCCTTTCCGACCTGCGGGCGCGCAAGAAGTCGGTGCCGATCGTGCACGCGCTCACCTCCGGCACGGCGGCCGGCGACGCGTTCCGGATGCTGTACGCCCCGATCCGGCAGCTGCGGGAGTCGGACCTGGAGCTGGCCGCCCGGCTGCTGGACGAGGCCGGCTCGCGGGACTGGACCGGCAAGGAGGCCGACCGCCAGCTCGGCCGGGCCCTTGACGAGCTGTCCGGCCTGGACCTGCCCGCCGCCGTACGGTCCGAACTTGTCGATCTGTCGTACTTCGTGACAGGACGTGATCACTGATGACGGAGCTCCTCCCACGGATCCCCGGCACCGACGACGGGTACGACCGGGTCCGCTCCTGCCTGGACCGCGCCACGGCGCACCTGCTCGAACGCCAGGACCCGGCCGGCTGGTGGAAGGGCGAGCTGGCCACCAACGTCACGATGGATGCCGAGGACCTGCTGCTGCGCCAGTTCCTCGGCATCCGCGACCCCCGCCGCACCGAGCGGACCGCCCGCTGGATCCGTTCCCAGCAGCGCGACGACGGCACCTGGGCGACCTTCCACGGTGGACCCGGCGACCTGTCGACCACCATCGAGGCGTACGTCGCCCTGCGGCTGGCCGGCGACCCGGCCGACGCCCCGCACATGGCCGCCGCCGCCCGCTTCGTCCGGGCCGGCGGTGGCGTCGAGCGCAGCCGGGTCTTCACCCGCATCTGGCTGGCCATGTTCGGCGAGTGGCGGTGGACCGAGCTGCCCGCCATCCCGCCGGAGCTCGTCCTGCTGCCCCACTGGATGCCGTTCAACGTCTACGACTTCGCCTGCTGGGCCCGGCAGACGATCGTGCCGCTGTCGATCGTACGGGCGCTGCGACCGGTCCGGCCGCTCGGCGTCGACCTGCCCGAACTGCACACCGGGCTGCGCCCGCCGGCCGCCCCGCCGCTCACCAGCCGAGCCGGCTGGCTGCACCGCCTCGACCTGACCGCCCGCGGCTACGAGCGGATCGCCGTCGCGCCCGTCCGCCGGCACGCGCTGCGGCGCGCCGCCGAGTGGATCGTGGCGCGCCAGGAGGCCGACGGCTCCTGGGGCGGGATCCAGCCGCCGTGGGTGTACTCGCTGATCGCCCTGAACCTGCTGGAGTACCCGCTCGACCACCCGGTGCTGCGGGCCGGGCTGGCCGGGCTGGAGCGCTTCACCGTCGCGGAGGAGACCCGCGACGGTCCGGTCCGCCGGCTGGAGGCCTGCCAGTCGCCGGTGTGGGACACCGCGCTCGCGGTGACCGCGCTCGCCGACGCGGGGCTGCCGGCCGACCATCCCGCGCTCGTACGGGCCGGGCGCTGGTTGCTCGGTCAGGAGATCACGACGCGCGGCGACTGGGCGGTCCGCCGCCCCCACGTCCCGGCCAGCGGCTGGGCGTTCGAGTTCGACAACGACGGCTACCCCGACACCGACGACACCGCCGAGGTGATCCTCGCGCTGCGGCGTACCGGCTGCGACAGCGACCCGGCGCTGCGGCGGGCCACCCGGTGGCTGGTCGGCATGCAGTCGCGCGACGGCGGGTGGGGCGCCTTCGACGCCGACAACACCCGCGCGGTCGTGGCCGACCTCCCGTTCTGCGACTTCGGGGAGGTCATCGACCCGCCCAGCGCCGACGTCACCGCGCACATCGTGGAGTCGCTGTGCGCCCAGGGGCTGGCCGACGCGGGCGTCACCCGGCGCGGCGTGGCCTGGCTGCTGCGCGCGCAGGAGCCCGACGGGTCGTGGTTCGGCCGCTGGGGCGCCAACCACGTGTACGGCACCGGCTGCGTCGTGCCGGCGCTCGTCGCGGCGGGGCTGCCACCGGAGCACGCGGTGATCGAGCGGGCGGTCACGTGGCTGCTGCGCCACCAGAACGACGACGGCGGCTGGGGCGAGGACCTGCGCTCCTACGTCGACTCCTCCTGGCGCGGTCGCGGCGCGTCGACAGCCTCGCAGACCGCCTGGGCGCTGCTGGCGCTGCACGCGGCCGGCCGGTACCGCTCGGCGGCGGCGCGCCGGGCACTGGACTGGCTGGTCGCCACGCAGCGCCCCGACGGCGGCTGGGACGAGCCGTACCACACCGGCACCGGGTTCCCCGGCGACTTCTACATCAACTACCACCTCTACCGGATCGTCTTCCCGATCAGCGCGCTGGGCCGGATCCTGCGCGACGCCGGCGACGCACCCGCACCCGTGTCCCCGGCAGCCGCCGGAAACGAGCCGGCATGAGGCGGCCACCGGACCGTGGCGGCCCGGCCGCGGGGCTGCTGCTGTGCGCGCCGATGCGCGCGGAGGCGACCGGGCTGCGCCGCGGCCTGCCCGCCGCCGCCGGTACGGTCTGGCACGTCGGTGTGGGCCGGCAGCGGGCCGAACGGGCGGCCCGCTCCCCCACCGTGGCGGCCGCCGACGCGCTGGCCGTGGCGGGCATCGGCGGTGGCCTGGACCCCGCCTTGCGGCCCGGCGACATCGTCGTCGCGACCGAGCTGCGCGCAGACCCTAATACCGACGGCGGCCCGGCGGCGCTCGCACCGCCGACCCTGCTCGTGGCGGCGCTGCGCCGCCGGGGGCTGACCGTACGCACCGGGGCCGTGGTGAGCACCGGCCGGCTGGTCACCGGCGCCGGACGCGAACGTCTCGCCGGCACCGGCGCGCTCGTCGCCGACCTGGAGTCGGCATGGCTGCTGGCCGACCGGGGGCAGCGGCCCGCCGCGTGCGTACGCGTCGTCGCCGACACCGGACCGCTGTTGCGGCCCGGCACGCTCGGCCAGGTACGGGTGGCGCTGCGGGCGCTGCCCCTGGTGGCCGGCGCCCTGGCGGAGTGGGCCGCGGCCACGACGGTACGCCGGGTGCTGCTGGCCTCGCCCCGATCCTTCTGCGCCGGGGTGGAGCGCGCGATCGCCATCGTCGAACGGGCGCTCGAACTGCACGGGCCACCCGTGTACGTCCGCAAACAGATCGTGCACAACACGCACGTGGTCGCGGAGCTGACCGCGCGCGGGGCGGTGTTCGTCGACGACGTCGACGAGGTACCCGAGGGCGCCGTCACGGTCTTCTCCGCGCACGGCGTCGCGCCCGCCGTACGGGCTGCCGCCACCACCCGCCGACTGTCCACCATAGACGCCACCTGCCCACTGGTGGCGAAGGTGCACAGCGAGGCCCGCCGGGGCGCGCAGCACGGCGCCAACATCCTGCTGATCGGGCACGCCGGCCATGAGGAGACCGACGGCACCCTCGGCGAGGCGCCCGACCGGATCCGGCTCGTCGAGAGCGTCGACGACGCCCGCCGGGTCGAGGTCGACGACCCGCGGCGGGTGTCGTACCTGGTCCAGACGACGCTCGCCGTCGACGACGTCTCCGAGATCGTCGCGGTGCTGCGCGCGCGGTTCCCCGACCTGGCCGCGCCGCCCTCCGACGACATCTGCTACGCCACCACCAACCGGCAGCGCGCGCTGCACGAGGTCGCCGCCGACGCCGACGTCGTGCTCGTGGTCGGCTCGGCGAACTCGTCGAACTCCCGCCGGCTGGTCGAGGTCGCCGAACGGGCCGGCGCCGCGGCGTACCTGGTCGACGACGCGGCCGGGGTCGACCTGCGATGGCTGGCCGGCGCGCGCACGGTGGGGGTGACGGCCGGCGCCTCGGCACCACCCGCCCTCGTCGACGAGGTCGTCGGGGCGTTACGCGGGCTCGGACCCCAGGCGGTGCACGAGCGCTCGGACACCGTCGAAGACGTCCGGTTCACCCTTCCCAAGGAGGTGCGGCTATGAGCATTCCGCTGCGACAGCGCGTGCGGATCGGCCAGTACCTGCTCAGCCAGAAGCTGCGCCGACGCGAAAAATTTCCCCTGCTGGTGGAGCTGGAGCCGCTGTTCGCCTGCAACCTCGCCTGTGCCGGTTGCGGCAAGATCGAGCACCCGGCCGACGTACTCAAGCGCCGCATGCCGGTCGACCAGGCGCTCGCGGCGATCGACGAGTGCGGCGCGCCGATGGTGTCGATCGCCGGCGGGGAACCGCTCATGCACCCGCAGATCGACACCCTCGTCACGGAGCTGGTGCGGCGCCGGAAGTACGTGTTTCTCTGCACCAACGCGCTCCTGCTGCCGAAGAAGATCGACAAGTTCCGGCCGTCGCCGTACTTCGCGTTCACCGTCCACATCGATGGGCTGCGCGAGCGCCACGACGCCTCGGTGTGCAAGGAGGGCGTGTTCGACGCCGCGGTGGCGGCCGTGCGCGAGGCGCAGCGGCGCGGCTTCCGCGTCACGACCAACACCACCTTCTACAACACCGACACCCCGAAGACGGTCATCGAGGTCCTCGACTACCTCAACGACGAGCTCGGCGTCGACGAGATGATGATCTCGCCGGCGTACGCGTACGAGAAGGCGCCCGACCAGGAGCACTTCCTCGGAGTGGCCGAGACCAGGGAACTGTTCCGCAAAGCCTTCGACGCCGGGCGCCGCCGGCGCTGGCGGCTGAGCCACTCGCCGCTGTTCCTGGACTTCCTGGAGGGCAAGGTGGACTTCCCGTGTACGGCGTGGGCCATCCCGTCGTACTCGCTGTTCGGCTGGCAGCGGCCCTGCTACCTGATGGCCGACGGATACGCCCGCACCTACCGGGAACTGGTGGAGACCACCGACTGGCAGCGGTACGGCCGGGGCCGCGACCCGCGCTGCGCCAACTGCATGGCGCACTGCGGGTACGAGCCCACGGCCGTCCTGGCCACGATGTCGTCGCTGCGGCAGTCGCTGCGGGCGGTGCGCGGCGGGTGAGCCGGCGACACCCCCGCATCAACCGACGGCCGCCGCCAGTGGCGGAAGCATCGCCCGCGCGTCGTGGCCGCCGAACCACAGACCGATGGCGAACACCGCGGTGGCCTCCAGGTACCGGGCCCGGGCCAGCCCGCCGGCGGCGAGGGGCTGGAAGCCGAGGTCGGCCACCAGACCGGCAACCGCGGCCACGGCGTGCGGGTCGTCGCCGCACACCGGCACGGCGAGCTTCCGCCCGCCGTCAGCCGGGCCACCCGCGCGCCACACCTCGGCGGCGCACACGTTGAACGCCTTGACCACCTGTGCGCCGACGGCCAGTTGGGCGACGCGTTCGGCGAATCCGTCGACGGCCAGGACCACGGAGCCCGGTGGGTCGTCGAACGCTCCGGCGGCGAACGCATTCGTACAGTCGATCAGCGGGCGCCCGGCCAACGCGCCGTCGAGCGCACCGGCGTGGCGCAGCGCCTCGGGGACGCCGGCAGCGGGTACCGCCAGCAGGGTCACCACGCCGAACTCCGCCGCCTCGCGGAGCCCTCCGCACTGTGCCCCGATACCCGCGGCCAGTGGGTCCACTCTGTCCGGAGAGCGTCCCCCGACCATCACGTCGTGGCCGGCTCGGACCCAGCCCGCACCGAGAGCTTCGGCCATCTGTCCCGCGCCGAGGATTCCGATCCGCATCTCGTTCCTCCCGTCGTCGACAACGTCGAACAGCACGTTAGGTGGGCCGTTACGCACTCCGCGGTTCGTATCGCGCGGGGGAAACTGTGGTCATGGCAGACGACCAGGACCCTTTCGCCTCCTACGGTGACTTCGTCGCCGACTGTCCGGCCCGCCTGGCGGTGGACCTGTTCGCGAGCGGCTGGCTGCCGGTGGTGGTCTACACACTTCGCGCCGGGCCCTTGCGCCCGGGCGAGCTGCGCGGCCGCATCGGCGGCATCAGCCACAAGGTTCTGACCCAGACGCTGCGGCGCATGGAAGGCTACGGCCTGGTGCAGCGCCGCCGGTACGCCGAGGCGCCACCGCGCGTGGAGTACGAGCTGACCCCACCCGGCCGGGACCTGCTCGTACCGATCTACGCCCTCGGCCAGTGGGCCCACCGGCACGCCGAGACGGTCCTGGGCGCACTGGACAGCGCCACGTGACGGCCCGGCGTTGGGTTATCGACGTTACGAGGCGGCGATAACGTCGATAACCCACCGCTGGCTCCTCAGCCGAACCAGGCGGCGAGCTGCCGGTACAGTCCGGGCATGGTGGCGCGCACCGCCACGGGCAGGCGCAGCCAGCCGGGTGCGTACCGCTCGGCCCCGCCGGCGGCGATCTGGTCGACCAGCAGGTCGGCGACCCGGTCGGCGGGCAGTGGCTGGGGAAGGGCGCGCTCGTACGGCCGGCCCCGCCGCGCGAAGAACTCGGTGGCGACGACGCCGGGCACGAACACGCCGACGCCCACGCCGGTGCCGCGCGCCTCCAGCCGCAGACTCTCGGCGAACGTGTCCAGGCCGGCCTTCGTGGCCGCGTACACCGCCTCACCCGCCACGCCCGTACGCCCGGCGATCGAGGTGACGTACATCAGGTACCCGCAGGCCCGCGCCAGCATCCCGGGCAGCAGCGCCCGGGTGAGCCGCATCGGCGCGACAAGGTTGACCGCGACCAGCCGTTCGATGTCGCCGGCGCCCATGGCCTCGAACGGGCCGGCCCAGCCGATGCCGGCGTTGCAGACGACGATGTCGACCGCCTCGACGAGCCGGAGCGCCTCGGCGGCCAGCCGGTCCGCCTCGCCCGCGCCGGCCAGGTCACCCACCAGCGGGATGCCGCCCGTACGTTCGGCCAGCGCCGCGAGCCGGTCCCGGTCGCGGCCGTGCAGCAGCAGCCGTGCTCCGGCGTCGGCCAACCGCAGCGCGCTCGCCCGGCCGATGCCCGACGACGCGCCGGTGACGAGCGCGACGCGCCCCGAGATCCGCATGCGCCCGGCGATTCCCCGATTACGGCCGCCCAATCATGTCGACGATTGACTCCCTCCCGCCGTGGTGCCCGGTGGGTAACGCTGCTGCGCGCGCGACGGGCCAGCGACGCGCAAGGAAGAGGCTGATCGCACCGGACGAGCGTGGTTAGTCCGGGCGCGTGGTGGTAGAGCCGCTTGCGTGTCGACACTCGAGCATGACCCGACCGGCGGCGCACCGGGACCTCGCGTCGTCGTGATCTCAGCCAGCGCCGGCGCCGGGCACGACGGCGTGACCCGGGAGCTGGCCGACCGGCTACGCGGCCTGGGCTGCCGCGTCGACTGCGCCGACCTGGCCGACGTCATGCCGTGGGGGCTCGGCCGGCTGCTGCGCGGGACGTACCACGGGCTGCTGATCCGGCTGCCCTGGCTGTACGACGGCCTGTTCACGATCGGCTGCCGGTTCTCGGAGGCCGCACCGGCCACCCGCGGTCTGCTACGCCCGGTACGCGGCCGCATGCTGTGCTCCCTTCCCCCGGACACCGGCGTGGTCGTATCGGTCTACCCGATCGTCAGCCAGGTGCTCGGCCCGCTGCGCCGGGAGGGGCTGCTGACCACGCCCGTGGTGACGTACCTGACCGACTTCGCCGTCCACCCGATCTGGGTCTCGCCGGGCGTCGACGTCCACTGCGCGGCCCACAAGACCAGCCGCGCCCAGGCGGTCGCGCTCGGTGCGCGGGACGTCCGGGTGGCCGGCCGGGTGGTCTCACCCCGGTGCCGGCCTCCGTCGGCCGCCGACCGGCGCCGGGCGCGCGACCACTTCGGCCTGCCGACCGGCGAACGCCTCGCCCTGCTCGTCGCCGGCTCGTGGGGCGTGGGTCAGGTGGCGGCGGCGGCGCGGGAGATCGCCGCGACGGGCGAGGCCGTACCGGTGACCGTCTGCGGGCGCAACGCTGCCCTGTACCGCCGGATGCGCCGCGCACGCACCGGGTACGTCTTCGGTTGGGTCTCCGACATGCCGGCGCTCATGCGGGCCGTCGACGTGCTCGTGGAGAACGCCGGGGGCCTGACCGCGCTGGAGGCCATGGCGAGCGGGCTGCCGGTGCTCACGTACCGCCCGATTCCCGGGCACGGCAAGGCCAACGCGGTCGCGATGGCGGAGGCCGGCGTGGTGCGGCTGGTGCGCCGCCGCGACGAGCTGGGCGCCGCGCTGGCGGAGCTCGCGGACGGCGTACGGGCCGGACGTCAGCGGTCCGCCGGGCTGGCGCTGTTCGAATCCGACCCGGCGGCCGTGATCGCGTCGATCGCGCGCGGCGCGGATCCGACCACGGCGCGCCCGACCCCGGCGCCCACGGCCACGGCAACGGCGCCCACGGCCACCGCGCCCACGGCGACGGCGCCCACGGCCGGCGCGCCCACGGCAACGGCGCGCCAGCGGTGACGGCGGCGATGCGGGGGCTGGCTGGCCCATGAACCTGGTCGCGCTCCTCGCGGCGCTCGGCTCGGCCGCGTCTTTCGCGGTGGCCTCCGCGCTGGAGCAGCGGGCGGCCAAGCAGCAGAAGCAGGCGAAGCCGCTGGATCCGCGGCTGCTGCTGCGGCTGGTGCGCGAACCGATGTGGCTGGCGGCCTGGATTCCGGAGGCGATCGGGACCGGCCTGCAGGCGGTGGCGCTCAACTTCGGGCCGCTCGCCCTCGTCGAGCCGCTGCTCGTCAGCGGCCTGTTCCTGGCCATTCCGCTGGAGGCCACCCTCAACCGGCGGCCGGTCCACACGCGGGATTTCGGCGTCGTCGCGCTCGGTGGCGCGGGCCTGGCCGCCTTCCTGGTGGCCGCCCGGCCGCAACCGGGGCTGGACGAGCCGTCGGTCGCCGGCTGGCTCGGCGTCGCGCTCTGGGCGGGCCCCGTCCTGGCGGTCTGCCTCGCCGTGGGCTGGCAGACCCGCAACTCCACCCGGGGCGCGGTGCTCGGCATCGCGACCGGCCTGCTGTACGGCATCGGCGCGTCCCTGCTGAAGACGCTGACCTCGGAGCTGGCTCACGAACCGCTCAGCGTGCTCGCCCAGGGTCAGTTCTACGGGCTCGTCGCCGTGGGGTTCAGCGCGATCCTGCTCAACCAGAACGCCTTCCAGAGCGGCCGGCTCGCCGTGCCGCTCACCGCGATCACGATCATGGATCCGGTGACCGGCGTGGTCGTCGGGGTCACCGCGTTCCACGAGACGCTGTCGACCGACCCGGTACGGCTGGCCGTGCAGTCGGCCGCCGCCGTCGCCATGGCCGGCGGCATCTGGCTGGCCAGCACGAGCCGCCCGGACGGCAACCGGCAGCAGGCGGCAGACTCGGCGCGTACGGCGACGACACCGTTCCGTCCGGGCGGTGAGCACGCGTCATGAGCGCTCGTCGACGGCGGAGCGGTCGCCGGGGTCGGGCGCCGGCCGCCGGCGTCGTCTCCGCTTGATCACGTGCAGCGCCGCGACGCCGCCGACCAGCGCGATCAGGGCGCCGATGGCGTACCAGTGGTACCGGTGGATCGTGTGGTAAACCGCGGCGGCGTGGACGCCGGCCGTGTAGCCCACGGCCGACCACAGACCGACCCACAGCGCGGCGCCGAGCGCGTTGCAGGCCAGGAACCGCTTCCACCCCATCTCGTTGATGCCGGCGATGACGCCGTTGAACTGGCGCAGGCCGTCGATGAAGCGCGCGATGACGACGATCAGGCCGCCCCGGCGGGCGAAGAACCGCTCGGCCCGGTCCAGCCGCTCAGGCGTCAGCCGGACGTACCGGCCGTACCGGTGCACGAGGCGGTGGCCGCCGATGCGGCCGATGGCGTATCCGATGTTGTCACCGAGGACGGCGACGACGAACGCGACCGTCGCGACGGCCACGATGTTGAGGCGCCCGGCGCCGGCGTAGACGGCGGCCGCGATGATGATCGTTTGACCGGGGGCCGGTACGCCGAAGCTCTCCACCCCCACCAGCCAGGCGATCGCGAGGTAACCGTAGCGGTCCAGCAGCGGCGCGACGTGCCCGAGGAAGCCGGGCAGCGGCTCGGGGTGCGCCATACCCTCCAGCCTGCCTCACCACCGCGTCGCCCCCGGACGCGGTCAGCGGTGGGTGGGGTGTTCGTGCGTGGCGTGCCCGGCCGGCTCGAACTGGAACGTGCTGTGCGCGACGTCGAAGTGACCCGCCAGGCACTGCTGGAGCCGGTCGAGCAGGACCGGTAGCTGCCCGTCGCGGAAGCACCCGTCGTCGACAACGACGTGTGCGGTGAGCACCGGCAGGTCGCTGGCCACCGACGACGCGTGCAGGTCGTGCACCTCGCGTACGCCCGCGAGCGCGAGGATGTGGGCCCGTACGGCGGCCAGGTCCACGCCCTTCGGCGTCGCCTCCATCAGCACGTCCACGGTTTCGCGCAGCAGCCGCCAGGTGCGGGGCACGATCATCGCGCCGATCAGCAGGGAGGCGACCGCGTCGGCGCGGGTCCAGCCGGTGTACGCGATCACCACGGCGGCGGCGAGCACCGCCCCGGCGCCCAGCGCGTCGTTGACGACCTCCAGCAGCGCGGCACGGATGTTGAGGTTGCCGCCCCGCACCCGCGACAGCACCGCGATGGACACCGCGTTGCCGGCCAGGCCGATCGCGCCGAACACCACCATCAGCCCGGACGCCACCGCCGGTGGCTCGAGCAGGCGGCGGACCCCTTCGGCGAGCACGAAGCCGCCGACGGCAAGCAGGACGGCGGCCTGGGCCGCGGCGGCGAGCACCTCCGCCCGCCGGTACCCCCAGGTGCGGGTGTCCGTGGCCGGCCGACCGGCGAGCACGGCCGCGACGAGCGCCAGCGCCAGCCCGGCGACGTCGGTGAGCAGGTGGCCGGCGTCGGCGAGCAGCGCCAGCGATCCCGACAGCAGCGCGCCGACGACCTCGACGGCCAGGATCGCCGTCGAGATCGCCAGCACGATCGCCAGGGGTCGGCGCGGCCCGCCGGCCGGCAAGCCGTGGCCATGGCCATGGCCGTGCCCGTGCCGATGGCTCTGGTCGCCGTTCACCTGGACACCGCCGCCGGGCGATCACGGTCGCCGCCGGCCGGGCGATCACGGTCGCCGCCGGCCGGGCACAGGGCCACCGCGTTCCCGGTGGCGGCCAGCAGCTGCTCGGCCGCTGCCAGCACGGCCAGCAGCTCGGGGCGGCTCAGCCGGTAGAGCATCTGCCGGCCCACCGGCCGGCCGTCGACCAGGCCGCACCCGCGCAGGCACGCCACGTGGGCCGACACGGTCGACTGGGCCAGCCCCAGCGCCCTGGTGAGGTCGACGATGCGCCGCTCGCCCCGCGCCAGTTCGTGCACGATCGCGAGCCGGGCCGGATCGCCCAGGCCGCGGAACAGCGCCACGGCCGGCGACAGGTGGGTGCCACGGCCGGAATCGTCGTCGCCTGCTGTCATCGCCATGAACCGATGATAGGGCCGTGCGGGCGGATCCGCCGCCTCGCGGCGCCCGGCAGGAATGGGCGCCCGCATGTGGTGAGCCCGCAACCCGTATGGGTAGCCGAACGTGAGCAAAACTGCACAGCCGCCACGGAAGGACGCAAAGGCGATGTTGCGCACGGAAGAGCTTCAGCGCGTGGCCGGACACGACGTGTACGACCGCAATGACGACAAGATCGGGTCCTTCGGTCAGATCTTCGTGGACGTCGACACCCGCGAGCCGGAATGGGTGTCCGTACGGACCGGGCTGTTCGGGCTGAAGGAGTCGTTCGTTCCGCTGGACGACGCGGAGATCACGGGCGAGACGCTGCACGTGCCCTACGAGAAGGACCAGGTCAAGGAGGCCCCGAAGATCGAGCCCGAGGCCGGCGAACTCAGCCCTGACAAGGAGCAGGAGCTGTGCGCCTACTACGGCAACCTGGGCTGGCACTCGCAGCACGAGGGCGAGGCCGCCGCCACCGGGGCGGCCCCCGGCACCGGCGTCCGGGAGCGGACCGAGCGCGACCGGGAGCGCGGCGGGGAGGCGATGACCCGTTCAGAGGAGCACCTGCGGGTCGGCACCGAACGGGTGGAGGCCGGTCGGGTCCGGCTGCGCAAGTACGTGACCACCGAAGAGGAGCAGGTCACGGTACCGGTGGAGCGCGAGGTGCTGCGCGTCGAACGGGAGCCGATCAGCGAGGCCGAGCGGGCGACGGCGGCGACCGGTCCCGAGTTCACCGAGTCCGAGCAGGAGGTGATCCTGCACGAGGAGCGCCCGGTCGTCAGCAAGGAGAGCACACCCGTGGAGCGGGTACGCCTGGGCAAGGAGAAGGTCGTCGAGGAGCAGACCGTCCGCGGTGAGGTCCGCAAGGAGCACATCGAGGAGGAGGTTCCCGGCGAGACCCGCGCCGAGCAGGACCGGCCCGGCGAGGAACGCTCCCCCCGCGGCAAGTGACCGCGCGGCAGGACAACCCGGCTACGACGGTGGCCGGGAGAGATCCACGGCCACCGTCTCGAAGCCCTTGAACCGCTGCGCGGCCACGTACATCGCGTACACCCGCCGGTCGGCCTCGGTCAGGTCGACGTCGTCGGTGAACGGGGTGAGCAGCGCCCGCGGCCACAACCGGTGGTCGGCCACCATGTTGATCTCGGCCGCCAGCATCAGCACGAACGCCTGCAGGTAGATCCACGCGAGAGCGGCCAGGACCAGGCCGAACGCGCCGTAGAGCGCGCTGGCGTGGCTGAGCCGGCGGGCGAGGTAGCTCGCACCCACGGTCTGCAACGCCAGCCAGGCGGCGGCGGCGATCAACCCGCCGACGATCACGTGGCGGGTCCGCAGCTTCCGCGCCGTCAGCAGCTGCATGGCCGTGGTGAACAGCCCGGCGTTGATCCCGAACGACAGGAGGTAGCCGACGATCCGCACGCCGGGCCCCAGCCGGATCACCGTGCCTGCGGTCGACACGAGCGTCGCGACCGCCGTCGACAGGACCACCGCGCTGCCGAGCAGCAGCAACAGCCCCAGGCTGCGCAGCCGGGACAGTAGCGGGTTGGGCTGCTCGTTGCGCGGTACGCCGTAGATGCGGTTGAACCCCGCCTGCGCGGCCTGCATCGCGCCCAGCGCGCCGTAGAGGGTGCCGAGCACGCTGAAGGCCAGCCGCGTGCCGCTGCCCCGGAAGCCGCCCACGTTGTTCCGCAGTTCCGACCCGATGACCGGGAGGTCCTTGAGGGCGGACTGGACGAGCCGGTGCTGCAGGTCCGGATGGGACTGCAGAAAGAACCCGAGCGCGCTCAGAAACAGCAGCAGCAGCGGGAACAGCGACACGAACCCGTAGTAGGTCACCAACGCCGCCAGGTAGGGGCCGCGGTCGTCGAAGAACTTGTAGATGACCGCCAGCGGGAACCCCAGCCAGGTGTGCTTGCGCTGGTAGCGGTCCAACCGGCCGACGGCGGTCACGGGGGCACCCCTACCCGCCACGCCACCGGACAGGCGCGGTGTGAAGCCGCGCCCGGCGGGTAGCCGGCGGCCCGCCGACGCGGGAGGAGACGACGGATGCGGGTTCTGCTGGTCCACCCCAGCGGGTTGATGTACTCGGAACTGTTCCTGAGGTTGGAGCCGCTCGGGCTGGAGCGGGTCGCGGCCGCGGTACGCAACGCCGGCCACGCCGTACGGATCGTGGACCTGCAGACGCACAGCGGACCGGAGCTCGCGGAGGCGTTCACCCGCTTGTCCCGTCGCCTGACCACGCTGGACTACCGGCTGTTCGACATCCAGCACGCCGTGGTTCCCACCCGGCTTCCACTGCGCGAGTTCTACCGCGAGCTGGTACGTACCCAGGCGGTCATCAACCGCAAGCACCTCGGTGTCGCGGCGCTGGCCAGGACCGCCGGCCTGGTCGCCGGGCACCTGCTGCGCGGCCAGACGAACTTCGCCCGCATGCTGTGGAAATTCTCCCGGGTGTACGACCCGCAGCGGCTCTACGCCGAGCACCACCGGGCGGTCCGGTACGAGCTACCGGCGCCACAGCGCCACGCCATCGCGCCGGGCGACCGGCGCCAGCTCTACATCCACTCCCGGCCCGCCGGGCACGGCGGCGCGCGGCCGTCGACCGATCCCCCGCCGGTCACCAGCCGGTCCTGAGCGTGTCGTGGACATCGTCGCCGTACCCGCCGCGTTCGGCTCGGCCATCTGTTTCGCCATCGCGTCCGCCCTGGAGCAGAGCGCGGTCAAGCAGGAGAAGACATCCCGGCCGCTCGACCCGCGCCTGATCGTACGGCTGGCGCACCGACCGAGGTGGCTGCTGGGGTGGGTCCCGGAGGCCGGCGGCACCGGCCTGCAGGCGCTCGCGCTCAACTTCGGCGCGCTCGCGCTCGTCGAGCCGATCCTGATCAGCGGACTGTTCCTGGCCATTCCGCTGGCGGCCGTCCTGAACCGGCGGCGGGTACACACCCGGGACTTCGGCGTGGTGGCGCTCGGCGGCGTCGGCCTGGTCGCGTTCCTGGTGGCCGCGCAGCCGCGGGACGGCGTACCCCAACCGTCGCTGGCCGGCTGGCTGGGCGTCGCGCTGTGGACCGTGCCGGCGCTGGCGGGATGCCTCATCGCCGCCTGGCGGGTGCAAGGTCCCGCCCGGGGCGCCCTCCTCGGCGTCGCCACCGGCCTGCTCTTCGCCACCGGGGCCTCCCTGCTCAAAACCGTGTCGGCGAAGGTCGCCACCGACCCGCTGTCGGTGTTCACCACCTGGCAGTTCTACGCGCTGGCCGTGGTCGGCGGCTGCGCGATCACCCTCAACCAGAACGCGTTCGAGAGCGGCCGCATCGCCGTGCCGCTCACCGCCATCACCATCACCGACCCGTTCGTCAGTGTCGCCATCGGCGTGACGGCGTTCCACGAGAAGGTCTCCACCGGCTGGCCGCACGTCGGCGTGCAGGTCTTCGCCGTACTCGCGATGGTCAGCGGGATCGTGCTCGCCGGCAGGAGCCGGTCGGAAAGGCGCGACCGCAGCGGCCGCGAGGCCCGCGCCCGGTCCGCTCAGCCACGACAGCCGGGCTGACCGGTCCGCTCAGCCACGACAGCCGGGCTGACCGGTCCGACCCGGCCCGCCGGCATGGCGGCCGGACCGCCAGACCGGGTTGAGCTCCGGCCGCAGGGCCGGCGCCTGCCAGGCCGCCGCGGCGCGCTGGGCCAGCGGGTAGTAGCCCACGCGCGCGCCGCCCGGCGTCGCGCCGTCGAGGAAGGCCACCACGGTGCGCTGCACGTCCGCCCGGCCGTACAGGGTGCCGTGCAGGCCGGTCACCCGTATGACGGGGATGCCGGACGGGCCGGCCGGCGGATCGACGACCGCGCTGTCGGTGGACACGAAGGCGATCATCCGTACGCCGGGCACCGGGCAGAGCATCCGGTCGCGGTAGAGCGGGCCGTCGTCGAGCAGCGAGCGGAGGAGCGGCTCGTCCGGGCTCAGCCGCGCGCCGCTCGTCGCCCGTACGACGGCGATGATCGCCCGTAGCTCCCATCCGGTCGCCACACCCCAGCCCGACCCGGCTCCCGGCGGCGGGTAGTACCCGCGCGACGGTTGCGGCAGCGCGTCGAGCTGCACGGCCGCGTCGACCGCCGGGTGCGGGAAGGTCTCCAGGTACGTGCGGACCACCAGGGTCCCCTCGCTCTGCGCGATCAGCGCCACCGGCCGGCCGGTCCGCGCGTGCACGGCGGCGACCTGCGCCGCGACCCGCCGGGCGCTCAGCGCCAGCGACTGGTGGGTGCTCGCGGCGTCGTACGGCAACGGCCGGCCGTTGCCGTCCAGGCCCCGGTACGAGTACCGCACCAGCGGCAG
Source organism: Planosporangium thailandense (assembly GCF_011947195.1). Lineage (GTDB taxonomy): Bacteria > Actinomycetota > Actinomycetes > Mycobacteriales > Micromonosporaceae > Planosporangium > Planosporangium thailandense. The sequence continues at coordinate 60,641 of NZ_JAATVY010000010.1, read as the reverse complement.
CCCGGCCCGCCGCGGCCGGCCGTCGTAGACCGAGTCGTAGCCGGCGACGTACATCAGCGCCTGGTCGGGTGCGCGCAGACCGTGCGCGGTCAACGGCGGCGGCGGGCGCGCGGCCGCCGCCGACCCCAGCGGCGCGAACACGCTCATCGCGGCGATGCTGCCGACCGTCAGCACCATCGCGGCGGGAGCGACCGGCACCCGCGCCAACCGCGGGCGCGCCGCCACCGCGGCGGCGACCAGGCCGTACCACAGGACGGCGTTCAGCGCGCCGAGCACGGCTGACACCGGCACGGTCCACCACCCCGGCGTGACGCCTGCGATCACCGCGTCCACAGTGAACAGCGCGAACCCGGCCACGCCCCAGGCCAGCGCCGGCAGCGGCGGCAACCCCCGCCACCACCCGCCGGTGACACCGCCGCACTGCAGCACCAGGGTGAGGAGCACCAGCGGCGGCGCCACGCCCACGAGCAGCCACGACAAAGACGTCACCGACGCCGCCGCGGTCACCGCGGCCCACGGCGCGAGCGCCACGACCGCGAGGACGGTGAACAACAGGTTGACCCGCAGCAGGCCGGGCAGCGACGGCGACGGCCGGTCCGCCGGCCACGCGGCGGCCACGATCGCCGTGGTGAGCAGGGCGCGCACCACGATGCCGGCGGCCACCTCCACGGCGAAGGCCGGCCAGGAGTCGTGATAGACGACGATCCACCGCAGGTCGTGGAAGACGCCGACCGGCGCCGGGGCGCTGGCCTGCGGCGCCAGCGCCGGCGCGAACCCGCCGGCGCGCAGCGCGAGGGCCTCCACCCCGGCGGGCGCCGCGGTCAACGCGACGAGCGCCGGCAGCCGGCGCGGCACCGCTGCGCGCTACCCGGGCCCGTCGGCGCCAAACCGTCCGGTCTGCCGGACCTCCTCGGCCGGCCGGGGCGGGCGGGCCGGCCGACGGTCGAGCGTCGCCGGCACCGGGATGCTCCCCCACGGGATCCGCAGGCTCAACCGGATCAGCACGAACCCCAGCAGGAAGCCGGCAACGGAGTCGGTGAGCCAGTGGTAGGCAATGTACGTCGTACCGATCGCGACGAGCACCGGCGGCACCCACCGCAGCGCGGTCCGCGTCCCCGCGGCCAGGTACGGCGCCAGCAGCAGCGCGAGCGTGCCGTAATAGACCATCCCGTTGTTGACGTGACCGGACGGGTACTCGACGTACCCCGGGCCGCTGAACAGCGCCACCGGACCGTAGTGCGGGCTGCCCCGCTCGGTGTAGATCTTCAGCGGCACGATCGACGCGGTGGTGAGGATCGGGGCGAGTCCGGCCGGGCCGATCGGGCGCACGCTGCGGTGCCGCCACGCCAGCGCGAACCCGACCAGCAGGGTGAAGACCATGACCGGGCCGCCCTGTCCGAGGAGGTCCAGGACGAGAACCAGCCAGCGGACCGGCGCCGGCCGGTGCGCGTCCACCCAGTCGCGTACCGCGAGGTCCAGGCGCAACAGCGCGGGTACGTGCACAAGCGCGACGGTGAGCCCGGCGAACCCGGCAGCGGCGAGCGCGTCCGGCCACCAGCGCGCCGGCCGCATGGCCGCGCGGGATCCGCACCAGCGGGGGTCCGCCGACGACCAGGCGACACCGAACCAGCGTCGTTGCCCACGGTCATCCATTGTCGGGTCATTATCCGCTCCTGCCGGCGTAACCACCCGTCCGCGCCACCGGCCTGTTTGACGCCACGCGGTCCGGGGTAGCGCGGCGGCCATGCGGGTGCGCCGGGCGCGTGGCGAAGACCGAAGCGAGCCGTCACCAGATACCGCGACGACGGCGATCGGAGATGCGGAGGCGACGATGCCGATTCTCGACCTGATCGCCGAACCGGCCGACCTCGCGGACCTCGACCATGACCAGCTCACCGCGCTCGCGGCCGAGATCCGGGCGTTCCTGGTGGAGTCGGTCTGCCGCGCCGGCGGGCACCTCGGCCCGAACCTCGGCGCGGTGGAGCTGACGATCGCGATCCACCGGACGTTCCGGTCCCCGCACGACCGGATCATCTTCGACACCGGTCACCAGGCGTACACGCACAAGATCCTCACCGGGCGCCGGGACCGGTTCGGCACGCTCCGCCGCGCGGGCGGGCTGTCCGGCTACCCGAGCCGCGCGGAGTCACCGCACGACCTGACGGAGAACTCGCACGCGTCGACGGCGCTGTCGTACGCCGACGGCCTGGCGCGCGCGTACGCCCTCGACGGCTGCGACCGGGCGGTGGTGGCCGTCGTCGGCGACGGCGCGGTCACCGGCGGGCTGACCTGGGAGGCGCTCAACAACCTGGCCGTCTCGCCGGGGCGTGTCGTGGTCGTCCTCAACGACAACGGCCGCTCGTACGGGCCGACCGCCGGCGGCGTGGCCGCGCACCTCGCGCGGCTGCGCGGCGGCGACCGGACGCTCGGTGACCTGTTCGGCGCGCTCGGCCTCGGGTACCTCGGCCCGGTCGACGGCCACGACCTGCCCGCGCTCGAGGCGGCGCTCGCGCGCGCCCGTGACAGCGGCCGCACCGTCGTGGTGCACTGCGTGACCCGCAAGGGGCTGGGCTATCCACCCGCCGAAGCCGACGAGGTGGACCGGATGCACACCGTGCCGGTCATCGACCCGGAGACCGGCCACCCGGCCCGGTCACCCGGCCGGACCTGGACCGACCTTTTCGGCAGCGAACTGCTGGCCCTCGGCGGCGAACGCGAGGACCTGATCGCGGTGTCGGCGGCCATGACCGCGCCGACCGGCCTCACCGCCTTCGGGCAGGCGTTCCCCGAGCGGCTGGTGGACACCGGCATCGCCGAACAGCACGCGGTCACCGCCGCCGCCGGCCTGGCGCTCGGCGGCAAGCATCCGGTCGTGGCGATCTACGCGACGTTTCTCAACCGCGCCTTCGACCAGGTGCTGCTCGACGTGGCGCTGCACCGGCTGCCGGTCACGTTCGTCCTGGACCGAAGCGGCATCACCGGGCCCGACGGCCCGAGCCACCACGGGATGTGGGACCTGGCCGTCCTCGGGGTCGTTCCGGGCCTGCGCATCGCCGCGCCCCGCGACGCTACGACGCTGCGCGAGGAGCTTCGCGAGGCGGTCGGGCACGGCGGCCCGACCGTCGTGCGCTTCCCGAAGGCGGACGTGGCCGCCGACATCCCGCCGGTACGCCGGGTCCGCGGCCTCGACCTGCTCCGCCTGCCCAGCCGGCCGCGGACGCTGCTGGTCGGAGTCGGCGCGCTGGCCGGCACCGCGATGGCCGCCGCCGACCTGCTGGCCGCCGCGGGCGAGGAGTGCACCGTGCTCGACCCGCGCTGGGTACGCCCGATCAACCCGGCGCTCGCCACCCTCGCCCGCGCCCACCGGCTCGTCGTGACGGTCGAAGACGGCGTGCGCAGCGGCGGGGTCGGCGCGGCGATCGCGCAGTTCCTGTCCGACCGGGAGGTGCCCACGCCGGTGCGCGCTCTCGGGCTGCCGACCCGGTTCGTGCCGCACGGCAGCCGCGACGAGCTGCTCAGCCGGTACCGGCTCGACCCGGAAGGCGTCGCCGCCGCCGTACTCGACGCGCTGGCGCGGCCGCAGAGCGCCGAGCCGCACCCCTGGCCGGGCCGCCCGCTGGCCGCCCGCGCCCCGGTCAACGGGTCGGTGAACGGGTGAGGAGGATGCCGCCCCGGCCGGCCGGACAGGCCGGCGGCCGGACGCCGGAACAGGCGCGCGCGGGCGAGAACTTCCCGGTCGCGCTGCGGATCCTGCCGGCGGCCACCCGCCGGCACCTGCACGCCCTGTACGCGTACGCCCGCTACGTCGACGACCTCGGCGACGAGCCGCACCGGGAGGCCACCGGCGCGGACGTCATCGCCGCGCTCGACCGGTTCGAAGCGGAGCTGCGCGCGGTGCACGCCGGGGCGCCGGCCCGGCATCCGGTCCTCGCCGCGCTCGCGCCCACCATCGCGGCCTGCCGGCTCCCGGTCGACCCGCTCGTGCGCCTCGTGGAGGCCAACCGGATCGACCAGGTGGTGTCCCGGTACCCGACCTTCGACCAGCTCGTCGACTACTGCCGGCTGTCGGCCGACCCGGTCGGTGAGCTGGTCCTGCACGTGTTCGGCGCCGCCACGCCGGAGCGGCTCGAACTGTCCGACCGGATCTGCACGGCGCTCCAGGTCGTCGAGCATCTCCAGGACGTCGCCGAGGACTTCCGGCGGGACCGGATCTACCTGCCCAAGGCGGATCTGGACCGGTTCGGCGTGACGACGAGCGACCTCGGCCGGAGTACGGCGAGCCGGCAGCTGCGCGACCTGATCGCGTTCGAGAGCGTCCGGGCCCGCGCGTGGCTGGACGCGGGCGCCCCGCTGGTGTCGACGCTGCGCGGCTGGGCCCGGCTGGCGGTGAGCGGCTACCTCGCGGGCGGGCGCGCGGCGCTGCGGGCGATCGAGCGGGCGGGGTACGACCCGCTGCCCGGCGCGCCGAAGCCCGGTCGGCGCGACGTCCTCACCCAACTGCTCGCCGCGACGATACGCGGGGCCGGTTGACCATCAGCGCAGCTCCGAGCCGACGGCGAGGGAGTCGAAGGCGGCGTTGAACGCGGCCACGAACGCGGTGCCGGTGCCGGCGAGCGACCGGTCGACGATGACACCGACCCCGGTCCGGTCCGCCCAGCGCATGGCGCCGACCCCGATACCCACGCCGTCGGCGAGCGCGACGACCGGGTACGCGGCGAGGATCGGCGCACCGGCGAGCGTGCTCGCCCGGCCCGTCCCCGGCAGGTGCGAGACGATGATGTTGAAGAACCGGCTCGTGTACACGGTTCGCGCCAGCCGCCGGTGCGCCGGCGCGGGCAGCGCGCCCATGAGACGCATCACGAGCGACGCGGCGTCGGGCTCACCCGCCGCCACGTTCTGGCGGAGCGCTTCGCGGGCGGCCCGTACGCGCGCCGCGACCGGCATCCGCCCGATCGGCAGGTCCAGCGCCACGGCTCCGGTCCAGTTGCCGTGGGTGCTCCCCTGTCGCCGGGGGCGGACCGACACCGGCACGATCGCGCGTGCCGTACCGGGCGCGCCTTCGGGCGGGACTGTCCGGTGCAGCGCTTCCGCCACCAGCCCCAGGATCAGCTCGCTGGCGCGTACCCCGAGCGCCGCCGCGACGCGGGTGACGTCGGCGCTGGCCAGCGTGGTGAACAGCACCCGTCGCCGGGCGTCGACGATCGGGCGGTTGATCGGCAGCCGCGGCGCCCGGCCGACTCGCGCCAGCCGGATGAGCCCGCGCGCCAGCGACCCGCCCCGGCCGCGCCTCGCGGGCGGGCACGCGTCCAGCCGGGCACGCGGGCGCGCGTCGAGCCGTGCGGGCGGGCGGTCGTCGAGCAGCCGCCGCAGCGCCCCGATCGCGGACAGCCCGTCGCCCAGGGCGTGGTGCAGTTTGATCGCGAGAAGCACCCGGCTGGCGGGCAGGCCGCTGACGAGCATGATCTGCCAGGGCGGCCGGTCGGGCGGCAGCGGCTGCGACCAGAACTCGTCGATCACGACGGCCGCCTCGGCGGCCGTCGCGCCGGCGGGCAGGCGATGCCCACGGACCTGCGCCGCCGGGTCGACCTCCGGCTCGAGCATCCAGCCGGGGCGGCGTAGCCGGCCACGCGCGACGAACCGGCGGCGCAGCATGGGCACCCCGCCGAGCCGCCGCGCCAGCAGCGCGGTCAGGTCGGCCACCGACAGCGGGCCACGCCCGGCGGGCGGCCCCAACTCCAGGACCACGCCGATCTGCTGTGCCACCGCCGGGGTCTGTACGTGCAGGAAGAACGCGTCGGCCGCGCGCAACGGCCAGGCGCCGGCGCGGCGACCGTACCCCGTGCCGGTGCGCGGCCCGGACCGGGTCGCCGTCCGGGTCAAGCCCGCTGTGCCGTGCATGGCCCTCCCATCGGCTGCGCCGGCCTACCCGGGCGAAACCGTGGACAAACCCCGGCGCGTTACGTCCGGGCAGGCGGGGGTACCCGGCGGGCACAGGTTTGCGCACACCGGGTCACCACGGATGAGCTTGCTGTCAGCCCTGCGCCGCCGGGCGGAGTCGGTCTTCAACGGACCGGCGCGGACCCGGGTCGTCCTGATCCTGGCCGCCGTCCTGGCCCTGGGCACGGCCGACACGGGCATGGTCGGCGCGCTCGCCCGGGAGCTGGAGTCGGCGTTCCGCATCAGCCAGGCCGGGCTGGGCCTGCTCGCCACGGTGTCGTCCGGGATCGGGGCGCTCGCCACCATCCCGATGGGCGCGCTGGCCGACCAGGTCGCGCGGGTACGGCTGCTGATCTACACGATCGTGTTGTGGAGCGCCGCGCTGCTGGTCGGCGGGGCGGCGCAGTCGTACCTGTGGCTGCTGCTGTCGCGGCTGGCGCTCGGCGCCGTCATCGCGGCCGGCGGCCCGCTGCTCGCCTCGCTGATCGGCGACCTCATCCCGGTCGGCGAGCGGGCCAAGGTGTACGGCTGGATCCTGACCGGCGAGATGATCGGCGCCGGCATCGGGCTGATCGCCGGCGGGAACATCGGCGTCGCGCTGGGGTGGCGGTACGGATTCTGGCTGCTGGGACTGCTGGGCATCGCGCTGGCCGCCGCCGTGCACCGGTGGCTGCCCGAGCCCGCCCGCGGCGGGGCGAGCCGGGTACCGCCCGGCGCCGCCGAGATCCCGCACGCGACGCCCGTGCGGCTACGCGGCAACCCGTTCGCCCTGGCGGGCGAGGGCGGCCCCGGCGCGGTGCTGCAGGGGTGGCGGTCGATCTGGCGGGCCTTCGCCTACATCCTGCGCATCCGTACGATCCGGATCCTCATCGTCGCCTCGTCGATCGGCTACTTCTTCTTCGCCGGCCTGCGTACGTTCGTCGTGGTCTTCGTCGAGGGGTGGTTCGGCGTCTCCACGCACCAGATGACCGCCCTGGTCGTGGCGGTGGGAGCGGGTGCGATCGTCGGTGCGGTGCTCGGCGGCCGGTTCGCCGACCGCATGCTGAGGCACGGCCGCCCCAAGGCGAGGGTCACGGTGCCGGCCGTGACGTACACGCTGACGGCGGTGCTGTTCGCGCCCGGTCTGCTGACCACGTCGGTGCCGGTGGCGCTGCCGTTCTTCGTGGTGGGGGCGGCGATGCTGGGCGCGGCGAACCCGCCGCTGGACGCGGCCCGGCTCGACATCGTCACGCCGTGGCTGTGGGGGCGCGCCGAGAGCGCGCGTACGGTGCTGCGGCTGGCCGCGGAGGCGGTCGCCCCGGTGTGCTTCGGGCTGATCGCCGACTGGCTGGCCGGACCGGGCGGGACCAGCAAGGCCGCCGGCCTGCGCGACACTTTTCTGATCATGCTGCTGCCGCTCGTCGCCAACGGCCTGATCATGCTCCGGGCGCGGCGCAGCTACCTGCCCGACAAGCAGGCCGCGGAGCGGGCCGCGACCGCCGACCGCGCCCCGACCGCCGCACCGGATCCGGAGTGACCGCCGACTCTCATGACGGTCCGGCCCGCGCCGTCACCGGCCCGGCTGGCGAAGGTCGTCACCGGCCCGCTGGTGGTAGGTGGGAGCGGAGATGAGGGCGGGGTACGTGGTGCGGACGGTGGTGCGCCTCGACCAGGCGGGTGGCGGCGAGGATGTAGACGCCGGCGGTCATCACCGCCAACGCCAGGATCTCGACGGCGAGCGCCAGCGGCGCGATCCGCAGGGAACCTTCCAGCACCCCGATCCCGATGGCGATGCCGGCGATCGGCTCGGCGGCCGCGACCGGCGGGTAGGACACCGGCAGCGGGGCGAGCTTGTACGCGCTCTGTGCCAGTAGCATGCCGACCACGGCGACCGCCACGAGCGCGTACGGCGTCCAGGACACCAGCAGCGCCAGCAGCCCGTGGTTGAACAGCCGTCGCATGGCGGTACTGGTCAGTGCGGCCTGCAGGCCGAAGAGCATGCCGGCGCCGAGGCCGAGGACCGCCGCCTCGTGCTGCGGGCGCAGCCGCCGGGCCAGATGGACCAGGCTCGCCGTGATCGTCCCGATCGCCGCCGCGGCGAGCGCCCACTGCCACGCGGGCGCGTCCGGCCGGCGGCCCGGACTCGGCTCTCCCGCGAGCAGGAACGCGATCAACCCGAAGACCACGGCCAGCGCGCCCGACCATTCGCGCCGGCCGATCCGGTAGCGGCTCCAGGCGGCCGCGACGGGCAGCGCGAACAGCAGCCCGGTGACCGTGAGCGGCTCCACCAGGGCGACGCCGCCGAAGCCGAGCGCGATACCGGCGAGGACGTTTCCGCACACCGCGACGCCGATGCCGGACAGCCACAGCCGTTGGTGGACCAGGTACCCCAGCAGCCGCCAGTGCAGCTCCGTCCCCGACGGGGCGCGGGCGGCCGCGCGCTGCTGGATCGCGGTACCGATGCCGATGAGCGCCGCGGCGCAGACGGCCATGGCGTAGACCATGTGTGCCGGCTACCCGGCGGCACGACGTTGGACACCTCGCCCGTCGGGCGGTGCGGGCACCGCCAACGGGTTAACCCGGCCGGACGAGGCGCGCCAGGCCAGCAACAGCACCCCGCCGGTCACCGCGAACAGGGCGAGCGCCTCGCCGGTCACGTACCAGACGCCCGTACGGATCGACTCCCCCAGCCACACGACGCCGGCGGCCAGCGACACCAGCGGGTCGGTGACGGTGATGACGGTCAGGGCCGGTGCGCCGATCCGGCCGGCCTGGTACGAGTTCTGGTTGAGCAGGACACCCACCGGACCGAGCAGGATCAGCGCGTACAGCTGCCAGCGCGCGAACACGCCGGCCGGACCGCCGCCCGCGTCGTTCTGCAGGCTACGGACGAGGCTCGCGGTGACCCCGTAGCAGACGCCGGTCGCCAGCGACAGCGGCAGCGCGCGCCACCGGCGCGCGACGGTGGCGGCCAGCGTCAGACAGATCGCGACGGTGACGGCCAGCCCGAGCGCCAGCGGCAGCGCCGACCAGAGACCGCCGAACCCCCGCCGCCCGCTCGCCCGCGACGGGTGGGCCAGCACCAGGAAGGCGGACAGCCCCGACAGGCACAGCAGGATGCCGGTGACGAGCGTCCGGTCGGGCCGTACGCGGTAGCTGGCCGCCGCGAACACCACGAACCAGAGCACCCCGGTCACCAGCAGCGGCTGGACCAGGATGAGCGGCGCGTACCGAAGGGCGATCACCTGGAGCGCGAAGCCCAGGATCGCCAGCCCGATCGACCAGCGCCACAGCGGATGGCCGAGCAGATCCAGCAGCAGCCGCGGGCTACCGGTGGCCCGGGCGGGTACCTCGTGCGTGGCGCGGTGCTGGAGAAACCCGGAGGCCGCGAAGCTGGCGGCCGACATGAGCGCGGTCGGCACTCCGATGACGAAGGTGAGGGTGGCGCCGTTCACCGCGGCCGGCTGTTCTCCCGGTCGGAGTCGGGAAGCATCGATCGTACGAGCGCCGCGAGCTGAGCGGGGCTGTCGCAGGTCTCGGCCAGGCCGGCCATCGTCATCAGCGCCGCGTTCGCCGCGCCGTGCCCCGCGATCGGCCGGTACATCACGACCTCCCGGCGGGTCGCCACCGCCTCCAGCGCGGTGGCGCCGCCGGCGTTGGTGACGACGAGATCGGCGGCGCGCAGCAGCGACGGCATGGTGTCGACCCAGCCGAGCCGCAGCAGCCGTCGGGGCGGCTCGCCCAGCGCGGCCAGCCGCCGCCGTAGCTCCTCGTTGCGCCCGCACGCCGCCACGACCTGCACGGCGTCGCCGGCCGTCAGCACCGCCCGCACGGCTTCCTCGACGGCGCCGAACCCGTACGAACCGCAGGCGACCAGGACGACCAGCCGGTCGTGCGCCAGTCCGGTGACGCCGCGCGCCGCGGCGCGGTCGCCCGGGTGGAACCGCGCCGCCACCGGCAGGGCGCACGCGGCGACCGGCGCACCGGGTGACGCGGCGAGCGCCACCGGTACCGCGCGCGGGTCGGCGACGAAGTTCCGGTCGATCTCCGGATAGATCCAGAAGGGGTGTGGCGAGAAGTCCGACACCCAGGCGCCGATCGGCGCGGACAGCCGGCCCTTGCGGCGCAGCCAGGCCAGGCCGGCGGTGCCGGGCGGGAACGTCGACAGGATCAGGTCGGGCCGGTACCCGACGACCAGCGGCGCGAGCCGGCGGCCGACGAACGCGCCGACGAGGCGCTTCGAGGCGCTCGCGAACCAGCGGTGCCGCCACAGCGACGCGAAGAAGAAGTCGTACAGCCACGGGGTGCGCTCGACGTTGAACACGTACGTGCGGCGGCACACCTCGCCCAGGCGCGGACCCACCACGTCGAGGGTGTCCACCCACCGCAGCCGGGCCGCCGGCCACGCCTGCTCGACCTGCTCGACCAGCGCCCGCCCGGTCGCGTCGTGCCCGCCCCCGATGTCGGCCGACACCACGAGCACCCGCTCCGGGGGCGGACCGTCACCGCGACGGACCGACAGATCGAGGACGGAGTGGTCGATCATGACGGTCCCTTCGCTTCGCGGCCGGCGGGTACCCGGTTCCCGGCCGCCCCGGCGGCCCTTACCCGTGGACCGGCCGGAAAACCACTTGGCGGCCGTCAGCGCCGCCCGGCGTTTGGTGCGGCCGTCGCGGGGGAGGTCAATCCCCATGACGGCGCCAACGGCCGGCGCGCCGCTGCCCGGCCTCTGGTTGTCGGGCCCGGCGAGCCCGCTGGACGTGGTCGCCGCCCGGTCGCAGATGGCCCTGTCGTTGGGGTGGCACATCATCCTCGCCTGTCTGGGGGTCGGGCTGCCCGGCCTGACCGCGTTCATGGAGTGGCGCGGCATCCGCACCGGCGACGGCACCTACACCGAGCTGGCCCACCGCTGGGCGAAGGCGATGGGCGTGCTGTTCGCCATCGGGGCGGTCTCCGGCACGATCCTCAGCTTCGAGATGGGGCTGCTGTGGCCGCGGCTGATGGGTAGCTGGGGGCACGTGTTCGGGCTGCCGTTCGCGCTGGAGGGGTTCGCCTTCTTCACCGAGGCGATCTTCGTCGGTATCTACCTGTACGGCTGGGACCGGCTGTCGCCGCGGGCGCACCTCCTGACCGCCGTACCCGTCTTTGTGTCCGGCGTGGCCTCGGCGTTCTTCGTGGTCTGCGCGAACGCGTGGATGAACCAGCCGCGCGGGTTCGACCTGGTGAACGGCCGGATCACCCACGTCGACCCGTGGCGGGCCATGTTCAACCCGGCCACGCCGCCGCAGACCGTCCACATGATCCTGGCGGCGTTCATGGTGGCCGGGTTCCTCACCGCGTCGGTGTACGCGGTCGGCCTGGTCCGCGGTCGCGGCGACCGCTACCACCGGCTGGGCTTCCTGGTGCCGTTCACGTTCGCGGCGATCGTCACCCCGTTCCAGCTCGTCGTCGGCGACTGGGCCGCCCGGTTCCTGGCCCACTACCAGCCGGCCAAGCTCGCCGCGCTGGAAGGGCTGTACCGGACCGGCTCGCATGTGCCGCTGCACGTCGGCGGGGTCTACCACAACGGGGAGATGCTGTACGCGGTCGCGATCCCCAACATGCTGTCGATCCTGGTTGGCGAGAGCCCGGACACGGTCGTCATCGGCCTGGACCGGTTCCCGCCGGCCGACCGCCCGCCCGTCACGATCGTGCACCTGGCCTTCGACACCATGGTCGGGATCGGGACCGGGCTGCTGCTGCTCGGGCTGTGGCTGCTCATCTCGTGGTGGCGGCTGCGGGACCTGCCCAGGGTGCGGTGGTTCCTGTGGCTGGCCTCGATCGCGGGTGCCGCCGCGGTGGTCGCGCTGGAGGCCGGCTGGGTGGTGACCGAGGTCGGCCGCCAGCCCTGGGTGGTCTACGGGTACCTGCGCACGAGCGACGCTGCCAACCCCGCCCCCGGGCTGTACGGCGGGCTGATCATCGTCGGTGTCGTGTACGTGGTGCTGACCATCGCGTCGGTGTACGTGCTGCGCCGACTGGCCCGCCGCGGCGCCGACGTCGCGCCGCAGGAGCACGGTGTGCCGTCCGAGCGGGGCGCGGCCCGGCGATGAACGCCGCCCAGGGCACACTGGCCATCCTGTGGATCGGGCTGACCCTCTACGCGCTGATGGCCGGCGCCGACTTCGGTGCCGGGGTCTGGGACCTGCTCGCCGGCAATCCCCGCCGCGGCCTCCCGCAGCGGGAACTGATCGAAGAGGTGATCGGTCCGATCTGGGAGGCCAACCACGTCTGGCTGATCTTCGTGGTGACGCTGCTGTGGACCACCTTCCCGCCGGTGTTCGCCTCCGTGATGTCCACGCTCTACATCCCGCTGACCCTGGCGGCCATCGGCATCATCGGCCGCGGCGCGGCGTTCGCCTTCCGCAAGGCGGTCATGGCGCTGTGGCAGCAGCGGCTGTTCGGCGGGGTCTTCGCGCTGTCGTCGGTGCTCACTCCGTTCTTCCTGGGCACCGTCGCGGGCGGCATCGCGTCCGGCCGGGTGCCGCTCGGGCTGGCCCGCGGCGACGTCGTCACCAGTTGGGTCAACCCGACCTCGTTCCTCGGTGGCATCCTGGCCATCGGCACCTGCGCCTACCTGGCCGCGATGTACCTGTGCCACGACGCCGTGCGGCTCGGCCGCCCGGAGCTGGCCGAGGTGTTCCGGCACCGGGCCATGATCACCGGGGCGGTTGTCGGCGTGGTCGTCCTGGCCGGGATCCCGGTGCTGTACTTCGACGCCCCGGGGCTGTTCCACGGGCTCACCCACCGGGCCCTGCCGGTGGCGATCGTGTCCGCGGTGGCCGGGCTGGCGTCGATGGGGCTGCTCGTGGTCCGCCGGTACGTCCTGGTCCGGGTCGGCGCCGCCGTCGCCGTCGCCGCCGTGATGTGGGGCTGGGCGGTCGCGCAGTACCCGTACATGCTGCCGCCCGACGCGTACTACGCGCGGGTCGCCGCGCCGAGCACCGTGCTCGACCCGGTCCTGATCGTCATCGCGGCCGGCGCCGTCATCCTCTTCCCCTCGCTCGGGTACCTGATCGCGCTCTTCCAGCGCCGTGAGCCGGCCGCCCGCCGGGAGGACCTCCCCGCTTGAGGCGCTTCGCGGGTCAGGCCGTCGCCGGCCGCGCCGAACCCGGACCGTGCCGCTCGGCCTCCTCGGCGGTCAACGGCGTCGCGATGCTCTCCAGCCCCTTGCGCTCGGCCCGGACGCCCAGGAACGCCTCGACGATGCCCGCCACGATCATCAGCGACGCGCCGATGACGAACGCGACGACGGCGTCGTCGACCCGGCCGGAGCCCACCAGGCGGGCGAAGACCAGCGGCCCACTGATGCCTCCCGCTGCGGTGCCGATGGCGTAGAAGAACGCGATCGCCAGCGCCCGGGTCTCCATCGGGAACACCTCGCTCACGGTCAGGTAGGCCGAGCTGGCGCCGGCGGACGCGGCGAACAGCACCGCGCACCAGCAGGCGGTCATGGTCACCGCGTCGAGCCGGCCCGCGTGGAACAGGTAGGCCGTGACCAGCAGGAGGATCCCCGAGGTCAGATACGTGCCGGTGATCATCGGCTTGCGGCCGACGGTGTCGAAGAACCGCCCCAGCAGCAGCGGTCCGAGCAGGTTGCCGACCGCGATGGCGACGTAGAAGTAGCCGGTGCGCCCCGGCGGCACGCCGAAGAACGTCTGGAGGATCTGGGCGTACCCGAAGGTGACCGCGTTGTACAGGAACGCCTGCCCGACGAACAGCGCCAGGCCCAGCACGGTGCGCCGCGGATACCTGCGGACGAGCGTCCTGGCTATGGTGGCGAACCCGATGCTGCGGCGCTGGCGGATCGTCAGGTAGTGCTCGGCGCCGCCCAGCGGCGCGCCGGTGTCCCTTTCCACCTCGGCCTCGATCCCGGCGACCAGCGCCTCGGCCTCGCGACCGCGGCCGTGGATGAACAGCCAGCGCGGGCTCTCCGGCACGTTGCGGCGGACCAGCAGGATCGCCACCCCGAGGACGACGCCGAGGGCGAAGGCGAGGCGCCAGCCGATGCCGGTGGGCAGCAGCGTCAGCAGCGGGATGGTGATCAGCGCGCCGAGCGCCGCGCCCAGCCAGAAGGTGCCGTTGATGACGATGTCGATCCGGCCCCGGTGGCGCGCCGGGATCAGCTCGTCGATGGCGGAGTTGATGGCGGCGTACTCCCCGCCGATACCGAAGCCGGTCAGGAGCCGGAACAGCAGGAACCACCACGGGGCGAACGACGCGGCGGTCATCGCCGTCGCGAACAGGTACACGCCCAGCGTGATCATGAATAGTTTCTTGCGGCCGTACCGGTCGGTCAGCCAGCCGAAGAACAGCGCACCGACGCACGCGCCGAGCACGTACACCGCGGCGCCCAGCCCGGTCACCTGGCTCTGGGTGATGGGCAGGCCGCTACCCGGCCTGGCAAGCTGGCCCGACAGGTTGCCGACGATCGTGACCTCGAGGCCGTCGAGGATCCACACCGTACCCAGGCCGATCACGATCAGCCAGTGCCATCTCGACCAGGGCAGCCGATCGAGGCGGGCGGGGACGTTCGTGCGTACGGTACCGGTCTGAACCCCGCTCATGATCTCAATCGCCCCGTCCGTCGCCGCCAACGGCGCTACCCCGTGCCGGATCCGGCAAACGCGGCTCCATTCGCGACGGACACCTCACGCGAAGCCGTCAAGCAAATCGCGCGAGTACGGTCACCGGCGGGTTTACCGGGTAGTGCCGACCTCGGGTAGAACAACAGATCCACCGGAGGTTTGCCATGCGAGTACGACTCGCCACCGGCATGGTGGCCGCGGTGTGCGCGGCGGTGACGTCGTTACCGGCCGCCGCCCTCGCCGCACCCGCGCAGACGCCGTCGCCCGGCGGACCGTCGCCGAGCGGCCCGCTGAACAGCCATGAGCGGATGTTCCTGACCGAGGCCAGCCGCGACGCACAGTTCGAGATCGCGGCCGGCCACCTCGCCGCCAACCGGGCCGCCAGTGCCGCGGTGCGGTCGTTCGGCCAGCGGATGGTCACCGACCACACCAAGCAGGCCCAGGCGCTGCAGCACCTCGACAGCTCCTTCGGAATCACCGCACCGTCGGCGCCCGGCGCCGATGAGCAGAACCTGCTCAAGATCTGGTCGAGCGTGCGCGGCGGGCCGTTCGACTGCTCGTACGCGCCGGCCATGTACCCGATGCACGTGCTCGACCTGCACATGTACGCGATCGTGGCGAAGCGGGCGAGCAACGCCCAGGTGCGCCAGTTCGCCGCCAGCCAGGTGCCGGTGCTCCGCCAGCACCTGCAACTGGCTCACAAGAACCTCAGCAACCTCAACTGCTCGGCGCCGCCGCACACGGCCGCGCGGTCGTGAACCGTCGCCGGCCCCGCCCGGTCGCGCGGCGGCGCGGGCGGGGTCGCCGCGGACACCTCACTCCTCGGCCAGCAGCGCGTCCACCGCCTCGTCAAGCTCCTGCGGCGCGGTCAGCCCCACGCCCCGTACGATGCCGTGCGCGTCGACGAGCACGTTCGTCGGCACGCCCCGGATCCCCAGCGCCGCCGCGTACTCGCCGGTCTCGTCGAGCAGGACCGGCCCGTCGATGCCCCAGATCCCGGCGAAGTTGCGGGCCTCGGTCGCCGCGTCCACGCTCTCCCACACGTTGATGCTGATGATGTCCAGCCCGGACCGGGCGGTACGCAGGCGCAGCCCCTCGATGACCGGCGCCTCCGCGTTGCACGGTCCTCACCAACTGGCGAAGAAGTTGATGACGTACTTCTTCTCGGCCCACTCCCGGGTCGTACGCACCTGCCCGGTGTGCGCGTCGGGCAGTGCGAACGCGGGCAGCGGCCGGCCGACCAGGGGGTGCGTGGCTGCCGGGGCCGGTCCCGACAGCCACGGCCGGTCCACGATGGTCAGCGTCCCCGCGCCGGCGTTCGACACGAGCAGCCGGCCGGTACGCGGATCGACCGCGCAGTCCCCGGGTGCCTGCTCCACCTGGATGCGGTGCGACTCCCGGCCGCTGGCCGCGTCGAGCACACTCACCGTGCCGGCGCCCCGATTGCAGACGTAGATCCAGCGGCCGTCCGGCGACACGCACAGCCCGACCGGGGCCCGCTCCACCGGCAGCTCGTCGATGGCCTCCCCGGTAGCCAGGGAGATCCGCATGACGGTGCCCTGCAACGAGTTCGCCACGTACAGGTGGTCGGCCACCGGGTTGACCACCACCTTGCACGGACCGTTGCCCGCCGGCAGCAGGCCCAGTGGCTGCAGCGTCTGCGCGTCGAAGACGGTGACCGACGCCGACATGAAGTTGGCGACGTAGGCGCGGCCGCGCGTCACGTCGACGGCGATGCTCCCCGCGCCGAGCTCCGCCGGGACCGTGCCGACCAGCTCCATCCGGTCCACATCGAGCACGCTGACCGTGCCGGCGGCGGTGTCGCCCGAGTACACCCGCCGCAGCCCCGGGTGGTAGCCGAGCCCGGACGGGTACTCCCCCACCCGTACCTGGGCGAGCCGCTCACCGGTGTCGGCGCGCAGGACCGTCACGGTGTCCGACCGCGCGTCGGCGCTGAACAGCCGCCCGGTCGGCGCGTCGTGGATCAGTGGGATGGGCTCGCGGCCGGTCTCCGCCCGCCACCGCACCATGGCGCGCTCCAGGTCCACGGCGGTGACCCCGTTGCTGCGCGAACACGCCACGAACGCGCACCCGCCGACCGGGTCGACCACGACCGCCTCCGGCCCCATCCCGACCGGGACCCGCGCGAGGATGCGGTGTGTCAGGTCCGCGGCGCACGCCGGGCCGTCGGCGCCGGATGCCCCATGGTCTGCATGGTCCATACGGTCCATACGGTCCATGCCGTCCGGCTGCCCCGGTGGTCTGGACTCAAACGGCGGGCGGTACAGATCTCCCGGGACGGCCGGCGGCACGCTGCCCAGCCTCGGCCTGCGATCCGGCTACCTCGACCGCCCGCGCTCCCCAACGGCATGTACAGAGATCGACACGAGCCGCTACCCTGACATTCGCTCCATCGCAGCCGGCCAACCGACGCGGCTCCCAGACGCCACCGTGCTCACCCAGCGGGCCAAGGAGGAGTTAGTGACGCAAAGCGTCCTTATTGCCGCCGGGCTCGCCCTCTTGAGCGTACTGCTCGGTTTCGTCGGAGGCCTGCTTCCCCAGCCGGCCAAGGTCACCACAAGAGGGCTGGCGGCGATATTCGCCATCTCGCTCGTGCTCTATGTCGTCGGAACGGCGTACAAGGAGTACTCGGACAAAACATCTTCACCTCCGAGCGGCGAAGGCAGCGGCGAGGGCAGCACGGCGCAAACCCCGATGACCGCACCGGATCCGGCCCCGCCCGCCACTCCGTCCCGCACCCCGTCACCGCGACCGGAGCAGGGCCAGCGCTCCTCCGTCGCTATCCAGGTCACCGACGATCCGGGCCTGGGGCCACAAATTTCGCACGCGCCCCCCAACCCCGAATACCTATCCACGATTGACTACGTCAACTCCAGCGGAGACACGATGGTCATGGGTGACGCGAGCATTCGGAACCAGCCCTACAAGAACTCGGTCAGCCTGTGCGCCGACGGCCCACTCGCGGCAAACCGCTGCGCCAATTTCGGACACGAGACATGGGTCGAATACAACATCGACCCGCACTATACGACCCTGACCGCGACCATCGGCATGTCTTCGAACTCCTCCAGCGACTGCCAGCTCTACGGTCAGGTTCTCATCGACAACGATGAAGTGTTCGGCAAGCAGTTCGCATTCGGCGACCAGTACCCCTTCACCCAGAAAGTGACCGGAAAGCTGCGCATACGCCTGCAGATGCACGCCGTGGGCGGTCACGGCAGGTGCGACCTGGTCTTCGGTAACGTCGCCCTCAAGAAGTGAACGAATCTCCGATCCCGGGGAGTATGACATCGGATACGGTGCCAAACTCCCGAAGATCCGGTAGACAACCGTGCATGGACAGGGTCGTTGTCATCACGGGCGGTGGTCGGGGTATCGGCGCGGCGACGGCCCGGCTGGCCGCCCGGCGCGGCTACCGCGTCTGCGTGAACTACCACCGCGACGCGGGCGCCGCGGAGCGGGTGGTGGAAGCGATCACGGACGACGGTGGCACCGCGATCGCCGTACCGGCTGACGTCGGCCGCGCCGAGGACGTCGAGCGGCTGTTCGCCACGGTGGACACCGAGCTCGGCGGCGTCACCGCCCTGGTGAACAACGCCGGAGTGCTGGAACGACAGTGCCGGCTCGACGAGATGGACGAGCATCGCCTGCTGCGGGTCCTCCAGACCAACGTCGTCGGCTGCTTTCTGACCGCGAGGCAGGCCGTCCTGCGGATGTCCACCCGGTACGGCGGCGCGGGCGGCGCCATCGTCAACGTCTCCTCGGCCGCCGCCCGGATCGGCTCGCCGGGCGAGTACATCGACTACGCGGCTTCGAAGGGCGCCGTCGACACCCTCACCCGTGGCCTGGCCCTGGAGGTCGCCGCGGAGGGGATCCGGGTGAACGCGGTGCGTCCGGGCTTCATCGACACCGAGATCCACGCCAGCGGCGGCGAGCCCGGGCGGGTGGCCCGGCTCGCCGGCCAGCTTCCGCTGGGGCGCGGCGGGCGCCCCGAGGAGGTCGCCGAAGCCGTCGTGTGGCTGCTGTCCGAGGCGGCCTCGTACACGACCGGCACCATCCTGGACGTGGCCGGCGGTCGGTGAGCCGATCGGCGATTGGATAATTCCCCGATGAACAGCGGTCCACTGTCCGGAGTCAGGGTGCTGGAGCTCGCCGGGATCGGGCCGGGCCCGTTCGCCGGGATGATGCTGGCTGACCTGGGTGCCGAGGTCGTACGGGTCGACCGGCCGGGAGGCAGCGGGTTCTTCACCGGGGTCGAGCACCTCGACGTGCTCAACCGGGGCAAGCGGTCGGTCCTGCTCGACCTGAAGTACCCGGCGGCGGTGGAGGCCGTCCTGACCATGGTGGCCCGGGCCGACGTGCTGATCGAGGGGTACCGCCCGGGTGTGGCCGAGCGGCTGGGGCTGGGGCCTGAGGCGTGTCAGGCCCGCAATCCCCGGCTGGTGTACGGCCGGATGACCGGATGGGGCCAGGACGGGCCCCTGGCCCAGCGGGCCGGCCACGACGTCGACTTCATCGCGCTGACCGGCGCGCTGCACGCGATCGGCGCGGCCGGCGGGCCGCCACAGATCCCGCTGAACCTGCTCGGAGACTTCGGCGGGGGCGGCACGTACCTCGTGATCGGGGTGCTCGCCGCGCTGCGGGAGGCCGACCGCACCGGACGCGGCCAGGTCGTCGACGCCGCGATCGTCGACGGCGTGTCGCACCTCCTGGCCGGCACGCACACGCTGCTCGCCACCGGCGCCTGGGCGGACGAGCGCGGCGTCAACCTGCTGGACGGCGGCGCGCCCTTCTACTCCGTGTACGAAACCGCCGACGGCCGGTACATGGCGGTCGGCGCGCTCGAGCCGAAGTTCTACGCCGAACTCCTCGCCGCGCTCGGGCTCGACGAGGACCCCCGCAAACAGTACGACCGGAGCGGCTGGCCCGCGCTGCGCGCGCGGATCGCGGCCGCCTTCGCCGGCCGGACCCAGGCCGAGTGGGCCCAGGTGTTCGCCGACTCCGACGCCTGCGTGGCGCCGGTGCTGAGCCTGCACGAGGCCGCGCGCCATCCGCACGTCACAGCCCGTGGCTCCATCCTGGAACGCGACGGGCTGCCGCAGCCCGCGCCGGCGCCGCGGTTCTCCGCGACCCCCACCGCGCTCGGCACGCCCCCGCCGGTACCGGGCCAGCACACGTACGAGGTCCTGCGTGAGTGGGGCGTCGCCGACGTCGCCGGCCTGGTCGAGTCGGGCGCGGCGGCACAGGTCACCGGCGACGACTGACGCTCCCGGCCGGCCGGCGGCGTTTGCCCGACGCGACGCCGGGTAGCCGCACCGCTCTCGGGCCGCGACCGGAGGGGCAGGCATTGGCAGGGACGACAGGCCGGCCGACGACCGGACCGGCGGCGTAGCGGCGACGTGCCACGACGGTGGTCCGGCCGGGTCCGTCCGGCGGTGCGACGGTACGTGCGGGCGCCCCGCGGCCTGCGCGGCGAACGTGGACGGCGCCTGGCCGGGTCGGTCGTACACGTGGCGATCGCGCACGTGGCGATCGCGCTCACGGTGCTGGCCGTGCTGGTCATCGTCGCGCTGGTGCCCCTGCCGCCCGACCGGGTGGTGTGCACGAGCGACGCGCTGCAGGCGAAAGCCGTGGCCGGCCTGGCGAACTTCGCCGGGTGGCTGCGGCGCAACAACGCGTCCGGCTTCATCGGCGAGGTCGGGTGGCCGTCCAGCCGGGACAGCGCGGAGTGGAACGCGCTCGCCGACACCTGGTACACCGCCGCCGACCGCATCGGCCTGCCGGTGACGGCCTGGGCAGCCGGTTCGTGGCCGCCGGACTATCCGATGGCGATCTACCGGTCGGGCCCCGGCCCGCACGAGGTGAACGTCCCCGGCCCGCAGGCGGCCGTCCTGGAGCGACACCCCAGCACCAGCCGGTATCTGCGCGGTGTCAACCTCGCGGCGGGGTCCTTCGCCGCCGCCGACTTCAACTCCGCATACGGCGGGGGCAACCCCGGACGGTACGGTCTGGACTACGGCTACGAGACCGCACCGACCTACGCGGATCTCGCCGCCCGCGGGGTCCGACTGGTACGCCTGGCCGTGACCTGGGAACGTCTGCAGCCGAGGCCGTTCGGGCCGCTGTCGACCGACGAGGTCACCCGGTTACGGGCGGCGCTCGGGTACGCCCACCAGGCGGGTCTGGACGTGGTCGTCGACCTGCACGGCTACGGGGAGTTCGCCGAGGGCGGCGGCCGGTACGGCCAGGTCCGTCACCTGGTGCTCGGCTCGCGCCAGCTACCCACCACCGCCCTGGCCGACTTCTGGCGGCGGATGGCGCGGGCCGTCGCCGACGCGCCGGCCGTCGCCGCGCTCGGCATCCTCAACGAACCGACCCACCTGGCGGCGAGCGGGCGCGCGGGCGCGCTGATCTGGGAGCGGGCGGCACAGCAGTCGGTCGACGCGATCCGCCGCACCGGCGCCACCACGACCGTCACCATCAGCGGGTACCTGCCGATGGGCCCCGGCGCGTGGGGTCAGATGCATCCGCGCGCCTGGGTCGACGACCCGTTGGGCAGGGTCGCCTACGAGTCGCACGCCTACTTCGACGGCGACGGGAGCGGCCACTACGACGCCAGCTACGCCCAGGAGGTACGCCGCGTCTCCGGCGACCCGCCCGGCCCGTGCCAGTGGTTGGCGCCCCTGGTCACCCAGGCGCTGCCCACCGGCTGAGCCACCGGTCATCCCGCGCGAACCCCTGGTACGGGCCGCCGCCGTCGGTAGGATCACGGCACCGCCGCGCCTGCGCGCCGCCGGCACCGGCGCCGGCCCCGCGAAGGGAGAATGCCGTGCTGAAGGCTTTCACCGACCTGTCCACGCCGCTCGTGGCCGACGCCTGTCTGCGCTGCGCCGTGCCGCTGCGCGCCGCGCCGCCCGGCATCGGCGCCGTCGTCTCCGGACAGCGGATCGCGGGGCGTGCGCTTCCCGTACGGCACTACGGCAGCGTCGACGTGTTCCTCGAGGCGTTCCACCGGGCCGCACCCGGTGACGTGCTGGTCATCGACAACGGCGGGCGCTCCGACGAGGCGTGCGTCGGAGATCTGGCCGTACTCGAGGCCGTGGCGGCGGGGCTGGCCGGGCTGGTGGTGTGGGGGCTGCACCGGGACACCCCGGAACTGGTCGAGATCGGACTGCCGGTGTTCAGCTACGGCAGCTACCCGCCCGGCCCGGTACGGCTCGACGAGCGGGAACCCGACGCCCTCTCCACCGCGCGGTTCGGCCCACATCTCGTCAGCGGCGACGATGTCGTCTTCGGCGACGACGACGGCGTGCTGTTCGTCGCCGCCGGGCACGCCGAACGGGTGCTCGCGACGGCGCACGAGATCTGGCAGACCGAGCGCGAGCAGGCCAGCCGGATCCGGGCGGGCCGGACGCTGCGCGCGCAGACGGCGTTCGACGACTATCTGGCGCGGCGCGCCACCGACCCGTCGTACACCTTCCGGCAGCACCTGCGGCGGGTCGGCGGCGCCATCGAGGAGTGAGCCCTGTCGTCACGCCCCCCGGTGGCGCTAGGCCGCGCCGAAGTCGGGAATCGTGATCGAACCGTCCCGGCCGAGCGGGAAGCCGGGGTTGTAGGCGATCTCCCAGACGTGGCCGTCCGGATCGGCGAAACAGCCGGCGTAACCGCCGTAGAACGTCACCCGCACGGGCCGGGTTATCCGCGCTCCGGCGTCCGCCGCGGCGGCCAGCACCTCGTCGACCTCGCTCTGCGACCGGACATTGTGGGCCAGGCTGACGCCGCCGAATCCGCCGCTGTCACCGGCTTCGACGCCCGCGTCGGCGGCGAGCTTGTCCCGTCCCCACAGCACGAACCCGATGCCCCCGGTCTGGAAGAACACCGTCTCCTCGACCTCCTGGCCGCGCCAGCCGAGCCGCTCGTAGAAGGTCCGGGCCCGCGCGATGTCGGTGACCCCGAGGGTGACCAGGCTGATACGTTGCTCCACCCCGGCACGGTACCGCACGCGATCACCACTCATCGTGCCGCTGTCAACGGCCCGCGTTCGTGCGCTCCGACGGGCGGCGACCCGGGCCGCGACCGCCCGCACGCGACCGTCTGACGGGGTGGCGCGGGGCGGGCAGCACCCGTTGGCGGTGGCGCTCCTCGGTGAGGTCGTGCAACCGGGCCCGCAGCAGGTGCGGAAGCGATACCAGGCCGGTCGGGCGGTGTGGCGCGGCGCGCTCGACCACCGGAGCGTGGGTGGTGCCGTGCTCGGCGAACAGGTAGGCGACGTGGCGCAGCGTGTCGTCGGGGTGCGCCATCACACCGACCGGGCACATGAGATCGGCGACCGTGCCGGCGCGCTCCCCTGCGACGGCGGGCCGGGTGAGGTCGCCGTGCGTCACGACGCCGACGAGGCCACCGTCGGGCCCGGCGACCGGGTACAGCGGATGGACCTCCTCGGCACGGGACAGGCGTGCCACCACGTCGCCGACGTGGTCCTGGCCGTTGAGAACCGGTACGTTCGTCGCCATCACGTCGTCGACGAAGAACGTCTCGAGCGGGTCGGTGGTGTAGTCCCGCGTCAGGTGCAGGCCGCGACGGGCGATCTTCTCGGTCAGCATCGACCGCTTCAGCATGACCGCGGACAGGGCGTACGCGGTGGTGGACGCCACGAGCAGGGCTGGTGCGGTGGCCCAGGCGTGGGTGAGCTCCAGGGTGAACACCACCCCGGTCAGCGGCGACCGCATGACGCCGCCGACGACCGCGGCCAGGCCGGCCATGGCCCAGAAGCCAGGCGCGACCGTGGGCAGCCACCGGCCCTCCAGCGCCCCGAGCGCACCGCCGATCATGAAGATGGGCGCGAGGACGCCGCCGGAGGTACCCGAGCCCAGCGACAGCGACCACATCAGCGTCTTGACCACGAGGATGCCGATGATCAGTGCCAGCCCGGCACGGCCGGTCAGCAGTTCGTCGATGACGTCGTACCCGACGCCCAGCGCGCGGGGCTCCACCAGGCCACCGAGGCCGATCGCCAGGCCGCCGATCGCGGGCCACCACATCCAGTGGATCGGCAACCGGGCGAACGCGTCCTCGGCGAGGTAGACCAGCGCGGTGGCGGCCACGGCCAACAGGCCTCCGGTCACACCGGACAGTACGCACAACGCGTCCACCCAGCCGGACAGATGGGGCTGGGTCACCGGTACCGGGAAGATGGCGGCGCCGCCCAGCAGCACCCACCGCGCGACGGTTGCGGTGGACACCGAGGCCACGACCGGCACGAAGCTGCGCGGCCGCCACTCGAAAAGCAGCAGTTCGACGGCGAGCAGGACGGCCGCCAGCGGTGAGTTGAAGGTCGCGGCCATCCCGCCGGCCGCACCGGCGACCAGCAGCGTCTTGCGCTCGTCGGCGGACAACCGCAGCGCCTGGGCGAGAATGGATCCGATCGCACCGCCGGTCATGATGATCGGGCCTTCGGCGCCGAACGGTCCGCCGGTGCCGATGCTGATCGCCGCCGAAACCGGCTTGAGGAGCGCCACCCGGGGCGAGACCTTGCTGCCTCCGGTGAGGATCGCCTCGATCGCCTCGGGCATGCCGTGCCCACGGATCTTCTCCGATCCGAACCGGGCCATCATTCCGATCACCAGGCCACCGGCGACCGGCGCGGTCAGGACGAGCAGCGGATCGTGGTGGACCAGGCCCGGGGCGACCAGGCCGGTCGCGGCGCGCCGGTAGAACACCAGGTTCGTGACCAGGCCGATCAGGTGCAGCAGACCCCACGCGGCAAGCGCGGACACCACGCCGACCGGCAGCGCCCAGGCGGTGATGAGGAGCATGCGCGGGGTGACCGCGAAGTCGCCGAGGTGCCGGCCGGCGGGTGACACCTTCGCGCTCATGCCGTCACCGGCCAGGTGACCTGCGCCGGCGTCGGCCGGTACGACGGTTGCCGGGTACCAGTACGATGCATAGAGCAAGTATTTACCAGAGCAATATTTCGTGCAGGCCAGGGCCCGGCAGGTGTCCGGCATCCGGACCCGCGGCCACAGGATTCGCGGCGACGGCGCTCCGCAGCCCTGGTCAGCTGGCCCGTACGCCCTGGAGTCCGGCGTACGCTCCGCCGGCGCGCAGCAGTTCCTCGTGCGTGCCCGCCTCCACGACGCGCCCGTTGTCGAGGACGAGGATGCGGTCCGCGCCGCGGATCGTCGAGAGCCGGTGCGCGACGACGAACGTGGTCCGGCCGCGCATCAGCCGGGACAGCGCGTCCTGCACGAGGGTCTCGGAGCGGGTGTCCAGCGCCGAGGTCGCCTCGTCGAGGATCAGCACGCGCGGGTCGCGGATCAGCGCGCGGGCGATGGCCAGTCGCTGCTTCTGCCCACCCGACAGGCGCGCCCCGCGCTCGCCGACGACCGTGTCCAGCCCGTGGGGCAGCCGCTCGATGAACTCCAGGGCGTGCGCCTGCCGCAGGGCGTCCAGGATGTCCCGCTCGGACGCGGTGTCCAGCCCGTAGGCGACGTTCTCCCGGACCGTGCCGTCGAACAGGATCGACTCCTGCGGCACGATCGAGATGAACCGCCGGTACGAGCGCAGGTCCAGGGTCTGCATGTCGACGCCGTCGAGCAGGATCCGCCCGGCCGACGGGCGCAGGAAGCCGACGACCAGGTTGAGCACGGTCGACTTGCCGGCCCCGGAGGAGCCCACCAGCGCGACCGTCTCGCCGGGCGCCACCGCGAAGGTCAGCTCCTCCACCGCGGTCTGCGCCGCGTCGGGATAGCCGTACGCCACCGCCTGGAACTCGAAGCAACCCCGGACCCGCGTCACCTCGGCCTTGCCGGCGTTGTCCTCGATGTCCGGCGCCCGCAGCACCTCGCCGACCGAGCGCAGCGACTCCAGCCCCTTGCTGATGACCGGTGCGAGGCTCATCAGCGCGGTCATGGAGCCGGTGAGGGTCGCGAAGAACGCGCTGAGCATCACCACGTCGCCGGCGGTGACACCGAACGCGCCGGTGTACGCGATCCAGGCGGCGGTGGCGAGGCACCCGACCCCGAGCGTGTTCAGGGTGATCCAGGACAGCGCGCCGAACCGGCCGTTGAGCAGGTCCAGCCGCAGACCGGCGTGGAGCACCCGGCGCAGCGTCGTATCCACGCGTCTGATGGCGTCCTGCTCCAGCCCGTGGGCGCGCGTGATCGGGATCAGGGCGGTCATCTCGACGACCCGCGACGACAACTGCTCGACCTCGCGCCGGAACGACTCGTTGTTGCTGCGCAGCCGGCCGCGCAGCCGCATCACCAGCACCGCCGCGGCGGGCACCACGATCAGGAACGCGGGCAGAAAGAGCGGTGCGCGCACCGCGATGACGACGAGCCCGCCGCTCAGGCTGGCCAGCGCGGCCAACCCGTTGTCGGCGGACTGCTGCAGCGCCTGCTCGACGGTTTCGACGTCGCGGATCACCTTCGCCTGCAGCGCTCCGGAGCTGACCCGCGCGTGGTAGCCGATCGACAACTCCTGCAGCCGGCGGCACAGGGCGGAGCGCATGGTGGTGCTCATCCGGCGTACCGCACGGCTCACACAGCGCACGTACAGCAGGTGGCCCGGGAAGTTCAGCAACAGCAGGCCGAGCAGCAGCCCGCAGTTGAGCCACAGGCGCACGATCGGCTGGTGCGTGACGACGATGTCGATCACGTTGGCGGTCACCAGCGGCAGCAGCCAGGTCGGGCTGTGCTTGACGAAGAAGGCGACCGTGCCGAGCGCCAGCCGGGCGCGGTCGCCGCGCAGCAGGTACGCGAGGGTACGCAGGGGATGCTCGCCGTGGTAGTGATGGTCATCTGGGCTGGACGGCAGCGCCATGTCTCACTCCTGGCCGGGAGGTCGGACCCTCCGCGATGCTCTCACGCCACCGGCCGGACCGGCGCCCCGTCCGGCGTCCTAACTGGACGTGAATTTCTCGGGGTCGCCGCACCACGTACCGCCGCGGCTCTTCGCGCCGGTCCCTACCTAGCCGGCGCCGAGGGTGGCACCGGGCCGGGTGAACAGGCTCACCGTGACGACGCCGAAGCGTCGGGCCCACGCCAGGACGTACCCGTCGCGCAGCGCGGCCACCTTGGCCCTGTCCTGGGGCGCCCGGTGCCGGGCCATCGTCTGCGGCGGACCGTCGCCGACCACGAAGACGCGCTGGTGGTCGGCCACGGCGCGCCGTACCCGATCGGGCGCAAGCTCGACGCCGCCGATGAGGTCGGCGATGAGCGGACCGTCGCCGGGGGCCAGCGCCACGTCCACCGGACCGCGCCCGTCGTCGAACCCGGACCGGGAGTACTGGTCGTAACCGACCCGCATGGCCGACGGCAGGAAGACGATCGCGTCGCCCGGCCGGCTGCTGTCCTCGATCGCGTCGGTGGCGGCCCGGAAGTCCTCGTACTTGAACGGCTGCGCCTGCTGGTAGACCGTCGTGGCGACGGCGCTCGCGACGGTGAGGGCCAGCAGTGCCGCGGCCGCCCGGTTGTTCAGCCAGACCGCCGCGCCAGCGGCGGCGACCGCCATGGCCGGCACGGCTACCAGCGCGTACCGCGCCACCAGCACCGGGTACCCGAAATCGGCGAGCACCAGCAGCGCCGGTGGCAGTACCGCCCATCCGATCAGGAGCGTGCCCCGGACACCGGCCGGCCACGGACGGCGGCGTGCGCGGAGGGTCGCGACGACGAGCACCGCCAGGGCGGCCAGCGGCACCGCCTCGGCGCCGCCCGCCAGCTTGCCCAGCACGCTGACGACGGCCGCCGGCGTGGGCTTCGGGATCCAGCCCAGCTCACCGGTCTGGTGGGAGCCGATCCAGGCCAGGGGTGCGACCGCGGCGGCGACGGCCGCGCCGGTCACCAGCCAGCGGCGGCGGTCAACGCCGTGCCGCACGACCACGAGCGCGTGGGCCGCCACGACGAGGCCGGCGAACATGTGGGCGTAGATCGCGAGGACGGCGGCGAGGGCGTAGGCGGCCAGGCGGAGCGGGCTCGGGCGGCTCAGGGCGGAGATCAGCGCCCCGCTGGCGACGACGGTCAGGAGGACCGCGATGGTGTACGGGCGGGCGTCGTGGGCGTAGAACACGAACAGCGGGTGGGTCGCCAGCAGCACTCCCGCGATGACCGCTACCCGGGGTCCGCGCCTCGGCCCGAACCAGGACGCCGCGCACGCGGCGGTCACGGTCACCGCCGCCACGGCCGCGACGGCGGTCGGTAACCGCAGCAGCGCCTCCGTCGGGGTCAGCCCGACGGCGGCCAGCAGCATCGTCCACAGGTGGATCGCCGCGTAGTACGCGCCGAGCGGCGCATCCGTGCGGCTGAGCAGGCTCGCCAGCCGGAGTGGTTCCCGGTCGGCGGCCAGCGCGGTCACCGCCTCGTCCCAGGACAGCGGCTGGTAACCCAGCCCCGTCAGGCAGGTCAGCACGGCCACGAACGACGAGATCCCCACCGCCTGCCGGGTCGTGAGCGAGCCCCACCAGCGCGCCACGGCCCGCTTGCTCCTCACCGTGTCAAGCCCCGGGCCGCTCCGCAGGATGATCTGCTCCACGAGCGCCGGACTCTAGCTTGTCGTTCACCCGCTGTACCGCAACTGTGTCCCGAATCGCGCCGGCGGCCGGCTGGAGAATGTGGCCGTGGGGCGAAAGTCGGACGACACCGGGTACCACCCGGACACCGGCACGAGCGGAAGGGAGCGGTGATGGGCGGGCAACGGGTTGGCCTGGGGCTGGCGGCGATCCTGACGGTGCTGCTCAGTGGGTGTACGCCGGCCGTGAACGGCGGTGGGACAGCGGCCCCGCCGCCAGCCTCGGACGTTACCCCGGGGATCATCATCGCGACCGGTCACGGCTGGACCAGCGCCGGCCTGGAAGGCCGGATGCCCGCCCCCGGCACGTGCCACGCCCGGCAGGCGGCGGACGGTGAGCCGCTCCCCGACCCCGCCTGCACGCCCGGCGCGATCGACACCGCGGTCACGGACACGAACATCGACACCACGGTGTGCCGCAAGGGCGGCTACACCTCGACCGTGCGGCCTCCCGTGTCGCTCACCGAGCCGGCCAAGCGCAAACTGCTGGCCGCCTACGGTATTCCGGCCTCCCGCATCCGGGACTACGAACTGGACCACCTGGTCGACCTGGCCGCCGGCGGGGCCAGCGACGTGCGCAACCTGTGGCCCGAGCCGAACACGTTCACGCTCTTCCACCCCGGCACGGCGGTCCACAACGACAAGGACGTCGTGGAGAGCTACACCTTCCACGCCATCTGCCAGCACAAGGTCACCGCGTCCGCGGTCGAGCGCGCGATGGCCACCGACTGGAGCACGGCGGTGGCCAGGCTCGGGCTGCCGCCGATTCCGGCGGACTACCAGAGCTGATGCCCGGAGGCCCGAACCGTGGTAGGCACCTGGGATGGCATCCGGATCGCAGAACGCCGGGGCCGGCGCGGTACCGACCCGGCCGCCGCTGCGGCTGCGGGACGTCCATCCCACGCGCCGCGGCCTCGTGCTGGCCTGGTGGGCATTCACGCTGACCTTCGCCGGCCTGCGGCTGCTCACGTGGTTGATCCACATCCACGTCCGCGGCCTGGGCAACGTCGACGCCGGCGGCGTGCACATCCACCACTATGTCTGGGGCATCCTGCTGCTGATCGCCGTCGCCGCGGCCGGCCTGGTCGAACGCTCACCGTCCTGGCACGCCGCGATGGGCCTGTTCTTCGGCATCGGGCTCGCGCTGGTCGTCGACGAAGCGGCGCTGCTGATCGACCTACGGGACGTGTACTGGCAGACGCAGGGAGCGATCAGCGTGGCCGTCGCACTCATCATTATCGGGGTGTCCGGCAGCGTGCTGGCCCTGCTGCGCTCCCCTCGCCGGGAGGACTGATCACGAGCAACCGTCACCGGTGCCCCGGGTCGCGTCACACGGCCGGGTGTCCCTGCTCGAACCCGCCGTGCGACCTGGTTGTCTGGACGGGTGAATGATCCACGACAGACGCCGGACCGGTCGACCCTCGTCGTCAGGACCGTCCTCATTTTGATCGCGGTGGCGCTTGCGGTGTTTCTCCTCGTGGCGATCTGGCCCCGGTGACCGTGCCGGTGGCGGTCAACCCCGCCTGGTCTCCCACAGTCGGCTGGTGGCGGCCGCGACGGCGCAGCCGGCACGCGATGAGCAGCGACAGCCAGGTCCCGCCGAGGGCGTAGCCGCCGAGCACGTCGGTGGGCCAGTGCGCGCCGAGATAGATCCGGGAGGCCCCGACCAGCAGCACGATGACGACGGCCGCGGTGAACAGCCCGACCCGGGCGCCGCGCGGGCGACCGGTCGCGAGCACGATCGCGAGCATTCCCCAGGTGGCGATGGACGCGGTGGCGTGCCCGGATGGAAAGGCCAGGCCGGTGGCGTGGCCGATCAGCTCGGCGGCGGACGGTCGGGGCCGGTGCACGAGCGGCTTGGCGAGCGTGTAGAGCGCCACCGCGCCGCCGTACGCCACCCACAGCCATCCGACGGCGCGACGGCGCGGTCCGCGCGCCAGCGCCACGGTGGCGACGACGAGCACCTGTACCAGGAGGTAACTGGAGCCGAGCCAGGTGACGTTACCCATGATGAATGTCAACCAGCCGGTCCGGTGCGCGACCACGATGGCGTGCGCGCGCGGATCGATCCGGGTGACGCCGCCGTGGACGATCACGTCCTCGGTGAGACCGGCGAAGGTCCACGCCAACAGCGCCGCCGCGGCGAGGGCCGCGGACAGCGGAAGCCCGTCGGGCGTGGTCGCGTCCAGCCGGCGGCGCAGCCAGGCCACCTGCGCCGGGAACCGGCGCCGCACGAAGGCCGCCGGCGCGGTGGCCGCCAGCCGGTCACCGACCGCGCGGAGCCGGCCGGCGTGCCGGCGGGTCAGGCGCCCCGCCATCTTCAGCGCGAGGCCGATCACGACGAGGGCGAGGATGGCCAGACCGATGCCGCTGGCCCAGCGCTCAGCGCGCCGCCAACTCGCGCCGCCCAGGTAACCGACCATCACCATCGCGCTCGCCCAGACCGCGCCGCCGGCGACGTTGTAGACGACGAACGTGCCGTACGGCATGCCCGCCATCCCCGCCATGCCGGGAATCAACGCCCGCAGCGCGGCGGTGAACCGGCCGAGGAACACGGCCTTGCCGCCGCGCTCGGCCAGGTACCGCTCGGCGCGCTCGCGGTGCTCGCGTTTGACGACGCGCCCCAGCCTGCTCTCCAGCAGCCGCCGTCCGTAGCGGCGGCCCACCCAGTACCCGACCGAGTCGCCGACGATGGCGCCGGACACCGCCGCGGCGAGCACCGCCGGCAGGCTGACCCGGTGCTCGTAGGCGAGTACCCCACCGAGCAGGACCCCGAGCTCGCCGGGGACCACGACGCCGACGAACGCCGACGACTCCAGCATGGGCAACGTGAACACGATCGCGAGCGCGGCCCAGCCGGTCAACCCGAGGATGTGCCGGGCGATGCTCTCCAACATTCCGGGTACTCCGTATCCGAGGTGCGCTCCAACTGGTAGTAGATACCCGCGTGATCAGCCCATGGCCGGGGCCCGGCGGCGGTGCTCAGCTGGCGGCCCGCATGGGCAGCGTCCTCGATATCCTGAAGCCGGCCGCGTCGCCGATCGCGGTTCTCCACCGCGAGAGAGGGAAACATCGTGCACGTCGTGCGCCCCGCGTTATCCGTCCGTTCGCGCGGAGTAGAAGCGTTCCGCCGAGGACGGACGGGTGGTGGCGCCCGGTGAACCGGACCGAGCAGGAGATCCTCAGCCAGCCTGAGGTGTGGGCCCGCGCCTTCGACCTCACCGATCAGGCCCGCGAACTGCTGGTCGCGACCGGAGAGCACGTGCTCGCGATCGGCTGCGGCACCTCCGCGTACATGGCCGCGTCCTACGCCCGGCTGCGGGCGGCCGCGGGCGCCGGCCCGACCGACGCGGCGTACGCGAGCGAGCTTCCACCGGCCCGCCGCTTCGACCGGCTCGTCGCCATCACCCGGTCCGGCACCACCACGGAGATCCTCCAGGCACTGCGCGGTCCGCGCATCGCCGAGCGGACCGTCGGCGTCACCGCCGTCACCGGGGTCGGCCTCGACGGCCTGGTGGATCAGCGACTGGTGCTCGACTTCGCCGACGAGTCCAGCGTCGTGCAGACCCGGTTCCCCACGACGCTGCTCGCCCTGATCCGGGCCGCGCTCGGCGAGGACACCGACGCGATGCTCGCCGCCTGCCGGGAGGCGGTCGCGCAGCCGCTCCCCGTCGACCCTTCGCAGTTCCACCACTTCGTCTTCCTCGGTACCGACTGGACGGTCGGCCTGGCGGACGAGGCAGCGCTGAAGATCCGCGAGGCCGCGCAGGCGTGGTCGGAGTCGTACCCCGCGATGGAGTACCGCCACGGGCCGATCGCGGTCGCGGACAGCCGCTCGCTGGTCTGGATGTTCGGCGAGCCCCCGGCCGGCCTCGTCGACGACGTACGGGCGCGCGGCGCCACGGTCGTCACGTCGCAGCTCGACCCGCTGGCCCACCTCGTGGTGGCGCAGCGGCTCGCCGTCGCCCTGGCGCAGGCGCGCGGCCTCGACCCGGACAACCCGCGCGCGCTGACCCGGTCAGTCATCCTCGATCCGTCCGCGTAGGTCCGGAAACATGATCGTGAAGGATCCGCGGGGTTGTAGCCCCACGGACCCTTCACGATCATGAGCGGGTAGGTTGCGGCGGTGAGATTCCGCATCACGGACGAGATCGTCGAACGGTTCCCGCAGGCCCAGGTCCGGTTCGTGACGACGCGGGGGCTGCACATCGGCACGGACTGGCCGGGCGTGACGGCGGCGCTCCGCGACCTGGAGGAGCGGCTGGTCGCGGGCGAGTGGCGGCCTCTCGGCGAGGCCGATCCGGCCGTCGCCTCCTGGCACGAGGCGTATCGGCTGTTCGGCACCAATCCGCGCCGCTCGCGCTGCAGCCTCGACGCGCTCAGCCGACGCCTGGCCAAGAGCGGGACGCTGCCGCGGGTACACCCGGCCGTCGACGCGTACAACCTGATCTCGGTCAGCTACGGCACGCCGGCCGGCGCGTTCGACCTCGACCGGCTCGACGGCGAGGACCGCGAGGTCGTCATCCGCTTCGCCCGTCCCGGCGACCGGTTCACCCCGCTCGGCCAGCCCGACGACGTCGAGGAGCCCGCAGCGGGCGAGGTCGTCTACGCCGACGGCAACCGCGTCCTGACCCGTCACTGGAACCACCGGGACTGCGACCAGACGAAGGTGACCGGATCCACCACGGCGGCGGTGTTCATGTTGGAGCGGGTGTCAGCCGCGGCCGTGCCCGATGACCGGATGGCGCAGGCCCAGGAGGCCCTCGCCGCGCTGCTGGCGCCGCACGCCGCCACGGTCTCGCTGGCGGTGATGGACGCCGACCGCCGCGTGGTCACGCTCGACGACCACCATCACCGGCGCGCGGGTCAGGTCACCGGCGAGAGCGACAGCGCCGGCGCCGTGTGACATGGTCGAACCATGTCGATCGACGCACACCTGCTGGCGCTGTTCACGGTGACGACTTTCGTCGCGATGGCCGCTCCCGGGCCGGACATGCTGTTCATCCTGGGCTGTGGCATGCGGGGTGGGCCGCGCGCCGGCCTGCTCGCGACGGCCGGGGTGGCAACCAGCGAGGCGATCCACGTCGCGGTCGCAGCCGCCGGACTGGCCGCGCTCTTCACCGCCGTGCCGATCGCGTTCACGGTCGTACGAATCGCCGGCGCGGCTTACCTGATCTACCTTGGCGTCGGGATGATCCGGCACCGCAACGACTCTCCGGACGAGGGCACCGCGGTCGGTGAGAAGATCTCGGGTCGGCGGGCGTACCTGCGCGGCTTGCTGACCAACCTGCTGAACCCGAAGATGGTCACCTTCACGATCGCCTTCCTCCCGCAGTTCATCAACCCGGGCCTGGGCCGGGTCGGGATGCAGTTCGCAGTCCTCGGCGCCATCCTGATCGGGCTCGAGTTTCTCGTCGACGGCGCGGTCGGCGTGCTCGCCGGACGGATCGGAGGATGGCTGCGTCGACGCCGCGCGGCCCGCCGTCGCCTCGACCTCGCCACGGGAGGCCTGTTCATCGGGCTGGGGGTACGGCTGGCCAGCGAACGCTGACCGCCCGCTCTTCGCCGGTCCCACCGGTGTGGACACCGGCACGAGGTGCGCCCGCCGGGTCGGGACGCTAGCGTTCGGTGCGTGCGCGCTGAGCGGGCGCGGCCGCTGGCCCGATCGGCGGCTGGCGCATTCGTCCTGGTGCTGGTGTTGTGCCTGCTGGCTGTCCTGACGTCGTCCTCCCGCAGTTCGCGCTCGCGGCTGCCGGAAAGCGCCAACCCCACCGACTTCTCGCTGGGCCCGGCCGACCGGTCCTCCCCCGGCGACAGTCTGGTGTCGGCCACGACCCTGGTGCGACACCTCGACGTCCCTTGGGGTGTGACCTTCGTACCCGACGGCGGCGCGCTCGTGACCGAACGCCAGAACCTGCGGATTCTCAAGGTCGGACCCCAGCGGAGACCGAACGGTGAGCTCACCGTCAGCACGGTGGCCACGATCACCGAGGCGTACTCCAACAACGAGGGCGGCCTGCTCGGGATCGCCGCCTCGCCGCAATTCGCCCGCGACAACACGGTCTTCATCTTCTACACCACGCGGGACGACAACCGGATCGCCCGGCTCCGGCTGGGCGGGCGGCCCGTGCCGATCCTCACCGGCATCCCCCACGCCGGTGTCCACAATGGTGGCCGGCTCATGTTCGGCCCGGACGGGTACCTCTACGCGACCACCGGCGACGCGTCGCGGGCCGGATTTTCCCAGGACCTCAACGACCTCGGCGGAAAAATTCTGCGGATGACCACCGACGGCAAGCCGCCGCCCGGCAACCCGTTCCCGCACTCGCTGGTCTGGTCGTACGGCCACCGCAACCCGGAGGGGCTGGCCTGGGACGGCGAAGGGCACATGTACGCCGCCGAGATCGGTGAAGCGGTGTGGGACGAGCTGAACGTCATCCTGCCGGGCCGCAACTACGGCTGGCCGGAGGTGGAAGGGATCGGCCTCGAGCCGGGGTACGTCGACCCGATCGTGACGTGGCGGCCGGAGGTGGGCGTCTCGGACGGCGTCGTGATCGTCGGCCGGGTCGCGGTCGTCACCTGCCTGCGCGGCCAGCGCATCTACCTCGTGAGCCTGAACCAGATGGTCACCACGGGTCTCAGCAGCCGGCAGGTCGAGGGCGTGGGCATCGGGACGGCGAGCATCCGCTGGCGGCCCGGCGCCGGCGTCGCAAGCCGCCCCATCGAAGCGCTGACCGGCCGGTACGGGCGGCTCCGAGCGGCCATCAGAGCGCCCGACGGCAGCGTCTGGATCACGACCTCGAACCGGGACGGCCGCAACCACGTCACCCCCGACGACGATCGGATCCTGCGGCTCACCCTGCACCCGGCCAGCACGGGCCCGAGCACGACTCCACACTGACGCTCGACGGCGTACGCAGAGATCCCCGTCATGGCGAAGGACCTCTCCGCGCCGGTCGCCGATTAGCCGCTCCGACAGCGGCGGCCGGGTTCACCCGGCCGCCGCGTCAGCTCCGCACGGGGTTCAGACCTTGTACGTCGGGGTGATGATGGCCCGCGCAAGCGTGTGGAACGCGAGGTTGAAGCTCGCGTACGCGGCCGACGACTCGGGGGTCAGCTCCAGCGCGTCGACGTCCACCGCGTGCACCACGAAGAAGTACCGGTGCGGGCGGTCGCCCTCGGGCGGGTACGGGCCGCCGTAGCCGGTCTCGCTGTAGTCGTTGCGCAGCGAGAACGCGCCACCGGCCGGGTCCTGCCCGCCCGCGCCCTGCGCGAGTTCGGTGACCGAGACCGGCAGGTTGGCCAGGATCCAGTGCCAGAAGCCCGACGGCGTCGGCGCGTCGGGGTCGAAGCAGGTCACCGTGAAGCTGCGAGTCTCGGCCGGGAACCCGGACCAGGACAGCTGCGGCGAGACGTTACGGCCGCCCACGCCGGGATGCGCGAACATCTGCCCCATCTGCTGGCCGTCGGTCACGTCCGTGCTCGTCACCGTGAACGACCCGACGGCCGGCAGAAGCTGATACGGGTCGGGTGCGACCGGTCGGTCCAAGCTCATAAAGCTCTCCCAAACGTTGATCTCGTTACCAACAGCTACTTCATCAGATCCTGTCGTAGTGCGCCACCTCGGCCGCCGGGACGCCGTCAGCGCTGTGCGCACCCCCGGTGATGCCCGTTAGCGCAGGTTGAGCGCATCTTCCGCACTGTCTGTATCCGAATCGCCATGGAACTGCTCAACTTGGGATAGACGTACTCCATTCGCTGACCGCGCAGCCGCTGGGAGGGATGCGGCATGTGGTACACGATCGCGTGGCTCGCCTGGATCGCCGCCTTCGCACTGATCGAAGGCAAGGCACTGGTCAGCAGACAGCCCGGAGCCACCCTCTCCGAACACATCTGGGCCTGGTTTCGGGTGAAGGACTCCCGGCCCACTGCGCTGACCTGGGTCCTGCGCTCCATCCTGCTCGTCTTCCTCGCCTGGTTGACCCTCCACCTGGGGTTCGGCTGACGATCCCCCGAGACGCGCGGCAGAATGCGCACGTGCTCCGACTGCGACTGGCGAACCAACGGGTGATGGCACGGGTGGCCGCCCGACTCGCCGACGGCCACGATGACTGGTTCACCGCGCTCGGCACCTCGATGTCGCCTGCCATCAAGGTCGTGCAGCGGGTCGACCTGCGGCCGGTAGGTCGCGGCGAGCGACTGCTCGGCCAGATCGTGCTGACCCGGGTGACCGGCCGCTTCTGGCTGCACCGCGTCGTCGACGAGGAGCCGGAACGGGTACGCATCGCCGGCGACAACGGCTTCGTCAACGGCTGGACAGCTCGCGGCGAGGTGTACGGCGTGCTGCTGCCGAGCGACCGTCCCCCTGATACGCCTTGCGCAGGCGCTCTACATTCACGCGCATGAACCCGTCACGACTCGCGGCGACCGCGGCGCTGGCCTGCGCGTTCGCACTGACCGGCTGCTCCAACTCCGGTGCCTCCCCGCAGTCCGCCGCGCAGCCCGCCCGATCGGGCGGACCGTCGTCGGCGCACCCGGGCTCCTCCACGACCGCCGCCGACCCGGCCAGACAGGACTGCACGGGCGGGCTGGCCGCCAACGCGCCCGGAGTCGTCCGGATCACCTGCGACGGCTCCGCGACGATCCACGTCCGGGCCGGCGAGGTCACCAAGGACTTCCACGGCGGTGCGTGCCAGTCGGTCGGCGACGTGTGGAGCGCGGCGGCCGGCGTCGTCATCGACTCGACCGGGGCACACGGCACCTACACCGGGCCGCCCGTCGACAGCATCGTCGTCAACAACACCGACACCGCGGGCAAGGGCACCGTCCAGGCGGTGTTGAGCGGCAGGCACTACTACAACCTCGGCGACGCCGCGATGACCGTGGCCCCGGGCGGGAAGAGCGCGCACATCGAGGGTACGAGCCACCCCCTGTCCGACGCTCCCGGCGCGAAAATCACCGTCGACGTGACCTGTTGATCAGCCCTGCCGGCCGGCGGGTCAGCGCGGGCCGGCGGCGTGCGCCCCGGCCTTGCTGCGCACGTCCGACGCCGGCGTGACCTCGATGCCCTCGGGCGTGGTTAGCTGCGGCCGGCCGCGCAGGTACAGGAACCAGTAGAAGCCGGCGACGAACAGTCCGCCGCCCACCGCGTTGCCCACGAAGGCGAAGACCAGGTTGTGCACGACGTCACCGATGCCGATACCCGGCACGTGGGCGAACATCGCCGCCGGAAGGAAGAACATGTTGGCGACGACGTGGTCGAACCCGAGCGCGACGAACGCCATGATCGGAAAGAAGATCGCCAGGATCTTGCCCGCGACGTCCTCGGCGGCGTACGCCATCCAGACGGCGAGACAGACCAGCCAGTTGCAGCCGACCGCGCGCAGGAAGATCTGCAGGCCGGTCTCGGTCACCGCCTTGCCCTTGGCGACCGCGGCCAGCTTGGCGAAGGTGAGCGCGCCCGCGGAGCCGGCCGCGGAGTGCGCGGATCCGATGACGCCGGTCTTCACCGCGAAAAAGTACGCGACCAGCAGCGCCCCAATCAGATTGCCGAAGGTGACGAGCACAAGGCTCATCGCGACCCGCCCGGGAGTCGCCCGGCGCGAGGTGAGCGCCAGCGGCAGGAGCGCCATGTTGCCGGTGACCAGCTCGGAGCCGGCGATGACGACCATGATGAGGCCGGCGGCGAAGACCGCACCGAAGATGAGCGTCGGCAGGTTGCCCCAGGTGTCGGCCTTCAGCCCGGCCGTGACGACGACGCTGAGCATCCCGGCGAAGGCGATGTAGCCGCCGGCGAGGATCGCGCCGGCGACCATGCGGTCGGGAGTGAGGTTTGCCTTGGCGACGCCGGCGTTAACCGCCGCCGTCGCGATCTGGTCGGGTGTCTTGAAGGCCATGGTTCCCCTTGTACGTTCTGGCTGTGCGGCCGAGAGGCGTCCGCGTCGGCCACACTCCAGGCATTCAGGACCTGGTTACCCAGACACGGGCAAAATGGCACATCCACTGATGGATGTGCGCCCTGAGCTGCAGCGGAACGGCCGGACTCGGTCCGGACGCCGTCGGTGGTGCCCTCGGTTCGCCCGGTTCGGCTGACGCTCTCCTCGACCGTGCACACCCGCTCCCGATGCGCACCCGCCCGGTGCGCGTCAGTCGCTGGTGTTGCGGTACTTCTCTGCCGTCGGAAGGGCCGCGGCCCCAGCCTGGCTGGAACGGTGCGGCGCCGCGTGAGGTAACTCGGCAAGCGGACGGGCGGGCCGCGTACCCGAAGGCTGTCCCGGATCGGACAGCCGCCATCCGACGGTGACGGCAAAACGCGATCGACGGCGACCGGGCGGAATGCTAGGTTGCCGATCTTCAATTCTTGGGGGTGGTGGTATGCGGGTGTTCGTCGCGTCAGTCACGTTCGACCTTCTTGTCGCGCGGTCCTCCTGACGGTAGGAACCCCAGAAGTGGATCTTCCACGTACCTTCACCATCCGTGAGAGCGGTCACCACATTCACAACCCGTTCACCGACGAGAATCGGCGCCACCTGGATCGGAAACGGCGTCGCGGGCAGCCTCGACCTGCTCGAACGCAGCCTGCGACCGGGCGGGCTGCTGCTCGTCGGCGAGCCCTTCTGGCGAATGGACCCGCCCGACCAGGCGACCGTCGAAGGCTGCCACGCCTCCGCCAAGGCGGACTACCACGACCTGCCCGGGCTGGTCGCCCTGTTCGGGAAGCTCGGCTGGGACCTGGTCGAGATGGTCCTCGCCGACGAGGACAGTTGGGACCGGTACGTGGCCGCACAATGGATCAACATTCGGACCTGGCTGGACG
Source organism: Planosporangium thailandense (assembly GCF_011947195.1). Lineage (GTDB taxonomy): Bacteria > Actinomycetota > Actinomycetes > Mycobacteriales > Micromonosporaceae > Planosporangium > Planosporangium thailandense. Next base: position 21,695 of record NZ_JAATVY010000010.1, on the reverse strand, counting down.
CCAACCCCGACGATGAGCTGGCCGGCCGGTTCCGGGCCGAGCTCGACAGCGCCCCACTGACGTACGTCCGGTACCAGCGGCCGTACCTCGGCTGGGGCGTCTTCGCGCTGAAGCGTCGCTGACGGTCGCCGCGGCGGCCCCGGTCGTGGCCGGGACCGCCGCGCCTCCCCCGCCGGTCACGGGCACGGCGGGCTGGCCCGGTCCAGGTCCCGTCCGGTGACGTAGCCGGCGAAGCGCTCGCGCCGGTAGTGGTCGCAGGCCGCCCTGACGTTTTCGGCGCGGGTGGCGTAGTCGACGGCGAGCACGACCTTTCCGGCTTTCTGCAGCGCGCGCACCTGCTGGAGGTTGCCACCGCACCAGCCCTGGTCGCACGGCTTGTCGGTGTCGAGGAAGAACAGCTCCTGCACGCCGATGCCATCGATCGCGGCGGTGTAGCCGGGGTAGCTCTGCAGCTCGGGAGAGTTCTGCGGCACGACCCAGAAGCCGGCGCGCTGGCGCTTGGCGTACTCGCTGATCCGCCGGACCAGCTCCACCATCGCCCGGCCCAGCCCCTCGCGGGTCTGTTCCCGCACGCCCGACAGGTCGATCGCCTCGTACGCGGTCGGGGTGTCCAGATACACGCCGTCGAAGCCGGCCTTGAGCGCCTGGTCGACCCGGGGCGCGATGACCCGCTTCCACCAGCGCTCGTCCCAGTAGCGTACGTAGTAGTCCTCGGGCCAGTCGGTCACGTGGTTGAGCACCACGTCGTTGGCGTCCTGGCGCAGGAGCGCGTACTCGGGCCGGGAGTCCTCGACCGCTCCGATCTGGAAGTACGCCAGCACCTTCTTGCCCGACGCGCGCAGCGCGGCCACCTCCGTGGCGGTGAAGTACTCGCTCCCGCCGTCCCGGGCCAGATCGATGACGGCGAGGTGCTGTGGCGCCTTCGCCAGCGCGTCGAGCTTGCCGTCCGGGTAGCTCTGGAGCTGGTAGACCCAGCCGGTGAGCGCCGGTGGCCCGCTCGGTGACGCGGAAGGAGACGCCGACGGCGGAGGGGTGATCCGCAGTGGAGTGCACGCGGCCAGCGTCAGAAGGGCCACCAGCGGCGCGAGGCCACGGTACCGCAGTCGCGCGCTTCGCGCGGTGCACGGCGCGTATCGGTGTCTCTGCAATCGGGGCATGGACCGGCCTTCCACAGCGCATGGATTTCGCACGGAGCGGTATGGATTCTTCACGGCGCTACGGCCGCGCACCGATGCTATGCGCGGCATCGGATTGGCGCTGGCCGACGGAAGAACCTCCCGTCTTGGCCCGTAATCAGCCGACCGGCGTCGATGAACCAGCAGGGTCACCCGCCGTCAGGCCGGCTTGGCCGGAGCGGCGAGTTCACCGGGCGCCGTCCCACGCTTCGACGTGCGGGCGGACCGCCAGAGCGCTACCGCGAGAATGGCGGCGAAGATCGTGGGTACGACCGGGTCCGGCTCGATCACGACGACTGCTGCCAGAAACGCGAACTCGTAGAGGGCGGCGCGTCGTGCCCACCGCTCCCCCCGACGGAGTCCGGTGGTCGCGACCACGAGCATGGCCAGCGCGGACAGCACAACGTAGGTTCCCCACACCACCGCCGGCAGCGCGAGCACGCCTTCGGTCTTGTAGCCGGCCTTCACGACGTCCCTGCCCGGGAAGAAGATGTAGCTGAGCCCGAAGAATGTCACAAGGGCGTTGATGACGACGAACGCGATCCAGGCCTTGCTCTTACGTACGGCCATTTCAGCTCCTCACAGACGTGGCTGATGAATGCCGAGGACGCTACGAGCGCCCACCCGTCGCGTGCCGCCCTGCCGACCACCGTGTTCCGGCAGGCGTGCCGCAGCGGTGAGCGGAGGTCCACCACAGGAGGGGTCGGTGGCCAGCCACCGTGTCACCACCGGATCGAGGCCCCAGAATGGGCTGATGACGAGTCGGGTGGTGGCCGGGGTGCTGGCGGCGACGGGCGCCGTCGGCGCCGCGGTATGCGTCGGGGCGGCGCTCACCGCGTCGGTCCCGCAGGTTCTGCTCCCCGTCGCGTTGGCGGTGGTGTGGTGGCTGGCCGGACTCGTCGCGCTGCGAGCGCGTCCGGAGCACGCGAGCGCGCGTCTTCTCACCGCCGTCGGCACGTGCCACCTCGCCGCGTTCGCGATCGCGAGCGTCCTCGGCGTGACCAGCGGGGACAGCGCAGCATGGCTGCCCTGGGCAGCCGCCGTGGCGGCAAATGTGATCTATTGGTCGGGCTTCGCCGCTCTCGCGATCCTCCTCGCCGTGTTCCCCGACGAACGGGTACGGGGCCGTACCTCGTGGGGCATGGTGACGGTGGGTGTCCTCGCCGTGGTCGTCGTCCCGGTCGTCGCGGCGGTCACCTCACGCCAGACCGACCTCGCGCTCCACTTCCACCGGACCGCGCTGCCGGCGCCGGCCCCGCTCCCCTGGGGTTCGGGACCGGTGGACGTGTCCGGTGTGCTGCCGTTGCTCGTACTCGTCGGGCTCGCGATCCTCGTGGTACGCGTGCGGGGCGCGACCGGCGAGCGCCGTCAACAGCTGCTCTGGCCGCTCACGATCGCGGCGGTGCTCGCGCTGATGCTCGTCGCGACGCCCGTCGGCACCCACGCGCTCGGCCGTGGGTGGGCGGTGGTGTTCGTACCGGTCGTCGGCGTGCTGCCGATCGCCCTGCTCGCCGGTGTACGCCGGTACCGGTTGCTGCAGGTCGAGCTGTACGCCGCCCGCACCCTCGCCTACGGGGTCGTCCTGGCTCTCGTCCTGACCATCTACACCGCGGCCGCGGCAGCCGCCGGCCACCACGGCGCCCTGCCGGCCGTACTGGTCGCAGCCGCCGCGGCGGTGACCGGTCACCCGCTGCGCGTCTGGCTGGAGGCCCGCGTCGACCGTTTCGTGAGCGGGGGCCGGATTCGTGGCCACGCCCTCGTGCGCCATCTCGCCGAGTCGCTGGAGGGCAGCGACCCGCGCGCCCTGGCCACGCGTACCGCCGACACGATCGCGACCGGCATGGATGTCGCCTGGATCGACATCAGGTGCCAGCCCGACCTTCAGGTGCACGCGGGGTCAGCCCGCACCGGCGACGCGCGGCTCGTCGTGCCGCTCACGGCAGCCGGGGAAGAGATCGGCGCGATCGAGTGCGGACCACGGCGGGGAGGGTGGTCGGACGAGGACATCCGCCTGCTGACGGTCCTCGCCCGGCATGCCGCGCTCGCCCTGCGAGGCGCCGATCTGGCCAGCGCTCTCGCGCGTCGGGTCGACGAGCTGGCAGCCTCCCGCGAAAGGTTGGTACGGGCCGAGGACCGCGCGCGTCGGCAGCTCGAGCGCGACCTGCACGACGGGATTCAGCAACAGCTCGTCGTCCTGCTCGCCCGGCTGGAACTGCTCCGTTCGACGCTCGATGCCGAGACGACCGAGGGACAGATCGCGGCGCAGTCGCACGCACAGGCGCAGCGGTCGCTCGCCGACCTGCGCAACCTCGTCCGGGGCATCCACCCCCCGCTGCTCAGCGACCGCGGTCTCGTCGCAGCGATCGAAGCGCAGGCCGACCAGTTGCCGATCCCCGTCTCGGTCGACGTGGATCCCCGGTTGACGGACGCGCGATTCCCGCCGGCGGTCGAAACCGCCGCGTACTACGTCGTCTGCGAAGCCACCACCAACGTGATCAAGCATTCCGGCGCCGGGCGCGCCCGGGTCGTCGTCCGACCGCTCGCCGCCGACGGGCTCCAGGTGGCGGTCACCGACGACGGCAGCGGTTTCGCGGTGACCGCCACCGGATCGGGCCTGGCAGGGCTGCGTGACCGCGTGGAAGCGATCGGAGGGCGGCTCGAGATCAGCTCCACCGTCGGCGTCGGCACTACTGTCGTGGCACGATTCCCGATCTCGGAGATGGCCAATGTCGCAAATGCCTGATACGCCGCTCCGGGTGGTCCTCGCAGACGACCACTACCTCGTCCGCGAGGGCACCCGGCAACTACTGGAACTCGACGGGCAGGTCCTCGTCGTCGCCTCGGTCGAGGATGCCGAGCAGCTCATGACGGCGGTGGACGAACACCACCCCGACGTCGTCATCACCGACATCCGGATGCCGCCGACGCACACGCTCGAGGGCGTCGCGGCAGCGCACCGACTGCGGGAGAAGCGTTCCGACCTCGGCATCGTGGTGCTGTCCAACCACGCCGACCCCGACTACGCGCTCGAACTGTTCAAGGACGGCATGACCGGCTTCGCGTACCTGCTCAAGGACCGCGTCGGCGACCGCAGCCAGCTACTGGCCGCGGTCCGGGCCGTCGCAGCCGGAGACAGCGTGATCGACCCCGTTGTCGTCGAAGGACTCGTGCACCGCCGCGCGCGTCAGGAAACCTCGCCGCTCAGCCGGCTCACCGACCGGGAACGGGACGTGCTCGAGGGCATGGCGGCAGGGCGCACCAACGCCGCGATCGCCGCACACCTTCATCTGAGCGTCTCGGCCGTCGAGAAGAACGTGAACTCGATCTTCAGCAAGCTCGGACTGACCGACGAACCAACGATGCACCGGCGGGTCGGCGCGGTACTCACGTACCTGGCCCACCCTCCGGCGTGACCGTTCATGGAACCCTCTTTCCGGTTCAAGGGCGGGGAGCCGGGCCCACAGCAGGCCGACGGTAAGGAACGATAGGCCCCGTGAAACTGACCTGCGCCACGCGCTCGAACGGCGACGAGTTCGTGATCACCCTTGTCGGTGACGCTGACTTGACCACGGTCGATCAGCTCCGCGCGGCGCTGACCGGTGCCGTCGCGGGACGTCCCGCCCGCATCGTCGTCGACGTCGGCGGCCTGGCGTTCATCGACTCGGTGGGCATCGGCGCGCTGGTCGTCGCGTCCCACGCGGCACGTCAGCACGGCCTGGAGTTCGTCCTCACCCGGCCGCGCGGTTACGTGCTCCGGGCACTGACGGTGACCGGTGTTCTCGACGCGCTCACCCGCGCGGGCAAGGCCGGCGCCGCCTAGCTGCCCACCAGGTCGGGGCCTGTCTGGTAATCGGTCAAGTCGACGCAGCCGTCGGCGTCGATGGAATCCACCAGGTCCGTGATCGCCTGGGTCAACACCTCGTGCAACTCGTCGGCGGCCCGTCGTTGATCGGCCCACGTAGCGCTCGTGTGGATGAGGTGCTTCGCCTCCGCCAGACCCACGCCTGTGGCCCACCTCAAGACTTTGATGGACTGGAGCTGCCACAGGCCCTCGCGGCGCAGGAATGCCATGATCTCCTCGAGGGAAACTCCCGCGGCCAGCTGGGCGCGCGCGGCCGCTACCAGCCGGTCGAAGGTCTCGTCCTCGTCGATCACGATGCCAGTATCACCCACTGGACGACCCACGCATCACGACCGGCGCGAGCCGTCGTCCCCCGTACGTTGCCGCTGCTTGCCGAGAGCTTCCGCGACGGCATTCGGCAGATGGTGAACCAGTTGCAGGACCCTTTCGTGCTCGTCCCCGACGCTGTCCCGCACCCGCAGCCTGATGTCGAACACCGCCAGCGCACCGAGGGCGCGCCTGTTGAACGTTGCGAGCAGACATCCGTCTCGTGCCCGCTGGACAGGGGTGAGAGGAGCGCCTTTCCCGAGCCACACCAGGTAGTAGTCGCGCTGGTCTTCGAGGCCGTGATCGCGCAGAACAGTCCTGACGTCGCTCAGCGAGCACCAAGAACCGCGCCCCTCGTGACCGCGACCGCCGTCACGGAACTGCGCACGGTACTCGACCAGGCTGACCACCCCCAGGCCCGGGCCGCCGTTGAATATGTGGAGCTGCCACCACTCGGCCCCGACAGCGTCCTCAGGATTCGCTCCTTTGGCATCTACGCTGAAGCCGAGCGATGGCCGTTGGGTCCGCGCGTACTGCGCACGTGCGAGCATCAGTCCGCCTACCGCCGTCACCAGCGTGGCGGCGGTGTCGATCGGCAACAACGAGAAGCCCCATGGCCACCGGTGAACCACGGAACCGTCCATATTGGTCCGCACGATTTCCCAGACCAGGCCGACCGCGAGCACGACAAGCGCCGCCGCGGGAAGCACGACGAACAGTCGCGATCGTTGAATGACCTTCTGCTGCCCGTACTCGGCGGACGCTGTGCTGTCATTCGATAACACAGCGTCAGGGTAGGGTGCCCGGTCAACGTCTGCGTGAAGCGCCTCCGGGTTGGCCGGGCCGGCCGACAACGGCTCTGTGACGCACTGCCGGTTTGGGCGGACCGACTGGCAGCTGCTCGCCGAGCCCACGGGGCGACGTATGGCTGGCAAGTGGGTGGGTTTCGGCAAGGAGATGGACGTGAACACCGGCCCCTGGGAGCTGATCTTCCAGGAGGGCTCCACTGATCGAGCCACGCTGGAGCGGTACAACCGGCGACCAGAGCCGGAGTGATGCAGGGCGCATCAGCGTTGATGAACTCAAGGCTGGCTGCCCCCGGTACCTGCCGATATGGCGACAGCCCGGCGACGACGCGTTTGCTGTCCGTGGGGCTTTGCCGTCCGGGTCGCTGTCAGGCGGTCGTCGAGCGGCGCGGCGAGCTGAGCGGGCAGTCGCCGCAGGTGCCACCGCCGTCGATCCGGTAGTACAGGCAGCAACTGCGCCGGGTGAAGGCGAGCTGGCCGGCGTCAAGGGCGAGCCGGCCGCTGCCAGCGAGGGCGGGATGCCGGAGCAGGGTCAGTCCGGTGCGGTGGCACAGGTCGGCCGGGACGGTGCCGGCGAGAGCGCGCAGGGCGCCGGTGAGGCCGGAGGCGACGTTTCCCCACAGGAGTCCGGCGGCGACCGGGACGACGCCGCGAACGGAGGCGATGAGGGGCCTCAGGTGCTCGTCGATGACATGCTCCTGCCAGCGGCGGTGGAGGACGGGTGCGGAGCCTCGCCAGCCGGCGGGCTGCGGCAGGCTGAGGCGGAAGCCGCCGCCCGGGACGAAGGTGTATCTGACCTGCGCTGGACGCACGTCGAGCAGGATGCCGTCGCGCAGCAGGACCGCGACGGCAGGGCCGACAAGGCGGGCGGCGTAGCCGAGCACCACCAGCGAGGCGGCCACCCGCCGCTCCCTGATGCCGAGCCAGGCCCCTACCGCGTCGACCAGCCCCGCCGCCGCATCGCCCGCGTTGGCGCACAGCTCGGCGGCAGGGGTGCCGGCTGGCGGCTGGCGGGCGGCGTCGATACCGAGCAGCGGGTTGTCGTGCCCGGCGCGGCGCACCGCCGCGACGATGTCCGCGGCGGCCACGGGCTCAAGGTCCGCTGAAGGAAGGAGTGCGCTCATCCGGGCGGAGCGGAACGCAGCGCGCCGGTACGACGACGTTCGCCGCGTTCGGTGAGCGCGCCGAACAGCAACCCGATCGTCGTCCACAGCACCAGTTGGGTGCCGACCGAGGCGAGCCGGAAGCGCCACAGCACGGTGGCGGGGAAGTCGGCGGGCACCTCGTCCACCGCCGGCAGCAACGCCGCGCCGGCCGCGACGACGGCCACGAACGTCGCGGCCGCGATGAGGGCCGCGTTCCAGGTGCCCAGCCTGGCGGTCAGGTTACGGCCGAGCAGCGTCGCACCGATGCCGGCGGCGACGGTGATGCCGATCATCGTGAAGTACAGGGCGGTGCGCCGGCCGATGGTCTCCGAGCTTCCGACGGCGGGCGGGTTGGCCGGGTAGATCAGGAACGGCACCAGCTCGACGGCGACGAACCCGGCCGCGGCGACCAGCAGCGCGGTGGGGCGGGCGGCCAGCCGGCCGAGCCGGCCGTAGACGACCGCGAAGACGAGGGCGACGATGCCGCCGAGCGCGGCGCCGTAGACCACGACCGCGGCGGCCAGGCCTAGGGTGGACTGGACGGTGCGGCTGACCAGTTCGGGGTCGTGGTCGCCGGGTGGGGTGTGCGCGGCCTCGAAGGCGATCGCGGAGTTGACCGGGGACTCGCCGAAGGCGGTGGCGAACAGGTACGCGAGCAGGCCGGCGGCCACGCCGACGAGCATGCCGCGCACCAGCAATGTACGTGCGCTCATGGTTGCGATCGCCGGCCGTCAGTGGCAGGGGAAGCCGAGCAGGTGCCGGCCGTCGTGGGTGAACTCGTGCACCCAGTGGCCGCCGATCAGGGAAGTGGCGCCCTGTTCGGCACCGACGAAGTAGATCGCCAGGGCAGCCAGCAACAGCCCGAAGACCGCCCAGGGCAGTAGGTGGCGCAGCGGGATCGGCGCCGGAGTCGGTGTCGCGGTAGGGGTAGACAGCGCGGCGTCAGCCATGTGATGGACCTCCTCGGGATCACGCGTCCCGCTCAGTGGGTCAGTGACGGCGTGGGGTCTGGCTCCCGGTCCCCCTCAGGGGGCGGACCGACCACAGTGGCGCGACCGCGCCGGATTCTCACCGGCTTCCCGCGCCGTCACAACGGTTGCTGCCGACGCTACGGGCGGGTGCGGTGCGCCGTCAACCCGCGCGGGTGCCACAGCGGCAACGGGGAGGTCGGCGACGGAGCAACCGGGCGGTGGCGACGGCCCGCACCATGCAGTGGCCGTTGGTGAGCGTCCGGGCGCAGGCGTGGTGAAGATCGCCCTGCCTTGACACTCCCGCTTATGTAGGTAAGCCTTACCTAACTAGAACGGAGACCGTCCAATCCCCACCACCGGCGACGCCGGTGCCGAGCGTCAGGAGCCCGGGTGTCCAACGCCGTCCTCGGTAACTACCTCATCGGCCTGCGTGAGGGGCTCGAGGCGACCCTCGTCGTGACCATCCTGATCGCGTCTCTGGTCAAGTCCGGCCGCACGGAGCGCCTCCCCCACGTCTGGAGCGGGGTGGCCGCGGCGATCGGGCTGTCGGTGGCCTTCGGCGCGCTGCTCACGTTCGTGGCACAGGATCTGCTGCCCGGTGACAAGCGGGAACTGTTCGACGCCGTCACGTCGGTCGCCGCGGTGGTGTTCGTGACCTGGATGGTCTTCTGGATGCGGCGCACCTCCCGCCGACTGTCCGGGGAGCTGCGCACGAAGCTGTCCGACGCGCTCGCGATGGGCGCCTGGGCCGTCGTCGGCATGGCTTTCCTGGCCGTCGTCCGGGAAGGGCTGGAGACCGCGATGCTGTTCTACGCCGCGGCGCAGGGGGCGACCACGTCGGCCGGTCCACTCGTCGGCATCGCATTGGGGCTGGCCACCGCCGTGGCGCTCGGCTGGGCCCTGTACGCCAGCGCGGTACGCATCAATCTGGGCACGTTCTTCACGTGGACCGGACTGCTGCTGGTCCTGGTCGCCGCGGGCATCCTCAAGTACGCCGTACACGACTTCCACGAAGCCGGCGTCCTGCCCGGCGGAGACAACCTCGCGTTCGACGTCTCCGGCGTGATCGACCCGGGCGCCTGGTACTCGGCCCTGCTCAGCGGCATGTTCAACCTGACGCCGACCATGAGCTGGTTCGAGGTGTGCGCCTGGGTCGGCTACGCGGTACCGGTGCTGCTGCTGTTCCTGCGCGGCGCCCGCACGGCACGCACGAAGCCGGCGGCGCCGGCCGAGGGCGCCCCCGCGAGCTAGCACCGCGACCTCCCCCGTCGTCCCACCCACCCGTCCGCGAGGAGTCCGGTCCACCATGCCCATCCCCCGTCACGCCACCTCGATCACGCTCGGCGTCCTCACCCTCACGGGTCTGTCCGCCTGCGACGGTCGCGGCACCGCGCACGGCACCACGATCGGCGTCACCGCCACCGAAACCGGCTGTCAGGTGGCCCGGACCGAACTGCCGGCCGGCACGCACACCTTCGCGGTGACCAACAAGGGTGACAAGATCACCGAGTTCTATGTGTACGACAAGGACGGCGCCATCAAGGGCGAGGTGGAGAACATCGCGCCCGGCGTCACCCGGAAGCTGCCCGTGGAGCTGGCTGCCGGCGAGTACCAGGGCGCCTGCAAGCCTGGCCAGAAGGGCGACGGCATCCGGGTCAAGCTGACCGTGACCGGGACCTCGCGGGCCCTCACCACCGACCCGAAGCTGAAGGCCGCCGTGGACACGTACCGGACATACGTCTCCCGTGAAGCCGACGACCTGCTGGCCAGGACGACCGAGTTCGCCGCCGCCGTCAAGGCGCGCGACGTGGCGAAGGCCAAGGCGCTGTACCCGGTGGCCCGCACCCATTGGGAGCGCATCGAACCGGTGGCGGAGTCGTTCGGCGACCTGGATCCGGCCATCGACGCCCGCGAGAACGACCTGGAGGCCGGCCAGGAGTGGACCGGCTACCACCGGATCGAAAAGGACCTCTGGACGACCGGCGACGTCAGCGCCGACGGACCGGTCGCGGACAAGCTCGTCGCCGACGTCACGGAGCTGGCGGCCCGGGCCAAGTCGGTGAGCCTGTCACCGGTGCAGCTGGCCAACGGCGCGAAGGAACTGCTCGACGAGGTCGCCACCGGAAAGATCACCGGCGAGGAGGACCGGTACTCGCACACCGACCTGTGGGACTTCGCCGCCAACCTGGAGGGGGCGATGGTGGCGGTCGACGCGCTGCGCGCCGGCCTCGCCGCCCGGAACGGCGCGCTGGTGGCCGAGCTGGACACCCGGTTCGCGGCGGTGCAGTCCGCCCTTGACCGGCACCGGGTCGGCAACGGTTGGAAGTCGTACCCGGAACTGTCCACGGCCGAGGTCAAGGAGCTGTCCGACCTGATCAACGGCCTGGCCGAGCCGATCAGCAAGGTCGGCGCGGCTGTGGCGGCCCAGAAGTAGCACCCAGCTAGCAAGCCGGACCGAGACGGCGACCGGGTAGAGGAGCGGCGATGACGAGCGGGATCTCGCGGCGGCGGATGCTGGCCATCGGCGGGGCCGGGGTTGCCGGCGCGACCGCCGCCGGCGTGGCCGGTGCGTGGGGGCGCGGAGCGATCGACGACCGGTCGGCCGCGCCCGACACCCGCGGCGCCGTCGCGTTCTTCGGCCAGCACCAGGCGGGCATCACCACCCCGGCCCAGGACCGGCTGCACTTCGTCGCGTTCGATGTCACGACCGAGAGGCGGGCCGACCTGGTCGACCTGCTGCGGGAGTGGACGCGCGCCGCGGCCCGACTGACCGCCGGCCGGGACGCCGGACCGGTCGGCGCGGTCGCCGGCCCGCCCGAGGCGCCACCCGACGACACCGGCGAGGCGCTCGACCTGCCGCCGTCCGGGCTGACCCTCACCGTCGGTTTCGGCCCGTCGCTTTTTCGCGACGCGTCCGGTCGGGACCGGTTCGGCATCGCCGAGCGCAGACCCGCCGCGCTCGCCGACCTGCCGCCCTTCCCCCGCGACGCCCTGGACCCCGCCATCTCCGGCGGCGACCTGTGCGTACAGGCGTGTGCGCACGACCCGCAGGTGGCGGTGCACGCGATTCGCAACCTGGCGCGGCTCGGCTTCGGCGCGGTGTCGCTGCGGTGGTCGCAGCTCGGGTTCGGCCGCACGTCGTCGACGTCCCGAAGTCAGGCCACGCCACGCAACCTGTTCGGGTTCAAGGACGGCACCGCCAACCTCAAGGCGGAGGACGGGGCCGCGCTGCGCGCGCACCTGTGGGTACAGCCCGGCGACGGGCCGGACTGGATGACCGGCGGCACCTACCTGGTGACCCGCAAGATCCGCATGACGATCGAGACGTGGGACCGCACGTCGCTCGCCGAGCAGGAGGCGGTCATCGGGCGCGCCAAGGGAAGCGGCGCGCCGCTCGGTCGCCGTGGCGAGTTCGACCCGGTCGACCTCGCCGCGACCGGCGCCGAGGGGGAACCGGTCATGCCCGAGGACGCGCATGTCCGGCTCGCGCACCCCGACACCAACGGCGGAGCCAGGCTGCTGCGGCGCGGGTACAACTTCGTCGACGGCTCCGACGGCCTGGGCAGGCTGGACGCCGGCCTGTTCTTCATGGCCTACCAGCGCGACCCACGCAGACAGTTCGTGCCGATCCAGGCCCGGCTGGCCCGCAACGACGCGCTCAACGAGTACGTCCGCCACGTGTCGAGTGGGCTGTTCGCGTGCCCGCCCGGGGTCCGCACCCGCGACGACTTCTGGGGCAGGCGGCTGTTGGGCGAATGACCTGGAGAGGGAGAGCGCGTCCTACCTCGGTACCCGGCCGAGCGGGGTGTGCTCCGCGGGTACGGTCTCGTCCGGCCTCGGCGGAGGCGGCGGCGTTCCGTCGCCGAAGGGACGTCCACCGAGCGTTTCCCGGCCGTGGGGGGTCAGCCACCCGGCGAGGTCGGGGCCGACGGGGACGACGCCGGTCGGGTTGATGTCCCGGTGTACCTGGTAGTAGTGGCGCTTGATGTGGTCGAAATCCACGGTGTCGCCGAAGCCGGGGGTCTGGAACAGGTCGCGGGCGTACGCCCACAGCACCGGCATCTCGGTGAGCTTCTGGCGGTTGCACTTGAAGTGGCCGTGGTAGACGGCGTCGAAGCGCACGAGCGTGGTGAACAGTCTGACGTCGGCTTCGGTGATGGTGTCGCCGACGAGGTACCGCTGGCCCGCCAGGCGCGCCGACAACCAGTCGAGCCGGTCGAACAGCCGGTGGTAGGCCTCCTCGTACGCCTGCTGCGTACCGGCGAAGCCACACCTGTACACGCCGTTGTTGACGTCGGCGTACACGACCTCGTTGACCGCGTCGATCTCGGCGCGCAGCGGTTCGGGGTACAGGTCGGGTGCGCCGGGGCGGTGGTAGGCCCGCCACTCGGTGGACAGGTCGAGGGTGATCTGCGCGTAGTCGTTGGTGACGACCTGGCCGGTGGGGACGTCGACGATCGCCGGGACGGTGATGCCCCGGTCGTAGCCGGGGAACCGGGCGAAGTAGGCGTCCTGGATCCGCTCGATGCCCAGTACGGGGTCGACGCCACCGGGGTCGAGGTCGAACGTCCAGCTGCGCTTGTCGTGGGTGGGTCCGCACACCCCGAGCGACAGCGCCTCCTCCAGGCCCAGGAGACGGCGGACGATGATGGCCCGGTTCGCCCACGGGCAGGCCCGGCTGACCACCAGGCGGTACCGTCCGGGCTCCACCGGGTAACCGTCGTGCCCGTCGGCGGTGATACGGGTGGTGATGTAGTTCGAGTCCCGGGTGTACGCGCCGGCCGGGTTCGCGTAGCTGCCGGTTGCCGTGTCGACCATGTTCCTGATTTTCCCCGCTCCTGTCAGGGGTACACGCGGCGCCCTCCGAACCCCGCAGATCCTGGACACGTGGGCCACCCATAGCCGGCACAGGTGTCCAAGATCGCGAGACGTGACGGGCTCAGGTCGTCACGGGCGCATGAGGAAACGGTGCCCGGGTATCCCCACGGTTGGTTGACAGCGCCTTCATCACTCCTTGACCGCCCCGCTCCCGGCGTCCCGGCCCACGGCTCTCCCGTCGGATCACCGGCGACCATCAGGACTGCCGGCACGCTGCCGGGTCACCGGCGGGCCGTACAGATCGGGGCGCGGATGAGTCCGGACGACGGGTCGACCCGACTCCCACGGCTGCGCACCGCGGCCGACCGCCGCACGGCATGGGCGATCACGAGCTGTGCGCTGGTCGCCGCCGCGCTACGGGCGCCGTTCATCTGGACGGGAATCGGCATGGACGAGGGCGGGTACGCGTACGCCGCGTGGCGGTGGTCGCAGGGCCACCGGCCCTACCGCGGGGTCTGGCTGGACCGGCCACAGGGTCTGCTGCTCACCTACCGGTTCCTGCTCTGGCTGGGCGACGGCGGCCGGACGATCCGGCTCGCCGCGGTGTGCGCCGGAGCCGCGATCACGGTGCTCGTCGGGCTGATCGGCTGGCTGCTCGTGGGGCATCGAGCGGGCGTCGCCGCAGCGGCCGGCTACGCCGTGGTCGGTGTCGCGCCGCACCTCGAAGGGTTCACTCTCAACGGTGAGTTGCTGGCCAGCGGGCCCGCGACGGCCGCGGTGACCGCCGCCCTGCTGTGGCGCCGGTCGGGATCGGCGGGCTGGCTGGTGGTGGCCGGGCTGGCGGCGGGCGGCGCCATGACGATGAAGCCGTCCGGCGTGGACGGCATCGTCGCCGGCCTCGCGGTCGTCACAGGCGCGGTGCCCCGGCGGCCCGGCCGGTCCCGTACCGCGATCTTCCGCGCGCCCGTCGCGGCGCCGACGGTCTTCCGCGCGCCCGTCGTGGCGCCGACGGTCTTCCTCGCGGCCGTCGCGGCGCCGCTCGCGGCGTGCGCGCTCCACGGCTGGCGGCTCGGCTGGCACACGTACTGGACGGCGATCGCGGGCTACCAGTTGGCGGCGATCGGCCGGCCCGGTTCCGGGATCGGTGCGCGCTGGCACTCCTTCACCGGCGGCCTGGCACCGGTCGGGCTGGATCTGCCGGCGATCGCGGTCGCGGCAGGTGCCGGGCTGTGGCTGCTGCGCGGGTCGCGGCCCACGCGGCGGACCCTGCTGGCCTGGCTGGCGAGCGCCGCGGCCGGGATCAACCTTGGCGGCTCGTACTGGCCGCACTACTACGTCCAACTGCTCCCGCCGCTGGCGGTGCTGGCCGGAGTCGCGATAGCCGCGGTCCACCGAACCGGGTGGCGGGCCGTCGCCGTCGCGGGCACCCTCCTACCGCAGCTGATCTGGTTCGCCGTGCTGGTGCCGGCCACGCCCGCGCAGCGACAGCGGGCGATTCCGTACTACGCCGCGGCCCGGCGGGACGAGCGCATCGCCGCGACGGTGCGCGCCGAGACGGCGCCCGGCAATCAGATCTACGTACTCGTCTCCGAGGCGGACATCTACTTCCTCTCCCGGCGGACGACCAGGTATCCGTACCTGTGGGGAAGGCCGATCGAGAAGATCCCGGGCGCGCTGCCCCGCCTACGATCCATCCTGGACGGACCTGGCCGGCCGACGCTGGTGCTGCTGTACCGGGAACCGGACACGGTGGACCGTACCGGCGAGGTGCGGCGGATCCTCGCCGACCGGTACCGGGTCGAGCGCGTCATCGACGGCGTCGTCCTGTTGCGGTCGGCGTGACGTCCGTCGAGACGAGCGGTACGCAGTTCCACTCCCCGTTGGCCAGGTGCGGCGCGTCGACCGCCAGCCGGACGATGCCGAGGCCGGCGAGGCGGGAGATCGCGGCCCGGAGCACCAGGCCGTGCGAAACGGCGACCACGGTGGATCCCGGCGCGGTCCCGGTGAGCGCGGCCAGCAGCGCCGCGGCCGCACGGGTACCCGCTTCCGCGAGGGTCTCGCCGCCGCCCCGGCGGACATCGATGCCCCGGCTCCACCGGTCGTACTCGTCGGGGTAGCGGCGCGCGGCCTCGGCCCGGTCCAGGCCGGCCCAGCCGCCGAGGTCCACCTCCCGCAGCCGCGCGTCGGGTATGACGGGCAGCCCGCACCGGGCGCCGAGCGGCTGCGCGGTCTGCCGGGCGCGGCGCAGATCGGAGGCCAGGATGAGGCCCGGGCGCAGGGCGGCGACCGCGTCGGCGACCGCCTCGGCCTGGCGGTGCCCGACCCGGTCCAGCGGCGGGTCGGCCTGGCCCTGGAACCGCCCTTCGGCGTTCCACCCGGTGCGCCCGTGTCTGACCACGACGAGCCGCGGTGGGGTACTCATTTCGCGCCCTTCGCGCTCATTTCGTGCCTCTCGCGGCGGCGCCGTGGACGGCGCGGAAGAAGCTCCAGATCACCTGCGCGGCCGACGGCGTGGCGTCGTCGCCCTGCGGCCAGACGTGACTACCGCCCTCGTAGACGGCCAGCTGCACGCTCCGGCCCGAGCCGCACCCGGTCCACGTGCTGACGGTGAGCCTGCCCACGGTACGGACGTCCGCGTCGTCCGGGCACTCGTCGGCCATCAGGTACTCGTCGACCTGCGCGGTGACGGTCGGCTCGGTGTACCCGTTGACGGTGTGCGCCGTCCCGGTCGGCCCGATGGTCAGCTCGGGGTCGCCGGTGGAGGCGGCCTCCAGCAGCGACACGGGCGCGGGATCCTGGCAGGGCATGGCGTTCACGGCGCCGTATGACGCGAGTGCCGTGAACAGCCGTGGCGCCGCGCACGCCATGCGTAGCGCCATCTTCCCGCCGTTGCTGTAGCCGGCGAGGTACACCTCCGCGGCGGCGGCGTCGGGCTGGGTGGCCAGCACATGGGCGACGACGGCGGTGAGGAAGGCGACGTCGTCGACGTCGTTCGCCTGCGCCTGCCGGCAGCAGTAGCCGGCGTTCCAGGACTGCGCCACCCCGGCGGGATAGACCAGGATCGCCGGCCCCGTCACGTCCATGAAGCGGCTTCGCCGCGCCTCGAACTGCGGCGTCACGCAGCAGCCGTGCAGCTCGACCAGTACCGGGAGGCGGGTCGTGCCGGTGCGTCGCGGGCGGATCATGAGGTAGCTGCGGGCCATGTCGCCGGCCGTGACCGGGACGGTGGTCTGGGTCCAGCCGGCCGGCAGCGGGACGGCGTTCGGCGGCGCGACCGCCGGAGCCCGGATGACCGGGGCGCGCGCGGAGGCGGACAGGGCCAGGAGGACGGCGGAGACGAGCGCGAGGATACCGGCGGTACGGCGGCCGTACCGCCGGCGGTGCCGGTTCCCCCGCCCGGCGGTCGGCAACGGCTGTCTCCCGTGGACGTTGCCGGTCATCTCGCGGCCGCTCGTGGTCAGTACTGGAGCCGGGGGTCCTCGTAGTGCTTGAACTCCAGCACGTTGTTGGACGGGTCGGCGAGGAAGATGGTGCGGTGCTGCTCCGCGGTGCCCTCGAACCGGGTGTCCGGGCCGGACAGCACCGACAGCTTGCGGTGTTCGACCAGCCGGAGCAGCCGGTCGAAGTCCTCGGCGCGCGCGAACGTGACCCCGAAGTGACGCGGGTAGGCCGCCGGCTCGCCGTCGGGTACCGCGCTCTCGTCGAGGTGGCAGACGAGCTGATCGCCGAAGAAGTCGAAGGTGACCCGGTCGTCGTAGCGGCGGGCGAGCTTGGCGCCGAGCCCGAAGACGTAGAACCGTACCGCCTCGTCGAGGTTGTGGGTGGGCACGGCGACGTGGAACGCGTCGTGGGTGGATCGCATGGTCACTCCTCGAACAGGTACGGGTCAGGCGACGGACGGGAAGCGCGGGTGTGCGCGTTCGGTGGCGTTCACGCCGGTGGTGAGGTGCAGCAGGGTGTCGCCGCGCAGCCCACGGCGGAGCGTCTCCACCCCGACGACATCGGCCGCGGCGACGTTGCCGAGGTTCACGTCGGGGCCCACCGCGTTGATCAGCCCCACCTGCAGGTCCTTGGTCGGCGCCTCGAACATCACCCGGTCGGTGTCGACGCCGTCGAGCACCGCGTCCAGGACGTCGCGGCGCAACTGCCCGTCGGCCCGGGCGATGCCGCTGCGCCCGCTCTCCCGCGCCTCGGTGATGACCAGGTAGGCACCGGCCTCGAGGTCCTCGCGCAGCGCCTCCACCCAGTCCGCCGGGGTGAGCAGCGCCGAGCGCTCGGCGTCCTTGTAACCCACCTCGGACAGGACCGGGCGGTACTGCGACATCCTGCGCACGTACTCGGCCTTGCTGCTCTGGTCCAGGGGGATCGTGCCGTTGGACACCTCGATGTGGGTGGCGCCGGTACGGTCGACCAGGCGCAGGTACTCGTCGAGCTGACCGGTCCACAGGTGGTGCTCGAACAGCGTGCCGCCGAAGTAGAACCCGATCGCGGCATCACGCAGGACGGCGACCTTGCGGTCGAGGTCACGCGTCACCAGGGCGGTGCCCCAGCCGAACTTGACCAGGTCGATGTACTGGCCGTGGCTGGTGATGAGGTCGGTGAACGCGCCGGTGGGCAGGCCGCTGTCGATCACCATCGTCGTACCGGTTGACGTTCGCATCGCATTCTCCTTCGCCGGATGCGGGGACTGTGGACGGTCCGGGTCGGACCGCATGGTCTGGCAGGTACCGCGCTCCGCCCGGACTCACGGCACACCGCGCCTGGGGCGGCCGGTCAGCGCCAGGCTCAGCGGGGTGCGCCGCCCCGCTGCGACCCCCAACCAACAGATGAGGTAGGTCAACGGAACGACGACGGTCACCGCTACCGCCGTGACCACCGGGTCGGGTAGCCGCCCCGCCGCGGTGGCCAGGCCGGTGGCCGCGCTCGCCGCGAGCAGCCCCTGCAGCAGCAAGGGGTGGGCCAGGTAGACCCCGAACGAGGCGTCCGACGCCGACCGCACCAGCCGCCGGCCGAAGGCGCGCCGCCGTTGCCAGGCAAGGCCGAGCGCCAGCAACGCCCAGGCGATGCCCACGCTCTCCGCCACGACGACGGGCTGGAACACGGCGCTGGCCGCCACCGGAGCCTGTCCGAGCCAGCAGGCCCGCACGAAGAAGACGGCGACGCCGGCCGCCACGACGGCGCCGCAGCCGGCAAGAATCCACGGCGTCCGGTCGCCGGTCACGCGCAGAAACTCCTCCGCGTGCCAGGCCGCCACCCCGCCGGCGACCACGAACCCCAGGTAGCTGGGCAGGTACGGGCCCGGATCGCGCAGCCACCCCGGCAGCGGGCCGAGCGCCGACGCCTGCTGCACGGCGGCGTACACGCCGAACTGGTAGACCGCCGCGCCGGCCAGCAGCCAGCCATGCTGGCGCCGCGTGGCCGCCAGCACCCGGCGCAGCACCGGGAACACCAGGTACATCTGCATGGACACGAGCAGGAAGTACAGGTGGTAGCGGGCCGCCCCGGTGAGCAGATCGTGTGCGAACCCGGCCAGCGCGCGACCGGCCGGCCGCAGCGGCTCACCGTCGGCGAGGAAGTACACCGCGCTCCACACGAGGTACGGCACGCCCACCAGCAGGTACCTCCGGCGCCAGAACTTCCACCAGCGCGACGGCGCCCGGTCCCGGTGGCTGTAGCCGAGCACGAACGCGGTCAGCAGAAAGAACACCTCACGGCTGACGTGCATCACGGTCAGCAGCGCGCCGCCCGCCAGCCGCACGCCGCCGGGCTGCTGCGCGACCGTGTGCACGGCGATGACCAGAGCGACGGTCAGCACCCGCACCACGTCCACCGGGGCGAGGTGGGCGGGCGCCGCCGGGCGTGCGGCGGGCGGCGCGGGCGCGCACCGCGGCGACGGCGGTCGGCCGTCCGGTCGCGACGCCGGCTCGGTGACCACGTCCGACCCCGTCGGGGCGCTCACCGACTGCCGTCCAGGGCGAGCAGGTCGTCGCGGAGCGTACGGCGCAGCACCTTTCCGGTGGGGCCGGTCGGTAGCGCGGCGGCGATCGCGATGCGGACGGGCCGCTTGTACCGGGGCAACCTGTCGTCGCACCGCCGGTACAGCTCCTCGACCAGGCCCGGGGCGGCGAGGTGCGCGCGGACCGTGACGAACGCTACCGGTACCTGGCCGAGACGGTCGTGCGGTGCGGCGACCACGGCGGCCGCGCCGACCGCGGGGTGCCCGAGCAGGACGTTCTCGACCTCCTGCGGGTAGACCTTCTCCCCTCCCCGGTTGATCACGTCGTCGGCGCGGCCGACCAGGTAGACGAAGCCGTCCTCGTCGCGGAACCCCAGGTCTCCGGTGGGCAGCCAGCCGCCGGCGTCGCGGGCCGCGCGGCTGCGTTCGGCTCCGTGCCCGGCCAGCTCCAGGTACCGGCCGATCACCTGCCGCCCGCGCAGCATGATCATCCCGCGTGATCCGGGCCGGGCCGGGTGTCCGTCCGGACCGACGACGGTCAGTCCGATGCCGACCGGCAGCCCGACGGACCCGGCACGGCGGGCCGTCACGTCGAGGGGATTGGCGGTGATCTGCCCGGCCGCCTCCGTCATGCCGTACGTCTCCAGCACCCCGATGCCCGTGTGCGCGGTGAAGGCGCGCCGCGTCGCATCGGGCAGCGGCGCCGACGCGGACCGGGCGAACCGCAGCCGGGCGGCCAGCGCCTCCGGCGGCGGTGCCTGTGTCACCAGGGCGGCCAGCACCGCCGGGACGGTGTTCAACCAGGTCGGCGACCACTCGGCCACCCGCGACCAGTACACGTCGGGTTCGAAGCGCCGGTCCAGCACCAGCGACCCGCCGCTGACCAGAGTCGCGAGCAGCCCCATCACCTGCGCGTTCACGTGGAACAGCGGCAGCGGGCTGTAACCGCGCTGGCCCGGCCCGAAGCCGTGGTGCCCGGCCACCCGGCGAGCCGCGTGCAGCAACTGCCACTCCGACAACGGAATCCCCTTCGGCGTCCCCGTGGTGCCCGAACTGGTCAGCAGCACGGCCGGGCGCATCGCCGCACTCGCGCTCGGCCAGGCGGCGGTCGTCGCCGGGTACGCGAGCACCGGGCCGCCGCGCCCCGCCAGCCAGGTCTCCACGCCGGCCGCCCCGCGCTCCGCTGGCGCGTCGGTGACGACCACGTCCACCCGTAACCGGTCGAGGGCGGCGTCGCGCTCGGACGCCGAGAGCCGGGGATCGACGGGCACCACGGTGAACCCGGCGGCCAACGCCCCGAGGTACCCGGCCGTGAAGGCGAGCGGGTCGCCGATCACCAGACCGAGCCGGGCCCGGCGCGGCAGCCGGCGCCCGGCGGCCAGCGTCCGCAGCCGCTCGGCGTACGTGGCCAGCCCGCGCCACGACATCGACCGACCGTCGGCACCGACGATGAACGCCGGCTCCGCCGGCCGTTCCTGGGCCCGGGAAGCCATCAGTCTGGACGCCACGGCCATGCGTCTGCCTTTCTGTGCGACTTCAGCGACAGACGAAGCCTTTGCCTCGTTCGGGTGAGGAGACTCGGCCGGGCCTTTGACTCCGTTGTGGATGGTCGGCCGGCTGCCCGGTCACCTCGGCAACGCGGGTGTCCTCTCCGGACGTTTCGTCCCGATACGGTGACGGGGCCGAACGGGATTGCGGCCGAACCGGAGCTTCCACGGCATGAGCGCCGATTCGAACTGGACGGCCAGGCTCATCTTCGAGGCGCCTTCGGCCCGTTTCCGGAATCGGATCGGGACCTCGACGATCCGCATGCCGTGCCGGATCGTCCGGTAGTTCATCTCGACCTGGAAGGCGTAGCCGTTGCTGCGCATCGACGACACGTCGATCGCGCGTAGCACGTCCGCGCGCCAGGCCTTGAATCCGGCGGTGGCGTCCCTGACCCCCAGTCGAAGGATCGCGTTGACGTACCCGTTGGCCCACACGGACAGGGCCTTGCGGCGCCAGCCCCAGTCGCCCGCGACGGACCCGCCGCGTACGTACCGGGAGCCGAGTACGACCGCCGCGTCGGTGTCGGCGAGAACCGCCACCATTCCGGGGATCGCGTCAGCGGGGTGGGACTGGTCGGCGTCCATCTGGATCACGATGTCGGCGCCCTCGTCCAGGGCCCGGGTGATGCCGGCGACGTAAGCCCGACCGAGACCGTCCTTTGTGGTGCGATGCAGGACGGCGACGGTCCGCGGTGACTGCCGGGCGAGTTCGCCGGCCAGCTCACCGGTGCCGTCCGGCGAGTCGTCGTCGACCACGAGCACGCGCAGGTTCGGCAGCGGCAGCGCGCGCAGCGCGGCGACGGTTGTTACCAGGTTGTCCCGCTCGTTGTACGTGGGGACGACAACGGTCACATTGGGAACGGCAACCGTGACGATTGGAACGTCATGATCCATGACAATTCCTCCTGTACGTCGCGTTCACGCGGCAGCATGTGAATGGCCCGACCGGGGCAGCGGTGCCAGCCCGGCACGCGAGGGCGGTGGCACGGGCTGCCCCGCCGACCGATCGGTCGACGAGACAGCCCCGGCAGGCCGGGAAGGATCACAACGGCCCCGGCAGATACCTGGTCATGCCTCACATTCAGGGCCCGACGGCTACCTGGTCATGA
>NZ_JAATVY010000001.1 GCF_011947195.1 Planosporangium thailandense | reverse complement strand
TGCGACTACGCCGGCGGTACGGGAAGAGCTACCCCATCGGTACTACGCCGGCAGGGGGTGCGCTACCCGTACCGCGGCGAACTATCCACCGACGCCCGGGGCGGATCCGAGGAAATTGGCCCCCGGTGACCGCGGGGCGGCCGGCGGTATCGTGTCCGTCGACGCACCCGGTCGAGGTCAGGAGGGGTCGCCACGTCCAGGCAGACCGGCCGCAAACTCGTCGCCTCGAACAGGAAGGCCCGGCACGACTACACGATCCTCAAGACCTACGAGGCGGGCATCAAGCTGGTGGGCACCGAGGTCAAATCGCTGCGCGAGGGCCGTGTGTCGCTGGTGGACGCGTTCGCCCAGGAGCGCGACGGCGAAATCATGCTGTACGGGCTGCACATCGCCGAGTACGGCTACGGCACCTGGACGAACCATCAGCCGCGTCGTACCCGCAAGCTGCTCCTGCACCGCGTGGAGATCGACCGGATCCTCGAGAAGGTGCGGGAGGGCGGCGTGACGCTCGTCCCGCTGTCGATGTACTTCGAGAACGGCTGGGCGAAGGTCGAGCTCGCCCTCGCGCGGGGCAAGAAGTCGTGGGACAAGCGACAGGCCCTGGCCGAGCGGGACGCCAACCGGGAGATCGCCCGCGAGATGGGCCGTCACCTCAAGGGGATCGCCGGCCGGGATCGCCGGGCCCGGTGAGCACCCGCGCCGCTACTCGGCCAGCGCCGCGGCGGGGCCCATCACGATGACCGGCTTCGCGGCCGGGTCGAGGGTCTGCTGCAGCGCGACCACGCCGGCGTCGGGAATTCCGACGCAGCCGTTGGTGCCGGAGTTGTGCTGGGTGTGGATCCAGAATCCGCCGCCCGCGGCGTACCCGAGGGGGCGGGTCGAGTTGGCCGGCGCGGTGCCGGGTACCCGGTTGTAGTCGATGGCGATAACGTGGTTGAAGGCCCGCACACCGTTGAAGATGAGCGAGTAACTGCCACTGCTGTGGTCGTAGGGCAGGCGCGAGCCGGGATTCGGCGCGTAGCCGCCGGCGTCGGTCAGGCCGAACATGCCGACCGGGCTCTGCGGGCGCGTCTCCGCCGGCGTGGTGGTCCACCCCTCGCGGCCGTTCCAGCCGTCCCACTCGGCGAGCCGTACCCAGCCACCCGCCGCGCGCTGCCATTCGGTCACGGTCGCGTGCGACGAGCGCCAGTCCGCGCCCGAGGCGACCACCACCTGGGAGTGCCCGGCGAGCCGGGCGGCCCACTGCGGGCCGAGCCCGGCCGGTACGGGTAGCGCGCTGACGGTCGGCGTGGGCGCCAGGGCGGCGGCCGGGGCGGGCCGATCGCTGGCGGCCGGTGCGAGCCGATCGCTGGCCGTGGGCGCGGGCCGATCGCTGGCGGCCGGTGCGAGCCGATCGCTGGCCGCGCGGGCGGCCGGCGCGGGCACCGGGGCGGCCGACCGGCCCAGGGTGGCGCGGAGACCGGCGAGCTGGCGGGCCGCGCGGGTGGTGGTTGTCGTGACCAGGGCGGCCACCAGGGCCATGACGACGATCGCGAGGGCGGCGAGCGGCAGGCTCCTGCGACGTCGATCGGTCCGGCCGGCACGAACGGGGGCGGGCATCGGTATCCTCTCCGGCGGTTGCCATCCGGCGGCGCCTGTCGCGCCGTGGTGCGGCTTTCGGCCGCGGTGGGACGGATGGCTTGTCAGCTGCTCCCTAATTCCGCACAAAACGGCAATACGGGATTTATTTAAGCAGCTTGCCGGGGGCCACGTCCGTGACTCGCCCGGTCGGGATGCCAACGGGACTGTCCACGTCGGTCGCATACATGCGGCTTCCGCCGTACTCCCAGCAAGCCCTGAGGTCACGGCGAACGAACCGACGCCCGGTACCCCGACGCAACACTCGCTCGTCGGGGTACCGGGCGTCACGGTCGATTCCGCCCCCGGGCACGCTCGCGCGCCGGGTGCAACGAGTAGTGGATCTCCGAGAACGCCAGCCGCCGGTCAACCTCGCGTGACGAGATCGCCGACCACGTCCGGCAGGCCGCCCCAGTCGGCGGAGGCGACGCTCGCGTGCGCTGCCGCGAGGGCGGCGACCCGCGCCCGCGCCGCGGCCGCGTCCCCGGCGGGCACCGCCGGCGGCACGTTCTGCGCGTCGGTCATGACCAGCAGGTAGTGGTTGGTGTTGTACCAGGAGGTGTCGATGCCCGTGGTGACGTACTCGGTGGCGTCGCCGTCGAAGACGACGAACCACGGGCGCAGGCTCGCGTCACCGTAGCGGACCCGTGGGTCGCCGCTCTGCGCGTTGTGGACCGCAGGGAAGATCTGGGCGCGGGCCAGGGCGCCGGCCGCGGCGAGGCCCCGGAGGTACGTCGCGTACTCGACGTCGGTCCACAGTGTGTCGGTCGGGTTGTTCTCCTCGACCGTCCCGGGAATGACCTCGATGATCACCTTGCCGGACAATCGTGCCCGGCTCGGCCACGCGTCGGCGCGGGCGGCCTGGTCGAGCGACGCGTACCCGGCCATCAGGTCGGCCGGTTTGAACACCGCCGCACCGAGGTGCGCGGCGATCGTGGCGTCCAACTGGGCCGGCCCCTGTCCGGTACGGCCGCTGAACCCGGTCTTCATCTCGATCTTCAGCAGCAGCGGCCCGCTGCCGGGATGCGCGGACAGCCACAGCCGGATGTCGTCGAGGCAGTACTCGAGGTTCTTGTTGGCGCTGCCGGAGTAGAGCTGGGCCGGCGTACCGGCGGCCACGCAGTTGTTGGCGTTGCCCAGCGGGTTGGAGTGGCTGACCTTCCACTCGTGGGTGATGATGTCCGGCCATACGTCCAGCTCGATCAGGCCCGGGTGCTCGTCGAGCGCCCGGGCGAGATACGGGAACGCCGCCGGGTCGTACGTGTTGTGCAGCCCGACCGTGGTCGTGTGCGAGACCGGGTCGTCCGGCCCCGTCGCGGCCCGCGCGGGGACGTCGGGCACCGCGACGACAGCGACGACGGCCGCGAGCGCCGCGGCGATGAGGGATCGGTACCGGGGCACGGGAACCTCCCTGACCGGCCAGCGCCGCGCTGGCCACCGTGTCCCCGATTCAAGTTGATGGATATGAACGCCGGTACCCCTGCGGATGTCCAGCCACCCTATCCATCCATCAGCACAGGTCGACTTTCGTTCACCCACCGGACCGAGATCGGCGTTAGTTTACCTATGACAATGTCTCAAGAACTGAGGTATGTCTATGTCAAGACCATCACGGCGGACCCGCGCCGTCGCCGCCGCGGCAGCCGCCGCCCTGGCGGCGGGCACCGCACTGGCGGTGAGCGCGACCGGCGCGGTCGCTTCCCCCGACCGACCGTCAGCACACGGCTGTGACCTGGGTGGCGGCGTCAAGCACGTCATCGAGATCACCTTCGACAACGTGCACTTCTTCCGCGACAACCCGAACGTGCCGTCGGACCTGGAACTGATGCCGCACCTCAAGCAGTTCCTGGAGCGCAACGGCTCGCTGCTGTCGGACGTCCACACGCCACTGATCGCACACACCGCCGACGACAGCCTCACCATCTACACCGGCCTGTACGGCGACCGGCACGGCATGCCGGTCAGCAACAGCTACAAGACGTACCGCCCGGACGGCACCACCGAGTCCGACGGGTCGTTCGTGTACTGGACCTCGCCGGTCTACAACTCGGCGGCCAACGCGGTCTCCGGTACCGAACCGACCACGCCGTCGATGGTGTACTCCCCCACCGTGCCGGCCAAGCCCGGCGCCACCGGCACGATCACCCCCGCGCCGTGGGTACCGTTCACCCGCGCCGGTTGCAGCGTCGGTGACTTCTCGACCGCCAACATGGTCCTGGAGAACACCAACCTCGACATCCCGACCGTGTTCGGCGCCGACTCACCCGAGGCTCAGCAGAACGCCGCCGACCCCGACACGTACAAGAACGTGGAGGCGGCGCAGTACACCGGCGAGGCCGTGCACTGCGCCAGGACCGACAACGCCTGCAACTCCGCCCAGCGCGCGGTCGCCGATCAGCTGCCGACCGAGCCCGGCGGTTACCAGGGCTACCGGGCGCTCTTCGGGTACAGGTACGTCGGGCCGCTGGTGACCGGTGGCAAGGCCAACCTGGTACGCAACGGCTACCAGGTGACCGACGCCAATGGCGACCTCGTCGACCTGGACGGCAACACGATCAAGAGCACGTACGCGAACATCGCGGGCTTCCCCGGCTTCAGCCCGACGGCGTCGCAGAGCCTGGCCTACCTCGCCTCGATGCAGGAGGCCGGCGTCCCGGTCACCTACGGCTACATCTCCGACATCCACGAGAAGAAGGCGGGGCAGACCGGCTGCACGACGGCGTCGGCGACCGGCACCGGGTACCCGGTTGGCCCCGGCGACCCGTGCTCGATCGCCACCGCCAAGGCGTACGACGACGCGTTCGCGAAGTTCTTCGACCGGCTGGCCAAGGACGGCATCACGCCGGCCAACACCGAGTTCGTGATCACCAGCGAGGAGAACGACCACCTGGCCGGCGCGAACACGCTGCGGGCGAGCAAGCCGTCACCGGCCGACTGCGACGGGGTCACGGTCGCCTGCCACTACGCGGCCGGCCAGATCGGCGAGCTGCAGGCCAACCTGCCGGGCCTGCTGGCGAGCGAGCGGGGCAACAGCACCCCGTTCGCGGTCGAGCCGCAGGGCGCGGCGATGTACGCCAACGGTAGGCCGGCCCCCACCGACCCGGCGCTGCGCCAACTGGAACGGGACACCGCCGCGTTGACCGGCGACAACCCGTACACCGGAGCCACCGGCGAGAAGATCGTCAACTACCAGGCCGGCGCCGTGGAACAGCGGATCCTGCACATGCAGACCGCCGACCCGCTGCGCACCCCCAGCTACACGATCTTCCCCAAGCCGGACTACTACTTCGACCCCGCGTTCCCGAAGTGCACGGCGTCGACCAACCCGGCGGCGGAGTGCGTGTCGCAGTACGCCCGCTACGCCTACAACCACGGCTACTACTCCCCCGACATCGACATCACCTGGGCCGGGTTCGCCGGACCGGGCGTGGCGCGCAAGGGGATCGTGGGCGCCGACCCGCGGCACGGCCCGACCGCCACGGCCGACGGGCAGAACGGGTCGCCGACGCTGACCGTCCCGCAGGCCGGCAAGGTGTCCACGTGGGCGGAGGAGACCGACATCCGGCCGACCCTGCTGTCGCTGGTCGGTCTGCGTGACGACTACCTGTCCGACGGCACCCCGTTGAGCTTCATCCTGTCCCGGCACAAGGGTGACGAGCGGCTCGACGAGCTGGCGGCCACGTACCGTCAGCTCAACTCGTCGGTCGGGGCGTTCGCGACGGACACCCTGAAGGCGGACACCATCGCGCTGGCCAGCTCCTCGGCCGGCGACCAGACCTACAACCGGATCGAGTCGAAGCTCACCGGCCTGGCCGACCAGCGCGACGCGCTGGCTCAGCAGATCAAGATGACCCTCGACCAGGGCCGGTTCGGCAACGGCCACGTCGACCGGGCCACCGTCGCCGCGCAGCTCGCGCGCGGCAAGCGCCTGCTCGAACAGGCGCACGAGCTGCTCGACAGCTGACGGTCGTCCGACCAGGTGCGGGGAGTGGGCCGACCGGCCCGCTCCCCGCACGCTTTCGTGCCATTTCGCGCGCTGCCCGCAAGCCGCCTCGTCGCCCATTCTTCGCCTGTATGTCACGGTGTGGTGGCGGGAACATCCACGACGGCCGGCACCGTGGCAGCATGCGGATCGCGCTTGTCACCGAATCGTTCCCGCCCGACGTCAACGGCGTGGCGCACTCGGTCGTCCGGGTCGCCGAACACCTGCTGGAGCGCGGGCACCACCCGCTGGTCATCGCGCCGCAGCCGGCCAGCAGCACCCGCTCGACCGGCCCGGCCGTGCCGTACCCGGTGGTGCGGGTGCCCTCACTCCCCCTGCCCGGGTACGCCCGGCTCCGGCTCGGCGTGCCCGGCCGCCGGCTGGCGGCGACTCTGCGCGAGCACCGCACCGACGTGGTACACCTGGCCAGCCCGTTCGTGCTCGGCGCCCGTGGGGTGAGCACGGCCCGCGCGCTCGGACTGCCCATGGTGGCCGTCTACCAGACCGACATCCCGGGCTACACCCGCGCCTACCGGGTCGGGATGACCGAAGCGGCGGCGTGGGCCTGGCTGCGCCACGTGCACAACAGAGCCGACCGTACCCTCGCGCCGTCCACCGAGGCCGCGCGCGCCCTGCACACGCACGGCATCGACCGGGTATGGCTGTGGCGGCGAGGCGTGGACACCACCCGCTTCGATCCCGCCCACCGCAGCGACGCCCTGCGACGCGCGCTGGCACCGCACGGCGAGGTACTGGTCGGCTACGTCGGCCGGCTCGCGGCCGAGAAGCGGGTGGAGCTGCTCGCCGAGACGAGCCGGCTGCCGGGGGTACGGGTGGTCGTGGTCGGAGACGGGCCGGCCGCCGCCGGTCTGCGCCGACACCTGCCCGACGCCGTCTTCCTCGGCCTGCGCACCGGCGCGCAGCTGTCGCGCATCTACGCCAGCCTCGACGTGTTCGCGCACACCGGGCCGTACGAGACGTTCGGCCAGACGGTGCAGGAGGCGCTCGCCAGCGGCCTGCCCGTCGTCGCCCCGGCGGCCGGCGGCGCGCTCGACCTCGTCGAGCCCGGGCGTACCGGGCACCTCGTGCCGCCGGGTGACGGCGCCGCGATGGCGGCGGCCGTCGCCACGCTCGCCGCCGACCCGCAACGGCGACGCCGGTACGGGCAGACCGCCCGAGCCGCCGTCGAGGGCCGTAGCTGGAGCGTCATCGGCGACGAGCTCATCGCACACTACGAAGCGGTGCGGACCGGCGGACCGGTCTCGGAACGCCTGAGGCTGGCGGCCTGAGCGCGATCGGCGCGGCACCGGCGAGACGCCGGCGGGTGGAGCCTCCCGTCAGCTGAAGATGATCGTTCGATTGCCGTTGAGCAGCACCCGGCGTTGGCAGTGCCACTCGACCGCGCGCGCCAGGGCCACCCGCTCGGCGTCGCGCCCGACCCGCACGAGATCGTCGGGGGACGGGCGGTGGTCGACCCGGATGACCTCCTGCTCGATGATCGGGCCCTCGTCAAGGTCGGGCGTCACGTAGTGCGCCGTCGCGCCGACCAGCTTCACGCCACGCTCGTACGCCTGGTGATAGGGCTTGGCACCGACGAAGCTGGGCAGGAACGAGTGGTGGATGTTGATGGCGCGCCCCTCGAGCTCCTTGCACAGCTCGTTCGACAGCACCTGCATGTAACGCGCGAGGACGACCAGGTCGACGCGGTACTCGCTGACCAACGACAACAGCTCCGCCTCGGCTGCCGGCTTCGTCTCCGGCGTGACCGCGATGTGCGCGAAGGGCAGCCCGGCCGCTTCGACCATGGGGCGCAGGTCGTCGTGGTTGGACACGACCAGGACGAGCTCCGCCGACAACGAGTTCGTACGCCACCGGTAGATCAGGTCGTTCAGGCAGTGGTCGAACCTGGACACCATGACGAGCACGCGCGGCTGCTCGGACACGTCGTACAGGTTCCAGGTCATGCCGAACGCGGCAGCGACCGGTGCGAACGCCGGAGCGAGATGGCCGACGGTGAGCTCCGGGGACTCGCTGGCGAAGCTCGTCCGCATGAACAGGCGGCCGTGCCGCCCGTCGTCGAACTGCTGGTGTTCGGTGATGTCGAGCCCGAAGTTCACCAGGTACGAGGTGACGGCGTGGACGATGCCGGGGCGGTCGGGGCAGCTCAGCGTCAGCACGAATCGGCGTTGCACGGTCGTTGCGTCCTTTCAGCATTCCACGACGTTGAGAGCCAGCCCGCCGCGAGCGGTCTCCTTGTACTTGTCCTTCATGTCCGCGCCGGTCTCCCGCATCGTCTTGATGGCCTTGTCGAGGGACACGTGGTGGCGGCCGTCCCCGCGCACCGCCATTCGAGCGGCCGTTATCGCCTTCACCGACGCCACGGCGTTGCGCTCGATGCACGGTATTTGCACGAGGCCGCCGACCGGGTCGCAGGTCAACCCCAGGTTGTGCTCGATGCCGATCTCGGCGGCGTTCTCCACCTGGTCCGGGGTCCCACCGAGAACCTCGGCCAGACCGGCGGCCGCCATCGAGCAGGCCGAGCCGACCTCACCCTGGCAGCCCACCTCCGCCCCGGAGATCGACGCGTTGCGTTTGAACAACGACCCGATCGCGGCGGCCGTCAGCAGGAACCGGATCACGCCGTCGTCGTTCGCACCGTCGACGAACCGGACGTAGTAGTGCAGCACCGCCGGCACGATGCCGGCCGCGCCGTTCGTCGGCGCGGTGACGACCCGGCCGCCGGCGGCGTTCTCCTCGTTCACCGCGAGCGCGAACAGCGTCACCCAGTCCAGCGCGTACAGGGGGTCGTCGGCGTCGTCACGGTCGCGCAGCTTCGCCAGCAGCCCAGGCGCCCGCCGCGGCACTCGCAACCCGCCCGGCAACACCCCCTCGGCCGCGCACCCGGCCCGCACACACTGCCGCATGACGTCCCAGATGGCGAGCAGGCCGTGGCGGATCTCCGCCTCGCCGCGCCACACCTTCTCGTTCTCCAGGACCACGTCGCTGATCGACATGCCCGTCTCGCGGGTGGTCGCGAGCAGCTCGTCACCGGTCGCGAACGGGTACGGGACGGGCGTCCGGTCCTCGACGACCCGTGGCGCGCCGTCGGACTGGTCGAGGACGAACCCGCCACCGATCGAGAAGTACGTGCGGCTCACAACGTCCCTGCCGGCCGCGTTTCGGGCCCGGAACCGCATGCCGTTGGAGTGCACGTCCAGCCGCTTGCGCCGGTGCAGAACGATGTCGGTGTCGACGTCGAACGCGATCGGGTGCGCCCCGGCCAGCATCAGCCGGCCGGTGTTCGCCACCCGCGTCCGCGTCGGTCCGCTTATCGCCGGGTCGACCGTCTCCGGTGCGTGACCCTCGAGCCCGAGCAGCACCGCGTTGACGCTGCCGTGCCCGTGCCCGGTGGCCCCGAGCGAGCCGAACAGCTCGACGGACACCCCCGCGACGGCGGCGAGGTCGGTGTCGTGCTTGATGGCGTCCAGAAACATCAGGGCTGCCCGCATCGGGCCGACCGTGTGCGAACTCGACGGCCCGATGCCCACCTTGAACAGGTCGAAGACGCTGATCGTCATATCAACGCTTGATCTTGTCGCCGGCGGGGTCGTACGGCGGGCGAAGGTGCAGGGTGGCGGGGCACAGCGTGCCGCCGACGTTGATCTGGTACGAGCCGCTCTGCAGATGGTCGTTGGTGACCGGCTCGCCGTCGCGACGCCGCACGTAGGCGAGCGCGACGCACCCGTTGACCGTCTCGCCCCACGCCGCCGAGCTGACCTGTCCGACGGCCTCCCCGTCCCGGAGCACGAGCTCGCCGCCCCACATCATCACGTCGGGGTCGTCGAGGACCAGGGACACCAGCTTGCGCCGGGGCCCTTCGGCCTTCGCCTTCTCGACGCTCTCCCGGCCGACGAAGGCCGTCTGCGACTTCAGCTTGCACGTGAACAGCAGGCCCGCCTCGACCGGGTTGTAGTCCGGGGTGAGGTCGGAGCCCCAGGCGCGGTACCCCTTCTCCAGGCGCAGCGAGTTGATCGTGTAGTAGCCGGCCTGGACCAGGCCGAACTCGGCCCCCGCCGCCAGCAGCAGTTCGTACACCCCGACCGCGAACTCGGCCGGCACGTACAGCTCCCAGCCCAGCTCGCCGACGTAGGTGATGCGGGTCGCGCGGACCGTCGCGTAGCCGAGATCGATCTGCTGGCTGGTCGAGAAGGGGAAGGCCGCGTCGGACAGGTCCGACCGGGACAGCTTCTGCAGCAGTGCGCGCGACTTCGGACCCATGACCCCGAAGACCGCGAGCGAGGACGTGATGTCGGTGACCCCGACGTGCTGGTCGTCCCGGATGTGCCGGCGGATCCAGTCCAGGTCGCGCTGGACCGAGCCGGAGCTGGTGACGAGAAGGTACTCGTCGTGGCTGAGCCGGGTCACCGTGACATCCGACTCGTACCCGCCCCGCTCGTTGAGCATCCCGGTGTAGACGGCGCGGCCCGGCTCCACCGCGACGTCCGCCGTGCACAGCCATTGCAGCAGCGGCTCGGCGTCCCGACCGCTGATGAGCAGCTTGCCGAACGAGGTCTGGTCGAAGAGCGCGACGTTCTCGCGGGTCGCGCGCTGCTCGGCGGCCGACCACGGCAGCCAGTTGGGCTTGCCCCAGGTGTACTCCAGTTCGGGCGCGACACCCGCGGGCGCGAACACGTTGACCCGTTCCCAGCCCATCTTCGAACCGAACGACGCGCCGGCCTCGGCGAGCAGGTGGTAGACCGGCGAGCGGCGGAACGGGCGCGCGGTGGCCAGCTCCCGGTTCGGCCACGGCACCTCGTAGTGAAGTCCGAGGATCTCGGCGACCCGGTCGTGCAGCCACTGGTTGTTGCCGTTGAACGGAGCGAACCGCCGGATGTCGACGGCGGACAGGTCGGTGGTGGGCTCACCATTGACGATCCACTCCGCGAGCGCACGCCCCGCTCCGCCGGCCGAGGCGATGCCGACGGAGTTGAAGCCCGCGCCGACGAAGAAGTTCTTCAGCTCTGGCGCCTCCCCCAGGATGAAGTTGTTGTCCGGGGTGAAGCTCTCCGGTCCGTTGTAGAACTTCTTGATGCCGGTGTGGTGCAGCGCCGGGATCCGGTGCAACGCGCTGTCCATCAGGACCGAGAAGTGGTCCCAGTCCTCTTCGAGCAGCTGGAACTCGAACGGGTAGGGCAGCTGGTCCGGCGCCACCCACGGCTTGGCCTCGGGCTCGAAGCCGCCGACGACGAGCCCACCGACCTCCTCCTTGAAGTACGTGTAGCCGTCCGGGTCCCGCAGGATCGGCATCATCGGGTGCACACCCTCGATGCGCTCGGTCACCACGTAGAAGTGCTCCGCCGAGTGCAGCGGCACGTTGACGCCGGCGAGCGCCCCGACCGCCTTGGCCCACTGGCCGGCGCAGTTGACGACGATCTCGGCCTCGATGTCACCGTGGTCGGTGCGGACGCCGGTCACCACGCCGTTGCGGTGGTCGACCCCGATGACCCGTACGCCCTGCAGGATCCGCGCGCCCCGGTCCCGGGCACCCTTGGCCAGCGAGGTGGTCACGTCGGTCGGGTTGGCCGTGCCGTCGCCGGGCAGCCAGATCGCGCCGACCAGGTCCTCGGTCTCGAGGACCGGGTACAGCTCCTTCGCCCGGTCCGGACTGATGATTTCGCATTCGAGGTCGTACGCCTCGGCCGAGGCGGCCGTCCGCTGCAACTGGACCATCCGGTCCTGCGTCCGGGCCACCGTCACGCCGCCGCACCGCTTGAACCCGGTGCCGAGGCCCGTCTCCTTCTCCAGCTCGCTGTACAGCTGCGCCGAGTACTGGACGAGCCTGGTGCCGCTCTCGCTCGACCGCAGCTGGCCGACGAGACCGGCCGCGTGCCAGGTGGTGCCACTCGACAGGCGTCCCTGCTCCAGGAGGACCAGGTCGGTCCAGCCGAGCTTCGTGAGGTGGTACGCGACGCTGGCGCCGATGATGCCGCCACCGATGATGACGACGCGCGCGCGGCTGGGCAGGGTTTGACTCATGGCGGTGCTCCTAAGGAAACGGTGTAGCTCGGTGACCCGGACGATGTCGGTCGCGACCGGCAGGCGTCAGTCGAAGGCGGGCGCGGGCTGCGCGTCGTCGTCGGACAGCACTGCGGCGACCCCGCCGGCGGGTTCGGTCGACGCCGGCTCGGCACCGGCGGTCGCCCGGTGCTCGGCCGCGATGACGTGGTCCTTGCGGTGCTGTGCGGTGAAGTAGTAGAGGGCCCCGACGGCGAAGATCACGGCGATGACGATGACGCCACCCCACGCGTAGCCGCCCGCGCCGTAGATGAGCTCACGCGGCCAGATCAGGTTGATCGTCATGAACAGGCCGTACGCGACCGCGAGTCCGTTGATCGCCAGGCCCCGACCCCGGCCGAGAGTGAAGAGCCCGGTGCGGCCCCCGTCGGCCGGCCAGCCGCCCAGCCGCCGCCGGAACACGGGGAAGGTGACCAGAAGGTACGCGATGTAGACGATGATGATGGCCACGCTGGTGACGAGGGTGAAGATCTGGGCGTTGCCGAGGTTGACCAGGAGGATGCCGATCGCGACCACGCCCGAGACGATGGACGGCGCGGCCGGCGAGTGCCGCTCCTCGGTGACGTGGGCCAGCCGCTCGCCGAAGGGCAGTCGGTGGTCGCGGGCCATCGAGAACGCCACGCGGATGGACGCGGTCTGGATCGCGAGCGTGCAGACGAAGATCGCGAACGCCACGTCGACCAGGAGGATCTTGCCGAGGGTGCTGCCCAGGACCTCCTGGAGGATCATCGGCAGCCCGCCGGCGCTCAGATCCTTGATCGACAGCGTCTTCGTGGCCATCAGCGCGAGGATCAGCAGCAGTGCGCCGGCGGCGCCGGAGGCGGCGAGCGCCTGCAGGATCGCGATCGGGGTCCGCCGGCGTGGGTCCTTGGTCTCCTCGGCGAGCGAGGACGCGGTGTCGAACCCGTACATGACGTACGCGGGCATGATCGCCGACAACAGCAGCGGCGCGAGCAGGCCGAGCGTGCCCCAACCGGGCAGCCCGGGGCCCGCACCCTGGGTGTCCAGTACCACCTGGGGCCCGCGCCGGATGTGGACGGCCAGCAGGACGATGATGAGGATGACCCCGATCAGCTCGGCCATGACACCGACGTTGTTGATGTATGCCATCACCTTCACGCCGAGGACGTTGATGATGGTCGTGAGGACGATCGTGAGGCTCGCCAGGAAGACGGCGTTCACCGCCGGGTTGCTGAAGACCTCGAACCCGCTCCAGATGGCCGGCAGTACGACCTGCTCCGCCATCGCCACGGCCGCGACCGAGACGATCGAGCCGATCAGCATCATCCAGCCCGCGAACCAGGCCCCGGCGCGGCTGGACACCTGCTTGGACCACTGGTAGACCGATCCCGCAATGGGGTACCGCGCGCCGAGCTCGCCGAACACGAGCGCCACGCAGAATTGTCCACCTAGGACGATAAGCCAGGACCAGAACAGCACCGGGCCGCCGAAGCCGTAGCCGAAGCCGAACAGCTGGAACATCCCGGTGAGGATCGAGATGTAGCTGAAGCCGGCGGCGAACGACGAGAAGCTGCCGAGGCTGCGGTTGAGCCGTTGCCGGTATCCGTGACTCGCCAAGTCGTCGCTGTCGGTGGTGTCGGCACCCCCGGGCACGACGTGAATTCGCTCAGTCATTTCGGTTCCTCCATTGTGGAGATTCAAGCCGAGGTGATTACGGGAATGTGCACGTGCGGTATGGGAGATGCGAGCGCGACCATCGGCGGACCGCCGGTCAGTCGGCGCGCTGTACCTCGTCAAGCAGCTCGTCGAACCGGGCGCTACGGAAGATCGCCACGGCGGACTCGTACTTCTCCATGCCCCAGCTCCAGAAATCGAAGTCGATGGGGCTGGTCGCCTGTTGGATGGAGGCCCACAACGTCCACCCGTACTTCGACATCAGGCCCTGCAACTGCGCCCGCGCGAGCTTGTTACGCAGCAGCCGGCCGTAGTAGGCGGTCACGAGCGCTTCGAGCTGGTCGAGGTCCAGGTGGCACTCGCTCCAGATGTTGCCCAGCTCGAAGCACGGGTCGTTGTTGCCGGAGTACTCGTAGTCGATGAGCCAGATCTTGCTTCCGTCGTCGATGAAGTTGGCGGCCAGCAGATCGTTGTTGCACGGCACCGTACCCTCGTCGCGGACCGCGAGTGCCCGCCGGAGCGTTGCCACGTGGGGCTCCAGGTCGAGGTACCCGTCCGGTAGCCGATAGCCGTTCTCCTGCACGACGCCGAGGTAGCGGCGCTGGATCTCGAACATGTTGAAGTCGTTGACGAAGGGCGGCGCGGCGTGGAGCGCCCGGCACGACGCGGCGACCCGCTCGATGGTGCCGGGCACCGCGAAGTCGTGGTCGGCGAAGGTGTGCCCGTCGATGAAGCCCACGACCATGACGTGCCGGTCCGGCAGGTGCGCGATGACCGGGGCCCCGACGCCGGCCGCCGCGGCGATGACCGAGTTGCGGTACTCGTGGTCCCGGTTGATCGCGAGCGCTCCGGTCTCCTCGGACGACACCCGGACGACGTAGCTGCCTTCGTCGGTCGTGACCTTGTAATTCCGGTTCGTGAGCCCACCCGACAGCTCCTCGACGCTCCTCGGCCGGCCGCGGAAGACGGCTATCTCGTCAAGGAGTACATCGGTCAGGGTGGGTACGGTCGGAGCGTCTGTTGTCACCGCGTCGCTGCTCATACGGACATAACTCCTGGTCTGGGAGGGGGTCACCGGTGCTGCGCCGCCACAGCGGGGCGCGGGCGGATCAGGCTCGGACGCGGGCGCCCTTCGGGTCGTACAGCGGACCGCTCTCCCGGCGGGCCGGGAACCGCTCGGTGGCCACGTCGACGATGAATTCGGTCTCGTCGGCGAGCTCGATCGGCACGTACGCCGAGAAGATCGTCCGGCCGACCGTGTGCCCGTATCCGGCGCTGCGGACGGTGGCCGCGAGCGGGCGACTGGCGTGCGTGAGGAGCTCACCGCCGTGCATGAAGACCTCGGGATCGGCGGAGAACCAGCAGAGTTTGCGCGTGACGCCCTCGTCGCGGATCTGGCGCAGCGCCGGACCGGCCAGCAGCTCCGGCTTGTCCGGCTTGACCGCGAAGCCGAGCCCGGCCTCGAGCGGGTTCGTGTCCGACTTGATGTCGGTCGCCCACGCCAGGTACTGCTTCTCCAGGCGCAGCGACTCGACCGCCTTGTAGCCGACGTTGCGGATGCCGAACTCGGCGCCGGCGGCCAGGATGCGCTCGTACAGGTCGAGCAGGTACTCGGTCGGGACGTGGAACTCCCAGCCGAGCTCGCCGACGTAGGTGGCGCGAAGAGCGCGCACCGGGGCGTAGCCGAGGTCGATCTGCTGCGCGGTCATGTACGGGAACGCCTCGTTGCTGAGGTCGGCCCAGGTCAGCTTCGTGGCCACGTCGCGCGCCCGGGGGCCGCACACGTTCAGCACGCCGTAGGCGGAGGTGACGTCGCGGATGTGGACCGAGCCGTCGTCCGGGGCGTGCTGGAGCAGGAAGGTCAGGTCGTGACGGCCGAACGCGCTGCCGGTGACGAAGTAGAACTCGTTCTCGGCCAGCCGCGTGATCGTGACGTCGGCTTCGATCCCGCCGTTCGGGTTGAGCAGCTGGGTGTAGACAATCTTGCCGATCTTCACGTCCATGTTCGCGCCGGCGACCTTCTGCAGCAGCGCCAGCGCGCCGGGGCCGAAGATCTCGTACTTCGAGAAGCTGCTCTGGTCGACCACCCCGACCGCCGTCCGGACGGCCGCGTGCTCGGCGGCGATGTGCGGGAAGGCGTTGCTGCGCCCGAACGTGAGGTTCTCGACGCGTGGCTCGCCCTCCGGCGCGAACCAGTTGGCCCGTTCCCAGCCGAACTTGGCGCCGAAGACGGCGCCGCGCTCGCGCAGGGCGCCGTAGAGGGCGCTGGTGCGCTGCCCACGCGGCGCCTCCAGCTCCCGGTTGGGGTACGCGATCTGGTAGTAGTGGCCGTAGGCGTCGATCGAACGCTGCTCGAGGTAGGACGGGACGTTGTGCGGGCGGCCGAACCGCCGCACGTCGAACGGCCACAGGTCCAGCCCCGGGTCGCCGTCGACGATCCAGTTCGCCATGGCCCAGCCGGCCCCGCCGCCGGCGGCGACGCCGGCCGAGAAGCCGCAGCAGTGGAACATGTTGTCGAGGTCTTCGGTGATCCCCATGAGCGGCTCGGCGTCGGGCGAGAAGGGGATGGGTCCGTTGACCCACGTCTGGATGCCCAGCTCGCCGAAGCGGGGGATGCGGTGGGCGGCGCCTTCGGCCAGCCCCTCGAACCGCTCGTAGTTGGGCGGGAACAGGTCCGGGCCGAGGTCCACCGGAATGCGGCGCCACGGTGCCCGCGTGCCGTCCTCCCAGCCGCCGATGACCAGGCCGCCCGCCTCCGGCTTGAGGTAGAAGCGCGCGTCGGGATCGCGCATGGTCGGCAGATCCCACGGGATGCCGTCGGCCTTTTCGGTCACGACGTACTGGTGCTCGACCGCGTTGACCGCGAGATCGACGCCGGCCAGCCGGGCGGTCTCCGTTCCCCACATGCCCGTCGCGTTGACGAGCGTCTCGCACTCGATGCGCCCCTGGTCGGTGACGACGGCGGTGACCCGGCGCCCGACCCGCTCGATCGACTCCACCCGGCAGTCCTGAATGATCCTGACACCGGCCGCGCGGGCCCCGGTGGCGAAGGAGTGCGTGAGCTGACTGGGGTCGACGTAACCGTCGCTGGGGATCCACGTCGCCCCGTACACGCCGTCGATGTTGAGCAGCGGGAACAGCTCGAGCGCCTCCCGCGGCGAGACGAGGTGCACGTCGAAGCCGAAGCTCTTGCCGGTCGTGGCGAGGCGCCTGATCTCCTCCCACCGGTCGGCGCTCGACGCGACGCGGATGCTGCCGACACCCCGCCAGCCCGTCGCGTAGCCGGTCTTCTCCTCCAGCGTCTCGTACGTCTCCACGCTCTTCTGCATCAGCTGCGTGAGGCTGCTCGACGTGCGCAGCTGCCCGACCAGGCCGGCGGCGTGCCAGGTGCTGCCGTTCGTCAGCTTCCGGCGCTCGACCAGCACCACATCGGTGACGCCGCGCTGGGCCAGGTGGTAGGCGATGCTGCAGCCCACCACCCCACCGCCGATGATGACGATCTGGCTGCGTTCGGGCAGGGACATCGAACCCCTCTCGTCCGGCGAGTACGTGCCGTCTCGCGCGCTGCGTGCGGGCTCCGCACGGTGTAGCCCAGACCACAGTCTGGCGTTGGCGGCGGACGTTACCAGCGGAATCGATCACGGAAAAGGTCTATACGAAAAGAAATCCCCGAGAGTGATTCGGTCTAGACAGTTTTTGGTCGTGGCGGTAACTTCAGGCCCCACGACGAACAGGCGCGCGGGGTGCTAGTGACCGGACATGCGCGTCTGTCCATCCGGTTCCGGGAGCGGATCCCGGCCGCCACCTAGAGACGAAAGCGAGACGGCGTGACCGACGCGTCCGGCCGCATCACCGTCGACGAGCTGCGTAGCCTCGTCGACTCCGGAGCCATCGACAGTGTGTCCATCGCCCTGACCGACATGCAGGGTCGGCTCCAGGGCAAGCGCTGCTCCGCGCGCTGGTTCCTCGACGAGGTGCTCCCCCATGGCGGCGAGGCCTGCAACTACCTGCTCGCCGTGGACGTCGACATGAACACCGTCGACGGCTACGAGCTCAGCTCGTGGGAACGCGGCTACGGCGACTTCGCCCTGGTTCCCGACCTCGACACGCTCACCGTTCTTCCGTGGCAGGACCGGTCCGCCTTCGTGCACTGCGACGCGCGGTGGGCCGACGGCACCCCGGTCGCGGTCGCGCCCCGGCAGGTGCTGCGACGACAGGTCGAGCGCCTGGCCGAACGCGGCCTGGTCGCCTTCGCCGGCACCGAGCTGGAGTTCCTGCTCTTCGACACGCCGTACGACGAGGCCTGGCGCCAGACCTACCGCGACCTTCGCCCGGCCAACCGGTACAACGTCGACTACTCGCTGTTCGGCGGCGCGCAGGTCGAACCCGTCCTCGGCGCGATCCGCCGGGGCATGGAGGGCGCCGGCCTGTACGTCGAGAGCGTCAAGGGCGAGTGCAACCTGGGCCAGCACGAGATCGCGTTCCGCTACGACGAGGCGCTGCGCACCTGCGACGGCCACGTGCTGTACAAGACCGGCGCGAAGGAGATCGCCGGCGCGCACGGGCACAGCCTCACGTTCATGTCGAAGTTCGACGAGCGGGAAGGAAACTCGTGCCACATCCACCTCAGCCTGCGCGCGGACGACGGCGCGGCGATCCTCGCCGGTGACCGCCCGTACGGGTTCTCGACGACGATGGAGCACTTCGTCGCCGGCCAGCTCGCCGCCCTACGGGAACTGACGCTCCTGCTGGCACCGAACGTCAACTCCTACAAGCGGTACGTGCCGGGCAGCTTCGCCCCGACCGCGGTGGCGTGGGGTCTCGACAACCGGACATGCGCCCTGCGCGTCGTCGGCTCGGGCCACTCGCTGCGGGTCGAGAACCGGGTCCCCGGCGGCGACGTCAACCCCTACCTGGCCGTCGCCGCGCTCATCGCCGCCGGCCTGCACGGCATCGACCACGAGCTACCGCTCGAACCCGCCTTCACCGGCAACGCCTACCGCTCCGCCAAGCCGCGGGTGCCGAGCACGCTCGCCGAAGCGCGGGCGCTGTTCGCCGCGAGCGGCATCGCCAAGGAGGCCTTCGGCGAAGAGGTCGTCGCGCACTACGTCAACTGCGCGGATGTCGAGCTGGCGGCGTTCAACGCCGCGGTGACCGACTGGGAGAGGGTCCGTGGATTCGAGCGTCTCTGACAGCGTCTCCGAAGGCGGCACCGGTCCGCTCATCGGTCTGACCACGTACCGCGAGCGCGCGCAGAGCCTCGTGTGGGACACCGACTTCGCCCTGCTGCACCAGGTGTACGTCGACGCCGTCGTCGCTGCCGGCGGCACGGCGGTGCTCCTGCCGCCGCAGCCGGCGTCAGCGGCCAACGTTCTCGCGCGCCTCGACGGCCTCGTCCTCACCGGAGGAGCCGACGTCGAGCCGAACCGGTACGGACACACGCCGGGGCTTCGCACCGGCGCCCCACGGCGCGACCGCGACGAGTGGGAGCTCGCGCTGGCACACGCGGCGCTCGACCTCGACCTGCCGGTCCTCGGCGTCTGCCGGGGCCTGCAGGTCCTGAACGTCGCGCTCGGCGGCACCCTCGAACAGCACGTGCCCGACCGCGTCGGCCACACCGGCCATCAACCCGCCCCCGGCCGGTTCGGCCACGTACACGTGCGGGTCAGAGCCGCGAGCCGGCTCGCCGCCCTCGTCGGCGAGGACCTGACGGTGTCGTGCTACCACCACCAGTCGATCGCCGTGCTGGCACCCGACCTCAGCGTCGTCGGCGTGGCCGACGACGGCACGATCGAGGCCGTCGAGTCGGCGCGACGACCGTTCCTGCTCGCGGTGCAGTGGCACCCGGAGCAGGACTCCACTGATCGCCGCCTGTTCCAGGGGCTGGTCGACGCGGCACGGCGTCGAGTGGCCGACGGCGCGCCCACGCACGCGTGAAACGAGGAGTAGTCACTTGACCGCCGAGTTCGAGCTGATCGACCCGTCCACCGAAAAGCCGATCGGATCCGTACGGCTTGCCTCGGTCGAGGAGACCGACGAGGCGATCGCCCGGGCCAAGGCGGCGGCGCCGGCCTGGGCGGCCGTCGCCCCGGGTGACCGCGCCCGGCTGCTGCGTCGATTCGCCGACGCCGTCGACGCCGACATCGACCACCTGGCGGACCTCGAAGTCCGCAACGCCGGACACACCATCGGCAACGCCCGCTGGGAGGCCGCCAACGTACGCGACGTCCTGCACTACTACTCGGCAGCACCGGAACGCCTGGTCGGCCGGCAGATCCCGGTCCCCGGCGGCATCGACGTCACGTTCAAGGAGCCGCTCGGTGTCGTCGGCGTCATCGCTCCGTGGAACTTCCCGATGCCGATCGCCGGGTGGGGCGTCGCGCCGGCCCTCGCAGCGGGAAACACCGTGGTGCTCAAGCCCGCGGAGTTGACCCCCCTCACCGCGCTGCGCCTGGGCGAACTCGCGTTGCAGGCCGGCATTCCGGAGGGCGTGTTCCAGGTACTGCCCGGCGCCGGACCGGTGACCGGCGCGCGCCTGGTGTCGCACCCCGACGTACGCAAGATCGTGTTCACCGGGTCGACCGCCGTCGGTAAGACGATCCTTCGGGGCTGCGCCGAGCAGGTCAAGCGGGTGACCCTGGAGCTCGGCGGCAAGAACGCGAACATCGTCTTCGCGGACGCCGACCTGGAACGCGCGGCCGCGGCCGCACCGGGCGGGGTCTTCGACAACTCGGGACAGGACTGCTGCTCACGGTCGCGCATCCTGGTGCAGCGCAGCGTCTACGACCGGTTCATGGAGCTACTGGAGCCCGCGGTGAAGGCCTACCGCGTCGGCCAACCGGCGGACCCGGACACGCAGATGGGGCCGTTGGTCTCGGCCGGCCACCGTGACAAGGTGGTGTCCTATCTGGAGGACGCGCCGGTCGCGTTCGCCGGCGCCGCGCCGCGCGGCGCCGGCTACTGGGTGCCACCCACGGTCCTCGCGCCGATCGAGACGGCGTCGCGCCAGTGGCGCGACGAGATCTTCGGCCCCGTCGTCGCGGTCGTCCCCTTCGACGACGAAGCCGACGCGGTCCGCCACGCGAACGACACCGAGTACGGCCTCTCCGGCAGCATCTGGACCCGCGACCTCGGCCGGGCGCTGCGGGTGAGCCGCGGTGTGCAGAGCGGAAACCTGTCCGTCAACTCGCACTCGTCGGTGCGCTACTGGACCCCGTTCGGCGGATTCAAGCAGTCCGGACTCGGGCGCGAACTCGGTCCCGACGCCGTCGACGCCTTCACCGAAGTCAAGAACGTTTTCATCGCAACGGAGGAGTGACATGACCGCACGACTGCAGGGCCGCGTCGCCGTCATCACCGGCGGCGCCAGCGGCATCGGTCTGGCGTCGGCCAGGCGGCTGGCGGCGGAGGGCGCGAAGGTGGTGATCGGCGACCTGGACGAAGCCGCCGGCAAGAGCGCGGCCGACGAGGTCGGCGGCCTGTTCGTCAGCGTCGACGTCACCGACCCCGACCAGGTGAACGCCCTGTTCGAGGCGGCGAACACCACGTACGGGTCGGTCGACATCGCCTTCAACAACGCCGGCATCTCCCCACCCGACGACGACTCGATCCTCGTCACCGGCCTGGACGCGTGGCGGCGGGTCCAGGAGGTCAACCTGACCAGCGTCTACCTCTGCTGCAAGGCCGCGCTACCGTACATGCAGTTGCAGGGGCGCGGTTCGATCATCAACACCGCCTCCTTCGTCGCGGTGATGGGCGCCGCCACCTCGCAGATCTCGTACAGCGCGTCCAAGGGTGGTGTCCTCGCGATGTCGCGTGAGCTCGGCGTCGAGTTCGCACGGCAGGGTATCCGCGTCAACGCCCTGTGCCCGGGACCGGTCAACACGCCGCTGCTGCAGGAGCTGTTCGCGAAGGATCCGGAGCGCGCGGCCCGCCGGCTCGTCCATGTACCGCTCGGCCGATTCGCCGAGCCGGAGGAGATCGCCGCGGCGGTCGCCTTCCTCGCCAGTGACGACTCGTCGTTCATCACCGCGTCGACGTTCCTCGTGGACGGCGGCATCTCCGGCGCGTACGTGACCCCGCTGTAGTGACAGGAGCTGTGCCGGCCATGAACACATCCACCGGGACGGGCGCGGGTACCGACCCGCGCGCGTTGCGCGTCATCGACGCCTGGGCAGCCACGCCCGGGCGGGCCGTCATCTTCGACTTCAACGGCACGCTCTCCGACGACGAGCCGATCCTGTTCCGGCTCTACACGGAGATGTTCCGTGAACGTCTGCAATGGACTCTCACCCCGCGCCAGTACTTCCAGCGGCTCGGCGGGCGCAGCGACCGGGAGATCATCGACATCGTGGTCGAGGAGATCGCCGGCGGCGACGAGAAGCTGTCCCGCGACCTCCTCGCCGAGCGC
Source organism: Planosporangium thailandense (assembly GCF_011947195.1). Classification (GTDB taxonomy): domain Bacteria; phylum Actinomycetota; class Actinomycetes; order Mycobacteriales; family Micromonosporaceae; genus Planosporangium; species Planosporangium thailandense. The sequence goes on along the minus strand of NZ_JAATVY010000001.1, from coordinate 572,982 downwards.
CGCACCCGGTACTGCGACCTGGTGGAACATCAGTCCCCGATCCTGCCCGCGACGGTGGACATGGTGCGGCGCCTCGCCGACCACGGCGTGCCGATGGGCATCGTGACGGGCGCGCAGCGCGTCGACGTCGAGTTCGTGCTCTCGCGGAGCCCGCTCGCCGGCGCCTTCACGGCGATCGTCACCGTGGAGGACGTGACGCGCGGCAAACCGGATCCGGAAGGCTTCGAGCTGGGAGCGCAGCGGATGGGCGTTGAGCCGGCCGCGGTACTGGTCTTCGAGGACTCCGTTTTCGGTGCGCGGGCGGCGCGGAGCGCCGGCATGCGCTGCGTCGCCGTCGAGGGCACGGTCACGCGCGCCGAACTCGAAGGCGACGCGGACGCCGTCGTGTCCGGCCTGAGCCCCGACCTGTTCGCGATCCTCCAGCAGGACGGCCGGCGATGACGTTCGACGAGCCGCTCGCGCACGTCGACCCGGCCGTCGCCGCCGCCTGATCGAGCGGTTCCCGCTCTACCCGTACCTCTACGACCGCGCCTGAAGGGCGCGCAGGAGCAGCCCATGAAGATCGTCGTTCTCGTCAAGCACGTCCCGGACGCCAGCGGTAAGCGGGTCTTCTCCGGGGCCGACCACACGCTCGACCGGTCCGTGTCAGGCCTGCTGTCCGAACTCGACGAGTACGCCGTCGAACAGGCGCTGCGAGTGGCGGAGGCCGGCGGCGGCGAGGTCATCGCCCTCACGCTCGGCCCGGCGGCAGCGGCCGAGGCGGTCGTGAAGGCGCTGCAGATGGGGGCCCACCGGGGCGTCCACGTGGTGGATGACGCGGTGCACGGTTCCGACGCGCCGGCCACGTCCCGCATCCTGGCCGCCGCGATCACCCGAATCGCGGACGTCGACCTGATCGTCACCGGCATCGCCTCGACGGACGCGGGGCTGAGCGTGGTTCCGGCGATGGTGGCCGAGCGTCTCCGACTGCCGCTGCTCGGCTCGACCGTGGAGTTCTCCGTGTCCGACGGCGCGGTCACCGCGCGCCGGGACGTCGACGCCGCCACCGAGACCCTGACGGCACAGTTGCCCGCCGTCGTGGCGGTGACCGACCGCAGCGGGGAGCCGCGATACCCGAACTTCAAGGGCATCATGGCCGCCAAGAAGAAGCCGGTCGACACCTGGAACCTCGCCGACCTCGGTATCCCCGCCGAGTCGGTCGGCTTGGGCGCGGCACTCAGCAGCGTCGTCTCCGTCACGCAACGGCCGCCGCGCGCCCAGGGTCAACTCGTGATCGACAACGGCGATGCCGCTGAACAGCTCACCCAGTTCCTCGTCGGCAACCGTTTCGTCTGACCGGTCGACCCGCGTGCCGCCAGCCCGTCACCCATCCTGTCCCGGAGTTGTGTCATGCCTGAGGTTCTCGTCCTGATCGATCACGTTGACGGCGTCCCCCGCCGCTCATCGCTGGAGCTTCTCACCCTCGCCCGGAGCCTGGGCGAGCCTGTCGCCGTGTTTCTCGGCAACGGCTACTCGCAGGCCCGAGACGTGCTGGCCGAGTACGGTGCGATCCGGATCTACCGCGACGACCGTGCCGAGTACGAGCGCTACGCGGTCGTCCCGAAGGTGGACGCGCTCACCCAGGTGGCCGGTGCGGTGCACCCCGCTGCCGTGCTGATCGCGTCCACCGCCGAGGGCAAGGAGATAGCCGGTCGGCTCTCCGCACGCAACGAGTGGGGATTGCTCACCGACGCGCTCGACGTCCGGATCGCCGAGGGTCGCGTCGAGGCGACGCAGTCCGTGCTGGCCGGCAACTTCACCGTCGTCTCCACCGTGTCGACCGATGTCTCCGTCATCACGGTGAAGGCCGGCGCCGCCGAGGCCGCTCCGGCGCCTGCCCAGCCGGCCGAGCAGGAGATCGAGATGGAGTTCACCCCGTACGCCACGGCGACTCGCATCCTGGACCGGACCGAGCGGGAATCCTCGGGACGCCCCGACCTCACCGACGCGAAGATCATTGTCTCGGGTGGCCGTGGCACCGGCGGCGACTTCTCGCCCGTCGAGGCTCTCGCCGACGCCCTCGGCGCCGGCGTCGGCGCGTCGCGCGCCGCGGTCGACGCCGGGTGGTACCCGCACTCTCACCAAGTGGGCCAGACCGGCAAGACCGTGTCGCCGAGGCTGTATGTCGCGTGCGGCATCTCCGGAGCCATCCAGCACCGGGCCGGCATGCAGACGTCAAAGACGATCGTCGCGATCAACACCGACAAGGACGCGCCCATCTTCGACCTGGCGGATTTCGGTGTGGTCGGCGATCTGTTCAGCGTGCTGCCGGGGGTCACCGAGCGCGTCCGCGCACGCAGGTCAGCCGGTTGAGCAGCCGGATACCGGGATCGCGCGCCGACTAGTACGCGTCGGGCGTGGTCATCCGCGCGACGCGAGCGGCGGCGCCGATCCCGGTCTGCAGCGAGATGCGTACGCGGTCGGGCCGGAACAGGTCCCGCGCGTACTCCACGGCCAGGCCGGCCGCGGTGAAAGTCGTTCTTGTGATCAACATCAGCGGGCTGTTGGGCTCCACCGCGAGCAGTGCGGCTTCCTCGGGCCGGGCGATGACGGGTTCGAGAATCTCGCTCGCCGTGTGCGGCTCCTGCCCGTAGCGCCGGGTGAACAGCTCGTAGATCGACCCGGTGAGCCGGTGGGTCAGCAGGTCGGGAAACGGCTCCGACGGAAAGTACGCCCGCTCCAGGGCCAGCGGTTCACGTCGCGCGGTGCGCACCCGGACGACTTCGTACACGGGTGATCCCCGGTCCACCGACAACGCGGCAGCTACCGCCGCACTGGCCGGAATCGTGCGCGCGGACACCATACGCGCACCTGCCCGGACGTTGGCGCGCCGCATCTGCTCGGTGAAGCCCGCCAAGCCGGTCAGATCGCACTCGATTCGCGGCTCGCTGACGAACGTGCCCCCCGACCGTCCGGTCTTCCGTACGACCGTCCCGAGCGACTCCAGCGTGGCGAGGGCCTGGCGAAGCGTCATGCGGCTGACCCCGATCAGCGCGGCCAGCTCGTCCTCTCGCGGCAGGCGATCACCCGGGACCAGCTCGCCGCGACCGATGACATCGGTGAGCCACCGCTCGATCTGAACATGCACCGGAACGCCGCTCTTGGCAGACAAGGGCGGCAGGTTCCGGAGCCACTCCGGCCGGGTCTCGACGGCTGTCACGGCACTCGACTCTATCGGACAGGAAAGGACTCAGGCGGATTCTGGTCGATGAACGCCGGTCGATAGAAATCTCGGCCCGACCAGACCATACCCGGAAATATCGGGGAATGTACGCAACGGGCAGCGACATCGCCGTCACCGTCGCCGGCGCCGGTGACGGACCGGCCGCCGGCGACGGTTCGTCACCTACCCCGGAAATCGGCGCGGCGGCGCCTCAGGGTGAAGGTTTCGAAGGGCCGTAGCTCCCCACCGGTACCGACGACGTCGTAGTACGTGACCGCCATGCTGGTCCAGCCGTCCTGGCGGGTGCCGGGGTCGACGGTGAACGCGGCGAAGCCGTACGAGTTGGCGGCGTCGCGCACCGCGGACCACGGCGCGGGCTCGGTGACGTACACCGGGGGGCGCTTGCCGGTGGCCGGGTCGGCGGCCCCGACGCCGGTGATGACCCGGCACTGCGGCGGGCTGAAGAAGAGCTGGTTGGACGGGGCCGACGTGCCACCGCCGCCGAGCACCATGTGGACCGTGCCCTGGGTGGTGTCGATGACGTCGGTCCGCGTGGCCACCGGGACCGGGGTGAGCGTGTCCGTGGCCTGCTGGCCGCGGATGGGGTGCGAGCGCTCGTAGTGGTGCTCGTGGCCACAGACGACGAGGTCGACACCGTACTTGTCGAACAGCGGCAGCCACTCCTGGCGGATCCCGAGGTCGGCGCCGTTGAACTTGTCGGCCGTGCTGATCGCGACCTGGTGCATGCACACCACGACCCAGTCCACGTCGGGGTCCTTGCGGCTGCGCGCCAGTTCGCCCTCCAGCCAGGCCTTCTGCGCCCCGCCGGAGTAGCCGCGGACGTACGTGTCGCCGCCGTCCTGGTAGCACACGTCGTCGTTGGCGACGCTTATCACGCGTACGGAGCCGACCGTGAACGCGTACCACAGCCCCCGCGTGACGTCGGTCTGGCCGGCGGCCGCCGGTAGCTGGAAGTACGTCTGGTACGCCGCGTACCCGATGGGCCCGTTGCCCCGCTCGTTCTCGTGGTTGCCGGCCGCCGGCATCCACGGCCGGTTGCGGGCGCTGCGGGTGTTGTTGTCCCAGAAGTCCGACCAGGTCCGTACCCGGTCGGTCGCCAGGTTGGCGTAGCACAGGTCACCGTTGAACAGGTGGAACAGCGGCTGCACGCGTTCGACTCCGGCCGTGGTGTCGGCCGCGGCCGGGGAGCCGAGGTTGTCGTTGACGTACGGCGGGTTGGGGATCGACACGCCGGCGGGAGGGGTGTACCGCTTGCCCAGCGTAGGTGTGCCCTGGTCGCCGAACGAGGTGAAGGTGAACGCCGCCCGGCCGCGCGGACCGGTACGGAAGGACCCGAACTCGGGCTGGGCCCCGTCATGCACCGCCGCGTACAGGTAATCGCCCGCCGGCCGCAGGCCGCGCAGGGCGACGTGGTGGGCGTAGACCCGCTGGCCCGACTTGCCGTCCACGTACGAGCGCGAGTCGCCGGTCACGGTCCGTTCGTACGTGCCGTCCGGACGGCCGAGGAACACGCGCGGGTGGGTGACCGGCTGCAGCGTGAACCACGAAACCACCACCTCCTGGGAGGCGTCGGCGCCGAACTGCAGGTGAAGACCTTGGACGACCGGTGTCCGCACCGGATCCCCCGCGCCGTGGCCGCCCGTGGGGAGCGGCGACACCCCGGCCGCCGGGGCGGCGGCCGAGGCCGTACCCGGGCCGACGGCCGAGGTCGTGACCGCGGCGGCAGCGGTGAAGCCGGCAGCGGCCAACAACCGTCGGCGGCTCACCGGGGATACAGCGTGCTTGTGCTCCTCGTTCATGGCCCTGATCTTCTTCAGGAGTCATGGCGTTCGCCCACCGGCCGGATGAACGTTCGGGGAACAGCGCGGGTCCCCCCGCAGATCTTGGACGCGTGGCGGTGCCATAGGCCCGCCACGCGTCCAAGATCGCGCGGGGGCGTGCAGGGACTGCCGCCGCGTTCCGTAGCATGCAAGGTTGGACGGCGTCAGCTGTCCCTCACATGCCCGCACGACAACGACCCGTCGAGAGACCACGCGGCCGGCAGCGGTGGAAACGACCGCTCCATCGCGCGCTGGTTCCGGCGGCAGAATCGAGGCAGCGGGATGCGGTGTCGTATCGCTCGCCTGCTGGCGGCAGCCGTGATGTTCCTGTTCGCGATGACCGCTCCGGCGTTGCCGGCGGCCGGTTCTCCGCCCGCGGTCGGTTCTCCGTCCGCTCTCCGGCCCTGGATGCGCCCGGGCCTGAGCCCGGCCCAGCGCGCCGACAGGCTGCTCGCCCGCATGACCCTCGACGAGAAGATCGCGATGGTGCACGGCGTGCAGGTCCCGCCGACGGCCAGGCGCGCCGGGCAGGTACCGGGCAACCGCCGGCTCGGGATTCCCGATCTGGTGCTGGCGGACGGGCCGAACGGGGTCGGCAACGGCAACACCGGCGTGACGGCGTTCCCGACCGAGAACGCCAACGCCGCCGCCTGGGATCCCACGCTCACCCACGCGTACGGCCGGGCGTTGGGTGCCGAACAGGCCGGCAAGGGGCACAACGTGGCGCTCGCGCCCACCCTGAACATTCTGCGGACGCCGCTGTGGGGGCGGGCGCCGGAGGCCTTCACCGAGGATCCGTACCTCAACGGGCAGACCGCGGCGGCCGAGGTCAGCGGCATCCAGCGCCAGCACGTGATCGCCACGCCGAAGCACTTCGTGGCCAACAACCAGGAGACCGGCCGGCAGGGGGTACCGGTCCTCGGCGGCCCGACGGTCGACGAGCTCATCTCCCAACGGGCCCTGCAGGAGATCTACTACCCGGGCTTCGCCGCGTCCGTGCACCAGGGTGGCGCCGGCGCGGTGATGTGCGCGTACAACCGGATCAACGGAGTCTACGCGTGCGAGAACCCGCAGACCCTCGGCACGCTGAAGGCCGGCTGGGGCTTCGACGGGTTCGTGATGTCCGACTGGGCCTTCGCCACCCACGACACCGTCGCGGCGGCGAACGCGGGCATGGACCAGGAGATGCCGCTGGGCACCCACTTCGGCAACGCGCTGAAGGAGGCCGTACTGTCCGGCGCGGTGCCGATGAGCCGCCTCGACGACATGGTCCGGCGCATCCTCACCGCGATGTTCCGGATCGGGGTGTTCGACCACCCCGTGTCCGGCAACGAGGCGGCGATGGTCAGCAGCCCGGCGCACCGGCTGCTCGCCCGGCGGATCGCCGAGCAGGGCAGCGTGCTGCTGCGCAACGAGCACGGCGCGCTGCCGCTGGACGCGGGCCGGCTGCGCTCGCTGGCGGTCATCGGCGCCGACGCCGGCGACGCCACGCAGATCGGCGAGGGCGGCTCCGGCACGGTCGTCCCCTCGGGGCTGGTCACCCCGCTCGCCGGGATCACCGCCCGGGCGGGAAGCGGCGTACGGGTCAGCTACGCGCCCGGCACCCTCGGCGCCGGACCGCTGCCGGTCCTGCCCGCCAGCCGGCTGACCCCCGCCGCCGGCAGCGGACCCGGGCTGCTCGGCACCTACTACGCCACACCCGACCTCAGCGGCGCCCCGGTCGCCACGCGGGTCGACCGGACCCTGGACACCACCGCACCGCCGGTCGCGGGCCTGCCGACGGTCTGGTCGGCGCGGTGGACCGGCACGTTCACCCCGCCAGCGACCGGGGACTACCGGTTCTCGCTCGCCGCCGCCGGCGCGTACCGGCTCTGCGTCGACGGCCGGCAACTGGCCGACAACAAGTACGCCGACTTCCCGGCCACCGCCGCGCCCGCGCCGGTACACCTCACCGCCGGCCGGCCGGTGCCGATCCTCGTCGACTACTCGCCGGCGCAGTCGGTCGTCGGCACCAGACTGCATCTGGGCTGGCAGCCACCGGCCCCGGCGCTGCGGCAGCGCGCCGTGGACGCCGCACGCGGCGCGGACGCCGCGGTGGTCTTCGCGGGCGACGCGATCGGTGAGGGCACCGACCGCACCGACCTGGCGCTGCCCGGCGACTCCGATCAGCTCATCCACGACGTCGCCGCCGCCAACCCACGGACCGTGGTGGTGCTCAACACCGGCGCGCCGGTGCTGATGCCCTGGCTGCACGAGGTCGCCGGGGCCATCGAGGCCTGGTATCCCGGCCAGGAGTCCGGCAACGCGATCGCCGCGCTGCTGTTCGGCGACGTGAACCCGTCCGGCCGGCTGCCGATGACCTGGCCGGCCAGCGCGCGGCAGGGGCCCGTCAGCAGCTACGACGACCTGCACCGGCGCGTCGAGCCGTACGACGAGGGGATCCTGGTGGGTTACCGCTGGTACGACGCCACGGCGCAGCGGCCGCTGTTCCCGTTCGGGTACGGCCTGTCCTACACCACGTTCCGGTACAGCGATCTGCGTATCGCCGGCCAGGGCCGCAACGCCACGGTCAGCGTACGCGTGACCAACAGCGGCCGCCGGCCGGGAGCGGAGGTGGCCCAGCTCTACCTCGGTGCTCCACCCGCCGCGCAGGAGCCGCCCAAGCAGCTCAAGGGTTACCAGAAGGTCACCCTGGAACCCGGCGAGAGCACACGGGTCAGCTTCCACCTCGACGCCGGCTCCTTCGCCTCCTACGACACCGGCCTTCAGCGGTGGACCGTGCACGCCGGCACGTACCAGGTGATGGTCGGCGGCTCGTCGCGCGACGTCCGGGCCGCCGGCTGGCTGGCGGTCACCTGACAGTCCTAACTGGACCAGCGACCACGGCGTCGAGACGGCGGTGTCCCGCGCGACGCGCCGGCACACCGCGGGGCCGGGTACCGTTTGTCCATGTCTCGCGCGAACGGGTACCTCATAGCGTGGCTGGTTCTGCTCTTGGCCGGCTACCTCGCCGCCTTCGCCATGATCTGGGAGTTCTTCGTCCACACGCGACACGGCCAGCTTCTCGACATGATCGCGCTGTCCGGCGACGTCATCGGCCGGCGCCACGTCCGCCCCGTGGTCGACACGGTGCTCAGTGTGATCTCGGTGCTGTCCCTGGTGGCCGCCACCGGCGTCATCGGCTTCATCGCGCTGATCCGTCGCCGGATCGCCCTGGCGCTGGTGACGATCCTGCTGATCGCCGGAGCCAACCTCACCACCCAGCTTTTCAAGCAGGTCTGCGGCCGGCCCGACTTCGGCGCGGACGGGGCGCTCACGAACTACGGCAACACCCTGCCGAGCGGGCACGCCACGGTCGCCGCGTCCGTCGCCGCCGGGCTCGTCCTCGCGCTCCCGCCGCGGCTGCGGGGGCTCGGCGGGCTGCTCGGCGCCGGCTACGCCGCGCTCACCGGGGTGGCGACCCTGTCGGCCGGGTGGCACCGGCCGAGCGACGCCGTCGCGGCGATGGTGGTCGTCGGCGGGTGGGCGACGTGCGCGGGCATCCTGCTCGTCCTGCTGGCCGGACGCGACAGCGTCGTACAGACCCGGGACGCGCACCCGATCGCGATCTCCCTGCTGGCGGCCGTCGGCGTCGCGCTGCTGGCGGCCGCGGCGGTCGGCCTCAAGCTCACCGATCAGGTGGTGACGGTGTCCCCGACCCGGCTCAGCAGCACCCGGCTGTTCGCGGCGTACGCGGGCAGCGCCGCCGGCGTCGCCGGCTCGGCCTGCCTGATGATTGCCCTTCTGCTGAGCACGGCGCACCGCGTCGTCGCCCGGCGCAGCGCCTGACGCGATCCGGACGCGATCCCGGCGCCATCCTGGCGGCGGTGGCCCGGACCTCCCGGAGCCACCGCCGCACGTACGTTCGCCCTCAGGCCCGCGGGAGGAGTACGAGCCGGCCGCGCACCTCGCCCCGCTTGAGCCGGGCGAGCGCGTCGGCCGCCCGGTCGAGCGGCAGCGCGTCGGCGACCACCCGCACCCGCCCGGTGGCCGCGATCTCCAGCACCTCGCGCATCATCTGTCGCGAGCCGAGGAGCGAACCGACCACCGTCTTCTCCTCGGGGAACGGAACCGCTCCGATGTTGGCGTGTACGCCGATGACGATGATTCCGCCCGGCTTGGTCGCCTGGACGGCCTGGCGGACCGCGTCGTCGGACGGGGCGAAGACCAGCGTGGCGTCGACCCCACCGGCCTTGTGCAGCACCTCCCCGGCGTCGCCGCCGGACGCGTCGACGACGCGGTCGGCGCCGAGCTCCTCGGACAGGGACTGCCGCGACCCGCCGCGGGTGACCGCGACGGTCTCCGCGCCGGTGAGCTTCGCGAACTGCAGCGCCATGTGCCCGACTCCGCCGATGCCGAAGACGGCGACGCTCTTCGCCGGCGTCAGCCGGGCCTTCGCCACCGCGCCGTACGCCGTGATTCCCGGGCAGAACAGGGGCGCCGCCTCGGCTACGTCGAGCGCGTCCGGCAGCGGGTAGGCGTGGGCCGCCTTCGCCAGCATCTGCTCGGCGTACCCGCCGTCGACCGTCTCGCCGGTGATGTGTTTCGACTGGCAGAGCTGCTCGGCGCCGGACCTGCAGTACCGGCACACGCCGCAGGTCGACCACAGTGGCTGGACCCCGACCCGGTCACCGACCCGCAGATGGGTGACGTCGGGTGCGACGGCGGAGACCGTGCCGGTCACCTCGTGGCCGGGCACGATCGGGGTGAAGGCGGGCACCCCGCCGTCGACCCAGTCGCCCTCGACCATGTGCAGGTTCGACCGGCAGACCCCGCACGCCGCGACGTCGATCACGATCTCGCCCGGTCCCGGTCGCAGCTCGGCGCGGTCGGTGACGGCGAGCGGCCGCGCGGAAAGCGGCGCGGGGTTGGTGAGTACAACAGCTTTCATAACCGTCCTTCGTTCACGTCGCGGCGGGTCGCCCCGCCCGCCGACGTCGCCGGGCCCGGCGCTGATCGCCTTCGCGACAGCGCCGGGCCCGGACGCATCACCGGATTGGGGCTCAGCAGCTGTGTTCGTAGTCGCTGATCACGGCCACCTTCGCGCCCGACGGCGTCGACGGATCGAAGGTGTAGCCCAGCCACTCCTTGACGAGCCGGCGGGCCAGCTGGAGGCCGATGACGCGCTGCCCCAGCGTGAGGACCTGACAGTCGTTGGACAGGATCGACCGCTCGACGCTGAAGGAGTCGTGGGCGACGGTGGCCCGGATCCCCGGCACCTTGTTGGCCGAGATCGCCATGCCGATGCCCGTGCCACAGACGAGCACCGCCCGGTCGGCCTCACCCGCGGCGACCTTCTGCCCCGCGGCCAGCCCGATCTGCGGGTAGCTGCGGTCGGTGAGAGCGCCCTCGTGGACGCCGAGGTCGATGACCTCGTCGACGCGGGGGTCGTTGCGCAGGTCGTCCGCGATGGCTTGCTTGTACTGGTAACCGGCGTCATCCGAACCGACGACGACACGAAAACCCATGATGTGCGGTGTTCCCTTCAGTTGTTGCAGGTGTCCGAGGCCTTGAGCACCTCGGCCGCGGCGGTGAGCACGATGCCCATGGACACGGCGCCCGGGTCGGGCGTGCCGAGGCTTCGTTCGGCGAGCGGCCGGGCGCGCCCCATCCGGGCGACGAGGTCGGCCGTTGCCGCAGCCGCCCGTACCGCCTCGGCCGCGGCGTCGGCCCACGCCTGCGCCACCGGGCGACCCTGCGCGACCGCGCCCTCGAACGAGGTGACGAAGGGGAACAGGGCGTCCAGCAGCGTCTTGTCGCCGATCTGGGCCTTGCCGATCCGCTGCACGGTCTCGGCGCCGTGGCGCACCGCGGCCGCGAGACGCTCCGGCGTGACGGCTTCGGTGTCGCCCAGCGAGACGCCGACGGACGTGAGCAGGATGCCCCAGAGGATGCCGCTCGTGCCGCCGGCGCGGTCGCCGAAGGCGTCACCGGCGGCCCGCAGCACCGACCCGACACCACCGTGCTCGGCGGCCTGCGCGGCGGTCAGCGCCGCCTTCATGCCGCGGACCATGCCCATGCCGTGGTCGCCGTCCCCGGCGACCGCGTCGATGCGGCCCAACTGCTCCTCGTTCGCGACGACGGCGTCGTTCATCGCGGACAGGACCTGACGGGCGGTCACCGCGGCCTGCCGCGACACAGGCGTGGACGCCGCCTCGCCGACCTCCGGGTCGTCGTCGGCGTCGGCGCGCGCCACCGGCTCGTACGACGGGAAGCTGGACGGGTCGCCGCGGCGGAAGGACGCGGTGTCGACCGGCGCGCTCCACAGCGTCTCGAGCTCGTCGTCGAGCCAGGTCAGCGAGACCGAGCACCCCGCCATGTCCAGGCTGGTGACGAGCTCGCCCACCTCGGGCAGCACGAGGGTCAGCCCGGCCTCCCGCAACAGCCGGTCCACGTGGCCGTAGAGGACGAGCAGCTCCTCGTACTTGGTGGCGCCGAGGCCGTTCACGATCACCGCGACCCTGCCGTCGGCGTCGGACGGGCGCTCCTTGAGCAGCGCGCCGACAAGCTCGGCGGCCAGGTCGGCCGCGGGCATCCAGGCCGCGGAGCGCACCCCGGGCTCACCGTGGATGCCGAGCCCGAACTCCATCTGGCCGTCGGCGACGGTGAACAGCGGCTCCTTGCGGCCGGGCAGCGTGCAGCCGCCGAACGCGACGCCGTAGGAGTACGTCGCGGCGTTCGCGGCGGCCATGACGCGCTCGACGCCGTCCAGGTCGTACCCGCTGTCGGCAGCGGCGCCACCGATCTTGTAGACCGTGGCGGTACCCGCGATGCCCCGGCGCTTGTCCTTCTCTTCGGGGCTGGCCGACGCGATGTCGTCGGTGACGTAGACGATGCGGGTGTCGGTGCCGCCGGCGATCAGCCGCTCCTGAGCGGCCGCGAAGTTGAGCCGGTCACCGGCGTAGTTGCCGAAGGCGAGCACGACGCCCGCGCCGCCGTCGGCCGCCCGGGCGACCCGGTAGACCTGCTCGGCGGACGGCGAGGTGAACACGTCCCCGAGGACGCACGCGTCCGCGAGCCCGCGGCCCACGATGCCGGCGTACGAGGGGTAGTGACCGGAACCTCCACCCACGACGAGGCTGACCTTGCCCTTGCGGGGGCCGCCGTTGCGGACGAATCCAGACGCGCGGGGGACGCGCGACGCGTAACGGGCGTACGCGGCGGCGAACCCGCCGATCACGTCGTCCTTGAACCGCGCAGGATCGTCATAAAGGTACGTCACCGTTAACTCCGCTCATTCATGTGTTTCACAAAGACGCTGGCCCCGACACGCCTGTCGAGGGCCGGCGACGCGGCTGTGGGGGGAGGTTCACAGCCGCGGAAGCTCCGTCACGGTCGGCGCGCGCATGGACGGGCTCCCGTCCGCGCCTGCGGCATCCACCGTGGCGACCCGATATCTGATTCCGCTCGCGGCCCACGCCTCCAGCACGGCCGGGTCGACGCCGGAGTCGGTGATGACGAGGTCGAACACGTCGAGCGGGACGACCCGGTGCAGCGCGACGCGTCCGAGCTTGGTGTGGTCGACGAGCAGGTAGCGCTTGGTCGCCGCCTGCACCATCGCCCGCTTCAGCTCCACGATGCGCTCTTCCTGATGGAAGGCGTAGGAGCCGGACACGGCCGAAGTCGACGTGAAGAGGACATCCGTCCTGATCCCGGAGATCTGCTCGATGCACTGCAGGCCGACGAAGGAGTCGTGCGGCACGTCGTAGACGCCGCCGAGCCCGATGATGGTGAGGTCCGTCTCCGTCGCCAGTTCGGCCAGCCGGGTCAGCGCCGTGAGGAACGTCGTCGTCACGTGCAGGGGCGCAAGCTCGGCGAGGCCCGGCAGCATGCGCAGGATGGTCGTCGAGTCGTCCAACATGACCGACATGCCCGGCTCGACGTACTCGAGGGCGACCTTCGCGATCGCGTTCTTCTCGGCCTCGTTCGACGTCATGCGATACGACAGCTGTGACTCGAACACGCCGGACGGCTGCGCGGTGACTCCGCCGCGGAACTTGCGGACGATGCCCCGGCGCTCGAGGGCGTCCAGGTCGCGGTGGATCGTCATGATGCTCACGCCGAAGGTCGCCGCGAGCTCCTGTGCGGTACACGATCCAACATTGATCACATGTTCACTGATCAGGCGCTGGCGGATCTCCGTCTTCCGCTCGCGCCTGGCGCTCGCGGACCCACCCGCGTGATCCGCCTGTTCCTCAGCCATTACCGCACCTCGTTACATAGTCGAGCCGGCCACGCCGCGCCGTCGGGAGAACCGTCGCGTTCGCAAAGCGACGAGCCCGGTGCGGGAATGGTCCTCGACGCCGCCCTCGACCGGCCGCAAAGTGCCAGGTCAGTGGTGCCGATGGCCACGCCCTGCCCCGGTCAGGCTCGGCGCGGATATCGGCGCCGAGCCTAACCGGGATCATCGAATTTCCTCGCTAGGAACGTCCGTACGCGGACGGTGTCACTGAGCCACCACGAAGTCGTGCAGCTTCGCGGCGTTGTCCTTGGTGATCAGGACGCAGTTGATGGCCTGCTTCTCCGCGTTGGCGCCGGTCTTGCCGGTCTTCAGGTACTGGTCGGCCTGGTCGACCGCCATGGTGCTGCCCTGCACGATCGGCTGGAGCGCGGTGGCGACCATCTCGCCGTTCGCCACGGCGGCGGCGGCGTCGTTGTTGCCGTCGAAGCCGAGCACCTTGACCTGCGACAGCTTGTTGGCGTCCTTGAGGGCCTGGATCGCGCCCAGGGCCATCTCGTCGTTACCCGCGATCACGCCCGTGATGTTCGGGTGCGCCTGGAGCATGATCTCCATCTTCTGCTTGCCCTGCTGGCGGTCCCAGTTGGCGGTTTCCTTCTGGAGCAGGTGCAGGTCCGGGTACTGGTCGATGACGCCGTGGTAGGCGTCCGACCGCACCTTGGCGTTGTTGTCGGTCGGCTGGCCGAACAGCTCGACGTAGTCGCCCTTGCCGCCCATCGCCTTGACCCACTCCTGAGCGCCCAGCGTGGCGCCCTGGGAGTTGTTCGAGACGATCTGCGACTTCGCGATCCCCTGCTGGTCGATCTCGGCGTTGACGAGGAAGACCGGGATACCCGCGCTCGTCGCCTTCTGCACCGCGCCGATGCTCTCCTTCGCACCCGCCGGGTCGAGGATGATGGCGCTCACCTTGGCGCTGATCGCCGCGTCGATGAAGTTGCTCTGCTTGGTCTGGTCGTTGTTGTGCGCGTTCACGGTCGTCTTGTAGCCGAGCTTCTTAGCCTCAGCCTGCGCCGTGTCGACCTCGGCCTTCCAGTACGGGTTCGACGGGTCGACCGTGATGATCGCCATCGTCTTGTTGGCAGCGTTCTTGGCCGAGCCCGAGCCCGAGTCGGACTTCGAGTCCGACGACGACCCACAGGCGGCCAGCGCGACCGCTGCGACCGGTAACACCGCCCAGGCGAGGTGCTTCTTGAACATACTTATCCTTCCTGATTTTTGAATCGTCTGACGCCGGCCAGGTCAGGCCCTGGTCATGACGGTGCTTTCGGAACGCGCGGCGGGCGCCGCCGGGCTCGAGCCGGGCCCGCTGACCTGCTTGGCCGTGCGGCGCTTCTGCAGCCGCTGCTGCGCCTGGTCGACGACGACGGCCACGATGATCACCGCGCCCTTGATGACTTCCTGCCAGAACACCGACACACCGATCAGGACCAGGCCGTCGACGAGGAAGCCGATGACGAAGGCGCCGATGATCGTGCCGCGCACGGTGCCGCGGCCGCCGGACAGCGCGGCGCCACCGATGACCACCGCCGCGATGGCGTTGAGCTCGTAGCCGCTACCGCCCTCGGGCACCGCGGCCGACAGGTCAGCGGTCAGCAGCAGGCCGACGATGCCGGCGCACAGACCCGCCAGCACGTAGATCCGGACCTGCACACGCTTGACCGGGACGCCGGACAGCGCGGCCGCCCGCTCGTTGCTGCCGGACGCGTACAGCCAGCGGCCGAACGGCGTCCGCGTCAGGTACAGCGAGCACAGGACGGTAAGGACGATCATGACCCAGATCGGGAACGGCAGCCCCAGCACGTTGTCGTGCAGAGTCGACACGAACCCGGTGTTGCCGAGGGCCTTCTGCCCGAACAGCTGGGTGAACGTCTGCCCGTTGCCCACCAGCTCCGCGAGGCCGCGGACGGCGTACATCATGCCGAGGGTCGCGATGAACGGCGCCACGTTGAGCTTCGCCACGAGGATGCCGTTGACGACACCCACCAGCATGCCGACCAGGCAGCCGACCAGAATGACCACCCACACCGACGGGTAGGCGACCTGGTGGGTCCCGGGGATCTCCCAGCCCTTGAGCAGGTAGCCGGCGACCATGCCGGAGAGTCCGACGGTGGAGCCCACCGACAGGTCGATCCCGCCGTTGAGGATGACCAGGAGCATGCCCAGCGCCAGAATCGCGTTGAACGCGACGTGACGCGTCATGATGACGAGGTTCGTCGTGTCGAGGAATCGCGAGGACATCGACGCGAAAAAGACGACGATGATGACCAGGGCCAGCAATGCTCGGCCCTCAGCGATGATCGCGCTCCGGTTGGCCTTCAGACGCGCTAGCACTTTTCTCTCCCGGTTTCCGATCCGCTGCAACCCGAGGCAGGCCCCTGCCTGTCGCGACGGCCGCTCATGAGGAACTCCCGTTGTGGGCGGCCGCGTCGGTGTCCGACGCCGCCATGACTTCCGCCCGTGTGGTCCGGGCCGGGTCGAACTCGCGGACGACCCGACCCTTGCTCATCACGATCAAGCGATGCGACGCCGACAGCGCCTCGCTGATCTCCGACGTGACGTAGAGGACGGCCAGGCCGCGCTCGGCCTGTTTGAACAGCAGGCTGAAGATCTCGCCCTTGGCACCCACGTCGATACCGCGCGAGGGCTCGTCGAGCAGCAGCACCTTCGGCTGCGTCATCAGCGCCCGCCCGATCACGACCTTCTGCTGGTTTCCGCCGCTCAGGGACGTGATCGGCGCCCGGCTGCCGGCCGTCTTGACGCGCACATCCTTCACCTGTGCGTCCACCTCGACGGCTTCGCGCTTGCGGGCGACGAACGGGCCCTTGACGAGGTTCGCGATGCTCGACAGCGACAGGTTCTGCCCCACGGACATGAGCTGGACGAGCCCGTCACGCTGACGGTCCTCGGGGACGAGCACCATGCCCTTCGCGATGCGGTCGGGAATCGACAGGTGCGTGACGTCCTCCCCGTCGAGCACGATGCGCCCCGCCGCGATGGGCTCACGCCCGGCGAGCGCCTCCATCAGCTCGGTACGGCCGGCGCCCATCAGGCCGTACAGGCAGACGATCTCGCCCGCCCGTACGTCGATCGACACGTCGTTGACCGAGAGCCGGCCGCTGCCGTCGGGGGACACCACCTTCACGCCCTGGATCGACAGCCGTACGTCGCCGTACTCGCGCGGCCGGTCGGAGAAGTCGTAATCGGCGGCGCGGCCGACCATCTGCTGGACGACCCAGGGCAGGTCGATCTCCTCCGCCGGGGCCGTGGCGACGAGCTGGCCGTCGCGGAAGACGACCGCCTCGTCGGCGACCTCGATCGCCTCCTCGAGGTGGTGCGAGATGTAGACGATCGCGACGCCGCGCTTGGTGAGGTCCGCGATCACCTTGAAGAGGACGGTGACCTCCGAAGCGCTGAGCGCCGACGTCGGCTCGTCCATGATCAGGATGCGCGCGTCGGCGACGAGCGCGCGTGCGATCTCGACGATCTGCTGCTGCCCGAGCCGCAGGTCTCCGACCAGCGTCTCCGGCGAGATCGGCTCCTCCAGCCAGTCCAGTACCTGCTGGGCCAGCTCGGACTCGCGGCCGTAGTCGACCGCGCCACCCTTGTTGGTCAGCTCGTGCCCGAGGAAGATGTTGTCCCGCACGCTCAGGTTCGCGCAGAGGTTCAGCTCCTGGTGGATGATCGCGATCCCGGCCGCCCGCGCGTCGTTGGGAGACGACAGGCTGATCCGGTTGCCCTCGAGTTCGAGGTGGCCGGAGGTCGGCTGCTCGACTCCAGAGATGATCTTCATGAGCGTCGACTTGCCGGCGCCGTTCTCACCGAACAGCACGGTCACCTTGCCGCGGCGCACCTCGAAGTTGACGCCCTTGAGCGCCTGCGTGGCGCCGTAGGTCTTGACGATGTCGATCGCGCGGAGAACGACCTCGCCGCTGCGTCCGGAACCGGTCACGGTGTTGTCGGAGCCGGTCACTGCGCGGCCTCGATCTTCACCGGGTCGATCAGGTAGGAGTTGGGCGGCCCACCGGACCCGAAGGCGCCGACGACCGTGATCTGCTTGCCCTTGAGGGACGCCGGCGTGATCTTCGCGAGGACTTCCTGCTGGGCCATCGCCTTCAGCGCGTTCGCGACGTCCTGGTAGTCCGTCTGGTCGGTGAAGTCGCCGTAGTGGATCGTGCCGGTGGCGTCACGGATCGGCGAACCGCTCAACGCCATCCCCAGCGGGATCCGCACGGTGTCGTTCGCGGGCATGCCAGGTACGGCCAGCGTCATGAAGTTGTCGTCGACCGCCGACACGGTACCGGTCGCCTTGACCGGGAACGCGTAGCTGCCCGCACCGAGGTCCTCGCCGTACTTCTTGCCCGCGTCCGCCAGGTTGGCCTCGACAGCCGGCGCAAGCGTCGCGACGTCGGTCGCCTTGCTGTCGATCTTCTGAACGAGGTCCGGCCACTTCTGCTTGGCGTAGGTCGTCGCGTTGAACGCCGCAGGCTGGCTCTTCGCGACGGCGGCCGTGCTCTGAAACTTCGTACCGGCGAACATCGCGATGACCAGAACCACCCATACGACCGCGATGATCGCTCGTTTTCGCTGTGTTGATGCCGGAAGGTTGCGCACAGTCTGCTCTTCTCGCTGCGAGGCCCGACAGGGCTCGGAGATGGTGACGGGCCGTGGCAGAGTCTGAAACTTGAACTGCGAATCGCGCAAGATGAACTGCGAATTTCACAAGTTACGGTTCGGTTACGGTGATCTTACCGGCTTGATCCACCCAGCTACGTCCAGGTTCGTGCGTATATACGCACGTGGTTGGCGTGGGACCGGGGCCCACGCCAACCACATTCGCGACTGTGAACTCCGCACGGGAGTCCACAGTCGTTAGCCGCGCTCGGCCTCCCGATGGCGTGCGGCCAGGTCGACGAGCGCTAGCAGGCCGTCGACGTCCCACGCCGCACGCCCCACGAACAGGCCGTCCACGTGCCGCAGACGCAGCAGATCGGGCGCGTTGGCCCGGTCGACCCCACCGCCGTAGAGCAGGGCACGGCAGCCGGCGCCCTGGGTGAGAGCGGACAACCGGTCCGCGATCGCGCCCATGACCGGGGCAACGAGCTCCGGTGTCGCCGGCGTACCGCCCACGCCGATGGCCCAGACCGGCTCGTAGGCGACGATCACGTCCGGGATCCGGGCCGCCGGGATGCCGGCGACGGCGGCCTCGACCTGGCCCAGCACGTACTCCTCGGCGTCGCCGGCGGCACGGACGGCGCGCGGCTCGCCGACGCACACGAGCGGTACGAGGCCGTGCCGGAGCGCCGCGGCGACCTTGAGACCTACCGTCTCGTCGGTCTCGCCGAAGTGTTCCCGCCGTTCCGAGTGGCCGATCTCGACCAGTTCGGCGCCGGCGTCACGCGCCATGGGCATCGAGATCTCGCCGGTCCACGCCCCGCTGTCGGCCCAGTGCGCGTTCTGCGCTCCCACCAGGACGCCGCTGTCGGGGCCGAGCTCGTCGCTCGCCGCGGCGAGCGACGTGAACGGCGGCAACACGAAGACCTGGACGCCGGCCGGAAGATCCGCCTGGGCCAGTTTCCGGCAGTAGGCCCGCGCCTCCGCGATCGTCTTGTTCATCTTCCAGCCGGTTCCGACCCATACGCCGCCGCTGGCGGCGCTCCCGCCCGTCACGACGACGTCCGCGGTCGAACCGGCCTGACGTCGTCCGTGTCGCGGCCGGGCCGCGCGGCGTCGCCCACGCTGCTCGACGGTCGCGGTGAGTCCGGTAGTCGCACCCGGAGCCCCCCAATCAAAGATCGAAAAATCACGTTAGTATCCGCTCGGATCACATAAGTCAGTGATGGATTGACGCTCACGAGGCGCACCATCGTGCTCCGAGCGCACCGCCGAACGCGGTGACGCGGAGCGTACCTGCCCCTCCGGCCGGCGGTGGAAAGGGCCACCAACAGGGAGAAATACGGCGCTCTTCCGTCCCGACCCACTGGACACGCCGGACAGGCAGGCCTACCTTGTCGCACATAACACTTCATCTGATATCTGTTGGACCGTGACTCGGCGCCTGCGCCACCACACGGATCGCGCCGAGCCAGTCGGCGCGCCCGACCGAACGCAGGTCCGGGTCCCGTACGGCCCGCACACCCTAGGAGCAGACCCGGTGGAGACCACAATTCCCGACACGATGCAGGCGGTTGTCTGTCACGGCCCGATGGACTACCGACTCGAGGAGGTGCCGGTTCCCAAGCCTGGCCCGGGCGAAGCACTCGTCAAGGTCGAAGCCGTTGGAATCTGTGCCAGCGACCTCAAGGCCTACCACGGCGCGGCCAAGTTCTGGGGCGACGAGAACCGCCCCGCCTGGGCCGAGACCGAGGTGATCCCCGGTCACGAGTTCACCGGCACGATCGTGTCGCTTGACGACGAGGCCGCGAAGCGCTGGAACGTCGCCGTCGGCGACCGGGTCGTCTCCGAGCAGATCGTCCCCTGCTGGGAGTGCCGTTACTGCCAGCGCGGCGACTACCACATGTGCGCCCCGCACGACCTCTACGGCTTCAAGCGGCGCACCCCCGGCGCCATGGCGTCGTACATGATCTTCCCGGCTGAGGCCCTGGTCTACAAGATCTCCAAGGACCTGCCGCCCGCGCACGCGGCCTTCACCGAGCCGCTCTCCTGCGCGCTGCACGCCGTCGAGCGGGCCAACATCCGCTTCGACGACGTGGTGGTCGTCGCCGGCTGCGGCCCGATCGGCCTCGGCATGATCGCGGGTGCGGTGGCGAAGTTCCCCGCCAACGTGATCGCCCTCGACATGGCCGACAGCAAGCTCGAGCTGGCGAAGCTCTGCGGCGCGGACCTCACCATCAACATCGGCAGGGAAGACCCGGTCCAGATCATCAAGGACCTGACCGACGGCTACGGCGCCGACGTGTACCTGGAGGGCACCGGCCACCCGTCCGCGGTGCCGCAGGGCCTGAACCTGCTGCGCAAGCTCGGCACGTACGTCGAGTACAGCGTCTTCAAAGACAACGTGACGGTCGACTGGAGCATCATCAGCGACGACAAGGAGCTCGACGTCCTCGGCGCGCACCTGGGCCCGCACTGCTGGCCCGCCGCGATCCGCATGCTCGAGTCCGGCAAGCTGCCGATGGACAAGATCTGCACCCACCAGCTGCCGCTGTCGAAGTTCCAGGAGGGCCTGGACCTGGTCGCGGACGGCACCAAGTCGGTCAAGGTTTCCCTCATCCCCGAGTGAGCATCGTCTCCGGGTGACGATCCCGGCCGGTCAACCCCACCGGTTGACCGGCCGGTACCCGTGACGCCGGCCGGGCGACACCCGGCCGGCGTCCCGACGCGACCGGCGTACCGTCCACACCGGACGGTACGCCGGATCCGCTCGTACGGCCGGCGAGCCCTACAGCTCCGGCTGTGGCACCGACCGCGGCACGAGCCCCAGCCCGCGAACGTACGCCGCGATCTCGGCCAGCGGCGCGACCCAGACGTCGTCGCACGAGACCACGTGTGCGATTAGCTCCTCCAGGACGGCGGCGCGGGACGGGCGACCGGACAGGAAAGGGTGGTTGGTGAGCACGAAGCACCCGCCGACCGAGCGCAGGCCCTCGAACTCCAGACGCCAGATCTCCGCCGCTTTACGGGGACTCTCGATCAGGCCGCTGCCCGAGAAATCAGGGATGTAGCAGTACTGCTCCCAGTCATCCAACGCCCATTGGATCGGTATCTCGACCAGGTTCCGCTCCACGGCCCCCGGCCGGACGGCGAGCTCGTACGGCACGTCGGCGTCCATCAGGCTGCTGTCATAGAGGAAGCCCCGCTGAGCGAGCAGCGCCGGTGACTGGTAGTTCAGCTCCCACATCGGGGCGCGGTAGCCGACCGGGGTGACGCCGGCGGCCTTCTCGATCGCTTCGAGCCCGCGGTCCAGGATCTCCGCCTCTGCCACCTCACTCAGCCCGGCCATCGCCTCGTGCAGGTAGCCATGGTGAGCGATCTCGTGCCCCGCGTCGACGATCGCGCGTACCACCTGCGGATAGCGCACCGCGGTGTATCCGGGTACGAAGAACGTCGACCGGACGTCGTGGCGTTCCAGAATCGACAGGATACGGGGAACTCCCACCAGTGGGCCGTACGCCTGATGGCTCATGACCGACATCCGCGAGGCCGCCTCGGGAGACGCACCCAGCACCCCCGACTCCGCGTCCACGTCGAAGGTGAAGGCGGCCGCCGCGCGCTTGCCGTCCGGCCAGGGAACCGGCGACGCAGCGGTGATCATGCGCGGTTGCGCGCCGCGAGCGACACCAGCTCGTAGGCCACGTTGGCCGCGGCCACACCGGTGATCTCCGCGTGGTCGTAGGCGGGCGCCACCTCGACGATGTCGGCTCCGACGAGATTGAGCCCGTCGAACCCGCGCAGCACCGCGAGCAGCTCCCGGCTGGTCATCCCGCCCGCTTCCGGGGTACCGGTGGCCGGCGCGTGAGATGGATCCAGCACGTCGATGTCGATGGAGACGTACAGCGGCGCGTCCCCGATGGCCCGCGCGAGTCGATCTATCACGTCGTCGACGGTACGCCGCTGGAACTCCATGCAGTGCACGATCGTGAATCCCAGCTCGGCGTCGTCGGCCAGGTCGTTCGGCGAGTACAGCGAGCCGCGGATGCCGACGTGCGCGCTGTGCCCGGACAGGAACAGCCCCTCCTCCGCGGCCCTGCGGAACGGCGTCCCGTGCGTCAGCGGGGTGTCGAAGTAGGTGTCCCAGGTGTCCAGGTGGGCATCGAAGTGCACGAGCGCCACCGGACCGTGCACCCGGTTGACCGCTTTCAGCAACGGGTACGCGATGGTGTGGTCGCCGCCGAGCGTCACGAGCAGCCCGCCGTCGCGGATCAGCTCATAGGCGCCGTCCTCGATCTGCGTCATGGCCGTCGGAATGTCGAACGGGTTGAACGGCAGGTCGCCGGCGTCGACCACCTGCTGGCGTGCGAAGGGCGACACGTCCAGCGCCGGGTTGTACGGCCGCAGCAGCCGCGACGCCTGGCGGATGTGCGCCGGACCGAACCGTGCGCCGGGACGGTAGGTCACCCCGGTGTCGAACGGCACACCGACGATCGCGACGTCATATCCGGGCACGTCTTCCAGGCGCGGCAGCCGCGCGAACGTCGAATGACCCGCGTACCTGGGAACGACCATCCCGTCGACCTGGCCACGAATCTCATTCTTCATACCCTGCACCGGGTGGTTCCTCCGTTGATCTGCAATACCTGTCCGACGAGCGCCCCCATGTCCGGGTGGGTGAGCAGGCTGACGCCGGCGGCGATCTCCTGCGGCTGCCCGATCCGCCCCAGCGGAATGTCCTTCGCGTACTCCGCGTGCATCTGCTCCAGGGAGAGTCCCGCGTCGGCGGCGTCCACCTCCAGCTGGGGCGTGTCCGTCACCCCCGGCGCGATCGCGTTGACGTAGATACCTTCGCGCGCCAGTTCCCGGCCGAGCGTCTTGGTCAGCGCGATCAGGCCGGCCTTGGAGGCGCTGTACGCGGTGGCCCGGGGCCAGCCGGTGACGCCCCACTCCGACGCGATGATGACGATGTGCCCGCCGCCGAGCCGGCGCATGCCGGGCAGGACGGCCTGGATCAGGTGGAAGGTACCGGACAGGTTGGTGTCGACCACCTTCCACCAGTCGGCCTCGTCGTGCTCGGTCAACGCCCCCATCGTCATGTACGCCGCGTTGCACACCAGCACACCGATCGGCCCATGGTCGCGCTCGACCTGCGCGACGGCGGCGAACACCTGGCCGCGGTCGGACACGTCCGCCGGTACGGGAAAGCCGCCGACGCGGCTGGCCACGTCGAGCAGTTGCGGGGTCTGTACGCGGTCGTTGACGCCCACGTGGACGCCGTCGGCGGCCAGGCGCGCGGCGATGGCCGCCCCCATGCCCTGGGCGGCGCCGGTCACGAGTCCGACGCGGGTGAATTCCTGCGCCATCAGATCACCACTCCCCCGTTGGGTGAGATGACTTCCCCGATACAGAAGTTGCCCTCGTCGAGCAGGAACCGCACGACGGCGGCGATCTCGTCGGGACGGGTCAGTCGCCGGTTGGGCACGGTCGCCAGGAACTCCCGGTCACGCCACGGCGAGTCGGGAGACAGCAGCGGGGTGTCGGTCGGGCCGGGAGCGACGGCGTTGACGCGTACCCCCCGCGGGGCAACCTCGGTGGCCAGGCTGCGGACCAGCCCGATGATGGCGCCCTTGGCCGCCGCGTAGTGGGCGTCCCCGTCCCCTCCCCCGATCGCCAGTTCGGAGGTGACAGCCACCACCGAGCCCCGCCCCCGGTCCAGCATGTCCGGCAGTACCACCGACAGGCAGTTGCGCAGGCCACCCAGGTGTACCCGGAGCATCCGATGCCAGGACTCGGGGCTGATCTCCGACACCGGCAGCATCTCGTAGTGACCGGCCGCCGTGACGAGTGCGTCGATCGGGCCGAGCCCCTCGCGGACGGCACGGACGGCAGCCGCGACGGCGGCGGGGTCGGAGACGTCGGCGGTGAGGGCCAGCGCGACGCCGGCGGCGGGCTGGAGGTCGAGCCCGGCGACGGTCCAGCCGTTGTCCCGCAGCGAAGAGGCGACGGCGCCGCCGATCCCGGAGGCGGCGCCGGTCACGAGGACGACGCTCATGCGGCGTCACCTTCCACGGCCGTCGCGGCCTGGAGGCGGTCGCCCACCGGCGCGTCGATCCTCGTACGGACGACGGCGTAGATGACCGCGCCGACGACGCCGAGCACCGCGGTGGTGAGCAGCATGCTCCAGGTGATGTACCAGGGTTGGCCGGGCGCCGACCGCGGCCAGACGATGTTGACCGTCTCGAAGATGATCCAGGCGGCCGCGAGGTACGTGACGGGCGCGCCCCACCGGCCGAGCGTGAAGGCCCCGGGCACCCAGGTGCCGCGCAGCCGCGCCAGCGCGGCCCCCATCACCGGTACGCCGAAGGCGATGTAGAAGCCGATCGTGGTGAAGTTGACCAGGACCGCGTAGAAGTCCGAACCGGCGACCAGGACCAGCAGACCGGCGACGACGCCGGTCAGGCCGATCGCGTAGACGGGAAGCCGCTCCGGGCCGGCGAGCTTCTTCAGCAGACCGGAGGCGGGCAGTCCGCGGTCGCGAGCCGCACCCCAGATACACCGGGACACCGCCGCCTGCACGGCGAGGAAGCTCGACAGGAACCCGACCACGAACATAATCAACAGCGGGCGGCCGATGCCGGCACCGAAGTGGTGCACGAGCGTGGCGGAGACCGGGTCCCCGGACTGCTCGGAGAGCACCTTGTCCAGGTTCGGAATCGCGAGGATGAGCGCGGCGCTGGAGTACATGACGATCAGCGCCACGAGCAGCAGGCCCAGCATGATTGCCTTGGGAACGTTGCGCTCGGGGTTCTCCACCTCTTCGGCGATCGATCCGGCCGCCTCGAAGCCCAGGAAGGACCAGCCGACGTACGCGATCGCCAGCAGCATCGGGCCGGTCGCCCACGCCCCGCCGAGGTGAAGATCGACGCCGGAGAAGAGGACGTGGACCGGGTTCTGCCGGTAGAACAGCAACAACACCGTGCCCAGTCCCACCGAGCCGACGATCTCGCAGACGATGCTGGCGGTGACCATCAACTTCAGGACCTTCCGGCCCACCATGTTCGTGGCCGAGCCCAGGGCGACGATCACGAGCGCGAGGACGGCGGTCAGCGTCCGACTCGGGTTCTGCACCCCCGCGATCTCGATGAGGAATCCCGCCGCCGCGTAGGCCAGCGTCGACAGCGCGATGGTCAGGCCCCACATGTATGCCCAGGCGGCGACCCAACCCCACGACGTGCCCTTCACGTGGCGGGCCCACTGGTAGACGCTGCCCGCGTACGGCCAGCGGGAGGCGAGTTCGCCGAAGACCGCGGCGACCATCAACTGGCCGACCAGGACGATCGGGAACGCCCAGAAGAACCGCGGCCCCGCGGCGAACAGGCCCAGGGTGAAGATGGCGTAGACCGCCACGATCGGAGACACGTCCGCGAACGCGAGGGACAGGGCGGCCCGGAAACTGAAGCCTCGGTTGAGGCGCTGCGTATCGGTCGAATCCCGTAACGGCGCAGAATCCGCATCCGCTCGTGTCATGTCCATTACCGCTCCTTCACGCTGCCATAGAACTGACAGCATCGCCCCAGGTCATGGGCGGCGGAATACTTGATTTTTATAAATTGGCACGGGCACACTAGACAACCGTACGAGGAAGATCATTGCTTAGGCATCCACCTGAAGGACGGGTCCGCATGGCCGTCACCGTCGCCGACCTCGTGGAGATGCCCCACCTTCGACTTCAGGTGGCGGCGGGCAGCGCCGGGCTGGCGGCGCCGGTGAAATGGGCGCACGCCTCCGACCTCGACACTCCGTGGCAGTGGTTGGTCGGCGGCGAGCTTCTGATGAAGAACGGGCGCACCATGCCGTCCCGCGGTGACGATCAGCAGACCTTCCTCGTCAGCCTGGCAGACGCCGAGGTGACCGCATTGGTCATCGGCCTGGATCCGCACACGCCGGACCTGACCCCCGCGCTGCTGGAAGCGGCCGACCAGGCGGGGTTGCCGCTCATCCTGGCCCCCTACTCGGTAGCTTTCGCGGCGATCGCGCGCGCGGTGGCCGACGGCAACACCAGCCACGAAGCGCAGCGCCTCGCCCTGATGGAGCGGGTCTACAACACGGTCCGTAACGCGGTGGCGAGCCACGACCACACGTCCGCGCTGAGCCGACTGGCCCGCGACATGTCCTGCCGGCTGGCGCTGGTCGACGCGGAGACGGGCCGGGACGCGATCGACGGCACGCCGACGATACCGCCGGGCTTCCTCGACTGTCTGATGGCCGAGATCGAACGCCACGACGGTTCCCTTCCCGGCGTCATCCACGTCTCCGGCGACGGACACCGTGGTCTCGCCGTCCAGGTACCCGACGACGAGCCGACCGTACTGGTCGCCTACGACTTCCGGCTGGCCCCGCCGGACATCGGGTTGCTCCAGCACGTCGCGACCGCGACCGCGGTGGTGTTGACGCATCGGGCGATGCGCCGTGAGCACGAACGGCGCATCGGGGCGGAACTGCTCTCGCACCTGCTCGACGGCCGGCTCGCGCCGGACGACGCCGAGTACGAGCTTCGCACCCGGGGACTGAAGCCGTCGGACGTGGCGCTCCTGGCGGTCCGGGACGCGAGCGCGACCGGGATCCAGCAGTTGCACGTCAGCCTGGGGCGCCGCGACATCAGCCACCTGCTGCTGCGCCGGGGCGCCATCTTCTACGCCCTGCTGGAGCCCTCCGAGCAGACCCTGGCCATCGTGCGCAAACGGCTCGGCCCTAGCGCCCTGATCGGAATCAGCGACGTGCTCGCCACCCCGGAGCGGGCGCCGGCCGCCGCACGCGAGGCCGTGTGGGCGGCCGGTACGGCGGGCGCAACGATGGGGCGGATCTCCCGGTACGGCGACGCGACGTTGCTGTCGGTGATGAGGGACGCGAACGAGGCCCAAGCCGTGGTAGATCGGGTGCTGGGCCGGCTCCTGCGGCACGACGCCGAGCACGGCGGAGCGCTCGTCCACACGCTCGACACGTTTCTGTCCTGCCAACGGTCGTGGAAGCTCACGTCCCAGCAACTCCACATCCACCGGCAGAGCGTGGTCTACCGGATCGCGCGGATCGAGGAGATCACCGGCCGGGACCTGCGCCAGACCGCCGACATCGCGGAACTGTGGCTGGCGCTGCGGGCCCGCGACCTCATCACACCCGCGACGTGAGGCACTGGTGTATTTGTTTCACTCGACAAGGCGGCGACGCCTCGGACCCGGGAGCCCGTGACGGTGACCAGCGAACTGACCAGCGCCCGTGACGCAGCCGAACGGGATGCCCGGGAGGGTATGCGGCGGGCCGGTGTAACGGTCCGCCCGCTGCACAGCGCGGGCGACTGCGTCGCGGCGGCCACGCTGCTGGCCGCCATCTGGGGGACGGCGGTGGAATCGTCACCGTTGCAGAGCGACCTGCTGACCAGCCTGGGTCACGCCGGAGGCTGTGTGCTCGGCGCGGTGGACACCGACGGCACGATCGTGGGTGTCGCCGTCGGCGTCGGTGGCGCACCGCAGTCCGACCGCCTGTACTCCCTCATCGCCGGCGTGCACGCCGACCACGCCGGCCGGGGCGTGGGGTTGGCGCTCAAGCAGACCCAACGGCTGTGGGCCCTCGAACGCGGCGCCACGACGATGGCGTGGACCTACGATCCGCTGGTGCGGCGCAACGCCCACTTCAACCTCAACCGCCTCGGCGCGAGCGCGGTGGAGTACGTGCCCGACTTTTACCCGCCGATGCACGACGCGGTCAACCGCTCCGACCTGACCGACCGGCTGACCGTGGTGTGGGATCTCGTCGCACCCACCCCGGGCGACGGCGGCAACCTCCGGCACGAACGCCGCCTCCTCGAACCCGCCGACGACGGCGGGCCCCGCGCGGAGGACGGCGAGGACGGCGACGCGCTGGCGGTGTGGATTCCGCCCGACATCGAGGGCATGCGCCGCGGCGATCCGGTCCTGGCGATGCGCTGGCGACTGGCCGTCCGCGACGCGCTCGGCGGTGCCTTCCAGGCCGGATTCCGGGCGCGGCGCATCACCACCGACGGCTACTACATCCTGACCCGAGGAGACGATCGCCCGTGACCGGCGTACAGGTCGAACTGCGCACCGTACGGATGCCCCTGGTGCGCGTGTTCCGCACCTCCCGCTCGGTGGAGTCCGTCCGCGAACTGCTGCTCGTCCGGTGGATCGAGCACGACAGCGAGGGCTGGGGGGAATGCGCCGCGGATCCACGGCCGGTGTTCTTTCCCGAGTACCTGACCGCCGCCCGCGACCTGATCGAACAGGTGCTCGTTCCGCTGGTCGTCGCCGACGGGCCGGTCAGCGCCGGCCGGGCCCGCCAGCTCATGCAGGAGGTGCCCGGAAACCAGCTCGCCAAGGCGGCGCTGGAGACGGCGATCCTCGACGCCGAACTGCGCCGCGCCGGCATGTCGCTGACCGGTTACCTCGGCGGAAGCGGGCGGCGGGTGCCGGTCGGTGTATCGGTCGGCATCGCCGCCGACCTCGACGAGCTGTTGCGCTGGGTGGAGGGCTACCTCGACGACGGGTACCGGCGGGTCAAGCTCAAAATCCAGCCCGGTTGGGACGTCGAGCCGGTCGCCGCGGTACGCCGCGCCTTCGGCGACGACCTGCCGCTGCAGGTGGACGCCAACCAGGCGTACCGTACGTCCGATCTCACGGTGCTGCGCAGGCTGGACGAGTTCGGCCTGTTGCTGCTGGAGCAGCCCTTCCCGAAGGAACAGTTGATCGCGCACGCGCGGCTGCGGGAGGCGATCGCGACACCCGTCTGCCTGGACGAGTCGGTGACGAGCCTGGACTCGGCCGCCACCGCGCTCGCCCTGGGCGCCGCCGACGTGGTCAACATCAAGCCGGCGCGGGTGGGCGGCTACCTCGAGGCCCGCTCGATCCACGACCTCTGCCTGGCCCAGGGCGTGCCGGTGTTCTGCGGCGGCGTGCTGGAGACGGGGGTGGGCAGAGCCGCGAACCTCGCGCTCGCGACGCTGCCGAACTTCACCCTGCCCGGGGACATCTCCGCGACCAGCCGCTACTACGCCCAGGACATCACGCAGTCCTTCGAGCTCGTGGACGGCTGCCTGGAAGCACCTGACGGCCCCGGGTCGGGCGCAATCGTGGACACCGACGTACTGGAGCGCGTCACCATCGACGTCCGCACCCTCCACGCCTAGCAGTCGCAGGTGACCGCGGCGCCCGGCGCCGTCAACTCGTCCACCGGCCGCTGGCGCAGCCCGGTCGCGGTCTGCACGGGGAAGCCCTCGCGCACCCAGTACTCGTACCCTCCGATCATCTCCTTCACCGGGTAGCCGAGCCGGGCGAACTCGCACGCCGCCCGGGTGGCGCCGTTGCATCCCGGCCCCCAGCAGTACGTCACGACCGCGGTACCGACCGGGATCAGGTCGGCGGCCCGCGCCGCGATCTCCGCGGTGGGCAGGTGGACGGCGCCCGGCAGGTGACCCTGCTGCCAGGCCCGGGCGCCGCGGGTGTCGACCACGACCAGCCCGGGTACGCCGGCAACGAGGTCGGCCCGCACGTCGCTGACGTCGGTCTCGAACGACAGCCGGGCGGCGAAGTGGGCGAGCGCCTGTGCGGACGGGGCGGGCGCGGTGGCGAGTATGTAGGACATGCCCCGATGGTGCCGGACCCCGCCGACGCGCACTACCGGCGTGAATGACACCGTTCGCTAAGATCCCGCCATGACACCACGCCCCGGCCGCACCGTGTCCGTCCTCGCGTACGAGGGCATGTCGGCGTTCGAGATCGGCATCGTCACCGAGGTGTTCGGCCTGCCGCGCCCGGAGCTGGAGGTCGACTGGTACGAGCTGACCGTGTGCACCGACCGGCCCGGGCCGGTGCGGATGCTCGGCGGGGCGAGCCTGTCGTCGCCGTACGGGCTGGACGTGTTCGCCGACGCCGCGACGGTGATCGTGCCGGGCGTGCCCGACGTGCGCGCCGAGCCGACACCCGAGCTGGCCGCGGCGCTGCGGCGGGCGCACGGGCGCGGCGCCCGCATCATGTCGATCTGCTCCGGCGCGTTCGCGCTGGCCGCCGCGGGCCTGCTCGGCGGGCGACGGGCCACCACCCATTGGCGTTACGCGGAACTGCTGCGGCGCCGGTACCCGGCTGTCGAGGTCGATCCGGACGTGCTCTACATCGACGACGGGGCGGTGCTCACCAGCGCCGGCAGCGCCGCCGGCCTGGACCTGTGCCTGCACGTCGTCCGGCGGGATTTCGGCGCCGCGATCGCCAACGCGGTCGCCCGCCGACTGGTGATCCAGCCCCACCGCGACGGCGGGCAGGCGCAGTTCATCGAGGCGCCGATGACCGTCGACCCGGGCGACGACCGGGTGGCCGACAGCATGGCATGGGCGCTGGCACACCTCGCCGAGCCGATCACCGTCGACGGGCTCGCGCGGCGCGCGCACATGTCGGCCCGCTCGTACCTGCGGCACTTCGCCCGCGCCACCGGCACCACCCCGATCCGATGGCTGATCGACCAGCGGGTGCAGGCCAGCCTGACCCTGCTGGAGACGACCGATGCCCCGATCGATCAGATCGCGGGGGCCGTCGGTTTCGAGACTCCGGTGACCTACCGGCACCACTTCGGCCGGGCGATGTGGACCTCGCCGACGGCGTACCGGCGCGCCTTCCGGGCCAGGGCCTGAGATCTCGACGATCGCCGGTGTGCCCCGTCGGGTCTGCGACACATCGGTTGTCCGGCCGCGACGACGCTCCGACACTGTTGCGACCAGGGCCCGGTACCGGGGCGGTGACGAACGATGCGTCTGATGCTCGAAAGTCAGGAAGACGTACTCCAGGCGGCGGCGCTCGCGTCCTGGCTGGACCGCCCGTCCGTCAGCGACGTTGTCGTCGCCCTCCCCTGGCTCGACACCGCTGAGCGAGCCAGTTCGGCCAGGGCGATCCGCCGGCTGTTCAACGACTGCGGCTGTGGCGTCGGGTCGGTGGCGTTCGTGGCGACCGTGACCGCGGTTGTCCTGCCCCGGGTCCTGAGCCGGGCATGGTCCTGGCCGTCGCTCGGTACGGCCGTCGGCGCCGGTATCGCCGCCGCGGTCGCCGGCAAGCTGGCCGGTCTGGCGTGGAGTCGCTGGCGGCTGCGGACCCGGCTGCGGCGCCTCGCCGAGACGCGGCCGGCGGAGTCAGCGGTACCGGCGGCGCCGGCGGAATCAGCGGTACCGGCGGCGCCGGTCAAACCATGGGGAGGCCTCGGCGAAGCCACGGGACCGTAGAGGGAGGAGGGGCTCCCATGGCACTTGAGTGCACACAGATCCAGGAATGGGTCGAGGAGAAGGTCTCCAAACCGGTCGAGGAGTGGGAGAAGCGCCAGGAGAAGAAGTGCAAGGACTACCCCTGGTACGACCCGCGCGGCTGGGTCTGCTGGTTGGTCACGATCCTGGTGAAGGTCGTGCGCTGGGTGGTGGTGATTGTCGGCAAGTGGGTGCTCCGCACGGTGTGCACGCTGGTCAGCGTCCTCATCGACCTCGTCCGGGACGTGCTGGGCGGACTGTGGGACATCATCGCCGGCATCTTCACCCTCGACTGGCGCCGCGTGCTGGACGGGCTGCTGCGGATCGTCATCGGCGTCGTCCTGGGCGCCATCCGGGTCGGGCGCATCGTCGCACTCGGCGACACGATCGACTACATCGTCTCCGAGATCAACAGGGCCCGGCTACGGCGGTACGTCCGCGGTCTGCTCGAGGCCAAGTACAGCGGTGACACGCTGGACCAGATCGCCGACGCCATCCGGCTCGACCACGGAGCGTTCGGACTGCGGCTCTCCCCTACGGCGTACCGCACGGTGCTGGACTCGGAGACGCCATCCCGGGACGAGCCCGGCGTGCCCAACCTCGTGGTGCTTCACGAGCGAGGCGAGATCGATCTGCGGGAACTGTGCGGCTTCGCCTTCACCGAGGGCTTCTGGAACCGCAAGCGCTACAAGACGCTGAAGAAGGGTGTCGTGGTCGGCGGCGGTGGCGGCGGCGAGTTCGACAACCCGATCTCCTCCGACGAGCTGAACACGTACCTCAGCTCCCGCGGCTCGCGGGGCCCGGCGTTCTATGTCCTGTGCATGCGCGACGGCGCCCTCGACACGAGGATCTCCACGGCTCAAGCGAAGGGCCGGGAACTGGCGCTGCTGATGAGCTTCGACCGGGCGACCGTCCCGGTGACCGAGGCTCGGCACATCGTCCAGCACGGCTACGACCGGCCGGACGCCGAGGCCGCGCTGACCGGGTTCCTCGTCGACGTCATCCACCGCACGAGCACGGCGGTCGATGACGCCGCGGCAACCGCGGAGCTGTGCCACCCGGTCGCGGTCGGCATCTTCCGCTACACCGACACGCTGCGCGGCCTGACCTGCACCCTCCGGCCGAGCAGGTGCGGCCTGGGCGGCCACAACGCTTCCGGGCTCACGTTCGTCGACAACACCCCGGACGAGGTCTGGAAGTACGTGCCGATCCACGAACTCGGCCACTACTTCGGGCTGTGCCATGTCGACGGGCTCGACCGCATCATGTTCTCGCCGCGGCAGAACACCTGGTGGAGCGGCTGGCTGCTGCCCCGGCTCCTGCTCAACGCGTACCTGAAGGGAGAGCCCTCGTTCGTCTTCGACGAGGCGAAGGCCGTGTGGGACTACATCGTCGCGAACCTGGACGCCCGGTGCCTCGGGGCACGAACGGCGGCACCGCCATCGGCAGCACCACGAACCGCGGCGCCGCGATCGGCCGACCCGGTCAGCGGCTGAGGTCGCGCTGCGCGGAAGCCCGAACCGGTGACCGCAGCCGGCGAACCGGTCAGCGCGGTCAGGCCGCGGAGCGCGTGGGGCTCTCGCCCCACGCGCTCGCCAGCGGCGCCGCGGCGGCGAAGGCCAGGATCGTGCGCGACGCGCGCAGCCGGGTGAAGTCCGGCGTCGTCGGCCCGGTGACGGCGCGGCTGAGCGCGGCCGGGAGGTCGTCGCGGTGACGTACCCAGTCGGCCCAGCCCGCCTCCTCCAGCGCCGCGGCGTTCGTCTCGCCGTGTCCGGGCAGGCAGCGGTAGGTCACCACCGGCACCCCGGAGGTCAGCGACTCCAGTGAGGTCAGGCCGCCGGCGTTCTGCACGACCAGGTCACAGGCCCGCATCAACGTGGGCATGTCGTCGACCCAGCCGAGCGCGATGATGCGCGGATCCCGGCTCAGCCGGGCCCGCAGCCGCTCGTTGCGCCCGCACACCACGACCGGCACGGCCCGCCCGGTGTCGGCGATGTCGCGGGCGGAACGGTCGACCGAGCCGACGCCCCAGGAACCGGCGACGACCAGCGCCAGCGGTGCGTCCTGCGGCAGGCCGAAGGCCATCCGGGCGGTGACGCGCTCCGCCGCGTCCCGGCGCGGCCGGAACGCCGGCCCCACCGCGGCGCCACCGACCACGACCCGCCGGGCGCCGAGCGATCGGGCCTGGCGGGCGGGCACGCGATGGAGCGCCAGGTGGGCGTCGACACCGGGCGCGACCCACAGCGGGTGCACCGACATGTCGGTCAGGAACGTGACGGCGGGCGCGGCGAGCCGCCGCTCCTGTCGCAGCCGGCCGATGAGCTGGCTGGCGAGCGGGTACGTCGAGAGCACGACCGTCGGATCCGGCCCGATCGCCTCCATCATGCGGGCGCGGGCGATCCGGTCGAGGACCGTGGAGACGCCGGCGGAGGCCGACCGGCCACCGGCCGCCCCCATCAGCCATCCCCACGTGCGCGGCGCGACCGTGAGCTGCGCGTGGTAGCCGCCGCGCAGGAGCCGGCCCCAGGCGCCGGGCAGGATGTCGACGAAGTCGTGCCGGTCGACGACCAGGCCGGCCGCGCGCAGTTGCCGGGCGAGTTCGGCCGCCGCGCCGTCGTGCCCGGCACCGATGCTGGCCGACACGATGACCACCCGCCCGGTTGTCCGCGGCGCCGCGCCCTCGTCCGACGTCGCCGCCGACGCGCCGTCGAGGTCGGAGCCGCCCTCGGGGGCGTGGGGTGGCGCGGTGGCGACAGCCATGGAGTTCCTTTCGATCGGGCGAGCGGACCGGCGGCACGCGGGCGATCACTGTCGCGCGCGCCTGTGACAACCACCTGGCGTGGGCGTGAACAGCAGGTACACACTTCCTACAAGATGTAGGAAGACGGGCCAGATCATATGGCGTGAAGCGCGCTGAGCGGCCCCAGGACCACCGTCCGGCCGGGTTCTTACCGATCTCCTACGCGATTTTTAGGCAGTTCTTAGCGACCGGGCCGTAACCAAGGTGCTGGCGGCCGGGGAGCCGGCAGCAGCCCGTACGCTGCTCATCGTTGCCATCGACCCCACTGCGTGTAGGGGTGGGCGACCATCGGCCGAGCCGGAGAACAGGAGGGCCGGGTGCGGGTACTGGTGGTTGACGACGAGGCCGCCGTGCGCGACTCGCTGTCGCGGACGCTGCGGTTCGAGGGGTACGAGGTGGCCGTCGCGGCGGACGGGATCGCCGCGATCGACCTGATCCGCAGCCAGGAGCCCGACGCCGTGATCATGGACGTGATGATGCCGCGCCTGGACGGCCTGGAGGCGTGCCGGCGGCTGCGATCCGAGGGGCTGCGGTTGCCGGTGCTCATGCTCACCGCCCGCGACACCGTCGGGGACCGGGTGGCGGGCCTCGACGCCGGCGCCGACGACTACCTCACCAAGCCGTTCGCCCTCCAGGAGTTGCTGGCCCGGCTGCGCGCCCTGCTGCGGAGGTCGCTGCTGGCCAGCCCCAACGAGCCGGCCGCGGCCGACGGCTCCCCCACCGTCCTGCGCTTCGCCGACCTGACCCTCGACCCGGCGACCCGCGAGGTACGCCGGGGAGCGCGCGAGGTGCGGCTGACCCGCACCGAGTTCGCGATCCTGGAGGTCTTCCTCCGCCACCCCCGCCAGGTGCTGAGCCGCCCGGTGCTGTTCGAGCACGTCTGGGGGTACGACTTCGGCGAGACCTCCAACAGCCTGCACGTCTACCTGGGCTACCTGCGCCGCAAGCTGGAAGCCGACGGCGAACCGCGGCTGCTGCACACCGTGCGCGGAGTCGGGTACGTACTCCGGGAACAGCCGCTATGAACCCGGTGGCCAACCGGTGGGCGCGGCTGTCGCTGCGCGCGCGGCTGTCCGGGATCGCCGCCATGGCCGTGGCCATCGCCGTCCTGGCCGTTGGCGCGCTCGCCTGGCTGGCCGTACGGGCCGAACTCGACCGGCAGCTCGACGCGGAGATCACCGCGGACGCCAACGTGATCGCCGCGGCCCCGGGCCAGTGGCCGCCGGCGGCCACGCCCACGATCCCGACCCAGCGCGGCTCCGAAGGCCAGGACAGTGACGACTTCCGCGCCCGCCGGGTGATCGGGCCGCGCTGGCAGATCATCGACCGTGCCGGGGCACCGGCGAAGGCGGTCCTGCCGGTCCTGCCGGTGACCCCGGCGGCCCGGGCCGTAGCCGCCGGTCGCCGGGGCGCCGCGCGCGAAGAGGTGACCGTCGGGCCGCTGACCTACCGCATGGTCACCCTGCCGGCTCAGGGCGGAGGCGCCGTACAGGTGGCCGTCGCCCGCGACCCCACCGACCGTACGCTCGGCGCGCTGGGGCTGCTGCTGGCCATCGGCTGCGTGGCCGGCGTCGCCGGGGCCGCACTGCTCGGACGTACGGTCGCGCGGGCCGGGCTGGCCCCGGTCGAACGCCTGACCGACGCGGTCGAGCACGTGGCCGCCACCCAGAACCTGCAGGCCGCGATCCCGGTCAGCGGCAAGGACGAGATCGCCCGGCTGGCCCGGTCGGTCAACGCGATGCTGGCCGCACTGGAGTCGTCCCGGGCGGCGCAACGCGCACTCGTCGAGGATGCCGGCCATGAGCTGCGCACGCCGCTGACCAGCTTGCGCACCAACATCGAACTGCTCATCCGGGCCGAGGACGCCGGCGCCGGCCGGCTGCTTCCCGCCGAGGACCGGGCACGGCTCCTGCAGGACCTGGAGGTGCAGGTCGTCGAGCTGACTCAGCTCACCAACGAGCTGGTCGAACTGGCCCGCCAGGACGCCAGTCCGGAGCCGGCCGAGGAGGTCGACCTGGCTCACGTCGTGGAAGCCGCCGTGCAGCGGGCCCGGCTGCGCGCCCCGGCGGTGACCTTCGAGACCGCGCTGCGGCGCGCGGTGGTCTCCGGCCGGCCGCAAGCGCTCGAACGCATGGTGCTCAACCTCCTCGACAACGCGGCGAAGTGGAGCCCCCCACAGGCAACCGTCGAGGTGGCGGTGTCGACCGAGGCCGGCAGCGTTCTCCTCACCGTCGCCGACGCCGGGCCGGGGATCGACGACGACGACCTGCCGCGGATCTTCGAACGCTTCTACCGGGCGACCGCCGCCCGATCGATGCCCGGCTCCGGCCTCGGCCTGGCGATCGTGGCGCAGACCGTCGCCCAGCACGACGGCACGGTCACCGCGGGCCGGGCGGCGGCGGGCGGCGCGCTGTTCTCGGTACGGCTGCCGGCGGACCGCGCCGTGCACCCGGTGCCCGGGCCGCCGCTCCCGTCGGATCAGCCGATCCGACTCTCAGCGGATTCATAGCCTCGACCTAGGTCGCTCTTACCGGCGTCACTCACGATGATCGGCGGAAGCGTGTCGATCCTGGAGCCCACCGTGACGAACCCCCCTGGCCACCCTGGCCACCCTGACCCGCCGGACCGGCCAGCGCCGGAAGGTGCCACCGAGCCGGCGACCGTTCCGCTGGCCGCCGCTCCACCACCGCCGCCCCCGCCCCCGGCGCGGCGGCCTGCGTGGTACCGGCGGCTCCCCGGTCGCCTCGGACTCTGGGTGACCGTGTTGGCCTTGGTGGCGGCGTGCGTCATCGGCTGCGGCGGGTTCGTCGCCGGGGTCCTGGTCTCGCACGGCTTCGGCGACGGGCGCGGAGCGAACCGCCACAGCCAGTGGGGCCCCGGACAGCGCGGCGGGTACGGCGGCCGATTCCGGGACGGGCAGAACCTCCGAGACGGGCAGAACGGCCCCGGCTGGCAGCGCGTTCCCCGGCACCGGGGTACCGCGCCCGCTCCCATTCCCTCGGCGACCATGCCCCCGGCGCAGCCGTCCGCTCCGTCTCCGGCGGCCAGCCCCACCGCCTGACCGGTATGAGTGTCGCTCCACCGGCCGGCCGGTCACCCCGGCCGGCCGCCACGCGCGCCCACCGGCGGTGGATCCGCGCCCTCGCCGTCGCCGCCATCGTCGTCGCGGCCGGGTACGCCCTGTGGCGTGGCCTGCCGCCCCCGGCTGAGCTGGTCGGCGCGCTGCGGTCGGCGCGCGGCGGCTGGCTCGCGCTCGCCACGCTGGCCGAGGCCGTCTCGATCGGCATGTTCGCCCGTCAACAGCGGCGGCTGCTGACGGCGTTCGGCGTACCGGTGTCGCTGCGACGGTCCCTGGCGCTGGCCTATGCCCGCTCCGCCATCGCGGTCATCGCGCCGGCCGGTGGTGCCCTGTCCGCCGGTTACGCCTTCCGGCAGTTCCGTACCCGTGGCGCGAGCGCACAGGTCGCGATGGCGGCCACGACCGTGTGCGGCGTGCTGTCCCTGACCGGCCTGGTCCTGTTGTACGCGGTCGGCGCGGTGCCGCTCGCCGCCGTCGGCCCGGCCCGTTACCCGGTCAGCGGTTCGTGGCCCGCCGCCACGGCGGCCGTGCTGGCAGCGGCCGTGGTCATCGGCATCGTCGCGGTGGTGGCGCGCCGCCGTCGCTGGCCGTACCCGGCCGCTGTTCGGCGCCTCGCCACGGCGGTCGCCGGCCTCGGTCCGGTACGCGGGACACTCGCCGCGGTCACGGCGCTCCCGCGCCGGGACTGGCTGGCGGCGCTCGCGTTCGCCGCCGCCAGCTGGCTGTCGGATCTGGCCTGCCTGCTCGCGTCGGCGCACGCGTTCACGCTGCCGCTCAGCCCCGCCGCGCTCGCGGTCGGGTATCTCACGGTGCAGTTGGTCCGGCAGGTCCCGGCCACGCCGGGCGGCGTGGGGGTGGTCGAGGCGAGCCTGCTCATCGTGCTGGTGTCGACGGGTGCGCCACGAGGGCCGGCGGCCGCTGCCGTCCTGGTGTACCGGCTGCTGTCGTGCTGGGCGGTACTGCCGGTCGGGCTGGCCGCCTGGGCGGCGCTCAGACCCGGTCGACCGGCGCCGGACCCCGGGGACCGCGAACTCGAGCTGGCGGGCCAGCACAGCCTGCGCGGGGAGAAAAGCTGACCGGGCCGCACCCTGTTGGGGCGCGGCCCGGCGTCGTCGCTGCGCGGACGCTCAGGCGTCGCGCTTTTTGAACAGCACAGCGGCCACGGCGAGCAGCAGCACGGTCCAGCCGGAGAAGACGGCCAGGCCCTGCCACGGGGAAAGAAGATCGTCCGGGGCCTGATGCGGCTGCAGGATGAGCAGACCGGCGTTGGTGGGCATCCACGCGTTGATGTGGTGGCCCCAGCTGTCCGGCAGCAGTCCGGTCAGGTTGGACACGATCAGGATCAGGCCGAGCACCGTGGTGATCGCCCCGGCGGTGTGTCGCAGGATCGCACCGAACGCCAGGGAGAACAGGCCGAGCACGGCGAGGTACAGGCCGGCGCCGATCACCGACCGGGTGACGCCGGCGTCGCCGAGGCTGACCGGGATGTGTCCGGCGATGATCTGCTTGCCGACGAAGAACGCCGCGAAGCTGAGCAGCTCGCCGACGACGAGCATCAGCACCGCGAACACGGCGATCTTCGCGGCGAGAATCGTGAGCCGCCGGGGCTGGGCCT
Organism: Planosporangium thailandense; assembly: GCF_011947195.1. GTDB lineage: Bacteria > Actinomycetota > Actinomycetes > Mycobacteriales > Micromonosporaceae > Planosporangium > Planosporangium thailandense. The sequence goes on along the minus strand of NZ_JAATVY010000001.1, from coordinate 534,265 downwards.
GCAGCGTCGAGCGGATCATTCCGGTGGTGTACTCCGCGGAGATCACCATGACGCCGAGCACGGCCACCACGAGCTGGCAGACGAACACCGGCCGGGCCAGCACGATCTCCAGCGGGTGCTGCGTCAGGTTGGCCTTCTCGCGCGGCTCGAACCGGGCCCACCGGTGCATGGTCGCCCAGGCGATCAGCGACATCAGGCCGATCGAGATGCCGGCCATGGCCACCAGGGACCACAGCGTCGAGCGTACGGTGCGGATCTTGGTCCACTCGGCGCGCAGCGCGCCGCCGATCCCGGCCTTCCCCTGGACGGGTGGAAGCGTGGCGGGCACGGTCAGCGTTGTCATGCGCGGTCCTCCTGGCCGGCGGCGGGCACGGCGGCGTGGTACTCGACGCTGTCCCTGGTCAGTTCCATGAACGCCTGCTCCAGTGACGCCTGGAGGGGCGAGAGCTCGTGCAGCCGTACGCCGTTGTCGAACGCCAGGTCGCCGATGCGGTCGGTCGCCAGTTCGGTCACCAGTAGCGTGCCCTCACCGTCGGGTACGGCCCTGCCACCGGCGCCGGTGACCAGCTCGGCGAGCCTGGTCGGCTCGGGGGTGCGTACCCGCACCGCCAGCTCGGAGTTGGCGTCGATGAACTCCTGCACGGTGCAGTCGGCGATCATCCGGCCACGGCCGATGACCAGCAGGTGATCGGCGGTGTTCTCCATCTCCGACATCAGGTGGCTGGACACGAACACGGTCCGCCCCTCGGCCGCGAGGGCCTTCATCAGGTTGCGGATCCACAGGATGCCTTCGGGGTCGAGACCGTTGACCGGCTCGTCGAAGATCAGAATCTTGGGATCGCCGAGCAGCGCGGCGGCGATGCCCAGCCGCTGCCCCATGCCCAGCGAGAACCCCTTGGCCCGCTTACGCGCCACCTCGGTGAGGCCGACCAGCTCCAGCACCTGGTCGACGCGGCGCCGGGGCAGGTTGTTGCTCTGCGCCAGCGCCAGCAGGTGGTGGTACGCGCTGCGGCCGCCGTGGATCGCCTTGGCGTCCAGCAGCGCACCGACCTCGCGCAGCGGGTTGTCGAGCTCGACGAACGGCCGGCCGTTGACCGTGACCGTACCGCTGCTCGGAGCGTCCAGTCCGAGAATCATGCGCATGGTGGTGGACTTCCCCGCCCCGTTGGGACCGAGGAACCCCGTGACCTGCCCGGGCTTGACCGTGAAAGTAAGGTGATCGACCGCTAACCGGTCGCCGTAGCGTTTCGTGAGGCCGACAGCCTCGATCATGAGAAGGGTCCTCTCGGATTCGTGGCGCGATCGACAACCGGAGGGCGCGCCGGCCGGCGCGCCCTCCACGGCGCCGGCACGACGGTAGTGGGACAAGCTGAGAACCGGCTAAGGACGACACGAAAGCCGGCTAAGAATCACCGGCCGGTCCGAAACGGACAGTCGACAGTCAGAACACGACGCCGGCGACGAGGATCACGTTCGCGTACGGGGTGAACTCGCCGGTGCGCACCGCCGCACGGGCATCCCCGGTGGCGGTCTTGAACTCGGTGTGCGGCACGAACTCCGGGGTCACTCCGCGAGCGGCCAGCCGGCGCCGGATCTGCTCGAACATCTCGGGGCTGGCCTGCTTGATCTCCTCGGCGAGCACGGCGCCCTCGACGGCCAGCTCCTCGAGCACCGTGTCGAGCACGTCGAGGAAGCGGGGCAGGTTCTCGCGGACGGCGAGATCGACCCTCTCGACCTCACCCGGGATCGGCAGCCCGGCGTCGGCGACGACGATCCGGTCGGTGTGCCCGACCTCGGTCATGATGCGGGCGAGCTGGCCGTTGAGCGTTCCGCTGCGGCGCATGGTGGAGCCCTCCGTTACGGCGGTGCGGGATGTTCAGGCCGTGGCCGGGCGGCCGGCGAGAGCGAGTACGGCGTCGCGGTCCGGCAACGAGGGGCTGGCACCCCGCTTGGTGACCGCGAGCGCCCCGGCGGCCATGGCGTGCCGGATGGCGTCGGCCGAGCCCAGTCCGAGCGCGAGCGCCGCCCCGAGCGTGCCGGTGAACGCGTCGCCGGCCGCGGTCGTGTCGACCGCCGTGACCGCGAACGGCGCGTACTCGTGGCTCTCCGCGGCGGTGACCGAGACGGCGCCGGCGCCACCGAGCGTGATGACGACCTGCCGCACGCCGCGGTCGAGGAACCACTGCGCGGCCTTCCTCGCCGTGTCGACGCCGGTCACCTCGATCCCGGTGATGAGGCCTGCCTCGGACTCGTTGGGGGTGACGATGTCGACGTGCTGCCAGACGGTCTCGGGGACGGCCACGGCCGGCGCCGGATCGAGGACCACGGCGAGCCCGGCGCGCCGCCCGGCCTCGGCCGCGTGCGCCGTGATGCCGGCGCGCACCTCGAGCTGCAGAAGCAGCACCGACGCCTGCGACGCCAACGCCGCCAGCGCGCCGTCGACCTGGTCGGCGTCCAGATGCCCGTTGGCCAGCGGGGTGTTGACGATGTCGTTCTGTCCGTTCGCGTCGACCCGGATGTGCGCGACGCCGGTCGGTCCAGGCACCGACCGCAACAGGTCCGTGTTGACGCCGTACCTGCGCAGGTCCCCGGCGGTGAGGTCGGCGAACGCGTCGTCGCCGACGCACCCCACCATCCAGGTCGGCGCGCCGAACCGCGCCGCCGCGACGGCCTGGTTGGCGCCCTTGCCACCGAGTACGAGAGTGACGTCGTTGCCGAGGACCGTCTCGCCCGGCTGGGGCAGGCGGTCGGCGAATGCGGTGACATCGGCGCTGATGCTGCCGACCACGAGAACTCCGTTGCGACTCACTCGCGTCGCCCTTCCTGTGCAGGTGGTACCGGTTGCGGCGGCCGTTCGGACGACGATCGGGCGCCGGCGGGTCCTAGTCTCGGCGACGGCGCCCGTCCGGCTGAGGCCGGGGTGGCCGGTGCGGTCCTCGCCACGCCCGGACGACCGGGTCAGGACAGGAGAACGGGCAGCGAATCCACCCCGTAGACGATCGACGCCTTCCGATACGACACCTGTCCGGGTGCGACCGCCAGCCGCATTCCGGGAAAACGACGCACCAGGGCGGGGTACGCCGTACGGAGCTCCATGCGGGCGAGCTCGGCGCCGACGCAGCGGTGAAACCCGTGCCCGAACGCAAGGTGCGGGCGGGGCGGCCGGGTCGGGTCGACCTTCTCCAGGTCGCCACCGAGAACCGGGTCGCGGTTGGCCCCGCTCAGCGAGCACAGCACGACGTCACCGGCGGCGATGGTCACCCCGGCGATCTCCATGTCACGGGTGGCGAACCGGGGGAACGCGACCTGCACGACGCTCAGGTGCCGCAGCAGCTCCTCGACGAAACGGTTGACCATCTCGCCGTCGCCTCCGGCGAGCAGTTCGGCCGCGGTCGGATCCCGCAGAATCACCAGGGCGCCGAGGGCCAGCATGCTCGCGGTCGTCTCCAGGCCGCCGGTGAGCACCCCGTCGGCGAGGCCGGCCAGCTCCCGGTCGTCGATGGCGTCGCCGTGTTCGCGGATCAGGGCCCCCAGCAGCCCGTCGCCCGGTGACCTGCGCTGCTGCGCGACCAGGTCGAGCAGGTACGACACCGACTGCGACATCGCGCCCAGTGGGGTGCCGGCCCCGCCGCCCAGGTCGAACCGGGCGGTGCTCAGTCGCTGGAAATCGTCGCGCTCGCTGTACGGCACGCCGAGCAGCTCACAGATCGTCAACGACGGAATGGGCAGCGCGAACTCGCGCCACAGGTCGACCGGGCCGTCGATCCGCGCCATCGCGTCCAGCCGCTCGGCGACGATCGCGTCGATGCGCGGTGCGAGCCGGCTGAGCCGGCGCATGGTGAACTCCGGAGTCAGCAGCCGGCGCAGCCTCGTGTGTACGGGCGGGTCGGCGAACCCGAGGCCGCCCGGGTTGTGCTGGGCACCGACACCGGCGCTGCCGACGAGGTTGCCGAAGTCGTTGCTGAACCCGTCGACCTTGCCGAGGACCGCCCTGGCCTCCTCGTACCCGGTGACCAGCCAGGCCCGTACCCCGAACGGCACCGGCAGCCTGCTGATCGGCTCCTGCGCGCGCCGGCGGCCCACCTCCGCCACGGGATCCAGCCCGTCGCGCCGCAACGGCCACAGCACGCTGTCCGGCAGAAACGACAGGTCGGAGACGTCAACGCCGGTCCTCGGGCCCCAGGGTAGGTACCTGCGCGCCAACCACGTGAGCATGCGAGGACGAAGGAATGAAATGGCCAGTGGGCGCCCCGGCATCCGCACGCTACCGCCTCCACGCTGTGATCAGACCGGTGCCGGCAGTGTAGATGGCCATCGCACGTCGTCAACGGAAGACGACGCCGACGCGGCTGTTCACATCAAGCGGCTATTCGAACCGGGACGGATCCCCGGCGCCCCGGCGCAGGATCACGGGCTCCGGCTGCGACAGGTCGACCACGGTCGTCGGCTCCGTTCCGCAGTCACCCTCGACCACGGCGTCCAGCAGATCGTCGAGGCGATCCTTGATCTCCCATCCCTGGGTCATCGGCTCGTCCTCACCCGGCAGCAGCAGGGTGCTCGACAGCAACGGCTCGCCGAGTTCGGCCAGCAGCGCCTGGACCACCGTGTGCTGCGGTACGCGTACCCCGACCGTGCGCTTCTTCGGGTGCAACAGGCGGCGCGGCACCTCCCGCGTCGCGGGGAGAATGAACGTGTAGCTGCCCGGGATGGTGGCCTTCACCAGTCTGAAGACCGCGTTGCTGATCTGGACGAACTGGCCGAGCTGGGCGAAGTCCCGGCATACCAGTGTGAAGTGGTGATGGTCGTCGAGACGACGGATGTCACGGACCCGCTCCAGCGCGGCCCGGTTGCCCAACTGCCAGCCGAAGGCGAAGCACGAATCGGTCGGGTAGGCGATCAGCCCACCGTCGCGGACCACCTCGACAATCTGCCGGATCGAACGGGCCTGCGGATTGTCCGGGTGCACGTCGTAGTACCTCGCCATGCGCCCCAGCCTATGACCATGAGGGCGGCCCTCGTGATCAGTCCTCCGCGCGGTGCCGTCCGACCCGCTCCTCCTGGGGAGGGTCGGACGGCACCTCGGCGTCGCTTTCGCCGCTCGTCGCCTGAGCGTCACCACTCGTGTCGGCTGTCGCCAACCAGTCGGACGGGTTGTCGGTCAGTTCGTTGCGGATGCCATGCAGCCAGTGCTCGATCTCGTCGTGCTGGGTGGCGAGTTCGCTGGCGTCGACGGGCTCGACCGAGCCGTAGTCTGCGGTCATGGCTGCCGACACTCTCCAATCGCATGGTGGTCATGCTCGCCTGGTCAGGGTACCGGGTGGTTTCCAGGCACCCGTGCTGCCACGCGGTCGGTAATCGGTCATGCCGGCGACGACGTGGGTGAAAGTGTGCATGTCGCTTTTCCCTCTGTTGACATGACTTTCAGCGGTCGGAAGCGCGCGCCTCGACGGTGAAGGTCGTGGTGAAGACCCGCCCGTCGGCGTCGCGGAACTGCCCCCACAGGCGGTACAGGCCCGGCCGCGGAAAGTCGGCGTGCAGGTTGAGCTCCGGCCCGAAGCTCTGGCCGGGAAGGGCGAACACCGTCCGGCCCCGGTCGTCCTCGGCCTCCGCGTGCTCGTGGGCGAACCCGCTGGCGTCGACCGGCATCACCACGATGTGGCCGGCGGCGGCCAGGTACGGCTTGAGATCGCGGATCGGCGCGCCGGTCGCGGCGTCGGCGAACCGGTACGTGAACCGGCTGCGGGTACCGACCTCGGCCTCGCCGGCCAGCGTGACCCGGATCCCGTCGACGACCTGCTCCCGCGGGGACAACCGCGGCTGCTCGTGGATGACCTGGCCCGGGTCCCCGACCGCGACGGCGTCGCTCGCTATCAGGTCGACCATCTCGCCGCGCCGCTTGAACTCGGCGTGGATGAGGTACCGGCCCTCGGTGGGGAAGGTCAGCGTGACGGCGAACTCACCGGGCCGGCCGGTGGGCTGCGGATGGACGTGGGCGAACGTCGCCAGGTCGTCACGGGTGACGATGAAGTGCATCCAGGCCTCGTGGCTGCGCCCGATGTCGTCGATCGCACGGCCGGTAGCGGCGTCGGTCACCCGGATCCGGACGGTGGTCGGCACCGCCGGGACGACGTCGGCGGGGAGGTCGACGGCCACCTTGACGCCGGCGTCGGCGACGGACCGGGGCTCACTCTCGGCGGTCATCATGACGCTCATCGCCGGGCGCATCGGCATCCCGGTGCCCTGCACCCAGGCGAGGACGCCGTTCATGCCGCGCCGGGCGGCGTCGGTTCGGCTCAGCGCGGTCAGCCCGACGCCGACGGCCACCGCGAGGACGGCGATACCGGCGAGGTACGCGGAGTCGCCGAGCCGGGTACGCAGCCGCGGGCGCAGCGCCTCGGCGGTGTCGACCCGCCGGAAACCGCGCAGCCGCAGGGCGTTCGTGACGACGCTGACCGAGCTCATCGCCATGGCCGCCGCGGCGAGCGAGGGGTCGAGCAGGACGCCGTTCAGCGGGTACAGCACACCGGCGGCGACCGGAATCAGCAGGACGTTGTACGCGAACGCCCAGGCCAGGCCCTGCTTGATGGTCCGCACCGTGCGCCGGGACAGCGCGATCGCGGAGACGATGCCGCGCAGGTCACCGCCGACGAGAGTGATGTCCGAGGCGGCGATGGCGACGTCGGTGCCGGTGCCGATGGCGATGCCCAGGTCGGCCGTTGCCAGCGCCGGCGCGTCGTTGATCCCGTCGCCGACCATGGCGACCACCGCACCATCCGCCTGAAGCTCGGCGATGCGGGCGGCCTTGTCCTCGGGACGCACATCGGCGATGGTCCGGTCGATGCCGACCTCGCGGGCGACGGCCTCGGCGGTCACCTGGTTGTCGCCGGTCAGCATCCACACCTCGAGCCCCAGCGCCTTCAGCTGCGCGACGGCGTCGCGCGACCCGGGCTTGACGGTGTCGGCCACACCGATCACGCCGGCGAGGTGACCGTCGATCGCCACGTACACGGGGGTCGCGCCCTCGGTCGCCACCGTGCCGGCGTACCCCGCCATCCCGGCGGTGGCGATGCCGTGGCGGCGCATCAGCGCGGCGTTTCCGGCAACGACCGTACGGCCGGCGACGCCTGCCTCGATGCCGTGGCCGGGCACGGCATCGAAGGACTCGAGCGCCGGCAGGTCGAGGCGGCAGTCGCGGGCCCGGGCGACGATCGCCTCGCCGAGCGGGTGCTCGGAGGCGACCTCGACGGCGGCCGCGTACGCGAGGAACTCGTCGACCGTCACCCGGCCGGTGGTCTCGACGTGGGTGACGGCGGGGTGGCCACGCGTGATGGTGCCGGTCTTGTCCAGCACGACGGTGGTGATCCGGCGGGCCTGCTCGAGCGCCTGGCCGCCGGAGATGAGGATGCCGAGCTCGGCCGCCTTCCCGGTACCCACCATGATCGCCGTGGGCGTGGCGAGGCCGAGCGCGCAGGGGCAGGCGATGATGAGGACGGCGATCGCCGTGCCGAGGCCGAGTGCGATCCTCCCCTGATCCGGGCCGAGGACGGCCCACACCCCGAACGTGAGGGCGGCGATCGCGATCACGGCCGGGACGAACCACGCCGAGACGGTGTCGGCGAGCCGCTGCATGGGCGCCTTGGAGCCCTGCGCGTCCTCCACGAGCCGGACGATCTGGGCCAGGGTGGTGTCGCGCCCCACCGCGGTGGCACGCATGACGACCGAGCCGGTGCGGTTGAGCGTTGAGCCGATCAGCGTGTCACCGGCGCTCTTGCGCACCGGCACGCTCTCTCCGGTGATCATGCTTTCGTCGACGGCGGTGGCGCCCTCCGTCACGACGCCGTCGACGGGAACCTTCTCGCCGGGGCGCACCCGGACGAGATCGCCGACGGCGACGTCCTCGATCCGGACCTCGACCTCGGCCTCGCCGCGCAGGACACGGGCGGTCTTCGGCGCGAGGCCCAGCAACGCCGTGATCGCGGTGGCCGTACGGCCCTTGGCGCGGGCCTCCATCCACCGTCCCATCGCGACGAGGGCGACGACCACGACCGAGATCTCGAAGTACACGTGCAGGGGGAGCCCCAGCTGCTCCGCCATCGCCGGCCACAGGGTGACGAAGGCGCTGTACCCGTACGCGACGGTGGTGCCGAGGGCGACGAGCGTGTTCATGTTGACCGCGCCGTGGCGGCCCGCCGCCCAGGCCGCCCGGTAGAAGACCCGGCCCGCCCAGAACTGCACGACCGTGGCGACGACCAGCAGCGCCGGCATCAGCCAGTCCATCGTGTCCACCGGCAGCGGCAGGTACATCAGCACCATCATGGCCAGCCCGATCGGCAGCGTGACCTGCCACTTCCGCCTCAGGTCGGCGACCTCGCCGGCGCGATCACCCCCGTTGTCGGCCGGCGTCGCGGACGGGGTTGCCGGCTGCTCGCCGGCGGCCCGGTCGAGGTGGGGCGTCGCCGTGTACCCGGCCCTGGTCACCGCCGCCGTCAGCGCCTCGACGGTGACCCGCGCGGGGTCGTAGGTGACGGTCGCGACCTCGGTCGCGAGGTTCACCTCGGCCGACACCACCCCATCCACCCGCGTCAGCGCCTTCTCCACCCGACCTACGCAGGACGCGCACGTCATCCCGCCGATATCCAGCGCGCCGGAGACCGTCGTCACTGTCGTCATCGCTGCCGCCCCTCCCGGAGTCGCCGCGGCCCACCGGTGCGGGCCGTCGCAGCCCGCCGGTGCGGGCCGTCGCAGCGAAGGTCCCAGCCGCCGCTGTCGGCCGGCTGCCTGTCCGCTGTCCGCGGCGCCGGTCGTCGGCGGGCCCGCCCCGACACCGCCCGGACAGGCGGCCGACAGCGGGGCCGCACAGGCTGTGTGCTGTCCCGGCGGACCGCGGATGGAGCGGCCGCCATCGCCAGATGAGGAGCCTTGTCGTGAACCAGATCGTGCTGTCCGTGCCCGGCATCAGCTGCGGACACTGCGCCAACGCCATCCGCACCGAGGTCGGCGCGGTCCCCGGTGTCAGCGCCGTGGACGTCGACATCACCGCGAAGACGGTGAGGGTCGCCGGCGTCGCCGACCTCGTCGCCGTCCGGGCCGCCATCGCCGAAGCCGGCTACGAGGCCGCCTGAAGCCGACGACCGGGAGGGCGGGACGCGCAAACCCTGGCCGATCGGCTGACGGCACGCGCGCCGGTCACCGGGGCCCGGTGAGGGGTTTTGCCCGTACCATGGCGCCGGAAAGAGCGACTCCTCGGTCGTCAGCGCAGCGGCGAGGTGGTAGCCGGCACCGACGAGGAGCAGCATGCAACGCAAGGACGAGGCCGACGTCACCTTCGGCGTTCTCGGCCCCGTCGAGGTGCGCGCCTGCGGAGCGCCTCCGGCTGAGCTGCCGCCATCGGTACGGGCACTGCTGGCCCGGTTGGCCCTCGCCGCCGGTCGGGTGGTGTCCGTCGACAGCCTGACCGACGCGCTGTGGGGCGAGGAGCTGCCGGCAGACTCGACCAACGCGCTCCAGATCCGGGTGTCCAAGCTGCGCCGCGCCCTCGTGGCCGCCGGCATCGGCGGCGACGTCCTCGTCACCCGGGCCCCGGGCTACCTGCTCGCCGTGTCCACCGAAGCCGTGGACGCGCACCGCTTCGAGCACCTGGTGGCCCGGGCCCGCACCGCCGCGGGCGCCGGCGAGGTGGCCGCGGCGCTGGACCGCTTCGACGAGGCGCTTGAGCTGTGGCGCGGCCCGGCGCTGGCCGACGTGGGGACGGCCGAGTGGGCGTCGGCGGAGCGTACCCGCCTGGAGGAGCTGCGGCTGGGCGCCGTCGAGGACCGGCTCGAACTGTGCCTGGAAGCGGGCCGGCACGCCGAGAGCGTCGCCGACCTGGAACGGCTGGCGACGGACAACCCGCTGCGCGAACGCCTGCACCGGCTGCTGATGCTGGCGCTGTACCGCAGCGGACGCCAGGCGGAGGCGCTGGCCGCCTACCAGGCACTGCGCCGCCACCTCGCCGACGAGCTCGGCATCGATCCGTCGCCGGAGCTGCAGGCGCTGTCCGAGGCGATCCTGCGCCAGCAGGTTCCGCCGGCACCGGCGGCCGGCACGATACCCGTGGACAGCGCACCGGTAGCCGGCGCACCGACCGGGGCGGTGGCGACGAACGAGCCGGCGGCCGGCCGCGGCGGCCGGCTGCCCCAACGACTGGCGTCGGTCATCGGCCGCCACGAGGACGTGACGACGGCCCTGCAGCGGCTGCGTACGGCGCGGGTCGTCACGTTGACGGGTCCGGGTGGGGTCGGCAAGACCACCCTGGCACTGGAGATCGCGCGTGGCGTGGACGACACCCTCGCCGACGAGGTGCACCTGATCCGCCTGGCCGCCCTGGAACAGGGCGCGGACGTGGCGGAAGCCGTTGCCGCTCAGCTCGGGATCGCCGCGAGCGGGCCGGGGGCCGAGGCCGCCGACGCCGTTTTCGACCATCTGGCGCGCCGCCGCCCGCTGCTCGTCGTCGACAACTGCGAACACGTCATCGACGACGTCGCGGCGCTGATCGAACGGCTCGCGGAGTCCTGCCCCGAGGTGCGGGTCCTGGCGACGAGCCGGGAGGCGCTGGCGGTACCCGGGGAGATCCAGGTGGCGGTCGGCCCGCTCCCCACCCCCGACGGTACCGAGGACGTCGCCACGATCGCCGCCGCGCCCGCGGTACGGCTGTTCTGCGAACGGGCCCGCGCGGTACGCCCGTCGTTCACGGTGGACGCCGAGACGGCGCCGGTCGTCGCGTCCATCTGCCGGCAGCTCGACGGCATGCCACTCGCGATCGAGCTGGCCGCGGCGCGGGTGAAGGCGCTGTCCCCGGCCGACATCTCCGCGCGGCTGCGTGACCGGTTCTCGCTGCTGACCGCCGGCCCCCGTACGAGCGAGGCGCGTCACCGGACGCTGCGCGCCACGCTCGACTGGAGCTACCAGCTACTGACCGACGCCGAGCGCCGGCTGCTGCGCCGGCTCGCGGTGTTCCGGGGCGGCTGGACGCTGGCCGCCGCCGAGGAGGTGTGCGCGTTCGCCGGCATCGAACCGGGCGAGGTGCTGGACCTGCTGTTCCGGTTGGTCGACCGGTCGCTCGTGGTGCCGGACCCGGCCACCGGGCGGTTCCGGCTGCTCGTGACGGTACGCGAGTACGCCTGGGCCCGGCTGGACGAGGCCGGGGAGGTCGCGGAGTGCCGGGACCGCCACCTCGAACACTTCACCCGGCTTGCCGACGAGCACGGCTCGCTCACCTGGTCCGGAACACTGGCCTGGGCGCGCCTGACCGAGGAGTACGACAACCTGCGCGCCGCGGTCGAGCACGCCCTCGTCCGGGCCCACGACGACGCCGAGCCCGGCCTGCGGCTGGCCTGCGCGCTGGTGTGGTTCTGGAACTACGGAATTCGCTACGAGGGGACGCGGGCGCTGACCGCTCTCCTCGCGACCGGCGGCGGTTCGACCGCCGCCCGCGCCCGCGCGCTGCAGGGCGTCGGACTGCTCAGCGTCTACTACCCGACGCCGGAGTCCCGGGCCGCGGCACGGGAGAGCCTCGCGAGCTTCGAGGAGCTCGGCGACCGGCACAACGCCGCCATCTCGCGGCTGGTGGTCGCCTGGGAGGGTCAGTACAGCGGAGACGCCGACGCGTACCGCGCCATGATCGCCCAGAGCCGTCAGGAGCTCGGCGATGCCGACGGCGGGGGGTGGCACGGCATGGCGCTCTACCTCGAAGCTCTGCTGAGCCTGCGGCTGGCCGATTTCGAGACCTCGGCCCGGCAGTGGCGGACCTGTCTCGATTTCATCCGGACGACCGACGACTACATGATCGGTAACGCGATCCTGGCCCATCTCGGCGTCGCGCTTCGGGAGGCCGGGCAGCGCGACGAGGCGCTGGCGGTACTCGTTGATTCGGTCGAAGCGGCGCGCGGGCTGGACTCACCGCACGGCCTCGCCTTCGCGCTCATCCACCTCGCCCACACCCGGCTCGATCTGGGTGATGGCGACGGGGCGACAGGCCTGCTGGCCGAGGCGGACGAGGTCGCCCGCCGGGCGCGCAACCCGCGCTGCCAGGCGTGGGCGGCGTGGGGTCGGGCGCGGATCGCCCTGGCACAGGGCGACGCGACGGCCGCCGTGGACGAGTGCCGCCGCGCCCTGGCTCTGCTGGAGGAGCGCGAGTTCCCGTGGGCCCGGGTCCGGCTGTGGTCGTTCCTGGCGGAGTGCGCCGAGGCGGCCGGGCTGCCGGATGAGGCCGAGCGGGCGCGCCGTACCGCCTCCACAGTGGACGCTACCGTCGAGCCGTAGTCGGACCCGGCTCAATCACCGGTGGGCGGCACCCGGCACGCTCGGACGTTCGCCTGCCGGAGCGCGGCGACCAGCGCCTCCCGTTCGGCGGTTCCGCGTACCAGCAGAATGCCCAGCGCCGCGTCGACCTCCAGCGACTCGACACCCGGTACGTCCCTGACCCGGCGGCTGATGGCACGCACGCACCGCCGGCACAGCATGGCTGGAATGCCAAGGGTCACCGTGACCGGCTGCGCGTCCCCGTCCCGCCCGCTCTGTTCTCGCATGGGGTCAGATTCCCCGGCGGCGCTGGCGGCCGGCTGTCCGCCCGCTGTCCGCGGGTGTACCGGCCGGCGCCGACCGTTGGCAGGGTTCGGCCAGAGCCCGGACAGCCCGGTCCCGGACGCTCGTTGCCGTCACACCGAATTCCGCTTGCGAGGAGATCCCCATGAACCCCAGCTTCGTACCCGACCTGATCCGCCAGCGCCAGGCCGACCTGCTGCTCGACGCACAGCAGCACCGGCTCGCCGCAACCGCCCGCCGGCTGCGTACGCGCACCGGTGCCCGACACCGCCCTGCTTTCTGCGGTACACCGACTGAGGGAGACACGACATGTTGACGATCGGACTGCTCGGCGGCATGAGCTGGGAGAGCAGCGCGGAGTACTACCGGCTGGCCAACGAACTGGTCCGGGACCGGCTCGGCGGCCTGCACTCGGCGCGACTTCTGCTGTACTCCGTCGACTTCGCCGAGATCGCGGAGTTGCAGGCGGCGGGCCGCTGGGACGACGCCGCCGAGATCCTCGCCGCGGCGGCCAAGGCCCTGGAGACCGCGGGGGCGGACCTGCTGCTGCTCTGCACGAACACGATGCACAAGGTCGCCGGCCGGATCCAGGGTGCGGTCGGCGTTCCGATGCTGCACATCGCGGACACCGCGGCGGCGGCGGTCCGGGGCGCCGGCCTCACCACGGTCGGCCTGCTCGCGACCGCGTTCACCATGGAGCAGGACTTCTACCGCGACCACCTGGCCCGCCACGGGCTGACCCTGCTGGTGCCCGACGAAGCCGACCGGGCCCTCGTGCACCGCGTCATCTACGACGAACTGTGTCGCGGCATCGTCCGGGAGGAGTCCCGCGCGGCGTACCGGGACGTCATCGCCCGCCTGGTGGGGCGCGGCGCGCAGGGCGTCATCCTCGGCTGTACCGAGATCGAACTGCTCATCGGCCCCGAGGACAGCGCCGTGCCGGTGTTTCCGACCACCCGCCTGCACGTCGAAGCCGCAGTCGACCGTGCCCTCAGCTAAACCATCAACCGGAGGCCGCCCGCCCGAACGCCGGGCGGGCGGCCGTACCCGGCTGATCAGCTGAGGGTGAGGGCGGTGTCGTCGAGGACGAACGAGGTCTGCGCGCTGGAGTCCTCGGTGCCGGTGAACGTGACGGTCACCGTCTGCCCGGCCAACGCGGAGACGTCGAAGGTCTTCTGCGCGTAGCCGCTAGCCGCGTTGAGGTTCGAGTACGTGGCCAGGGTGGTGGATCCAGTTTGGACGGTCAGCTTGTCGTACGCCGTCGACGAGGTCGTCTCCCTCGTGTCGACGTGCAGCCAGAACGACAACGTGGCATGACAGCCGGCCGGAATCGACACCGACTGCGACAGCCTGTCGGTGTGACTGGACCCGTACCCGTCCAGCCACGCGTCCCACGTACCGCCGTGCGCCGGCTGACCCTGCGACCCGTACTGCCCGATCACACCACTGCTCGCCGTCCACGACGTGTTGCCCGACTCGAACCCGGCATTGGCCAACTTCTGGCCGGAGCAGGAGCCGCCCCCGGTCGGGTTGACCGTCCAGGTGAAGGTGGCCGACCCGGAGGCCCCGGTCGAGTCCCTGGCGGTGACGGTGGTGGTGTAGCTCTGCGCCGTCGTCGGCGTACCGGAGATCAGACCGGTGCCGGTGTTGATCGACAGACCGGCCGGCAGGCCGGTCGCGGAGTACGTCAGCGTCGTGCCCGTACCCGACGACGTGGCCTGGATCTGCAGGCTCACCGGTGTGCCCACGGTGGCGGTCTGGCTGCCCGGGCTGGTCACCGTGACGGTGTTGCCGGTGCCGCCCGGCTTGGTGAGCAGGCAGCCGGCCACGGACAGGTCGATGGTGTTGTTGGCGGTGAGGCAGGTGGTGAACCAGTACGTCTCCTCGCCGTAGCTCTGCCCCTTGGTGGCCGTGGTGTGCCCGCTCGCGTCGACCTCGCACGGGTTGTTCAGCGTGCACATCGCCCCGTCGTCGTTGCCGGTGTTGTTGATGCCGATCACCTGACCGCTGGTCGAGTCGACGATCGGTGAGCCGGACGTGCCGTGGGTGGTGGTGCAGCCGGTGTTGTATCGGATCGAGTCGTGCCAGGTCCACTGGTCCTCGCGCAGCGTGCCGACGAAGCCGTTGATCGAGCAGTTCCAGATCTGTTTCCAGTAGCTGGACGGGATCGACATGCCCGCACCGTCGGCGGGGTGGCTGCCGGAGATGGTCAGCGCGGTCGCGCCGTACCTGCTCCTGATCGTCGCGAACGTGTCCGTCAACTGGTAGAGCGAGACGTCCGTGTTGGTCATCGTGGCGTAGAGCAGGGTATCGGCGCGTACCGTCCCGAGCGTCTTCCCCGTCGCGTCGAGCAGGCTGCCGGAGCGGCTGCTCGTACGGTTCTGGAGCACCTGCCCGGCGCCCGGCATGCCACCTTCGTAGCAGTGGCCGTTGGTGAGCATGAGGGCCCGGTCGGTGTCGCGCGAGGTCGGGTACCGCACGAGGGAGGCCGAGCAGTTGCTCAGCGCGATGGTCGAGGCGAGGCTGCCGGCCTGTGCGGCGTGGGCGGGCGCCGCGCCGGCGGGTGCGGCACCGCCGGCGACCGTACCGGCGAGGAGCGCGACGCCGAGCCCGAGGGCCAGTCGCAGACGCATGGAATCTCCTTCATGAGGGGTCGGCCGGCCGCCGCGGGGTGGTGCGGCGACCGGCCGACGACCGGATGGGGGTGGCGGTCAGCTGAGGGTGAGGGCGGTGTCGTCGAGGACGAACGAGGTCTGCGCGCTGGAGTCCTCGGTGCCGGTGAACGTGACGGTCACCGTCTGCCCGGCCAACGCGGAGACGTCGAAGGTCTTCTGCGCGTAGCCGCTAGCCGCGTTGAGGTTCGAGTACGTGGCCAGGGTGGTGGATCCAGCTTGGACGGTCAGCTTGTCGTACGCCGTCGACGAGGTCGTCTCCCTCGTGTCGACGTGCAGCCAGAACGACAACGTGGCATGACAGCCGGCCGGAATCGACACCGACTGCGACAGCCTGTCGGTGTGACTGGACCCGTACCCGTCCAGCCACGCGTCCCACGTACCGCCGTGCGCTGGCTGACCCTGCGACCCGTACTGCCCGATCACACCACTGCTCGCCGTCCACGACGTGTTGCCCGACTCGAACCCGGCATTGGCCAACTTCTGGCCGGAGCAGCCGCCGGGCGGCGGGGTGGTGGGGGTGGCGGTCGGCGTCGGGGTGGGCCCGGGGCCGCCGCTGCAGGTCGGGTCGCCGGACTGCGCGGGCACGCTGACGGCGTCCCAGGCGGCCTTGACGGCGTTGAACTCGGTGCAGCTGTTCGGGAACAGGTTCTTGGCCGCCTGCAGCGTCCAGGTGCGGTACTTCAGGTAGGACGCGCCCGAGGTCTTCATCAGCATCGCGTTGTACATGACCTTGATGGCGTTCTGGATGCCGATGCCGGTCACGTTGCTGTTGTTGCAGGTCGGGCTGGTCGGCTGGCCGTCAGTGGGCTTGTTGCCCTCGGCCATCAGGTAGAACCAGTGGTTGCCGGGGCCGGCTGCCTTGTGCACCTCCGTGCTCGGGATGCTGCTGCTGTAGCAGTTCGGGTCGCCGTTCTTCGACGGGTCGTACATGGTGCGGATCGGGCCGGTGCCGACGAGGTTGATCTCCTCGCCGACGAGGTAGTCCGGTGGGTCGTTCGGGCTGTTGATGAACCACTCGGTCGCCGCGCCCCAGGTGTCGGCGACGAACTCCTGGGTGCCGCTGCCGGAGATGCTGCCGGGGGTGTGGTCGTCGATGCCGTGGCCCAGCTCGTGGCCGACGACGTCCGCGGCGCTGATCCACTGTCCGGCGGTGTTCTTGCCGATCTGCACCTGGGTGCCGTCGTAGTAGGCGTTCTGGTCGTTCAGGCCGACCCGCAGCGGCCAGGCGCCGCCGCTGCCGTCCTGCCCGTTGCGGCCCAGCCACTGCGACAGCATCCTGGTCTGCTGCTGCGCCACGAAGAGGGCGTCGACGCAGCCGGTCTCCTTGTTGGTGCCGTTGCCGTTGCCCCAGACGTTGCTCGACTTGCTAAACGTGGTGTTGTTGGCCGCGTCCTGGCAGCTGAGGTTCGTTTCCGACGGGTCCTTCATGCTGAACGTGCTGCCGGACTGGGTGGTGTCGATGCTGACGTTGCCGTAGATCCAGCCCGTGCCGGTGCCGGCGGCGTCCGTGACGTGCTCCTGGGTGCGCAGCACCGCGCCGGTGGCCGCGTCGACGTCCACGGTCAACCGGCTGGGGCCCTCGGCGTCGGTGCCGTCCACCGTGCTCTCCCAGGCGAGCTTCGCCGACCCGTCCAGGGCGTACACGACCAGCGTGTTGCCTTCGACGCCGCTGACGGTCTTCAGCTGGCCGCGGGCGGTCTTCTCGGCGTCGGCCGCGGCGACCCGCGGCGTGGTGGAGAGGTTGGTGATCTCCTGCTGCTGGGCGACCGAGGTGTACCTGGTCTGGCCGTTCGAGTCGGTGACGACGACGAAGTCGCCGCCGACGACCGGCAGATTCTTGTAGGTGCGGTCGTAGGGCACGTACTGGAGACCGCCCGAGGAGATCACGGGGTGCTGGACGAACTGGTCCTCGGAGCTGGCGTGCAGGTACTTGGGACGGCTGGCGACGAGCGAGGCCGCGGACTTCAGGGCCGACGCGCGAGCCTGGGCCGCGTCCGGTGTGGGGCTGGTTGGTGCGGCCTGGACGGCCGCGGCGGTGCCCGCGGCCGCCATACCCGTTGCCAGCGCTCCAGCAACGGCGACGAAGCGTAGCGAGGCTTTCAAGGGACACTCCATTCCTGAGCCGGAGCTCCGGACCCCTCGTGGGGGCACGGCACCGGAGGTGGGGGTACGCGGAGACGGTGCGCTGCCGTTGGCTGCCCCGCTGCCGGCGTCCACGGGTTGACCGGGCAACCTCTCCACACATCGACCAACAGCGATGTATAGGGACGATCACATAAGCCAGGCCCCTTAACAAGGGCCGTGAATGAGGGGTGACCCTAGTCGGCACCCTGCGCATCTCGGGCGCACCGACCGACCGCGGAACCGCCGGTCACCCCTCCGCGTCCCACCGGGATGATTTGCATCAGAATCCGGGCGGTACCGGTCGGCCTGCTGTTGTTCACCCTGGCCGCCTGCGCCGGTACCAACGGCGGCCGCGCGCCGGCGGCCGACCCGACCGGCTCCGCTGTCCAGCCCACCAACTCCGCGTCGAGCCCGGCCGCGCCCGACACCCGAGTAGTCGTGGTCCGCTCCGGGGGCCTCGCGGGGATCAGGGACACGATCACCGTGGAGCCGCAGGGACAGTGGACCCGGGTGGACAGCGCCGGGAACCAGCACACCGGCCGGCTGACCGACGACGACCGGAACCGGCTGCGCGCTCTCGTCGGCGCTCCGGGCCTGCGCGCCGAGGCGGGCGCGGCCGCCACCACGACGAGGTGCCGGGACGCCTACCTGTACTCGCTGACCGTCGGCTCCACGCACGTCAGCTACGCCGACTGTCCCGGGGACGCGAACCGCCCGCAGAGCGCCGCGTCCATCGTGGGCCTGCTACTGAAGGCGACCGGCTGACGTACTCGACAGCATCGGGAAACGCGATGCGACGTGGGATCCGGCATGCCACCATCGCGCGCAGCGCGTCGCCGCCGATCCGCCGGACGTTCTGCACCCGTGGGCCGCTCGACACCTCGACCGCCTTTGCGCGCTGGCCGACCGGGCCCAGGGCAGCCTGGCCGGCGATACGCTCGTCCATTGCGACATCCGGGCCGACAACCTCCTACTCGCCCGCGACGGCACCGTCACCGTGGTCGACTGGCCCTGGGCGTGCCGTGGCCCGGCGTGGCTGGACACGCTCCTGCTACTGATCAATGTCCGGCTCTTCGGCGACCATGACGCCACCTCGCTGCTGCGCCGGTGCGCCGCCGCCGCTGACACCGATCTCGGCGACCTCCATGCCGTGCTGGCGGGCCTCGCCGGCTTCTTCGCCGACGCCGCCCGGCGACCGGCACCGGCCGGCCTTCCCACCCTGCGGGCGTTCCAGCAGGCCCAGGCCGACGCGGCGGTGTCGTGGCTGCGGGAGATGAACGCCATCTGATCGGGTGGGCACCTCCCTCGTCGGGCAGCCGCGACGGCCATGTTATGGTCACTATGACCATAACGGCTGATCGGGAGACCCGCAGACGATGAGAACCCCGACAGATGTCCGCACGAGCAAGTTCCTGAGCCTCGTCCGGCGCCACGACCCGGCGCGCGTCGGCATCACGCTCGACGCCGGCGGGTGGGTCGCCGTGCCGGTCCTGCTCGACGCGCTGGCTGCGCACCCCGCCCGATACCTGACCGTCATCACGGAGTCCTAGATGCTGAGCTGGCTCGCCAACCTGATCGCACCGCTGAACGCGGTCCTGTTCCACCTCGGCGACGACGCGGTGTCGTGGGCGGAGCTGCTCGGCTTCGCCACCGGCGCGGCCTGCGTCTGGCTGACCGTACGGTCGTCGATCCACAACTTCTGGGTCGGCATCGCGAACTCGGCGTTCTTCCTGGTCCTGTTCGCCACGGCGCGGCTGTGGGCCGACAGCGGATTGCAGGTCGTCTACATCGTGCTCGGGTTCGTCGGCTGGTGGCAGTGGCTGCACGGCGGGCGGGACCGCAGCGCGCTCGTCGTCGGGCGGGCCGCTCCGAAGACCCTCGCCGCCTGCGTCGGGTTCGTCATCGTCGCCACCTGGGGGTTGACGCTGCTGCTGCGGGCCGCGCACGACGTCGCCCCGTTCTGGGACGCTCTGACGACGGCGATCTCCCTGGCGGCCCAGTACCTGCTCAACACCAAGAAGGTCGAGAGCTGGCTGTTCTGGATGGCCGCCGACATCATCTACATCCCGCTGTACGCGGTGAAGCGGCTCGACCTGACCGCGGTCGTGTACGTGCTGTTCCTCGGCCTGACGGTGCTCGGACTGCGGGCCTGGCTCGCCGCGTACCGGGCGCAGCGGACGGTCACGCCCGACCCGGCCGAGACGGTGGCGGTGGCGGCATGAGGACGTTCCGGCACGGCCTGGTGATCGGCAAGTTCTACCCGCCGACGCGCGGCCACCACCATCTCATCAGGACGGCGGCGGCCCGGGCCGACCGGCTCACCGTCGTGTGCATGGCCTCCGCCGTCGAGACGATCCCGCTCGCCGACCGCGTCGCGTGGCTGCGCGCCGAACACGCCGGCGAGGCGCACGTGACGATCACCGGCGTCCGCTGCGACGCGCCCATGGACCTCGGGGACGTGACGGTCTGGGCCGCGCAGGTCGCGGTCATGCGCGCCGCCGTGGCGACCGTGACCGACGAGCCCGTCGACGCCGTGTTCACCAGCGAGGCGTACGGCGAGGAGCTGGCCGCCTGGTTCGCCGCCAAGCACGTCCTCGTCGACCCCGAACGCGTGGCCGTCCCGATCAGCGGCACCGCCGTCCGGGCCGACCTCGCCGCCGGGTGGGACCACCTCGCCCCCGCGACCCGCGCCGGGCTCGCCACCCGCGTGGTGTTCGTCGGAGCGGAGTCCACCGGCACCACCACGGTCTCCCGGCTGCTCGCCGACCACTACCGGGCCCGCGGTGGCGGGTGGGCGCGTACGGGGTGGGTCGGCGAGTACGGGCGCGAGTACACGACCGTCAAGTGGAGGCGCGACCGGACGGCCCGACCGGACCTCGCCCTCGACGACCTGGAATGGACGGCCGGCGACTTCGACGCCGTCGCCGTCGAACAGACCCGCCGGGAGAACGCCACGGCAGCACAGGGTTCGCCGCTGCTCGTCTGCGACACCGACGCCTTCGCCACCGCCGTCTGGGAGCGGCGCTACCTCGGCGCGCGGGCGCGTACCGGGCAGGCGTGGGCGACCGGGCTGCCCCGCCGCGCGGTCTACCTCGTCACCGACCACCACGGCGTACCGTGGGTCGACGACGGGCTCCGCGAGGGCGACCAGGCGGTCCGGGCCGCGATGACGGGCTGGTTCACCGACGCGCTCACCCGCGCAGGGGAATCCTGGGTACTGCTCACCGGCAGCGTCGAGCAGCGGCTCGCGCTCGCGATCCGGACGATCGACCCGCTGCTCGCGCGGGCCGCGACCTTCGCGCCGCCGGTGTCCGAAGGGAGCGCCGGTTGACCACCCACCGGCCGGGCGAGGACGCGTACCTCGCGGCCTACGACGCGGGCGCGTTCCCGCCGTTCGCGCTCACCGTGGACCTCAACATCTTCACCATCCGGGACGGGGTCCTCACCGCGCTGCTGATCGAGCGCGGCGACCACCCGTTCAAAGGGTTCTGGGCGCTGCCGGGCGGCCACGTCGAGCACGGCCGGGAGTCCGCCGACGAGGCCGCCGTACGCGAGCTCAGCGAGGAGACCGGCCTGGACTGGACCCGGCTCGGCGGGCACCTCGAACAGGTCGCCACCTACACCGACCCGGACCGGGATCCCCGGATCCGGGCCGGGCTGCACGTCGCCTCGGTCGCGTACGTGGCGCTCGCCCCCAACCTGCCCAGCCCGACCGCCGGGACGGACGCGGCGCGGGCCCGGTTCTGGCCGGTGGAGGACCTCGACCTCGACGCGCAGCGCGCCGCCTGGCACGACCGCCGCGCCTACCGCGGCGACGCGCCGGCCCTCGCGTACGACCACGCGCTGATCCTGTCCGACGCCCTGGAGCGGGTACGGGCGAAGCTGGAGTACAGCACCCTGGCCGCGCAGTTCGTCACCGAACCGTTCACCCTCGCCGATCTGCGGCGGGTGTACCAGGCGGTCTGGGGGTACGCGCCGGACCTGGCGAACTTCCGGCGCAAGGTGCTGAAGACACCGGGCTTCGTCGTGCCGACCGAGGAGTACCGCCCGGCGGCGAGCGACCGGGGTGGCGCTCCCCCGCTGCTGTATTTGCGCGGCACCGCGCAGTGGATCAATCCACCGTTCGTACGCGACCGGGCCGGGTGACGGCGCCGGCTGACGCAGGTGTGTCCCGGGACCACACGCATCGAACATCTCGTATATCCTGGCCCGCCGGTTGGGAAATCGGGGGATCCAAATGCGGTCGCGCACCATCGGCACGCTCGCGCTCGGCCTGAGCGGCGTTCTGTTTCTGACCGGCTGCGCCGGCAACGGCACGGGCCGGACGAGCGCTCCGGCGGCCACGTCGACCGGGACGGCCACGCCGTCGCCGACCGGCCCGTCGGCCAAGGACGATCTCGTCGCCGCGCTTACGCGGACCGGGGCCGCGCCCTACCGGTACGCCGCGCAGAGCGACCTGCCCGAGAGCGGCAGCCTATCGGTCACCGGCGCGTTCGACCCGGTCGGGAAGCGCTTCGAGGCGACGACCACGGTCACCGGTGGCACGTTGGCGGGCACCCACCACCGCGTCGTCGTCGGCGCCGACAGCTACCTGCGCGAAGGCGACACGAAGACGTGGGTGCACCTGGACCTGTCCCGGGTGAAGAAGGACAACCCCCTGCTGCGCTTCGACATGACCGATCCGACCGGCCTGGCGAAGTTCAGTTCCACGCTCGGCAACGTGGACCGCACCGGCCCGCACGCGTACTCGGGATCCTTCGACCCTCTTTCGAGCGAGCCGTTCCTGCCGATCGGCGCGCCCAGCCTGGTCGCGTTCGCGGGCATGGCTCCGTTCACGGCCACGACCGACGACCAGAACCGGGTGGTCTCGATCCACATCGAACTGCCCCGGTCGGACGGCCCGAAGCTGGTCATGACCACCACCCTGAGCGACCACGGCAATCCGCTACCGATCCAGGCGCCACCGAAGGCGAGCGTCGCGGAGGCCGACGACTTCAACTACCGGTAGCGAGGTGGCCGGATCGGCACGGTCCCGGGCGGGCCGTGCGACGGCCGAGATGAACATCACGGGGGATCAACATCATGGAATGCCCGCGCTGCGGCGCCAACCTGGTGACGCCGGCCAGCGATCATGTCTGCCGCGAACGGCGCCCGCCCATCGGCTGGGAGATCACACGCTGGGCGCTGGTCGCGCTCGCCGTCGGTTACGCGATCGCCGCCCTGGTCGAGTTCGGGCTCGCCGCTGCGGCGCACCACACGCTCGGCTCGATCCGGGCCGACGACGGGGCGGCCGTCCGCAACCAGCGCCTGGCGGACCTCAACCACCTGGTGTCGGTGGCGAGAGTCGCCGACAGGGTGTTCTGGGTGCTCCTGGTCGTCCTCCTCGTCGCGCTGGTCGGGTGGAGCCGGGCGTCCGCCGGCCTGATCCGCCGGAACGGCGGCGACGACGTGCGGCTGATGCTTCGCCACTGGAGCTTGCGGGCCTGGAGCATCGCCCTGATGATCAGCGTCGTTCTCGGGTTCGCCGCCTTCCGCCCGACCGGGGACACCGTCGACGGTGCGCTGCGCCTGCTGTGGTTGATGGAGATCCGGTACGTGCTCCGGGCGGTCGCCGCCGCGTTCCTCACCGCCGGCGTCGTGCTGGTGGGCCAACGGATCCGCCGCTTCGTCGCCGACCCCGCCAAACCGGTGTTCCCCGCCAGCCCGGAGCGGGCCACGGGCTGGCGGCGGCAGCCGACCGAGGAGGAGGACCTGTGGGGCTGGGAGCCCCCGTCGATGTTGCCCCCTCCCCGGACGAGCGCCCCGGCCGACGACCGCGACCACGACCCGCGGCTCGGAAACCCGCGCTAGCGGTGCGGTGTACCGGCGGTCGGAAGCGTCATCGCGAACCGGGCGCCCTCGCCCGGGTGACCGTCGATGGTGAGCGAGCCGCCGTGCGCGTGGAGCACTTCCCGAACGAGGGCCAGCCCGAGGCCGAACCGGCGCCCCCGGCCACCGGCCTCGGGCCCCCGCGCGAACCGCTGCAGCAACTGCTCGGCCTGCGCCGGGTCGAGCCCCTCGCCGTCGTCTTCCACGGCGAGCTCCACGCCGCCCGCGCCCCGACCGGCGTGGACGGTGACCGTTCCACCGGGATGGGTGTGTCCCAGCGCGTTGTCGATGAGCGCGGCGAGAGCGCGCCGCAGGGACGACCGGACCCCGAGTACGACCAGCGGCCCGTCGTCGCCGACCGCCGCACGCAGGGTGACACCGCGCTCGCCGGCGTGCGGCCGCACCGATCTGACGACGTCGTGCACCAGGTCAGCGACGTCGACCAGCGCACCGACCCCGGGCCGGCCCTGCAGCTCGGCCGACAGCAGGAGATCGTCGACGACCTCCCCTAGCGCCCGGGTGTCGGCCACCAGCTGGCCCACCTGAGCCTCGACGTACCCGTCGTCCGGCCCGGCGCCGCGCGACAGCCGCCGGGAGATCAGCTGGGCGCGCGTGTGCAGTACGGCCAGCGGGGTGCGCAGTTCGTGGCTGGCGTCCGCGACGAAGCGGCGCTGCAGGTCCAGCGCCCGTCCGAGCGGCCGGACCGCGCGCCGGCCGAACACGACGCCCAGCAGCGCGGCGCCGACCACCCCCACCACGCCCGCCCACAGCAGCGATTCGATCAGCCGTACGCCGGTCTGCCGGCGCAGGGTCACGTCGAGCATCGCGACGAAGCGCCGGCCGTCGGGGTGGTCCACGGCGAAGACCTCGTAGTCACGGCTGCCGACCCGCCGCGCCGAACGGCCGATCGGTACGGCGCGGACGTTCAGGTGGGCCAGGTCGGCGGGGGCGTCGTCGCTGGCGCGTACCTGGCCGTCGGCCAGCTGCTCGATCAGTACGACCCCGCCGCCCGGATCGGTCACGTCCCGCGCGGCGACGGCCGCCTGGCGCACCGCGCGCTCCTCGGCCGTGTGCTCGGCGCGGATGGTCAGCGAGTACGTCAGTACGCCGACCACCAGGAGGGTCGCGGCGACCGCCACCGCGATCTGGGCCGCGATCGCGAACCCGGCCCGGCGTACCAGCCGGGTGTCGTCCCCGGGTCTCGGGTCGGCGCTCATGCCGAGCCGAACTGGTAGCCGATGCCGCGCACGGTGCGGATCACCCCACGGCCGAGCTTGCGCCGCAGGTAGTGCACGTACGTGTCCACCACACCCGGACTTTCCGCCTCGTCGAAGGCGCGGGCCAGCAGCTCCTCGCGGGTGAAGGCGCGCGTCGGGCGGCTGGCGAGAACCTGCAGCAGCGAGCATTCGCGCGCCGAGAGCGCCACCGCGGTCCCGGCGGTGCCGGGCTCACGGACCTGCCGGGTGGTGACGTCGAGGGTTCGCCGGCCGAGCGACAGCACCGGCGACCGGTCGACGTGCCGGCGCAGCAACGCACGTACGCGGGCCAGCAGCTCGTCGATGTCGAACGGCTTGGTCAGGTAGTCTTCAGCGCCCGCGTCGAGACCTTCCACCCGGTCGGCGACCGAGCCGCGGGCGGTCAGGACGAGAGCCGGGGTGGTGACGCCCCGGCCGCGCAGCCGGCGCAGCAGGTCCACGCCTTCGACGGCCGGCAGCCGGCGGTCCAGGACCATCGCCTGGTACTCCCGGGTCAGCCCGAGATGCAGCCCCGCCTGCCCGTCCGAGGCGTGGTCGACCGCGTAGCCGGCGTCACCGAGCAGGTCGACCAGCATGTCCGACAGTTGCGGGTCGTCTTCGACCAGCAACAACCGGGGGTTCGCGGCATGTGTCACCCACCGATCCTGACACGCGCTTTCCCAAGAATTTTCGAAGATCCGGCGGGCAGTGTGGGCAGGCGATCGACACGAGCGACGAGTGCTCATGATGTCGGGAGGTTGACGGTGCGCCGCATCACGATAGGGATCGTGTCCACCATCTCCGCGGTGGTCCTGCTGTTCAGCTACCGCACGAGCATCACGGCCACCGCGGCGGGTGCCCTCGCCACCGGCGCCAACCGGCCCGGCATCGTCTCCAGCCCGGCCCCGGCGGGCCCGCCGCCGGCCGGCTCCGGAGATCCGGGTACGGCACCGCCCTCGGCCCCGGCCACGAGCGCCGCGCCCCGGCCGGCCGGCTCGCTCGTGGTCAACGGCACGGTGGTCGACACCCGGTACGGGCCGGTACAGGTGCAGGCGCACATCAGCAATAGCAAGATCACCGATGTCGTGCCCCTGCGGCTGACCAGCGGCGACAGGCGGGACGAAGAGATCAATTCGTACGCCGTGCCGCAACTGCGCCAGGAGGTCCTGCAGGCGCAGAGCGCGAACGTCGACGTCGTGTCCGGCGCGACGTACACGAGCGAGGCCTACCTCAGGTCACTCCAGGCCGCCCTCGACACCGCCCACTTTCACTGAACCTCGCCGGCCACGCAGGGCGGCCGCCAGGAACGCCGCCTCGACGCAGGCTTCGGCGAGGAAGATCTTCCGGATCCGGGGCAGGTACGCGAGGTCCATGAGCATCGCGGCCGCTGCGGTCGCCCCGGACAGCACTCTCGTACCGGTCTCCAGCGGGCGACCGGCCAGGAGGGCCAGCCCGGCGGCGGCGAACAGCGCGCCCGCCACCTGGGTCTGGAAGCGGTCCGGCTTGGGACCGGCGACCGTGGTGAACGATCGGAAGTGCAGCAACGGCCATACCCCGGTGACGAGGTAGTAGCCGCCCTGCGCGGCGAGCAGACGTCGATTCACGTGTCCCCGATCCCGCTGTCCGATGAGGCTGTCCCCGGACCGGGTACCCGATTGCGGGAGGGCTAATACTCCGCCGCCGAGTGCTCCTCCACAGTGGTCACTCGAGTGCTCCGCCGCCGTCACCATTCACCCCTGACCGCCCGGCGGACAGCCCCCCTCCCGCCCTAGACCTGACCGGCGTAGAAGCCGTACCGGGCGAGCGGTTCGACGATCTGGCGCTCCTCGTACGACAGATGGGACAGCAACGTGTCGGTGAGGATGTCCACCGCCTCCTGGAGCTCGCTGAAGTCCTGTGGGTGGTTGACCAGGTTCACCAGCGCCCGGTCGACCCCTTCGACGACCTCGTGGATGATGACGTGCTCCTGTTCCAGACGGTCGATGACGGGCACGAGCCCGGCGTCGGCACGGCGCAGGTGCGGGAAGATCGACTGATCCTCGATGCCGTGGTGCTGGGTGAGCAACGTGCAGTACGAGGCGCAGTACGCGCCGAGGGTCCAGTTGTTCTGGCGCATCGTCATCTCGCCCAGCGCCGCCCGAGCCCGGCCCACCGACACGGCCCCCCGCTTGACCTGCTCCAGCAGGTCACGTACCTGGGTCAGCTCCCGGCGGAGATGGTCGTGCACGTCGACCAGGTGCTGTCCGACGGCCTGCGCGTGCTCGGTGTACACGTGACCGGCCGGAGCGGGCGGCGCGACCGGACGGGTCGACTCGTCCCAGAGCCGGCGGCGGCTGTACCGGCTGGCGGGTGGCGGCGTGGTGGCGAAGACCGCGTCGCCACCGGCCGGGACCGGCTCGGGCGCCGCCTCGGCGGACTTCGTCCGCCTGCCCGGGTCGCGGCGCTCGGCCGCGACCAGCTCCCGGACCGCCGGCGCGACCTCCTGGCCGAACCGCTGGATCGCCAGTGGGTCGTCGCCCATCAGGAGGAAGCCGGAGATGCCGTGGTCGAGGGCGAGGCCGGCGAGCTCTTCCACCCACTGGCTGGGCGGACCGGTGAGCAGGCCGGAGCCGGAGGCGGTGAACTCCCCGGCGATGTTGAGCAGGCGGCGCACCGATCGGGGGTCCCGACCTGCGGCCGCCGCACCCTCGTCGATGTAGGCGTTGAGATCGACCAGCTCGGCCGGGCCCTTGGGCAGGTAGGTCAGCGACGGAAGCCAGCCGTCGGCCATCCGCCCGACGAGCCGGAGCATGCGCGGCTTGTACGCGCCGACCCAGACGCCGATGTCGTGCGCGGGCGCGGGTCCCCGCTTCGCCCCCACCACCTGGTAGTGGTCGCCTTTGACGCGTACGCCGCCACGCTGGTCGGCGGCCCAGACCTCGCGGATGATCGTGATCGCTTCCGCGAGGGCGTCGACAGCCTGGCCCGGGGTCAGGCGGCGACCGCCGGCCGCCTCGATCGCCTCCCAGAACGCGCCCGCGCCGAGGCCCAGCTCGACCCGGCCGCCGCTGAGCAGATCGAGGCTCGCCGCGCTCCGGGCCACCACGACCGGCTGCCGGAGCGGCAGGTTGAGCACGTTGGGCGCCAGTCGGATGCTGCTGGTCGCCGCCGCGAGGTACGACAGCAACGTCCAGGTGTCCAGGAAGCCCGGCTGGTAGGGGTGATCCTGGAAGGTGGCGAGGTCAAGCCCCGCCTGCTCGGACAGCTGAGTCAGCGCGACCGCCTGCTCGGGCTGCTGCGCGATCGGAGTGAGGAAACTGCCGAAGAGCAGCTCGTGTCCGTAATCGGTCATGTGTCGACTTCCACCTTCGTAGCCTGCCGTCCGCAGGCGGCGCGGCCACCAGCGTATCGCCAGTAGTTGAAGGCTCAAGTGACACCCGGCATTCCCATGGCCGCCAGACGCGGCGGTCAGGAGCTCTCCCGCTCCTCCAGCCCCACGGCGGCGCGCAGCTCCTCCCGGTCGCGGCGCAGCTCCGGCCGGTCGTCGGCCAGCTCGTCCATCAGATCGCCGAGGGCGTCGGCGATCGCGTTGAGCTTCTGCTGCACCGCCGCGTCCGCCCGGGTCTGGCTGTTCTGCAGCAACGCCACGAGCAGGAAGGTCACGATCGTGGTGAGCGTGTTGATGATCAGTTGCCACGTGTCGACTTTCTGGAACACGAAGTACGACGGCAGCCACACGATCACCAGCACGACGCAGAACGCGAAGAACCATGCGCCCGCCACCGCCCCGGCCGCGGCACCGGCGAACCGGTCGAACAGCGACACGTGTGCGTCGACGTCGCTGGGCATGCGCCCGTTGCGGCCGGCCGATCCCCGACCCGCCCCGCTGACACTTCCACGGCCTGCCATGTTCACCTCGCTGTTGGTACGGCTCCGCCGATCAGGCTGACTGTGCCGCGGCCGACGGCTGCGGACGGGTGGCTCGCGGCGGTGCGCCGGCCAGCACCCGGATGACGCCGGTCCGCTGGAGCACCCGGGCCACCGGCGGGGAGACACGGGCCAGGCGCAGGTGGGCGCCGACGTGCCCGCAGGCCGAACGGGCGGCCATCAGCGCCGCCGCGCCCGCCGTCGTCATACCCGGCACCTCGTACAGGTCGACGACGAACCGACGCGGTCGGTGGCCGATCACGGCCCTGACCAGCCTGGTACGCAGGTACTGGACACACTGGACGTCCACGGTCCCCTCGACGGCGGCCACGAGCGTCGTACCCGTCATCGCCACCCGCACGGTCAGCGGATGGTCGACCGACGCACCGGGATAGACCGCGACCTCGTCGTCGCGCAGCACCCGCCGCAGCCAGCCGAGAACCTGCGCGAGGATGCGCGATACCTGCATCTGAGAGATCCCGAGCTCAGCGGCGATCTCGGACTGGCTGAGGTTGCCGAAGAACCGCCGGGTGACGATGACGCGCTCGCGCTCCGGAAGGCGCTGCAGCAGCGGTCCGAGGCTGATCCGGTCGGCCACCTCCTCGAGCCTGGCGTCCGGCCCACCGAGCGCGTCCTGCCGCTCACCGCCGCCGGCGTCGTCGCCGACGGGCTCGTTGAGCGACACGGCGTCGTAGGCCTGCCTGGTCGCGAGCCCCACGATGACGTCGTCGGTGGTCATGCCGAGAGCGACGGCGAGCTCGTCGGGGGTCGGCGACCGCCGCAGCCGCTGCGTCAACTCCGCCGCGGCGTGCTCGATCTCCCGCTGGCGCTCCTGCATCGGGCGGGGCACCCGGAGATCCCAGCCGTTGTCGCGGAAGTGGCGCTTGAACGCACCGAGGAGGCAGGGAATCGCGTAGCCGGTGAAGGGCACGCACCGGGCCGGGTCGTAGTTGTCCACGGCTTTGACCAGTGCCAGCGCGCCCGCCTGCCGGAGGTCGTCGGGCGGCTCGCCGCGGCCGCGGAACCGGCGGGCGAGACGGCCGACAAGTGGCAGCGCGAGCTCGATCGCCTCGGCGCGCAGCCGAGCCCGCTCCGCGCTGCGCTCGGGGTAAGCGGCCATCCGGATGAAGACGTCGTGGAGGGTGTCGTCCAGACCGGCGCGCTGGTCACGACCGGCGACGGGCGTCTCGGGTGGGCCGACGGGCACGGGTGGCGCGGTGGCCGGTCCGGGACCGGCGGGTGTGCTCCTGTCCACCGCCACCACCTCCGTCACACGCGCCCTACGAGCCGCGGACCACGGCGTCGATCGCTTCGACCCCGCACGTCCATGGATTCATGTGCCCCCATCGTGCTGTCGCTAAACTTTGCAGTGTGCATCTAAAGGTGCGCGGCGCCGGGAGGCGGCGCGGGCCGGGCGGTGGCAGGCCCCGGGCGGCGACCGGGAACGGCTAACCGGCCGCCGGGCTCCGCGCTGCGAAGCTCCACGCAGCGGATCTTGGGGCATCGTCGCTCGTGGCTTCATTCTGGCCCACCTCGGGAACGACGGGCTTCCCGACGTTCGTTTCCGACCCGCGCGAGCACGACCAGGCTGCCGACCAGGATGGGCAGCACGACGAGGTGGTAGGCGATGTCCGGCCAGTGTCCGCCCCGTGCGGTGATACTCAGTCCCACGAGGAACCCGACGGTGGCGAATCCGGTGGTGATGAGCCCTGCCGTACGGCCGCGCGGCTGCGAGCGGAGCATCCCGAAGACGCCGGCGACGAGGACCGCGGCGATGACCGCCTCGGCGATCCCGGCGTCGCCGGCATCGAACGGTGGTTCGGCACGGCCGTGGACGTGACCCGACAGGTGCATCGCGGATGCCACGACGAGACTCGCGGCCACGACCGCCAGGGCCGCGGCGACCCTGCGGACGGCGGCCCGGCCCTTCACGGCGTCAACCGGGGTGACGTGATCCATGAGGTCGATCCTGGGTGACCGCAGCGCCGTTGTCGTCAGCCGGCGACCGCACGCTCAGGTACCACGGTCGTCGTACCGTACCGGGCGGCCGTACAACCGCGAGGGTAGGGAGCGGGCGAGCCGACGACGGAACGCGGCGGCTACGCGCCGGCCAACTGCTTGGCCGGCTGGTGGCGTACCCGCGCGATCAGGTCGTCCAGGGACCAGCGCCCCGGTCCGGCGATCGCGATCAGCAGGAACGACCAGCAGAACAGGACCGGCAGCTCGCCGCCGTTCTGGATCGGCAACAGGCCGCGCTCCTGGTGCACGGTGAAGTACGCGTAGGCCATCGATCCCGAAGCCAGCAGCGCGGCGAGCCGGGTGAGGCATCCGAGCAGTACGAGCGTGCCGGTCACCAACTGGATGACAGCGGCCCACCAGCCCGGCCACGCCCCGACATGAGCCGCGTGCCGGGTACCGAAGGCACCACCCATCACACCGAACAGGGTCGCCGCACCGTGGCACAGAAACAGCAGGCCGACGACGACTCGGAAGAGCGACAGAATCTCACCGTGGATCCGACTCAATGCCCGCATTCCACTGCCCTCCCTGTGGGATACCAACCGGTCGGCCCTGGCGCGGTCCGGCGATAGAAATATACGGACGTCGATGCAATTTCGGCCGGTTCGAGATTTTCACGTTCCGCGCGTACGTCGCCGACCGGGATGACCAGCACCCCAACAACGAGGGCACGTCGCGGGTACGGACGGCCGTGCCCCACCGACCTTCGTCGGCGGCGCGGGCGCGGGCCGGTCGGCGGAGTGAGACGTCAGCCGGACCAGGCGGAGTGAGACGTCAGCCGGAGCAGGCGGCGTCGACCAGGACGCGGGCGGCGGCTCGCGTCGCGTCCGGCGTCACCGGGTCGGCGTCGAGGACGCCCGCGGCCAGCCCACCGTCGAGCAGCAGCGTGAGCTGACGGGCGAGCCGTTCCGGATCGTCCGCGCCGGCCCGGCGGGCAAGGTCGGTCACCCACGCCCGTACGACATTCTTGTGCTCGACGGTGCGGGCGTGCACGTCGCTGCCCGGCTCGAACTCCGCGGCCGTGTTGATGAACGCGCAGCCGTGGTAGCCCTCGCTGCGGCAGGCGGAGGCGAGCGCGTCGAACATGCCCACGAGCTGGTCACGCGGGTCGTCGCCGGCCGCGCGGGCAGCGGCCCGTAGCTGGCCGAACCAGACCTGGTCGACCTTGTCCAGATACGCCAGCACCAGGTCGTCCTTGCGCGGGAAGTACTTGTACAGCGTCGCCTTCGCCACGCCGGACTCGGCGATCACGGTGTCGACGCCGACCCCGCGCGGGCCGTGGGCGTAAAACATCCGGAACGCGGTATCGAGAATGCGGTCACGGGCGCACCGTGGCGCCCCACCTGACTGCACCATCCGAATTACCTCCCGCACCCGGTCGCGCACCGCACGTCACGGAGCGTTGATCAAGGTGTCATTGTACAGACAAGTCTGTACAGACGGCCATGTTCCCTGTGCCACATCACCGACGTCTGGGTGTAGACAGACCTGTCTGTTAACTTGTGGCGAGCACGACGCTTCCACTTCCCGCGAAACACAAGGAGTACCCGCAATGAAGATCGCAGTCCTGGGCACCGGAATGGTCGGACAGGCGCTCGCCGGCCGGCTCGCCGAGCTGGGCCACGAGGTGACGGTAGGCACCCGTGACGTGGCCGCGACGTTGAGCCGCAGCGAGCCGGACGCCATGGGCAACCCGCCCTACTCCACCTGGGCCACCTCGCACCCCGACGTCCGGTTGGCGCCGTTCGCCGAGGCGGCCGCCGGTGCCGAACTGCTCGTCAACGCCACCTCCGGCCACGTCTCCCTGGCCACCCTTCAGTCCGCCGGCGCCGACAACCTGGCCGGCAAGATCCTGCTCGACATCGCCAACCCGCTCGACTTCTCCCAGGGCTTCCCACCCACCCTGTTCGTCAAGGACACCGACTCCCTCGCCGAGCAGCTCCAGGCCGCGTTCCCGGACCTGAAGGTGGTCAAGGCGCTCAACACCCTGACCGCGGCGCTCATGGTCAACCCCCGCCAGTTGGCCGACGGCGACCACACGGTGTTCGTGGCCGGCAACGACGCCGACGCGAAGAAGACCGTCACCGATCTGCTCGAGTCCTTCGGCCACCGGGACGTGATCGACCTCGGCGACCTCACCGCCGCCCGCGGCACCGAGATGCTGCTGCCGATCTGGCTGCGACTGATGGGCACGTTGAACACGCCGATGTTCAACATCAAGGTGGTCCGATGAGGCTCGGGGTACATCTGGTCAACTTCGACTACCCGGGCGGCCCGGCGGCGATCGGCCCCACCCTGGCCCGCGTCGGCGCCGCCGCCGA
Source organism: Planosporangium thailandense (assembly GCF_011947195.1). Classification (GTDB taxonomy): domain Bacteria; phylum Actinomycetota; class Actinomycetes; order Mycobacteriales; family Micromonosporaceae; genus Planosporangium; species Planosporangium thailandense. The sequence continues at coordinate 501,535 of NZ_JAATVY010000001.1, read as the reverse complement.
GGCGGCCGGCGTGGCGAACCTGTCGGCGATGGACCACTACCTGCAGATCGCGGACATGGGCCTCGGCGACGTCGACGCACCGATGCTGGAGGGGTACACGACGCTCGCCTTCCTCGCCGCGCACACCCGCTCGGTCGAACTGCAGCTACTGGTGACCGGTGTGACCTACCGGCATCCGGGGCTACTCGCCAAGATTGTATCCACAGTGGACGTGCTTTCCGGCGGTCGGGCCGTCCTCGGCCTGGGCGCCGCCTGGTACGAGCGCGAGCACGCCGCCTTCGGCGTACCGTTCCCTCCGCTGGCGGAGCGGTTCGAGCGACTGGAGGAGACGCTGCGGATCGTGCGCCAGATGTGGAGCGACGACGACGGCCCTTACGAGGGCCGGCACTACCGGCTCGCCGAGACGATCAATTCTCCCCAGCCGCTGCGCCGGACGCCGATCATGATCGGTGGATCCGGCGAGAAGAAGACCCTGCGCTTGGTCGCCCGGTACGCCGACGCCACCAACCTGTTCGCCGGACCGCACTCGAGCCCGGCGCAGGTGAAGGCGAAGCTCGACGTCCTCGCCGACCACTGCGCCCGGGAAGGCACCGACTACGACCGGATCCGCAAGACAGTCCTTTGGGCGGCGCCGGTCACCGCCGACGCCGAGGGCGGCAAGGCGTTCGTCGCGCAGCTGGCGGGGTACGCCGAGGTCGGCATCACCGAGGTGCATGTGATGCCGTTCGCCGCCGAACCGGTCGGTTTCGTCGAGAGGCTCGGCGAGCACGTCGTCGGAGCGCTCGGGGCGCTGTGACCGCCCTGTAACCGCCCGCCGGGTCCGCGATCGTCAATCCTCGGGACTTCGATGCCACCTACGATGTCGACACCCCCGAGCCTCACGGCCGAAGGAACCGATATGACCAGGCCGCACGGATTGACGTTCACGACCGTCAACATCAGCGCCCCCGACCCGGGTGCGTTGGCACGCTTCTACGAGCGGCTGCTCGGCTGGCACATCACCGTGGAGGAGCCGGACTGGGTCCTGATGAGAGCCCCGGACGGCGGCGTGGGGCTGGCCTTCCAGACCGAGACGGATTACGTCCGCCCCGGCTGGCCGGCCGGCCCCACCGACCAGCAGATGATGATGCACCTCGAGATCCGCGTCGACGACCTCGACAGCGCGGGGGCGCACGCCAGGGCCTGTGGCGCGACCCTGGCCGACCACCAGCCGCAGGAAGACGTCCGCGTCTACCTCGACCCGGCCGGTCACCCGTTCTGCCTGTGGCTGGGATGACCGGCGCGGGCGCGGCTCGGCTGACCGGCGCGGGCGCGGCTCGGCTGACCGGCCCGGGCGCGGCGCGGGCCCGCGGGGACTCAGCCGGTCGTGGCGCCGGGAATCACGATCTTCCCGCTGTTGATCTGCTTCTCCAGCTCGTCCAGGCGCGGCTTGATGTCGGCGAGCTTGCCGCCGGACGTCGCGTACTCGACGCCGCCGCTCTTCAAGTCGAACATCACGGTGCCGGCCTTGAACTTGTTCTCACTGACCGCCTTGATGAAGTCGTACACGGCCGTGTCCACCCGCTTGATCATGGAGGTGAGGATCACGTCACGCAGGTCGGGAGTGACGAGCTGGTACTGATCGGAGTCGACCCCGATGGCCCACTTGCCGCTGGCCTTCGCGGCCTGGAAGACGCCGAGGCCGGAGCCGCCGGCGGCCTGGTAGACGACGTCGGCGCCACCGGCGTACATCCGGCTCGCGACCGCCTGGGCGCCGTCGGGGTCGATGAAGCCGGGGCAGCCGTTGGCCGGCGTCGACAGGTAGTTCACGTCGACCGTGGCGTCGGCGCGTACGGCCTTCGCCCCGGCCGCGTACCCCGCCTCGAACTGCCTGATGAGGGGCAGGTCGCAGCCGCCCACGAAGCCGATGCGGCCGGTCTTGCTGGTGAGCGCGGCCGCGGCGCCGACGAGGAAGGAGCCCTGGTCCGCGGCGAAGACCAGGTTGGCGACGTTGGGAGCCTTCACGTTGTCGATGTCGACAGCCCCGAACCTGGTCTTGGGGCAGTCGTGGGCGGCGCGTGCCAGCGGGCCCGTCGTGGGGTCGGCGCCGGCGTAGACGACACCGACCGCGATGACGACCTGGTAGCCGGCGTCGCAGAGCAGCTTCAGCCGGTTGTACTTGTCGTCCTCGGTCTCGTTCTGCAGCGCCTCGAGCTCCTTGATCTGGACGTCGAGGCTCGCCTTCGCCCGTTCCAGGCCGGCGGCGGCGGCGTCGTTGAACGACTTGTCCCCGCGCCCGCCGATGTCGTAGGCGAGGCCGACGGTGACCGTCCGGCGCGTGGGAGCGGACGTGGCCTGGTCGGCCGCCGCCTTACCGCACGCCGACGCGGCGAGCACGACCAGTGCGACCGTCCCGGAGACGGCGAACCTCTTCGCATACCTGCCAAGCACGGCTCCGTGCTCCCTTCTGAAAACCACCTCCGACCCGCGCCGGATGTCCTCATATCGGAAGAACGGCGGCCGATATGAGGGCGCAGAAGTCAGAAGATTTCTCGTTTCGATCCGACGACGAGGTTGCGGTGGGTGCAGTACGGCGGTCCACGCTGGTGACGCTGGCGGGCGCGGTCATCTTTCTGCTGGCCGCGATCGCCAGTGCTGCAACCGGCCGGGCCAACGCCATCCAGACGGAGCAGTCCGCGCTCGCTCAGCGCTCCGCCGCCGGCTCGCACAACGCGCGGGACTTCTTCGACCGGGCCGGCGCCATCATCGAGCTCGCCGGCCGCAACTACTCGTTCGTCGACTACTACGGCGGCGAGAGCTACGGCAGCCGCGGCCGACTGCCCCAGCGGGCGAACCCGACCGACCTGGTCGTCGAGCGCGTCAACCAGGACCTGATCTACCTGGGCCAGATGTACCCGGACCGCATCGGAGAGGCCGCCTTCATCGACGTCTCCGGAATCGAGAACGCCTCCGTCGTACACGGTGCGGCCGTCCCCCGCGACAAGCTGTCCGGAGTCAGCCTGTCCGCTCCGTACTTCAAACCCGTGTTCGCGACGTCACCGGGTGTCGTGCACCAGTCCCGGCCGTACCGCTCCCCGTCCGTCGGCGACTGGGTCATCTCCAGCGGGACCCAGGTCCTCATGCCCGACCACGTCAAGCACGCGATGGTGCACCTGGAGATCACCGTCGAAGGCTTCCGGAAGGAGCTGGACAACGGCTACGGGCACCTGCTGATCGTCGACGCCGACAGCGGGGAGGTCATCATCGACAGCGCCCGCCCGCAAGGCGCCAACCAGCCCCTGGGCGACCCGGAGAACCAGACGTTCGCGCCGCTGGTACGGCAGTGGGGAGACGGCGGCTTCGTGCAGGTCGACGGCCGCCAGGTCGCGTACCAGCGGGTACCGGCGGCGGTGGGCAACGACAACCACTGGTACGCCGTGACGGTCGCGCCGGCCCCGACCGGCCTGCTCACCGGCGTCGGCTGGCTGCCCTGCGTCGTCCTCGTCACGTCGCTGCTGATCATTTCGTACGCGCTGCGCACGCTCCGCAGGCGCCAGTCCGCGCTGGTACAGGCGGCGAACACCGACGCCCTCACCGGACTGCGCAACCGCCGCAGCCTGGAGGCGGATATCGCCGTGCACCTGCCGAAGTGCACCCCGGACGAGCCGCTCTACCTCACCCTCAGCGACCTCAACGGTTTCAAGGCCTACAACGACACGCTGGGCCATCCCGCCGGCGACGCGCTGCTGAAACGCCTGGGCAAGTCGCTGGCGGACGCGGTCTCCGGGATCGGCGCGGCGTACCGGATCGGCGGTGACGAGTTCTGCGTGCTCGCCCGGGCCTCGGACATCGGCGGTCCGGAGGAGTTGATGGCCGTCGTGGCGCGGGCGCTGAGCGAGGACGACGACCGCCTTCCGGTCAACGCCTCGCACGGGCTGGTCGTCCTCCCGCTGGAGGCGGACGAACTGATCGCCGCCATGACCCTCGTCGACCAACGGATGTACGAGCAGAAGCGCGCCGGTCGGGCACCCACCGCCCAGTGAGCCACGGTTGAGCAGGTGGGGAGCCTCGGGTAACGTCGGCGACCAATGTCGACCTCCCGCTCCACGCCGGCGCCGAGCCCGGCCGCGATCGTCGATCGGCTGCGCGCCGCCGGCTGCGTGTTCGCCGAGGACGAGGCACAGCTGCTGATCGATGCCGCGACGACGCCGGCGACGCTGCTGAGCCTGGTGGAGCAGCGGGTGGCCGGGCTGCCGCTGGAGCACATCGTCGGCTGGGCCGGGTTCTGCGGCCTGCGCATCGCGGTCGACCCCGGCGTCTTCGTGCCACGCCAGCGCACCGAACTGCTCGTACGCCGGGCCGCGGCGCTCGCCGGGCCGGGATCTGTCGTCGTGGACCTCGCCTGCGGCTCGGGTGCGGTGGGCGTGGCGGTGGCGACGCTCGTCGGTGATGTCGACCTGTACGCGGTGGACATCGAGCCGGCCGCCGTCGCGTGCGCCCGGCGCAACCTCGCGGCCTTCGACGGCCACGTGTACGCCGGCGACCTGTACGCCCCGCTGCCGGCCCGACTGCGCGGCCGGGTCGACGTGCTTGTCGCCAACGTCCCCTACGTACCGACCGGTGCGGTCGCCCTGCTACCGCCGGAGGCGCGGCTGCACGAGCCGCTGGTGGCGCTCGACGGCGGCGGTGACGGCCTCGACGTCCTGCGCCGGGTGGCCGCGGGGGCCCGCGACTGGCTGGCGACGGGCGGCCATCTGCTGTCGGAGGTCGGCGCGGACCAGGTGGACGCGGCCGTCGACACGCTGTCCGCCGCCGGGCTCACCCCGTCGGTGGCCAGCGACGACGAGCTGGCGGCGACGGTCGTCATCGGCCGCCGCTAGCCCAAGATCCCCGCAATATGTGCGACATTGCTGCCTCAGCGCGCGCCGAGGCAGCAATGTGTGCAACAGTGCCGGGATCTTGGGGCGCTCAGCCCTCCCCCGCCGTGACGACCGGCGGGTGCGGGTCGTCGGTCACGCCGGCCCGCCGCCGGTAGTCGGCCACGTACGCCAGCAGCGCCTTCCCGGTGGGCCGGCGCCCTGGCTGGATGTCGCAGGTGCCGACCTTGCTCTCCTGGATCAGCGTGTTGGGGTCGAGGCTGATGCCGAACAGGTCGTTGGTGGAGTCACCGGTGGTCAGGCCCTCCCGTCCCCAGTGGTACGGCAGCCAGATCTGGTGGATCGTCCGGCCCTCCACCCGCAGCGGGGTGAGCCGGTCGGTGACCAGCACCTTCGCCTCGACGACCGCCCGCGCGGTGACGACGTGCGCCCAGCCGAGGTGGGTCAGTCCGCGCTCGGCGGCCAGCTCCGGCGACACCTCGACGAACATCTCCGGCTGCAGCTCGGCCAGGTGCGCGACGGTACGGCTCATGCCACCGGCGGTGTGGTGCTCGGTGAGCCGACTGACCGCGAACACGTACGGGAACACCTGGGCGTGCGCGTCCGGCCCGCTCGGGTTCATCGGGTTGATCGCCCGCTCGTACACCTTGCGCGTCGGGTTGGCCTGCTGGCCGTACAGCGGGTTGCGCACCGGCGACTCGACCGGCTCGTAGTGCGTCGGTATCGGGCCGTCGATGAGCCCGGCCGGCACGAAAAGCCAGCCCTTGCCGTCGCCCTGCATGATGAACGGGTCGTCGCCGGCCAGGCCCTCGACGCCGGTCGCACCCTCGGGTGGCCGGTACGACGGCGGCTTCTTCTTCTCGAAGTCCGGCACGTCCTGCCCGACCCATTCGCCTTTGTCGGCGTCCCACCACACGTAGGCCTTGCGCTCGCTCCAGGGCCGGCCTTCCGGGTCGGCCGAGGCGCGGTTGTACAGGATGCGCCGGTTGGCCGGCCACGCCCAGCCCCACTCGGCGGCCACGTAGTCCTGTTCGTGCCGGGACTTGCGGCGGGCCGCCTGGTTGACGCCGTCGGCGTAGACGCCGGTGTAGATCCAGCAGCCGCCGACGGTCGACCCGTCGTCGCGCAGCTCCATGAACGTCGACAGGGGACGGCCGGTGGCCACCTCGTACCCGTTGATCTCCTTGAGGATCACCTCGGCGCTCGGCTCGTCGTGCTCGCCGTGCGTCGGGTAGTCCCAGGCCAGGTCGAGGATCGCCCGGTCACGTGGCAGCGTCGAGCCGGCCAGCTTCCGCCGGATGATGCGGCCGAGGTGGTAGAAGAACCACAGGTCGGAGCGCGCGTCGCCGGGCGGGTCGAGCGCCTTCTCCCGCCACTGCACCAGCCGCTGCGTCTGGGTGAAGGTGCCCTCCTTCTCCACGTGGGACGCGGCCGGGATGAAGAACACCTCGGTGCGGCACTCCTCCGGCACGATCTCGCCGGTCTCGACCTCCACGCTGTTCTTCCACCAGGTGGCGCTCTCGATCTCGAACAGGTCGCGGACGACCAGCCAGTCGAGGTTGGCCATGCCCAGCCGCTGCGCCTTGCCGTGCGCCGAGCCGACGGCGGGGTTCTGCCCGAGCAGGAAGTACCCCTTGATCTTGCCGTCGATCATGTCAAGCACCTGCTGGTACGTGCCGTGGTCGCCGGTCAGGCGCGGCATGTACCCGTAGCAGAAGTCGTTGTCCGGCGTCGCCTTGTCACCCCAGTACGCCTTGAGCAGGCTCGCGCAGAACGCCCCGGCGTTGTGCCAGAAGCCCTTCTGGTCGGGGTGGCGGATGCTGTCCACCCAGTCCGCGTACGTCGCGTGCTTTTCGTGGTGCGGCATCGGCAGGTAGCCCGGCAGCAGGTTGAACAGCGTCGGGATATCGGTCGAGCCCTGGATGCTGGCGTGACCGCGCATCGCCATGATGCCGCCGCCCGGCCGGCCCATGTTGCCCAGCAGCAGCTGGATGATGGCGCCGGTGCGGATGTACTGCACGCCCACGCTGTGCTGGGTCCAGCCCACCGAGTACACCAGCGAGGTGGTGCGCTCCCGGCCGGAGTTCCCCGCCCAGGCGCGGGCGATCTCCTCGAACTTCTCCCGCGGGATGCCGCAGGTCTGTTCGACCATCTCCGGGGTGTAGCGGGCGTAGTGCCGCTTGAGGAGCTGGTAGACGCAGCGCGGGTGCTGGAGCGTCTCGTCCCGGGCGGGGGCGGCGGGCACCGACGGTCCGTGGGCCTGGTGCTGCTGCGCGCTCGCGGTCTCCCGCTGCATGTGCTGGTCGTGCCGCTCCCCGTGGTGTTCGAGCCCCTCGTAGTGCCAGCTCGACGGGTCGTACGTGCGGGTCTCGGAATCGAAGCCGGAGAACAGGCCGTCGAGGTCCTCGGTGTCGCGGAAGTCCTCGCTGACGATCGCCGCCGCGTTGGTGTAGGCCAGCACGTACTCGCGGAAGTCCAGCTCGTTGCTCAGGATGTAGTTGATCACCCCACCGAGGAACGCGATGTCGGTGCCCGCCCGGATCGGCACGTACGTGTCGGCCACCGCGCTGGTCCGCGTGAACCGCGGATCGACGTGGATCACCCGGGCGCCGCGCCGCTTGGCCTCCATGACCCAGCCGAACCCGACCGGGTGGGCCTCGGCCATGTTGGAGCCCTGGATGATGATGCAGTCAGCGTTGGCGAGGTCCTGCTGGAAGTTGGTGGCGCCGCCGCGACCGAAGCTGGTCCCCAGACCGGGGACGGTGGCGGAGTGTCAAATCCGGGCCTGGTTCTCGATCTGGATCGCGCCCATCGCGGTGAACAGCTTCTTGATGAGGTAGTTCTCCTCATTGTCGAGCGTCGCACCACCCAGGCTGGCGACCCCCAGCGTCCGGTTGAGCGGCCGGCCCTCGTCGTCGACGTCCTCCCACGTCTCCGCCCGCGCCGCGATCACCCGATCGGCGATCATGTCCATCGCCGTGTCGAGATCCAGGTCCTCCCACTCCGTCGCGTACGGCCGCCGGTACCGGACCTTCGTCTGGCGCAGCGGACTGGTGACCAGGCTCTTGCTCGCCGAGCCCTTCGGGCACAGCCGGCCCCGCGAGATCGGCGAGTCCGGGTCACCCTCGATCTGGGTGACCCGGCCGTCCTTGACGTACACCCGCTGGCCGCAGCCGACCGCGCAGTACGGGCAGACCGACCGGGCCATCGAGTCGGCCGCCCCGGTGCGCGGAGCCAGACCGGCGGAGCGCTGCGACATCGCCGCCGCTCCCCGTCCGAGCGGATCGGTGCCGGTCAGCTGCCGGTAGACCGGCCAGCCTTCGATCCAGGTACGTACGCCCATGGGATCATGCTTACCACACCGTCCGTGTTCGTAATCTTGCTGGTGGCATTACCGTCGGCCGGCGCGGACTAGGCTTGACTCCGGACCGCCGTACGACCGATCCGGAGGCGTCCGACGGTGTTCGACTGCGTGGTCGTGGGCGCGGGGCCGGCCGGGCTGTCCGCGAGCGCCGCGCTCGCCGCCCGTGGTGTCGCGCATGTCGTGCTCGAGCGCGGGCGGGCCGGCGAGACCTGGCGTACCCAGCGGTGGGGCTCCTTCCGCCTGAACACGCCCGGCTGGATGAACCCGGCGCTCGGCGCGCAGGAGCGGGAGTCGTACGCGACCCGCGCGGAGGTCGTCGAGCGGCTCGAGACGCTGGCCGCGGACTGTCCGATCCGGGAAGTCACACCCGTCGCACGGCTGGCGCGCGCCGGTGCCGGCTGGGTCCTGCGGACCGCCGCGGGCGACCTGCGCGCCCGCGCGGTCGTGGTCGCCACGGGTGACCAGAACACGCCGAAGGTGCCGGCGCTGGCACGGGCGGTACCCGCCCGCGTCGCGCAGTACCACGCGGGCGACTACCGCACCCCCGGGCTCCTGCCGGCGGGGTCCGTCCTCGTCGTGGGCAGCGGCCAGTCGGGCTGCCAGATCGCCGCGGACCTGCTGGGCGGCGGACGGCGGGTCCTGCTCGCGACCAGTCCGGTCGGCCGCCTTCCGTGCCGGTACCGGGGGCGCGGCACGTACGAATGGCTGGTCGAGTTGGGGTTCTACGACCAGCGGCCGGGCGATCTGACGGACCCGTCGCTCCTGCGGGCGCCGAATCCGGTGATCGGGGGCGGCGGTCACAGCCTGAGTCTGCAGGCGCTGGCGCGCCGGGGCGTCACGCTGGTCGGGCGCCCGGTCGCGATCGCCGGCGACCGGCTCACCTTCGACGACAGCGTCCACGCCAACATCGCCGCCGGCGACGCGTTCGCCGCCTGGGCGCGCGGGCTGGTCGACGACCTCGCCCGGCGCCGTGGCGGGGAGCTGCCGCCCGCCGAGGCGGATCCGACCGACACGCCCGTCGAGATCAGCCCGCCGGCGACCCTCGATCTGCGCGCCGAGGAGGTCACCAGCGTCGTGTGGTGCACCGGATTCGACGGCGACTTCTCCTGGGTCGACCCCGGCCTGGTCGGGCCGGCGGGGCAGCCCCGGCACGACGGCACCGCCGCGGCGGCGCCCGGCGTCTGGTACGTCGGGCTGCGCTGGCTGGTCTGCCGCGGCTCCAGCATCCTGCGCGGGTTCCCGCAGGACGCCGCGACGGTCGCCGGCGAGGTCGAGGCGTACCTGGGCGGGGTCGGCCCGGGTCACGGGAGCTGACCGGCCCCGCCCGAGTCAGGCGAGGCCGACGTTGTCGCGCCACCGCCCACCGTCCGGCACGGTGTCGAAGCGGACCGCCGCGCGCCCGTTGCCCGCCAGGTCGTTGTCGGCGACCCAGCCCGAGACGCAGGTGCCGCTGTCGGTGACCCACAGCCCGTACGTCTGCGTCTTGCGCGCCCGGCTGTCCCAGATCCGGTTGCCCCGGATCGTCGGCCGGTCGGTCGGTCGGGCCAGCGTGACCCCGGCGCGCGCCGGCGGCGCCGCCGGCAGGCTGTACCGGTCGCCCGCGGACGGAGTGCCGGTCGGCCACGCCGTCGTCGCGCCGGTACGCCACGGCGCGAGGGTCAGCTCGGTGGCGGTATTGCCGGTGACGACCGCGCGCTGGTCGCCGACCCGCAGCCACTTGCCCAGGTGCCCGTCGGGCAGCCAGCGCGCATTCTTGTCCACCATGGACATCGCCGTGTAGGAGACGGTCCGCCCGCCCCCGGACGCCGCGGCTGCGGCCCGCCGGCCGTTGCCCTCGATCCGGTTGTCGACGAGCGCGGCGTCGACCGTCGCCGCGTCGGCGCGGATCCCGTCGAGGCCGTTGTCCCAGATCTCGTTGCCGTCGAGCGCCATCAGGGCCGCCGGTCGCCGGTCGCCGGTGCGCAGGTTGTACTGCAGGTACCCGTGGCAGCCGTTGGCGCTGATGCGGTTGCCGCGCAACGCGTACCGGCCCGGCGTGTTGCCGATGACCACGCCGTGGTGGACGTTGCGGTCGATGACGCAGTCGGTGACGATCCCACCCCGCCCGCCGACGCGGGTGGTGCCGTGCGCCGAGACGTCGTACCCGGCGACGAGGTTGGCGGTCATCGTGCAGGCGGAGACGGTCATCCCGTCGGCACCCCAGTCGGAGATGCCGTAGTAGTTGCCCTCGGCGTGGCAGCCGACGACCCGGATCCCCCGCGGCGGTGTCCACCAGCTCTTCTGCAGCTCCACGAAGAACCCGTTGGTGCCGTTGCCGAGCGCGGTGCAGTCGGCGATCGCGAGGCGCTCGACCGGGCCCCAGCCACCGATTCCGATGCCGAACCCGGCGCCGCCGATGTTCGTGCCGGGATTCAGCCGTCCGCACCGCTCGGCGACCACGCTCTCGATCGTGGTGTCCTGGAGGAAGTCGCAGCCGAGCCCACTGGCCGCGGTGTCGTGAATGTACAGATCGCGGAAGCGGGCCCGGAGCATGTACTGCATGCCGAGGCCCTTGGCGAGCACGTTGTAGCCGGCGAGCAGGACCCGAGACCCGTCGATCTCGAACCGCTCGAAGGCGCAGTCGGTGAGGTGGTTGGCCCGGGTGGCGCCGTGCTGCAGGGTGGTGAAGAACGCCAGCGGCGTCGGGTCGGCGCGGTTGCCGGAGTTGGACAGCAGGAACCTGGTGACACCGGGGCCGGCGCCGACCAGGGACACGCCGCTGCGCCACACCGTGCCGGCGTCGCGGATCGAGTACTCGCCCGGCGGGCAGTAGATGACGCGCCCGAGACCGTCGGCGGCGTACGCGGCGCCGAGGGCGTCGACGAGCGCCTGCAGCGCCGGCTGGTCGTTGGTGACGCCGTCACCGGCGAGACCGCACTGGCGGGCGTTGGACACCGCCGGGACCGCCTGACCGGCGGTCACCGCCGGCCGACCGCGGCCGGCGGGAGGGTCACCGGCCGGCGCCCGCGCCGGTCGGGCCCGGGTTCCCGTAGCGCCGGCCACCGCGAGCAGCCCCGCTGCCCCCAGCAGCCGCCGCCGGGTCACGGCCGACCCGTCGGACGGCGTACGGCGGGCGGGCGGCTCGGCTTCGCGGGTGCGGTACGGCAGACGCATGTGTGGCTCTCCGGCTGACAGCGTCTGCTTCCCCCGCTGCGATCGATCAAACACGGGCGGCCGGCCGGGACGCGCGCCGTGCTCGCGGCGGAGAAGTGCCCCGCCCGGCCCGGCGCGGGCCGTACGATCCCCGCACAGCGTTCGCACCAGAAGCATCAACGGACAGAACTGGTTAGGTCGATGGTAGAAGCGCGGGTTGATTCCGAGACCGGTGACTGGAGCGTCATCGCGCCCCGCCGCGCCGGCCGCCCGGTCGACCGGCCGAGCGGGCCCGCGCCGTGCCCCTTCTGCCCGGGCAACGAGGCGATGACGCCGCCCGAGGTGCTGCGCGTGCCGGCCGCGACGGACGCCTGGCAGGTACGGGTGGTGCCCAACCTGTACGCCCTGGTTGCCACCGACGGGGAGGGCGCGGGACCGGGCCCGGACGCACTGCCCTTCACCGGCGCGCACGAGGTGGTGATCGAGTCCGACCGGCACGACTGGGATCCGCGCTCGGCCGAGCCGGACGAGCTCGCGACGGTCCTGTTCGCGATCCGGGAGCGCTGCCGCGCGCTCGCCACCCGGCAGCCGGCCGCCGTCAGCGTGTTCCGCAACCACGGCGAGCGCGCGGGTGCGTCGCTGCGCCACCCGCACACCCAGATCGTCGCGCTCGACCAGGCCCCGCCGGGGCTGACCCGGCGGTGGGAGCGCGCCCGCGAGCACTTCTCCCGAACCGGACGCCGCCTGCACGACGACCTCGCGGCCGCCGAGCGCGCCGAGGGGCTCCGGGTCGTCAGCGACGCCGACGGCGTGCTGGTCTGGCAGCCGCGCGCCGCGGCGGTGCCGCACCAGACGGTCCTGCTGCCCGCCGACGACAGCGCCGACCTCGCGAACGCCTCGAATCCGGCCATCGCCGCCCTGGCCCGGACGCTGCCCCGCGTCCTGACGGCCCTCGCCGGCGTGCTCGACGACCCCGCGTACAACCTCGTCGTCCACGACGGGCCGGCGAACAGCCCGACCGCACGGGACTGGTACCGGTGGTACGTCACCCTGTACCCGCGGGTCACCACGCCCGGCGGGCTGGAGATCGCCACCGGGGTCGCCGTCAACCCCACCGCGCCCGAGGAGACCGCGGCGGCGATGCGCCGTGCCCTGAGCGGCTGACGGCCGGGTCGACCAAACTACGAAAGGTGATCGAGCTGCAGCGCCGTCGCGGTCCGGTCCATCCAGGCGACCTGCGCGTCCGCCGACCGCGGCGCGCCGTAGAGCCAGCCCTGCACCAGGTCGCAGCCGTACGCACGCAGCCAGTCCCGCTGCACGACCGTCTCGACCCCCTCGGCCACGACCCGCTGGCCCAGCGCGTGCGCCATGGCGACCACGGCCTTCACGATCGCCTCGTTGTGGCTGCCCTCGCCGACACCGGCCACGAACGACCGGTCGATCTTCACGATCCGGGCCGGGATGGACCGCAGATAGTTCAGCGACGCGTACCCGGTACCGAAGTCGTCGATGGCCAGCCTGACGCCGAGCGCGCGCAGCGCCCGCAGGGTGGCCAGAGCGGTCTCGGGGTCCTCCATCACGCCGGACTCGGTGATCTCCAGCCACAGCGTCGAGGCCGGTAGGCCGGTGCGGCGCAGCGCCCGGCGCACGACGCCGACCAGCGCCGAGTCGCGCAGCTGGCGGACCGAGATGTTCACGGAGATGTGCAGCGGCGGGAGATCATCGGCCCGCGCCGCACGCCAGCGGACGAGCTGGTTCGCCGCCTCCTCCAGCAGCCACGCGCCGTACTCCACGATGAGCCCGGTGTCCTCCGCGATCGGGATGAACTCCAGCGGTGACACCCGGCCCAGCTGCGGGTGATCCCAGCGCATCAGCGCCTCGAAACCGGTCAGCTCGTCGTTGGCCAGGTCGACGATCGGCTGGTAGTGCACCGACAGCTCGCCCCGGTCCAACGCGCCGCGCAGCGCCTGTTCGATCTCGACCCGGGTGCGCACCTGCTCGTGCAGGATCTGGTCGAAGAACGCGTACCCGTTGCGCCCGGAGCTTTTCGCCTTGTACATCGCCGTGTCGGCGTCCCGGATCAGCTCGAGCGCCTCGGTGGCCCCGTCCGAGGACGCGACGCCGATCGAGGGGGTGATGACGACGCTGCCCACGGAGAGGTCGAACGGCTCGGCGAAGTCGTCGAGCAGGCGTTCGGTCAGGGACGCCACCTGCGAGGAGTCGGTCGTCGACGCGATCAGGACGACGAACTCGTCGCCGCCCACCCGGCACACCAGGTCCTCGCCGCGCACGGCGGTGCGCAGCCGGGCCGCGACCGCGCACAACAGCTCGTCGCCGACCGCGTGGCCCCAGCTGTCGTTGACCATCTTGAACCGGTCCAGGTCGATGAAGAGCAGGGTGATCTCCTGCCCCTCGTCCGCCTCGGACAGGCGCGAGATGGTCTCGGTGAGCAGTTCCCGGTTGGGGAGATCGGTGAGGGCGTCGTGCGTCGCCCGGTGCCGGGCCGCCCGCTCGGCGCGGGTCTGGGAGTTGTTGGCCCGCACGAGGCGGATGACGACCGTCACCGTGAGCAGGAACGACAGCGCCAGCCGCACCGCGCCGTTCCAGCCGGTCGACGGCGGGGCCACCATGGCGAGGACGGTCGGCGTGACCAGGACGGTCGCGATGCCGGCGGTACGCACGATCCCGAAGTAGCGCAGGGCGACCGACTGTCGCTCCGTGAGCGTACGCATGGTCGGGTGCAGCGCGGCGGCGGCCATCATGGCGTACGCCAGCAGGCTGAAGATGTCGAACAGTCGCACCAGCGGACTGCCCGAATCCACGCCGTCCTCGTGGACCGCGTACATCAGATCGCCGACGAACATGACCGTCGCGGAGGCGCCGAGCAGCCAGAGCGCCGGCACCCGGGCGGCGTCGGCGAACATCAACTGTGCCGCGAACACCATCAGCACCACGTCGACGACGGGGAAAAACGCGGCCGCGACCTGCGAGGCGGTGGACTCCGGCGCCGCGGCGATGCGCGGCCCCAGCAGGAACACCCAGACGACCAGCGTGGCGCCGAGCCCGATGAGGAGCGCGTCGGCGGCGGCCGGGTCGGCCTTGGTGGGCCGGCGTCGACGCAGCATGTCGATGACGGCGTACGCCCAGCACAGATAACCAGGGACGACCAGCACGTCCGGGATGAGCGCCGCCGGGCCGGGCGGGGTGGCGTCGACGCCCGGGATGACCGCCCGCAGCACCGCGCCGCCGAGGAACAGGGTCTCCGCGGCGACCATCGCCCACCACGGGCGCCGGACGCCCGCGACCTGATGCCGGCGCGCGCCGATGGCGGTGGCCACGATGGAGGCCACCGCCACGGCCAGGAACAGCGGCGGGGTCAGCGCGACCGGCACAACGGCGTACAGCACGGCCGCGAGCCCGCCGAAGGCCAGAAAGGCCCAGGCGGGCACCGCGGATCGAGGCCCGGGCGGCGACGCCGGGCTCGGGGTACGGCTGAGCCGGAGCATGCGGTCTTCCCTTGGTTCTCGCGAGTGGTGCCTTACGACCTTGATCGGCAGGTACGCCCCGCGATGAACCGAAAACGACCGTCAGCTTTCGGTGTCGTGCACCACCCAGACGTTGGGCTCCCGGTACACGCCGGTGTCCGCCACCCGGTCGACGACCAGCGGCGCGATGCCGCCCGGGATCACGTACTCGCCGCTGCCCGGCAGGGCCAGCCCGACCCAACTGCGCCACTCCGCGATGCTGCCGGTGATCGTCATCGAGGGGTACGCGACGCCGCGTACCGTCCCGCCGAGCCCGAGGTGCAGCCGCAGCCACGGGTCGAAGACCTCGCCCTCGTCGGTGCGCCAGGTGAGGTAGTCCGCCGTCGGCGTCAGCGGGTACCGGGTTTTGAGGACCGGGCGGACCGGCGCGATCAGCGCGGAGGCTCCGGCCGTCGCGGCGGCCCGCTTGAGCGCGTTGATCATGCTCGACGCGTACCCCCGCCCCGCCGCCGTCGGCTTGAGGGTGATCGACAGTGCGCACGCCGTGTTCGGCGTGCCGCCGCGTGCCAGCAGGTCGGCGCTCGCCTGCACCGCGCCGTCCCAGCCCGCCGGCAGCCCCTCGGTCGTGCCGTCCCAGTCGAGCGGCACCGACAGCCCCGCACCGAGCACCTCGTCGGCGGCGTCGAGCAGCACCACCTGGTGCACGGGAGTGCGCATCACCAGTTCGACGAGATCGACGTCGTGACCCGGACGGCCGGCGAGCATGAACATCGGCCAACGCGAGGCGAGCACGTCCGGGATGGACGCCACCAGCCCCGGACGGTCGGCGAGGCTGACGACGCGGACATCGCCGTCTGCCGTGCGGCGCTCCCCGGCCCGCTGCGGCCCGACGCTCACCCCGGCGTTCATCGGGCGGCGCCAGCGGTCAGCGACGTGTCGACGGTGGCCGCGGGCCGCGGCGCCTCGATTTCGGCCTCGGGCAGCGGCGCGTCGAACGTCGCCGCGTAGTACGTCTGCACGTCCACCGCCGACAGGGTCACCCCGTCGTACCGGCCCAGCCGCTCGATCCGGCGGCCGACGCTGCGCGCGTCGTTGTACGAGCAGACGTCGAACGCCATCACCCCGCGCGCGTCGGCGCAGCGCCGCTCGATCGCCTCGATCATCAGGTTGAACACGCCGTTGCGGGCGTGGTCGGGGTGGACCAGCGTGTACCCGAGGTAGTGGACCGCCCGGCGGGCGACCCGGTCCGGGTAGCGCGCGGCGAAGTACTCCGGGCTGACCCAGGGCACCGCCGCGAGGTCCGTCGTCAGGGTGGACAGCGCCACGGGTTCGCCGTTGTCGTCCCATACGACGTACTTGTCGATCCGCTCATCGGCCATCTCCGCCTCGAACTCCTCGGCGGTCAGCAGGTGGCGGGCGGCGGCCCTGGTGCGGATGGGCTCGAACGCGGCGACGTACAGCGGGTAGAAGGCCGCGGTCGCGGACGCGCCTAGAACGGTCTCGATGGTGAGCTTCATCGGACGATCCCCACCCACGGCGCCGTCTCGTACGCGGCGACCACGAGGGAACACACCGGCTGGTCGGTGCAGACCGCGCCGTTGACCGCCCACTCGGGCGCGGTGAACTCGTCCTCCCGGCCGGCGACGAGGTCGCGCAGGCTGGTACGGATCGCGTTGACCACGAACCCCTCGCTGGTGCCCTCGTGCTCGACGAACAGCCCGCCGCCGCCGTCGTGGCGCCGCACCCATCCGATGCCGGCCCACGCCTGCTCGCCCGGGGAGGTCGCGCTCTGCTGCGCGTAGACGCAGTAGAGCCGGTCACCCCACTGCCCCACCGGCACCGGCGTCTTTCCGGTCGTGTCGACACCCGTGTTCGGCGGGATCACGCTGGACAGCCGGACCAGGTTGTAGAACCCGAGGTCGACAGCGACGAGGGCGTCGTGGAACGCCGACAGGGTGGTGCCGCCGGTCCCCGTGGCACGGACGACAGGGATCTGGTCGTAAACCGCTGAGTTGAACATGAAGTTGTAGCTCCGATGGCCTCTCGATCGGCTCCGCGTGCGATGGGTCACCGCCCACGGAGCCTCCCCGGCCATGGCGCGCTGTGGCTCGGAAAACGGCAGGTCAACGGTTGACCTGGCCGCTTGACCGCGCTCCGCGGCCCCGGCACGGGGACTGACGTTTCAGAGCGCGGGTTTCGCCTCTCACTCCCCGCCAGGCCTCGGGCGACCAGGTACGCCTGACGGATCTCAGCTCGCTCATCGGAGCGCCGTCGTGCCTCCGACGCCGTAGAGCATTGCATCCGTTCAGCAACCCGGCGTCCCCTTGCCGGACGGCCGTTGCACGCCGGGCGGGCGACAACCATCGGCCCCGCCGCCACCCACGGAAGGTGGACACCGGTCGGCCGGGACGTGACCGGTCACGCGCCCTTGAGGCGCCAGCCGCTGGGTGTGCCGTCGCCGATCGAGCCGTCCGACGGGTCGGCGGCCGGCCGGGGCCAGTGCCCGTCCCGGAAGCTGGTGTCGTCGTCGAGCCGCTGCCGGAGCCTGACGTTCTGGTCCGCCGCGGCGCTGCGCAGGTTCATTCCACCGGCGAAGAAGCACGCGAGGAAGGCGGCCGCCGCGCCGGCCGCGACGAACGGGCCGGCGGGCAGGCCGACGATGGTCGCGCTCGAGGCGATGGCGCCGATGATCCCGGTGACCAGGGCGGCCAGCCCCGCCACGAGCAGGCCCCAGAACACCACGATCGCCTTGGCCG
The DNA here is from genome assembly GCF_011947195.1 of Planosporangium thailandense. GTDB lineage: Bacteria > Actinomycetota > Actinomycetes > Mycobacteriales > Micromonosporaceae > Planosporangium > Planosporangium thailandense. Next base: position 483,942 of record NZ_JAATVY010000001.1, on the reverse strand, counting down.
TCTCCGACAGCGCGGTCGCGATGCCGTCGGCGAGTGTGGCCTTGACCGCGGCCAGAGCGGCCTTCTGCGGGCCCAGCGCGTTCCGGTACGCGTCGGCCGCTTCCCCGGTCCAACTGTCGTCGGCCTGGACCCGGTCGAGGTCCGCGTCGGACGCCAGTCCGCTGACCGGGCCGCCGACGTTGTCGCTCCAGGCGGCGGCGTGGCGCCACAGCGTCGACGGCGAACCCATGCTGCCCAGGATCTCGGTGAGGGCGTCGTACGCCTGCCGCACCAGGTCCACCAGCCGCCGCGTGGCCGCCAGGATCGGCGCCGCGACGGCGGCCGGCAGCGCGCGGAGCGTCCGGTCGACGGTGTCGACCAGCTCCGTGGTCTTGCGTCGGACCGTGTCCAGCAGGTCCGTCAGCCGCTGGAGAAGCTCCGCCTCCTCGGCAGCGGGTACGGGCGAAGTCATCGTCGAACCGTCCTCTGCTCGCTGGGTCGGTAGAGGTTGCTCATCCGGTGAACGGCGTCACGCTCGTCCCGCTCGTAGCCGTCAGCCGCCCGGTCCAGCGCCGCGCCCAGGTCGTCCAGGCTGCGCTCGGCCTCGTCCAGCAACCGCAGTGTCTTGCGCTGCGCCTCCCGGTAGGTGTCCAGCAGCCCGGTCGGGCGGCTCGCCCAGGACAGCTGCGATTCGCCCAGGTCCAGCCCGGCACCCGCGGCGCGGGCCGTCCCTGCCGTTGCGGCCGTGCCGCGCCACATCCGCGCGTCCGCGCGCAGCCGCTCGATCGCCACGCGGACCTGCTCCGCGGTCGGTGACCCCGCGCCCGCCGTCGTCACGGTCGCCCGAGGCCGGCCGGGGACGGTCCACCGGCGTGCAGGCCCAGCCGCTGCGCGAGCAGCGCCGGATCTGCCGCCAGCGGCTGGAGCACGCCGAGCGGGCTGCGCGCGATCAGGCTGCGCGGGCTGTGTGCGGCGGCGGCCCCGTACGCCGACTCGAACGCCTCGCCGAGTTCGCGGGCGATGCGGGTCTCGGCCGCGTCGCGCAGCCACCGCTGGTCGACGTCGACGGCGACCAGGGCGCCGGAGCCGTCGATGCGGACCTCGACGTGCCCGGCGCCGCTGCGGCCGGTGGACACCCGTTCGGCGCCGAGCCGGAGGTGGGTGGACAGCTCGTCAAGGCTTTCGTCGATGGCGGTGAGCATGGACAGGATCTCGCGCAGCACCTCGCATCCGCGTGCCGCGTCCACCGGCACGCCGTCGGTGGCCTCGGCGAGCCGCCGCGCGAAGACCCTGGCGGTATCCGCGTCGGTCGCCAGGTCGGCGCCGGGTGGGCCGGCCCCCGCGTCGGCGCCGGGTGGGCCGGCCCCCGCCTCGACCGCCGCGCTCCAGGCCCGCAGCCGCGCCGTCCCGGCGGCCCGTACCGCGTCGCGCACCGCGTCGGCCAGGCCGGTCGCCCCGACGCGGCCGCGCCATCCACCGTTGACGGTGACGGCGCGGATCCGGCCGTCACCGTCGACGGCGACCGTCACCGCTCCGGTGGCGTCACCGGCGGTGAACCGGGCGTCGGGTTGGTGCGCCGCGGCCAGCAGCCGCACCGTGTCGCCGGCCTCGTCGCGGAGCCGGGCAAGCTCGTCCCACCTGCGATCGTCCACGCCAACCTCCCCCGTCCACGTAGACGACGGCAGCGTAGCGACCGCCATCCCCGCCCGCTGCCCGGTCGCGACCGAACGGCGGCCGGCGGGGACGCCATCGACGGCGAGAGCTGCGTCACCGAAAAACGGAGCAAAAACAGTACGCGCGTACTGTTTAATGGTCGGCATGCTGAAGAGGTTGCTGCCCACCCCCGGCCCCGTCCGGGTGCTGACCGTCTGCACGTTGGTCAACACGGCGGGAAACGGGCTCTGGTTGGCCAGCAGCGCTCTCTATCTGACCCGTGTGGTGGGCCTTTCGGCGACGCAGGTCGGGCTCGGCCTGACCGCCGCGTCAGGGGTGTGCCTGATCGCGAGCACCCCGATGGGGTACCTGGCCGACCGGCGCGGCCCGCGGGGCGTGCAGGTCACCTTCTACGCGGTGCTGTCGGTGCTGTCGGCGGCGATGCTCGCGGTCCACTCGTTCGCCTCGTTCGTGCTGCTCGCCGCGCTGACCGCGCTCGCCGACGCCGGTCAACGCGGCGCGCGCGGCGGGCTGATCGCCGGCACGATCCCCGTCACAGAGCGGGTACGCGCGCGGGCCTACCTGCGTGCGACCACCAACGTCGGCATCTCGATCGGCACCACCCTCGCCGGCGTCGCCCTCGCCGCGGACACGCCGACCGGGTACCGCCTGGTGATCGCCGGTAACGCGGTCAGCTTCGCGGTCGCGGCGATCGTCGCCACCCGGCTGCCCGCGATCGACCCGCAGCCCGCCCCACGCGGCCCACGCCTGGTCGCGCTGCGGGACCGGCCGTTCCTGGCGTACGTGGCGCTGGACGGGATCATGTCCATGCACTTCAACATCATCGACCTCGTGCTGCCCCTGTGGGTCGCCACCCGCACCCACGCGCCACGCTGGCTGGTCGCCGTGATCCTCCTGGTCAACACCACGATGGTCGTGGCGTTGCAGGTACGGGCGGCCCGCGGCACCGACGACGTCGACGCGGCCGCCCGGGCGGCGCGCGGCGCGGGGCTGTTCATCGGTGTGGCCTGTGTCATCTTCGCGGCCAGCGCCGGCGTGCCCGCCTGGGCCGCGAGCGCGCTGCTTCTCGCAGGCGCCCTGGTCCACGTCATCGGCGAGCTACGCCAGTCCGCGGCCGGCTGGGGCATCTCCTTCGGCCTGGCCCCGGCCCACGCGCAGGGCCAGTACCAGGCGACCTACTCGATGGGCATGCAGTTCGGCCGCATGCTCGCCCCTGCGGTGCTGACCTGGCTCGCCCTCGACCTGGGCCTGCTCGGATGGCTGCTCATGGCCGCGCTGTTCGTGTCGGTGGGTGCGGCCGTCCCCGGCGTCGTCACCCGGGCCCGCCGAAACCGGTCGCAGCCGGAAGCGGCAGCGGCCGCACCCGCAGCCGTCAGCTGAGCGACGCCGTGGCGAGCTTGACCGCGAAGCCGACGAAGATCGCGGCGACCCCGGCCGTCAACGCGGTGGACAGCGCACGGCGACGGCGGAACTGGCTGGCCAGGTAGCTGCCCGTGAAGATCAGCGTGGTGAGGTACGCCGCGCTCACCAGCTCCGCGATCGACCCGAGCAGCAGGAACGACAGCCAGGCGTGCGGGTAACCGGGCTGGACGAACTGGATGAAGAACGACACGAAGAACAGGATCGCCTTCGGGTTGAGCAGGCTGACGACCAGCGCCCGCCGGAACGGGTCGCGCTCCTCGGCCACCTGCGACGCGGTCACGACCGTCGTCTCGGTACGGGCCGGTGCGGGGCTGACCGGCGCGGGGCGGCGCCACCGCCGCCACGCGGCGCGCAGCATGTTCACGCCGATCCAGCACAGGTATCCGGCGCCCGCGTACTTGACGATCGTGAACAGCGCCGGCTCGGCGCGCAGCAGCGAGGCCACCCCGGCGGCGGACAGCGTCATCAGCACCGCGTCGCCGATGAACACGCCGCACGCACCGGCGTACCCGGCGCGTACGCCTCGCCGGGCAGCCACCGACAGCACGTACATCGAGTTCGGCCCAGGAAGCAGGACGATCGCCACCGTACCGAGCAGGTACGTCCAGATGTTGGTAATGCCCAGCATGCGCCCCATCCTCACCGCCGCGTGACCCGGCAGACCAGCGTGTTCTTGGCCACGACCAGCGGTTACACGGGCGCGGACCCGGTACGCCATCATCGCGTACCGGGTCCGCATCTGGGTGGGGTTTCCCAGGAACTGACCGGCCCGCCGGCCCCGCCCCAGCGCAGGGCCGGCGGAGACTCACCGCCGGTTCGGTGCCGCGGCCTGTCCGATCTCGATGGTGAGGTCGATGACGTCGGACAGGACGGCGGGCAGTCCGGGCGCGCCCTCGATGGCCCTGACCCGCTTGTCGACATGGCCCTCGTAGTGCACCGTGACCACGTACCTGAAGCGGTCGCAGCAGGGGTTGTCGAGGTAGGCGTCCCGCAACGCGAGGAACCGGGGGCTGCCGGCAGCCTGCATGAGCCGGGCGGCCTCCACATGCGGACTGTCACCCGGAACGACGAAGTGGTCACTGGTGCCGACGAAACCACCGGAACGATCCAGTTCGACCGACACGACGCGCAATGCCGGGGGCGCGGCCGATGCCGGCATCGCTCCCGATCCCGTGAATTCGGCGCAGAGCAGCCCCAGCACCAGGAACAGACCGACGAGAGAGGTCCTGAAAATACGCACGCTAAAGCCAGCCTTCCCAAAAATGGTTTGCTTCACATCGACGACGAAGACGATGCCGGCGGTCCGAAACGGCCGGCGATCACACCGGGCTCAGAAACGGAATAGAGACCGTGTCTGTCGGTGCAGCATGCAGGTATTAGCGTACGTGGCGCGATAGGTGAGCGGGCGGCCCTGCCACCAACCCTGCGCGGTGACCGTCACCGGGTCGTAAATCATGGTGCAGAAGCCGGAATCCTGCGAGATGTTGGCGATGTCGCCGGCGGCGGCGCTCAGTTCTTCGCACGCGCTCGCGGCGGCCGGGTGGTTACCTCCAGCCGGATCGCAGGTCAGCACGGCAAGCCGGGTGACCGGTGCGGCCGCTTCGCCGTGAGCGACCGTCAGCCACAGCACCGTCGGCGCCGGACGGGCCGAGACGCCCGACCGGGCGGCGCCGGCCGACGCTGCCGCGTCGGATCCGGTCGAGGCCGCGGCGATCGACGACTGGCCCACCAGGCCAGCGGTCAGTGCCACCGTAGCGACTGCGCCCGCGAGTAGACGCCGTCGTGCAAACATGGTCAACCTCCTCGTGAAAGGTTTGGTTTCGGCGACGGCGAGCTTCTCGTGGAGCCTGCCGCCAATCCATACATTGGCATACGTGCCAGCGTCGAAACTAGCGAGCGGCAATAGTCGGGTCAAGTGTTACGTGCACAACTACAAACGCCACCGCGCCGGGTCAGAATATTTAAACCGGGTGCCAATTAATATGCGCTGATTCGGCAGCACGACAACGAGCAGCGACGCCAATTGCGCATCTGAATAGACGGCCGCACGTGCATGAAACCTGCAAACGAGCGGGCACCCGGTCGATCGACGTGCCGGAACGCCCGCCCGGATGCCGGCACAGCACGAGGGGCCGGACCGGCGGCGGCGTGCCGGCATGCCCGCCCCGATGCCGGGTATGACGAACAATGGACCATCTGCCGGCTTTCCCGAGGAGGACACATGGACCACCACGACGACCGGGTCGACACGGGTGTGCCGGACGGGCCGACGCAGGGTCGGGCAATCGATCCGCGCAGCGACGAGGAGTTGCGGGAGACCAGGGACGCCCAGCGGGCGCACGACGGAAGCATGGCGCCCGGACTCGTCGACGCCACCGGCCACCAGGTGGCGGACGTCCCACCGACCGGCGGTGCCCGCCGTGACGACGGATAGCCGTTGCCCGGAGGTGGTGACGGAACGACATCGGGCGCAGCCTGCCGAACCGGTCGGCGGGCTGCGCCCGATGTGATGTGTGCCGGCCGCGCCTCCGCGCGGCGCCGCGTCAGCCGACGCGCTCGATCACGGCGCGGCGGATCAGGAACTTTCCGGGTTCGCGGACCTGCTCGAAGGCGGCATTGTTGAGCAGAGCACAGCTACCGGAGACCGAGGTGACCGCCACCGTCGTCGACTTGTTGTTGTCGAGGTTCGTGACCTTCAGCTTGGTGCCGATCGGGAACTGGTTGCTGGACGCGGCCGGTGCACCACCCTCACCGGAGAGGGTGACCGTCGAACCCTGGCAGACCACGTCCCCCTTCGCGGGGCTCGCGGTCCCAGCAGCGGCGTTACCGTTGCCCGCGTTACCGTTCCCGGCGTTACCTGCGTTCCCGGCGTTCCCGGCGTTGCCGTTGCCGGCGTTACCTGCGTTCCCGGCGTTACCTGCGTTGCCGTTGCCCGCGTTCCCCGCGTTGCCGCCGGCGCCGTTGCAGCCGGCCGCCTTGCGGCGCTGCTGGATCAGGTCGACCACCGCCTGTCGGTTGGCGATCCGGGCGGCGGACTGGGCATCCGGGTTGGCCTTCTGCTGGGCGATGAAGTTGAGGTTGTTCTGCAGGGCCTGGTCGAGCCCGGCGCAGTTCTCACCGCTGCCCTGGTTGCCCGCGTTGGCGTTGCCGGCGTTGGCGTTGCCGGCCACGACGTTGTTGGTGCAGCCGGCCGCCTTGCGGCGCTGCTGGATCTGGTCGACCACCGCCTGCCGGTTGGCGATCCGGGCGGCCGACTGCGCGTCCGGATTCGCCTGTTGGTTGGCGATGAAGTTCAGGTTGTTCTGCAGGGCCGTATCCAGGCCCTGACACGACTCCGCTGCATGGCCCGCGTGGGTACTGAGGAAGAAGATTCCGCTTCCGAGCACCACGGCAGTGCCGATGACGGCGGTGAGCTGCCGGGCTGGGCTGATTGCGCTAAGTCGGGACACTCGCTGCTCCTTCACCTTCGCACCTGGTTCGTCGGCAGGACTACTCGGCAGTACGGACAGCGGTCACGGCTCGGTTCAGCGACAGGAAATAAACTTTCCATTAAGCGCCGGCCAGGGCCGGCGCAGGTGGCGACAACGGCGAACGGGCGCCACCCCACGGAAGGAGCGGCGCCCGTTCGCTGTCAGCCGTTCAAGGACGATCAGTACGAGTAACCGTGGGTCGCGATCCAGTTCGCCATGTCGATGGTGGTGACCCAGTACGTACCGTCACCGTTGGGGTTGGCCGGGTCAGCGATCTTCACCGTGCGACCGTCGTCCTTGTACCCGACGATCGTGACGTAGTGGCCACCGTCGTAGGTGTGCCGGGTACCCGAGGTGTCCGTCACCGAGTGGACGATGTTGGTGACGACGGCCCGCCCGCCGGTGATGGCGCGTACGACGTCGGCCTGCAGCTGGTCCATCTGCGCCGGCGTCGCCGGGGAGACCGGGATCTCCCTCGTCTGGTACACGTTGCCGCCGAGGACGGTGTTGAGACCACGGGTGGTGTCGTTGGCGGAGTCCGTACCGCTGGTCGTCGTGTGCAGCAGTTTGGCGATCGCGTCAAAGCTGAGGATGTGGCCGGTGGCACTCAGGGCGATCCGGGTCGCGGCGGGTCCGCAGTAGTAGTAGTTGGGCTGCAGCTGGAACTGGTAGTCGAGCACCTTCGACGCCGGCACGGACGGCACGGACGGCGACGGCGACGCGGGCGCGGCGGGATGGGTCGACGCGGGCGCGGCCGGAGAGGGCGACGCGGAAGAGGGCGCGGATGCCGCCGGCGCCTGGGCGGACGTCGCCGAGGGGGCCGGTGCGACCGCGCGGGCCTGGCCGCGTGCGGCCCGGCCGTCGTCGACGCGGACGACCTTCGCGACGTTCCTGGTTACGGAGGCGCTGGCCGCCTGCGGGTCGTCGACCTGGCTGAGCATGATGCCGGCCGCCGCGGCAGCGGCGACGAGGGCACCCGAGATGGTCACCACGCGAGGCAGGCGCGACGGCGCGGCGTGGCGGGCGGGCTGGTGGGTACGCGAGGACTTCACTCAATTCTCCAACGATTTGCCGACCGTGAATGACGTACAGCGGCTGGGTGAGCCGATTCGCGCATCACTGCGGACGGGCAGGGATGCGCGGCGCAGACTCGCGTCCTAAAGAGACGGTTGACGCGCGGCGTCCGGTGCGTGCCCGAAGGCGGACCGAGCGTCGGTCCGGTCGGGGCACGTGACAAAAACGGCGGGAACGCCGACCGCTAGGACCGCGAGACGATTGGCATCGCGACACAGGCGGCTGGCGTGACCTGACGGGCCGCTTTCAGCGGAGCAAATGAACTCCGCCGACCCGGAGCGCCCGGCCGGCACGGCTGGCGACGTGGCGAGAATCGATGGATGGGCAGACGTGCATTGATCTGATCTCCTTACGCTGCCGCCTACCGGGTTAGCTGACGGATTCGGGCGCGTAGGTCGCCCTACCGCTGGCCAGCAGCCCGCGGATTCACCCCAGACGTACGGTGGGTCCCCGGCTCGCATTGCGCGATTCGGCGGGTCTGCACCGGCGCCACCTGCGATGACCAACGACCGGAACAGACGCGTTGAGATTACTGGCGGGCACTCGGCGTGCCAACCCCCACACCTTGTTAATCAGCGCACTCACGCGCCGCTCAATGCGGCTTTAATACGCGTCTAAAGAATGCTTAATCCGTGGCGGGAATTGCCCCGGTAGCCGCGACCGCGCGACACCATACATAATCTTTTTGATTTCGATGGATAACTCAGGATGATGTTTCCTATTCGGCCGCGGCTGCCGTAGCAGGGTCGGTCGGCACCAGTGGCGGTTCCTGCCCGAGTCGTTGGGATCCTGGACCCGGTGTGCGGGTCCCCGCGCAACGTGCAGTGATCTCTACAGCGCGTCGGCCGGGGTGACCCCGGCGCGCGGGATCCGGTGCCATCAGACAGTCTGGTCGGACTGCTTGCGGACGTGGAAGCGGAGGATGGTGGCGTCGTCCGACCGCGTGCTGCTGATTGGTTCCAGGTCTGTCCTGGCAAGGCCCGGGGCCGAGAAGCGGATGCCGTCGCCGAGCAGAACCGGCAGTACATACACCAGGATCTCGTCGACGAGCCCCCGCTGCAGGCACTGGCCGGCCACGTCGGCGCCGAGGATTTCGAGGTTCTTACCGCCGGCCGCGTCCAGTGCCGTGGCGACCGCTTCGCCGATGTCGCCGGTGAGGATCGTGACGTTCGGGTTCGGCGGCTCCAGTGGTCTATGGGTGAGGAGGAACATGGGTCCGGAGAAGGGGTAGTCGGCGCTGTCCGGCTTCTCGGCCTGCATCCGGTCGCCTACCTCCCACGTCCGCCGGCCGACGAGCATGGCGCCGGTGGCCGCTGCGATCTCCGCGAAATCGTCCGGTGCCACGAAGTCGGCGAGATCGCGATCACCTCCCCAGTCCATCGAATGGCCGGGGCCGGCGATGAAGCCGTCAAGCGACATACACCGGTTCACGACAACCTTGCCGCTCATTTCACGACCGCCTTCCCTGGGTCATCACCGCACGTATGACCTTTCCCGAGCTGACGCCTGCGAGACCTCAGCGCGCGCTGTCACGGTTCAGATCTTTCCGCAGACCGGGGCGGTCGGGAAGTGCCGTCGCTCGGCATCCGAGCCGAACAGGTGCCGCTCCAGGGCCGGAGGCGCTGGGAAATGGGACACACCCGGTTAGGCTGCCGGCGTGACGGACTTCCAGGTGAAACCTCTGGACGAGACCACCTGGCCCGACTTCGCGCGACTGGTCGACGGTCACAACGGGGTATGGGGCGGCTGCTGGTGCATGGCCTTCCACGCCGAGGGCGTGGGGCGCACGAAGACCCCGGCGCAGAACCGATCCGAGAAGGAGTGCCGGGTACGGGAAGGTCGGGCGCACGCCGCCCTCGTGTACGACGGCCCGCACTGCGTGGGCTGGTGCCAGTTCGGTCCCACCGACGAACTGCCACGCATCAAGCACCGTCGCGCCTACCTCGACGGCCTGAGCGCCCTTCCGGATTGGCGGATCACGTGCTTCTTCGTCCATCGCGGGTACCGGCACAGAGGGGTCGCCTCCGCCGCGCTCGACGGCGCTCTACAGGAGATCGCCCGGCTCGGCGGAGGAACGGTCGAGAGCTACCCCGAAGACGTGGACGGCCGGTCCGCGTCCGCCTCGTTTCTGCACAACGGCACGGTGGCGATGTTCGAACGGCACGGGTTCGCACGGACCCGCCGGCTCGGTAAGCACCACTGGGTGGTCACGCGCGTCGTCACGTGACGAACTCGAACATCCGGCGCCCCGGTGCCACGGGCTGCGGCGCCCCGGCGAACCGGTGCACACCGACAGAGAAGAGCGCGTCGGCCGGCGCGTCGAACGACCGCTCGACGAAGCGCGCGAGCCGCAGCCAGGACCGGATCGCGGGCGTGAGGTCCGGAGAACGGCGGGTGCGGGTCCAGATGACGGTCGCGTCCGGCGCGCACAACTGCGGCAGATGTCCGACGGTCCGGCGTACGTCGCCATCACTGATGTTGCCGAACACGCCGCACATCAGGACCAGATCGGCGGGCACGGCACCCACGTACGCGTCGGTGAGTCCGGCGTCCGCGCAGACGACCTCCACGCCGGCGAGCCCCGCGTCGCGCGCCGTTCTCCGCGCGACGTCGACGTTGCGGCGGTCGAGTTCGATCAGGCGCGCCCGTACCGCCGCGCCGTCGGGCGCGCCCGCCAGCACCTCGATTAGGTCGCGGCCCTGACCCGCGCACGCGCTCACCACGCGCGGCGACCGGCCGGCGCGCTCCCCCAGCCAGGCTCTGATGTGTCCCTGGACGATGCGGAGCCGGCGGTGGCGCGGCGACCCCGGCTCGTCGTACGGGGCATGCCAGGCGTACCAGTCACGCGACGGGGTACTCATCGACACCAAGCTTTCCAGACAACCGGCCACCGGCCAACGGTCGCCGACGTGAAGGTTTCGAGGATCGCGACGGATCCCCGAAACCTTCACCCGATCGCCGATATTCGTTACGGGCACGACTTCCAGGCGAAGTGGTAAATAGTGTTGATGGCGCCGTCGGTCGAGTCCATCGACATGAAGCTGTTCGTCTTCGACGGATCCGAACTACCGGCCGCGACCCGGAGTTCGGTATTGATGTTCAGGTTGCGCTCCTCGCCGCAGGGCTTGAAAACGAGCGCCGTGGCATCGACCGAATCGGTCGTGTGCCAGTCGTCGTTGTAGGACCCGGAGAAGGGATGCTGTACATACGCGGTCTGCGACTGGCCCTGGAAGTAGTAGTTGGCCCGCTCCAGGCCGGTGGCCCCCTTCTCCAGGTGCGCGAAGCCCCGGTAGTCGGCCTGAGCGATCGCGTACGTGAAGCCCTGCGGGACGTGCACGATGAGGTTGAGCTGGCAGTTCTTGCGGAAGTCGGTCGGCTTGGCGCCGATGCCGACCTGGGCGAGGTACTCACTGTACGTCACGGTGAACGCCGTGTTGTCCGGCGCGACGGCGACCGCCGCGGAACCGGGGCGACAGCCCGAGCCGTTCACGGTGGCGACGTCGATGACAATTTTGTCGGGCGGCGGCGGAGTGGTGAACGCCGGTGCCGCCGGGACAGCAAAAGAAAGCAGCATGCTGCCAATTGCCAATGCATTGAACATTGGTCTTCCCTCCCGATCCCCGCCATGTGAAGAGGTATGTGTGGCACGGACATTAACTACATCAATTGATGGACGTCAACGTGATGTGCAGGGTGGGCAAGACCGGTTTTTCAGCTGATGCCATTTCGAGCGAGACGCCCGTCAGGATCCACCTTTATGCGACCGAAACGTCCCAGCCGGCGAGCATCCGGTCGAGTTCGGCACGGCGCGGCGCGGTGGCCGAACCGGCGCGCGTGACGGCCAGCGCCGCCGCGGCGTTGGCGCTCCGGGCGGCGTCGAGCACCGAACCCGTCCGGTGCAGTTCGGCGAGGAAAGCACCGGTGTGGGCGTCCCCGGCGCCGGTGGTGTCCACCGCCGTCACCACCGGTGCGGGAATGCGCCGCGGCTCGGCGTGGCCGGGCAGGTACACGCTGCAGCCCGCGGCGCCCCGGCGCACGACGAGCACGGACGACGACGGAAGCCGGTCGCGCAGCGCCCGACCCGCTTCGTCCACGTCGGACACCGAGGTGAGCAGGCGCGCCTCCCGCTCGTTGAGCGTGAGCACACCCGTACGCTCGAGCACCGGACCGAGCACCCGCACGGGTATGTCGGCCGCCAGCGGACCGGGATCCAGCACGACCGGCGTGTCGGCGAGGCCGCCGCACCAGGCGGCGACCGCCGGCCCGGTGACGGGGTAGCACAGGTCGTACCCGGACACGTAGAGCGCGTCGTCCGCGCGGACCTCGACCCCGGCCAGGTCCCGACCGGTCAGCTCGGACTCGACGCCGGGGCTTGTGACGAACGTACGCTCGGCGTCCGGCTCCACCAGCCCCACGCAGAAGCCGGTGTCCCCGCGCCCCGGCGGCAGGAGCCGCTCGATCCCCTCGGTCGCGAGCGCCGCGGTGACCAGCGCGCCGAACGGCCCGTCGCCGACGCGGCCGGCGAGCGCCGACGGCAGCCCCAGCCGCCGGGCCGCCGCGAGGACGTTGAACCCGCCGCCGACCTGGACGCCCGCGCCCGAGGCGAGGACGTCGCCGCCGCGGTCGGGCAGCGCGGGCACGGACATGAGGACGTCGACGATGACGCTGCCGACGAGTACGAGCCGGCCCGGCGCGGGGATCACGACCGGGATTCTAGGCGGTCGCGCAGTTCGAGCAGCTGTCCGGCGAGCTCGGGGATGTTCAGCGTCGGGTTCGCCGCGTTCAGGGTCGCCACCGCGTCGGGCGGCAGGGCCGCGTACCCGTGGCAGGCGCCGCTGATCGCGCCGACCATCGCCGCGACCGTGTCGCAGTCGCCGCCCAGGCTCGCGGCCGCGAGGCAGGCCTGGAACGGGTCGGCCGGGCACACCGCCAGCACGGCGAACGCCGCGGGTACCGCCTCCTGGGTCGCCACCCCGGTGCCCACGAGCCGGTAGATGACATCGAGCGGCTCCGGGCTGGCGGCTGCCAGGTCGCGCGCCCACTCGATGCGCGCGGCGACGTCGGCGCCCGGCACATACTGTCCGCGGGTGGCACCTACCCGGGCGGCCTCGATGCCATGTGTGACCGCTTCGCTCAGCGAGGCGCCGTCGATTCCGGCGCTCACCGCGGCGGCCACGGCGGCGGCTCCGGCGTTGGCCACGGTGGTGTCGTGGGTGACGCGGTCGACGTCGGCCACGGCGTCGACCAGCCGGTCGACCGGGTCCGGCGGGTACACGACGCCGACCGGCGCGACCCGCATGGCGGCCCCGTTGGTGTCACCCCACCGGCCGGCTTCGCCGATCGGGGCGCCCTGGGCGAGAAGCTGCAGGGCGCGACGCGTCGACGGGCCGAGCAGATCCGCCGAGCCGAGCGCCGTCATCCGGGCCTCCCACGACAGCAGTTCGTCGGCCAGCCGGCGCGGGTCCACCCGGCCACCGCCCGCCACGAGCAGCCGGCCCAGGATCAGGGCCTGGTCGGTGTCGTCGGTGACCCGCCCGGCGGGCGTACCCCGGCTGATCTCGTTGTCGTCGGGAGCGTCGAGGAACCACGTCAGCTCGCCGTACCGCGCCCGGATCAGCGGCCGCGACAGCAGCTGGGTGGGCATGCCGAGAGCGTCGCCGAGCGCGAGCCCGGTCAGCGCGCCGAGGGCCCGGTCGTACCGGTCAGTCACCACTCATCCCACTGCCCTAGTTTTCCCACTTGACCTGTATAAACATGTCCAGTACACAGAAGCTGATCATGGGTGCGGTGTCAAGCGGGGCACGGTGGCCCGAGGAGGTGCGCGTGCAGGGTTCACGCGATCCGTACGAGCTCGCGGTGGAGGCCGCGGCGGCGCTGGCCGAGGCCACGTCCTGCCCGCGCCACGACGCGGTCGTCGTGCTCGGCAGCGGCTGGGCCCCCGCCGCGGACGCGTTCGGGTCCCCGGCGGCCGAGCTACCCGTCGCGGAGCTGCCCGGGTTCCATCCGCCGGTGGCCGACGGCCACCTCGGGCTCGTCCGGTCCTACCCGCTCGGCGACGCCCGCGTACTGTGCTTTCTCGGCCGCACCCACCTGTACGAAGGGCTCGGCGTCGATCCGGTGGCGCACGCCGTGCGCACCGCCGCGTCGAGCGGCTGCCGTACGGCGGTCCTCACCAACGCGAACGGCTCGCTGCGCCCCGAGTGGGGCCTGGGCACCGGGGTCGTCATCCGTGACCATCTCAGCCTGTCCGGCGTCTCGCCGCTGCGCGGTCCGCGCTTCGTCGACCTGTCCGACTGCTGGAGCCCCCGCCTGCGCGGCCTGGCGCTCGCCGCCGACCCCGACCTGGTGGAGGGCGTGTACGCGTTCCTGCCGGGTCCGCACTACGAGACGCCGGCGGAGGCACGCATGCTGCGTACCCTCGGCGCCGACGTCGTCGGCATGTCCACCGTGATCGAGGCGATCGCCGCCCGCGAGGCCGGCCTGGAACTGCTCGGGCTGTCCGTGGTCACCGCGATCGAGCTCGACAGCGAGCCGACCGATCCCACCGAGGTGGTCGCGGTCGCCGCCGCCTCCGCCACCAAGCTGGGCGCCGTGATCCGCACGGTGCTCGAACAGGCAACCTGCCAACCAGGGGGAACCCCATGACCACAGAGCCTCGGCCCACGGGTACCGTGCCGGCGCCGGCCGGCAGCGGACCTGCCGGGCTGTCCGTCGAGGTCAACGGCATCAACGTCATCGCCGAGTCGGAGCGCAAGGGCCGGCCACGTGACCTGTTCTGGCCGTGGTGCGCCGCGAACGTCTCCGTCTTCGGCATCAGCTACGGATCGTTCTTCCTCGGGTTCAACATCTCGTTCTGGCAGGCGACGATCGCCGGGCTGATCGGTACCGTGCTGTCGTTCCTGCTCGTCGGCTTCGTGTCGCTGGCCGGCAAGCGCGGCTCCGCACCCACGATGATCCTCAGCCGGGCCGCGTTCGGGGTGCGGGGCAACGCCCTGCCGGCAGCCCTGAGCTACATCCTGCTCGTCGGGTGGGAGATCGTGCTCGTCGCGCTCGCCACCCTCGCCACGGCGACGGTGTTCGGCCGGCTCGGCTGGGGCGACGGCTCCGCCACCAAGATCATCGCGTTCCTGGTGGTGGCGCTGGTCATCATGCTCGCCGGGATCCTCGGCTTCGACGCCATCATGCGCCTGCAGGGCATCATCACGATCGCGACCGCCGTCCTGACCGTCGGCTACATCGCCCTGACCGCGGACCACATCTCCTGGTCGAAGGTGTCGGCGCTGCCCGGCGGCTCCGCCCAGGCGTTCATCGGCACCCTCATCTTCGCCGTGACCGCGTTCGGGCTCGGCTGGGCCAACTCCGGCGCCGACTACTCGCGGTACCTGCCGCGTACCGCGTCGAGCCGGGGCGTGGTCGGCTGGACGACATTCGGCGCGAGCGTCGCCCCGGTCGTCCTGGTCGTCTTCGGCCTGCTGCTCGCCGGCTCCGACTCCGACCTCAACACGAAGATCGGCGGCGACCCGATCGGGGCGCTCACCACGCTCCTGCCGACGTGGTACCTGGTGCCGTTCGCGCTCGTGGCGATCCTCGGCCTGATCGGCGGTGCGGTGCTCGACATCTACTCGTCCGGGCTCACGCTGCTCACCCTCGGCCTGCGGGTGCCCCGGTGGACAGCCGCCGGCATCGACGGCGTACTGATGATCCTCGGCACCATCTACGTCGTCTGGGTCGCGGACAACTTCCTCAACCCGTTCCAGGGCTTCCTCATCACCCTCGGCGTGCCGATCGCCGCCTGGAGCGGAATCTTCGTGGCCGACCTCGCCCTGCGGAAGGCCGCGTACGCCGACGCCGACCTGTACCGGACCGAGGGCCGATACGGGGCGACCAACCCGGTCGCGATCGGGCTGGTCGTCGTCGGCACGGTGATCGGCTGGGGCCTGGTGACCAACACGTACGCCGGCTGGCTGTCCTGGCAGGGGTACCTGCTGTCGGTGCTCGGCCTCGGTGGCAAGAGCGGCGCGTGGGCCTACGCCAACCTCGGCGTGGCAGCGGCGTTCGTCATCGGGTTCGCCGGTTACCTGGCGCTCGGCCGCCGGCGCGTACGCGCCCAGGAGCAGATCGGGTAGCCGCCGGCCCCACGATCCGCGCAACTCGTGCGACATTGCTGCCTCCCGACGTTGGGAGGCAGCAATGTCTGACATGTTGCGCGGATCGTGGCCCGCCGGCGGGCACGTACACAGCGAATGGTCGTGGGACGCGCTGGCCCGCGACTTCCCCCGCGGCACCGCCCTGGCCGAGGCGCACGGCTTCCGGCCCGGTCGCCGGCCGCACGACCTGTGGGTACGCGCCTAGTCTCCGCCGAAGCTCACGCTCGTACCGTCGCCGCCGCTCGGTACCGTGACCGGCAGCCAGGTGGACGGCGTCGCGGTGCACGGACCACCGCTGTGCACCATGAGCCGCCGCGCCGCCGGCTCCACCGCGATGGTGGCGAGCGTCGCCCACCTGGTGCCGATCCGGCCACCCGCCGGCGGATGGCAGCACGCCTCGGCGCCATCGTCGGGATGGGCGGTGAGCAGCGCGGCCAGGTCGTCCACGCCGTCGAGGCCGGACCGGTCACGGACCCGCGCGGACAGCAGGCGCAGCCGGTCGTACGTCTCGGGCTCCCGCCGCCCGCGCAGATCGCCGCGGGCGAGCACGGGGTCGACAAAGTGGTTGGTGTGCAGCAGCCAACCCTCGTCGTCCGGCGGGATCACGGCGACACCGGCCGGGCTGACTTCGACGCAGGCGGAGCGGTCGGGGGTCACGACGGTCATGACGGTGGACGCCGAGACCGGCGCCTGCCGCAGGATCGCCACCGCGTCGTCGAGGGACGCGGCGGTGCCGAGGACCCGGCGGACGACGAGGTGCACGGGCACGCCGGTCGCACCGTCGTCCACGTGCCCGAGGATGTTGAACAGGATCCCCACGCCGGCCTCGTTGAGGCCGATCTTCGCCAGCATCCCGTACTCGGTGACGCCCGCGAAGCCCAGGACGTCGCCGCGGACCGACTGCACGTGCCAGGAGCCGGCCAGTTCGTCGTGCCAGTCCCAGGTCTGCCCGCCGAAGGTACGGGCACCGGTGAGGACGACTGTCGAGCACTCCCCCGCGCGCGGTGCGTCGGCGACGGCGAGGATCTCGGTACGCGCGTTGAGCGCGGCGATCGTCCACAGTGGTACACCCGCGCCGTCGGCGACGCCCCGCATCTCCTCGGCGAGATCGGGCGCCCAGGACCGGGTCGCCGCAAGTGTCGCGCGGGCGAGCGCGGGCACGTCGAGCGTCACACCGGCCGCCGCCGCGGTGACCGCGAACAGCCGCGAGTACGTGGCCCAGGCCGCCGCGATCTCGGACGCGGTGCGGACACCGCGGTCGTGGCCGCGCCGCCACGGGTCGGCCGCGTCGAGCCGCAGGTACCTCGAATCGTTCACCGTGCGGCCTCCATGTCCTCGGCCCGGGGCTCCCCGCGACCGAGCGCGCGCCGGGGTCGCCACCCCGGCCGGGGCGCACTGTCGCGCAGGAGCATCGTGTACGGGTGCTGCGGCTGGTCGAGCACCCGTTCGGTGCTCCCACGCTCGATGATCTCGCCCCGCCGCATGACGACGACCTGCTCGCTCACCTGCCGCACGACCGACAGGTCATGGGTGATGAACAGGTACGTCAGCCGGCGGACCCGCCGCAGCTCGGCGAGCAGGTTCAGGACCTGGGCCTGCACCGACACGTCGAGCGCGGCGACCGCCTCGTCGAGGACGAGGACGCGCGGCTCGGCGGCGAGCGCCCTCGCGATCGCAACGCGCTGCCGCTGCCCACCGCTGAGCTCGCCGGGCAGCGCCCGGGCGTGCGCCGGGAGCAGGCCCACCTGATCGAGCAGGTCGTCGACGCGACGACGTAGCTCGGCACCGCGCACCCGGTGGTGGGCGGTCAGCACCTCACTGATCGCCGACCCGGCCGTGCGACGGCGGTTCAGCGACCCGTTCGGGTCCTGGAACACCATCTGGATGTCCCGGGCGCGGGCGCGCCGCTCCGCCCGGCGGGGTCGCTGCGCGACCGGGCGACCGGCGAGCACGACCTGTCCGGCATCCGCGCCTTCGAGGCCGACCAGGATGCGGGCGAGGGTCGTCTTGCCGGATCCCGACTCCCCGACGACCGCGAGGCAGCTGCCGTCGGCGACGGTCAGAGTGACGTCGACGAGCGCGTCGACGCTCCGGCGCTGCCCGCCCCGGCCCGTCGTGAACCGCTTCGACAGCCCGGTGATCTCGATGACGTTCCCTGTCGTGCCGCTCACCCTGTCACCTCCGGCGCGCTCGTACGGACCAGCTCCCCGCGAAGCTCATCACTGCGGTGGCAGCGCACGGCGCGGCCGTCGCCCTCGACGAGCGGGACCGCACCGTCGCGGCACCGGGGCGCGATCCAGGGGCAGCGGGTCGCGAAGGCACAGCCGGCCCCCACCTCGTACGCGGCGACGGGCCGCCCCGGGATGACGGGGAGCGTCGGGGTGGTCGCGGTGAGGCTCGGCCGCGAGTCGAGCAGCAGCCGGGTGTACGGGTGACGCGGCGCCGAATGCAGCTGTGCCGGGGTGCCGATCTCGACGATCTGGCCGGCGTACAGCACCGCGATCCGGTCGCACACGGCCGAGGCCAGCTCCAGGTCGTGGGTGACGAAAAGCATCGCCATGCCGTGTTCGCGGCGCTGCTCGTCGAGGATCGCCATGACCTCCGACTGCGTCGTCACGTCGAGCGCCGTGGTCGGCTCGTCGGCGAGCAGCAGCCGTGGCGAGCCGGCCACGGCGGCGGCGATGACGACCCGCTGCAGCATGCCGCCGGACAGCTGGTGCGGGTAGGAGTCCATGCAGCGGTCGACGTCGGCGATCCCGACCTGGGCGAGCAGGTCGCGGACGCGGCGTTCCGCGGTGCCGCGGCGTTCCCCGCGCGCGTCGCAGAGCCCTTCGACGAGGAACTCCGCGACCCGCAGTACCGGGTTCAGCGCCGCCCGGGGGTCCTGGCTGATCATCGCGAGGTCCCGGGCGCGCAACCGGCGCAGCGCCGCCGCGTCGAGGCTCCGCACGTCCGTACCGTCGAGCAGCACCCGGCCGGTCACCCTCGCGCCCGCGGGCTCGGTGCGCAGCACCGTCCGCAGGGTCATCGACTTGCCCGAGCCGGACTCACCCACCAGGCCGATCGCCTCGCCGGGCGCCACCCGCAGCGACACACCGCGCAGCAGGGCACGGTCGCCGCCCCGATGGGGCAGGTCGAGCCGGATGTCGTCAAGCTCCAGCAGGCTCATGCCCGACCACCCGCCCGGCGGCCGCCGAGTCGCTCACCGATGACGCTGAAGGCTGCGACCGCGACGACGATGCACGCCCCGGCGAGCAGGCTCTGCCCGGGGTAGCCCTGCAACAGCGAATCCTGCCCCTGCGAGACCATCAGCCCCCAGTCGGCGGTCGGTGCCTGCACGCCGAGGCCGAGGAACGACAGCGCGGCGAGATCGATCATCGCGTACCCGAAGTTGATGGCCGCCCCGGTGAGGATCTGCGGGGCGATGTTGGGCAGCAGGTGCCGCCCGGTCACCACGAACCCGGACAGCCCCTGCAGCTCGGCCGCCTGCACGTACGCCAGCCGCCGCTCCCGCAGCGCGACGCTGCGCAGCACGCGGGCGGTGTAGGGCACGTACGCCACCGCGAGCGCGACCGCGGCCTGCGTCAGGCCGGTGCCGAACACCGCGACGACGAGGATCGCCAGCAGCAGGTTCGGGAAGGCGAACAGCAGGTCGAGAAGGCGACCGACGAGCGCGTCGACGCGCCCGCCGAACCAGGTGGCGACGAGCGCCAGTACGGTGCCGCCGGCGGCCGCGAGCAACACGACGACGGCGGCGCCGGTCAGGCTGGTCCGCGCGCCGTACAGCAGCCGGGACAGCAGGTCGCGACCAGACTGGTCGGTACCGAGCACGTGCGCGGCGCCAGGCGCCTGGTAGCGCTCGACGACGCTGCCGATCGCCGGGTCGTACGGCGCGATCAGGGGCGCGAGCAGCGCGGCCAGGACGAGCAGGCCGACGATCACGACGGCGGCGACTCCGAGCGGACCGAGCCGCCGTACCGTGCCCCGGCCCGACCGGCGCTGCCGGCTGGACGTCACGGCGAGGGGTTCGACGCCGGTCAGCGTTTCGGCGCTCACGCGCTCTCACCTCCGAGTTGAACGCGCGGGTCGATCACCGCGTACAGCACGTCGATCACGAGGTTGACCACGCCGAACACCGCCACCAGCACCAGCGCGACGGCCTGTACGACCGCGAAGTCCTTCTGCTGCACGGCATCGATGAGCAGGCTGCCGATGCCGTCGAGGGTGAACGCGTGCTCGACGACCGCCGCGCCCGCGACGAGGGCGGCGACGTTCACACCGACGATCGTGGTCACCGGCAGCATCGCGTTGCGGACGATGTGCCGGCGCGCGACGACACGCCAGGGGACACCGCGCGCCAACGAGACGGACACGTGCTCGGTGTCGCGCTCCTCGACCACCGCGGTACGGGTGATGCGCGCGACGACGGCGATCGCCGGCAGCGCGAGGGCCACCGCGGGCAGCGTCAGGTGCAGGAGCCGGCCGGACAGGCCCGCCCCGGCCCCGAAGACGGGGAACCAGCCGAGCGTCACCGCGAACACGCTCATGAGGAGGACGGCCGCGAAGAAGGTCGGGATCGCGAATCCGACGCTGGAGCCGAGCAGGACGGCCGTGTCGAGGGCGCCCCCGCGCAGCCCCGCGACCACCCCGGCGACCACCCCGAACACCACGATCAGCAGGGCCGCGTACGCGGTGAGCCCGAGCGTGGTCGGGATCCGGGACGCCAGCAGCGACGCGACGTCCTGCCGGGTCGCCAGCGACTCACCGAAGTCTCCGCTGAGCACGCCGGTCAGCCAGTGCCAGTAGCGGACCAGGAACGGCTCGTCCAGGCCGTACTGCACCCGGATCGACGCGAGCACCTCCGGGCTGACGGTCCGGCCGCGGACCAGGAAGCTCTCCGGCGAGCCGGGCGCGGCGTACATCGCCGCGTAGATGATGAAACTCGAGACGAGCAGCGTGGCGGCGAGCGCGCCCAGCCGCCGGATCACGAAGCGCAGCACAGGGCCTCCGTCCGGCGGGCCCGGGACGCGCCGTTGCGTCCCGGGCCCCGATCGTGGTCAGGCCGAGCCGAGGTCGGCGGCCCAGGGGTAGTAGAGGTAGACGAACGAGGCCGGAACCCCGGTCACCCGCTTGTTGAGGAACAGCCGGACCGCCGGTGCGGCGATCGGGATCCATGGCATCTGGTCCATGACCTTCACCTGAAGGTCGGCGACGAGCTTGGCCCGGGCGTCGCCGTCGGAGGTGGCCGCCGCCTGGTCGATGAGGCTCTCCACCTGTGGGTCGGTGTAGCCGTTGAAGTTCTGCGAGCCGCCCTTGGCCGCGATGGTGCGCAGGAAGGCGAGCGGGTCCGGGATGTCCATGTAGTTGGTCGTCATGAACCCGTCGTAGCCTTCGCGGGCCTTCGGGTCGGAGAAGAAGGCGCCGTACTGGGCGCTGGGCACCGCCTTCGGCTGGATGGTGAGGCCCAACTGTCGCGCGGCGTTGGACATCTCCGACAGGATGTCGGCGTAGAACTGCCGCTCACCCGGGTAGGCGATGGTGATCGGGGCGGTGCCGACCTTCACTCCGGCGAGGAGCTTCTTCGCCTCGTCGACGTTCTTCGCGGTGTCCGGCAGGGCCTCGTAGGCCGGGCCGAAGACGCTGTCGCCGTAGGTCCAGCCACCCTGCGGGACCAGCGAACGGGAGACGCGGGCGGTGTTCGCGAACACCGTCCGTGCGATCGCCTCCCGGTCGGTGGCGAGGGCCAGCGCACGCCGCACCTTGGGGTCTCCGAGCGGCCCGCTGCCGGTGCTGATGACCGCCACCATCTGCAGTGACTTGCCCAGGTACAGCTTGCCGGCCTTCGAGGCCGACAGCTTGTCGACCGCGCCGACCGGGACGTCGTACGACCCGTCGATGGCGCCGGTGTCGAGGGCGCTCGCGATCGCGCCCGGGTCCACGATGAACTGCAGGTCGACCTGCGCGGTCTTGGCCTTGCGCTGGGCGTCCCAGTACCCGTCGTTGCGCACCAGCGAGATCTTGGAGCCCTTGTCCCACGACGCGACCTTGTACGGGCCGGTGCACATGACCAGCCCCTCCGGCGTGCCGTACTTCGCGCCGGCCGCGACCCGCTGCTTCTGTTCGACGACGACGCCGACCGGCGTGGCCAGGTACGAGTTGAGCGTCGCGTCCGGTTTCTTGAGCCGGATGGTGACCTGCCGGTCGCCCGTCTTCTCGATCGCTTCGATGTTGCCGGTGATCTGGTCGGACGCCCAGTAGCTGCCCTCGTTCGGGTCGAGGTGCCGCTTGAGGCTGAAGACGACGTCGTCGGCGGTCATCGGCTCGCCGTCCCAGAACTTCACCCCGTCCCGGAGGGTGTAGACCCAGGTCCGCGGGTCGGGGGACTCGACCTTCTCCGCCAGGTTCGGCTTCATCGAGTAGTCGGGGTCGAGCCGCATCAGGCCCTCGCACAAGTTGGCGACGACCGTGTTCTCCGGGTAGTTGAACGCCTTGATCGGGTCGAGGGACGCCGGCTCGCCGAACGGCAGGTTCCACGTCGCCTTGTCCAGCTCACCCTTGGCGGCCGGTGTGGTGACGAGGAGATCGTCGAGCTTGTGGTTGTCGGCCGCCGGGGTCTTCGCGCCGCTGCACGCGACGAGCCCGAGGCTGAGCGAGACGGCGAGGACCGCCGTCACACGGACACGCATCTGATCCTCCGAACACGGCAGTTTTAGCAGGTTAGAGCTCCGGGCCGGACGGCCCGCGCGGCGCGGTACGCGGGGACGCTATCGCATAAAACCTTTTATGAAAAGGTTTTGGGAGTAGTCTTTCGAGCATGCCTGAACAGCCGTCCCGGATCCCTGAGATGCCCGAGCAGCGATCTCGAGCCGGGCGCGCGACGATCCGCGACGTGGCGCGCGAGGCGGGCGTCTCGGTCACGACGGTGTCCCACGCCCTCAACGGCAAGGGCACCGCGTCGGAGGCGACCCGCCGCCGCGTGCTCGCCGTCGCCGAGCGGTTGGCCTACCGGGCCCATCCCATGGCGCGTGGGCTACGCCGCGGGCGCACCGGCGTCCTCGGGCTCGACATGCGCCCGCTCGACGCGATCGGCTCCTACCTGCCCGTCGGCGTCGACTACTTCGTACGGTTCGCCGGCGCCGCGGCGGTGACCGCGCTCGACCACGGCCTCGGCCTCATGCTCGTGCCCGACCTGACCCGCCCGGGGATCCCCACGTCCGCACACGGCGTGGACGGCTACGTCATCGGCGATCCGGTACGCGACGACCAGGCCCTCGCCCGGCTCCTCGACGCCGGCGTACCGGTCGTCACGGTGGGCCGTGACCCCGGGCGGCCGGACTTCACCGACTGGGTCGGCTCCGACGACGTGCACGAGACCCAGCGGGTGCTCGACCTCATGCGGCAGCGTGGCGCCGAACGGGTCGCGTTCATCGCCGGCACCGACGACAACGCGTGGAACGTCGACGCCGAGCGCGCCTACCGCGCCTGGGCCGGCCGGCACCACCTGCCGGTCCGGGTCCTGCGCGTGCCGGAGGCGACCGGCGAGGACGGCGGCCGGGACGCCGCGCGGCAACTGCTGGACGGCCCGAAGACCCGACCGGACGCGATCTACTGCCAGACCGGCCGGCACGCGGCCGGCGTACTGGCCGAGGCACAGCACCTCGGCGTCGCGGTACCGCGGGACCTGCTCCTCGCCGCCGGCTCCGACGCACAGCAGACCCGGCTCGCCACACCCGGGATCACCGCCCTGGACCTCGAACCCGAGGAGACCGGCAAGGCCGCCGTACAGCTGCTGATCGCACGCCTCAACGGCGAGCCGGCGACCGGACCGGTGTACGTCCCCGCCCGCCTGCATGAACGGGGCTCGACCGGCGCGCGGTGACCCGCCGGCCCGGGCCCGTCCGCAGCGGTGGTGCGGCCACGACGACGCGACATAACGTGGGGACATGGATGCCGAGCGCGCTGGCAGGGCCTATCTGGAGCACCTCACGGAGGCGGATCTTCGGGTACTGGCCTCCTCGGTGGGGCTCGATCCCGGGCACGCGGGCGACCTGCGCTGGCGCCCGGCGACCATGGTGGAACTGTTCGACCGTCCGGAGCTTTTCGACCGGGTGTACGGCCCGGACCCGGCCGGCCTCATCGGCGTCTCGCCGTTCTTCGCGTTCCTCGTCGCCGTCGAACAGGCGGCGCGGGAGATGACAGCCGCGCGGTTCGTGGCCGAACGTACCGCGCCGCGCCAGCGGGTACCGGTGTTCGACGCGCCGCGGCTGCGCGAGTTCCTCACCGACCCGATCCGCCGGCTGTTCCTGGCGGAGCTGCTGGCCTCGTTCGTACGGGTGGCCAGCGGCCGGTACTGGACCCGGACGGCGCGCGGCTGGCGCGCCCAGCGCTACAGCGAGCTGGACCCGATCCGGCTGGCCCAGGTCGCCGAGCAGGCGCTGCCGGCGTACCAGCCCGGGCTGTACCGGCGGCTGGGTGACGTCGCGCTGTTCCTGACCGGCGTCTTCCCCGACTACGCCCAGCTCCACGCGTTCGGGCCGTTCGACGCGGCGCGGCTGATGCGGGCGGCCGGCCTGGCCACCGCGGACGAGACCGGGCTGGTCGCCGCGCCACCGATCCAACTGCTGGAACACCTGGGGCAGCGCTGGTACCGGCGCGCCTGCGAGCTGGCGCCCGTCACCACCGCGCAGCTCGCCGTCGTGGCGGAGGTCGCCGACCGGTTCCGCGACGCGCGCCGCGTCCTCAACCACATCGCCGACCGGTACTTCACCCGCGTCGGCAACCCGTGGTTCAGTCCTCCCGGATCGTGAGCTCGTCGGCCAGCAGATCCATCAGCAGCCCGTCGTGCCAGTCGCCGTCGGGCCCGCGCTCGTAGCGGCGCATGACCCCGACCGGCCGGAATCCGACCTTGGCGTAGCACCGGATGGCGGCGGCGTTGTCGGCCGCCGGGTCGATCACCAGCCGGTGGTGGCCGTGGTCGGCGATCAGGTGCCGGGCGAGGGTACGGACGGCGTCCGTGCCCAGGCCGCGACCGTGCACCGCGGGATCCAGGTAGATGTCGATGCTGGCGTGCCGGTAATCCGGGTCGTCCTCGGCGCTCCACTGGATGTAGCCGACCACGCGGTCACCGTGCTCGATCACGAGCGGATGCCCGCCCGGATCGTCGAGATCGTCGGCCACCGCCGACCGCAGGTCCTCGCCGCCGCGCCACCGCCGGTACACCTCCGGTGTGGCCCGGATCCGGGCCAGCTCGGGCATGTCGCCGGCGGTGGCGGGCCGCAGCGTTACCAGCGCGCCGCGCAACGTCGCATGCATGCCCGCACCTTGCCATGATCGTGAATACTTCGGGGGGGTTATAGCCCCGCGAAGTCTTCACGATCATGGAACAACCGTCGCGCCGCTCTCCCGCACCGGCAGCACCAGCCGGATGCCGGACAGGTTCAGGGTGCTGGTCACCACCGGGTTGGGCGCCCGGTACGTGGGCTGGTCCACCTGGACCAGGTCCAGCCGTACCCGGTCCCCTGCGCCGAACGCCCAGTGGTTGCCGTACAGCGGCACCCGTACGGTCCCCGTGGTCGCGTCGTACCCGTTGAAGTCGAATCGGTACACGCCCCGGCTGACCAGTACGGCGCTGCCGTCGGGTTTGACGTCCCACACGCGCGCGGCGAGCACGGCGGTAGGCAGCGCCGGTAGCGCGGTGTACCCGGCCTGGACGTAGCCGATCCCGACGAAGGTCTGCGGCCCGGCCAGCGGCTGCGACACCGCGCTGTAGCCGTCGCCTGGCACGAGCGGCCCCGCCGAGGTGCGGCAGGTGTCACCGCTGGGCGCGAGGTACCCGCCGGCCACGGCGTCGGTGGCCGGCCCGTTCGGGTCGCTGACGCCCGCCGTTGGGGTCAGGACAGCCGTGTCGCCGTAGGCGACGGTCAGGGTGCCCTTGCCGAGGCCGGCCGGGGTCGACGCCGAGATGCGGTCGGCGGCGGTCGCGCTGCCGCCGCACACGGTCGGGAAGCTCGAGACGCTCCCCTGCTGCGGGTGGCTGCCGCCGATGTTGTTCTGCAGGAACGCCCACGCCTGCGCGTTGATGGCGCGCCAGGCGGCCGGCGGGTTCTGCGCCCGCGCGTGCCCGACGTCGCCGACGGCGACCGACACCGGCCACAGCGGGTCGAGCGACTTGAGGTAGTTGAACATCCGGAACGACTCGACCGCCGGGAACAGGTCGTCGGTCCAGCCGGAGACGGAGAAGACCGCGGGCTCCCGGCCGGCCGCGCGCCCGGTACGCCAGCCGGGCTGGTAGTACGCGGAGTGCCAGCCGCTGAAGGCGGTGCGCAGCTGGCCGACGATCGCGTCGTCGACCCGGCCGGGCGCGTCGTACGGCTCCCCGGCCGCCATCCGGTTCAGCCAGGCGGTGAACGGCTCCGGGCCGTTGGTCTGCGGGCCGGTCGAGCCCTCGTCGAACACGCCGTTGGTGGTGCCGAAGGCGTACAGGCCGTTGATGTAGCTGAGCTTGGCGACCCCGACCGGGTTGCCGACGCCGAGGGTGTCGGGCGCGCCCTGCGCGGAGGAGTACAGGTCCGGCCCGTGCCCGTTCGGCATGAGCGAGTACGCGAGGTCGGTCCACGGGTACTTGGGCACCGCGACCCGCAGGTGCAGCTCGGGCAGGCCCGGGAAGTCGGTCCAGCTGGCCCGCCCGGCCTGCGCGGCGGCCTGCAGCCAGCTCTCGCCGCCGCCGTAGGATCCGCCGCTGATGGCGACCCGGTCCCGGTCGAGATCGGTGAACGCGCTCGCGGTGAGCGCCGCCAGCCACTGGGTGTCGCGGATCTCGACGTCCTTGTTCTTCACCCGGATCGTGCCGGCCGGCGGGCAGGCCGAGCCGCCCGGCGGGAGGCAGGTCGGCGCGGTGCCGGCCGGGGTGGCCGGCTGGTAGCTGGCGGTGGTGCCGTTGTCTTTGAAACCGCGCGCGGTGTACGTGAGGACGTAGTAGCCGTGCTCGGCGAACCAGTGGCTGTTCCAGTCGTACTTGTCGGCCCCGTCGCCGGCGTCCGATGTGGATTCCCACTCGTGCTTGTTGTTGCCGAAGCCGTGCAGCAGCACGATGAGCGGGTGTCGCGCGCCGGTACCGGCCATCGGCAGGGTGACGTCCACGTCGAGCGGCGTGCCGTCGAAGCTCGCCACCTCCGACGGGCAGACGGTTACCCCGCCGGGGTACGGCGCGCAGTTGGCGGTCAGCGCTGCCGGGTCCGGTGTCGTGCCGGCGCGGGCGGGCGCTGCCGGGTCCGGTGTCATGCCGGCGCGGGCGGGCTGCGCGACGCCCGTCACGGCCAGGCCGGCGACGGCGGCGGGGACGAGCGCGAACCGTGCCGATCTTCTGACTGACCTCATCGTGGTCCCGCCCTTCGCCAGCGATTCACGCATCGGCCTACATGAGGGATATCGGCGCGGCGCGGGGCGGCGAAACAGGGTCGGTCCCCCGGACGGGTTACCCGGCGGGCGCCGTGCTCTCCCGTACGACCAGGCGGAAGTCGGCCGTCTCCTCCTGCGGCTGCGCGTCGTCGCGGGCGCCGATGCGCTGGTGCACCAGCCGCAGGGCCAGCCGGGCGATCTGCTCCTTGTCGGGCGCCACGGTGCTCAGCGTGGGCGTGCTGAACTGGCCCTCTTCGATGTCGTCGAAGCCGATGACGGCGACGTCCTGCGGCACCCGGCAACCGCGGGCCAGCAGGGTCCGGATCGCGCCGAGCGCCATCAGGTCGTTGAAGCAGAACACCGCGTCGGGTGGCTGCTCGAGGTCGAGCAGGGCCTGCATCGCCCGCGCGCCGTCGGCGCGGTGGAACCGGGTGACGGGCATGACGAGCGCCGGGTCGTACGCCAGCCGGGCGCGCCGCAGCGCCTGGCGGTACCCCTTGAGCCGCAGCGCCGCGGTGCCGCCGGAGATGTGCGGCTGGCTGCCGATGGCCGCGATGCGGGTACGGCCGAGGTCGGCGAGGTGGGCCACGGCCGCCTGGGCGCCGGCGACGTTGTCGATGCTGACGTGGTCGACGGGCGCGTGGGTGAGCCGCTCCCCCAGCAGCACCAGTGGCGTACGGTCCCGGCGGGCCTCGATGTGCTTCGCGGTGAGGGCGAGCGGGCTGACGATGAGGCCGTCGATGAGGTGGGACTTGATGCCCTCGACGACCTCCCGCTCGTTGTCGAGGGCGCCCTGGGTCTCGTCGATGAGCACGGTCCAGCCGTACTCCTTGGCCAGCTGGACGAACTGGGCGGCCAGTTCGGCGAAGTACGGCACGCGGATCTCGGGTACGGCGAGGGCGATCAGGCCCGTACGGCCGCCGCGGAGCCGGCGCGCCGAGAGGTTGGGCCGGTAGCCCAGCTCGTCCAGGGCCCGCTGGACCTTCTCCCGCGTGCCCGCCGCGACGAACTGGTACCCGTTCACCACGTTCGACACGGTCTTGACCGATACGCCGGCGCGTGCGGCCACGTCCTTGATGCTGGCTGCCATCCGCGACCCTCCTTGTGCACGCGGCGACGGCACCGGACCTGGACCGTATCCGGCGCCCGGCACCACTCCTGCCGGCGGCCCCCGAGCATAGCCAGGGGATCGCAGGATGTCTTTACAACGATGTACACAACGTTGTAAAACTCTTGTCAACCTTACGGTGGAGGTCCCCGTCGTGAAAACAGCGCACCTCACGCTCGATCCAGCGTTCCGCATCGGCACGATCGACCGACGACTGTTCGGCTCTTTCGTCGAACACATGGGCCGATGTGTCTACACCGGCATCTACGAGCCGGGCCATCCCCGCGCCGACGAGCTCGGGCTGCGCCAGGACGTCGTCGAGCTGACCCGCGAGCTGGGCGTGACGGTGGTGCGGTACCCCGGCGGCAACTTCGTGTCCAACCACCGGTGGGAGGACGGCATCGGGTCCCGCGAGACCCGACCCACCCGCCTCGACCTGGCCTGGCGCTCCATCGAGACCAACCAGTTCGGCCTCGGCGAGTACATGGCCTGGGTACGCGAGGTCGGCGCGGAGCCGATGCTGGCGGTGAACCTCGGCACCCGGGGCCTCGCCGAGGCGGTCGAGCTGCTGGAGTACTGCAACTACCCGGGCGGCACCCAACTATCCGACCTGCGCGTCAAGAACGGCGACACCGACCCGTACGGGATCAAGCTGTGGTGCCTGGGCAACGAGATGGACGGGCCCTGGCAGATCGGCCACCTCACGGCCCAGGAGTACGGCCGGCGCGCGGCCGAGACCGCCAACGCCATGCGCCGGCTCGACCCGACCATCGAACTGGTCGCCTGCGGCAGCTCGGGCCGGCACATGCCGACGTTCGGCGGCTGGGAGGCGACCGTCCTCGAACACTGCTACGACCTCGTCGACTACGTCTCGATGCACGCCTACTACGAGGAGCACGACGGCGACCTGGACAGCTTCCTCGCCTCCGCCGTCGACATGGACGCCTTCATCGAGGAGGTGATCGCCACCGCCGACCACGTCAAGGCGAAGCTGCGCAGCAGGAAGCGGCTGCGGATCTCGTTCGACGAGTGGAACGTCTGGTACCAGAGCCGCTTCCCGGGGGAGGCGGCCCTCGAATGGCGGCAGGCGCCCCGACTCATCGAGGACGAGTACAGCGTCGCCGACGCGGTCGTCGTCGGCTCGTACCTCATCTCGCTGCTGTCGCACGCCGACCGGGTCGCCGTCGGCTGCCAGGCACAGCTGGTCAACATCATCGCCCCGATCCGCACCGAGCCGGGCGGGCCCGCCTGGCGCCAGCCGACCTTCTACCCGTTCGCCCAGGCCGCCGCGCTCGCCCGCGGCGAGGCGCTGCGGGTGGAGCCGGTCGCACCGCACATCGACACCAGGGCGTACGGCCCGGTGCCGGCGGTGACCGCCGCCGCCAGCTACGACGCCGAGTCCGGCCGGATCGCGCTGTTCGCGGTCAACCGCGACCGCACCGGACCGCTCGAACTGTCGGTCGACGCGCGCGCGTTCGGTCCGCTGCGGACCGGCCGGCACCTCGTGCTCGCCGACGACGACGTACGCGCCACGAACAACCTGGCCCACCCCGACCGGGTGGTGCCCCGGCCGGGCGACGGAGCACGCCTGGACGGCGGAACGCTCACCGTCACCCTGCCACCGACCTCCTGGAACGTCCTGGAGTTGACCACCACCGAATCCGCCTGATGCGAACCCTGCGGCACACACCCCTGCGAAGGAGCCAGGATGCCCGAGAACAGCCCGAGATCCGACGCCCTGTCCCGTAGACGCTTCCTCGCCCTGAGTGGCGGCGTCGGCTCCGCGATGGCGCTGGCCGCGTGCGGCGGCACCAGCACCCCGCCCGCGAGCGCGCCGGCCGGCGGCAACGGCGGCGCCAACTACAACGGCCCGAAGGTGGAGATCGTCTTCTGGAACGGCTTCACCGGCAGCGACGGCCAGAC
Source organism: Planosporangium thailandense (assembly GCF_011947195.1). Taxonomy (GTDB): domain Bacteria; phylum Actinomycetota; class Actinomycetes; order Mycobacteriales; family Micromonosporaceae; genus Planosporangium; species Planosporangium thailandense. Next base: position 453,748 of record NZ_JAATVY010000001.1, on the reverse strand, counting down.
CGCCCAGAAGATGGTCGACCAGTTCAACTCGGCGACGCCCAACATCCAGGTCAAGATGAACATCTACCGGTGGGAGGACTTCTTCTCCAAGCTGCCCGCCGCGGTACAGAGCGGCAACGGCCCCGACGTCGCCGCGATGCACCTCGACGACATGCCGACCCAGGCCGCCCAGAACGTCATCGTGCCGCTCGACGACGTGGCCAAGGCGCTGGACCTCAAGGAGTCGGACTTCTCGCCCGCGGTGTGGAAGGGCGGTCTGTACAAGGGCAAGCGCTACGGCATCCCGATCGACGTCCACGACCTCGGCCTGTTCTACAACAAGACCGTCATGCAGCAGGCCGGGCTCGACCCGAACAAGCCGCCGCAGAACAAAGACGACTACATGGCGGCCCTGGACATCCTGAAGGGTAAGGGCATCCAGGGCTCCTGGGTGCCGCCGTTCCAGTTCACCGGCGGCTTCATGTTCGAGTCGCTGCTGTGGCAGTTCGGCGGCGACATCTTCGACTCCGGCGTCACCAAGGCCACCTGGGACTCCGACGCCGGAGTCCAGGCGCTGACCTGGATGGTCGACCTGGTCAAGAAGGGCTACAGCCCGGCGAACGTCGGCCAGGACGCCGACTACCTGGCGCTGAAGAACGGCAAGAACGTCTTCAACTGGCAGGGCATCTGGCAGGTCAACGACGTCGCGACGCTCAAGACGTTCGAGATCGGCACCGCCCCGCTTCCGAAGATCGGCCCGAACGGCGGCGTCTGGGGGAACTCGCACCAGTTCGTACTCCCGCGCAAGACCAGCAACGACGCCAACAAGGCCAACGCCAGCCGGTACTTCATCAGCTGGTTCACCAAGAACGCGAACATCTGGGCGCAGAGCGCCAAGGTGCCGGCCCGCAAGGACCTGGTCGACAGCCAGGAGTTCAAGTCGATGACGGCGCTGCAGTCCTTCGCCGCGGACGTGCAGTACGTGCACTACCCGCCGTCGATTCCCGGCATGGGCGACGTGCTGACCGAGCTGTACAACAGCGTCAACAACGCCGTGCTGCTCAAGCAGGACCCGGCCGCCGCGCTGCAGTCCTCCGCGCAGCGCGCGACGAAGATCCTTCAGGACAACAAGAAGAAGTACGGGATCTGACGATGGCCGTCACCGACGCCCGGTCGGCCCCGGCGCGCGCGGCTCCGGGAGGACGTGAGCCCTCCCGGGGCGGCGTGCGGCGCGGTGGCCTGCTCACGCCGTACCTCTTCCTGCTGCCGTACCTGGTGTTGTTCGTCGGCTTCGTGCTGATCCCGGGCGTGTTCGGCTTCTGGGTCAGCCTGCACGACTACAACTACCTGCTGCCGGGCAAGCCGTGGGTGGGCTTCGGCAACTACGTCGACCTGTTCACGCCCGGCTCGCGCGACAGCGGCGACTTCTGGCGCGCCATGGCGGCCACCGGCATCTTCACGGTGCTGAGCGTGCCGCTGCTGCTGGTCTGCCCGCTCGCGGTGGCGCTGCTGCTCAACCGGACCTTCCCCGGCCGGTCGTTCTTCCGGGCGGTGTTCTTCGCACCGTACGTGCTGGGCGTCGCCGTGGTCGGCGTGCTGTTCCGGTTCATCCTGGACCCGAACATCGGCCTGGTGAACTACTACCTCGGGCACCCGTTCCCGTGGACGACCGCCGTGCCGTGGGCGTGGGTGTCGCTGGTCGGCATGACCGTGTGGTGGACGCTCGGCTTCAACGCGATCATCTACCTGGCCGGGCTGCAGGACATCCCGGTGGAGCTGTACGAGGCGGCCCGCGTCGACGGCGCGTCCCGGTGGGACGAGTTCTGGAACGTGACGCTGCCCGGTCTGCGACCGGTGCTGATGTTCGTGCTGACCGTGACGATCCTCGCGTCGGCGAACATGTTCGGCCAGTCGTACCTGCTCACCCACGGCGCACCGGGGACCACCACCCGCACGGCCATCATGCTCGTCGCGCAGACCGGCTTCGGCAGCAACCGCCAGGGCGTCGCCGCCGCGATGAGCTACATCCTCGCCGTGGTCCTGATGGCGGTCAGCGTGCTCAACATCCGGCTGCTGCAGCGGAGGGAGGGCTCATGACACGCGTACGGGTCACGCCCGGCCGGGTGCTGTTCTATCTGGTGCTGCTCGTGCTCACCGTCATCTTCGTCGCGCCGCTGCTGTGGATGGTGAGCACGTCGTTCAAGACGAACAACGACGCCACGGCGCTGCCGCTGTCCTGGCTGCCCCGCCCGTTCACGGCCGACGCCTACAGCCGGGTGCTGACGACCGCGTCGGAGACCCCGGTGCTGCGCTGGTTCGTCAACAGCCTCGCCGCGGGCGTCGGCAACACGGCGCTGATCGTCGCGTTCGACGCGCTCGCCGCGTACGCGCTGGCGCGGATGCGCTTCCCCGGGCGCAACCTCATCTTCGGCGTCATTGTCAGCACCCTGTTCGTGCCGCCGTTCCTGTTCCTGATCCCCAACTACCTCATCGTCAGCAGGCTCGGGTGGCTCGACAGCCTGCTGGCGGTCATCGTGCCCAGCGCCGGCGGCGCGTTCGGCGTCTTCTTCCTGCGCCAGTTCTTCCTGTCGCTGCCGCTGGAGCTGGAGGAGGCAGCGCTGCTGGAAGGCGCGAACCGGTGGCAGATCTTCACCCGGATCGTGCTGCCGCTGGCCCGTCCGGCGCTGGCCACCCTGACGGTGCTGTCGTTCCTGACCAACTGGAACGACTTCGTCTGGCCGATCTACGTGCTGTTCAACCCGGCGCACGAGACGCTGCCGGCGGGCCTCGGCACGCTGCAGAACGCCGCCACGACGAACTATCCCATCATGATGGCCGGCGCGGTGGTCGCGAGCGTACCCGTGATCGCGCTGTTCATCGTCGCGCAGCGGCACGTCATCCAGAGCGTCGCCCACAGTGGACTCAAGGGGTGAACCGAGTGTTCCGACGATCCGCACTGGCACTTGCCCTGACCCTGCCCGCCATAGCGCTACCGGCACTGACCGCGTCAGCCGCGTCGGCCGCGTCGACTCAGCGGGCGGCCACCTACACCAACCCCGTGTCGAGCGGCTTCGCCGACACCTTCGCCGATCCCACCGTGATCCGTGGGCAGGACGGCTACTGGTACGCCTACGGCACCTCCGACCCGCTGCGCTCCGGCGAGGGCACGCCGCACCGCGTCCCGGTCGGCCGCTCGTCCGACCTGACCACCTGGACGTTCGCCGGTGACGCGCTCGGCGCCGCGAACAGCCGCCCGCCGTTCGCGGCGGCGGACGCGTCGTACTGGGCGCCCGACGTGCGCTACCTCGACGGCCGGTACGTCATGTATTACACGGTCACCGACACCACGACCGCGCCCGGAGGCTCCGCGATCGGGGTGTCCACCGCGCCGACGCCTTCCGGGCCGTGGACCGCCGAGCCCCAGCCGGTGATCGCGCCGCGTCCCGGTGGCGGTGGCGGGTACCTGTGGACCTTCGACCCGGCCGAGTTCACCGACTCCGACGGCACCCGGTACCTGTACTACGGCAGCTACTACGGCGGCGTCTACGTGACCAGGCTGTCGGCCGACGGGCTGCACGCCGTCGGTGCCGCGACCATGGTCGCGATCGACAACAAGTACGAGGGCACGTACGTGGTCCACCGCGACGGGTACTACTACCTGTTCGCCTCGTCGGCCAACTGCTGCGCCGGCCCCACGACCGGGTACTCCGTGTCGGTGGGCCGCGCCACCAGCCCGACCGGCCCGTTCGTGGACGCGAACGGCGTGGCGCTGACCGCCTCCCGGGTCGGTGGCACCCCGGTTGTCACTCAGAACGGCAACCGGTGGGTCGGCACCGGGCACAACGGACTCGTCACGGACCTGTCCGGCCAGGACTACCTGGTCTACCACGCGATCGACCGGAACAGCCCGTACCTGGACCAGCCGTACGGGATCAACCGGCGGCCGATGCTGCTGGACCGGCTGGACTGGATCGACGGCTGGCCGACCGTACGGGCCGGCGCGGGCGCCTCGGACACCCCGCAGCCCGCGCCCGTGACCGCCGGGGACGAGACCTTCGCGACCCGACCGGGCTGGCTGCCGTCGAGCTGGCAGGTGACCGACGGGTACGCCACCGGCACCGGGGTGGCGTACCGCGACCAGCGGGTCGAGGGGGACGTACGCGTCGAGGCCGACCTGCGGCCGACTGCCGGCGCGGCGGCCGGGGTGGTCGTCGGCTCCGCCACCGCCTGGCTGGACCGGGCCGCCGGCCTTCTCGTCGTCGACGCGGGAGCCGGGCGGCGCGCCGCGGTCGCGCTACCGGCCGGGCTCGACTACGGCACCTGGCACAACGTCGCCGTGGAGGTACGCCACGGCCAGCTCACCGCCGCGCTGACCGAGGCGCGCCAGAGCGGCCCGATCGTCTCCGTCACGCTGACCCTGCCACCCAACGTCACCGAGGGGCGGCTCGGCATCGCCGGGCGCGGCCGGGCTGACGTCGACAACGTCAGCGCCGCGAAGCTGTACCGGCCGGTGACCCGTACCGTGGCGGCGCCGCGCACCGGGCACCTCGTGTACGCCGACGAGTTCACCGGCAGCGCCCCCGGCCCGGGCTGGTCCTGGGTACGCCGGGACAACGCCGTCACCGTCGCCGGCGGCCAGCTCAACTGGCCGGTCGAGAACGCCGACCTCACCGGTACGGCCAACAGCGCCGGGGTGCTGCTGCGCGACGCGCCGGCCGGCGACTACACGGTCGAGACCAAGGTGACCCTCGACCTCGGCGAGAACACGGTCCGCAACTACCAGCAGGCGGGGCTCGTCGCGTACGCGAATGACGACGACTTTGTCCGGCTGTGTCAGGTGGCGATCTGGAACACCCGCCAGATCGAGTACGGCCACGAGATGCCGTACGCCGGGCAGCTGTCCTATGGCGGCGTCACGCTCGGCACCCCGGCCACGACCACCTGGCTGCGGCTGGTGCACACGACCGACCCGAAGACCGGAGAGCACCGGTTCCGGGCGGCGTCCAGTGCGGACGGGCGGCACTGGACGTGGAGCGGGGTCTGGACGTTCCCGGCCGACGTCACGCCCAGGATCGGGCTCGTCGCCCACGGCGGCGCCCAGCCGGCGGTGACCGCCCAGTTCGACTACGTGCGCATCTACCAGCCGTAGCGGACGCCCCGATGATCCTGAAGGATTTTCCGTGTCGGAGCACGGAAAATCCTTCAGGATCACGGCGCTAGGCGCCATACAAGATAGCCTTCGGGGCCATCTCCAGCAGGCATTCGCGCAGCACCAACTGGTGCTGCGACTTGCGCCCGACCACCGGCACCACCAGGTCGACGACCAGGGGGATGCCGAGCGCCAGCCCGAGCTGTTCGACGATCCCGAAGGCGGTGGTCGAGTCGAGGTTGGCCAGGGTGAGCTCGCGCAGCTTGCGCCACGCGCCGCCGCGCAGGCCGCCCGCCAGCCCCTCCACGTGGGCGCCGATCTCGCGGGCCTTGGCGAGCAGCGCGGCGCTGGCCCCGCCCAGCGCGGGGCGACGGGCCGGATCCAGGCGGAACGCCACGTACAGCTCGTCGATCAGCCGCTCGTGTTCGCGGGCCGCGTCCAGCATGTCGCCCAGCCACTTGCGGATGTGCGGCTCGCCGACCTCGTACGCGGTGTCCTCGAGCATCCGGCGGAACGCCCCCTGCGACACCACGGTCGTCGCCAGCCACGGCTCGACCCGCTCCAGCTGCCCGGTCCAGGTTCGTTCGCCGAGCTCGACCAGGAGTGGCATGCGGCTCCCCTCTACCGTCGGGTGATCCGCCAGAGCACGCCGGTGTGGCCGTACGACAGCTGCTTGCTCTGATCCACCTGCGAGACGCCGAAGTCGAGCACGTACAGGCTCCGCCCGTCCGGGTGGAACTTGCAGTCGACGGGGCGCTCGATGCCGCCCGTACCCTGGGCGGACGCCGGTCCCGGGTGCCGGTTGCGCACGAAGCTCTCGGCCGTGCCGTGAGCCACGTCGACGGCGATCACCCGGAATCCGTGGTCGAGATCCTGCGGTCGCGGGGAGTTCATCGGGGCGAGGCTGCCCCACTCGGACGCGAACAACCGGCCCCGGCGGCCGAACGCGTCGGACCGGCAGAAGTCCATCTTCGCCATCGCCGAGTGCGGCGCCTCGAAGAAGACCGGCGGCCCGGCCCAGACCGGATGCTCGGCGAGAAGCCGCTGCGCCGGCCGGCCGCGCTGCGGCAGGTGCTTGTCGTCCCACCCGGGCAGACCGTCGCCGCAGATGTCCGGGAAGCCGTACCAGTCGGGCGTGGCGACCGAGCCGTGCGGGGTCCGGGCGTTGCGGATGAGCCAGATCCGGTCCGGGTCGTTCGCGATCGCCCGGTCGCCGTACTCCTCGAAGTCGTTGTCGCAGACGTACAGGTCACCGTCTTCGCTGAACGCCATCCCGTACGGGTTGCGCACCCCCCAGGCCAGCAGCTCCATCCCGCTGCCGTCGGGGTGGGAGCGCCAGACGCCCGTACTGCACTTCAGCGCTCCCTTCACCACCTCACCCTGCTGGGCGCCCACCCCGAACGGCTTGAACGGGCCGGTCCTGACGAGGTACGGGTACGGCGCGGTCGGGTCGTACGTGTCGACGTTGTTGCCGGTGAGGACGACGTCCTGCCCCGGCACGTCGTGGGCCTCCGGATGCCGGGCGAGGTCGACCAGGTAGCCCTGCGGCAGTACCACCCCGTTCTGCGACACCGACCCCTGCGCGAAGTACATCAGCCCGTCCGGTCCGAACACCGGCCCGCCGGGCTCGTGCCAACCGCCGTCGGGCAGACCGTCGACGACCACGGCCCGCTCGTCGGTGTACCGGTCGTAGCGGACGATCCGCGAGTGGTAGCCGCCCTTCGCCGCGACGTACACGTAACCGCCGTGGACCGCGACGCCGCGCGGCCCGCCCAGCGGCTCCTGGCCGATGGCCGCGAGGTCGCCGGACGGATCCAGCCGCAGGATCCGCGCCGGCAGGTACGGCCTGGTCGGCCAGGTACTCCCGCCTTCGAGCACGTAGAGCGTGCCGTCGTCGGCAAAGCCCATGCCGGTCGGCATCGACAGCCCCGCCAGGACCACGTCGACGTCGTACCCGTCGGGCACCACCACGTCGGCCGGGTCCACCCGGGGGCGGGCCGGTGTCGGAAGTCGTCGCAGGGTCTCCGGCGGGGCGAAGACCGTCGGTAGCGCCGTCATCGTCGTCCTCTCCGGCGGCTGCGACGCGGCGCGCGGCTAGTCGGGTGTGACCAGGTCGCCGAGGCGGGACATGATGCCGCGCGCCACCGAACCCGGCTTCTGCTGCTCACCGGCGAAAGCGCTGATGACGATGACGGCGCCGGTGAGGAGCGGGACCGCCCACTGCGCGATCTTCTGGCGCCGCTGGGCCTGGCGGATCTCTGACGGGGTGTCGGGGGCCGGCTCGGTGACGCCCTCGACCGGCACCCGGCCGGCCTTCTCCAGCTTCCGGCCGAGCATCCGGCTGTACGCGGTCGCGCCCAGCGCCGCTGCGGTGAGCCCGGTCTTGGTCGCGCTCATCGCGCCGACGCCCTTCTGGCCGGTGACCCGCCGGCGCTCGTTGGCCAGGATGCCGGCCGACCCGATCAGGTGCGCCCCGATCGCGGCGGCGTTCATCGGGGTCCACCGGTCCCAGCCGATCGAGGCGACCCGCAGCCGCTCGGTGCGGTCAGGGACGTTGGCCGCCGCGCCGTTGAGGCCGATCACGCCCATGAGCGAGCCGCCGAACCACTCGGCGAGTCCTATGTCGTGCATCGATCTGAGGACGGTGTTTCGCTCCGCCAGCTTCACAGCCATCTTCGACTCCTCAGTGGGATGACGCCGATTCGCGGACGGTTCGCCCGCTACCCCGCCGCAGCCGGCCTACACTCGGTAATCGGCGCCACATCCATGAATGAGAAACCCCCTGAGTGGGTACGGGGGGTGCGTGCTTTGTACAGGTGACCTGCTCAGCGGTCGTTACCGTCTGGACGAGCCCATCGCCGATGGCGGGATGGGCGAGGTGTGGCGGGCCACCGACGTCTCCCTCGGCCGCACGGTAGCCGTGAAGGTGGTGCGCCCGGCGCTGCTCCGGGACCCCGGCTTCGACGCCAGGTTCCGCGCCGAGGCGCGGATGATGGCCTCGCTGGCGCACCCCAACGTCGTCAACGTGTACGACTACGGCCGTAGCGAACTGGACGCGGGCGGCAAGGTCGCGTACCTGGTCATGGCGTATGTGGACGGAGAGCCGCTGTCCCGGCGCATCGCCGACGCCGGCCGCCTGCCGGTAGCCGAGACGATGTCCGTCGTCGCCCAGGCCGCCGACGCCCTGCACGCGGCGCACATGCATGGGATCGTCCACCGTGACGTGAAGCCGGCCAACCTGCTGGTCCAGCCCAACGGAACGGTGAAGCTCGTCGACTTCGGCGTCGCCCGCTCACCGGCGGTCACCCAGGTGACCACGGCCAACGCCATCCTCGGCACCGCCATGTACATGGCTCCCGAGCAGGCATCCGGCCGCCCGGTCTCGGCCGCCACCGACATCTACGCGCTCGGCGCCGTGGCCTACCACTGCCTGGCGGGCAGGCCACCGTTCACCGGCGAAGGCCCGCTGGAGATCGCCCTTCAGCACGTCACCGACGCGCCGCCCCCGCTGCCGGCCGACGTGCCGCCGGGGATCCAGATGCTGGTCGCCCGGGCCTTGGCCAAGAACCCGGCAGACCGTTACCCCACCGCCGCCGCGCTCGCCGCGGCGGCCCGCGCGATCAGGGTCGACGCCGGCGTGGCTCGCCGGGCGGCGACGCCGGTCACCTGGAAGGTGCCCGGCGAGACGGCGCGCAACGCCGAGCCGGGCCCGCCGACCACGCCCGACCTGCTGGCCCTGCCCGACGCCACGCCGCGTGCGCCGCGCCGGGGACCGCGCAGGAGCGTCGTGCTCGCGGTGGCCGGCCTCGCGGCCGCCGCGCTGATCGGACTGGCGGGCCTCGGCGGCCTGCTCGGCTCCCAGCCGCCCGCCGGAGCCGGCCCCACCGAACGGTCCGAGCAGAGTGGCGCGCCCCTCGCACCGGTCGGTAATCCGTCGAGCGCCGGCCCCGAACCGTCCATCCGTACCGGCAGCCGGACCGCGGTCCCCGTACGGGCCAGCGCACCGGTATCCGCGCCGACCACGCCACCGTCGACGGCACCGGCCAGCGGCGCCACCCCCACGCCGGCCCCGACGACGTCCGCCCGGCCGCGACCGACCGGCCAGCCGTCGGCACCGGCCACCAGCGACGCGCCCGCGCCGTCCGCGACCGCCACGCCGCCCGCCAACGCCGACCCCACCCCGACGGGTGGCTCGACGGGTGGCTCCTCGGGTGGCACCGGGTCGGGCGGCGCCTCCTCGGCCGACACCGGCTCGAGCGGTACCTCGTCGCGCGGCACCGGGTCGGTGAGCACCGCCTCGTTGCACCGGTAGCGAACGGCCGTCACGGGCTCACGGCCGTCCGGCGTAGGCTTTCGATCGGTGGGCTGCGACCTCGAAGAACACGTCGCCGCGTTCGCGGCGGCGCTTGATCCGGCCGGCCCGTACCGCGACCCGTCGCCGGCCGAGCGGCGACTGGCCGCGACCGCGATGACCCACCTCACGGCGCCCGGCAGCGACCCGTACGCGGCGTCCACCGCACTGGTCGCACTCGGCTTCTCCGGCTCCGGCGGCGTGGACGCCGCCACCGGCCGCCGGTACACGATGTACGCCGGCCGGCCGGACGACGGCCGGGCCGCCGGCGTCGTGCTGGTCGACCCGTCGGTGCCCGTACGCCTGGCCGTCGAGGTGCCGCACCCCAACTCCGACCTGCGTACCGAGCGGATCGGCGTCCACCTGTTCCGGCTCGCCCCGGGCGCGATCCTGGTGGTGGCCGGCGCGCACCGCCGGGCCGGCAACGGGGCCGCGGATGCCGCCCACAACGACCGGTCCCTGTTCCACGCCCTGGCAGCGGAGGCGGCCAACCGGCGCCTGCCCCAGATACAACTGCACGGCTTCGCCGACGCCAGCCTCCCCGGCCTGGACGCTGTGGTCTCGACGGGCACCCGGACGGCGACGCCCGCGGCGGTACGGGTGGCCACGACGTTACGGGAGGCCGGCCTGGCCACCTGCGAGCCGTGGCGGGACAGCCGGGGCCGGCTCGAGGGCATCGGGAACGTCCAGGCGTCGACCGCCGTACGCCTCGGCACCACCTTCGTCCATCTCGAGCTGAGCTGGCGGGTCCGGCGCGACGCGCACCTGCGCGCGGTGGCGGTGCGCGCGGTCGCGGCCGCGCTGTGCCGGGTCAGTCCGGGTACAGGCCGCCGTCCAGGCCGATGACCTTGTTGGTGAGGTACCCGTTGCGCAGCATCGCCAGCGCCAGGTCGGCCACCTCGTCGGTGGTGCCGAGCCGGCCGACCGGGATCGGCAGCGGCAGGGCTTCGGGGTCGTGCGGGTTCGCCGGCAGCATGTGGGTACCGGCGATGAGCGCCGGCGCGATCGCGTTGACCGTGACGCCCTCGTCGGCCACCCGCGGAGCCAGGAAGTGCACCAGCCCGTGCAGCGCCGCCTTGCTGGAGGCGTAGTGCGGGCCGACGACGCCGCCGTTGTGCGCGGCGATCGAGGAGAAGTACAGGATCCGTCCGAAGCCGCGGCCGATCATGCCTTGCAGGACGAGTTGGGTGAGGAAGAACGGCGCCCGCAGGTTGACCGCCTGGGTCCGGTCCCACAGGTCGAGGTCGACCTCCTTCCAGGACGTCACCCTGGCCTCCCCCGCGGCGGCCACCAGGATGGCCAGCCCGGCGCGAAGCTGCTCCTCCGCCTGCGTTACCACGCGCAGCGGCGTATCCGGGTCGGCGAAGTCGGCCTGCATGACGACCGCCCGGCGGCCGGTCGCGCGGACCTCGTCGGCGAGCTTCTCGGCGTCCTCGGCATGGCCGCTGTACGTGAGAGCTACATCGACGCCCGCCCCGGCCAGCCTGCGCACCAGCGCCGAGCCGATACCGCCGGAGCCGCCGGTCACGAGCGCAACCCGGTTCTCCAGGGTCCGCACCGGTGCGCTCGCCCGCACCTCGGTGTCATCCAGCACTGAGGACACTCCTATCCGGACGTTCGGCGCGACGCCGATTTGACGGCGTCGAGATCGGCCAGGGAGGCGACGTCCGCGTCCCCGTTGGGTTCCTTCTCCAGGAACCGCAGCAGTTCGACCGGGAACGGCAGCACCAGGGTCGAGTTCTTCTCGGCCGCGACCTCCACGACCGTCTCCAGCAGGCGCAGCTGAAGCGCCGCCGGGGTGCGCTGCATGGCGGCCGCCGCCTCCGACAGCTTGTGCGAGGCCTGCAACTCGCCGTCGGCCGAGATGATCCGGGCGCGCCGTTCCCGCTCCGCCTCGGCCTGGCGCGACATCGAGCGCTTCATCGACTCCGGCAGCGAGACGTCCTTGATCTCGACCCGGTCGATGTGGATGCCCCAGTCGAGCGCCGGGCTGTCGATCATGATTTCGAGGCCCTGGTTGAGCCGCTCGCGGTTGGCGAGCAGGTCGTCCAGATCGCTCTTGCCGATGATCGAGCGCAGCGAGGTCTGCGCCACCTGGAGTACCGCGAAACGGTAGTCCTGCACGTTGACGATGGCCCGGACCGGGTCGACGACCTTGAAGTACACGACCGCGTCGACCTTGACGGTGACGTTGTCGCGGGTGATGCCGTCCTGCGCGGGGACGGGCAGCGTGACAATCTGCATGTTGACCTTGCGGAACCGGTCGAGCCCCGGCGTGATCAACGCCAGGCCCGGCGCCCGGACACCTTCCCGGATGCGGCCGAACCGGAAGACGAGGCCCCGCTCGTACTGCTTGACGATCCGCGCGCTCGCCGCGGTCCACACCGCGCCGAAGGCGGCGGCGGCGATGAGGGCGTCGATGATGACCATGACCAACTCCGACCGTGTCGGTCGCCCATTACGCCCCGATCCTATCTCGTGGATCTTGGAGAATGGTCTGCTCAGCGCTTCGCGCCCAGCACGCCGTTCGCGTCGAGGACGTACTTCTTCGCCGCGCCCCGGTCGAACTCCTGGTACCCGCGGGGCGCCTCCTCCAGCGGGATGGGGGTGGCGTTGACGTTCCTGGCGATCGACACCCGGTCCTGCAGGATCGCCATCATCAACTGGCGGTTGTACCGCATCACCGGACACTGCCCGGTGAAGAACGCCAGCGACTTGGACCAGCCGAGCCCGAAGCGCAGCGACAGCGAACCCTCGCGGGCCGCCGGGTCGGCCGCGCCCGGGTCACCCGTGACGTACAGGCCGGGGATCCCGATCGCACCGCCGGCCCGTACGACGTCCATCAGCGTGTTCAGCACGGTCGCCGGGCGTTCGGTGGCCGCCTCCTTGCCGTGCCCGCGCGCCTCGAAGCCGACGGCGTCGACCCCGCAGTCCACCTCCGGCACCCCGAGGATCTGCTCGATCTGGTCCTTCGGATCGCCCTTGGACACGTCGACGGTCGCGCAGCCGAAGCTGCGCGCCTGCGCCAACCGCTGCTCGTTGAGGTCGCCGACGATGACCGCGGCCGCGCCCAGCAGGAACGCCGACGTGGCGGCGGCCAGCCCGACCGGCCGGCGCCGGCGACGTACACGGTCGAGCCGGTGGTCACGCCCGCGGTGACGCAGCCGTGGTAGCCGGTCGGGAAGATGTCCGACAGCATCGCCAGGTCGAGGATCTTCTCCATCGCCTGATCGCGGTCGGGAAACTTCAGCAGGTTCCAGTCCGCGTACGGCACGAGCACGTACTGCGCCTGGCCGCCCGTCCACCCGCCCATGTCCACGTAGCCGTAGGCGGAGCCGGGCCGGTCCGGGTTGACGTTGAGGCAGATCTCGGTCTTGCCCGCCTTGCAGTTGCGGCACCGGCCGCACGAGATGTTGAACGGTACCGAACACAGGTCGCCCACCTTGGTGAACTCGACGTCGGAGCCGGTCTCCACCACCTCGCCGGTGATCTCGTGACCGAGCACCAGCCCGACCGGCGCGGTGGTACGGCCCCGGACCATATGCTGGTCACTGCCGCAGATGTTGGTGGCGATGGTCTTGAGGACCGCCGCGTGCGGGGTCTTGCGACCCACGTTGACCGGGTTGACCCCGGGCCCCTCCTTGAGCTCGAACTCCGGGTACTCGGTGTCCTGCACCTCCACCCGGCCGGGGCCCAGGTACGTGACCGCCCGGTTGCCTGCCATCGGGTGCTCACCCTCTCTCGTCGCGTGGGCCGTCGGGGCGCTCGACCGGGTCGGCCGGCGCCCGTCGGCCTTCGATCTCGCCCGCCGTGCCCTGCGCCGCCTCCGTGGGCACCTCGCCGGTCGGCAGCCGGCGGCCTTCGATCTCGCCCGCCGCACCCTGCGCCGCCTCGGCTGGCACCTCGCGGACCGGCCGGGCGACGGCGACGTAGGCGAACGCCGCGAGCACGGCCCCCGCAACCGGACCGACGACGTAGACCCAGAACTGCCGCCACGGGGTGACGCCGCCGAAGATGCTGTTCGCCACGTACGGCCCGAACGTGCGGGCCGGGTTGAACGAGCCGCCGGTGATCGGGCCGACGACGAAGATCCCGGTGGCGACGGCGAGGCCGATGACCAGGCCGGACGGTCCGGGCGGCGCGCGCCGGTCGACGGCGAGCGCCATGATGGCCAGCAGCAGCAGGAAGGTGCCGATCAGCTCGGCGACCACTCCCCTGCCGTAGCTGGCGCCCGGGTTGACCGCGGTCAGCCCCACGCCGCCGATCTCCGTGGCCCGTGGGCCGAAGACCGCGATGATGAGCAGGCCGCCCAGTACCCCGCCGACGAGTTGGGCCGCGATGTACGCGGGGACCTCGCGCCACGGGAACCGCCGCACGGCGGCCAGCGCGATGCTCACCGCCGGGTTGATGTGGGCGCCCGAGGTCGTGCCGAATCCGTACACCGCGATGGCGATGACGAGCCCGAACGTCAGGCCGACGAAGCCGAGCGCCGCGTAGTCGAGTCGTCCGTTCCCGGCGATGATGGCCGCGACCACCGAACCGGCGCCGAAGAACACCAGGAGCGCGGTCCCAATCAGTTCGGCGAGAACACGGCGCGACAGATGCGCCGACATGAGGTGGTTCTTCCACCCCGCACCACCGCGAAACCTCCGCGATCTTGGACACTTGGCGGGGTTATAGACCCGCCAAGTGTCCAAGATCGCCGAAAGATCAGGCGAGCGGCGTCGGCACCTCGTGCAGCGCCACCCGTACGGCCGTGCCGGGCGTCAGCTCGCCCAGCCGGGCGCTCGCGACCTGCGCGACGACCAGCACGTCGCCCGGCATCGCCACCGTGGCCCGGCTCATCGACCCGAGGAAGCTCGCCGCCAGGATGCGACCGGGCCCGTCCGGGTCGACCACCACGTCGACCGCCTCCGGCCGTACCAGCGCGGTCACCTCGCCCGTCGGCGCCGCCAACGGGTCGATCAGCGGCAGCCGGGCGCCCAGCACCTCGACCGCGCCGTTGACGACGCGTCCGGGCAGCCGGTTGCTCAGGCCCACGAAGTCGGCCACGAACGGCGTCGCCGGCCGCAGGTACACCTCGGACGGCGGCCCGAGCTGCTCCAGCCGGCCGTCGCGCATCACGCCCACCCGGTCGGCGACGGCCAGGGCCTCCTCCTGGTCGTGCGTGACGAACAGGGTGGTGATGCCCACCTCGACCTGGATGCGCCGGATCTCGTCGCGGAGCTGGACGCGGACCTTGGCGTCGAGCGCCGACAGCGGCTCGTCGAGCAGCAGCACCTGCGGCTCGATCGCCAGGGCCCGGGCGAGGGCGACGCGCTGCTGCTGGCCACCCGAGAGCTGGTGCGGGTACCGGCCGGCGTGCTTGCCGATGCCGACGAGCTCCAGCATCTCGGCCGCGCGACGGCGCCGGTCACCGGCCTGCCGCCGGCGCAGCCGCAGCCCGAACTCGACGTTCTCCTGGGCGGTCAGGTGCGGGAACAGGCTGTACGCCTGGAACACCATGCCCATGTCGCGGCGGTTGGCCGGTAGCGTGGTGATGTCCCGGCCACCGACCAGCACCCGCCCTTCATCGGTGTCCTCCAGCCCGGCGAGCACCCGCAGGGCGGTCGTCTTGCCGCAGCCCGACGGGCCCAGCAGCGCGACCAGCTCACCGGGGGCCAGGTCGAGGTCGAGCCCGTCGAGCGCCTGCACGGCGCCGAACCTGCGCCGCAGCCCTTCCAGGCGTACCGCGACCCCGCCGCGGTCGGCGGCCGCCGCCCCGGTCACTTGCACGGATTCGGTCACGACGTCTCCTCCTGGGCACGGCGCCGGCCACGGCCGACCAGGGACAGAAGCAGCAACAGTACGAACGCGAGGACCAGGGCGGCCAGCGAGACCGCCACGGACATCGTCGCGCTGCTCTTGCCGAGCAGGTTGATGGCGACCTGCACGTTGCTGCGGTTGAGCAGGGACGCGAGGGTGAACTCGCCGAGCACCAGGGCCACCGTGAGGAAGGCCGCGGAGAGCACCGCCGAGCGGATGTTGGGCAGCACCACCCGCCACATCACGGTGCCCCAGCCGGCGCCGAGGCTGCGGGCCGCCTCCGCGAGCGTACGCACGTCGATCGCGGACAGCCCGGCGTCGACGGCCCGGTAGGCGTACGGCAGCACCAGGATCGTGTACGCGAACGTGAGCGTGAGCGACGAGCCGCCGAGGAAGTACGTGACCCAGGCGTAAACCGGGGCCAGCCCGACCACGAGCACGATCGCGGGGATCGTCAGCGGCAGCAGGCAGATGAACTCCACCACCCGCCGCAGCCCGGGCAGCCGCAGGCGTACCCAGATCACGGTGGGCACCAGCAGCACCAGCATGAGCGCCACGGTGAGCACGACGAGCCCGGCCGAGGCGGTGATGCCCGCCGACAGGTCCGGGTAGGTCTGGCTCAGCTGTCCCCAGTTGAACAGCAGCTTCCAGGTGTCGAACGACAGCTTTCCGCCCGCGCCGCGGGTGGTGAACTCCAGCATGGCGAACAGCGGAAGCAGGAAGAACACGGCCAGCACCGCGACGACGACCCACCGGAACAGCCGCTGCCTGCGGGCCCGGCGGGCGCTCGGCCGCCCGCGCCGCGTGGGCGCCTGACCCAACGTCAGCCCAGCCATTTCGCGGTCCTCCGCTGGAGAAGGGCGTACAGCGCCATGACCACGGCGACGACCACGACCATGCCGAGCGCCATCGCCTTGCCCAGGTTCTGCTGGCCGAGGACGACCTCGCTGGTCAGCGCGGACCGGATCTGCAGCGACACGATCGGGCTGCCCTGGCTGACCAGGGCGGCCGCGGTCGCGTACGCGGAGAACGCGTTGGCGAACAGCAACAGGGTCGAACCGAGGAACGCCGGGGCCAGCAGCGGCCCGGCCACCCGTCGCCAGTACTGCCAGGTCGATCCGCCCAGGCTCTCGGTCGCCTCCCGCCACTGCGGCCGGATCCCGTCCAGCGCCGGCAGGAACACGATGACCATGAGCGGCACCTGGAAGTACGTGTACACCAGCACCAGGCCGGGCAGGTCGAACAGCCAGAC
Source organism: Planosporangium thailandense (assembly GCF_011947195.1). GTDB lineage: Bacteria > Actinomycetota > Actinomycetes > Mycobacteriales > Micromonosporaceae > Planosporangium > Planosporangium thailandense. The sequence goes on along the minus strand of NZ_JAATVY010000001.1, from coordinate 437,212 downwards.
GCCGTGCGAGTAGAGGTCGATGCCGAGGTGCTCACGCAGGAAGACCGTCACGAAGCCGGACCAGCCGATGGTGGCGAGGAACGCGAACGCCAGCGTGACGCCGCCGAACTGTGCGAGCACGCCGGCCGCGGCGGTGACGATCCGCCGCAGCAGCCCGCCTTCCTTCGCCGTGACCAGTGCGTACGCCAGCAGCGCGCCGAGGATCGCGCCGATGACGGCGGTCGTCGCCGACAGCAGGATGCTGCGCGTGAACGCGTCGATGATGTACCCGTTGGCGAGCGCCGACAGGTTGGACAGGGTGGGGCGGCCGTCGTCACCGGTGAACGCGCCGACCGCCACGACGATGGTGGGGATGGCCAGGAACACCGTGACGAACGCGACGAACGGCACGACGCCGACGAGGCTGCGGGCGTGGCCCAGCTGGCTGCGGCTCAGGCGCGCCCGGCCGGGCCGGCTCCGGCCCCCGGGCGCGGTGGCCGCGGGGTCCGGAGCCGGCTCAGCCGGGTGGCGAACTGTTGCGCTCATATCGAAGGTCAGCCGATGGCCTTGGCCCAGTTGGCGGTCAGGTAGTCCTTGGCCTTCTTGGTCTGCTCATCGGTGAGGAACACCGGCTTGCCGGTGGCCTTCGGCAGGGCGTCGTAGGCGGTCTTGTCGATCTTCCCCGCCTTGTCCATGGCGTCGGCGCGAACCGGCCGCGCGCCACCCTTGAGCCAGAGGTTCTGGCCCTCGTCGGAGTACAGGTACTCCTCCCACAGCCGCGCCGCGGCCGGGTGCGGGGCGTCGGCGCTGACGGCCTGCACGTAGTACGAGCCGAGGACCGCGTTGTCCGGCACGACCGTCTTCCAGTCCATCTTGCCCTTGAGCTTCGCGCCCTGTGCCACGTTCAGGTAGTCCCAGTCGATGACGACCGGGGTCTGGCCCGACTCGATGGTGGCCGGCGTCGGGTCGACCGGGAGGAAGTTGCCGGCCTTCTTCAGCTGCGAGAAGAAGTCGACGCCCTTGGAGATGTCGTCGGCCGAGCCGCCGTTGCCCAGCGCGACCATGACCACGCCGCTGAACGCCGCGCCGGCCTGCGTCGGGTCGCCGTTGAGGGCGACCTTGCCCTTGTACTCGGGCTTGAGCAGGTCGGTCACGGTCTGCGGGGCGGGGACCTTGGCACTGTCGTACCCGATCGACATGTAGCCGCCGTAGTCGTTGACCCACGTGCCGTTGGCGTCCTTCAGGGCGTCCGGGATGTCGCCCCAGGTCGTCACCTTGTACGGGGCGAACTTCGCGACGTTCGCCGACGCCACCGCGCCGCCCAGGTCGAAGACGTCAGGCGCGTTGGCCTGGCCCTTGAGCTGGTTGGCCGCGTTGATCTCGTCCTGGCTCGAGGCGTCCGGCTGAGCCGAGTTCACCTTGATGCCGTACTTCTGGGTGAAGCCCTTGATGATCTCGCCGTAGTTGGCCCAGTCCGGCGGCAGCGCGATGACGTTGAGCTGCCCTTCCTTCTTCGCCGCGGCTACGAGCTTGTCGAGCCCGCCCAGGTCGGCGACGCTGGTGGCCTTGGCCGCGTCAGCCGACGATCCGGAGCTCTTCTTCGGCGGGGGTGAGCACGCGGCGACGCCCAGCGCGAGCGTTGACGCTGCGATTAGGGCCGCCCCCCGGGCAACCAAGCTTTGCACGGTTCCTCCTTCTTACCGGACCAGCGCTGGACCGGCACTGGCCACCGATCTTTGTACACCACCGGCGAATGGGCCAGAAAAAGACCATGAACGGCCGGCTACGATAAAGCACCAGGTCAGGCACAGTCTGATAACGCCACGCGTTTCTGACCACGCGTTTCTGACCATGCGCCGTGAGCGCCAGCCCTTCGCCCCGCGGGCGAGCCGACCCGTCCGAACGTAAAATCGGACGAATGGAGTTCGGCGTCGGATATTTCCCCACACACGACGGCATGAGTCCTGGCGCGCTCGCGGCGATGCTCGAAGACCACGGGCAGAACGCGCTGCTGTTCGCCGAGCACACCCACATCCCGGCCAGCCGGGAGAGCCCGTGGCCGGAGGCCCCGCCCGGCACCCCACTACCCCGGAAGTACTGGCACACCTACGACCTGTTCGTGGCGCTGACCGCCGCGGCGACCGCCACGACCAGCCTGCGCGTCGGCAGCGGCATCTGCCTGGTCGTCGAGCGCGACCCGATTACGACCGCCAAAGAGGTGGCCAGTGTGGACCACCTGTCCGGCGGACGCGTCGAGTTCGGCGTCGGCGCCGGCTGGAACCGCGAGGAGATGCGCAACCACGGCACCGACCCCCGCACCCGCATGGCCGTCATGCGCGAACGCGTCGAGGCGATGAAGGCCATCTGGACCCAGCCCGAGGCCAGCTACCACGGCGAGTACGTCAACTTCGACCGCATCTGGTCGTACCCCAAACCGGCCCAGCGGCCGCACCCGCCGGTCCTCGTCGGCGGCGACGGCCCCACCGTCCTCGACCGGGTACTCGCGTTCGGCGACGCCTGGATGCCCAACTACCGCGGCGACGAGTCCATATACGGCCGGATCGACGAACTCCGGTCGCGTGCCGACCGACCCATCGAGGTACAGATGCTGTCCGCCCCACCCGACCCCGCCGTGCTCGAGCGCATGGAGCGGGCCGGCGTGCGCCGTGCGCTGCACTGGCTGCCATCCGGCCCCGCCGGCCCGGTGCAGCAGGCCCTCGAGGTGTGGGAGGACGCGATCGAACAGTTCACCGGAGGATGACGAACGAGGAGGCGCGCCGGCGTTTCGCGGAGGCCCGGGTCGCCCGGCTGGCCACCGCGGACGCCGAGGGCCGCCCACACGTCGTGCCGATCGTCTTCGCGCTGGCCGGCGATCCCCTCGCCGACACGCCCGTCTCCCACGACACGATCTACAGCGCCGTCGACGCCAAGCCCAAGCAGTCCCGGTCGCTGCGCCGGCTGGCCAACATCGTGGCCAACCCCCGCGTCGCGGTCCTGGTCGACCACTACGAAGACGACTGGACCGCACTGTGGTGGGTGCGCGCCGACGGTACCGGCCGGATCATCGAGGCGGACGAGCCCGAAGGGCGCGACGCGATCGCCCGGCTGGCGGCCCGCTACCCGCAGTACCGGGAGAACCCGCCCGCCGGTCCCGTCGTGGCGATCCGCGTCGACCGGTGGAAGGGCTGGTCGGCCGCCGGCTGACCGCTCACGCCCGGCCGGCCACCAGATCGTCGAGAACCTCGTCGACGAGGCCGAACAGCGACAGGTGTCCGTGCCCGGGCAGCAGGTGGGCCCGCGCTCCCGGCACGTTGGCGGCGAGCCACCTGCCGTGCGCGTACGGCACCATCCGGTCCTGGTCGCCCTGCCACACCGCCACCGGGCAGCCGCCCCGCAGGTCGAACCCCCACTTGCGGATGAAGGCGAGGTCGTCGTCGCGCCAACCGGCGATCCCGGCGGTCACGGCGATCCGGAACGACTCCGCGAGGTAGTCGGCGAAGCCGCCCGTCAATTGGCGTCTGTCCACCTCGGACACGAGGTCGCCGAGGGCGTCGGCGACCTCCGCGCCGGTGACCCTGCCGAGCACCTCCTCCTGCGCCCGCAGGTACTCCGTCAGGGCCGGCTCACCGCTGACGGCCGCGCCGAACTCCTCGATGTTGTCGGCGCCCATGCCGGCCGTCCAGTCGAGCCCTTCGGCGGTGTACGGCGCGACCCCGCCGAGCGTCGCGGCGGCCATGCACCGGCCCGCCAGCACGGTGGCGCAGGCCAGCGCGTGCGGCCCGCCGCCCGACCAGCCGACCGTGACGAAGTCACCGAGCCCCAACGCGTCGAGCACCGCTGCCGTGTCCCGGGCCGCGTCGGCGACGACCCGGCCGGGGGCCGCGTCCGAGCGGCCGTAGCCCGGGCGCGCGTACGTGACGATCCGCAGGCCGTGCCGCGCGGCCGCGTCCACCAGCGGCCGGTACAGCACCGCGGCGCCCGGCGCGCCGTGGTGGTACACGAGCGGCAGCCCACCTTCCGGCCCTTCCACCTCCACGTCGAGACGTCGGCCGTCAGGCAGGTCCACCCGCATCACGATCACCCCTCACCGGTACCGCCCCACGATGACGGCATTCCATCACAGGCGGTCGGGGTTTCCCGTCAGCGCTCCAGGCGCCAGATGACGTCCTCGCCCACCTCGCCGGCCGTGACGGGCTCCTGGGGAGGCCTGCGCCGCGCGACCTCGACGAAGCCCAGCCGCCGGGGGATCGCGCCGCTGCGTTCGTTGGCCGCGTCGTGCACGATCTCGACCCGGACCGCGCCGAGCCGGAACGCCTCCGCCACGAGCGCCGCGGCGGCGCGGGTCGCGATGCCCCGACCGGTGTAGCGCGGGTGCAGCCAGTACCCGATCTCCAACCCGCCGGGGCCGATCCGGCTCATCAGCGAACAGGCACCGACGACCGCGCCGTCCGGGGCGACGATCGCGTAGTTGTACGCCGTGCCGGTCCGCCAGTCGGCCGCGCTCTTCTCCAGGAACAGAGCCGCGTCCTCGCGGCCGTACCCGTCGGCCGCCCACGCCATCCAGGGCGCCAGGTGGTCGAGAGACTCGGTGACCGCCCGCAGCACGGTGTCAAGGTCGTCGTCGCGCCATCGGCGCAGCCGGACGCCGTCGTGTTCGAGAAGCTCCGCCGCGGTACCCACCCCGCTATCGTCGCCGCGACGGCCGGCCGGTACCAGCGGTTTCAGCCCGCGCCGGTCAGATCGCCCACCACCCGGGCGTAGTAGGTCACGTTCGCGACGTGATGGACCACCTCGCGCAGCGTCCACCCGCCGGCGGCCGGCCGCCGGTCGAGCAGGTCCGGGTCGAGGCCGGTCAGCCGCGCCCGGTAACAGGCCGCGAGCCGGCCGAGCCGGCTGGTCGCCTCGTCGAGATCCACTTCGGTGAACCGGGCGAAATCGGCGTCCGTGGTCACCATCCGGCCGTGCCACCGATCCGGGATGGTCGGCTGGCCGGCGAGCCGGCACTCGATCTCGGCGAGGTGATCGAGGAGATGGTCGCCGACCCGGCGCAGCGCCTTGTGCGGCGTCCAGGCGTTGCCGTCACGGCAGACCGGGCGGCCGTCCCAGCCCAGCCACGATTCGGCCATCTCGAGTACCTCGTCGACGGCGGCGGGTACCAGCTCCACGGGGTCCCGGTCGTCGGTAGCGGGTAGTTCGGCGTAGGCATCGGCGTACTGGTTCATCGTCAGGTATCGGACCATGTCGCGCACGCTATGCCCGGGACACTTCGGTAGAGACCGAAGTGTCCCGGGCAGCTCGGATCAGCGGTGCCGGCCGGGCGGTCCGGGCGTTCCAGGGGCGCGCCGCCGCCGGGCCGCCATCATCACCATCGGTACGGCGACCAGCGCGGCGCTGCCGACGACCACTGCGCCGCCGGCCAGTACGGGTGTCCAGGGGCCGAGCGCCTGTTGCCGCTGCGCGGGCGACAGCGCCACCACGGGCACCCTGGTCGACGCCTGCCCGGCGACGTTCCGGTCGATCTCCCCCGGGTTCACCAACCGGCCCACCGACGCACCCTTGGGTACCGAGAATCCCCAGTCCAGCAGGTCGACGCCCTGTTGCCACCCGCGGCTCGGCACGATCTCCCCGCCGAGCAGCGTCACGACCAGCCGCCGGCCGTTGCGCTCCGCGGCCCCCACGTACGTGTGCCGCGCGGCGTCGGTGAACCCGATCTTGCCGCCCAGCGCGCCCGGGTACTGGTTCAGGAACAGGTTGTTGTCGTTGCCGATCTCGAACCCCTTGGCACCCTGCGCCGGTTGGGCCGGGATCGCGGCGAACCGCGTCGAGGCGTACCGGCGGAAGTCCTCGCGGGTGAAGCAGGCCCGCGCGATCAGCGCCATGTCGTACGCGCTGGTGAACTGGCCCGGACCGTCCAGACCGGACGGGGTCGCCGCGTGGGTGTCCAGTGCGCCGAGCCGACGCGCCGTGTCGTTCATCAGCTTCACGCCACCGGCCATCCCGGCGTCGCCGCCGCCGAGCCGGGCGAGGACGTTCGCCGCGTCGTTGCCCGAGTTCAGCAGCAGCCCTAGCCACAGCGTCTCGACCGAGTAATGCCCACCGAGCACCAGGCCGACGAGCGAACTGTCGGGCTCGAAGTCCATGTCGGGCTGGGTGACCTCGACGACCTGGGCGGGGTCGAGCCTTGGCATCACCGCCGCCACCAGCAGCAGCTTCTGGATGCTCGCCGGGGGGCTCAGCTCGTGCGGTGCGCAGGCGCCGAGCACCGCTCCACTGTCGAGATCCGCAACCACCCACGAGGTGGCGCTGAGCTTGTTGGCCGGCGGCGGCGGAACGCCGGGTGGCAGCGTCAGCCCCGCCGTCGCGAGGCCTTCCCCGCCGATCACCGGCCGGGCCGGATCACGCGACGGCGGGGCGGGGCGGGGTGGGCGGGTCGACAGCGCGGGCAGTGTGGACATCGGGCACGGCGCGAACGGTGGCCGGGCCGCGTTCACGGCGCGCGGACCGGCCGGCGACGCGCCGGCGTCGGAGGGGACCAGCGCCACCGACGCGGTCGAGGCGAGGACGAGACTCCCGAGCGCCGCTGCCAGACGTCTGCCAATCACACGTACGGACAGTAACGGGGTTTGGGGGTCCTCGCACGACGGTCGGACGTTTGGGATGCCGCAGCGATTACTGTCAGTATTGGCAACGTTCAGGGAAGTACGGTGATCTGGTTGTCCACTGTCCGCACGCCAGGAGCCGACCAGGCGACCCGTTCGGCCTCCTCCCGCTCGGCCCAGGAGTGAACCGATCCGGTCAGGACGACCGTGCCGTCGTCCACCCGGACGCCGATCGACTCGGCGTCCATGGTCGCGCTGCGGATCAGGGCGCGTTCGATGCGCTGCTGGAGATCCTCCAAGACCGGCCCGCTGCGGGGCTGGACAGTGAGGAGACCGGTGACGCCCCGGACGCCGGACAGCCGGCGTACCGCTCGCTCGGCCGCGCGCCGCTCGTACTCCCACCCGACCTCGCCGCGCAGGATGACCCAGCCCTTCGCGACGGTGACCTCGATGTTCTCGATCGGGACGAACGCATCCCACTTCAGGGCGTGGGTCGCGGCCGCGGCGATCTCGGCATCCGTACGCTCCGCCGACGTGGGCAGCCTGACCTCGATGTCGTCGGCGACCGCCTTCACCCCGCGTACGTGGTGGGCGATCCGCTCGGCGACCCACTTCTTGGCGTAGTTGTCCACCCACCCGACCAGGGTCACGATCCCGTCTTTGACGGTCACCCCGATCGCGTGCGGCTGAACCCGGGCGTCCCAGTTCAGCTCCTCGATGACGTCGAGCTGGATCCGCTCGTCGGGGTGCGCCTCCGGTGCGGCGGCCATGCGCAATTGCCCACCAAGAGGGGGTGACACCGAACCACCCGGCGAGGATGAACACCGAGATCCGCGCATCCCAAGATCCGCGCATCCCAAGATCCGCGCGTCCCAAGATCCGCGCAATGTGTCGCACTTTGCGGCCTCACCGGCTCGGATAGCCGCAAGAAGTGACACATTGCGCGGGTCTCGCCGACCGTTCAGTTCACGAAGACACCCGGAGTGCCGGCCACGCTGGTGTCCTGGACCGGCGCGTAGGTGGCGGTGAAGAACCCGTTGGCGGCGCAGACGCCCGAGCCGCTCACCTTGGTGAACTTCTGGTTGACGAACGTGAGCGAGAAGTCGGCGTTAGACGCGGTTCCGGTCAGCGCGTTGCCGTCGGCCTGGTACACGCAGGTGATCGTGCCCAGAAGCGAGTTCAGCACGAGCGTCGTCTGGATCGGCCCGGCCGATCCACCGGTGACCCGGACCGCGCCCGTACCACTGTCGACGCTCGTGACGTACGGGAGGTTGTTGACCGTCACGCTCTTGACGCCGGTCGTCCCGAACACGTTGCTGGTACAACCGCCGAAGGTCTGGTCGGTGGTCGTCTCCGTCGCGGTCCCGGGCGTGGCCGGGTTGGAGTCCACCGTGGCGCCGAAGCTCGAGGTGGAGCACGTGACGCCCGTCGAGCCGCCGGAGGCGGTGGCCAGGCTGGCGTTGGTGCCCGACTTCAGGGTGGCCTGCAGAACGTCGCCGACCGCAATGGCGCCCCCATCGGCATCTCCCGTGGTAAGCACGCTGGTCGTCGCTGCGGACGCGGGCACCGCCGCGGCTGCGGTGAGCAGTGCCGCGACGACCGTGGCGGCGAGGTACGAGTAGGCGCGCATGGCCCTTCTCACTCTCCCTTTGTGTCGCTCGATCTCGTAAATGTGCACAGGAATGCGCCACGCATTCGACCGCATGAGGCTCACGTGGCGGCGCGCGAAAATACAACGGAACCGGCCGCGTAAGGCAAAATAATCAGCCTTCTCGATTACCGATGCCGAGCGGCGACAGGAAGTCGCGAAGGTACTCCTCCCACCCCAGAGATACTCATTGATACATGACAATGGGTTTATAGACTGCGCGCGATCGCAACGTCAAGTAGGTAATCAAATTGATCTAAGTAGGTAACCAGCCCCGGGGCAACCCCGGCACCACCTCGTCCGACCAGCCACGACGCGCGATGTGACACCAGGCAACGAACTCGGGGCGAACCATTGACCCCACTGCTACGCGACGGTAACTTCCCCAATACTCGATGTATCGATCATCGTGATTGTTACGTGATGGCGCCTGCCCGTTTCAGCGGTTATCGACAAAACCGACGTCGTCCGTCAGATGCGTCCCGGGGAGTAGCTCATGCCTTACGAAGAAGTCAGTGACCCGTCCTCTCCCATGCCACACGGAAAAGTCCGCTGGCGCCGATTCACCGCCATGATGGTGGCGGCCGGTGCCGTCGCCGGAACCCTCGTGGCCCTCACCGCGCAGGGCGTTCTCGCCGCCCAGTTCTCCCTGTCCGGGATGCCGTTCACGGTCACCGCCACCAGGCTCGACGGGACCGGGTTCGAGCAGTTCGCGACGCTCGACCACATGGCGCCGGGCAGCCCGAACGAGGGTTCCACCGGCGGCCAGCTGGTCCTCGTCGTATCCGCGATCGACAGGGCGACGCTGACCAACCTGTGCCAGAGCATCGACCTCGGCGGCGAGCATCTGAAGATAACCGCGGGCACGGGCAACACACCGGTCACCGCACGCACCATGGTGGTCGACTCGGACCTCATCACCGGTGACGCCTCGTTCGACCACATCGACATCGGCCAGGACGCGAGCACGCTGAAGGCGGTGCCCGGCGTGACGGGGAACATCGGTGTCTTCGGTCAGCAGGCGCGGACCGTGACCATCAAAAACCTGCGCCAGAACAACTTCGCGACCACGGCAGCCCAGTTCACCCTGCCCGGCCTCCACCTGAGCTTCACGTCCGACGGCTGCTAGTGATGACCGTGTTGAACGCGGACGGTTCCGACGAGACGACCGCCGACCGACCACCGGTCACGCCCGCGCCGACCGCCGACCGACCACCGGTCACGCCCGCATCGACCGCCGCGCCAACGGCTGCGACCGGACGGGCCCGGCACGGCTGGCGCACGTGGCGGCGCAGCCGGCCGTTCTGGGGAGGACTACTCCTGACGGCCGCCGGCGTGGAGATCCTCGGGTCGGTACGCGCGCCCCTGCCGGTGGTCCTGCACGTCGGTCCGCTGGGGCTCGCTGCCTACCTGGCGCCCACCGTCATGGTGGTGTGCGGGCTCCTGGTCTGGTTCAACCCCCGCCAGCGCATGTTCTACTCGATCGTCGGCGTACTGATGGCGCTGGCCTCGTGGCTGACCTCGAACCTGGGCGGGTTCTTCGTCGGCCTGCTGCTCGGAATGATCGGCGGCTCGCTCGCCTTCGCGTGGACGCCGAGCCGACACCCGAGATAGCCGAGCCGACACCCGAGATAGCCGAGCCGACACCCGAGATAAGAGCCGAGATCCGCGCAACGTGTCAGGAGTCGCAGCCGCGTCGACCGTGGCTTCACGCGACACATTGCGCGGATCTTGTGCCGGCCTCAGTCAGCCGTTCACCTCGCTGCGGTCGCCGGCCCACAGGGTGTGGAAGGAGCCGTCGCGGTCAACGCGCCGGTAGGTGTGCGCGCCGAAGAAGTCCCGCTGCCCCTGCACCAACGCGGCCGGCAGGCGCCGCGCGCGCAGCCCGTCGTAGTAGGCCAGTGCCGTCGAGAAGCCCGGCACCGGGATGCCGGACTGCGCGGCGAGGGTGACCACCCGCCGCCACGAGTCCTGCGCGGTGGCGACGGCATCGCGGAAGTGGTCGTCGACCAGGAGCGTCGGGAGGTTGCGGTCGGCGTCGTACGCGGCGCGGATGCGGTCGAGGAACGCAGCGCGGATGATGCAGCCCCCGCGCCAGATCGTCGCCATGGCGCCCGGGTCGATGTTCCAGTCGTACTCGGCGCTGCCGGCCTGGATCTGGTTGAAGCCCTGCGCGTACGCCACGATCTTGGATGCGTACAGCGCCCGCTCGACGTCCTCGACGAGCGCGTCGACGGAGTCCGCCCGGCGCGGGCTCGGCCCGGGCAGGTCACGCGCCGCGGCCCGGAGGGCGGCGTGGCCGGACAGCGACCGCGCGAAGACCGCCTCGGCGATGCCGCTCACCGGCACGCCCAGGTCGAGCGCGATCTGTACGGTCCACCGGCCGGTGCCCTTCTGCTCGGCCTGGTCGACAACCATGTCGACGAACGGCCGGCCGGTCGCCGGATCGGTGTGCGCCAGCACCTCGGCCGTGATCTCGATCAGGTAGGACTCGAGTCGACCGGTGTTCCACTTCCGGAAGACCTCGGCGATCTGCGCCGGCTCCATCCCGCCGGCATGCCGCAACAGGTCGTACGCCTCCGCGATGAGCTGCATGTCGGAGTACTCGATGCCGTTGTGGACCATCTTGACGAAGTGGCCGGCGCCGTCCGGGCCGACGTGGGTGCAGCAGGGGGTGCCGTCGACCTTCGCCGAGATGTCCTCAAGCAGTGGACCGAGCGCCTCGTACGACTCGCGCGACCCGCCCGGCATGATGCTCGGACCGTTGAGCGCGCCCTCCTCGCCACCGGAGACACCGGTACCGACGAAGTGCAGGCCACGTTCGCGCAGCGCCGCCTCACGGCGGCGGGTGTCGGCGAAGTGGGCGTTTCCGGCGTCGACGATCATGTCGCCGGGCTCCAGCAGCGGCGCGAACTCCTCGATCACGGCGTCGGTCGGCGCGCCGGCCTTGACCATGATGACCACGCGCCGGGGCCGCTCCAGCGACGCCACGAACTGCTCGGGTGTCTCGGCAGGCAGGAACGTGCCCTCGTGACCGAACTGTTCGACCAGGGACCTGGTCCGCCCGCTCGACCGGTTGTGGACGGCCACCGCGTGCCCGTGCCTGGCCAGGTTGCGCGCCAGGTTGCGGCCCATCACCGCAAGCCCGGTCACACCGATCTGTGCCCTGTCTGCCATGACGCTCATCCCTTCATCAGCCGCTCTGTGCGACGCTACCCTCGCACGATCGGACGTGTGGTTCCCCGTACCCGTGCGTCCCAGATGGCGGAGCCGGAGCTCGACCCGGTGACCGGTGCGCCGCTCCCGGGTACGAGATAGATTGCCGGTTATGGCAGCCCTGCCCGACGAAGACCGAAATCCGTCGATCATCCTGATCACCGGCGTTTCGGGAAGCGGCAAGACGACCGTGGGCGCGATGCTCGCCGGCCGGCTCGGCTGGCGGTACGCCGAGGCCGACGACTTCCACCCGCGCTCCAACGTGGAGAAGATGGCCGCCGGTCACCCGCTCACCGACGAAGATCGCAAGCCGTGGCTGGAAGCGATCGGTCGGTGGATCGACGAGCGGCGGGCGGCGCATGAGCCCGGCGTCGTCACCTCTTCCGGACTCAAACGGGCCTACCGGGACCTGTTGCGTGCGCATCGCCCGGAAGTGCGCACCGTGTTCCTCGACGGCAGCCCCGATCTGATCAAGAGCCGGATGGTCGCGCGCCACGGGCACTTCTTCGCCGCCAGCATGCTCGACAGCCAGTTCGCCGACCTGGAACCGCCCCGACCCGACGAGGGCGTACTCACGGTGTCGGTACAGGGGACGCCGGCCGAGATCGTCGACGAGATCCTCCGCGCTCTCGACCTGCCGGCCGAGCCGCTCGATCACCCCTGACCCCAAGGGAGCCACCCATGCACTGGACCGCACACGACACCTCCCTCGTGGTGTGGGCGTTCATCGGCATCGCCGTGGTCGTCGTATTGATCACGCAATTCAAGGTGCATCCGTTCATCTCGCTCATCCTCGGTTCGGGCGTGAGCGGGCTGGGCGCCGGACTGAGCGCCGCCGATGTGATCAAGAACTTCGAGAGCGGCTTCGGCAGCACCCTCGGCGGCGTCGGCATCCTCGTCGCGCTCGGCACCATGCTCGGCAAACTGCTCGCCGACTCAGGTGGCGCCGATCGCATCGTGGACACGATCGTCAGCCGTACCAGTCAACGCCGCCTGCCCTGGGCGATGACGCTCATCGCGATGATCGTCGGGATCCCGCTGTTCTTCGAGATCGGCGTCGTCCTGCTGATCCCGGTCATCTTCCTCGTGGCGCGGCGCGCACGGACCTCGGTGGTCCGCGTGGGCATCCCGGCCCTCGCCGGCCTGTCGGTCATGCACGGCCTGGTGCCGCCGCACCCCGGGCCCCTGATCGCCATCAGCGCGCTGCACGCCAACCTCGGCCAGACCATGGCGTACGGCTTGATCGTCGCCATCCCGACCGTCATCATCGCCGGGCCGCTCTACGGCGGCTGGATCGGCCGTCGGGTTCGCCCGGCTCCGCCCGAGCGGCTCGTCGCCCAGTTCGCCGGCGACTCCGCCGCGACCGGGGCCACGACGGCCGCCGCGACGGCAACGCGGATGGATGCCGAGTCCGACACCGGCGCCCGCACCGCCACGAAGACCGCGCCGGTCACCGAGGTCGCCGTCGACCGCCGGCCCAGCTTCGGCGTCGCGCTCGGGACCGTCCTGCTGCCCGTCGTGCTCATGCTCGGCAAGGCCCTCGTCGACGTCCTGCTCGCCAAGACGAGCGGAGTGCGCACGGTTCTGGACTTCCTCGGCGACCCGTTCGTCGCGCTGCTGCTGGCCGTACTGGTCGCGATGGTCACCTTCGGGTACCTGCGCGGCTTCAGCCGCCAGAAGGTGAACGAACTGCTCGGACTCAGCCTGGCGCCGATCGCCGCCATCGTCATGATCATCGGCGCGGGTGGCGGGTTCAAGCAGATCCTCGTCTCGATCGGTATCGGCACGTCCCTCGGCAAGGCGGCAGCCGCGAGCCACCTCTCCGCGCTGGCCCTCGGCTGGCTGATCGCGGTCGGAATCAGGCTGGCCACCGGCTCGGCGACCGTGGCCACGGTGACCGCTTCCGGGCTGATGGCCCCGCTGGTGGAGCATCTGACCCACGTCAACAGGCCGCTGCTGGCGCTCGCCATCGGCTCCGGCTCGCTGTTCCTGTCGCACGTCAACGACGCCGGGTTCTGGCTGGTCAAGGAGTACTTCGGGATGAGCGTCGGGCAAACCTTCAAGACGTGGTCGGCGATGGAGACAATCCTGTCGGTCGTGTCGTTCGTGTTGATCCTCGGGCTCGGCGCCGTCGTCTGACCGGCCGCCGACCCTCAGCGTTTGACGCTGGTACGCAGGGCGATCGCCTTCAGGAAGACATCGCCGATCTTCGCCGGGTCGGTGGCGACGAACGTGCCGCCGCCGGTGGTGTCGGTGATGCGCCTCAGGTCCGCCTCGTTCACGTCCGGACCGACACCGATCATAATGATCTCGATCGGCCGGGCCGGGTCCATCACCTTCTTGAGCTCGGCGGTGAGCTGGTCGAGCGACAGCCCCTGCGGATCGTCGTTCCTGCCGTCCGTCATGATCACGACGGAGTTGACCCGACTCGGATCCCACCCGCTCCGCACGGCTCGGTAGGCGGCGAGCGTGGTGTCGTACAGCCCGCGCTTGCCGCCGGGCACCGGCGTGATCCCGCCGAGGGCGTCGAGCAGCTGCTGGCGCTGGTCGCCCAGCGGGCCGAGCGGCACCAGCTGGCGATAGTCGGTGAGCCCGTCGAGCTGCGTCGAGAACATCCACAGGCCGGCTGCCCAGTTGTCGTCGAACAGGGCCATCGCACGGCGGGCGGCCTCGACGGTCACCTGCTCACGGGACACGCCACCGGCGGAGGGCACCGGCAGGAGCATCGAGTCGGAGGCATCGACCACCGCGAGCATCCGCCCCGGCGAGGTGATGGCCGACCAGGTGGCCAGCACGCTGTCGATGCGGGCCGCGTCCGGTGCGGCGCTGACCGGCGCGGTGAGGCCCGGTGCGCCCTTCGGGGTGGCGAACCGCGCGCCGACCCCGCCGTCCTGCCCGCGCAGACCAGCGGCGGCCAGCCGGTCACGGTACGCGTCACCGGCGAGAATCCCGAGCACCGCGTTGGCCGCGGCCGCCTTGTCGACAGAGGTACCGGGCATGATCGCGAACGGGTAGTCCAGCGCCACCGGAGCCGGGTCGGTGTACAGGGCGGCCAGCCGCACGGACGGCTGCCGTGCGTTGTACGCGATGACCGCCTGTTCGGTCATCGGCGCCGCGCTGAGCCCCGTGGCGAGCGAGACCGCATCGCCCGCGCGCGGGAACCGGGCGACGAGCTCGTCGCGTAGGGTCGCCCGCCCGGTGGCGAGCGCCCGCATCACCCCGACGATCTTCTGCTGGCCGACCGCCGCGGCGTCCGCGTTTCCGCCGGAGGCCAGCGCCAGCAGGCCGGACAGGCCGGCCGCGTCCCGGTTGGGCTCGACTATCCCGGTACGCAGTCTGGCGTCGGACGTCAGCCGCGGCAGCAGGTCGCTCCAACTGAACTTCTTGTCGGGCCAGCCGAGCGTGGTCGCGACGGGTTCGGGAACGGCCAGCACGACCGGGCTGCTGGCCACGGAGGGAGCGTCGTCGGGCACCCAGTCCGGCCCCACCCGAAGACGCTGCAGCCACATCGACGAGTCGGGGATCCAGACGTCGGGCACCTGCGTCCTGCCGTCGGCGCTGCCCAGGCCGCCGAGCGACGACTGGTGCCGACCGGCGACGGCGGCGGCCACGTCCGCGGGGTCGACGGCCGTCACGTCGACAGCCACGCACCTGCCGGCCAGGCGGAGCGGCTGCGAGCCGGTCGCCTTGGCCGCCGTCTCCCGCACGGCCGGCGCTATCTCGGGCGCCGCCGCGATGCCCACGTGGATGCGCTGCCCACACGCGGTATCGGTCAACGCACGGTAGACGCTCCAACTACCGGTGAGGAACACGAGCATGCCCACACCGGCGGCGACGATGCTCAAGCCGCCGGAAGCGGGCCGGCCACCGCGCCCGCGGCGGCCCGAGCGGCGATGACGGCCGCCCATGGCTACCCGACGTTTCCGGTCATCACGAAGTCCACAATGAACCTTCATTCGCAGATACAAAACGTGGCCGAGACACACTTTAATATGTACCGACGTCATTTTGTCCGGCTCGGTTCGACCATCTCGCATCGAAATTGCGCTGCTACTTTGCGCCGCCGCCGGTACGTTGGCCGCATGGCAGACGCGATCCTGGTGCAAGGTCTCGTCAAGACCTACGGTTCGGTACGCGCGCTCGACCATCTCGACCTCAAGGTGCCCGAAGGCACCGTACTCGGACTGCTCGGCCCCAACGGCGCCGGCAAGACGACCTGTGTCCGCGTCCTCGCGACGCTCCTGCGCCCGGACGCCGGGCGGGTCAGCGTCGCCGGCATCGACGTGCTCACCCAGCCGCAGCGGGTACGGAAGATCATCGGCCTGTGCGGGCAGTACGCGGCGGTCGACGACAACCTGACCGGCTACGAGAACCTCGAGATGATCGGGCGGCTGTACCAGCTGGGCAAGGCGCGCGCCCGGCAGCGCGCGAACGACCTGCTCGAACGGTTCGAGCTGGCGGACGCGGCGAAGCGCACCGTGAAGACGTACTCCGGCGGCATGCGGCGGCGGCTCGACCTGGCCGCAGCGCTCATCACGTCGCCGCCGATCATCTTCCTCGACGAGCCGACCACCGGCCTGGATCCACGCAGCCGGCTCGGCATGTGGGACGTCATCAACGAGCGGGTGCGCTCGGGATCGACGCTGCTGCTCACGACGCAGTACCTGGAGGAGGCCGACCAGCTCGCCGACGAGATCGTCGTCATCGACCACGGGCGGGCCATCGCCCGCGGCACGGCAACCGAGCTCAAGCGCAAGGTCGCCGGCGAGCGGCTGGAGGTCACGGTCGCGCTCGCCACCGAGATCGAGGCGGTACGCATGGCGATGGAGAAGGTCTGCGGCGACGTACCCGAGATCGACCTCGAGGCGCGCCGGGTCAGCGCGCCGGCCGGCGCCGGCACCCGCGCCCTGCTCGACGTCGCCCGACTGCTGGACTCCGCCGGCGTGGAACCGGTGGACATCGGCATCCGCCGCGCCACCCTCGACGACGTCTTCCTCCGGCTCACCGGACAGACCACGGGAGAGGACGACAACGAGGCGGAGATTCCGGCCGCAGATCGCCGGCGGCCGGCCGGTCCGGTCAAGACCGAAGGAGTGCGATGAGCGCCGCTGCCGGTGCGCTTCACGACGGCTGGATCGTCACGAAGCGCAACCTCATCAAGATCAAACGAGTTCCGGACCTGCTGATTTTCACCACGATTCAACCGATCATGTTCGTGCTGCTGTTCACGTACGTGTTCGGCGGCGCGATCAAGGGGACGGGGGTGGCCTACAAGGAGTACCTGATGGCCGGCATCTTCACCCAGACGGTCGCCTTCGGTTCGTCCCTGACCGCCATCGGACTCGCCGACGACCTGACCAAGGGCATCGTCGACCGCTTTCGGTCGCTGCCGATGTCGCGGGCCGCGGTGCTGATCGGACGCACGACGTCCGACCTGCTCAACAACCTGCTGGTCGTGGTCGTCATGGGGCTGTGCGGCCTGCTGGTCGGGTGGCGGGTCCACACCGGTCCCCTGGCCGCCCTCGGTGGGTTCGCCCTGCTGTTTCTCTTCGCGTACGCGATGAGCTGGGTCTCCGCGGTGATCGGACTCGCCGCGCGCAGCGTCGAGGTGGCCCAGTCCGCCGGCTTCATCTGGCTGTTCCCCATGACCTTCCTGTCCAACGCGTTCGTCTCCACCAACACGCTGCCGGACTGGCTGCGACCGGTCGCCGACTGGAACCCGATCAGTTCGATCGCCTTGGGGGTGCGGGACCTGTGGGGCAACGCGCCGGCCGGCCTCGCCCGCGGCAGCGGCTTTCCGGCGCAGCACCCGGTCCTGCTCGCCCTGCTGTGGTCGGCCGCGATCGTGGCCGTCTTCGTGCCGCTGGCCATCGCGCGCTACCGCCGCGTGTCCACCCGCTGACCCGCGGCTCGCCCCTGTTACCCCGTAGCGGTGGGGCCGCCTCCGCGGCCCCACCGCGATGCCGGCCGCCGGTGCCGTGACGCTCGTCATGTCGCATCCGGATGCCGGGATACTGACCTGCGAATACACGCTGACCTGGGTAATCTCGCGGCATGAGAATCGGCATCGTCGGGGCCACCGGCCAGGTCGGCGGCGTTATGCGCCAGATCCTGGCCGAGCGGAAGTTCCCGGTAACCCAGTTGCGGCTGTTCGCCTCCGCCCGTTCGGCCGGCCGGACCCTGCCCTGGCAGGACGGGCAGGTGACGGTGGAGGACGCCGCCACCGCTGACTACTCGGGCCTCGACATCGTGCTGTTCTCCGCCGGCGGGGCGACCTCCAAGGAGCTGGCGCCGCGCGTCGCGGCCGCCGGCGCCGTGGTGATCGACAACTCGTCGGCGTGGCGGATGGACCCGGACGTGCCGCTGGTCGTGGCGGAGGTGAACCCGCACGCGGCGGCTCAGCGCCCCAAGGGCATCATCGCCAACCCCAACTGCACCACGATGGCCGCGATGCCGGTCCTGCGGCCGCTGCACGACGAGGCCGAGCTGGTCAGCCTCGTCGTGGCCACCTACCAGGCGGTGTCCGGCGCCGGCCTGGCCGGGGTGGCCGAGCTCGACGAGCAGGTTCGCAAGGTCGCCGACCGGGCCACCGAGCTGGCCTTCGACGGCTCGGGCGTGCAGTTCCCGGCGCCCCGCAAGTTCGCCCGGCCGATCGCGTTCAACGTCCTGCCGATGGCCGGCTCGATCGTCGACGACGGCTTGGACGAGACCGACGAGGAGAAGAAGCTCCGCAACGAGAGCCGCAAGATCCTCGAGATTCCGGCGCTCAAGGTGTCCGGCACCTGCGTGCGGGTGCCCGTCTTCACCGGCCACTCGTTGCAGATCAACGCGCGGTTCGCCCGGCCGATCAGCCCCGAGCGCGCCCGCGAACTGCTGGCGGACGCCCCCGGCGTGGCGCTGTCGGACATCCCCACTCCGCTGCAGGCCGCCGGACAGGACCCGACGTACGTGGGCCGCATCCGCGCCGACGAAACCGTCGAGCACGGCCTGGCGCTGTTCTGCTCGAGCGACAACCTCCGCAAGGGTGCGGCGCTCAACGCCGTACAGGTCGCGGAGCTGGTGGCCGCCGAGCTCTGAGCCCGTTCCCGCGATCTTGAACACTTGGCGGGCCTATGGCACCGCCAAGTGTCCAAGATCGTTTTAAGCGGTGATCACGACCTTGCCCCGGGCCTGGCCGCTGCGCAGATAGCGGATCGCCTCGGGCACCTCGCTCAGCGGGTACGTCCGGTCGATGACCGGCGTGACGTCACCCGACTCGAGCAGGTCCCGCAGCAGCAACAGGTCGTCGGGGCGCTGGCGGGACATCAGTCCACGCAGACGCTGGCCGGTGAACGCCGACAGCACCTGGGCGCGCAGCTGCCGGTCGACGCCGCCGAGCCACCGTCCACCACCCTCCCCACCGGCGATGACGAGAGTGCCGCGCGGCGCGAGAACGCGACGGAGCTGCCGGAGCGGGCGGTTGCCGGCGATGTCCAGGATGACGTCGTAACACCGGCCGCCGTCGGTGATGTCCTCCCGGGTGTAGTCGATGACGGCATCCGCGCCGAGCGACCGCACCAGCTCCGCCTTCCCGCCGCTGCACACGGCGGTGACCTGCGCGCCCAGGTACTTGGCGAGCTGCACGGCGAAGGTGCCCACTCCACCGGCCGCACCGAGCACCAGGACCGTCTGCCCGGGCCGGACCCGGCCGAGGTCGCGCAGGCCCTGCAGTGCCGTGACCGCCGAGATCGGCACGGCGGCCGCCTGTTCGAAAGTCAGGCGGGCGGGCTTCGGCGCGAACCGGTCCTGCGGACCGCACGCATACTCGGCGTAGGCCCCCGCGTAGCTGCCGAACACCTCGTCGCCGGGCCGGAAGCGGGTCACGCCCGGGCCCACCGCCTCGACCCGCCCGGCGAGGTCCATCCCGCGGATCCGCATCCGGGGCCGGCGCAGGCCGAAGGCGGCGCGCCCGAGGTAGGGCAGTCCGGTCATCAGATGCCACACGCCCTGGTCGACACCGGCCGCGTGGACCCGGATCAGCACCTCCCCGTCCCCGGCGGCGGGAACGGGCGCGTCCTCGAAGCGGAGGACATCCGTCGATCCGTACCGGTCCTGCACGATCGCCTTCACGGTGTTTCCTCCTCGTTGCCGGCGTACTGGAAGACGTCGTCGAGCGGGACCCCGAAGGCCCGGGCGATCTGGAACGCCACCTCCAGGGACGGCGAATACCGTCCCTGTTCGATGGCGATGACGGTCTGCCTGGTCACGCCGATACGCTCGGCCAGCTCAGCCTGGGTCATCTCGCCACGGGCGAAGCGCAGCGACCGGATGTTGTTGGTGACCCGGGTCGGTTTCGCCATCACTGGAAGCCCCGACGGTAGGCAGCGATCTTGGCGACGGAGCCGAGGACGGCGGACAGCACGAACGCGAGGTAGATCGTGTTCGCGATCCAGAAATACCTCAGCTCGGCCAGGCTCATGAGCAGCGCGGCGACCGCCCCGACCACGACGAACGACTGTCCGATGTGCTCACCGAACTGGTTGATCTCCCGATCGCGCTGATCCTTGCGGGTGCCGCCCGGTAACACCATGCCGGACAGGATGTGCAGCACGATCCCCGCCACGATGGACCCGCCGACCGTCCACAGCAGGGTGCCGACGTAGTGCACCTCGGCCAGCGGGGCTCCCCCCGCCCGGCCGAGGATGATCGCCAGATAGGTGCCGTATCCGCCGACGGCGACCACCGCCTGGATCCACGCGCGCTTCTCGTCGAACGACATGCCAACCCCCATGTAAAGCAAACTTGACATAGCCAAGGTAAAGCACTTCGGACACGATGTCAAAGATTGTTTACACGACGCCATCCCAGCCCCCGAAGGACGACGGCGAATCGCACATGTGTACGATGGACGGTGCGCGGCGAATGGGGGTGACCCGCGCCGGTCGTGGGGAAGCGACCGAGGTGAGCCCGGCCGGTACGGCTACGGCCGGCCGGGCTACGCCACACTTTTAACGTACGGTGATTGCACCGCTACTGGTCGTCTCGGAATTCCCGAGCAGATCCACCCTTTTCGGTTGTCGCACCTGCCCATACGTCGGTGGCTCAGGTCACACTCCCGGACATAGCGTCGTCGGATCCGGTCCGATCCGGGCACAGCATGTCCCGAGTGAGAGGTACCGCCGAATGTCACGTACCCCGTTGTTCGCCGCCCTGCAACGGCTCGCCGCGCAGGTCGCACAGGAGCATTCCGTGGAGACCGGCGCAGCGCAGCCCGGCGACGTCAACGGTGGCCGTACGTACGGCACCGTCAACCGTCGTGGCGTGCTGCTCGCCGGCGCCGCTGGACTGGCGGCCGCCGCGACGTACAACCTGGCCCGTCCGACCCGCGCCCTGGCCGCCGGCAGTCCGCGCATCGTGGTCATCGGCGCCGGCCTCGCCGGACTGTCCACCGCCTACCAGCTGAAGAAGAGCGGCTACGCGGCGACGGTCTACGAGGCCGCCGACCAGGTCGGAGGTCGTTGCTGGACGGTGCGCGGGGTATTCGGCGACGGGCAGATCGCCGAGCACGGCGGCGAGCTCATCGACCAGAACCACACCGATCTGCTGCAGCTCACCCAGGAGCTGGGGCTCACCGTCAGCAACCTGAAGAACACCGAGCCGGCCGGCACCGACGAGCTGTACTGGTTCGACGGCGGCAAGTACGACAACGCCCAGGCCAAGACCGATCTGCAGGGCATCTGGCAGCAACTGCACAACGATGTGTCGGCGGCGAGCTACCCGACGCTGTACAACAGCTGGACCCGGCGTGGGTGGGAGCTCGACCACATGTCGGTGCGTGACTGGATCAACGCGTACGTGCCGGGCGGCTTCTCCAGCCGGCTCGGGCGGCTGCTCGACGTCGCCTACAACATCGAGTACGGCGCCGAGACGACCGACCAGTCCTCGCTCAACCTGCTGTACCTGCTCGGCTACCAGGGGCCGGGCAACTTCCGCATGTTCGGCAAGTCCAACGAGAAGTACCACGTGGACGGCGGCAACGACCGGGTCGCGACGGCGCTCGCCGCGAAGCTGCCGGGACAGATCCAGCTCGGCACGGCCCTGACCGCGCTGGCCGACCGGGGTGACGGCACGTGGTCGGTGACGGTCGCGCCGTCCGGTGGCGGCAGGTCGACGACCGTGGTGGCCGACCACGTCGTGCTCGCGCTGCCGTTCTCGCTGCTGCGGCAGGTCGACCTGTCGAAGGCCAACTTCCCGGGCCAGAAGACGAAGGCGATCACCCAGTCGGCGATGGGCAGCAACACCAAGCTCCAACTGCAGTTCGCCCGGCGATCCTGGTACGACATCGGGTGCAACGGGGAGACGTACGCCGACACCGGCTACCAGAACACCTGGGAGGTCAGCCGGGCGCAGTCGGGTACGAGCGGGGTGCTCGTCAACTACACCGGCGGCACCATCGCCCGCGACTTCAGCTCCCTCACGCCGTCGCAGTACGCCAACCGCTTCCTCGGCCAGTTCGAGCCGGTGTTGCCCGGCATCACCGGACTGTGGAACGGCCGGGTGTCGCTCGACTGCTGGGCCAACTACCCGTGGACGAAGGGCGCGTACTCGTACTGGCGGGTCGGCGGGTACACCTCGATCTGCGGCTCGGAACGGGAGGCCGTGGGAAGCTGCCACTTCGCGGGTGAGCACACCTCCGTCGACTTCCAGGGCTACCTCAACGGCGCGGTGGAGTCCGGCTACCGGGCCGCGAGCGAGATCGTTGCCGCGCTGAAGTAGCCAGGTTCTGTCGGTGGGCGCCGCTACCATCCGGGCATGGCATACGACTTCCAGGTCACGATCGACGCGGCCGACCCGCATGCCCTCGCCGACTGGTGGGCCGAGGCCCTGGGCTGGCTGGTGGAGCCCACCGACGAGGCGTTCATCCGCCGGGTGATCGCCGAGGGCCACGCCACCGAGGACGACACCGTCGTCCACAACGGGGCGCTGGTCTGGAAAGTAGGCGCGGCGATCCGTTACCCGGCCGGGCCCGGCGAAGGGCCCGGCCGGCGGGTGCTGTTCCAACTTGTCCCCGAGGCCAAGACGGTCAAGAACCGGGTCCACCTGGACGTGCGGGTCGGCGCGGACAAGCTCGACGCCGAACTCGAGCGCCTCACCGCTCGCGGCGCGACGTTCCTGCACCGGGGGCGGCAAGGGCCCTACGTCTGGATCACGGTCGCCGACCCGGAGGGCAACGAGTTCTGTATCACCTGACGGGCGGCCGTCAGCCGGCCAGCACCCGGGCGAGCGCGGCACCGGCCGCTGCCGCCACGAGCCCGGCCACGATGCTCGCCGCGACGTTGAGCACCGCGAGCAGCCGCGCCCGCTCCTGCAGGAGCCTGATCGTCTCGTACCCGAACGTCGAGTACGTCGTCAGCGCCCCGCACAGGCCGGTGCCCAGGAGCGCCACGACCGGTGCCGAGGTGTGCAGCGTCGCGGCGGTGAGCAGACCCAGCAGGAACGAGCCGGCGACGTTGACCGCGAAGGTTCCCCACGGAAACAGGGAGTCGTGGCGGCTGGAGACCGCACGGTCGACCAGGTAGCGCAGCGGCGCGCCCACCGCCGCGCCGAGCGCGACGAGCGCGACGAGGAGCGGTGTCACCCCGCGCTCCGGTCAGCCGCTGCTCGGCCCACGTAGCGGATCACCTCGACGGGGTCGATGATGACCAGACCTTCCGTGACCAGCTCATCAAGCTCGGGCAGGAACGCGCGGACCCGCTCTTCGGCGTCCACGATGATGATCGCGACCGGCAGGTCCTCGGACAGCGAGAGCAGCCGGTTGGTGTGGATCCGCGAGGACGCTCCGTAGCCCTCGATGCCGCGGATGACGCTGGCGCCCGCCAGGCCGGCCCGGTGGGCCCGGTGCACGATCTCGGTGTACACCGGCTTGTGGTGCCACTGGTCGTCCTCGCCGACGAATATGGTCAGGCGGAGCGCCGAACCTTCCAGCTTCATCGGACCTCCCTGGCGCGGGTACGGGAACGCCGGACGTGATCCACCGCCGTACGCGTGATCGTCACCCCGCCGTACACCGCCAGGAGGGCGGCGACCAGGGTGCCCGCCAGGTACGCCAGGGCGGTAGCGACGGCACCGGCAGCCGTCAGACGTTGGATGTCGACGATGTAGGTCGAGAACGTGGTGTACCCGCCCAGCACACCGACCCCGAGGAACGGGCGGAGCAGCCGCCGACCCGGCCACACCTCGCTGACCAGCACCATCAACACACCGATGAGCACGCAGCCGGAAACGTTGACGATGAAGGTCGCCCACGGGAAACCGGTGGAGCCGACCGGGACGGCGCGGCCCAGGCTATAGCGGGCCACCGCCCCGATCGCCCCGCCAGCCGAGATCACGCCCAGCACCGACCACGGCACACCCGCGCGTACCCGGCGGCCGTCGGCGAAGGGTGCACCAGCTCCGACGGCGGCGCCGCGCTCGGTTTCGGCGGGACTGTCAGTCACCGGCACATCCTAGAAGCTGAGCCGTTCCGCGCTCGCCCATCCCCGCCGTGAGCAGCGGGTACGGGTGAAGCTCCGAGCTGGCCGGATACGCTGAGGCATGCACACGCCACGGGATGGACACGTACGGCGGAGCCTGCGGTGACGGCCGCGACAACGCTCCTCGCCGTGGTCGCGTGGATCGGGTTCGCAGTGATCGCGCCCCGGCTGGCCCGGCGGCTGCCACCCGCCGCCGCCACCGCAGCGCTCGCGACCGGGTCGCTCATCATCGCCGCATCGAGCATTGCCGTGATCGCCCTGCTCGCCGCTCCATGGATCGCACAGCTACCCGAGATAGCGGAGCTGGGACCCTGGTCGGCGCCGAAGCTGAGGTCGGGTAACCCCGTCCCGGTCGCCGCAGCCGTCGTCTGCACGGCGCTGGTCGGCGCTGCGCTCGCACGGCTGACTCTGACCGGCTGGCAACGCGTGCGAGCGATCGTCGTGGTTCGCCGATACTGCCGGCACCTGCCGGCCACCGACGCCAACCTCGTCGTCGTCGACAGCGACCAGCCGGACGCGTTCGCCATTCCCCCGCCGTCGGGACGGATCGTGGTGACGACGGGGCTGCTGCGGGCGCTGTCAGCCGATGAGCGCCGAGTCCTGCTGGCACACGAACAGGCCCACGTCGACCACCATCACGCGTGGTGGGTGCTCGCGACCGACCTCGCGGCAGCGACCAACCCGCTGCTGCGATCCAGCGCACAGGCCGTCCGGCACGCCGTCGAGCGATGGGCCGACGAGGATGCGGCGCGCCAGGTGGGAGACCGGGTACTGACGGCTCGTACCATCGCCCGGGCAGCGCTCCTGGTCACCCCCACGCAGCCGGCGCAGGCGATGACCGCCACCGGCGGCAACGTCCCCGACCGGGTACGGGCGCTGATGGGAGCACCGCCCCGGCGGCGCCTGCTGCCCGTGCTCGGAATGGCCACCATCCTGGCGCTGAGCCTGTCGGCGAGCGCAGGGGTCGACAGCCGCACGGACACGGTCTTCGACCGTGCCTCCCTCACTCAAGCCCGCATCGGCTGGGCACCCGCGACTACCACCGCCGTCAACCACATCGGTGTCAGCCACGGAAACGGAAACCGTTCCCGGTAACAGACGAGGATCCAGACCTCCACGGTAGACATGCGGATCCCCGCGTGGAGGGGGCAGCTCCACGCGGGGATCCGCGGACTTAGAAGAGGAACGCGTTACCGGCCGCTGGGGGAAGCCGAAACCTGGCAGTTCTGACCGTTGCCCGCGTTTCCCATGCCGTTGTTGTTGTGACCGTTGTTGGCCTGCATGCCGTTATTAGCCATGCCGTTGTTGTGGCCGTTGTTCGCCATGCCGTTTTTGTTGTGGCCATTGTTGGCCTGCATGCCGTTGTTGGCCATGCCATTGTTGTTGTGACCGTTGTTCGCCATGCCGTTGTTGGCGCCGTTACCCATGGCACCGTTGTTGCACGGGTTGCACACCTGCATGCCGTTGTTGTTGGCCATGCCATTGTTGTTGTGGCCATTGTTGGCCTGCATGCCGTTGTTGGCCATGCCGTTGTTGTTGTGACCGTTGTTGGCCTGCATGCCGTTGTTGTTGTGATCGTTGTTGGCCTGCATGCCGTTGTTGGCCATGCCATTGTTGTGGCCGTTGTTCGCCATGCCGTTGTTGGCGCCGTTACCCATGGCACCGTTGTTGCACGGGTTGCACACCTGCATGCCGTTGTTGTTGGCCATGCCGTTGTTGTTGTTGTGACCGTTGTTGGCCATGCCGTTGTTGTTGTGGCCGTTGTTGGCCATACCGTTGTTGGCGCCGTTGTTCGCCATGCCGTTGTTGGCGCCGTTACCCATGGCACCGTTGTTGCACGGGTTGCAGACCTGGCCACCGTTAGCATCATTCGACGGGCTCGCGCTGGCAGACGGGTCGACAACACCGGCGCCGTTGTGCTGCATCGCGTTGTTGCCGTTGTTGGCCATGCCGTTGTTGTGGCCGTTGTTCGCCATGCCGTTGTTGTTGGCCATGCCGTTGTTGTGGCCGTTGTTCGCCATGCCGTTGTTGTTGGCCATGCCGTTGTTGTGGCCGTTGTTCGCCATGCCGTTGTTGTTGGCCTGCATGCCGTTGTTGTAGCCCGTACCGTTGTTGTTGGCGCCGTTACCCATGGCACCGTTGTTGCACGGGTTGCAGACCTGGCCACCGTTAGCATCATTCGACGGGCTCGCGCTGGCAGACGGGTCGACAACACCAGCACCGTTGTACTGCGTCGCATTGTTGCCCTGGCCGTAGCCCGTCGCGCCGTTGCCGTTACCACCGGCGCCGTTGTATTGCTTGTTGTTGTTCGCGCCGTTCATCGCAGCGTTGCCCTGCTGCTGGTTACATGGTTGTTGGGCGTTTGCACTGCTCGCGGCGGCTGGGACTCCGGTCTGCCTGTCCGAGGCGAAGCTCAGCCCGGTGCCAAGCGCGGCGATTCCCAGACTGATCGCAATCGCCGCCCCGAGCATCCCGCGTCGCGGGGCACCGCCGGTCCTGGTAGACCTCATCTACCGCTCCCTCCGATCGATGACAGAGACTCCCGCCCATCTCCTATCCGGCTCGTAGTACGGAGCGCGTGGACGCAGGGTTCAAAAGCCGCATCGAGGCTTTCGGCGGCGGTCCAGGGCGCGAATCGGAGATCGCTTGCGACGGCAGAGATACGACACGTCGGCGGCACCGGGATGAACCGATCGGCGCGCGAGCCGCCGCTGAGACGGCGTCAATCGTCGTTGACGCTCAGTACGATCTTGCCGCGCGTGTGTCCGCGTTCGACCTCGGTGTGGGCGGCAGGCGCATCTTCGAGGTCGAAGCGGGCCGAGATGATGAGAGCGACCGTACCCTCGTCAAGGATCGGCGCGAGCCGTGCCAGCCGCCGGCCGTCCATCGGGCCCTGGTACCGCAGCAGTTGGACTCGCCGACCGGGTGGTATCTCGCCACCGGGAGCCGGGGTCGCGACCGCGCCACCGTCCCGGGTCGCGGCAACCGCGTCGGTGGTGGTCGCCGAGACGGTCGACAGCGCGGCATCGACGCCGTCGGGTGCGATCTCGCGCACGCGTTGCGGCCAGTCGGCCTCGTAGTGGTCGATCACGTCGGTGACCCCGAGCTTGTGCACGAAGTTGTGGTGATCCCGGCCTGCGGTGGCGATGACGTGGGCCCCGACATGAATGGCGAGCTGTGCCGCCAGGTGCCCCAGCCCGCCTGCCGCTGCGGTGACGAGCACGGTCTGCCCGCGCTGGACGGCGAGCACGTCGTGTATTCCGGCGTCGGCGGTCAGCAGGTCCACCGGCAGCGCCCCGGCCTCCCACAGCGCCAGCGCCATGGGTACGGGCGCCAGCCGATCCGGGCGGCAGGCCACGTAATCGGCGTACGCCCCACCCATGCCGATGTACCCGTACACCGGCTCGCCGTCGTGGAATCCGGCGTCGTCCCCGGATTTCCCGACGACCGTGCCGGCGCATTCGAACCCTGGAATGTAGGGCAGTTCAGTACCGAAACGACCTTGCCGCTGTGCCGCGTCCCACGGCCCGACCCCCGCGGAGTTGACTCTCACCAGCACTTCGCCCGGCTGTGGCTGCGGCAGCGGTACGTCCCGCAGCCGCAGAACGTCGGGGCCGCCGAACTGTTCGACGAGAATCGCGCGCATCGCGCCCCCTATCGGCTGGCCGCCCGCCGGCTGGTGACCCGCCGAGGAGTCCGTGACCTGCGGTTGAGCCCGTGGTGCGAGCCGTTGCCCGAGGCAAGGTTGGCGGCCTCGGTTACGGACCCTTTGTTTTGTAGCCTGCCACCGTAGGCCGACGGCGGCCACGCGACCGACCCGGGCCCCGCCTCAGGCCGACCACGTGAGGTGATCGGCCTGAGGCCGGGCCCGGGCGGCTCATCAGGTACGGGCGGCCGGCGGGGCGTGCCCGGCGGGCGGGCTCGGCCGGTGGCACCGGGAAGCGTCATCCGACCCGACGTCGACGCCCTTATACCCCCTGGGGGTTCCGGTACGATGAACCCGTGACAGCACCGACCCGCGGATACACCGCCACCAAGGACCAGTTGCTGAGCCGGCTACGCCGGATCGAAGGTCAGGTCCGCGGCATCGAGCGAATGGTCGAAGAGGACCGCTACTGCATCGACGTACTGACCCAGATCAGCGCCATCCAGGCCGCGCTCGACAAGGTGGCGCTGGGCCTGCTGGACGGCCACGCCCGCCACTGCATGATCACTGGTGCCGAGGAGGGCCGCAGCCAGGAGATGGCTGACGAGATAATGGCGGCCATCGGCAGGTTGATGAAGCGCGGCTGAGGCCTTAGATCTTGGGGCGTACGACACCGTATGCGATGTCAAGCTCCCCAAGATTCAGGAGCGAACCGACGCAGGCGCAGGCTGTTGGAGACGACGAACACCGACGAGAACGCCATCGCGGCACCAGCGATCATCGGGTTGAGCAGACCTGCGGCCGCGAGCGGCAGGGCAGCGACGTTGTACGCGAACGCCCAGAACAGGTTGCCGTGGATGGTGCGCAAGGTCCGCCGGGACAGCCGGATCGCGTCGACCGCGGCGCGCAGGTCGCCACGTACCAGGGTCAGGTCCGACGCCTCGATCGCGACGTCCGTACCGGTGCCCATGGCCAGCCCGAGGTCCGCCTGGGCCAGCGCCGCCGCGTCGTTGACCCCGTCCCCGACCATGGCCACGACCCGCCCCTCGGCCTGCAACTTCTTCACCACGTCGACCTTGTCGGCGGGTAGCACCTCAGCGATGGTCTGCTCGATACCGACCTCGGCCGCGACCGCGTCCGCCACCACGGCGTTGTCACCGGTCAGCAGCACCGGGTACAGGCCCAGCTCACGTAGCCGCCGGATCGCTTCCCGGCTGGTCGGCTTGACCGTGTCCGCCACGGCGAGCACGCCCCGCGCGCGGCCGTCCCAGCCGACGACGACCGCGGTGCGGCCGGCCGCCTCGATGTCGGCCACCGCGCGGGTCACCGGCTCCGGCGCGGTCAGACCGTGCCGTTCCAGCAGCCGCAGCCGTCCGGCGACCGCGTCGCGGCCGTCGACCGTACCGGTCACTCCCAGACCTTCCGCGTTGGCGAACCCGTCGACCGGCGGCAGCGTACCGACCCGGTCGGCGGCCGCCCGGGCGACCGCCTTCGCGATCGGGTGCTCGGACGCGGCTTCGAGTGCGCCTGCCACCCGGAGCAGCTCGTCGGCATCGTCCCCGACGACCTCGACAGACATCCGCCCGGTGGTCACGGTGCCGGTCTTGTCGAGCAGGACGGTGTCGACACGACGCGTGGATTCCAGCACCTCGGGGCCTTTCACGAGGATCCCGAGCTGCGCGCCGCGACCGGTGCCGACCAGCAGCGCGGTCGGCGTGGCCAGGCCGAGCGCGCACGGACAGGCGATGATCAGTACAGCCACGGCCGCGGTGAACGCCGCCGTGGGCCCCGCGCCGGCCCCGAGCCAGAAGCCGAGGGTACCGACCGCCAACGCGATCACGATGGGCACGAAGACCGCCGAGACGCGGTCGGCCAGGCGCTGAACGGCCGCCTTGCCGTTCTGGGCGTCCTCGACGAGCCGGGCCATCTGCGCCAGCTGGGTGTCCGCGCCGACCCGGGTAGCGCGTACGACCAGCCGACCCCCGGCGTTGAGCGTGGCGCCGACGACGGCGTCCCCCGGCCCGACCTCGACGGGCACCGACTCGCCGGTGAGCATCGACGCGTCAACGGCTGAGCTGCCCTCCTCGACGACCCCATCGGTGGCGATCTTCTCGCCGGGGCGGACCACGAACCGGTCCCCGACCGCCAACTGCTCGACCGGGATCCGGACCTCACCGCCGCCCCGCAGGACCGCGACGTCCCTGGCGCCGAGTTCGAGCAGGGCGCGCAGCGCCGCACCGGCGCGGCGCTTGGACCGGCTCTCGAAGTACCGCCCGGCGAGCAGGAAGAGGGTGACCCCGGCCGCGGTCTCCAGGTACAGGTTTCCGGCGCCGTCGGTACGGGCGATGCTGAGCGTGAACTCGTGCCGCATGCCGGGCATCCCCGCGGTACCGAAGAACAGCGCCCACAGCGACCAGCCGAACGCCGCCAGGGTGCCCAGCGAGATGAGGGTGTCCATGGTCGCCGCGCCGTGGCGCAGGTTGATCGCGGCCGCACGGTGGAACGGCGCGCCGCCGTAGACCACCACCGGACCGGCCAGCGCCAGTGCGAGCCACTGCCAGTTCGTGAACTGCCACGCCGGGACCATCGACAGCGCGACCACCGGGACGGTCAGGACGAGCGAGACCCACAACCGGGTACGCAGCGACGTCAGCTCGTCGGCAGGAGCGGCTGCGGCGGGAGCGGCTTCAGCCGGCGCGGACGGTGGCGGAAGCTCGGCGGTGTACCCGGTCTTCTCCACGGTCGCGATCAGGTCCTGCGGGGTCACGCCGTCCGCGTACACGATCTTCGCCTTCTCGGTGGCGTAGTTGACCGTGGCCTGGACGCCGTCCATGCGGTTGAGCTTCTTCTCGATGCGGGCCGCGCAGGAGGCGCACGTCATGCCGCCGATCGACAGCTCGATCTGGGTCATGACGCATCCCTCGCAACCGCGGTGAACTCGGCGGTGTGTACCCGGCCGGCGTGCTGAAAGTCCAGGTACAGCCGGTACGCGCCGCCGCTGGGTACCTCCGCGTGGAAGGTGATCTCCGGTCCGGCCGCGGTACGCCCGTCGCCGGGCTCGCCGTCGGGGTGTACGTGCAGGTAGGCCAGGTCACCGTCGCGGAGCGCGACCAGGTGGCCGTACGCGCCGAGGTACGGCTGGAGGTCGGTGACCGGCCTGCCGTCCCGGCTGACGCGCAGGGTCACCCTGCTGGCGCTGCCGGCGGTCAGGTCACCGGACAGCTCGACGGTGTAGCCGTCGACGGCGGTGGTGCGGGCCGGCGCCGGCAGCGGCGTCGGCCGGTAGTCGCCGGCGGCCGGCAGGTCGGCCCCCAGGGTCAGCGCCGCCACCCGCCCGGCCGGCTGGAAGTCGGTGAAGATCCGGTACTGGCCCGCTGCCGGCACCGTGAGCGGTACCCGCCAGGTGCCGTCGCCCGCCAGCGTCGGGTGCAGGTGCTGGAACCCGGCGAGGTCCCGGCGCACCACGATCAGGTGCAGGTCCCGCGTGTGCGTCGGGGTGTACCGGGTGACCGGCGCGCCGTCCGGCCCGATGATCTGGAAGGCGAGGTCGGTGACGGCACCGGCCGTGAGGCTGGTCGTGACCGGCTTGAGCCGGTAGCCGTCCTGACTGTTCTGCAAGCCCCCGGGCAGCGCGGCGCCGGCCATGTCGCCGTGCCCGCCGGCCATGTCGCCGTGCCCGCCGGCCATGTCGCCGTGTCCGGCGGCCATGTCACCGTGCCCGCCAGCCGTGTGACCGTGCCCGGCGGCCGTCGCGTGCGCCGAGCGGGGAGCCGCGGCCGCCGGTGAGACCACCTTGCCGAGCCCGGCGGCGGCGGCGAACAGGACCACCAGGCCGAGGACGTACGCCGCGAGCCTGGCCGGAGCGGGCAGGGTCACTTCACGACCTCGTACCCGGCCTCGTCGACCGCTGCCGCCACGGCGGCGTCGTCGAGCGGCGCGTCACTGGTCACGGTGACGGCGCCGGTGGACAGGTCGACGTTGACATCGGTGACCCCGTCGAGCTGGCTGATCTCCGACGTCACCGCGTTGACGCAGTGGCCACAGGTCATGCCGGAAACGGTGTACGTCGCGGTGGTCGCCATGGCGCGCTCCTCGTCCAGGAAGGGTCCGTTAATCAGCTACACCATACCCCTAGGGGGTATCTTCACCAAGCCTGTCGCCTGTGATCGTGCAGACTTCACGGCGCCGTGACCACGTAGACTCTTGAGGATCTTGGAGAGGGGCGGCGATGGACTGGCAGGTACTGCTGCTCGGCGGCGCCTCCGGCACCGGCAAGACGTCGCTCAGCTACCCGCTGGCCCGCCGGTACGGCACGCCGATCGTCGAGGTCGACGACCTCGTCGAGGCGCTTCAAGCGATCACCACGCCGGATCAGCAGCCACTCCTGCACTACTGGCGTACCCACCCGGAGGCGGCAACGTTTCCCCCCGAACGTGTGGTCGAGCTTCAGATCGCCATCGCGCGGGCGCTCTGGCCGGCGATCGAGGCGGTGATCGACAACCACGTACAGACGGGAACGCCGGTCATCGTCGAAGGCGACTATCTGCTCCCCTGTCCGCTGCCGGCCGGCGTCCGGGCCGTATTCGTCCACGAACCCGACGTGGAGCAACTGGTGCGCAACTACGGGCAGCGAGAACCGCACGCGGGCGTACAGCGGGACCGGGCGGAGGCGAGCGCGCGCTACGGCGACTGGCTGGCGGCGCAGGCGCAGCGGCACGGGCACCCGGTCGTCCCGGTCCGCCCCTGGGACACCGCGCTGGACCGGGTGTACGAACTGCTAGACGAGCCTCAGCGGTCGCGCGTCCGGTAGGTCTGCGCGGCCGCCTCGATCCGCCGCCGGTTACGCGTGCCCGGCCCGACTGCCCGCTTCGCCCGCCGGTAGAGGTAGACCGCGCCGCCCGCGACCAGCGCGCCCACCACGAGGTAGAACGCCAGGCCGAGCAGCGCCTTGAACAGCCAGACGGCCAGCGTGCCGAGCAGCACCAGCCCGACCAGCGGCAGGACGAGCCAGGCCAGCAAGCGCGCCGTGTTCATGGATCCTCCACTTCGCGTCGGCGGCCCGACGCACCGACTCCAGCGTGACGCGCCCGCGCAACCGCCGCCATCAGGAAATTCCCTGAGATCGGTCACGCCTCCTGCTCGGTGGGGCGGATGAGGACCTCGTTGACCGCGACGTGCCGGGGGCGGGTGACTATGTAGCTGACGGCGTCGGCGATGTCGGCCGACCGCAGCCGCTCCAGCCCCGTGAACCGCTGGTCGAGCTCGGCCAGGATCTCCGGCCGGTTGTGGGAGAGCAGTTCGGTCTCGACCGCGCCCGGCTCGACGAGCGACACCCGTACGTGCCGGGCGGTCACCTCCTGGCGGAGCGCCTCGCTGAACGCACCGACCGCATGCTTGGTCGCGTTGTAGACCCCGCTGCCCCGGGTCGCGCGCCGGCCGGCCACCGAGCTGATGTTGACCAGGTCGGCGACCCGTCGCGGGTCGCCGTCGGCCGCCCGGAGCAGGTGCGGCAGCGCGGCGTGGGCGCAGTAGAGCAGGCCGAGCAGGTTGACGTCGACCATTCGCCGCCACTCGTCGATCGGCGCGTGCACCGCCGGCCCGAGCAGCATCACCCCCGCGTTGTTGACCAGCGTGTCCAGTCGCCCCAGCTCGGCCACCGTGAGCTCCACCGCGTCGCGGGCCTGCTGTTCGTCGGCGACGTCGGCGGCGATCGTGAGGGCCGACCCGCCGCGGTCGCGCAGCTCGGTGGCGAGCGTCTCCAGCCGTTCGGCCCGGCGCGCCACGAGTGCGACCGCGGCGCCCTGCTCGGCCAGCGCCCGCGCCGCCGCCTCGCCGATGCCGCTCGAGGCGCCGGTGATCAGCGCCGCCGTGCCGTCCAGTCGATCAGGCATGGCTCCTCCCCCGAGAGCCGGCTGTGATCTACGTGCGAGCCTATCCCGCGCCTTAGACCGGCCCGACGTGCGTCACCCGTACCACCGCCGCGCCGGCCTCGTCCGACGCCGCCAGGTCGACCTCGGCGCCGATCCCCCAGTCGTGGTCTTCGGCGGGGTCGTCGAAGATCTGGCGTACGACCCAGCGGTCGCGCTGCTGGTCGATCACGAGCAGCGCCGGGCCACGGGCCTCGGGCCCGGTGCCGATGTCGTCGTACTCGTCGAAGTACGGCTCCAGCGCGGCCTCCCACGCCGCGGCGTCCCAGCCGTCCTCGCCGTCGAGCTCGCCGAGCTCGTCGTAGCGGCGCAGCGCGGCCAGCTCGACCCGGCGGAACAGCGCGTTGCGGACCAGTACCCGGAAAGCCCTGAGGTTGCGGGTCACCGCCGGTGGCTCGAGGGCCGCGACGACGGCGGCCGGGTCGTCGGTCGGGTTGCGCAGCCGCTCCCACTCGTCGATCAGGCTGGAGTCGACCTGCCGCACCAGCTCGCCGAGCCACTCCTCGAGGTCGACGAGCTCCTCGGTCTTGGCGTCGTCGGGCACGGTCTGCCGCAGCGCCTTGTACGCGTCGGCGAGGTAGCGCAGGACGAGGCCCTCGGATCGGGACAGCCCGTAGAAGCTGACGTACTCGGCGAAGGTCATCGCCCGCTCGTACATGTCGCGCGCGACCGACTTGGGCGCCAGCTCGTGGTCGGCGACCCAGGGATGGCCCCGCCGGTACATGTCGTACGCCGCGTCGAGCAGTTCGGCGAGCGGCTTGGGGTAGGTGACGTCTTCGAGCAGCTCGACCCGCGCCTCGTACTCGATGCCCTCGGCCTTCATGGCCGCGACCGCTTCGCCGCGCGCCTTGAACTGCTGTGCCGACAGCACCTGGCGCGGGTCGTCCAGGGTGGACTCGACGACGGACAGGACATCGAGGGCGTACGTCGGGGACTCACGGTCGAGCAGTTCGATGGCGGCCAGCGCGAACGGCGACAGCGGCTGGTTGAGCGCGAAGTTGAACTGGAGGTCGTCGGTCAGCCGCACCTTCCCGTCGACCGATTCCACCACACCGGCGGCGAGCAGCGCGCGGTAGATCGCGATCGCCCGCCGGATGTGGCGGCGCTGGGCCGGGCGCTCCTCGTGGTTGTCCTCGAGCAGGTGGCGCATCGCGCTAAAGGCGTCGCCGCCACCGTTGACGTTGGCCCGGCCGACGACGTTGAGCAGCATGGCGTGGCTGACCGCGAAGCTGGACTTCAACGGCTCGGGCTCGGCCGTGACGAGGCGCTCGAAGGTCGGCTTGCCCCAGCCGATCGAGCCCTCCGGCGGCTTCTTCTTCACGACCTTGCGCCGCTTCTTCGGGTCGTCGCCGGCCTTCGCGAGGGCCTTCTCGTTTTCGATGACGTGCTCGGGCGCCTGCACGACCACGTAGCCCATGGTGTCGTATCCGGCCCGGCCGGCGCGGCCGGCGATCTGGTGGAACTCGCGCGCCTGCAACAGCCGCGTCTTCGTACCGTCGAACTTGGACAGTCCGGTGAACAGGACGGTGCGGATCGGCACGTTGATCCCGACCCCGAGGGTGTCCGTGCCGCAGATGACCTTCAGCAGCCCGGCCTGGGCGAGGGTCTCCACCAGCCGGCGGTACTTGGGGAGCATGCCGGCGTGGTGGACGCCGATGCCGTGGCGTACCAGCCGGGACAGGACCTTGCCGAAGCCGGCGGTGAAGCGGAAGTTGCCGATCGCGTCGGCGATGGCGTCCTTCTCGGCCCGGGTACAGACGTTGACGCTCGTCAGGGCCTGCGCCCGCTCCAGCGCCGCCGCCTGGGTGAAGTGCACCACATAGACCGGGGCCTGGTGGGTGGAGAGCAGTTCCTCGAGGGTCTCGTGCAGCGGGGTGGTCGCGTACGAGAACATCAGCGGCACCGGGCGCTCGGCGCCCGTGACCACGGCGGTGGGCCGGCCAGTGCGCCGGGTGAGATCCTTTTCGAAGAAGCCGACGTCGCCGAGCGTCGCCGACATCAGAATGAACTGGGCCTGGGGCAGCTCGATCAGAGGCACCTGCCACGCCCAGCCGCGGTCCGGGTCGGCGTAGAAGTGGAACTCGTCCATGATCACCTGGCCGACGTCGGCCTCGGCGCCGTCCCGCAGCGCGATGTTGGCCAGGATCTCCGCCGTGCAGCAGATGATCGGCGCGTCCTCGTTGACGCTGGCGTCGCCGGTCAGCATGCCGACGTTGGACGGGCCGAACATGTCGCACAGGGCGAAGAACTTCTCCGACACCAGCGCCTTGATCGGCGCGGTGTAGAAGGTGGTGCGGTCGTCGGCCAGGGCGGCGAAGTGCGCGCCGGCGGCGACGAGGCTCTTGCCCGACCCGGTCGGCGTGCCCAGGATGACGTTGGCGCCGGAGACGATCTCGATGAGCGCCTCTTCCTGGTGGGGGTACAGGGCGAGGCCCTGGTCGGCGGCCCAGCCGGCGAAGGCTTCGAACACGGAGTCGGGGTCGGCGCTACGGGGCAGCCGGTCAGTGAGCGTCATGGCCGATCAATCGTGCCACGACGACGCCCAAATCCGCGATCTTGGA
This sequence comes from Planosporangium thailandense, assembly GCF_011947195.1. Lineage (GTDB taxonomy): Bacteria > Actinomycetota > Actinomycetes > Mycobacteriales > Micromonosporaceae > Planosporangium > Planosporangium thailandense. The sequence goes on along the minus strand of NZ_JAATVY010000001.1, from coordinate 401,124 downwards.
CACCTGGCGGCATCCCGCGACCGGCACGACGCGCGCAATCACGACGCGCGCAATCACCGCGCGCGCAATCACCGCGCGCGCAATGTTGCACACATTGTTGCCTCCACGGCTCGGATAGCAGCAATATGTGACGCCTTGCGCGGATCTTGCGGATCTTGCGGATCTTTCAGCGGCGGGTGAAGATCAGGTCGAAGACGTCCCGACCGGCGTCCACCCCGCGCTGCTCGAACTTCGTCAGCGGCCGGTACCCCGGTCGGGGCGCATAGTCGTCGTAGGCGTTCCCCAGCTCCGGATCACCGCTCAGCGTCTCCAGCATCGCCGCCGCGTAGTCGGCCGAGTCGGTCGCGCAGTGCAGCGTGCCGCCCGGTACCAGCCGCGAACGCAGCAGCGCGACGTGCCGCGGCTGGATCAGCCGCCGCTTGTGGTGGCGCGCCTTCGGCCACGGGTCGGGGAAGAAGACGTGGATGGCGTCGACGGTCCGCGGCGCAAGCTGGTGGTCCACGACCTCCAGGGCATCACCGAGGGCGATCCGGACGTTGGTGAGCCCGCGCTCCTCGACGAGGGCGAGCAGGTTGGCGACGCCGGGGGTGTGTACGTCGACGGCGAGGTACCCACGCTCCGGGTCGGCGGCCGCCATGTCGGCGGTCGCCTCACCCATCCCCGACCCGATCTCCAGTACGACCGGCAGGCGGCGCCCGAAGAGGGCGTCGAGGTCGAGGGGCTGCCGAGTGACGGGCACCCCGTACACCGGCAGGAGCCGGTCCAGCGCGTCGCGGTGCCGGTCACCCATCCGACCGCGGCGGGGGTGGAAGGTGCGGATGTGCGGCAAGCGTTCACTGGTAGTCACAATGACAAGAGGGTACGTCGCGACTGACATCCGCCACGGCGCTGCCCGATTGCGCAGGCGGGCGGCGTGACCGTCGACCGCGCCGCGGACGCGCCGGTACCGTCGGGTTTCCGCCGGTGTTCGGAGGTGCCCCATGGCCCTGCCAAACGAAGCAGCCCTACCGCACGAGCCGATCCCGTATCCCTTCCCCTCGCCGCCGTCGCTGTACGACCCGGCGCCGGAGTACCTGCGCCTACTCGACAGCCAGCCGGTCGCGCCGGTGACGCTGCCCGACGGCGCTTCCGCGTGGCTGGTCACGCGGCACGCCGACGTCCGTCGGGTGCTCCGCGACCCCCGTTTCAGCCGCTCCGCCGCGGGCGGCCCCGATGCGCCGCGGGTCGGCCTCATGATCGCCGACGACTCGATCATCGGCATGGATCCGCCCGCCCACACCCGGCTGCGCAGGCTGGTGGCGAGCGCGTTCACCGTCCGGCGCGTCGAGGAGCTACGCCCCCGCGCGGCCGGGATCGTGGCCGCGCTGCTCGACCGGATGCAGGCCCTGCCACACCCGGTCGACCTGGTCGAGCACTTCTCGCTGCCGCTGCCGGTGCAGGTCATCTGCGAACTGCTCGGCGTGCCGGCCGACGATCGGCACCGGTTCCACTCCTGGTCGGACACGCTGATGGGCGACTGGCAGCAGGACCCGGTGGTGATGCAGGACGCGTTCGACGCCCTGTCGCGCTACATCGAGGACCTGATCACCGCCAAGCGCGCCGAGCCGGGCGACGACCTGATGACCGCGCTCATCGCGGCCCGGGACGACGAGGACCGGCTCTCCGAACGTGAGCTGGTCAACCTGTGCCTGGGCCTGCTGATCGCCGGCCACGAGACGACCGCCAATCAGATCAACATGTTCCTGCTCACCCTGCTGCGGGATCGCGTGGAGTGGGACCAGCTCCGCGCCGACCCCGACGCGATCCCGCGGGCGGTCGAGGAGCTGATGCGGTACGTCCAGCTCGGGGACGGCGGCGCGAGCCTTCCCCGCATCACCACCGAGGAGGTGGAGCTGGGCGGCGTACGGCTGCCGGCCGGCTCGGCGGTGCTGCCCGTCCTCGCGGCCGCCAACCGCGACCCGTCCGCGTTCGCCGACCCGAACCGGCTCGACCTGTCGCGTGCCGACAACCCACACCTCGGCTTCGGCGCGGGCGTGCACCACTGCCTGGGCGCCCAGCTGGCCCGGATGGAACTGCAGGAGGCGCTGCGGGGCCTGCTGCGCCGGCTACCCGACCTGCGCCTGGCGGTGCCCGAATCCGCGCTGCGGTTCAAGCCCGGCATGGTCGTGCGCAGCCTCGAGGCGCTGCCCGTCACCTGGTGAGACGTGCACCGCCGGCGCCGGGACGATCACGAGAAGGCGTGGATGTTCACGAGAAGGCGTGGATGTTCACCGGCCCGTACGTGGTGTACGTGCGGTTGCGGCCGGCCCGCTTCGCCACGTAGAGCGCCTGGTCGGCGGAGCGCATCAGCGCCTGGGGCGTGTCGCCGTCACGCGAGAGCATGGCCACGCCGACGGAGACGGTCACCCGTACCGACCCACCCTCACCGACCTCGACCCGGTCGTCGCTGATCACCGACCGCAACCGCTCGGCGACCAGCAGCGCCTCCCGGCCGTCGATCGCCGGCATGAGCACCATGAACCGGTCCGCGCTCTCCCGGGCCATCACGTCGCCGGGGCGCAGTACGCGGTGCAGCCGGGCCGCCACCTCGGCGAGCAGGATGTCGCCGGCCACGTTGCCGTACATCTCGTTGACGAGCAGGAAGTTGTCCACGTCGACGAGCAGGAAGGCCAGGTCGTTGCGGGCGTTGCGGGCCCGCATGAACTCTGTGCGGAACGTCTCGTCCAGGAACTGCCGGCTGTACGCGCCGGTCAGGCCGTCGTGGATCGCCAGCCGCTCGCGGACGTCGCCGAGACGACTCATCCGGACGACCATGAGCACGAAGAGCGCGCCGGTCACGAGGGAGACCTCGGGTATCCCGAGGCCGGACCCGCCACCCACGACGTAGCGGACCACGAGCAGCAGTAGCGGAAACAGGCCGGCCAGGGTGAGCACCACGAGCCGGGAGCGGCTGGCGCCCCGTACCACCACGGCGGCCCGCCGGTCCAGCGACGACATCGACGGGTGCAGCGCGGCGGCCCCGACCAGCACGTACGCCACCAGGAACGTCCAGTCCACCCAGGACGCGTAGCGGTCGTAGAGGTTCCGGGCCGTCAGCATGCCGTAGACCATGTCGCCCAGCAGCACCGTGACGAGGTTGCCGACCAGCAACCAGAAGGCCCTGGTCCGCGCTCCCACCCCGACAGCCAGCCGCAGCGCGACGGCGAGCAGGAGAATGTCCATGATCGGATAGGCCACCGAAACCGCCCGCTCAGCAACGCTGCCGTCACCCTGGGTCATCGGGCGAATCACGTACAGCCACCACACCAGCCCCAGGGGCAGCGCCAGCATGCTGGCGTCGACGAGCGCCGGAGAGTTCGAGTCGGGCGTACGCCGCCGGACGAACATCACCAACGACATCATTTGGAGCGGGTACGCGACCAGGTACGCGACGTCCCCGATACTCGGGTACGGGTCGGTATGGAACACGTTGCGGTAGATGGTGCCGATGAGGTCGCCGACGAGGTTCATGCCCTGCCCGGCGGCCAGCAGGTACCAGGGGGTCCGACCGGCCGGTCGGTGCATCCGGACGCCCACGACGATGGCGGCGGTCGCCGCGACCGGGAACAGCATGGATACCAGGTCCTGGACCAGTGACGACGCGCCGAAGGTCAGGAGCACGTAGTACCCGAGCAGGGCGCACGCCCCGCCGAGGAGGAACTGGGACCACCACTTCGGATGCTCGACGGACCGGGATGCCTCGATTGCCACCCGATCATCCTGCAACCCGTAACTTTTTGGCCTAACAATCGTTTGGGTCGAACTTCCATCCAAATAGGCGAAGCGATATGGACAGCCGCGCGACCTGACGGCGCGCGGCTGTTCATCGATCTCGTTGCCTGTCCGCCCGCGGGACCCCCTAGTGCTGGGCCGCGCTGCCCTTGACCCAGTCCGGCCAGCTGAAGGTCCAGTCCAGCAGGCCGTCGGTGGGCTGGAGCGGAAGCCCCGTGTTGCGCACGTCCACGACGTCGCCGGGACCGAAGTTCTGCACGAACCAGATCGCGTTGTCGGTGTTGACGTTGAGGCAGCCGTGCGAGGCGTCGCTGTTGCCCTGCTGGGCCTCGCTCCACGGCGCGGCGTGGATGTACTCACCCTCGTAGGAGATGTGGGTGGTCCACTCCACCATCGCGTCGTAGCCCATCGCTCCGGTCAGCCCGAAGCTCGCCGAGGTCATGCGGGTCTCCCGCTCGGTGCCGAGCACGACGTGCGGGCCGCTGCGGGTACGCAGGTCGATGTCGCCGATCTGCTCGTGCAGGCCCATCGCGGTCGGAACTTCCTTGACCAGCTTGCCGTCGATGAACACCTGGATCTGGTACGTCTTGTCGTCAGCGATGGCGATCTTGGACTGTCCGATGGTGAACGCGTAGGAGGTGTCCTTGTCCCCGTACACGCCACCGCCGAGGTTCTTGCCGTGGACGTTGGTGCTGACGGTCACTTTGGTGCCCGGCTTCCAGTACTCCGGCGGCCGCCAGTGCACCTCCTGGTCGTTGAACCAGTGCCAGGCGCCGTCGACGTGGGGCTCCGTGACGACCTGGAGTGCCTTCTCGGCCGCCGCCTTGTCGGTAACCGGCTCGCTGAAGTCGACGATGACCGGCTGACCCACCCCGTACGTCTGCTGCCCGCTCAGGTCCATGAACCTGTTGGCCTTCAGAGTCGGTGTGGCCAGCTTGCCCGGGTTCACCGTGGTGAACGTGCTGCTCTGCGTCAGGCGCCGCTTGTGCGGACCGACACCGGTGGCGGTGAGCTTGTACTGGCTGCCGTAATCGAGCGGAGCGGTGCTGTGCCAGGAGCGCTTGCCGGCGTCGAACGCTCCGGCCACCGCATTGTTCTGCGCGTCGGTCAGCGTGACCGTGTCCAGGACCGCGGACACGGTCGTCACGGTGACGACGTCGGCGGGAGCCGACGCGGCGTTGGCCGCCGTCGAGAGCACGATGGCGGGCGCCTGCTTCGCCTGCTGGCCGGCCTTGCCCTTAGCCGCCGCGTCCGTACTCACCGAAGACGCATCGGTGCAGGCGGCGGTCACCGCGAGGCTCAGTGTGACCGCCGCGAGACCGATGGTCCGCGCAGCCCGTGAGCCTCGGGCCGCGCCTCCGGAATGACACGGCTCACGACCCGGTGATCCTGTCATCCTGCTCCTTCCCCCATCTGTCGTCCCCCATTCGGCGGGGGTCGTATGCCTCCCCAGACTCGGTGGGGGTATGCGTCCGGTGCGCCATATGTCGGGGGAAGTCGGGCCGTTTTAGCGGTCGGGGGGAAACCCTCCACTGTGCGGGTTCGAACTGGTCGAATCCGGCAAGGTTGCGACCGGCGAGACCCGCGCGTACGAGATCCGGCCTGGGAGACGAGGGAGTTGGTGAGACATGTGGAGCTTCGGCGCGGTCGCCCTGGCCGAGCTAATCGGGCTGCTGGTGGGCTGGTTGATCTTCAAGATCACATCCCGCTGGTTCCCGCCGCTCCACCTTGTCGTCAAGTACATCGACCAGATGAGTCAGCACCACGCGGCCGTGGCAGGGCGGCGCTGATCCCTCACCGTGGGTGATGCGCGCCGGCCTCGTCCAGGATCTTGTCGAGCGCACGGAAGATCCCGGTCCGCCAGCCGTTGCCCATCCCCTGGAAGGCGAACGTCTGCGCCGCGTCATCGAGGTCGAAGCCCGCGTGCTCGACGAACAGCCGGGTGCCGCGACCTTCGGGTACGAGCGTCCAGGTGACCGTCGTGTCGAGGTTGCCGCCGACCCAGCTGATGCGCAGCATCCGCTCCGGTTCGACGGCGAGGACCTCACAGTGGACGATCCCGTCGAAGCCCACCTTCGGCATCGGCGTGGTGTGGAACGTGAACCGGTGGCCCACGTCCGGCTTGAAGTCGTTGGGCATGAGCCAGCTGGCCATCAGCTGCGGGTCGGTGAGCGCCCGCCAGACGCGCGCCGGGGAATGGGCCAGGTACTGGTCGGCCCGGATCGACTGCCGGTCGGTCACGACGGCTCCTCCTCATCGAGCAGGTCGCGCAGGTTGGCGAGCTTCTCCCGCCAGAAGCGCTCGTACGGTGTGAGCCAGTCCCGCACCCGGCGCAGCGGCGCCGCCTCGAGCCGGTAGTGCCGCTCGCGCCCGCTCCTGTGCTCGCTGATCAGACCGGCGTCCCGCAGCACCTTGAGATGCTCGGACACGCTCGGCCGGGCCATGTCGAAATGGGACGCGAGCCGCTGCACCGGCTGCGGCCCCTCCTCGAGCAGCAGCCGTAGCAGCTCGCGGCGGGTCGGGTTGGCCAGTGCGGCGAACACGTCGGTCGCGGCGCTGCCGGCCGCAGCGTTCCTGGTCACACCAGCAGAATAGGTAGGAGATTTCCTACCAGTCAAGTCCGTGCGGCGCGCCGCGCACACGGGTACGCCCCGCCTGACCGGACCGCAGGCGGACCGGAGAGGCGGGGCGTACCCGTTGGACGCGTCAGAAGCGACGGGCGTCGGCGACGAGACCGTCGCGCAGCACGCTCATCGCGTGCGCGAGCAGTCGCGACACGTGCATCTGGGAGATCCCCATCTCCGCGGCGATCTGCGACTGCGTCATGTTGCCGAAGAACCGCATCACGATGATGCGCTGCTCGCGCTGCGGGAGCTTGGCGATCAGCGGACGCAGCGCCTCGCGGTTCTCCACGTTCTCCATGTCGGGGTCGACGTCGCCGAGCATGTCGGCCAGCTCGGTGCCGGACTCGTCGCCGGCCACCGGCGCGTGCAGGGACAGCGCCCGGTAGGCGTGACCCGACTCCATCGCCTCGATGATGTCGTCCTCACCGACGCTGAGGTGCTCGGCGAGCTCCGCGACGGTCGGCGAGTGGCCCAGCCGCTGGGCCAGGTCCCCGCTCGCCTTGCCGATGTCGAGGCGCAGCTCCTGGAGCCGACGCGGCACCCGGACATTCCAGCCCTTGTCACGGAAGTGGCGCTTGAGCTCACCGAGGATCATCGGGATCGCGTAGCTGGTGAACGCGGCGCCCCGGGAGTGGTCGTAGCCGTCCACGGACTTCACCAGCGCCAGGCACGCCACCTGCACCAGGTCGTCGAGCGGCTCGCCACGGTTGCGGAAACGGCGGGCGAGGTGCTCGGCGAGCGGGAGGTACGCCTCGATCAACCGCTGCCGGACGCGCGGACGGTCGGGGCTGTCAGCGGGAAGGTCGGCGAGAGCCGCGATGAGGGCCTTGGCGGCGACGTCGGCTTGCTTGGCCGCCCGGGTCGGCGTGGCGGCGGGCTCGGACTCGGTGGTGACGGTCACCGGGGTGTCGACCTCGGCGGTGGCGAGATCGTCGTCAAGACGGGTGCTGTGGTCCAGGGAGGTAGTCATCAGCGTCATCCTTCTCATGTCAGGTCGCGGCCGGCGCTGCGCACGAAGACACGTGCGGGCAGCACCCGACCAGGGAGCTAACGTCGCTCGACACCCGTTGCTTGAGTGCCGGGCGCAAGATGGTTTCGCTGGTGACGACCGCCGCTTCTTGACGACGTACACCGAACATCTCGGCCCGTATCCACCGTTCGGTGGATGCGTTGTCGTCAGGTTAGCCGACTCTGCGGCGAAGTCAAAGTCCCCCTTCCCCGTGATCCGGGTAACGCGGCGGAGTCCGCCCGGTACCGCCGGGCGGACTCCGGCACTGCCCGGGCGGACTCCGCCGCCACTACTCGACGCCGAGCGCCTCGACCACCGGGCGTCGTACCGCGCGCCTGGCCGGCAGCACCGACGCGGCGAGCGCCGCCACGGCCGCGACACCGAGGATGAGGCCCAGCCGCCCCCAGGGCACGGCGACGGTGAACTCGCCGCCCATGCCGTTGAGGAAGTTCATCGCCGCGGCGCTCACCGCGGTACCGAGGCCGACCCCGAGCACCGCGCCGACCAGCGCCATCAACACCGCCTCGACGGCGAGCATCGCGCGCATCCGCCCGGCGGTCATACCGACCGCCCGCAGCACCCCGTTCTCCCGGGTGCGCTCCACCACCGACAGCGTCAGGGTGTTGGCCACCCCGACCAGGGCGATGACCACCGCGAGGCCCAGCAGCGCCGTGACGAAGGCGAGCAGCATGTCCACCGTTCCGGTCAGCATCTTCTTGTAGGCGGCGCGGTCCATCACGTTCGCGGTCGGGTACTTCGCGACGATCGAGTCGAGGGCGTCCTGGGCCCGCTGCCGGGACACCCCGGCCGCCGGGTTCACCGCCGCGGTCACGGCCGGCACGTCCGGGAACGCCGCCGAGAAATCGGCGTCCGACAGCGCGATCCGGTACCCGGGCGGCACGTTCTCGATCGGGTCGGTCGGCCCGGTCGTGCCCTCCACGACGGCGACGACGCGGAACGCCCGGCCGGCCACCGTCGCCGTCGAGCCGACGTGCAGCCCCCTGGCGCGCGCCAGCGGCCCGTACACCAGCGCCGTGCCGGCGCCCAGCGCGCGCACGTCACCCTCGACCACCCGCTTGAGGTCGCCGCCGACCAGCGCCGGGTGCGCCGAGGTGACCTCGACACCGTCGGTGACCGTCTGCCGCGGCAGGTACACCAGGCCGAACTCGCGGCGGTGCCGCAGGTCGTCCACCAGCGGCGCGGGCAACGCCGTACCGACCCCGACCACCAGGTAGTCCGCGCCGACCTTCCGGTCGACGCTGCGCTCGATGCCGGCCTTCGCGCTCTGCGCGCTGACCACGAACGACGACACCAGACCGATCCCGATGACCAGCGCGGTGGCGGTGGCCGCGATCCGCCGCGGGTTGCGCACGGCGTTGGAGACGGCGATGGCCGCCGTCGCGCCGAGTACCCGCCGCAGCGGCCAGCCGAGCACCCGTACCAGCGCCGGGACCAGCACCGGTCCGAACAGCACGACGCCGGTGAACGTGAACACCGCACCCGCGCCGACGACCGCGATGCTGGTGGCCTTGCCGGCGTACCCGATCGCCGCCGCACCCGCCGCCAGGCTCACCGCGCCGGCGCCCAGTCGCACCCGAGCAGGAGGCCGGGCCATCTCCACGGCCGCGTCGGACAGCGCGGCAACGGGCGGCACGCGGGTGCCGCGCCAGGCGGGAACGACCGCGGCGCCGACCGTGACGACCGTGCCGATTCCGACCGACAGCACCACGGTGGAAAGGGTGAGCACGGGCCCGCCCTCCATCGGCTGCCCCATCGTGCGCAGCAGCGCCTGCATGCCCATCGCGGTGGCCGCGCCCACCGCCACGCCGGCGAGCGAGGCGAACAGCCCCACCGCGACCGACTCCAGCAGCACCGACCGGAACGCCTGCCCGCGCGTCGCGCCGACCAGACGCAGCAGCGCGGTCTCGCGGGCCCGCTGGGCCAGCACGATGGTGAAGGTGTTCGCGATGACGAACGCGGCGACGAGGACCGAGATCGCGGCGAACATGAGCAGCACCGTGTTGAACTGTGCGACGTTGCGTACCGCGTCCTTGAGGTTGGCGTCGAGCACCTGCTGGTGGGTCTTGACGGTCAGGCCCGCTCCGACCGCCACCGCGACCCGCTTCGCGAGGGCGTCCCGGGAGACGCCGGGGCTGCCGGCGACGACGATCCGGTCGTACCCCTTCGCACCGGTCACGCCGAGCGCGTCGGCGGCGACGAGGCCGATGAACGGGCCACCGACGTCCTTTGACGTCCCTGCCACGTCGACCACGCCGACCAGCGTGTACCCGGCGGCCGGGCGGTCACCGCCGCCGATCCGGACGGCCGATCCGAGCGTGAAATGCTGCTTGTCGACGGTACGGGTGTCGAGCACCGCCTCGCCGGCCCGCATCGGCAGCCGGCCCCGGGCCACCCGGTACGACTGGAGGGCCGGGTCGACCGGGATGCTCTCGACCACGGCGTAGCCGAGAACCGGCCGGCCGTTGCTGCCGAGTACGCCACCGGAGCCGCTGACCTCACCCTCGGCGGCCCGTACCCCATTGGTGGCGCGTACGCGGGAGAGCGTCGCCTCGTCCATGACCGATTGGCCGGCGGGGTAGACGGCGGCGTCGGTGTGGCGGTCGAACGTGCCGGCCTTGGCGTACGAGGCGGCCCGCATGCCGTCGGTCACCATGAGGGTGCCGGCGATGAACGCGACGCCGAGCACGATGGCCAGCGACGACAGCACCAGGCGCAGCGCGTGCGCCCGCAGCGACGCGAGCGTCAGCTTCAGCATCCGAAGTCACCGACCCGAGACCGCGGCAGCGGGAACGTCGAGGCCGGCCATGACGTCGAGCACCGTCTCGGCGGTCGGCTCGAAGAGGTCGCGGACCACCCGGCCGTCGGCGAGGAACACCACCCGGTCGGCCCGGGCCGCGGCCACCGGATCGTGCGTCACCATGATCACCGTTTGGCCGAGGCCGTCGACCGCGTCGCGCAACAGCCGCAGCACCTCCGTGCTGGAGCGCGAGTCGAGGTTGCCGGTCGGCTCGTCGGCGAACACCACCCACGGCCGGGTCACCAGCGCCCGCGCGAGCGCCACCCGCTGCTGCTGGCCGCCGGAGAGCTGGCTCGGCTTGTGGGACAGCCGGTCGCGCAGGCCGACGGCCGTGACGATCTGCTGGTACCACGCCGGGTCCGGCTTTCGCCCGGCGATCGCCAGCGGCAGCAGGATGTTCTCAGCCGCCGACAGCGCCGGCAGCAGGTTGAACCGCTGGAACACGAAGCCGACGTGATCGCGGCGCAGCAGCGCCAGGCGCTTGTCGTCGAGCCTGGTGACGTCGGCGTCACCGATGTGTACCGAGCCGGCGTCCGCCCGGTCCAGGCCGGCCAGGCAGTGCATCAACGTGGACTTGCCGGAGCCCGACGGGCCCATGATCGCGGTGAACCGACCGGCGGCGAAGTCGGCGTCCACCGCGTCCAGCGCGGTCACGGCGGCATCCCCGTGACCGTAGACCTTGGTGAGGCCGCGGGCGGCGACGGCGGTGCTGGTGCGGACGTGCGGCGGCGAGACGGCGGACACGGGTACTCCCTGCTCAATAGCGGTTGCTGACAGGTACCGACGCTACGGCGCAGTCGTGCCTGTCGATCTCCACCGCAGCTCTCGACCTGTCTCGCCCGCAGGTCGCACGCCTAGGGAGCTACCCCTACGACCCAGGTCGTAGAAGGTCGGCGGTGCCCGGGGTCACCAGGCCCGTCTCGTACGCGAGGACCACCGCCTGTACCCGGTCACGCAGCCCCAGCTTCCCCAGGATCTTGCCGATGTGGGTCTTGACGGTCGCCTCGGCGACGTGGAGCCGGGCACCGATCTCCGCGTTGGACAGTCCCTGCGCGACAAGCAGCAGCACGTCCCGCTCCCGCTCGGTGAGCTGGTCGAGCCGGGGGTCGGTACGGGGCCCGCCCGACAGCTGGCCGGCGAACCGGTCGAGCAGCCGGCGGGTGATGCCCGGCGCGACCACGGCGTCGCCGCTGGCGACCACCCGGATGGCGGCCAGCAGCTCCTCGGGCGGCACGTTCTTGAGCAGAAACCCGCTGGCCCCCGCCTGGAGCGCGGCGAACGCGTCGGCCTCGGTGTCGAACGTGGTCAGCACGAGTACCCGCGGGCACCGGCCACCGGCCGCCTGACACAGCCGCCGGGTCGCCTCCACGCCGTCCATCGTGGGCATCCGGATGTCCATGACGACGACGTCGGCCTCGGTACGGGCGAGCACGCGCAGCGCGTCCGCGCCGTCGATCGCCTCGCCGACGACCTCCATGTCGTCCTGCGAGCCGAGCACCATCTTGAACCCGGCCCGCACCAACGCCTGGTCGTCCACGATCACCACGCGGATCGTCATGCCGTCACCTCCTGGGGCGCCGGCCGCCTCGACGGCAGCGGCAGCCGCACCGCCACCTCCCACCCCCCGGCCAACCGCGGGCCGGCGTGGAAGCAGCCACCGTACACGGCCACGCGCTCACGCATGCCGACCAGCCCGTGCCCGCCGGAGGGCGGCGGGGTGCCGGCGGCCCCGTCGCCGCCGTCGTCGACGATCCGCACCCCGATCTCGCCGTCCCTGGAGTAGTCGAGGACGAGGTCCACCCGGGCGCCGGGTCCGGCGTACTTGAGCGCGTTGGTCAGCGACTCCTGCACGATCCGGTACACCGTCAGGTCCAGGCCGGCCGGCAGCTCGGTCGGCCGGCCGTGCACCGCGTCCCGGACCACCAGGCCGGCGACCCGGGACCGGTCGAGCAGCGCGTTCAGCTCACCCAGCGCGGGGCGCCGCAGCTGGGCGTCCGTGCCGATGCCGTCCGCGACACCCGGGCCGACGTCGATGATCGTGGCTCCGTTGACGCCGTCCGGGGCCGTGGGCGGCGCGGCCTCCCGCAGGATGCCGACGAGCCGGCGCATCTCCTGGAGGGCCTCGCGGCCGGTGCCTGCGACGACCTCGATCGCCCCGCGGGCCGCCGTCGGGTCCCGGTCGATGGTGTACGCCGCGCCGTCGGCCTGGGCGATCATCACCGCAAGGCTGTGCGCGACGACGTCGTGCAGCTCACGGGCGATCCGGGTGCGCTCCTCGGCGACCGCCGCGCGGGCGAGGGCGTCGCGCTCCCGCTCGAGGGTGGCGGCCCGCTCCTCCAGGCTGACCACGTACAGCCGGCGGGTGCGCAGGTTGAGCGCGACCAACCAGAACGCGCCGCTCACCAGCGTCTCGAACACGACCGTGGCCCACCGGGATCCGGACGCGAACCGCGCGTCGAGCACGATCCCGGCCAGCATGACGGCGGCGGCGACGAGGCCGTGGCGCAGCCGGTCGGCGTACTTGACGACGCTGTACATGGCGACCAGCACGGCGACGTCGAACGCCTGCGCCTTCGCGCCGAACAGCGTCTGGAGCAGGGCGAGCACCGCCACCGCGACGCCGGCGGCGGTGGGTCGGGTACGTCGGAACAGCACGGCGACCGCCATCGCGAGGCCGATCAGGGCCAGCCCCCAGCTGCCGTGCTGCGCCATGACCGTAAGGAACGCGAACACGAGGACGCCGAACGCGATGGCGACGTCGAAGACGACGCTCCGCAGCGGGCGGCCGAATGCCGTACGTGCCATGGGTACCGAGCCTAGAAGATCAACAGGTTCGGCGGGCCTACCCGGCACGAATACGTGAGCGCCGTCCTATGCGACGAGCCGGGCCGGATCGGATGCGCTCGACCGGTCGGACCGGGAATCCGCAGGCGAGGCGTACAGCCGACCCAGCGCGAAGATCAGGAATGCCTGGATGACCGTGCCGAAGTGGCCGCCGATCTCGTGTAGGGCCGTCACCCGGTGCTCGCCGATGTCCAGGCCGCTGGTGGCGGTCAGGCAGATGGCGAGCACCACCGCGATCGGCGTGTAGGCCCGCGCGAGCCGCGGCTGGAAGGCGGCGAGCAGGAAGGCCGCCGCGACCGCCGCCGCGAAGGCACCGGCCTCGTGGCTGGCGTGCCCGTTCGCGCCGATGCCCAGCATGATCGGCATGACCTCCAGCAGTTGCATGGCGGCAACCGCGGCGATGCCGGCCTGGAGCACGCGGGCCAGCGCCGGCCGCCGGGGACCCGCCACGGCGCGCGGCCGGGCCCCGGCGCGCGGCGCGGGCCGGGCGGTGGCCTGCTCCGCCCGCTCGGCCCGATCGGTCACGATCGCGGCGAGGATCGCGTCGGTGAGATCCGGCACCCGGGCCGGCTGCACGCGCACCAGGCGGGTCACCTGCTCCGCCCGGCTGAGCCACTCGCCGCAGGCGCGGCAGACATCGAGGTGCGAGCCCAGGTGGTCGGCCGGTACGCCGAGCGGTTCGCCGTCGAGTCGTGCGGACAGGGCCAGGCGGGCCTGGTCACAGCTGAGGGCGGAATGGGCTGCCATGACGGGGTAGTCGCCTGCGCGAATCGGAAAGTTCCCGCGCGGGGCTGCTGAGCAGGGGTGGATCCACGTACAGTCGGTCGGCGTGAGCGCCACGCAAGCCACCGAGACAGGCGGGTACCTCGACCCCGCCACCCGGTCGTTGCTGGCTGCTCGCGATGGCGACGACGCGGCCGCGGGCGCGTTCGTGCGCACGACCCAGGCGGAGATCTGGCGGTTCGTCGCCGCACTGGTCGACCGGGAGGCCGCCGACGACCTGACGCAGGAAACCTATCTGCGGGCGTTCCGGGCGCTTCCGGACTTCGAAGGGCGTTCCACCGCGCGTACCTGGCTGCTGGGGATCGCGCGCCGGGCCTGCGCCGACCACATCCGCTCCCTGACGCGGCTCCGACGCCTCGACGACCGGCTCGCCGCCCAGCCCCACCCGACCCACGTCCCCGACCAGGCCGGCGCGCTCGCCGCCGGCGACCTGCTCCGGTCGCTGCCCGACGACCGGCGCAGCGCGTTCGTGCTCACCCAGGTGATCGGCCTGTCCTACGAGGAGACCGCCGACATCGAGCAGGTGCCGGTGGGCACGATCCGCTCCCGGGTCGCGCGGGCGCGTACCCAGCTCATCGAAGCCGTTCTGGCCGCGCGCGCCGGCTGAGCCGCGCCCGACCCGACCGGTCAGCCGCGACCGGCCAGCACCTCGGCCGCCGCCATGCCGTTGGCCCGGCTCGCGCCGTAGGTGGCGAGGTAGACCTGACCGGAGCGGACCGCCGGCACGCCCATCTCCACCACGACCGCGTCGGGCCGGGCGGCGAGCAGGGTCCGCAGCGCCCGCGCCATCCAGTCGTGGCGGTGGGCGTCGCGCACGACGAGGACCAGTGGCCGGCCAACAGCCGGATCGAGGGCCACCCGGCGCAGGCTTCCCGGGTCGGCGAGGTCGCCGGCCGTGACCCGGACCACGGTCGTGCCCGGTAACAGGCTGCCGAGCGGTTCGGCCACGCCCCAGGGCGTGTCCGGACCGATCGCCAGGTTGCCGACGGGGGCGAACTCCACCACGTGCGGCGGTCCGGCCAAGGGCAGCCGGTGGTCGGCGCCGTCGACGGTGACCCGCACCGCCCGGCGGGCGGCCGCGAGCCCGACGGACACGCCGCGCCCGTTGCCGTTTCCGTTGTCAGTGCCAGTGCCGTTGCCGTTGCCGGTGGCAGTGCCGTTGCCGTTGCTGTCCGGCCGAACCTGCCCGGCCCGGATCCAGCCGGCGACCCGGCGCACCCGGTCGGCCGCGTCGACCAGGCGCTGCTCGGGCAGCGCGCCGGAGGTCACGGCGTCGACGATCGCGTCGCGCAGCGCGATGGCGGTCTCCTCGTCGGCCATCTCGCCACCCACGCAGATCGCGTCCGCGCCGGCGGCCAGCGCGCGTACGGTGGCCCCGGTCAGCCCGTACGCCAGCCGGACGGCACCCATCTCGATGCCGTCGGTGACGATCAGGCCCTCGAAGCCCAGCTCGCCGCGGAGCAGGTCGGTCAGCAGCCGGCGGCTCAGCGTCGCCGGCGCGTCGGGGTCGATCGCGGGGACCAGCAGGTGAGCGCTCATGATCGCCTGGACACCGGCGGCGACGGCGGCCCGGAAGGGCACCAGCTCACAGGAGAACAGCTCGTCGCGGGTCGCGCCGATCACCGGCGCGGCGTAATGGGAGTCGACGGTGGTGTTGCCGTGGCCCGGAAAGTGCTTGGCGCAGGCGGCGACCCCCGCCGACTGCAGGCCGCGCACCCAGGCCGCGGTGTGCCGGGCGACCAGGTCGGGCTCCGAGCCGAAGGCGCGCGCCCCGATCACCGGGTTGTCGGCGTTGGAGTTGACGTCGGCGTCCGGGGCGTAGTTGAGGGTGATCCCGGTGGCGGCCAGCTCCTGCCCGAGCTCGCGGGCGACCGCCTCGGTCAGCCGGACGTCGTCGACGGCTCCGAGCGCCAGGTTGCCGGGCCGCGTGCTGCCGGTACGCGACTCCAGGCGGGTGACGTCGCCGGCCTCCTCGTCGACCGCGACGATGACGTCCGGGTTCTCCGCCCGCAGGGCAGCGGTCAGCGCCGCGACCTGGGCCGGCTCCACGATGTTGCGGCTGAACAGGACGACTCCGCCCAGGCCGGCGGCCAGCCGGCGGCGCAGCCAGGTGGGCGGCGTGGTCCCGACGAAGCCCGGCTGCAGCACGGCGTCGGCGAGCCTGAGCAGATGGTCGCTGCGCTGACCAGGCATGGCTGGCGTACCCCCGAGATCCGGTGGGAGCACTCGCGGCGCTCCGCGTTCCTGGAAATGCTCACATCACCGGACCCGAATAGTCAACAAACTTTCCAGTCAGTGGTAGCACGAAGCGCTTCACCGGTTACCGGCCGGGGCCGGCGCCGACTCCGCGCGATAGGCCGCGAACAGCTCCAGCACCTCGGCCTCCACCTCGACGGCCGGGATGTCGGCGACGAACGACGGGGTGTGCCGGCAGCCCGCGCCGCCGGCACGCGCCGGGTAGATGTCGCGCGTACAGTCCTCGCCGCACTCGGGACAGTGGATCGTCCACGAGATCAGGGCGCGGTGCCGGGACCGCTCGGGCAGCGCTGCGTTGATCATGTTGCCGATCCAGAACAGCCCCACGGAACGGGTGCCGACCGCCGCGGCCAGGTGCAGCGGACCGGTGTCGTTGGAGACCAGCAGCGCCGACTCGGCCAGCAGCCCGGCGAGGCCCGGGATCGTCAACTCGTCCACGACCGGGCGGGCGTCACGGCTCATCCGGGCGCACACCTCGTCCACGGTCGCGCGCTCCGCGCCGACCCCCGTCACGAGCACCTCGGCGCCGGCTGCGGCCAGCGCGTCCCCGACGGCCGCGAACCGCTCAGCCGGCCACCGCCGACGCGGATCGGTCGCGCCGGGATGCAGCACGACCCTGGGCCGGTCGGGCACCCCCAGTACGGCGCGGTACTCCGCGCGGTCGGAATCGGTCAGCTCGAAGACCGGGGTGTGCGTCACCGGGGTGGCGCCGACCAGGCCCACCACCTCGAGCATCCGGAACACCTCGGGCTGGTAGTACACGTACGGGATCCAGCGGTCCAGCGGCGGCGCGTCGGGGGCCCGCAGCCCCGCCGTGACGCGCGCGCCGAGCTGGCCGACGAGCGGGTTGCTGTTCCTGCCCCCGCCGTGCATCTGTAGAGCGAGGTCGAACCCCTCCCCCGCCGCCCAGCGCCGGAAGGCGTCGAGCTCACCCGGTGGGCTGTCGCCGTCGCGTACGCCCGGCACGGCGGGAACGACGGCCACGTGGTCGATCGGCCCCGGGCGTCCGGATAGGACCCGGGTGTGCCACGGAGCACCCAGCAGGGTCACCTCGGCGTCGGGATACGCGGCCTTCAACGAGTACAGGGCGGGCAGGGTGAAGATGTAGTCGCCGAGGGCGTTGGCGCGCAGCACCACTATCTTGCGGACGTCGGGGACGAGATCGAGGCTGGTCGAGGCTGGCACGGCGCGTGCGTTACCCAGGCTCCCGGCCCGGTAAA
Organism: Planosporangium thailandense; assembly: GCF_011947195.1. GTDB lineage: Bacteria > Actinomycetota > Actinomycetes > Mycobacteriales > Micromonosporaceae > Planosporangium > Planosporangium thailandense. Next base: position 383,799 of record NZ_JAATVY010000001.1, on the reverse strand, counting down.
CCGCCCTCCGGCGACTTTTCGATCATGGACCGCGCCGATCGTTTCGCGTTCTTTCTCCCGGGTAGCCCGCAACCATGAACCTGGAAGCGTTCCTCGATCACATGTACCACGGGCAGGAGCGGCTGTCCCGTGACGAGATCCACCGAGGTGCCGTCACCGCCGACCTACCCGCTGACCAGCTCGCCGTCATCGACGGTCTTCCCGAGGGCGAGTACACCCAGGACGAGGCCGCCGAGGCGCTGCGCCAGGTACCGGAGCTGCTGAACCCCGGCGACGCCGGCCCGGCCGCCGGTACCGCCCGCGCCTGACCGGCCCCGTGGACGCGACCCCCCGCCTCCGCGCGTCGCGCCGCGGTCAGTCCTGCGGCCGGAAGATCACGCGCAGGCAACCGTCGGCCCGGCGCCGGAACAGGTCGTAGCCCCGTGGCCCCTCCGACAGCGGCATCGAGTGGGTGGTCAGGTAGTCGGCCCGGATGTCCCCCCGCGCCATCTGGTCGAGCACGACCGGAAGGTACTTCTGCGCGTGCTGCTGGCCGGACCGCAGCGTGAGGCCCTTGTGCATGAGAGCGCCGAGCGGAAACCCGTCGGCCAGCCCGGCGAACGCGCCGGACAGCGCCACCGTGCCGCCCTTGCGGCAGGCCAGGATCGCTTCCCGTACCGCCGTCGGCCGCTCGGGGCGCACGCCCAGCAGGCGACCGGCCCAGCCGTGTCCGTCCGGGCCGACGCCGTCGTCGGCCTCCATGCCGACCGCCTCGATACACGCGTCCGGCCCGCGACCGGCGGTCAGCTCGAGCAGCGCCTCCTGGACGTCGACGCCGGTGTAGTCGAGGGTGTCGACTCCCACGTTGTCGCGGGCGGTGGCGAGGCGGTCGGTGACCCGGTCGATCACGACTACCCGTTCGGCGCCCAGCACCGCGGCCGCCCGCGCCGCCAGCTGGCCGACCGCGCCCGCTCCCCACACCGCGACGATGTCGCCGCCGTGGATGTCGCACATCTCCGCCGCCATCCAGCCGGTCGGCGCGGCGTCGGAGGCGTAGATCGCGGACTCCGGCGTGAGGTCGAGCGGTATCCGGTAGGCCCCGTAGTCGGCGAACGGCACCCGGACGTACTCGGCATGGCTGCCCGCCAACCCGCCCGCCACCTGTGACGAGCCCAGCGCGGCCGCCGGTGACTGTCCCCACAGCCGCTCCGGCAGCGTCGGGTCCGGGTTGGTGTTGTCGCACAGCGCCCACTGGTCGGTATCGCAGAACCAGCAGCCGCCGCAGCCGATGGTGGGCCCGACGACGACCTGTTCGCCGACCTGGAGGGTGCGCACCTCCGGGCCGGTCTCGACCACCTCCCCCACGAACTCGTGGCCGAGCACGTCGCCCACCCGCATCCCGGGCACGTACCCGTCGATGAGGTGCAGATCGGAGCCGCACACACTGCTCGCCGTCACCCGGACGATGGCGTCGCGATCGTTCTCGATGCGGGGGTCGGGCACGGTGCGCACCGCGACCCTGCCCACCCCCTCCCAGCACAGCGCCTTCACGCCCGGCCTCCCGTCGCCGCGGGCACCCGCGCCGGCAGGTCCCGGCGGCCGACCGCAAGGACCTCACCACCCTCCAGCGTCTGCTTGACCCGCCGCAGCTCGCCGTACAGCAGATCCTCGATCCGGCCGCCGGGCGGGCCCGCCACGTGCAACCGGACCTCGGTGCCGCGGTTCCCGGGCGCCCGCGTGAACTCCACCCGCCCCTGATGCGCCAGCAGCTCGTCGCCGGCGCGCCACTCGATGAGCCGGGGCGGCTCGTCCCGGACGATCTCCAGGGTGAACTCGACCCGGGCCGGACCGATCCCCTCCAGAACCCACCGGGAGCGCCGGTCGTCGACCTCGTCGACGCGCGTCACGTGCCCGAGGGTGCGGGCGAGATTGGGCAGGTCGCGCCAGAACGCGTACACCTCGGTCGGCGGCCGGTGGATCGTGACAGCGGGTGGGCGGCGGCGGACGCCGATCTCCGCGCCCGCGCGCACCGCCGCCATCAGGCGCACGGCCCGTACGCCGAGATAGCCGACGGCTGCGCCGGCCACCCCCATCGCCATCCGACGCCCAAGATGCAGGTTCACCGGTGCACCACCCCCGGTCAGGAGATCCGTCGCCGGTAGGCCCGACGCTGCCGGCGTCGGGCCTACCCACCGGCGCCCGCCCTAACCGGGGGTCGTCGTGCCATTGCGTCCACATTGGACCTGATCGGGATTCTGGCGAGGTCTGCGTCACGGAGGTCTCAGCGGCCGGGAGACCTCGGTAACGCAGACCCGAGGCCGATCATGCCGGGTGCCCGGCCGGCGTCAGCCCTCCTCGGACGGCGCCGACGCCACCGGGCGCACCTCGATCGGCATGTTCAGCGGCGCGCCGCCGGGGCCGGGTGCGGCCGAGACCCGCGCGGCGATCTCGACCGCCCGCTCGGGGCCGGCACAGTCGACGATCCAGTAGCCGGCCAGAAACTCCTTGGTCTCGGCGAAGGGACCGTCGGTGACCACCGGCGCGCCGTCACGGCCGGCGCGTACGATCCGCGCCTGGTCCGGCATCGCCAGCCCCTGGGCGTCGACCAGCTCACCCGACGCGGCGAGCGTGGCGTTCACCTCCTGCATGAACGCGATGTGCGCCCCCAACTCCTCCGGTGTCCAGCTGTCGATACCCGGGAAGTCGGCGTTGGCGGCGCTGAACTGCATCAGCAGCATGTACTTCACGTCCGGATCCTCACTCTCCACGAGCGCCCTTGTCGGCGCTTTCCGCATACAGGTCGGAGCAGGCACCGGCGCTCTCGACATCATCGACGAGAATTAGGGTCGTGGTGTGGCAACACACATGACCCCCGACGAGTTCCGCCGCTACGGGTACGAGGTGGTGGACTGGATCGCCAACTACTGGGCGAACCTGGAAACCGTGCCGGTCAGCCCCGACCTGCGCCCCGGCGAGATCGCGGCGCGGATGCCCGACCGGGCGCCGGAGACCGGCGACGACTTCGCCGCGATCCTGGGCGACCTCGACCGGGTGGTCACCCCCGGCCTGACCCACTGGCAGCACCCGGCGTTCTTCGGGTACTTCCCCGCCAACACCTCCGGCCCGTCGGTCCTCGGCGATCTGGTCTGCGCCGGGCTGGGCGTACAGGGGATGCTGTGGTTGTCGAGCCCGGCCGCGACCGAGGTCGAGACGGTGGTGCTGGACTGGCTGGCCGACCTGCTCGACCTGCCGCCGGCGTTCCGCTCGCGGGCCGGCGGTGGCGGGGTCATCCAGGACTCGGCCTCGTCCGCGGCGCTCGTGGCGACCCTGGCCGCCCTGCACCGCGCGAGCGGCGGCGAGTGGCGGCGCGCGGGCATCCGGCAGCGGTACACGGTCTACACCTCCACGCAGGGGCACTCCTCGATCGAGAAGGCCGCCCGGATCGCCGGCGCCGGCGACGCGAACGTCCGCGCGGTCGAGGTCGACGACGAGTACCGGATGCGGCCGGACGCCCTGCGCGCGGCCCTCGACGCCGACCGCGCGGCGGGCTGCACCCCGGCGCTCGTGGTCGCCACGATCGGCACCACCTCGACCACGGCGGTCGACCCACTGCCGGAGATCGGGGCGATCTGTTGCGAGTACGGCGTCTGGCTGCACGTCGACGCCGCGTACGCCGGGGCGGCTGCCGTCTGCCCTGAGCTGCGCTGGAGCCACGCCGGCGTCGAGTACGCGGACTCGTACTGCTTCGACCCGCACAAGTGGCTGCTCACCGGCTTCGACTGCGACGCGTTCTGGCTCGCCGACCGGGCCGAGCTGGTGCGCGCCCTCACCGTGCTGCCGGAGTTCCTGCGCAACGCCGCCACCGAGTCGGGCGAGGTCATCGACTACCGCGACTGGCAGGTGCCGCTGGGCCGGCGGTTCCGCGCGCTGAAGCTGTGGTTCGTGCTGCGCTGGTACGGCGCCGAGGGGCTGCGCGCGCACATCCGCTCGAGCGTGACGGTCGCGCAGCGCTTCGCCGAGTGGGTACGCGCCGACGGGCGCTTCGAGATCGTCGCACCGCACCCGTTCTCGCTGGTCTGCTTCCGGCTGCGCGGCGCGGACGCGCCGAACGAGGAACTGCTGCGGGCGGTGAACGCGACCGGCCAGGCGTACCTGACGCACACGAAGGTCGGCGGCCGGTACGTGCTGCGCCTGGCGGTCGGGGCGCCGGCCACCGAGGAGCGGCACGCCGCGGCGACCTGGAAGCTGATCCAGGCCGCCGCGGACGGGCGCGTCACCGGTTCTCGGTGATCCCCCAGCGGGTACGGACGGCGCGGTCGGCCGCACCGAACACGGCGTCGACGAGCAGGCCGATGACCAGAATCACGATCATGTCGGCCATCATCTCGGGGTACTCGGACAGGCCCCGGTGCTGCTCCAGGCTGGTGCCGACGGCCGGCCGGCCGGGGATGATCACCAGCAGCTCGCCGGCCATCAGGCTGCGCCAGCAGAAGGCCCAGCCCTGCTTGAGCCCGGAGACGATGTGGGGCAGCGACGCCGGGCCGATGACGTAGCGGTACAGCCGCCAGCCCCGGGCCCCGATGTTGCGCCCGGCGCGCAGCAGCAGCGGGGGCACGTAGTCGACGCCGGCGATGACCCCGTTGGCGATCGACGGCGCGGCGCCCAGAACGACCACGAACAGAATCGCCTGCTCGCTGAGCTGGAACAGCACGATGGCCAGCGGGAACCAGGCGATCGACGGCATGGTCTGCAACGCGGTGATCATCGAGCCGATCGCGGCCCGCAGCACCCGGATCCGCGCGACCGCGACGCCGAGCACCAGCCCGATCGCGATAGCGATCGAGTACCCGGACAGCGCGCGGCCGGCGGTGTTCACCACACTGCTCCAGAACCCGCCGGTGCGGACCAGGTCGACCAGCGCCGCCGCGACGGTGGCCGGCGCGGGCAGGATGTACTCCGGCCGCCAGCCCGACCAGACCACGACCTGCCACAGCCCGACGGCGAGCCCGAGCGCGAGCACTTTGGGCCAGGCTGCCGCCCAGACCCGGGCGCCGCGCGGCGTGGCGGTGCGGTCGGCGAGGTCCAGCGCGTCCAGGCCGGTGATGGTGCGCTCGGCCGTACCCAGGTCAGTGGCCATGGCGACCGACCTCCCGCCGCAGCCGGTCGGTCACCTCGGCGGCGACCTCGGCGATCTCCGGGGAGTCGATCCGGCGCGGCCGCGGCACGTCCACCCGGCGCTCCCAGACGACCCGCCCCGGCCGGCTGGACAGCAGGATGATCCGGTCGCCCAGCCGCGCGGCCTCCCGTACGTTGTGCGTCACGAACAGCACCGTCAGGCCGCGCTCCTGCCAGATCCGCTCGATCTCGTCGTGGAGGATGTCGCGGGTCATCGCGTCGAGCGCGCCGAACGGCTCGTCCATGAGCAGGACGGGAGTGTCGAGCGCGAGGGTACGGGCCAGCGCGACCCGCTGCCGCATGCCACCGGAGAGCTGGTGCGGGCGGCGCCGGGCGAACTCCTCCAGATGTACCGAGCGCAGCAGCTCGGCGACCCGCTCGGCGCGCCGCGGGCGGGGCACACCGCGCAGCCGGAGCGGCAGGGTGACGTTGCCCGCGACGGTCAGCCACGGAAAGAGCGCGGGCTCCTGGAACATGAGCGCCGGGCGGGCCCCGTCGACGATCGCGACGCTGCCGGAGTCCTGCGTGTCGAGTCCCGCCACCAGGGACAGCAGGGTGCTCTTACCGCAGCCGGAGGCGCCGACGAGGCAGACGAACTCGCCCGGGGCGATGTCGAGCGACACGCTGTCGAGGGCGTGCACGGCGGCCGGACCCCGACCGTACACCTTGGAGACCCCGGACAGGGTGACCGCCGTGCGGGCGGTGGTCACGAGCGCACCTCGGGCTGCCCCTGGGCTTTGAGCACCTCGTTGAGCAGGCTCAGGTCGTACAGTCCGGTCAGGTCGACGGGCTCGAGCAGCCCCACCTCCTCGGCGTGCTTGGCGCCGTCGCGCAGCGAGGAGGCCACCGGGTCGTTGAGGAACGTGGTGGACTTCCAGGCGGTGGCGACCTGCTTGAGGTCCAACGGCTTGCCGCTGAGCTTGCCGATCTGGTCCGCCACCAGCTTCTGCGCGTCCTCCGGGTGGTCGTTGATGAACTGGTTGGCCGCCACCTGACCGGCGATCAGGTTCTTGACCACGTCGCGGTGTTCGGTGAGGAACTTCGTGCTGACGATCAGGTTGGTGATGACGAACTTCCCGCCGGGCCACAGGTCGCGCTCGTCGACGAGGATCCGGCCGCCGGCGGCGACGAGCTTGGACGCGTACGGTTCGGGGATCCACGCACCGTCGATGGCCCCCGTCTGGAAAGCGGTCACAGCCGTGGCGTTGTCCTGCGGCAGGACGGAGACGTCGCCGCCACCCTCCTTGGTGGCGGTGAGGCCGTGCTGCTTGAGCCAGTAGCGCAGTGCGACGTCCTGGGTGTTGCCGAGCTGGGGCGTGGCGATCTTCTTGCCTTTGAGCTGCTCGGGCGACGTGATGGTCGGCTTGGTCACGAAGAAGACCCCGCCCGAGGCCGCGCCGGCGACCACCTTGATGGCCTTGCCCTTGGACTTCTGCCAGGCGTTGACGGTCGGGTTGGGCCCGACGTACGCCGCGTCGATCGCGCCCGAGAAGAGCGCCTCGACCGCGGCGGGGCCGGCGTTGAACTGCTTGGTCTCGAGGGTGACGTTGCTGCCCAGCTTCTCCTTGTACAACCCCTTGGCATCGCCGACGATCGCCGTCGCGTGGGTGATGTTCGGGAAGTACCCGAGCCGTAGCGTCACCGGCCCGTTCGACGTGGCCTTGGCCGACGAACCGCCGCAGGCGGTCACTCCGGTCAGGACCGTCGCCAGGGCTAACGCGCCCGCCACCGTCCGCATGATCGCTCTTGTCATCCCGTCCCCCCAAGATTTATTTCCCACTTGTTCGCTAGGGATAATGGGGTTAGTGAATACGGAATGTCAACGGTCGATCCAGGGGATGGGACGACGACGCCCCCGGTCCCTGACGATGACCGGGGGCGGAGGGGAGCGGTTACACCCAGGCGCTCGGGTCGGCGGCGAGCTCCCGGACGCGCTCGGGAAGCTCCCGGCTGACGACGTCGGCGATCGTGACGAGCTCGAGGATCTCCCGCTCGCTGGCGCGCAGCGCGATCCACACGTCCTGCAGGGCCTCGGCGGGGCCCTTGTAGTCGACGTTCTCGGGCCGCTGCCCGCGCACGTTGGCCAGCGGCCCGTCGATGACCCGGATCACCTCGGCCAGCGAAATGTCCTCAGCGGGGCGGGCCAGCCGGTATCCGCCCTCGGGGCCGCGCTGCGCGGTGACGACACCGCCGCGGCGCAGCTGCAGCAGGATGCTCTCCAGGAACTTCGGCGGGATCTGCTGCGCGTGCGCCAGCCGCTCGGAGGTCACTGGGCGGTCCTCACCGCCGGATCCGCTCGTAGCCGCGGCAAGCTCCACCACCGCGCGCAGCGCGTAATCAACCCGGGCCGACAGTCGCATGGGACGAATTATCGCCTTTCGCGACCGACCGGTCGCAGCAGCCCCTCCTGTACGGCGCTCGCCACGTGCCGGCCGTCCACGGTGAACATCCGCCCGCTGGCCAGCCCCCGGGCCCCCGACGCCGACGGGCTCCAGCAGTCGTAGAGGAACCACTCGTCGGCCCGGAACGCCCGGTGGAGCCACAGCGCGTGGTCGAGGCTCGCGCCCTCGAAGCCGCCGGGCCCCCACACCGCCCCGTGCATCGACAGCACGGAGTCCAGCAGCGTCAGGTCGGACGCGTACGTGAGTGCGCAGGCGTGCAGCAGCGGGTCGTCGGGTAGCTTGCCGTCGAACCGCATCCACACCCGCTGGTGCGGCTCGGACGGCCGGTCGCCCGGGGGCACCCAGCCGGGCTCCCCCACGTACCGGACGTCGATCGGGCGCGGGATGAGCTCCCAGATGCTGCGGCGCTCCGGGTACGGCGCCAGCCGCTCGGCCATGGTCGGCACGTCCTCTGGCTGCGGCACGTCCAGGGGGAACCGCCCCTGGTGGTCGAGGCCCTCCTGCTCCAACTGGAACGACGCCGACATGAAGAAGATCGGCTGGTCGTGCTGGAGCGCCACCGACCGGCGGACCGAGAACGAACTCCCGTCGCGGATGTTCTCCACCTCGTACCGGATCGGCACGGTCGGGTCACCCGGGCGCACGAAGTACCCGTGCAGCGAGTGCACGTGACGCTCGGGGTCGACGGTGCGGCCGGCCGCGACGAGCGCCTGCCCGGCGACCTGGCCGCCGAACACCCGCTGCAGGCCGACTTTCGGGCTGACCCCTTCGAACGTGGTGTCCCCGAGCTTGCGCAGATCGAGTAGCTCGAGCAGCTCGTCGACCGCCTTCTGGCCGGCGATCACCTCGCTCACTCCGCGTCCGCCAGGTCGCCGAGCCGGTGCACCCGGAGAGTGTTCGTCGAGCCCGGCGTGCCGGGCGGGCTGCCCGCCACGATCACCACATAGTCGCCCTTGCTGGCGAAGTCCATGCCGAGCAGCGCCTGGTCGACCTGGCGGAACATGTCGTCGGTGTGCTCCACGAAGGGCGACAGGAAGGACTGCACCCCCCACGACAGCGCGAGCTGGTTGCGCACGGTCGGCTCGGGCGTGAACGCCAGCAGCGGCAGGTAGCAGTGCAGGCGGGCCAGCCGGCGGACGGTGTCTCCGGTCACGGTGAACGCGACCATGGCCTTGGCCCCGATCGACGACGCGATGCGGGCGGCCGCCGCCGTGATGGCGCCGCCGTGGGTGCGCGGGTCGTGCTGGAGCCGGGGCACGTCGAGGGCGCCGGCCTCGGTCGTCGAGATGATCCGCGCCATGGTCGAGACCGTCAGCACCGGGTAACGGCCGACGCTCGTCTCACCGGACAGCATGACCGCGTCCGCGCCGTCGAGTACGGCGTTGGCGACGTCGGACGCCTCCGCGCGGGTCGGCCGCGAATTCTCGATCATCGAGTCGAGCATCTGGGTCGCCACGATGACCGGCTTGGCGTCTTCGCGGCACAGCTGCACGGCGCGCTTCTGGACCAGCGGCACCTCTTCGAGCGGCAGCTCCACGCCCAGGTCGCCGCGCGCCACCATGATGCCGTCGAACGCGGCGACGATCGCCTCGAGCTGGGCGACCGCCTCCGGCTTCTCGATCTTGGCGAGCACCGGGCGGCGGACGCCGACCTCGTCCATGATCTCGTGAACGAGCTTGATGTCGTCGGGCGAGCGCACGAACGACAGGGCGATCAGGTCGACGCCCAGTCGGAGCGCGAAACGCAGGTCCTCGGCGTCCTTTTCGGACAGGGCCGGCACGCTCACCGCCACGTTGGGCAGGGACACGCCCTTGTTGTTGGAGACCTGGCCACCCTCGACGACTAGGACGCGGATGTCGGTGCCCACGACCTCGATGACCTCGACGGCCACCTTGCCGTCGTCGATGAGAAGCCGATCGCCGATCTTCACCTCAGCGGGCAGCTTGCGGTAGGTGACCGACACCCGGTCGTGGGTGCCCTCGACCTCCTCGCCGGTGATCACCACCGTCTCGCCGGTGCGCCACTCGACCGGGCCGTCCTTGAACCGGCCCAGCCGGATCTTCGGGCCCTGCAGGTCGGCGAGGGTGCCCACCGACCGACCGCAGGCCTCGGCGGCCTCCCGTACGAGGTGGTAGACCTTCTCGTGATCTGCGTGGCTCCCGTGGCTGAAGTTGAGCCGGGCGATGTCCATGCCGGCGTCCACGAGACCGCGCAGGCGCTCCGGGCTGGAAGTGGCGGGGCCGATCGTACAGACGATCTTCGCGCGACGTATCACACACATGAGGCTAACCGTTGCCCGGTCAGTCCGGGCGCCGGGCCCGCAGGTTGAGCGCGTCGGCTGCGCCGGAGCCGCCCGTGACCCACCTCCGACCTGCGCTGATCGCCAGATCTTGGTAGACCTGGGACCGTACCCCCGCTCCGGCGACCTGACGGGAGGAGCCACGACCAGCACAGAATGTACGGCGCAGGCGCGCGGCCGGATCCGGCGCGCCTACCGACGGGAGGTCGCCCGGGCCGGCGGCTCCTGGCACGCGCTGGTGACCCTGGCCGACCCGGACGGTACGCACCGGGTCGCCGTCGAAGACGCCGCCGACGAGGTCGTACCCGCCGCGAGCGTGAACAAGGCGGCCATCGCCTGCGCCGTCCTGGACAAGGTGGACCGCGGGGCGCTGCGACTCGACCGCACGCTCGAACTGACCGCCGACACCGTCCTGTACGGAGACGGCATCTACCACCTGCAGACGGTCTGGGGCGACCGGCTCACGCTCGCGAACGTCCTCACGGCAATGCTGATGCTGTCGGACAACACCGCGGTCCGCCTGTGCGGCCAGGTGTGCGCCGGCCCGGAGATCAACGAGTACCTGGCCGGCAAGGGGTTCACGCACACCCGGGTGGAGCCGTTGCCGGACGACCCGCGGCGGATGTTCCTGGGCACCACCACGGCCCGCGAGACGCACCGGCTGCTGCACAAGCTCGTGGACGGGTCCATGGTCTCCCCCGCGGCGACCCGGTTCGTCCTCAGCCTCCTGCACGGCTTCACCGACGGCGTGCGCCGCGAGATGTCGTCCGCCGAGCGGCTCCGCACGGTCAGCAAGTACGGAGCCCTCGACGACGGCCGGCACGAGGCCGGCGCCATGTTCGACGCCGACCGGACGCCGAGGCTCATCTTCTCGTTCTTCGCCGACCTACCCGGACACGGCCACAACCACGGCGCGACCCATCCCCTCGTGGCCGCGCACGCCCGGCTGGGCCGGCGCATGCGCGACGAGGTCGGGGCGCTCTGGCCCACGGCATCCACTGTGGAGGCCGCCAACCCGGATCACGTGCGGCCGCCGACCGTGGGCCCCGCCCATCGTCCCTGACCCGGCTCACCACCGTCCCGCTGTCGACAGAGCCAGGAGACGTCATCACACTCAATGATCGAACACATGTACGAATATTATCGACGACCACCGACAATTCGCGGCGCCGCGCGTGACGAGGCACACCACACGGAAAAGTACTTGACGTGTCAACTAAATCCGTTAGGCTGCTAGTTGAGCGTTCAACTAGATCGCCGCAACTCGGATTGGGGGACAGCAATGCACCGGATGCCGGCGCTCTACCTCGGACACGGCGCTCCGCCGCTGGTGGACGACCCGACCTGGACACACGAGCTGGCCGCCTGGGCCGGCAAGCTCCCCCGACCGACCGCGATACTCATCGTCTCCGCGCACTGGGAGTCCGCACCGCTCACGATCGGCGCCACAGCCACCGGCGTGCCTCTCGTCTACGACTTCGGCGGGTTCCCCGCTCGCTACTACCGCACGCAGTACCGCACCCCCGGCGCGCCCGCGCTCGCCGCGAAGGTCAAGGCGCTGATGGCCGACACCGAGCCGGTGGCCGAGCAGCCCGACCGGGGCCTCGACCACGGGGCGTACGTGCCGCTGACCGTCATGTACCCGGCCGCCGACATCCCCGTGCTCCAGATCTCCATGCCGACGCTCGACCCCGAACGACTGCTCGACCTGGGCCGGCGGCTCAAGCCGCTCCGCGACGAAGGCGTCCTCATCATCGGCAGCGGATTCCTCACCCACGGCCTGCCGTTCCTGCGGGAATGGCGGGTCGACGCCACGCCGCCGGGGTGGTCGGCCGAGTTCGACGCGTGGGCCGCCGAGGCTCTCGCTCGCGGCGCGGTCGACGAACTGATCGACTTCCGCCACCACGCGCCCGGCATGCCGTACGCGCACCCCACGGTGGAGCACTTCGCCCCGCTGTTCGTCACCCTGGGTGCCGCCGACGACCCCGAGGCGCCGCCGCGCCAGGAGATCGACGGTTTCTGGCTGGGGCTGGCCAAGCGGTCATTCGAGGTGATCTGACGATCTTGGACACTTGGCGGGCCTATGGCACCGCCAAGTGTCCAAGATCGGCGGGAACTAGGAGACCCCGATCGGCGCCGACGCCGGGCTCACCGGCGCGGGCAGCTGGCCGCCACCGTCCAGGTACGCGTGGATCGCGGCCGCCGCGGACCGCCCCTCGGCGATCGCCCACACGATCAGCGACGCCCCCTTGTGCATGTCACCGGCGACGAAGACCCCCGGCGTGGAGGTCTGCCAGTCCGGCCCGCAGTCGATCGCGCCGCGCCCGTTGCGGCTGAGCCCCGCCTGCTCCAGCAGCGGGCCCTCCTCGGTGCCCTCGAACCCGATGGCCAGCAGCACCAGGTCTGCCGGCAGGTCACGGGTCGTACCCGGCACCTCGGCCACGATCCGGCGGCCGTCCACCTTGGTGACGGTCACCTCGCTGATGCGGATCGCCTCGACCCGGTCGGTACCCACGAACTCGCGGACCGCGACCGCGAAGAGCCGCTCGCCGCCCTCCTCGTGGGCCGGGTAGTTGCGCAGGACCCACGGCCACGTCGGCCACGGGTCGCGCGTCGGGTCACGGGACTCGGGCGGCTCGGGGTAGATGTCGAGCTGGGTCACGCTCGCCGCGCCCTGCCGATGCGCCACGCCCAGGCAGTCGGCGGCGGTGTCACCACCGCCGATGATGATGACGTGCTTGCCGGCCGCGCTCACCGAAGGCGCGTCGATCAACCCCGCGACGTGCCGGTTCGACTCGACCAGGTGCTCCATCGCCAGGTGCACGCCGGGCAGCGCACGCCCCGGCGTCTCCGGGGCGTCCCGACCCTGCAGCGCGCCGCAGGCCAGCAGCACCGCGTCGTGGCGGTCGCGAAGCTCGTCCACGGTCACGTCCACGCCGACGTTCACGCCGGTCACGAACCGCACGCCCTCCGCGGAGAGCTGGGAAAGGCGCCGGTCGATGTGCGCCTTCTCCAGCTTGAAGTCCGGGATGCCGTACCGCAGGAGGCCACCGATCCGGTCGTCCCGCTCGTACACGGTGACGGCGTGCCCGGCGCGGGCCAACTGCTGCGCGGCGGCCAGACCGGCCGGCCCGGACCCGACGACGGCCACGCTGCGGCCGGTCGGTACCGGTACCTGCTGCGGCGTCACGTACCCGCGGTCGAACGCCCGGTTGGCGATCTCGACCTCGACCTGCTTGATGGTCACCGGGTCGTCGGCGATGCCGAGGACGCAGGCGGCCTCGCACGGCGCCGGGCACAACCGCCCGGTGAACTCCGGGAAGTTGTTCGTGGCGTGCAGCGCCTCGCTGGCGAACTGCCACGAGTCGGTGCGGACCAGGTCGTTCCAGTCCGGGATGCGGTTGCCCAGCGGGCAGCCCTCGTGGCAGAACGGGATGCCGCAGTCCATGCAGCGGGTCGCCTGCTCGCGGATCAGCTCGTCGGACGCGGACGGGTACACCTCCCGCCAGTCCATGATCCGCACCGGTACCGGCCGGCGGGCCGGCAGCTTGCGCCCGTGGCGCAGGAAACCGCTCGGGTCAGGCACGAGCCACCTCCGTCTTGTCTTCAGGGGTCGGCGCCGGCGGCGCGGGCTTCGAGGACCCGGTCGCGGCCGACATCACCGCCTCGTCGACGTCACGGCCGGCAGCCTCGGCGGCCTTGATCGTTTCCATTACCCGCTTGTAGTCGCGCGGGACGACCGCGGTGAACTCGACGACGGCCTCGTCCCACCGTTGCAGAAGGGAAGACGCCACTGTCGATCCGGTCTCGTCGGCGTGCCGCGCGACCAGTGACCGCAACAGCTCCGGATCGGCCACCGGCTCCAGGTCGACCAGCTCCGGGTTGACCCGGGACCGGTCGAGGTTCCACACGTACGCCACGCCGCCGGACATGCCGGCGCCGAAGTTGCGCCCGGTGCTGCCCAGCACCACGACCGTACCCCCGGTCATGTACTCGCAGCCGTGGTCGCCGATGCCCTCGACGACCGCCGTCGCCCCCGAGTTGCGCACGGCGAACCGCTCGCCGACCCGGCCGCGCAGGTAGACCTCACCGCTGGTGGCGCCGTACAGGACGGTGTTGCCGCCGATGATGTGGTCTTCGGCGCCGCCGTACGGCGAACCGGGCGCGACGAACGGCGCCGACTCGTCCGGCCGCACGATCAGGCGGCCGCCGGACAGGCCCTTGCCGATGTAGTCGTTGGCGTCGCCGAACAGCCGCAGGGTGATCCCGCGCGGCACGAACGCGCCGAACGACTGCCCGGCCGTGCCGCGCAGCGTCACGTCGATCGTGTCGTCCGGCAGGCCCGCGCTGATCCGGCGGGTCACCTCGCCGCCGAGCATCGCGCCCACGCTGCGGTTCTCGTTGCGTACCGGCATCTCGATCTTCACCGGGGTGCCGTCGTTGAGCGCCGCCGAGGCGGCCGCGATCAGCTTGTTGTCGAGCGCCTCTTCCAGCTTGTGGTCCTGCTTGACGCTCTGCCGCCGCGGCGCGTCCGCCGGCAGGTCGGGCACGTGCAGCACCGGCGAAAGGTCCAGCCCGTACGCCTTCCAGTGCTCCACGGCCGGCTGCACGTCGAGCAGCTCGGCGTGCCCGATCGCCTCGTCGAGCGTCCGGAAGCCCAGCTCGGCCAGGTACTCGCGGACCTCCTCGGCGAGGAACAGGAAGAAGTTCTCCACGAACTCGGGCTTGCCGGTGTACCGCTTGCGCAGCTCCGGGTTCTGGGTGGCGATGCCGACCGGACAGGTGTCGAGGTGGCAGACGCGCATCATGACGCAGCCCTCGACGATCAGCGGCGCGGTCGCGAACCCGAACTCCTCGGCACCCAGCAGCGCCGCGACGACGACGTCCCGGCCGGTCTTGAGCTGCCCGTCGACCTGCACCGTCACCCGGTCCCGCAGCCCCTGCAGCAACAGGGTCTGCTGGGTCTCGGCCAGCCCCAGCTCCCAGGGCGTACCCGCGTGCTTGAGCGAGTTGAGCGGGGACGCACCGGTGCCGCCGTCGTGCCCGGAGATGAGGATGACGTCGGCCTTCGTCTTCGCCACCCCGGACGCGACCGTGCCCACGCCGACCTCGGAGACGAGCTTGACGTGGATCCGGGCGCTGGGGTTGACGTTCTTGAGGTCGTAGACGAGCTGCGCCAGGTCCTCGATGGAGTAGATGTCGTGGTGCGGCGGCGGCGAGATGAGGCCGACGCCGGGCGTCGCGTGCCGGGTCTTGGCGATCCACGGCCATACCTTGTTGCCGGGCAGCTGACCGCCTTCGCCCGGCTTGGCGCCCTGCGCCATCTTGATCTGCAGGTCGTCGGCGTTGACCAGGTACTCGCTGGTGACGCCGAAGCGGCCGCTGGCGATCTGCTTGACCGCCGACCGCCGGAGCGGGTCGTGCAGCCGCTCGACGTCCTCGCCGCCCTCGCCGGTGTTGGACTTGGCGCCGAGGCGGTTCATCGCGATGGCGAGGTCGGTGTGCGCCTCGGCCGAGATGGAGCCGTAGCTCATCGCGCCGGTGGCGAACCGCTTGACGATCTCGCTGGCCGGCTCGACCTCGTCGATCGGTATGGCCGGGCGCACGCCCGCCTTGAACCGGAACAGGCCGCGCAGCACGGCCGCCTGCTCGGCGAGGCTGTCGACCTTCGACGTGTACTTCTTGAAGATCTCGTACTGGCGGGACCGGGTGGCGTGCTGGAGCAGGAAGACCGTCTGTGGGTTGAACAGGTGCAGCTCGCCCTCGCGGCGCCACTGGTACTCGCCGCCGACCTCCAGCCGCCGGTGGGTGCGCTCGGCCGGGTTGGCCGGGTAGGCCTTGGCGTGCCGGGCGGCGACCTCGGCGTGGATCTCCGCCAGCCCGATGCCACCGATCTTGCTGCTGGTCCCGGTGAAGTACCGCTCGACCAGGTCGGGCGCGAGGCCGACCGCTTCGAAGACCTGGGCGCCGCAGTACGACGAGGCCGTCGAGATGCCCATCTTCGACATGATCTTCAGGACGCCCTTGTTGAGCGCCTTGACGTAGTTCTTGATCGCCTTCTCGGAGCTGACGCCCGGCAGCGCGCCGGTGGCGATCAGGTCGTCGACGCTCTCGAACGCCAGGTACGGGTTGACCGCGGCGGCGCCGTAACCGGCCAGGACGGCGACGTGGTGCACCTCGCGGCAGTCGCCGGACTCCACGATCAGCGCCACCTGGGTGCGGGTCTGCTCGCGCACGAGGTGCTGGTGCACCGCGGCGGTGAGCAGGAGCGACGGGATGGGCGCGAGGTCGGCGTTGGAGTCGCGGTCGGAGAGCACGAGGACCCGTACGCCGTCCTCGATCGCCTCGGACACGCCGCGCATGATCTCGACCAGCCGCCCCTTGAGGCCGACCGCGCCGTCGCGGACCGGGTACAGCCCGGAGACGCGTACGGCCTGGAAGCCCGGCATGTCGCCGTCTTCGTCGATCGAAAGGATCTTGGCCAGCTCGTCGTTGTCGATGACCGGCCCGGGCAGCACGATCTGCCGACAGCTCGCCGGCGTCGGCTCGAGCAGGTTGCCCTCCGGCCCGATCGTGCCGGACAGGCTGGTGACCAACTCCTCGCGGATCGCGTCCAGCGGCGGGTTGGTCACCTGCGCGAACAGCTGGGTGAAGTAGTCGTAGAGCAGCCGCGGGCGCGTCGACAGCGGCGCGACCGGGGTGTCGGTGCCCATCGAGCCGATCGGCTCGGCACCGGCGCGGGCCATCGGGCCGATGAGGATCTTCAGCTCCTCCTCGGTGTAGCCGAAGGTCTGCTGACGGCGCAGAACCGAGTCGTGGGTGTAGACCACGTGCTCGCGCTCCGGCAGCGACTCGAGCTGGATCAGCCCGGCGTGCAGCCACTCGTCGTACGGCTCCTGCGCCGCCAGCTCGGCCTTGATCTCGTCGTCGGCGACGATGCGGCCGGCCGCCGTGTCGACCAGGAACATCCGGCCGGGCTGGAGCCGCCCCTTGGCCACGACGGTGGCCGGGTCGAGGTCGAGCACGCCCGCCTCGCTGGCGAGCACCACCAGGCCGTCGGCGGTGTGCCACCACCGCCCCGGCCGCAGGCCGTTGCGGTCGAGGACGGCGCCGATCACCGTACCGTCGGTGAACGCGACCGCCGCCGGGCCGTCCCACGGCTCCATCAGGCTCGCGTGGAACTGGTAGAACGCGCGCCGGGCCGGGTCCATCCCGGGGTCGTTCTCCCACGCCTCCGGGATCATCATCAGGACGGCGTGCGGCAGGCTGCGTCCGGCCAGGTGCAGCAGTTCGAGGACCTCGTCGAAGTTGGCCGAGTCCGACGCGCCGGGCGTGCAGATCGGGAACAGCCGGCGCAGGTTGCCGGGGATCTCCGGGCTGGCGAGCAGCGCCTCGCGAGCGGCCATCCAGTTGCGGTTGCCCCGGATCGTGTTGATCTCGCCGTTGTGGGCGATGTACCGGTACGGGTGCGCCAGCGGCCACGACGGGAAGGTGTTGGTCGAGAAGCGGCTGTGCACGAGCGCGATCGCGCTCTCCACGCGCGGGTCGGAAAGCTCCCGGTACACCAGCGGCAGCTGGTCGGGGGCGAGCATGCCCTTCCAGGTCATGGTGCGGCTCGACAGCGACGGGAAGTGCGTGCCGATGCCCCGCTCGCGGGTCTCGCGCTCGGTCTGCCTGCGCACGCAGAACGCGACGCGGTCGAGTTCGAGGCCGCTCAACGGCTCGCCGGCCGGGCCCGCCGGCGACTCGGTGAGCCGGTCAGCGGCGATGAAGACCTGTGCGATGCGCGGCATGGCGGCGACGGCGCTGGCTCCGAGGTCGCTGGCGTCGACCGGCACGTCGCGCCAGGCCAGTACCCGCGCACCCTCGACCAGGGCGTACTTGTCGAACACGGCCATGGCGCGCTCGGCGTCCGCCTGGTCGGTCGGCAGGAACGCCAGCCCGGTGGCGTACTGGCCGGCCGGTGGAAGCTCCACGCCGGCCACGGCGCGGCAGAACGCGTCCGGAACCTGGATCATGATGCCGGCACCGTCACCGGTGTTGGGTTCGGCGCCGCGCGCGCCGCGGTGATCCATCCGCAGCAGGGCCTGCAGGCCCCGCTGCACGATCTCGTGTGAGCGCCGGCCGGCCACGTCCGCCACGAAGGCAACACCGCAGGCGTCGTGCTCGTTTGCGGGGTCGTAGAGACCCTGCGCCTGAGGCGTCGGGGGGAGCTGTGGCGAAGCCATCGGGCCTCCTCGCGTCGTCGGGACAGCAGATAGGGACGACGTCGGCCCAGGTAGTCGCGTCGAGTGTACGCGAGACCAACCCTCGGACGAGAGGGTAGAACTGATCACAGTCATCCGACCGTGACAGCGGGTCCCCAAGCTTCGAGACCGCGCCTGCCCCGACGTGGACAAACCCCATTGTGACGCGGCGTCACACGCCGTCGGCATGCGCGTAAGGCGTGCCCCGCCTCACAATGAAGGCTCGACGCCGCATGACGGATGCGCCGTTGCTCCCACCATCCGGCAGCCGATCCCACGATCCGAAACGATGCTCGCGCACCAAATAGAAGTTACTCCACGGTAACTCATTCGCGGCGCCGGCGCAGCCGTCGCGAGCGGTGGCCGCACCTCCAACCGGGCAACCAGCGTGGTCACGCGGTTCGGGTATCCGTAGACTCGCTACGCGTGAAGGCCGATGCGCTGCGCGGGCACCTGGACGCACTCCTGCTCGCGGTACTCGACGACGGGCCGCGCCACGGGTACGCGATCATCGAAGCGCTCCAGGCCCGCAGCGGTGGCGCGCTCTCCCTGCCCACCGGCACCGTCTATCCGGCGCTGCGCCGGCTGGAGCGGGCCGGGTACGTGGAGAGCACGTGGAGCACCGTGGGCGGCCGGGAGCGCCGCACGTACCAGCTCACGACGGCCGGCCGGAAGACGCTCGCCGCGGAGCGGTCCAGTTGGGCGGAGTTCACCGCGACGATCGGCGCCTTCCTGACGCCCCGGCCGGTCAACCCGTGAGGACGGCCCCCGCGCGCAGGCAGCGCAGGCCGGAGCGGCCGACCGCGAGCAGACACAGTGGAATGAGCGCCACGCCGACCAGCAGCGGCGGCCAGCCGGCCGACACCGGCCAGGTGTGCACGCTCCACGCGTAGATCACGACAGCGATCACGATCTCGGTGAGTGCGAAGACCAGTACGCCGACCCCCATGAGCCGGGCCAGCACGACGGGCGCCGGTATCCGCGCTGCGGGCAGGAACCTGCTCCCCCAGCCGTACCCGAGCAGGGTCAGCAGCGCCATTATCGCGGCGGTTACCTGCAGGACGTCGAGCGAGTGCGCCACGAGCAGGTACGGAGCGGCGGGTGGCGGACCGGAGTCCACCCATGGGCTGTTCATCCACATCAGCCGCGACAGCAGGGCCATGGCCGGCATCACGATCGCCACCAGCGCCGCGGTACGCCGCCCCTGCGCGGCCGCCAGCTCGGCCTGGTAGTCGGCCGCTACCTGAGCGTGACCGCCGAAGTCGGCGAGCGCCCGCGCCACCGCCTCGGACAAGGGCAGACCGGCGTCGAGGTAGGCCTCCGCGGCGTCGACCAGCCCGTCCCTGGCCTCGCCGAGCAGATCCGCCTTGACCCGGCGCGGCCCGATCAGGCAGCGGGACAGGCCGGCCACATACTCATCGATGAGGTGCCCGTCCACCGCGGGCAGCCGTGACGCTGTTGCGGACACGCCGTCAAGGGTCGCACAAGACGCGCCCCGACGATGTCCGGGGATCCCCCGGATCTCCTACCGGCATCGCGCGTCCGGCCGGCGCCGGAACAGCCACCAGTTCGCCACCTGCAGCGCGACCAGTACCGGCAGCACGGGGCCGGCGAGCCAGGCGAGCAGGCGCAGCGTCGGCGCGCCGGCCGCGGCGTCCGTCACGGTCCGGCTCGCGGCCGGGTCCGCCGTCGAGACCAGGACGTGCGGGAACAGCGCGGCGGCGACGAGCACCACGGGCAGTGCGACGGCTACGCCGGTCGCCATGACCGCGAGGGCCGGCCGGTCCGCGCGCAGCGCGAGCCGGGCCAGGAGCGCCGCGACCGCCACCGCCCCGGCGAGGGCCACCGCCGCCACCGGGTGCGCGACCGCCGAGCGCACCCGTACGTCGGCCGCCGCGACCCAGGCCGCCACCGCGACCAGCGCGGCGGCTGCCGGCGCCGCGGCGGCCCCGATCCGGCGCGCCGTGGCGGCGATGGACGCGCCATCGACGACCGCCGGGTCGGCGCTGACCCGCCAGGACAGGTAGGCGGCCCCGTGCGCCAGGGCGAGGGCGCCGCCCGCCAGGCCGGCGGCGAGCGGGAAGCCGCCGATCAGCGCCGAGACCGGCGCGTGGCCGCCACCGGTCCGCAGCGGCAATCCGGTGAGCAGGGCCGCGAGGAGTGCGCCGGCGCCGACGGCCAGTACCAGCGCGGAGCCGGTGATCAGGGCGTCGAAGCCACGGCCCGTCTTCGCGGCGGCCGTGCGCCAGCGCAGCTGTACCCCGGCGCCGAGCCCGACCAGGGCGAGCACCAGCGCGGCCACCAGCGGGTACGCCGCGGTGAACAGCTCACCCTCGACGCGGGGGAAGGCGGCGAACAACACCCCGCCCGCGGCGACGATCCAGACCTGGTTGCCGAGGAAGAACGGGGCGGTCGCGCCGAGCGCGGCGCGGCGCTGCCCGTCGCCCCGCAGGGCAGGCAGCACCAGGCCGACGCCGATGTCGAGCCCACCGAGCCCGACGTACGCGGCCAGGAACAGCCCGAGGATCGCGTACCAGAAGTGCGCCATCACGCCTCCGCCGCCGAGAAGGCCACCGGGTCGGCGCCGACCGGCCCCGGGTCGGGGAGGAACTCGTCGCCGGGGCCACGTCGGGCGTACCTGGCCAGCAGCCACCAGTCGGTGACGGCGAGGCCGGCCACCAGCGCCCCGAACACCGCCAGCGACGCGGCCAGCGCGCCCGCGCTCATCGGGGAGGCGGCGTCGGAGGTCCGCAGGAGGCCGTACACGACCCAGGGCTGGCGCCCGACCTCCCGGAAGAGCCAGCCGCAGACGGCCGCGACGAACGGCAGCGGCATCGCCCAGACGAGCGCGCGCAGCAGCGCCCGGCTGCCGGGCCGGTCGAGGGCGCGGCGGCGCAGCACCAGCGCGGCGACGACCGCGAGCGCGAAGAGCAGCAGCCAGAGCTCCATCATCAGGTCGCGAGCGTGCTGGATCCAGGCCGGCGGCGCGTAGTCTCCCGGACCGAACCGGGCGGCCAGGTCGGCCTGCAGGTTCGCCAGCCGCGCCCCGGTGGCGAGCTTCGCCGGCTGCAGGGCGTCTATCACCGCGTATTGCGGCCCGCCGAACGCCACCACGAACAGGCCACCGCCCACCGCGGTGCGCAGGCCGTACCGCAGGGACCGACGAAACAGCGGGTCGTCCGGGCGGCGGCGCAGGTGCCAGGCGCTCACCCCGGCGACGAACACGCCGCCGGTCAGCAGCCCGGCCGTGACCACGTGCCCGAGCGCCAGGCCCAGCGTGGGGTTGCCCAGCAGCGCGGCGAACGAGGTGAGCCGCGCGACTCCGTCGGGTCCGACCGCGTACCCGACCGGGTGCTGCAGGAACGCGTTGGAGACCAGGACCCAGCCGGCCGACAGGTACGCGGTGAGCGCGACTCCCCAGATCAGGGCGGTGTGGAGGCGGCGGCCGAGGTGCCCCCAGCCGAAGATCCACATTCCGAGCAGCGTCGACTCGGCGACGAACGCGACGATGGTCTCCATGGCCAGCGGCGCGCCGAACACGTCGCCGAAGGCGCCGCCCAGGTTCCGCCAGTTGAGTCCGAACTGGAACTCCATCACCAGCCCGGTGGCGATGCCGACAGCGTAGTTGATCACGTACAGCAGGCCCCAGAACCGGGTCATGCGGCCCAGCTCGGCGTCGCCGGTGCGGGCGTACCGCGTCTGCATGATCGCGACGAGCGTGACCAGACCGAGCGTGAGCAGCACGAACAGGAAGTGGACCGAGGCGGTGAGCGCGAACTCCAGCCGCGCGGGGCCAGCCGCGCCCATCAGACGACAATCACCGGGTAGCGTGGCAACATGTTGCCATACTACATATGAATGTCCGTCTGGGGGGCGACGGTCAGGCGTAGGCGGTGGCGGCCACCGCGACCTGCACGAGCGCCTGCGCCCGGGCGTACTCGGCCGGGGTGAAGGCGGGCTCGTCCCGGCGCGCCACCAGCAGGCCGCCGTCCGGATCCGCGACGACCAGCACGCCGGGCGTGAGCCCGGGCCGGTCGTCCGCGCCGCCACGGGTGACCTCGCAGCCACCGAGCAGCGCGCTGAGCGCCGACTCCAGCCCCGCCGGGTCGATCGCCACGGTCGCCGCGAGACCCAGCACCCGGGTCGGCTCATCGACCAGCACCCGCGCGTTCGCGCGGCACACCCACGGGTCCCGGCCCCGCCCCCGTCGGATCGCCTCGACGAGCGCCTCCGCGGTCAGCGACTCCGGCGCCTCGACGAGGAAGTCGTCGACGGCACCCGCCTCGGTCGAGTGCACCTGGACGGCGACGATGTTGACCGACTTCAGCGCCAGGCTCGCGGCGAGCACCGCGAGATAGCCCGGCCGGTCGTCCACGGTCGCCCGGACCCGCCACAGTGCCATGCTTGTCTCCCCTTTTCTGCCTTTCGTTAGCTCAGGCCGCGAGGCCCTGCGTGGCCAGCCGGTCGCCGAGCACGGCGGCGACCGCCTCGACGAGCTGAGCGAGCCGATCCACCTCGCCCCGGTGAAACGGCGGCGGGCACAGGCCGGGCTCCCCGCCGCCGCGGCCCCGCGCCACCGCGAGGACCAGACCGCCCCGCTGGAACGGCGCCACCGCGAGGTGCTCGCCCCCGGACGTGCTCATCGCACGCGGGCGCAGCGGCGCGATGTCCGGGATGCGCGGCACCTGCGGCGCCCGCCAACTGGCGCACAGCACGTCCGGCGCCGGACCGGCGCCCGAGGCCCAGTCCCGGGGTACGGACAGCACCGCCGCCCAGTCTGCGGCGCACACCCCCGGCGCCGCGTCCACGAGCGTGGACAGCCCGTACCCCGGGTTGGCGGCGACCTGCCCGACGATCGCGACCTCGCGGCCGGACGGATCCGGCAGCTCGGTGGCCCGCCACGCACCGTCGACGCGTACGCCCGGAACCGCCGCCAGGCCGGCCACCACCCGGTCCACCGGGGCGGCGGCCGGCCAGACCACCGTGAAGTCGTCGACGGCCCGGCCCGCCACCCGCTCGAGCACGACCACCTGGACGATGTCCGCGCCGACGACGCCCAAGATCCGTGCCACCTGCCCCAGCGAGCCGGGCCGGTCCGGCAGGTTCACCCGTAGTCGCAGCAACACCCGTCCTCCGCTCGTCGTCTTCACGGCTTGCGTACGAGAGTGCTCAAGGCACGTTTCCGGGTCGTTGCGTGACGGTATCGACCCCGGGAAACCTGACAGCCGTGACAGGCGCGACTTTCCCGAAAGCCGGCCGTTCAACCGCGCCGACGCGGCTTCAGGTGAGGCGGCGCAGCAGGGTGGTGACCCGGTCGGCGTGGAACTCCGCCGGGTCGTACGGGCGCCCGATCCAGTCCCACATCGCGATGTGCCGGGGATGCGCCGGATCGCCGATGGCGGTCATGAACTCCGCGTACCCCTCAGGGCCCCCGACGTCCTCGGGCGGGCAGGCCCGCTCCCCCGCCACGCAGACCGGGTACCGCGTGAGCGGATCGGCGGCCCGCACGTCCTCGACCGCCACCTCGTGTTCCCACCAGGCGCCGAAGTCGTACACGTAGCACATCCGGGCGCCCGGCCCGGCCACCTCGTCGAGGCGGTAGTCCAGTTCGTCGAGCAGCGGGAGCCCCTCGTCCGGGTCGGGCTCGCCGTACTGCACGCCGTCGATCTCGAACGAGTGCAGGTGGCAGTCCTCCCAGCCCATGGCGAGCTGGATCACCCGGTGCACCCGGTCGAGGGTGTAGGCGGCCGGCACCAGAACCTGGCGCCAGACCAGGGGCGCCACGTCATCGAGGGTCACGCGCAGCTGGAACACTCGCCGGGCCATCGTGCCGCCCATTGTTGACCCCGACCCGCCCCTGACGCACGCTGGGGAGGTGATCTGCCACGCCTGTCGCGACCAGCGCCACGACGAGTGTCGTGGTGGCTCGTGGTGCGACTGCCAGCACCGCCCTCCCGCACCCAAGCCGCCGGTCACCGGCCCGGCCGGGGAGTAGCGTGCACCGGATCTTTCCCGAGCCCGACCCCACCCCGCTCGACGACGCGACCCTGGTCGACCTGTACGCCCCGGCGGACCGGTCCCGGCGCTGCCTGCGGGTCAACTTCGTCACCAGCCTCGACGGCGCGGTCACCCTGGCGGGGTACTCCGAAGGGCTCTCCAGCCCCGCCGACAAGCGCGTGTTCGACCTGCTCCGGATGGTGTGCGACGCGCTGATCGTGGCGGCCGGCACGCTGCGTCACGAGGGGTACGGCGCGATCGTCCTGGACGAGCGGGCGCGGGCCTGGCGGCGCGACCACGGGCTCGCCGAGCACATGCCGCTGGTGGCCGTGTCCCGCTCGCTCGGCCTCGGGCCGGCGCTCCCGGCGCTGACCGAGGCCCCCACCCGGCCGTACGTGGTCACCTGCGAGGCGTCGCCGCCGTCGGTACGCAAGTCGCTGGCGGAGGTGGCGGAGGTCATCGTCTGCGGGGACGGGGACGTCGACCTGGCGGCGGCCCGCGCGGCGCTGCACGAGCGGGGGCTGACGCAGCTGCTGTGCGAGGGCGGCCCGCAGCTGCTCGGCGGCCTCACCGCGGCCGACCTGGTCGACGACTTCTGCCTGACGGTGTCTCCGCTGCTCGCCGGTGCCGGGCCGGGCCGGATCACCGCCGGGTTGGCGAGCCCGGCGCCGCGCCGGCTGGGGCTGCGCCACATCCTCGCCGAGGATGACATGCTCCTCCTGCGATACGCCCGCTGAGGGCCGTCCGGTCGGGGACCGCTAACCTTCCGGTGAGCCGGCCCCCTATTTCCGTACAGGTATCTTTTGACCCGATTCGATCCCGTGACTCGTCACCGGATCGGGCGTGGTGTACGAACATGCGTGCCATCCGTGGGGCAGGATGCCCAGAGGTAGGGCGGCAGAGAGGGGTCGGCGTGAGCGAACGCACGGAGCGGAGTGACCCGGTCGGTCGGGTGCTGGGCACCGCCGACGCCACTCCACTGACCTTCTGGGTCGCCGTCGCCCCCGGCGCGTACCTCCAGCTCGACGACGTCGTGGTGACCAGCCGGGAAATGCCCGACGGCTCGACGGTCACCATCGCCGGCGTGGTGACCGCGGTACGGGCCCGCCACGAGGGCGCCCAGTTCGACTCCGACGTCTTCGCCATCGCCGACGGCACGCTGCCCGCCCAGGTCCAGGAGGCGGCCGAGATCACCACGACCCGGGTGACGCCCGAGGTGTACGTGCCGCCGTCGCCCGGCGCGATCGTGCACCGCGCCGAGGGCGACGCCCGCGCGAACGCGCTGTACTTCGACCGGATGCAGCGCCAGGTGCCGATGGGCTTCGGCCGCGACGGCGCGCCGGTGTTCCTCAACGCTGAGTTCCTCGACGGCAGCCGGGGCGCGCACGTGTCCATCTCCGGCATCTCCGGCGTGGCCACCAAGACCAGCTTCGCGACGTTCCTGCTGTACTCGGTGTTCCGCTGCGGCGCGCTCGGCGGCGCCGGCGAATCGGCCAACTCGCGGGCGCTGATCTTCAACGTCAAGGGCGAGGACCTGCTCTTCCTCGACCACCCCAACACCAGGCTCGACGAGTCGACCGTCGAGCAGTACAACAAGCTGGGTCTGACCGCCGGCCCGTTCCCGGACGTACGCGTCTACGCCCCGCCGCGCGCCGGCGACTCGTCCGGCACGCCGGACGTGAGCAGCCGCCACACCGGCGTCGACAGCTTCTACTGGACCCTCGCCGAGTTCTGCGAGAACCGACTGCTGCCGTTCGTGTTCGCCGACGCCGACGACGAGCGCCAGCAGTACACGATGGTCGTGCACGCGGTGACCGCCCACCTGGCCCGCATCGCCGTGCCCGCCGACGGCGGCATCAGCCTGGACGGCGTGCGGATCGGGTCGTACAGCGACCTGGTCGACCACGTCGTCAACCAGCTCAATGACGACGCCACCCGTGGCGTGTGGACCGGCAGCGCGGTCGGGCTCGGTACGGTCAACGCGTTCGCCCGGCGGCTGATCGGCAGCAAGAAGGACCTGGACCGGCTGATCCGGGGCGACCTCGCGGCGCGCCGCCCGCACTCCATCAACACCGCCGAGAGCGCCCAGGTGACCGTGGTCGACCTGCACAACCTCCCCGACCGGGCGCAGCGGTTCGTGGTCGGCGTGACGCTCAAGAGCGAGTTCGAGCGCAAGGAGAAGGCCGGCACCGCCAAGCCCCTGCTGTTCGTCGTGCTCGACGAGCTCAACAAGTACGCGCCGCGGGAGGGGTCGAGCCCGATCAAGGAGGTGCTGCTCGACATCGCCGAGCGGGGCCGCTCGCTCGGCGTGGTGCTCATCGGCGCGCAGCAGACCGCGAGCGAGGTGGAGCGGCGCATCGTCTCCAACTCGGCGATCCGGGTCGTCGGCCGGCTCGATCCCGCCGAGGCCTCCCGGCCGGAGTACGGCTTCCTGCCGCCGGCGCAGCGGCAGCGCGCCCTGCTGGCCAAGCCGGGCACGATGTTCGTCGCGCAGCCGGAGATCCCGGTGCCGCTGTGCGTGGAGTTCCCGTTCCCGTCCTGGGCGACCCGGCCGGCGGAGGCGGGCCCGCCGCCGAACGCCACGCTGCGCTCGATCGTGCAGGCGGCGGACCCGTTCGCGGTCGTGGGCGCGTCCACCAAAGGCCTAGAAGACGACGACATCCCGTTCTAAAGAGGTCGACCGGTGAAGATCCTGCACACCTCCGACTGGCACGTCGGGAAGGTCCTCAAGGGACAGTCCCGCCTCGACGACCAGCTCAAGGCGCTCACGAAGGTGGTGGAGGTCGCCCAGGCGGAGCGCCCCGACCTGGTGCTCGTCGCCGGCGACCTGTACGACACCGCCACGCCCACCGCCGACGCGACCCGGATCGTCACGCGCGCGCTGACCGCGCTGCGGCGTACCGGCGCCGAAGTGGTCGCGATCGGCGGCAACCACGACAACGGCCCGGCCCTGGACGCGCTGCGCAGCTGGGCCGAGGCCGCCGGCATCACGCTGCGCGGGGCGGTCCGGGGGCCGGCCGACCACTTCGTCACCGGACATACCCGCGACGGCGAGGAGTGGCGGCTGGTCGCGCTGCCGTTCCTGTCCCAGCGGTACGCCGTCCGCGCGGGCGAACTGTTCGAGCTGACCGCCGCCGAGGCGACCCAGACGTACGCCGACCACGTGGCGCGCCTGATCGCCCGGCTCGCCGAGGGGTTCGGCGCGGACACCGTCAACCTCATCACCTCCCACCTCACCGTCGTCGGGGCGACGATGGGCGGCGGTGAGCGCGAGGCCCACACGATCATGGGGTACGCCGTACCGTCGACGGTCTTCCCCTCGAGCGCGCACTACGTGGCCCTCGGCCACCTGCACCGCGCCCAGCAGGTCCCCGGCCCGGCGCCGGTGCGCTACTGCGGCAGCCCGCTCGCCATCGACTTCGGCGAGGAGGAGAACGTCTCCTCGGTGTCGATCGTCGACGTGACCGCCACGACCACGGCGAAGGTTCGCGAGGTGGTCATCGAGGGGCCGACTCCGCTGCGGACCGTACGCGGCACGCTGGAGCAGTTGTCGACGCTCGACCCCGGCGACGCGTGGCTGCGGGTGTACGTCTCCGAGCCGCCGCGCGCCGGCCTGCGCGAAGAGGTGCAGGCGCTGCTCCCCCGCGCGCTCGAGGTCCGTATCGATCCGAAACTGCTGCCGGAGGCCGGCGCCGCCCGGCCCCGGATCCAGCGCTCCGGCCGCTCGCCCGGCGAGCTGTTCGCCGACTACCTTGCCCAGAAGGGGCACGTCGACGAACCGACGGTGGCACTGTTCCACCGGTTGCACGAAGAGGTGGTCAAGTAATGCGTCCGCTACGGCTCGACCTCGCCGGGTTCACCGTCTTCCGGGAGCCCACCACGGTCGACTTCACCGACGCGGACTTCTTCGCCCTGGTCGGCCCGACCGGCTCCGGCAAGTCGACGATCCTCGACGCGATCTGCTTCGCCCTCTACGGCACCGTGCCGCGCTGGGGTGACCGGCGCGCCATCGCCAACGCGCTCGCCCCGTCGTGCACCGAGGCGCGGGTACGGCTGGTCTTCGAGTCGGCGGGCCGGCGCTTCGTCCTGACCCGGGTGATCCGCCGCGACGGCAAGGGCAACGTCGCCACCAAGGGCGCGGCGATGGAGCAACTGCCGGCCGGCTTCGACCTGACCCGCTTCGACAGCGGCCTGTCGGCCGAGGACCTGGGCGACGTGGTCGCCGGTAACCCGTCCGAAGTGGACGACGCGGTACAGGAGATCATCGGACTGCCGTACGAGCAGTTCACCAAGTGCGTCGTTCTGCCGCAGGGCGACTTCGCCGCGTTCCTGCACGCCAAACCGGCCGAGCGGCAGAAGATCCTGGTCAACCTGCTCGGGCTGGACGTGTACGGCCAGATCCGGGAGCGGGCGAACGCCGAAGCGGCGGCAGCCGAGGCGCAGATCAAGGCCTGCGACGGGCTGCTGGCCGGGCTCACCGACGCCGACGACGCCGCGCTGCACGCCGCCGAGGCCCGCGTCGGGGTGCTGCGTACCCTCGCGTCCGACGTCGACGCCCTGATGCCGGAGCTGGACCGGGCGCGCCGCGACGCGCTCGCCGCGCGGGAGACCCTCACCGCGCTGGACGCCGAGATCGACAAGCTCGCCCGGGTGCGGATCCCGGCGGGCATCGCGAGCGTCGCCGACGCGGCCACGGCCGCCCGCGCGGCGGTGACCGGGGCCGCCGAGGCGGTCACCGCCGCCGAGGAGCGCGAGGAGAAGCTGCGCGGCGAGCTCGCCGCCGCCGGCGACGAGGCGGCGCTGCGACGCCTGCTGGACGCGCACGCCGAGCGGGCGCGGCTGGGACGCGAGGCCGAACGGCTCGCCGGCGCGGTCGCGGGCGCGCAGGCCGAGCACGACCGGGCGGTCACCGCCCTGGAGGAGGCGCGCCGGCAGGCGGCCGAGGCGCAGGCGGCGCTGGACGCGGCGTTCGAAGCGTACGAGGCGGCGCAGACCGCCGACGCCGCCGCCGCGCTGCGGCCGCACCTGCGCGTCGGTGACGC
Organism: Planosporangium thailandense; assembly: GCF_011947195.1. Taxonomy (GTDB): domain Bacteria; phylum Actinomycetota; class Actinomycetes; order Mycobacteriales; family Micromonosporaceae; genus Planosporangium; species Planosporangium thailandense. Next base: position 354,659 of record NZ_JAATVY010000001.1, on the reverse strand, counting down.
CTGCCCGGTCTGCGAGCAGAACGTCGCGAAGCTGCCGAAGATCGCCGGTGCGGGTTCGGCGGTCGACGCGGCGAAGGCCGCCGGTCAGAAGGCCCGCAAGGCCAAGAACGACGCCGACGAGCGGGTCAAGAAGTGCGACAGCGCCGTCCGCGACCTAGACCGTACCCTCACGGCCGCCCGCGCCCAGGCCGAGCAGCTCGCCGGCCGCCTGGCCGACCTCGACGGCCGGCTCGCCGACGCCCCGGAGCCCGCCGCGATCGAACGGGACCTGGCCGGCATCGCCGCCGCCGCCCGCAACCTCGACGAGGCCACCGCCGCGGTACGGGCCGCCCGCGAGGAGCACCGCGCCGCGGTCGCCGCCGCCGGGCGGGCCGAGGAGAAGGTGCGCGCGGGCTGGCGCGACTTCGACCGGGTACGCGACGACCTGGCCCGGCTGGGCCCGCCCCCGGCCGACCGCGACGACCTGGCCGGCGCGTGGACCGCGCTGGCCGACTGGACCGCCGCCGAGCTGCTGACCCGGCGCGGTACCCGCGAGGAGGTCGCCGCGTCGGTGGCCGACGCCTCAGGCGCGGCGGACGCCGTCCGGGACCGGATCGCGGCCCTCTTCACGGCGGCCGGCTCCGGCACGCCCGGCGACGACCCGGCCCGGTCGGCCGCCGTGGCCCTGGAACGGGCGCAGGCGGAACTGCGTCGGGTCGAGGAGCGGCGCGCCCAGGCCGACCGGCTGCGCGAGCAGCGCGCCACGCACGAACGAGAGGCGCAGGTCGCCAAGGCCCTCGCCACCCACCTGCGAGCCAACAACTTCGAGCGCTGGCTGCTCGAGGAGGCCCTCGACTCGCTGGTCACCGGGGCCTCCCAGATCCTGCGGGAGCTGTCGGCCGGACAGTACGACCTGGGCCACGACAAGGGCGAGTTCTTCGTCGTCGACCACCACGACGCCGGGCTGCGCCGCGCGGTCCGGACACTGAGCGGCGGCGAGACGTTCCAGGCCTCGCTGGCGTTGGCGCTCGCGCTGTCCGAGCAGCTCGCCGGCCTGTCGACCGCGTCGGCGAGCCTGGAGTCGATCGTGCTCGACGAGGGCTTCGGCACGCTCGACGCCGCGACCCTCGACACGGTCACCGCGACCCTGGAGAACCTCGCCGCCCGCGGCGAGCGCATGGTCGGCGTGGTCACCCACGTCACCGCCCTCGCCGAGCGGATCCCCGTGCGGTTCGAGGTGCGCAAGGACGCCCGTACCGCGCATGTGGAAAGGGTCGGCCTGTGAGGTTGTACGTCGACGGGTGGGACCCCGGCTACGGCACGTCGTTCGACAACAGCGGCGACGGCCCGGCGTCGGCCAGCTCCGCGCAGGTCGCCCCCGACGTCGAGCTGCCCGCGCCGGACTGGCGGCCGATCGGACCGCGCGGCGACGTGCCGATGCCGCCGACCGTCCTGCTCGTCGACGGGGTGCGCCGCATCGACGCCGGGATGTGGGTGGCCGACGACGACGGAGTGCCGCACCGGGGGCTGGCCGCCTCGTACGCCGCCGGGGTGGTCCGCTGCGACCTGGAGCGCGGCGTCGCCGGGGTGGCCGGGGCGCAGGTGCGGCGCGGGCTGTTCACCTCCAGCCCGACCGCGACCGACGTACGGGTCGGCACGGTCACCTACACCGCGCACCAGATGGGCCGCGACGACCAGGCCACGCTCACCGGCGGCGTCCAGGCCCAGCTCGCGGCCCTCGAAGCCGCCGTGTCCGGCGAGAGCCGCAGCGACGACGATCTGCTGGTCGTGGACGGCCCGCTGCGCGGCCGCCAGCACCTGCCCCGGGCGGTGGGCTACATCAAGACCCACCGGGTGGAGTATCTGCCGGCCGAGCTGGCCGGCGTGGTCACCAGGCTGGAAGCCGGCGAGCGCACCCCGGTCTTCCGGCTCGGCACGACCTGGGACCGGTACGCGTGGTACCTGCGGCTGCCCACCGCGTCGCGCGCGCCGTGGGCCGGCGTGGTGCGGGTCGAGTGCTCGGCTGAGCTGGCCGGTGACGAGGCCGTGGCGCTGGCCTACCGGTCCGCGGCGACACTGCCCCGGTTCGCCTCCAGCGCGTACAAGGATCCCCGGGCGCCGCAGAACCTCGTACCCATCGCCGGGCTGGAACGGCGGCTACGGTCGATGCTGGGCGACGCCCGGCTGCTGTACCGCACGCTGATCCTCGCCGCGCGTACGGTCATCGGGTGACCGCGGTTCTGCCGGCGCGGCTTCTCGCCCTGCCTGAGCATTACGACCTGGCCGGGACCATGGCCGGGCTGGCGGTGATCCGCAACGACCCGACCGTACGTGTGTCGGCACGCGAGGCGTGGTGGGTGACGCGTACCCCGGACGGGCCGGGGACGCTGCGGTTGTGCCGCGAGGGTTCGACGCTTGTCGCGCAGGCGTACGGTGCCGGCGCGGCGTGGCTGCTCGACCGGGCGGACGCGATCGCCGGGCTGCGCGACGACCTGTCCTCCTTTGCCGACGTCGCCGGGCGCCACTCGCTGGTACACCGGCTGGCGCATGTGTACCGGGGCCGCCGGATGCCCGCCAGCGGCGTGATCTTCCCCCACCTTCTGCCGGCGATCCTCGGGCAGAAGGTCACCTACCAGGAGGCGTACCGGGCGTACCGGGCGATCCTGCGCCACTTCGGCGAGCCGGCGCCCGGGCTGCCGGACATGCCTGTCCCACCTGCGGCGGAGGCGATCGCCGCCACGCCCTACTACGTGTTCCATCCGTTCGGGGTCGAGCAGCGCCGCGCGGACACGCTGCGCCGGGCCGCCGACCGGGCCACCGCGCTGGAGCGGGCGACCTCCTCCGCTGACGCCACTCGGCGGTTGGTGTCGCTGCCCGGCATCGGCCCCTGGACGGCCGCCGAGGTCGTACGGGCGTCGCACGGCGACCCGGACGCCGTCAGCGTCGGCGACTACCACCTACCCAACTTCGTCGCCTGGGCGCTGGCCGGGGAGCCGCGCGCCGACGACCGGCGGATGCTGGAGCTGCTGGAGCCGTTCCGGGGGCACCGTGGACGGGTGTGCCGGCTGATCGTGGCGGCCGGGATCGGTGCGCCGAAGTACGGGCCGCGCGCGCAGATCCGGTCGTTCGCCCGGTTCTGAGGAATCTGAGCACGCTCGGCGGGCCTTGAGCCGCGCTTTGTCGGTTTCGTAATGGTTCGCACATTGACCTCGCCGAGTTTGCCCATCGCGAGGACGAGGTCACATGGGAGACTGGGCAGTGTCTGCCCAGGGAGGTGAAGTCCGGCATGAGTGTGGCGATTCTGGAGCACGTAGGCCCGTGGAGTGAGGCGGACTACCTCGCGCTGGGGGAGACCACCGATCGGATCGAGTTGTTGGACGGGAGCCTGCTGGTGAGCCCTGCGCCGAGCAAGCGGCATCAGCATCTGTCCCGCCGGTTGGCCAACGCCGTGGAGGTGGCGGCGTCGGCCGCTGGCCTTCTGGTCTTCGAAGCGGTGAACGTCCGGCTCCGTGCCGATCGCATCGTCATCCCCGACCTGGTCGTGGCTGACACTGACGACGAGGGAGCCGTGATCGACGCGCTGGAGGTCCACCTCGTCGCTGAGATCGTTTCACCGGGCAACGCCGCCGCGGACCGTTTGGTGAAGATGCAGCTCTACGCCGCCGCGCGCATCGGCTGGTACCTACTGGTCGAGTCGGAACCAGCCGGTGAGCTGGTGTTGCGCCTCTATCGTCTGGACGGCGCCCATTACGTCGAGCAATCGGTGGTCAAGGGCGGTGAGCCGCTGGAGACCGCCGAACCGTTCGCGCTCCGCATCGATACCGGTTCCCTGCTCGCACGGTAGTCACAGGGGACTTCGGCGTCGGTCGCTGGCTACGGGCGCTCGGTGCCCAGAGCTGAAGGCACACCGCCCCAAGATGGACGACCAGGCCCGCTTGGATCGAAAAGACCTGGTGCGGGACGCACCCTCTGAGGTGGTACTGCCCCTGTCTACGCCCACCTGGCCGTCCCAGACGGCGAACTGGAGATCGCCTGACGACAGCAGCACCTCGTTCGCCGCCCCGTACGCCCACCGGTTCGCTTCCTGGAACGGCAACGCAGACACGTGGAGTACCCGGTTGGCCAGATCTTCACGATCGATGGCTACCAGGCCGCTTTTCGCGTATCGGCTGCTCCGGTGAGGCTGGTTCCACCGCTCGCCCCGAGCGGCGGAGCGAAACGGAGTGATGATGACAGGGTTGATGCGTGCGATCAACCAGGAGGCCGCAGGCGGCCCGGAGGCGCTGAAACTGGTGGAGGTGGAGCGACCCGAAACGGCCCCGGTGGAGATTCTGGTGCGGGTCCACGCGGCCGGGGTCAATCCGGCGGATTGGAAGACGCGGGCGCGGGGCGCCATGCTCGATGGCACCACAGTGGACGGTGCTGCCCCGTTCATCCTCGGCTGGGACGTGTCCGGAGTGGTGGAGGCTGTGGGGCCAGGGGTGACACTTTTCCGGCCGGGTGACGAGGTATTCGGCATGCCGCGCTTCCCGCACCCGGCCGGTGCCTACGCGGAGTACGTCGCTGCGCCACCACGCCACTTCACCCGCAAGCCGGCCGGAATTGACCATGTGACGGCGGCGGCTCTGCCGCTGGCCGCATTGACCGCTTGGCAGGCACTGGTGGACACCGCAGACGTACAGTCGGGCCAGCGGGTGCTCATCCATGCGGCAGCAGGCGGTGTCGGCCACCTGGCCGTGCAGATCGCCAAGTCCCGCGGAGCGTATGTGGTGGGGACTTCTCGCCAGGCCAAGCACGATTTCGTGCGCAGCCTCGGTGCAGACGAGGTCGTCGACTACACCCGAGCCGACTTCGCCGAGGCGCTCGGTGACCTCGACGTCGTGCTCGACACGATCGGCGGAGACTACGGCCTCCGCTCGCTGCGTACCCTCCGTCGGGGCGGCACCCTGGTTTCCATTGTTCCGCCGCTCGAAGAGAACCTTTTGAAGGACGCGGCCGAACGTGGTGTCCGGGCCGGTTTCATGCTCGTCGAGCCCGACCATGCCGGTATGAACGCGATCGCCGCTCTGGTCGAGTCAGGGGACCTGCGCGTGGCGATAGACACGGTGGTACCGCTGGACCAGGTTGGCAAGGCACACGAACGAGGCGAGAGCGGCCGTACCCAGGGCAAGATCGTTCTCAGGGTCGTCGAGTAGCCGACGCCGGACGGAGTAGTCGCCCGGTCGTTCAATGCTCATTGACGCGGAACGTCTGGCGGTAGGCGGTGGGCGCCACACCGATGGTGGCGGTCAGGTGGTGGCGTAGCGAGGCCGCCGTTCCGAAGCCGGCATGTTCGGCGATGCGGTCCACCGCCAGATCAGTCGTTTCCAGTAGCCGGAGCGCATACGCAACGCGTTGCTGGGTCAGCCACCGACCGGGCGTCATCCCCACCTCGTCACGGAATCGGCGTGAGAACGTGCGTACGCTCATCCGTGCGTGGCCGGCCAGTTCCGCCAGCGGTATCGGGCGGTGCAGTTGGGTGAGTGCCCATTCGCGGGTAGCGGACGTGGTGGCCGCCGCCGGTTCGGGCACGGGGCGCTCGATGAACTGGGCTTGGCCGCCGTCACGCCACGGTGGGATGACACAGCGACGGGCAACCCGATTGGCAACCTCGCTGCCGTGGTCGAGTCGCACCAGGTACATGCACAGGTCGACGCCGGCGGCGACGCCGGCCGAGGTGAGCACGTCACCGGCGTCGACGAACAGCACGTCCGGGTCGACCTTCACCTGAGGGAACATCCGCTGGAACCGTTCGGCCTCGGCCCAATGCGTGGTTGCTGGGCGGCCGTCGAGCAGCCCCGCGGCGGCGAGAACGTAGGAGGCCGTGCAGATCGAGACGATCCGGGTCCCGGGCTGTCGGCGTGCGAACGCTCCGGCCAGCGGTTCGGGCAGTCGAGCACGGTCTGCCGCGGATCCGCCCGCGAACGGCGGGATCACGATGGTGTCAGCCAGTCCGATGGCTGCGAGCCCGTGCTGCACGACGATGTCGAAGTCGGCGCTGGTCCGAACGGGGTGACCGTCCACGCTGCAGGTGGTCACCTCGTACAAGGGCTGACCGTCCCGTCCTGTCGCGGTGCCGAACACTCGAGCCGGGATGCTCAGCTCAAAGGGGTGAACGCCGTCGAGAGCCAGCACGACGACTCGATGCATGGCCGGATCTTTTCACATGAGAGCGAACCGGCCAGATCGACGATGTCCGAGCCGAGGGCGCCGTCTCTGGCGATCGGAGCCGCAGGCGTGGCCCTAGCTAGGCGCGGGCCGCCCCCTCAGGCCAGATGACCTGTACCGGAAGCCCTCGCTCGTGCGCCAGCTTCACAACTGACGCGGTGCTGCCCCTGTCAACGCCATCCTGGCCGTCCCAGACGGCGAACAGAAGATCGCCTGACGACAGCAGTACCTCGTTTGCGGCCTCGTACGCCTGCCGGTTCGCTTCCTGATACGGCAACGTGGACACCTTGGCTGCTCGGCTGCTCAGAGCGTCAAACACCGGTGCGTGATCGGGCTTGACCTTCTGCTCACGGTAGTTCGCGCAGGGCAGTACCACTTCGAGCCTGCCGCCCAGGTCGAGAACGGCTTGGGCGAAGACCGAGTCAGCACCACGAGCAATGCAGCTCACGCCCACCAGGTCATCGCCGATGTAGGACGTCAGCGCCTGCTTGATCGCCTCGTACACCAGCGGCTCGCTGTCTGGCGTCAGGTTCATGTGGCCGGTTACGGCAATCCGTGGCACTGTCTCTCCCCGCGTTGTCGGTCGGGCACTCAGGCAGGCTGCGGCGTGGACTCTGGTAGCACTAATCCACATGCGGCACCCGGTTGGCCAGGTAGTCGTCGATCTGCCGGCGCATGGTCGGGTGGATGTCCAGCTCCCCCAGCCGGTCGGGGTGAACCCATGCCGCATCACTGGCCTCGTCGTTGGCCGCCGGGCTGCCGCTGACTGGACGAGCGAGCAGTGTCACCTCGTACTTCTGTCGAATCTCGCCGTCGGTGTACGCGACGATATGGCCGGGGTCGGAGTAGATCCCGACCAGGCCGGTGATCTCGACCAGGACGCCGGTCTCCTCAAGGGTCTCCCGGATCGCGCACTGGCTGGGCGTCTCGCCCAGCTCCTGCTTGCCCATCGGTAGCGCCCACTGCCCGGTGTCGCGGCGGCGTTGCAGCAGAATTCCGCCGCGCTCGTTGACCGCCAGGGTGCCACAGGCGGGAACGAGGGTGTTGGGCTTCGGCGCGTTCGGGTCGTTGAGGTACTCGGTGCGTCCCACGGTCGGATCTCCGTCCCAAGACGGCCGCTCAGCCGGGCTAAGCTGCCAATCCGAGCAGTTCACCCGCTCGCGCGTTGAATCGCTGGACTTGGTCCACGTCGGCGTAGGGCTTGAGCCGCCGTTGCAGGTCGCGGACGGTCTCGATGCACCGGGACGAGTTCACCGAGGCCGCCAGGTCAACAACCTCAAGGCTCTTGACCGCTGCCCCCTCCACATTCCTGCGCTCCAGGTCCCCGATCGCAAGCGCGGCATGGCTGAGCGCACCCCGTCGTGCGCGACCCTGCTTTCGAGCGCCCTCGACGGACTCCCCCGCGAACCGCTCGATCTGCGATGCCTGACCCAGGTCCCGGAAGCAGTGCGCGGCTTCGCCGAACAGGTACGAGACATCGATGAACCGCGCCCACACCGGCTCGTTCTCGTGAGCGACGCGGGCGAAGACCCGCTCGGCCTCAGCAACTGCCGCGGCTGCGGCCCTCGCCTCGCCGAGCGCGGCGAGCGCGCGACCTTCGAGGACGTGGAGGTCGGCGAGGCAGGCCGGTGAGTCGTTCTCCGTGATGCCACGTCGTCCAGCACGGGCGAGCATGAGCGCTTCGTGCGGGTGGCCCAACAGGTTTGCCTGGTCGGACATGCCGGCCAGGACGTGGGCGCCGAGGGCCGCGTTGTTGGACGCCTCGGCCAGACGGAGAGACTGGATCAGGTACCGCTGCGCGAGGCCGTGTTCGCCGTCGTCGTAGGCCATCCAGCCGACCAGGTACGCCTGTTCCGCCGCCGCTTCATAGAGGGCGCGCTGGACACGCTCCTCGTGATCGCGCTTCAGCAGTGGAAAGACATAGCTGTTCAGGTACTCGACGAGAGCGGTTCGGGCGTGGCCGCCGCCCCGCATCACGTCCATCTCCTGGAAGAGCGCGAACATGTCGCGGATGCCGGCCACCTGCTTCATGCCCACCTGCCGGGGTCCACGTTCGGTTGTGGTCCCGTCCAGCGTGGCGAGCAGCCAATCGCGACTCGGTGCACCAAGCGCCGCGAGCACAAACGGCGCTTTGATGATGCTTCGACGCTTCATGTCAGCTCTCCCGAGATCGATGATCGTGTCGATCGTCGTACGTGGGTTCTCCGGGTACTCCAATCCACGTGCCGCGAGGGTTTCTTCCGCTGTCATACCGAAATCTGTAGGGCTGATGCGGCGTCCGAGCTTCTCTGACAGGGCGTTGGCGATCAACGTGGGCACCGGGGACCGTGGCCGCTCCCCTCGCTTCACCCAGCGGTGGACGGACGTGTAGTCGTACCTCAGCGCGAACCCGTCGTTTGCGCCGAGGTCGTTCACTCGCCGCGCGAGCCCGGCCCACGAGAAGCCGGCTTGGAGGACCAGAGCAGCTAGCGTGTCGTTCGGCTCGTTCACGTTCCGCCTCCTCCCCATACCATCGCGCGAACGACGTTACCGGCGGCCCCATGCACGCGGGTACCTCCGCGGTGGCCCACGAACTTTCACATGGGGCTTCACATGGTCCCGGGTTCGCTGTTGGTGAGGTCTCCTCAGATCACGCGACCGGGAAGAGGTTTCGCGCCGCAGCTTCCCCGGTGCCGTTCTGACCGACAGGCGGCAGCCGGGTGACCGGGGCGGCGAGCTGAAGATCGGTACCGACCGGACCCACAGCGATGGCAGCTCGCCGCCCCTTCCAAAAACGTCATGACCGCAGAAGGGACGATCGTGCGCGCGGAGTTCGACCGGCAGAACCCTCCAGCCCAACCGCCCCGCGGCGCTGACCCGCTGCTGTGGCGCCTGAGCTACCAGGTCTGGACCGATCACCAGCCCGCCGTGGACCAGTTCTGCCAGGCGGGCGCCTGTCGGGACGCCTTCCGCCCGTGGCCGTGCCCGCCCCGCCGGCTCGCCATGGTCGGCCTCCTCGCCGCCGCCGGCAGCCGCGCCCCGTGGGCCAGCCTCAACCGCGCCGGCCATTTCCGGTGAGCCGGGTACCGCTGCCCCTACCGCGCGATACGGCGCTCTGCCTTACCTGCCCGTGGACGACCGTAGGTGACGACGTCCGTACCGACGCCCGGAGTCATACCAGCCAGACCCGCCATCCCACGATTTCCGCAAACCCACCGCGCCTTGAGTACAGTTCACGGGCGATCGGACGAGCAGGACGGCAGTGGGATGACAGTGCATGATCAGGTACAACAGGCTCCGGAGGGTATCGACCCGGAGCGGCTGGACGTCTGCCTCGCGGTCCTGGCCGAGCTGAACACCCTGCCGGTCGACCACCCGCACGTCGAGCGGGTACGCCGGGCGACGGCGCACCTGTACAAGACCGTCAAGCAGCGCAAGCGCCAGGAACGGCGGGCGGCGATCACCGCCCACGACGCGGCGGTGACCGAGGCCACCGCGACCGGGGCGTCCGGCCGCATCGACGACGAGACGCGTGGCATCCCGCTGAAGGTCAGCACGACCGCCGCGACGGTCGGCATGCTGCGCCGCCCGCGCTCCTGCTACATCTGCAAGGAGCGCTACACCGAGGTCGACGCGTTCTACCACCAGTTGTGCCCGCCCTGCGCGGCGTTCAACCGGGCCAAGCGCGACGCGCGTACCGACCTGACCGGCCGCCGCGCCCTGCTCACCGGCGGGCGGGCGAAGATCGGCATGTACATCGCGCTGCGACTGCTGCGCGACGGCGCGCACACGACGATCACCACCCGGTTCCCGAATGACGCGGTCCGCCGGTTCACCGCCGAGCCGGACAGCGCCGACTGGCTGCACCGGCTGAAAATCGTCGGTATCGACCTGCGCGACCCGGCACAGGTGATCGCGCTGGCCGATGCGGTCAGCGCCGACGGCCCACTGGACATTCTGATCAACAACGCCGCGCAGACGGTACGGCGCAGCCGCGGCGCGTACGGGCACCTGGTCGCCGCGGAGTCGGCGCCGCTGCCGGCAGGACCGCTGCCGGAGCTGTTGACCTTCGGCCACGCCTCGGCCTCCGCTCCGGTCGCGTCGCTGGTCGGGTCCGCGCCGGATGCGCCGTCGACCACCCCGTCGATCACCCCGGAGGCGCTGACCGCGCTCGCCCTGACCGGCCGGTCGGCCAGCCCGGACCGGATCGCGGCGGGCGGAGCGATCGACGCGGGCGGCCTGGTACCCGATCTCGCGCCCGAGAACAGCTGGAGCCAGCGGGTGCACGAGATCGACCCGATCGAGCTGCTCGAGGTCCAGCTTTGCAACTCGACCGCGCCGTTCATCCTGATCAGCCGGCTGCGCCCGGTGATGGCCGCGGCGGCCGCCCGGCGCAAGTACATCGTGAACGTGTCCGCGATGGAGGGCGTCTTCAGCCGCGGGTACAAGGGGGCCGGGCACCCGCACACCAACATGGCCAAGGCGGCGCTGAACATGCTGACCCGCACCAGCGCCCAGGAGATGCTGTCCGACGGCATCCTGATGACCAGTGTGGACACCGGCTGGATCACCGACGAGCGGCCGCACCCGACGAAGATGCGGCTGGCCGACGCCGGCTTCCACGCGCCGCTCGACCTGGTCGACGGGGCCGCCCGGGTCTACGACCCGATCGTGCGGGGCGAGCAGGGCGAGGACCTGTACGGCTGTTTCCTGAAAGATTACGCACGCGCGGCCTGGTGACAGCATCTAGCGTTACCCATGGGTAACGTGGGACCCTGGGCGGCAGGTGATCGATATGACGACGACTGCGCCTCCACCCGCCAGACCCACCGCGATCCCCGGTCCGCCCGGGCATCCACTGCTCGGAATGGCGAACGAGCTACGCCGTGACCTGCTCGGCACGATGCTCGACGGGTACCGTCAGTACGGCGACCTGGTCACGTACCGGATCGGGCCGGGTTGGAAATGGCTCGGGCCTCCCGCGGTCGCGGTGTACCACCCCGACGGCGTGCGTCAGGTGCTGACCAACCCGCAGGTGTTCAACCGGCGCACGGCCGGCTTCGAAACCCTCACCGAGATGTTCGGCGAAGGCCTGCTCACCAGCGACGGCGACCTGTGGAAACGTCAGCGCCGGACGTTGCAGCCGCTGTTCACCCCGCAGCGGGTGGCCGGATACACCGACCTGATGACCGCCGAGGCGCAGCGGCTGGCCCGGTCCACCGAAGCGGACACCGTCGTGGACCTGCACGAGCTGATGCAGGTGTACGCGCTGCGCGTCGTCGGGCGGGCGCTGTTCAGCGACGAGGTCGACGACGTCGCGACCGAACTGCAGCGCCTCGTGCCGCTGGCGAGCGACCTCAGCATCGCGCGCAGCATGCAGATCGTACGGCTGCCGCTGGCCGCCCCGACCGTGCGCAACCTCCGGTTCACGCGGGCCAGCGCCGCGCTGTACGCGATCATGGACCGAATCCTCGCCCGCCTCGCCGACCGCGTCGACACCGACAACGACGACCTGCTCAGCCGGCTCCGTACCGCCCGCGATCCCGAGACCGGTCAGCCGCTGTCCCCGCAGGAGATCCGCGACCAGGCGCTGGTCTTCCTGCTCGCCGGCCACGAAACCACGGCGGGCGCGCTGACGTTCACGCTCCACCTGCTCGGCCACCACCCGGACATCCAGGACCGGGTCGCGGCCGGCGGGCCGGACCTCGTCCGGGCGGCGCTGCTGGAGGGCATGCGGCTCTACCCGCCCGCACACAGCACCGAACGGCGGGCGGCGGTCGACACCGAGATCCTCGGCCGGCCCATCCCGGCCGGCAGCCCGGTGCTCGTCTCGCCGTGGGTCACGCACCGGCGCCCCGACTTCTGGCCCGATCCGGAGCGCTTCGATCCGGACCGGTTCCTCGGTGAACGCGACCGCCAGCGGCCTCGGTACACGTACTTCCCGTTCGGCGGCGGGCCCCGCAGCTGCATCGGCGAGCACTTCGCGCTGCTGGAGGCCACCGTCCTGCTGAGTACGGTGCTGGCCCGCTACCGCGTCGAGTCGCTCGACCCGCAGCCACGGGTGACGCCGCTCATCACGCTGCGGCCGGCCGCGCCGGTACGGGCGGTGCTGCACGCCCGGTAAATCCGTATAGCCGGGTGAGCGGCGTCGTTAGGCTCCGGGCATGCCGCAACTGACCGCACCCACCGCTGCCGTCCGCCGGTCCTACCTGGCCGGGCTCGCCGAGTTCCGGGCGGAGGGCCGGCTCGGCCCCGACGACCACTCGATGCTCGGCTGGGCCGCCCGCGACGTGCCCGAGGATCCGGCGGGCTTCGAGCGGTACACGGCGATGATCCGGGCGCTCGCCCTGCCCGACGGACCGCGCCCGGAGGGCTGGGTGCCGTGCAGCGAGCTGTGGTACGTCGACGACGACGAGTGGCTCGGCCACCTCAACCTCCGGCACCGGCTCACACCGGGCCTCCTGGAGGTCGGCGGGCACATCGGGTACGACGTGCGGCCGTCCGCGCGCCGACGCGGCCACGCGACCGCGATGCTGCGCGAAGGCCTGGCCGTCGCGCGTAGCCTCGGCATCGAGTCCGCGCTGCTCACCTGCGACCACGACAACGCCGCCTCGCGTCGCGTCATTGAAAAGGCCGGTGGGGTGCTCGAGGATCAGCGCGGCGACAAGCTCCGGTTCTGGGTACCGACGGAGGGCTGACGATGACCGGATACTGCCAGGTGTCGACGACGACCGACTCCCCCGACGCGGCTGCCGAACTCGCGCGGACGGCGGTCGAGGCGCGGGTGGCGGCGTGCGGCCAGGTCGTCGGGCCGATCACCAGCGTGTACCGGTGGGAGGGGCGGGTCGACAACGCCGAGGAGTGGCTGGTGCTGTTCAAGACCACAGCCGAGCGGGCGGACGCGCTGATCGAGCACATCCAGGCGCTTCACTCGTACCACGTACCGGAGATCATCAGTACGCCGATCACGGCCGGGAATCCGGCGTACCTGGATTGGATCAGCGAGGAGACACGGCCAAGGTAGGCACGCTGCTTGCGGCCGCTACCGTTCGTCAAGGGCGTTCAACTCGGCCAGGACGGCACGTACCTCCGCGACCAGGTCTTCGTCAGTCAGGTCTTCTGGTCCACGCAGTGTTGGATCGATCACGTAGTCATCGAGCAGGTAGAAGACGCGGGTGAGGATCCGGTCGAACTGCTCTCGAACACGCTCTTCCGCATCCAACGCACGTCGGCGTCCGGCGAGCCAAGATCTGGCGAACTCGGGTGCTGAGACGTTCCCCGACACGAGATCACGCATCGCCTGAAGTTGCGACGCAGTGCCGGTGTCCGACTGGACCTGAGACGGGCAGGCCCACGCCCGACGGCTGCGCCGCGGGCCTTCTATAGCGCGATCGTGCGTCACCGTAAGAAGCCCTTGTCCACGATATCGGCGAGAACTACGGCCGGCGCCTCTCCCACGCGCCCCGCGGCGACGGTTGGTACCGACCGCTCGGCGCATTGCCCAGTTACTCGTACCCACCCGGACGCGGTCACGGACCTCACCACACCAGCACGCCGCACCATGTATACCCCAGCGGCACTGACGTTGTATATCGACCGTGAGCAATTAATTGATACCCATCGATCTTCGTGTTGATGATGCGCGAAGAAGCTCGGTGTTTCTTACTAGGCCCCTGACGAAAGTCGAGAGTCTTGACGGACGAGATCGAGGTTGGCAGTGCGCCGTTGCGGCCATACATAAAGGCCGGAGTGCTGGTTGCTACGTCCGCCGGCATCGTCGCCGCACTTCTACTGTTCTCCCATCACGCGTCACATCGCGATCAGGCTCCGGCACGGCCCACCGCGTCGGACAAGTCGTCATCGGTGGACTTGAACACCGACCGGATCGACTATGTCACCGACGCCGACCGCGCTGAGATAACTGTCGCATTTCGCCTGCGCAATGTCGCAGCAAACACGATAGAAATCAGCCAGCCGTCGTTGACCGGCCCGGGACTCGCACCCGACTCCTACGTCGCGCTGCCATCGATGAGTAACGCAGGCGACCTGAATGCGCTACCCACCGCAGCGCCGTCGTTTACGCCGACTCGACTGCCACCGGGTGGCTCGTTGGTCCTAGTCGTGCGCTACCGGGTCGCCGATTGCCACCAGGCACTCACGAGCCCGACTGAAGTCCACGTGACGGCGCGAACCGGGACTCACACCGCGCAAGTTGCGGTGACTCCCAGTCCCATCTCGGGCCAGGCGTGGAACACCGCACTCGCCCGGATGACCTGCACCCACACGTAACTGGAGGTTAATGGTGCACCTACGCAGGTCCGTGCTCGCCCTGCTGGCGCGGGCGACGGCCGAGCGGGTGGACGCGCTGATCGAGCACATCCAGGCGCTTCACTCGTACCACGTACCGGAAATCATCAGTACGCCGATCACGGCCGGGAGCCCCGCGTACCTGGACTGGATCAGCGAGGAGACCCGACCGCGGTAGCCAAGCGGAGGCCAAACCTCGCACGCGAGGCCGGGTCCGCCCTACTCCAGCGTCCCCATGGAAATCACCGCGTCGTCCTGGCCGGCATACGACCAGAACGCCGGCTCGTCGTCGTACTCCAGATCCGCCTCGGCCCACATCGGTCTGGCGGAGACAATGAACCAGTCGTGACTGCGGGACAGCAGGTAGAGATCCCACCGGGGATCGGCCTCCAGCCCGTGCAGTTCACTGAGGCTAGCCCGCTCGTCCTGGGAGGCCTTCCGTAGCGAGAGGCCGCGCAGCACGAACGGCATGCAGAAGTACTGCACGGATTGGAACCACACCTCCAGGCGATGCTCGAAACCCGCGCTCTTGGCAGCGTTCGACTGGAGAAACAGCTGGGTGTGCGTCCTGCTCACATGGGTCACCTGGAAGAGCCTGTCCGGCGCCTCGAGGGACGCGGCGGTGTATCTGCGAATCACGTCGTCCCTCACATCCCCCGGCACCGCTGGACATCAACCTTCCTCGCTGGTAGGACTCGCAGCCAACGCGCTAGGTTGACTGGTCGACTCCGCATGAGGCACGACTTCAGGGCAGCCGTGGGTAAACCCGTTCCCAAGTATCGAGTTCAAGCTCCGCCCGGTCTACGAGGTGTTCTTTGACCCGGAGTACGGGTGTGAGCAGGTTCTTGGCATCCCGAAGCCGGCGAATCTCGGTTACGTCGAGGCCCGCCCATTGGTCGACAATCGCGTCTGCGGCGGCGGCCGACATCGGCACCGCATCGCGGAAGGTGTCCGCAAAGCGGGCCCAGCTGCGCAGCCCGATAATGTCGTCCGGCGGCACGAGGCGCAGCACGACGGTCGTGAGGTTCAACCGCCGTTCGGCGCTCCGGATACGGTCGCTGGTGCCCGCCCGCTCGGCATGAGCGAGCGCACATTCGTACGCGTCATCGACCAGCCGCCACTCGTCGGGGCTCAGCTGCGCGGCGTGGTCGCTGATCTGACTGGTCAGCTGTTCCACGACAGCCAACCAGTCCGGTCCGGTGAGCACCACCCCATCGGACAACACCCAGCGAGCCGTCGTCGGCAGATCAATGATCGGGTCTGCCGGTGAAGCAGCCCCGGACGGTCTCAGGGTCAATCTCGGGACGCCGTGTACTCGTCGACGACCTGCACCATCCGGTGAGCCCACTCCAGATAGCCGACACCGTGTAGCGGCGGGACGTACGACGAATGCCCGTCAGTTGACCACACTTGCTTGAACGTCTCTTCCGGATCGGGGCCGCGCAGCAGGTCGACCAGCTCCTGCCGCAGGTCGGCCACCGTCCTCGGCGATTCCTGCGCGCAGAAGCTCCGAAGCACACCTTCAGGTGAGTGGGCCATCAAGCTGAAGTCCTGGTGATAGTAGCTGCGCGCCAAATTTACGATGGTATCGTACATGCTCTTTAAAATGGGTAAGACGTTTCAATGTGCTAGTTGAACGCCGCGCTGGAGAACGAGACGCTGCTCGAGCTAAGGGCGATGATCCAGCCATCTGGCCCTGTACCGCGCGGACATGTACGAACAAACCGCTCAGCTTGTCTCGCCGGCCACGCTGAACGACCGCAGCCGGTCGATGGCCAGCAGCGTGCCGCCGACGGTGAACACGATGGCCATGACCACCGACACGGATACGGAGACCTGCCCCGCGAACAGGTCGGTGTCGCCCACCCGCGCGGCCAGCGCCGTCACGTACTGCTGGATGGACAGTACCCGGGTCCCGCCCAGCAACTTGCCCAGCAGCCCCTCCCACAGCAGCACGTACAGCAGGCCGAGCAGGACCGGTCGCCGGGTGAGGAGACTGAGCGCGAGGAAGAGACCGGAGTACGCGAACGCGCCGACCACACATCCGACCGCGAGCCCGATGCCGAGCCGCGCCGAGCCGGCGACCAGCCCACCTACGAACATCGGCACTCCGACGGTCACCGCCGTGGCGACGACCGCGACCGCCAGCTTGCTCACGATGATCTCGCGGCGCGGCAGCGGCTTGGCCAGTACATGTACGAGCGTCCCGTCGTCGATCTCGGAGCCGAGCACCCCGGTGCCGACGATGAGCGAGATCACCGGCAGGACGGCCGCGAACCCGAGATTGACGATGACGAACTTGGCCACGGCGGCCGGCGGGGCGCCGAGGGCGCGGGCCAGCACCGCGAGCCCGACCAGCAGCAGCGGCAACGGCAGCAGGAGCAGGAACCGGCGCCGCCCGAAGAGGCCCCGTGCGGTGATCCGCGCGATCGTAGCGTTGATCATGACTCCACCAGGTAGGAGAAGACGCTTTCCAGGGACTCGTCGGCGGGCAGCACCCGCCGCAGCCGGATGCCCGCCCCGCGGGCGATCTTGGGCAGGGCCCGGGTGAACGTGCCGTAGTCGCCGGCGCGCACCGTCAACCCGCCCGCGTCCAGCTCCACGCCGGTCACCGACGGCTGGCCCATCAACGCGACGGCGAGCGCCCGGTCGTCGCTGGACGACACCGTGAACACGTGCGGCCGGTTGGTCATCAACCGCCGGATGTGCCGATAGTCGCCGGAGGCGGCGAGCCGGCCGGCCACGATGACCTGCACGGTCCCGGAGACCTGCTCGACCTCCTCCAGGATGTGCGAGCTGAACAGCACGGTGCGGCCCGCCTCACCCATCCCGTGCAGCAGCTCCATCATGTGCATCCGCTGGCGCGGGTCCATGCCGTTGAACGGCTCGTCGAGCAGCAGCACCTGCGGATCGTGTACCAGCGCCGCGGCGACCCTGGTCCGCTGGCGCATCCCCTTGGAGTACGTGGAGATCCGGCGATCCTGCGCGTCGGCCAGCTCGACCAGGTCGATCGCCCGCCGCGCCGCCGCCTCCGGCTGTGGCAGCCGGTGCAGCTTGGCGCTCGCGAGGACGAACTCCCACCCGGTGAGGAAGCCGTGCACCGCCTCCCGCTCGCTGACCAGGCCGAGCTGCCGGTAGACCGAAGGGTTGCGCCAGGTCGGAGCGCCGCCGACGAGTACTTCGCCACGCGACGGCGCCAGAAAGCCGGCCATCATGTGCAGCAGGGTCGTCTTGCCCGCCCCATTCGGGCCGAGCAGGCCGGTCACGCCGGCTGTCAGGGCCATGGTGACGTCGTTGACCGCCACCACGTTGCCGTACCAGCGGGAGACGCCGCGCAGGTCGACCGCGGGGGCGACGGCCGTCGCGCTGTCGGCGGTCACGGTACTCATCGGGCCACCCTCCGGTAACGGGCCAGCAGGAGCAGGAGGCAGGCAGCGAGCAGGACGACCATCGCCAGGCCGTACACCGGCCCGTACGGGCGCACCTCGGGGCCCGCGACCCCGAACAGCCAGGTGCCGACGCCCTGGACCACCGTCGTGGGGCTGGCGAGGAACGCGAGCTTCTGCGCGGTCGGGCCACCGATCACGGCGATCACGCCGACGATGGGGGTGGTCACGATGAAGACGGCGACCACCACCGCGGCGGCGACCGCGCGCCGCCCCGCCAGTGACGCGACCAGCAGTGACAACGACCCGTACACGGCCGCGTAGAAGGCCGCCTGTGCCAGGCCGGGCAGGAAGTGGACGATCTCCTTGCCGACAGCCCCCGCGCCGTGCACGGAGAACACGCCGCCGACGAGCATGAGCACCAGCGGGCCCGCCAGCATCAGCCATACCGCGGTCACCAGCGCCCCGAGCTTCGCGAGCGCGTAGTCGCTACGGCGCAGCGGCCGGGAGAAGTACAGCGGCAGCACGCCGCCGCGCAGGTCGCGCGAGACCAGTTCGGGCGCGGCGGCCGCGCAGAACAGGGTGGTCAGCAGCGCGATCATCGAGGGAAAGTCCGCGTAGCTGACCAGCGGCCGCCCGGCCTGGGCGCGGATCGCGGTGAGGACGGTGGCGACGACCACGGCGAGGCCGGCCGTCGCCCAGGGGAAGATCTTCGCCTTCGCGCTGCGGCCCAGGCCGAACGCGGTGCGCAGGCCGTGCAGGTACAGCGACCGGGAGGCGTACCCGCGCCCGAGCCGGGGGCCGGTGTAGCGCTGGTACCCGATGTCGTGGATGACCCCGCTAGGCATGGACGTCCTCCGTCCGGAACAGTTCGGCGACGCGGTGGCGGCGCTGGTCGAGCCGGTGCAGCGGCAGGTCCAGGTCGGCGATCGCGTCGAGCACCAGGTCATACACCGCGTCCTCACCCAGCGGGATGAGCAGGCACCGCCCCTCCGGATCGGCTCGGACGCCGAGCGCGGCCAGCCGGGCCGCAAGCCTGTTCGTACCCTCGGCGACCTCGACGGTGAGCACATCGGTCGCCGTGGTCATCGCGGCGATCCGGTCGGAGCGCAGGAGACGCCCGCCGTCGATCGCGACCAGGGAGTCGCAGATGCGCTCGACCTCGCCGAGCAGGTGGGAGCAGACCACGACCGAGATGCCGAACTCGGTCCCGATGCGCTGGACCAGCGCGAGCATCGCGTCCCGGCCGGCCGGGTCGAGGCCGTTGGTCGGCTCGTCGAGCAGCAGCAGGTCGGGATCGTGTACGAGCGCCTGCGCCAGCTTGACCCGCTGCTTCATGCCGGTCGAGTAGCCGCCGATCTGCCGGTACCGCTCCTCGTAGAGGCCGACGTGGCGCAGCGCCTCCGAGGCCCGTTCCCTGGCGGTCGCCCGGGGCAGCCCGCTCATGCGGCCCATGTGCGTGACGAACTCGGCCGCGACCAGGTCGGGCGGCAGGCAGTCGTGCTCGGGCATGTAGCCCACCCGCGCGCGGACCTGTTCGCCGTCGGTCGTCGGGTCCAGGCCCAGGACGCGTACCCCGCCGGCGGTGGGCGGCAGCAGCCCCAGGAGGATCTTGATGAGGGTGGACTTGCCGGCGCCGTTCGCGCCGACCAGGCCGACGATGCCCGGCTCCACGCTCACCGTCAGGTCGGACAGGGCCACGACGCCGTTCGGGTACCGCTTCGTGAGTCGCTCGGTGGTGATCAGGGTCACGCGCCCACGGTACGGAGCCGGCGCCAGTCCAGATATCCGGAGACACCCTGAGACATCCCCGAATTGTCGGTGCCAGGTGCGAGACTTCGTCTATGAAGCTGCCGGTACTGCCGCCGATCGAACCGATGCTGGCCACGAGCGTGCCCGAGATCCCGACCGGCGAGGCGATGACATACGAGCCGAAGTGGGACGGGTTCCGCCTGATCGTGTTCCGCGACGGCGACGAGATCGAGCTGGCCAGCCGGGGCGGCAAGACCATGACCCGGTACTTTCCGGAGGTCATCGAGCAGGTGCGGGCCCAGTTCCCGCCGCGCTGCGTCGTCGACGGCGAGCTGGTCGTGATCCGCCACGATCCCGATTCGATCCCCAAGCTCGACTTCGAGCTGCTCGCGCAGCGCATCCACCCGGCTGCGTCGCGGGTCAAGCTGCTCGCGGAGACCACGCCGGCGTCGTTCATCGCGTTCGACCTGCTGGCGGTGGATGACGTGTCGTTGATGGACACCGGGTACGCGGCCCGCCGGGCCCGGTTGGAGGAACTGCTGGCGGACGTGAAGCCGCCGGTGCACGTCACGGCGGTGACGCACGACCTCGCCACCGCCCGGGAGTGGTTCGACGTGCTCGAGGGCGCCGGGCTGGACGGGCTGGTGGCCAAGCCGGCCGACATCCCGTACGCGCCGGGCAAGCGGCTCATGTACAAGATCAAGCACGCCCGTACCGCCGACGTCGTGGTCGCCGGGTTCCGGTGGCACAAGGATGGTCCGATCGTCGGGTCGCTGCTGCTGGGCCTGTACGACACCAACGGGGTGCTGCACCACGTCGGGGTGAGCGCCTCGTTCAGCAAGGCCCGCCGCGCCGAGCTGGTCGAGGAGCTGGCGCCGTACCGGATGCCCGCCGCCGAGCACCCGTGGGCCGCCTGGACCTCGGCGGAGGCGCACGCCAACGGCACGCAGCGGATGCCGGGCGCGCCGAGCCGCTGGACCGGCAAGAAGGACCTGGGCTGGGAGCCGCTGCGCCCCGAGCTGGTGATCGAGGTCGGCTACGACGCGATGGAGGGCGACCGGTTCCGCCACACCGCCCAGTTCAAGCGGTGGCGGCCGGACCGCGAGCCCCGCTCGTGCACGTACGAGCAGCTGGAGCGGCCGGTCCGCGTCGACGTCACCGAGGTGCTCGCCGGCCGCGTGTGAGGCCGGGGCGAGAGCGCGGCGAGCGCGTGCGAGCGCGCGGACGGCGCGGGCGACGTACGCTCGAACACCCGACACCCGTCGCCGAAAGAGGGGTCCCCGCGGTGGTCCGACGCTCCGCCCTGGCCGTGCTCGTCGCCATGGTGCTCGTGCTCGCCGGCTGTATCGGCCCGAACACCCGCTGGAGCTCCCCGACGTCGGGCGCCGGCGCCTCGTCCACGCCCAAGGCAGCCGCCGCCACCACCGTCAGCTGGCGGTCCTGCCCTGAGGTCGCGAAGGCCGCGCTGGGCCGGACCCCGCCCAACGTCACGTACGACTGCGGCACGGTGAAGGTGCCGCAGGACTGGAAGAACCCGACCAACGGCAAGCAGTACGGCATCGCGCTGCTGCGGGCCCGCGCCACCCACCAGACCGGCCGGATCGGCTCCCTGCTCGTCGACCCGGGCGGCCCCGGCGGCTCGGGCGTGGACCTCGCGGCGTACCTGTCCGTGGGCCTGCCCACGGCGGTCACGGACCGTTTCGACATCGTCGGCTTCGACCCGCGTGGCGTCGGCCGGTCCGAGCCGGTGAAGTGCTTCTCCGACGGCGAGCTCGACGCGTCGTTCGGTGCCGAGCCGGATCCGGTGTCGCAGGCCGACTTCGACAAGGCCGTCGCGCTGGCCCGCACGATGGCGCAGAGTTGCGGCACCAAGTACGGCGACAGCCTGCGGCTGTTCTCGACCGAGCAGGCGGCGCACGACATGGACGCCATCCGCTCGGGTCTCGGCGAGCAGAAGCTGACCTACCTCGGGTACTCGTACGGCACCCTGCTCGGGGCCACGTACGCGCAGCTGTACCCGGCCCACGTCCGCGCGCTCGTGCTCGACGGCGCGGTCGACCCGACGCTCAACTCGGTGGCGGCGGCCGAATCGCAGGCGAAGGGCTTCGAGCGGGCTTTCGACAACTTCGCCGCCTGGTGCGCCAACAACGCCGGTAAGTGCCCGATCGCGCCGGACGCGCGGGCCGCCGTGACGTCGGCGATGGACGCGGCGCGCCACAGCCCCGTACGCGGGCCGGACGGCCGGTCCGCCACGGCCGGCTGGATCCAGACCGCGGTCATCTCCTCGCTCTACAGCCAGGAGCAGTGGAGCCAGCTCGCGACCGCGATCGACAACCTGCGCAAGGGCAACGCGTCCGGGGTGTTCCGGCTGGCCGACTCGTACGCCGAGCGGGACTCGCACGGCCACTACTCCAACCTGTTCGACGCGAACATGGTGGTCAACTGCACCGACGACCCCAACACGCCGTCGGTCGACAAGCTGCGGGCGCTGCAGGCCGACTGGCGCAAGAAGTACCCGATGTTCGGCGCGTCCACGGCGCTCAACCTGGTCTGCGCGCAGTGGCCGGGCAAGCGCGACGCGTACCCGGCCGGGGCCGCCAAGGGGGCGCCTCCGGTGGTGGTGGTCGGCACGACCGGCGACCCGGCGACCCCGTACGAGCAGACCGCCAAGCTCGCCGACATGCTGGGCGTGGGTACGGTGCTCACCTGGCAGGGCGAGGGCCACACGGCCTACCCGCAGACCCGCTGCATCACCGACGCGGTCAACAAGTACCTGATCGATCTGACCGTCCCGACGAAGGGCACGACCTGCCCCGCCCAGTAACTCGGCGATCTTGGACACTTGGCGGGCCTATGGCACCGCCAAGTGTCCAAGATCGCGGGGTAGCGGCTAGCTGGAGCGCCACGAGAACGGGCCGGGCAGGTCGAAACGCCGCTTGCGGGTACGCGAGTTCCACGACCACCGGCCGAGGTGGACGCTCCAGGACGACAGGCCCTTACGTCCGAGGTTGAACCGCAGCGGGCCGAGCTTGACGGTCTTGCGGTACAGCAACGGCATGGGAAGCTCCTCTCGCATCCGGTACGCCCCTCATGTACCCGGTACGGCGGCTCTCCATTCACGGTGCCGAATCAAGCGGCCTCGGCGTGGACACCGGACATCTGCTCCTCCCGCGCGAGGACGGTCACGGCCGCCGTCGACCGGCGGGTCAGCGCGCCGCGCGCGTACAGGTTCGCCGTTACCAGCGCCCCGATCGTGATCAGCGCACCGGCCACCTCCGCCACGCCCGGCCGGTAGCCGTGCAGCATGGCCACGACGAACGCGGTCACCGGCACCAGGTTCATGAACAGCGCCGCGTTGCCGGCGCCGAGCCGCCGGACCGCCGTGTTCCAGGCGAGGGCGCCGATGACCGTACCGGCCACGGCGATGTAGGCGAGCTCCCAGCCGGCCGACCGCACCGCGGACGGCGTGGGCAGGTGCTGCCAGCCGAAGGCGTCGGCGACGGCGGTGACGACCACGACGACGACCGTGCCGGCGAGCGCGCTCAACGTACTGAAGCGCAGCGGCGACCACGTCCCGAACCGGCCGGCGCCGTGGGTGTAGACCGCCCAGCCGGTCACCGCGGCGAGCATGAGCAGGTCGCCGACGTTGACGGCGGCCAAGGTGTCGAACCGCCCTCGGGTGATCACCAGGGCGACACCCACGAGCGCGACCGCGACCAGCGCGAGGGTGACCGGCCGCGGCCGCTCGCCGTCGCGGGCCCACCGCACGAGCACGGTCAGCAGCGGGGTCAGCGCCATCATCAGCGCGGCGTGCTGGGGCTGGGTGTAGGTCAGCCCGACGCTCAACAGCAGGTTGAAGGCGGCGAACCCGACGGCACCAAGGACGGCCACCTCGACGGTCCGGCCGCCGAAGCGCAGCCCGGCCCGCCCCTCCCGCCAGGCCAGGATCGCGATCAGCAACAGCGTCGCCAGGACGTACCGGATCGCGGTCAGGTTGAACGGGTCCACGAGGTGGACCGCCTCACCCATGACCGAGAACATCACACCCCAGAGGACGACGGCGAGCAGTGCGGGCATGCCCGGACCTCCTTAGTTCGGTATCATTGGAACGAAGAGTACGGGGCTTGTTCCAAAAAAGTCGAACCAAGAGCAGGTGTGGCTGATCACATGGGCGAAGTGACGGAGCCGGCGCTGGCCGACGTGCCGGTGACGGCGGTACTGCAGGCGCTCGCGGATCCGACCCGGCTGCGGATGGTGCGGACGATCGCCGACGGAGGCGAACGGCTCTGCGGCATGCTGGAGGAGCAGTTGCCGAAGGCGACGCGGTCGCACCACCTGAAGGTGCTGCGGGAGGCCGGCGTCACGCACACCCGCGTGGTCGGCACCGGGCGCTATGTGTCGCTGCGCCGCGAGGAGCTGGACCGGCACTTCCCGGGCCTGCTGCCCGCCGTACTGACGGCCGCCGAGCCGGCCGCCGCCGAAAAACGGGCCGCCGTATGACAGGGGCCGGCCGCCGCCGAAAAACGCGCCATCGTATGACAGGAGCCGGCCCAGGTGGGACGGGCGCTCAGCCCTTCAGATCCCGGTCCTTGCTCGGCTGTACCCGCTTCGGCTCCCCCGGCATCTTCGGGTAGTCGGGCGGGTACGGCAGGTCGGTCCCGCCCTGCCGCTCGTACCACTCCAGCAGCGGGGTGATGTCGTACGCGACGTCGTCGATGCCCGCGAACGGGTCGACGCCGGCCGCCAACCGCGCCGGCACGGTCGAGAGGTCGAAGTCGTCGGGCTCGACATCGATCAGCTCGTCCCAGGTCACCGGGGTGGACACGGTCGCGCGGGGGTTGGCCCGCAGGGAGTACGCGCAGGCGATGGTCCGGTCACGCGCCGCCTGGTTGTAGTCGACGAACACCTTGGCGCCGCGCTCCTCCTTCCACCAGGCCGTGGTCACCAGGTCGGGCCGGCGGCGCTCGATCTCGCGGGCGAGCGCGATCGCGGCGTGCCGTACGTCGACGAAGCTCCACTCGGGCCTGATCCGCACGTACACGTGCACGCCCCGGCCGCCGGAGGTCTTGGGGTACCCGGTCCAGCCCAGCTCGTCGAGGATCTCGCGGACGGTACCCGCCACCTTCACCGCGTCGGCGAAGTCCGTGCCGGGCTGCGGGTCGAGGTCGATGCGCAGCTCGTCGGGGCGGTCCACGTCGGCGCGGCGCACCGGCCACGGGTGGAACACGACGGTGTTCATCTGCGCGGCCCAGACGACGTGGGCCAGGTCGGTCGGGCAGAGCTCGTCGGCGCTGCGGCCGCTCGGGAAGGTGATCTTCACGGTCTCCAGCCACGGCGGCACGCCCCGGGTCGGCACTCGCTTCTGGAAGAACGACTCGCCGCCGACGCCGTCGGGGAAGCGCTGCAGCGTCGTCGGCCGGTCGCGCAGCGACCGCAGGATCGCGTCGCCCGCCGCGAGGTAGTACTCCACGACGTCCCGCTTGGTGAACCCGCGCTCCGGGAAGCACACCCGGTCGGGGCTGCTGACCCGGACCGTCCGGCCGGCCACCTCCACGTGCAGCTCATCCGCCATGAGCGCACACCATACGCGCATCGCGGGTCCGTGGTGTTTGATCGGAGGCATGGAGCACGGAACCGAGCAGTCAGAAGCACACAAGACCGACGAGGAGTGGCGGGCGATCCTGTCGCCGGCCGAGTACCAGGTCCTGCGCGAGGCCGGGACGGAAGCGCCGTGGACCGGCGAGTACGTCTCGACCAAGACCAAGGGTGTGTACCGCTGCCGCGCGTGCGGCGCCGAGCTGTTCTCCAGCGACACCAAGTTTGAAAGCCACTGTGGCTGGCCCAGCTACTGGAGCCCGCTCGCTGAGGACCGGGTGCGCCTGCTCGAGGACAACTCGCTGGGCATGCGGCGGGTCGAGGTGCGCTGCGCCCGCTGCGACTCGCACCTGGGCCACGTCTTCGAGGGCGAGGGCTACCCGACCCCCACCGACCTGCGGTACTGCATCAACTCGATCAGCCTGACGTTGGAGCCGGCCGAGTGATCCTGCGCACGGCCCGGTTCGCCGATCTCGACGCCGCCACGCTGTACGCCCTGCTGAGGCTGCGGGTGGACGTGTTCGTGGTGGAGCAGAAGTGCCCGTACCCGGAGCTGGACGGCCGGGATCTCGAGCCCGGCACCGTGCACCTGTGGCTGGAAGGCGAGGGAGCCCCGAGCGCGTACCTGCGGGTCATGGACGACCCGGACGCGGCGCGGATCGGACGGGTCTGCACGGCCGTGGCCCATCGGGGCGCCGGCCTGTCCGGCCGGCTGCTGGCGGCGGCGCTCAACCTGATCGGCGGCCGGCCGTCGGTCCTGGACGCCCAGTCGTACCTGGTCGACTTCTACACCCGGTTCGGCTTCGAGATCGACGGGGCGGAGTTCGTCGAGGACGGGATCCCGCACGTGCCGATGCGCCGGCCCGGCGGGCCGGCGCATCGGGCGTAGCAGAGCCGGTGGCTACGGCATCGCCGCGACGATGTCGCCGATCGGCCGCCGCCGCCCGGTGTAGAACGGAATCTCGACGCGTACGTGCCGGCGGGCGCCGGCGGCGCGCAGCTCACGCATGAGGTCGACGATGCGGTGCAGCTCGTCGGCCTCGAACGCGAGCATCCACTCGTAGTCGCCGAGGGCGAACGCCGCCACGGTGTTGGCCCGCACGTCCGGGTAGTCGCGCGCCATCCGGCCGTGCTCGGCCAGCAGCGCGCGGCGCTCCTCGTCGGGTAGCAGGTACCACTCGTAGGAGCGCACGAACGGGTAGACGCTGACGTAGTCGCGGACCCGCTCGTCGGCGAGGAACGCCGGCAGGTGGCTCTTGTTGAACTCGGCCGGGCGGTGCAGCGCCATCTGCGACCACACCGGCTCCAGGTGCCGGCCCAGCGCGGTACGCCGCAGCAGCCCGTACGCCTCCTGGAGGGCCTCGGGGGTCGACGAGTGCCACCACACCATGAGGTCGGCGTCGGCGCGCAGCCCGGACACGTCGTAGGTGCCGCGGACCACCACGTCCTTGTCGGCCAGCTGGCCGAACAGCGCGTCGACCTCGGCGGCGAGCTCGTCGCGCGCGGCGGGGCCGAGCGGGTCGGCGACCCGGAACACCGACCACATCGTGTACCGGATCGTGGCGTTGAGCTGCCGAATGCGGGCGGCGTTGGTCTGGGACTCGTCGGTCATGGCTTCAATCCTTCCAGGATCCGGTCGGCGGCCGTCCAGCCGGACTGGACACAGGCCGGGATGCCGACCCCGTCGTAGGCGGCGCCCGCGAGCGCGACCGTCGCCGGCAGTCCGGACCGGGCGGCGGCGACCCGGTCGAGGTGGCCGGGGGCGTACTGCGGCAGTGCGCCGCCCCACCGCTGCACCAGCGTATCCACCGGCTCCGGCAGCTCCCGACCCAGCAGCTTGCCCAGCTCGGCGTGGGCGAGCGTGGCCAGCTCCGCGTCGTCGCGCTGCAGGACGCGCTCGTCGCCGTAGCGGCCCAGGGAGGTCCGCACCACCGTGACGCCGGGGCGGCGCTGGTGCGCCCATTTCCGGTCGAAGAACGTGGCGGCCTTCACCGCGTACCCTTCGCTCGCCGGCACCAGCAGACCGGATAATTCAGGCAAATCAACGGAAGGCAGCGCGAGCGTGACGAGCGCGACGCTCGCGTAGTCGAGGACGCCGACGTTGTCGGCCGCCTTCGGTGCGATCTCCGCCAGCAGTCGGGCGGCCGGCTTCGCCGGGGTCGCGAGGATCACCGCGTCGGCGCTGATGGTCTGCGGGTCCCGCGTCGCGCCGATGGTGACGCGCCAGCCGGCGGCATCGGCCGCGACGGCCCGGACCGGCAGCCCGAGCCGGAGGTCCACGGCCGCGAGCCGCTCGGTCACGGCCGACACCAGGCGGCCCACTCCCCCGACGAGCGTGCCGAAGATGGGACCGCTGCTTGCCGGCCGGGCGGCGAGGGCCGCACGTACCGCGCCGGTGAGGGTGTGCTCGCGGCGCGCGGTCGCCGCGAGCGCCGGCATCGTGGTGGCCAGCGAGAGGTCGTCGGCGCGCCCGGCGTACACCCCGCCGAGCATCGGGTCGACCAGCCGGTCGACGACCTCGTCGCCGACGCGCCGGCGGACCAGCGCGCCGACGGAGACGTCCTCTCCCGCGCCGAGCAGCGGCCGGCCACCGTCGTGGTCGCGCCCGGCATCCGCCGCGGCGACCCCGTCGAGGGCGGCCAGGTCTCCGGGTACGCCCTGAAGCGTGCCGGTCGGCATCGGCCGCAGCCGCCCGCCGACCGCGAGGGCCGCCCGGCCGATCGCCGGGTGGACCAGGTCGTCGGCCAGGCCGACGGCGTGCAC
The DNA here is from genome assembly GCF_011947195.1 of Planosporangium thailandense. Classification (GTDB taxonomy): domain Bacteria; phylum Actinomycetota; class Actinomycetes; order Mycobacteriales; family Micromonosporaceae; genus Planosporangium; species Planosporangium thailandense. The sequence continues at coordinate 326,691 of NZ_JAATVY010000001.1, read as the reverse complement.
CAGTTCGATCGCGGCGCTCGGCCGGCCGCGCGGATCGCGGAGCGCGAACGCCTCCGCGCCCAGGTCGACCGGACCACCGGCGATCTCGCCGGTACGCAGCTTGCCACCCAGGTGGCCGGCCTGTTCGACGAGCACCACCTCGGCGCCTCGATCCACCAGCCGGTACGCGGCGGCCAGCCCGCTGATACCGCCACCGACGACGACGACACGCATAGGCCTATCGAAGACCCAGGGGTGCGGGCCCCGACCGGCGGGGTGGCCGTAAGGTGACCGCGATGACTGACGACACACCCCGGGTGGCCGCGATCACCGGTGCCGCGCAGGGCATCGGCCGGCGCACCGCCCAACTGCTCGCCGCCGAAGGCTTCGCCCTCGCCCTGCTCGACCGGAACCCGATCGCCGGCTTCGACGCGCTCTGCTGCACCGGCGACGTCTCCGACGAGAGCTCCGTGTCCGCCTTCGCCCGCGCGGTGCAGGCCCGGTACGGCCGGATCGACGTCCTGGTCAACAACGCCGGCATCTCCTGCATCGGGCCGACCGAGGAGACCCCGGCGCCGCTGTGGCGGCAGGTCCTGGAGGTCAACCTCACCGGCCCGTTCCTGCTGTCGCAGGTCTTCGGTCGCCAGATGCTCGCCCAGGGCAGCGGCTCGATCGTCAACATCGCCTCGGTCGCGGGGCTGCGCGGCATCGCCGACCGGGCCGCCTACAACGCCAGCAAGCACGGGCTGATCGGGCTCACCCGTACGCTCGCGGCCGAGTGGGGCGGGCGCGGCGTGCGCGTCAACGCCGTCTGCCCGGGCTGGGTGAAGACCGAGATGGACGAGGCCGACCAGGCGGCGGGCGGCTACGCCGACACCGACATCACCGAGCACACGCCGGCCGGCCGGTTCGCGAGCCCGGAGGACATCGCGCAGGCGGTGGCGTTCCTGGCCGACCCGGCGCGCAGCGCGTACGTCAACGGCGTGGCCCTGTCGGTCGACGGCGGCTGGGCGGCCGACGGTTCGTGGCCGGCGCTGCGGCTGGGCGCCCGGGGTCGCTGACGGCGGTGTCTACGTCTCCATCCAGCTCCCGCGCCGGTGCCGCCATGGCGCTGGCGTCCATGCTCTGTGTCCAGCTCGGCCTGGCCGCCTCGGTCGGGCTGTTCGACCGGGTCGGGCCGCAGGGGGCGGCCTGGCTGCGGCTGGCCTGGGCCGGCGTGATCCTGCTCGTCGCGGTCCGGCCCCGGCCGTCCCGCTTCACCCGGTCCGGCCTGCTGGCCAGCGTCGCGCTCGGGGTCGTGACGTCGGGGGTCACGCTGTTCTTCATGGCCGCGGTCGCCCGGCTGCCGCTCGGCACCGCGAGCGCGCTGGAGTTCCTCGGCCCGCTCGGCGTGGCGACCGCCCGCGGGCACGGCGGGAAGAAGTTGTGGCCGGCGCTGGCCGCGGTGGGGGTGCTGCTGCTCACCGAGCCGTGGCGCGGCACGGCGGACCTGGCGGGGTGCGGGTACGCGCTGGCCGCCGCGGTGTGCTGGGCGGCGTACATCCTGCTCACGCAGCGGGTCGGCGACGAGGTGTCGGGCCTGCGCGGCCTCGCGATCTCGATGCCGGTGGCCGGCCTGGTCGCGACCGCGGTGGCCGCACCGACGGTCGCGCCGCGCCTGACGTGGGGGCTGGTGGTCACCGGTCTGGGCCTTGCCATCCTGCTGCCGGTCGTCCCGTTCAGCCTGGAGCTGCTGGCGCTGCGCCGGCTGACGACGTCGGCCTTCGGCACCCTGATGAGCCTCGAGCCCGCGATCGCACTCGTCATCGGCGTGGTCGCGCTGCATCAGGTGCCGGACGTGGCACCGGTGGTCGGGCTCGCCTTCGTCGTCGCCGCCGGCATCGGCGCGGAGCGGACCGGCGCCCGCACCTCGGCAGCTGACCGACCCGCCGATCGGCCGTCCGGTCACGAGCCGGCCGGCCCGGCCGCCGACCGCGAACCGGTGGACTGTTAGCGGCGGCTACCGCCGCGACAGCTCGTGGACCAGCTCGACGACGCGGGTCAGCGCGTCCGGGTCGGTCTCCGGCAGGACGCCGTGCCCGAGGTTGAACACGTGGCCCGGGGCCGCCCGGCCCTCGTCGAGCACCCGGCGCACCTCGGACTCGACCACCTCGGCCGGCGCGAAGAGGGTGCACGGGTCCAGGTTGCCCTGCACCGCCTTGTCGGCGCCGATCCGCGCGGTGGCGGCGTCGAGCGGGGTACGCCAGTCCACCCCCACCACATCGGCCCCGGCCTCGCCCATGGCGGGTAGCAGCTCGGCCGTGCCCACCCCGAAATGGATCTTCGGGACCTCGGTGATCCCTTCGAGCACGGCCTTCGAGTGCGGCAGGACGTACCGGCGGTAGTCGCGTTCGGACAGCGCGCCGGCCCACGAGTCGAACAGCTGGACGGCGTTGGCGCCCGCGTCGATCTGTACCCGCAGGAACGTCCGGGTGATCTCGGCGAGCCGTCCGCAGAGCGCGTGCCAGAGGTCGGGGGCGCCGTACATGAGCGCCTTGGTCTTGGCGTGGGTACGTGACGGGCCGCCCTCGACGAGATAGCTGGCGAGGGTGAACGGCGCGCCCGCGAACCCGATAAGCGGGGTGGCGCCCAGCTCGGACCGCAGCAGCCGGACGGCCTCGGCGACGTAGGCGACCTGTTCGGGCGCGAGCGACGGGACGGTCTCGACGTCGGCGAGGGTCGCCACCGGCTTCGCGACCACCGGCCCGGTGCCCGCGACGATGTCCAGGTCGACGCCTGCGGCGGCCAGCGGCACGACGATGTCGCTGAACAGGATGGCCGCGTCGACGCCGTGCCGGCGTACGGGCTGGAGCGTGATCTCGCAGACGAGATCCGGCCGCCGGCAGGATTCGAGCATGCCGATGCCCGCCCGCACCTGGCGGTACTCGGGCAGCGAACGGCCGGCCTGGCGCATGAACCACACCGGTGTGTACGGCACGGGTTCGCGCCGGCAGGCGCGCAGGAACGGCGAGTCGGTGACGGCGGCGGAGTGCGGAGTCTGGCTCATCGCCCGCCATCGTGCCACGTGCGACAGGGGCGGCCATCGCAAAGGGTCCGCAGATAGGTCACCGAGAGGTCGCCGGCGCGGCCGCAACGGGCGATCCGGCAGATCATCGCGCAAGGTGCACGGATGGGACACGGCCCGTGACGGGCAAACCCGAAATACCCGATCTCGTAGCCACAAGCGCCGCGCGACTTCCCGGCGCGCCGAGCCGATTTGGCGCCCGTACAGGCCTACGCTTCGAACCATGGCGCCCACGACCGTCCCCCCGGAGGCGTTCACCCGCGCCGTTGCAAGCCTGTGCGCCGGACAGCACCGACCCGAGATCATCCTCGAGGAGGTGCCCGCGCCGCGCCGCCTCGCCCCCTTCGGGTACGCGATGAGCGGCACCGTGCTGCGCGGCGGCGACGAGGTGGCCACCGGGCGGCTCATCCTGCTGCACGACCCCGCCGGACACGAGGCGTGGGAGGGCACGATGCGGCTGGTGACGTACGTGACCGCCGAGCTGGAGCCGGAGCTCGCCGCCGACCCGCTGCTGCCGGCCGTCGGCTGGAGCTGGCTGGTGGACGGGCTGGAGGCCCACGGCGCCACCTACACGGCGATCGGCGGCACGGTGACGCAGACCCTGTCGACCCGGTTCGGCACCCTGTCCGGTCCGCCGAGCACCGCCGACGTCGAGATCCGTGCGTCCTGGACCCCGCTCGACGAGGATCTGGCCATCCACCTGGAAGGCTGGTGCGCGCTGCTGGCCCTGACCGCCGGCCTTCCGCCGCCGGGCGTCACCGCACTTCCGGAGTCCCGGTCGGCCACGCCGGCCGGCCTGCCCTGACGCCTCCCGCAGCCGGCGGGGACCCGACGCGCCGACCCGGCTGCACAGGCGCGCCATCCCCTGGCCGTACGGTAGGCGACGTGACCGACGAAGCCCCCCCACGCCGTCGGGACGCGGATGGGACCTCGGCGAAGCCCGATTCCGTCCTCCTCACCGCGCCCCGCGACGGCACACCGCGCCCCGTGACCACGCCAGCCGAGCTGGCGGAGGTGGTCCGGCGATTCGCCGCCGGCACCGGTCCGGTGGCGGTGGACGCCGAACGCGCCTCGGGCTACCGGTACGGCCACCGCGCCTACCTGGTCCAGCTGCGGCGGGAGGGCGCCGGCACGGTCCTCATCGACCCGGTCCCCCTGTCGGACCTGAGCGCGCTCAACGAGTCGATCGTCGACGCCGAGTGGGTCCTGCACGCGGCCAGCCAGGACCTGCCCTGCCTGGCCGAGCTGGGCCTGCGCCCGCTGCGGCTGTTCGACACCGAGCTGGCCGCCCGGCTCGCCGGCTTCGAGCGCGTCGGCCTGGCGGCGCTGACCGAGTCGCTGCTCGGGTACGCCCTGGAGAAGCACCATTCGGCCGCCGACTGGTCGACCCGCCCGCTGCCCGAGTCGTGGCTGTCGTACGCCGCGCTCGACGTCGAGCTGCTGGTCGACCTGCGCGACAAGCTGGTGGCCGAGCTTGCGCAGCAGGGCAAGACGGAGTGGGCCGCCGAGGAGTTCGCGGCGCTCGTCGCCAGCGCCGGCCAGCCACCGCGCACCCGCCCCGACCCGTGGCGGCGCACCTCGGGCATCCACCGGGTCCGCGGCGCGCGGGCGCTGGCACGGGTGCGCGCCCTCTGGTACGCGCGGGACGCGATCGCGGCCCGCCGGGACAGCACCCCCGGCCGGGTACTGCCCGACTCCGCGATCGTCGCCGCCGCCACGGCCGACCCGAAGGACGAGCGGTCACTCACGGCGCTGCCCGGTTTCGGCGGCCGTTCGGTCCGCCGCCTGGCCGGCACCTGGCTCGACGCCCTCAGCGAGGCGCGCGCGCTCTCCGATGATCAGTTGCCGGTACCGGTGCCCGCGGAGGGTCCGCCCCCGCCGCACCGCTGGGCCGAGCGGGACCCGGACGCGGCGGCCCGCCTCGTCCGCTGCCGCGAGGTGGTCACCGGCCTCGCCACCACGTACCGGCTGCCGCCGGAGAACCTGATCGCGCCCGACTCGGTACGCAGGCTGGCCTGGTCGCCACCGGACCCGCTCACCGAGGACGCGGTCGGGGAGGTACTGGCCGGCTTCGGCGCGCGGCACTGGCAGATCGGCCTGGTCACGCCGGGACTGACCGAGGCGCTTCGGTTACCCGTCGCGCCGATTGAGTGACCGTCGGGCGGTACTGGGTAGCGGTGTGGGTCGGACCACAACGGCCCAGCTCTATCGCTCATCCTACTGGCGAGTAACATTCGCGGAAAAGACCGTCCGCAAGGAGGCTCTCCGTGCCCCGTACCGTCCGCGACGTCGTCTTCGTCGACGGTGTACGCACCCCTTTCGGCAAGGCCGGAGGGATGTACGCGAACACCCGCGCCGACGACCTCGTCATCCGCTGCATCCGTGAGCTGCTGCGGCGCAACCCGCAACTGCCGCCCGAGCGCGTCGAGGAGGTCGCGATCGCCGCGACCACCCAGATCGGCGACCAGGGCCTGACGCTCGGCCGTACCGCGTCCCTGCTGGCCGGTCTGCCCAAGACCACGCCCGGCTACTCCATCGACCGCATGTGCGCCGGCGCGATGACCGCGGTCACCACCGTCTCGTCGGCCATCGCCATGGGCGCCGTCGACATCGCGATCGCCGGTGGCGTCGAGCACATGGGCCGCCACCCGATGGGCGAGGGTGTCGACCCCAACCCGCGCATCATCGCCGAGAAGCTCGTCGACCCGTCCGCGCTCGTCATGGGCGCCACCGCGGAGAACCTGCACGACCGACTGCCGGGCGTCACCAAGGAGCGGGCGGACGCGTTCGCCCTGGCCTCGCAGCAGAAGACCGCCAAGGCGTACGCCAACGGCAAGCTCCAGCCCGACCTGGTACCGGTGGCCGTGCGCGACCCGGAGGCCGGCTGGGGCCTCGCCACCGCCGACGAGGCGCCGCGCGAGACCAGCATGGAGAAGCTCGCCACGCTCAAGACCCCGTTCCGCCCGCACGGCCGGGTCACCGCGGGTAACGCGGCCGGCCTCAACGACGGCGCCACCGCCGCGATCCTCGCCGACGAGCAGACCGCTCGCGAGCTGGGCCTGCCGATCGGCATGCGGCTGGTCAGCTACGGCTTCGTCGGCGTCGAGCCGGAGGTCATGGGGTACGGCCCCGTCCCGTCGACCGAGAAGGCCCTCAAGATCGCCGGGCTGACCATCGACGACATCGGCCTGTTCGAGCTCAACGAGGCGTTCGCCGTCCAGGTGCTGGCGTTCCTCGACCACTTCGGCATCGCCGACGACGACCCGCGGGTCAACCCGTGGGGCGGCGCGATCGCCATCGGCCACCCCCTCGCGTCGTCGGGCATCCGCCTCATGACGCAGCTGTCGCGGCAGTTCGCCGAGCGCCCCGACGTGCGGTACGGCCTCACCGCCATGTGCATCGGCATCGGCATGGGCGGCACCGTGATCTGGGAGAACCCCGCCTGGGAGGGAAACAAGTGACGCAGCCAGTCATCAACGAGGTCGTCACCAAGGCGCTCGTACGCTTCATCAGCGTCCCCGGGCTGGACGGCGAGGCGGCGCTCATCACGCTCGACAACGGGTTCGACCACACCAAGCCCAACACGTTCGGCCCCGGCGGCCTGGCCAGCCTCGACGAGGCGATCACCACCGCGCTCGAGTGCAACCCGCGGTTCATCGCGGTGACCGGCAAGCCGTACATCTTCTGCGTCGGCGCCGACATCACCGTCATCCCGCAGGCCCGCTCCCGCTCCGACGCCCTGGAGACCGGCCGGTTCGGCCACCGGGTCTTCAAGCGGCTCAAGGACTCGGCCGTCCCGACGTTCGCGTTCGTCAACGGCGCGGCCATGGGTGGCGGCCTGGAGCTGGCGCTGCACTGCCACTACCGGACGCTGTCGACCGGCGCGGCGGCGCTCGCCCTGCCAGAGGTCTCGCTCGGCCTCGTACCCGGCTGGGGCGGCACCCAGCTGCTGCCCAACCTGATCGGCATCGCCGGCGCGGCGCAGGTCATCATCCAGAACCCGCTGATGATGAACAAGATGCTCAAGCCGAAGCAGGCGCGCGAGCTGGGCATCGCCGACGAGCTGTTCGAGGCCGCCGATTTCCTGGAGCGCTCGCTGGAGTGGGCCGCCGGCGTGGTGCGCGGCGACATCGCCGTGCAGCGTCCCGAGGTCGACCGGGACATGTGGGACGGCGTGCTCTTCTTCGCCAAGAAGACGCTCGACGAGCGGCTGCACGGCGCGCACCGCGCCGCGTACAAGGCCCTCGAGCTGCTTGCCCTGGCGAAGGACGCGCCGTTCGAGCAGGGCACCGCCGCCGAGGACGAGGCCCTGGCCGACCTGGTGTTCAGTGAGGAGCTGCGCAGCGGCCTGTACTCGTTCGACCTGGTGCAGCGGCGCGCCAAGCGGCCGGCCGGCGCGCCGGACAAGAGCCTGGCCCGCGACGTCACCAAGGTGGGCGTCGTCGGCGCCGGCCTGATGGCCAGCCAGCTCGCGCTGCTGTTCGCCCGCCGCCTGGAGGTGCCGGTCGTCCTGACCGACCTCGACCAGGCCCGGGTCGACAAGGGCGTGGCGTACGTCCACAACGAGATCGACAAGCAGGTCTCCAAGGGCCGGATGGACGCTGGCAAGGCCGCCAAGTACAAGGGCCTGGTCAGCGGCTCGGTCGACAAGAGCGTCTTCGCCGACGCCGACTTCGTCATCGAGGCCGTCTTCGAGGACATGGGCGTCAAGAAGCAGGTCTGGGCGGAGCTCGAGAAGATCGTCAAGCCCGAGGCGGTCTTGGCGACCAACACCTCGTCGCTGTCGGTGACCGAGATGGCCGCCGACCTCGAGCACCCCGAGCGGGTCGTCGGCTTCCACTTCTTCAACCCGGTCGCGATGATGCCGCTGCTGGAGATCGTCAAGGCGGAGAAGACCGACGACGCGACCCTCGCCACCGCGTTCGCGGTGGGCAAGAAGCTCAAGAAGTCCTGCGTACTGGTGAAGGACGCGCCGGCGTTCGTGGTCAACCGGCTGCTCACCCGGTTCCTGGGCGAGATCTTCGCCGCCGTCGACGCCGGTACCCCGCTGGACGTCGCAGACGAAGCGCTCGACCCGCTGGGGCTGCCGATGCGCCCGCTCGCGCTGCTCCAACTCGTCGGGCCGGCCGTGGCGCACCACGTGGCCGGGACCATGCACGCCGCGTTCCCCGACCGGTACGGCGTCAGCGCCAACCTCGCCCGCATCGTCGCGGCCGGCAAGCCGGGCTTCCTGACCGCCGACGGTGAGGTCGACCCGGAGGTCGCCGCGCTGCTCCAGGTCGGCGATTCTCCGCTCACCGCCGAGGAGGTGCGTACCCGGGCACTGGAGGCGCTCGCCCAGGAGATCCGCCTGATGCTCGACGAGGGCGTCGTGGCCGAGCCGCAGGACATCGACCTGTGCATGATCCTCGGCGCGGGCTGGCCGTTCCACCTGGGCGGGGTCACGCCGTACCTGGACCGGACGGGCACCTCGGACAAGGTCACCGGCAAGCGGTTCCTGCCGAAGGGCGTGGCGAGCCTGCCAGCCTGACCGGCCCGGTCCTCATGATCCTGAAGGATTTTCCGTGTTCCAGCGCGGAAAACCCTTCAGGATCACGGTGAGGAGCGAGGGGCGGCTCCACCCACATGATCTTGTGGGCAGAGCCGCCCCTCGCTCCCATATCTGGGGCATGTCACAGCCGACACGCCGGGAAAAGCCTGGCGTCCGGCCCGTCATTCACCAGAATCGACGGATGCCCCTCCCACAGCTCCGCCGTGTCCGCTGGGCGATCCGCGCCGCGCTTGCGCTGGGCGTCGCCGCCTCGGTCGCCGCCAACATCCTGCACGCCCGGCCCAACCCGATCAGCCAGGTGATCGCCGCGTGGCCGCCACTGGCACTGCTGATCACCGTCGAGCTGATCTCCCGGGTACCGGTGCACCGCCGGGCCCTGGCCGCGGTGCGCCTACTGGCGACGGCCACCATCGCCGGCATCGCGGCATGGGTGTCGTACTGGCACATGGTGGGGGTCGCGTCCCGCTACGGCGAGACCGGCGCGTCGCCGTACCTGCTGCCACTGTCGGTGGATGGGCTCGTCATCGTCGCCAGCGTCAGCCTCGTGGAGTTGGCCGGCCGGATCCGGGCGGTCGAGACGGCGACCGCCCGGCAGCCCCTTCCGGATGGCGTCACCGTCATCAGCGCCCCCGACCCGGCGCCGGTGACCGAGGCGTCAGTGACCGAGGCGCCGGTGACCGAGGCGCCGGTGACCGAGGCGCCGGTGACCGAAGCGCCGGTGGCTGACGCCGAGCCAAAGCGGGCGCCGCGGTCGCCCGCCCGCCGGACCGGCCAGTCGCGGGTCACGAAGGCCACCCCGGCGAAGTCGGCGCCCCGCAAGCGGGCCTCGGCCAAGACCGCCCCGACCGTGGCACCAGGAACCGCCGGCAGAGAACTGTCCTCAGCGGAACTCGTCAAGCTTGCCGAGCTGGTCAAGGCCGACCGGCCGGAGCTGACCCAGGCCGCGATCGCCAACGAGCTGGGCGTCACCCGCTACCGCCTGCAGCAGGCAAAGCGCGAAGCCGTGGGGGTCTGACCCGCCTCCCCCGATCACGGGAAAGGCCTCAGTCCCCACCCTCCGGTACCGATAGGTCATTGACCCGCAGTCATCCGGGCGGAAGGAGCGTGGTCGCATGGGTAGCGCCAGCGACGACCCCCGCCTGCCCGTGGTACCGCTGACCCTGGGCGCTTACCAGACGATCGTCCTGCGGATGCACGAGTTGTACATCAAGGGCCGTAACCCGGAGGCGCTGCGGGCCGCGGACGTGATCGAACTGATCGGCCGGCTCAGCGGCGACGAACCGGCCCAGCAGTTCGCGACCCAGACCCGGATGTACGCGTACACCGCGCTGGGCCGCTTCCAGGAGGCGCTCGCCGCCGGTGAGTCCCTGCTGCGCCTGCACCGGGCCGCCGGGGCAGGCGTCGACGAGGCCAAGACGCTGTCCGACGTCGCCGAGATCCTGATCCGCATGGGGCGCCTCGACGAGGGGCTCCAGCAGGTGGCGCGGGCGACGGCGCTACTTGACCAGGCCCCGCGTAACCACCGCCGGTACGCGACGGCGAACTCCTCGCTGGCCGACGCGGCGCGCGCGGCCGAGCTGTACGAACTCGCTGACACCTCGGTGCGGCTCCTGGCGGAAGGCCACCCGTACGGCAGCCCGCACCGGGAGGCGGGCGAGCTGCAGCGGGCCGAGATCCTGCTGGAGTGGGCGCTGCGGTTGGAGCACCTCGGCCGTACCGAGGAGGCGACGGCCCGCTACCTCGACAGCGTCGAGCTGATCCGGCCCTGGGTCGAGCTGTACCGCAGGTCCGGACCGACGGCCGACGCGCCGCTGGCCACCGCGGTGCTCGCGGTCGCGGTCGCGAAGCTCGGCCAGGTCGACGAGGCAGCCGCGCTGGCCGAGCCGATGATTCTCCCGACCCGCGCGCAGGGCCAGCACCGTGAGGCCATGCTGGCGCACTTCGCGAACGGTGTCGTGCTGCGCGCTCGTGGCGATTACCGCGGTGCCCGGTGGGAGCTCGTCGCGGCCGAGGAGCTCTGGGCTCACTCCGGGCAGGTGACCCAGCGGATGATCATCCAGTACGAGCTGGCGCTGCTCACCGTTGCCGAGCACCCTGAGGCGCGGCCGATGCTGACCGCGCTGCGTACGCAGGCCCAACATCTGTGGAACCTGAGGCTCGAACGCATCGCCATGCTGCGCCAGGCCCGCCGCCGCGTGGAGCTGGAGGCCGAACGCACCCGCGCCGACGCGGCCGCCATGCAGGACCCGCTCACCGGCCTGGGCAACCGCCGCCGCTTCGACCAGCAGATGGGGCTCATCGACCGGCCCGACCAGCCCACCGGGCCGCTCGTGCTGCTCCTGGTCGACCTGGACGAGTTCAAACACATCAACGACACCTACTCACACGGCGTCGGCGACCTGGTCCTCGCCGAGATCGCGCGGGTGCTGCGCGAGCACTGCCGCCGCGTCGACGTGCCCGTACGCTTCGGCGGCGACGAGTTCGCCGTGTTCGTCCACGCCGACCTCGACACCGCCGCCCGCATCGGCGAACGCATCCGCCAGGGCATCGCCGCCTACCCCTGGCACCAGGTGGCCCTCGGCCTGCACGTGACCATCAGCATCGGCGCCGCCGAACTCCGCCCCGGCATGACCGCCCGACAGCTGTTCGACGCCGCCGACAGGAAGCTGTACACGGCCAAGCACCGCGGCCGGGATCAGTTGGCCGCGTAGGCGGTCACTGGGGCGGCGACGGTACGACCGCCGACCCGGTCAGCAGCGGCGTGGTGGAGGCTCCCGGCAGCCGTACCGTCACCTCCAGGCCCCCGCCGTCGAGGGCGATCGCGGCCACGGTCCCGCCGTGCGCGTCGCACACCGCCCGCACGATGGACAGCCCGAGCCCCGAGCCGCGGGCGCCGGTGCGCTCCCGGCCACCGCGCCGGAACGGCTCGAACAGCCCCGGCACGTCCGCCGCCTCTACCTCGAAGCCGGTGTTGCCGACCACGAGCCACGCCTGCGTCTCGTCGGCCCAGGTGCGTACCCAGATCCGCCCGCCCAGGTGGTTGTAGCGCACGGCGTTCTCGACGAGGTTGCCGGCGAGCCGTTCAAGCAGCCCGGGGTCGCCGACCACCGGGGCCGCGGCGAGCTCCGTCGTCACGTCCAGGCTGAGCCGGGCGGCCTCCTGCTTCACCGAGGACAGCGCGGCCGAGGCGCTGGCCGACAGGTCGGCCGGCACCTTGCGGGCCAACCGCCGCCCGGCCTGCGCCTCCGTCCGGGCCAGCAGCAGCAGCGAGTCCACGAGCGCGTTGGCCCGGATGGAGGCGTCCCTGACGACGGTGGCCATCCGGCGCAGGTCGGCCACGTCGGCGTCGCGGTCGGCGAGGGTCACGTCGATCTCGGTACGCATGACGGCGAGCGGTGTCCGCAGCTCGTGCGACGCGTTGGCGACGAACCGCTTCTGGCTTTCGAAAGCGGCGGCGATCCGGTCGAGCATCGCGTCGAACGTGGCGGCGAGGTCGGCCACCTCGTCGTCGGCGCCGTCGTAGTTGATGCGCTGGTCGAGCGTCTCCCCGGACAGCCGCTGCGCGGCGGCGGTGACGGCGTGCAGGGGTCGCAGCGCGCGGCCGGCCACCAGGTACGCCCCGATGACGCCGGCCGCGCCGATCGCGAGCAGCGCGCCGAGCCCCTTGAGCAGGAGATCCCGCTCGGCCGCGTGCATCAGCTCGTCCTGCCAGGCGCGCGCGTCGACGGTCTGCCCGTCGGCGAGCTGGACCTGGGTGCCGGCGCGGAGCTGGTCGGAGGGGTGCAGCGCGGAGCTGACCACGGTCCACGACAGCAGGACCAGCACGGCTCCCGCCCCGATCAGCAGGATGCCGTTGAGGAGTGTGAGCCGAAGCCGCAGCGTCGGCCGGGGGCGGCGCGACGTGCGGGCGTCGTAGACGGTCATGCCGACGCCCCGGTCTCCTCGACCCGGACCCGGTACCCGGCTCCGACGACGGTCTCGATCAGCGCCGGGTCGCCCAGCTTCTTGCGCAGCGTGTTCATCGTCACCCGTACCGTCGTCGTGAACGGGTCGGCGTTGGCGTCCCATACCCGCTCCAGCAGCTCCTCACTGGACACCACTCCCCCGTCGGCCTTGAGCAGCTCTTCGAGCACCCCGAACTCCTTGCGGGTCAGGTCGAGCGGCCGCCCGGCCCGGGTGACCACGTGCCTGGCCTGGTCGAGCACCAGGTCGGCCACGGCGAGCACGGGTGGCGTGGCCGGGGTGGCGCGCCGGCCGAGCGCACGGACCCGGGCCACCAGTTCGGTGAAGTCGAACGGCTTGGGCAGGTAGTCGTCGGCGCCGAGCTGGAGCCCTTCGACCCGGTCGGCGACGCTGCCGCTCGCCGTCAGCATCAGTACCCGGGTCAGGGCCCCGGACGACACCAGCGCCGCGCAGATCTCGTCGCCGTGCATGCCGGGCAGGTCGCGGTCGAGCACCACGACGTCGTACCGGGTGATGAACGCCATCTCGTGGCCGTCGGTCCCGTCGTAGGCCACGTCGACCGCCATGCCTTCGCGGCGCAGGCCGCGCGCGATCGCGTCGGCGAGGTTGCTCTCGTCTTCGATCACGAGTACCCGCACCGGGTGGTCTCCTTCCATGCTGCCCGGCCGCACGGCCAGGGCGTGAAACGTGCGCACGTCACGCTAGCGCCGTCGTTCGAGCCGGTCAGCGCGAGTACCGCCAGGCCCGGATGGCGCCCTCGCCGGTGCGGCAGGCGACGTAGGCGTCGCTCGCCATGCAGTCGGCCTGGTTGAGCGGCAGCACGGCGAGGCGTTCGGTGGCGAGGCTCCGCGCGTCGAGGACGGCGAGGATCTCGCCGCCCCGCGTGTACGACAGGATCGGCATCTGCGCGCCGTCGACCACGCTGACCGGCCGCCAGTCGTCGCGGCGCAGCAAGGGCCGTCCGGTGGCCTCGTCGAGGACCCCGATCCCGGTGCCCCGGCTGCGGTCGACGAAGCCGGAGTTGGCCACGAGGACGGACGAGTAGAGGCGCCCGGCCGACGCGCGCCACAGCAGGCCACCCGGTGACTGCCAGCGGACCTGGCCGGTGCGGGGATCCACCGCGAAGGAGGTCTCGACGTCCGATCCGCACAGCGCTGTCCCGCACCGCCAGGCGCCGTATGCGGTCAGGTCCGGCACGCTCCAGCGGGGACGGGGCGGCTCGCCGCTGTACCCGGCCAGCGCGGCGCGTCCGCCCCAATCGGTCATGGTCAGGGTCAGGTCACCGGCGTCCAGTACGGCTTCGTACGGGGTGGCGGCGCCGGCCGTCATCGGGGGTGGGGGCGTGGCCAGCGGCAGGTCGAGGCGCCGGGTGCTCGTGCTCGCGAAGTCGAACAGCTGCCCGCCGCTCGCGTCCTCCCGTACGAACACGCCGGTCAGCCAGCGCTGTCCGGGGTCGGAGGACTGCACCGGCGACATCCGGCGGCCCGGCGCGACCGGCCCGTAGCCGGCGGCCAGCGCGCCGGTCGCCACGGCCAGGACGGTGATGACCGTACGGTCGGTCGTGTCGTCGGGGCCCCCTGGGTTGTCGGCGCCGGTCGGCGGTGCGAACGTCCGCATCGCGACCCGGTCGCCGCGGGGCGCGACCCAGAGCGGGTAACCGGTGTGCCGCCAGCGCACGGCGCCGGTCCGCGCGTCGATCGCGGCGGTCCAGCTCGGGTCCTGGTCGTCCCGGTTCGCCGGCACCGGCCCGGATGGCTGCGAGGTCAGCAGCAGGTTCGAGCCCGCGACGAGGAGGTTGAGCTGGCCCCCCGACGCGTGGTCGACGCTCCAGCGCCGCCGCCCGGTGCGCAGCGAGTACGCCGTGAGCCGGCCGCCGTCGCCGCCGCCCGCGCTGATGGTGTAGACGCTGTCGCCGGCCACGGCGAGGAGGTCCCCCGTCGCCGCCACGGTGACCGGCGGCGGGATCGGCGCCGGCACCGAGACCGCCTGCCGCGCGCCGCCGGCGGCGCTTCCGGCCAGCGCCGACACGGCGGTCACGAGGGCGGTCACGATGACGGCCCGCCGCCTCGACGGGTTCCACAGTGGCGGTCGTGGGAGGTCGGGCCCGGGCAGCGGCGCGTCCGGCGCGGCGGACGGCGGAAGCACGCCGAGATCGATCGACACCGGTTCGTGCTGCTCGGCGGCGCTCACGAGGCCACCGTACGCGGTTGCGGCAACACCGCAGCCGATCAGGAAGGTGGGCTCAGTGCACCCGGCGGCCGTTGGGTACCGGGCGCGGGCGGGGAAGCTCCGGCTCCTCCAGTACGCTCACCCACTCGGTGACCTGGCGCGCGACATCCTGCGCCGTGAGCCCGAGAGCGGCCAGGATCTCGCCGCGGCTGCCGTGCGGGTGCCAGCCCGCCGGTACGCCGACGTCGCGCAGCGGCACCCAGACATCCGCGTCGCGCAGCGCCTTGGCCACCGCGTCCCCGACGCCGCCGGTGCGCACGCCGTCCTCCAGGGTCACCACGAGCCGGTGCTCGCGGGCCAGCTCGACCAGCTCGTCGGGCACCGGGCGGACCCAGCGCGGGTCGACCACGGTCACCCCGTACCCGTGCTCGGCCAGCCGCCCGGCGACGTCCACGCCGAGGTGAGCAAATGATCCGACCGCAACCAGCAGGACATCCCGCCGCTCAGCGGCGCACAGCACGTCCACGGGGCCGATCCGGTCGATGGCGGGCAGGTCGGCGGCGACCGTACCGGTCGGGAAGCGCACGATCGTCGGGCCGTCGCTGACCGCGACCGCCTCGCGCAGCTCCTCGCGGAGCGTCGCGGCGTCGCGCGGGGCGGCGATCCGCAGCCCCGGCACCACCCCGAACACCGACATGTCCCACATGCCGTAGTGGCTGGGCCCGTCCGGGCCGGTGATGCCGGCCCGGTCGAGCACGATCGTCACCGGCAGCCGGTGCATCGCCACATCGAGCAGGACCTGGTCGAAGGCCCGGTTGAGGAACGTCGCGTACACCGCGACAACCGGGTGCAGCCCGCCGATCGCCAGCCCCGCGGCCGAGGTGATGGCGTGCTGCTCGGCGATGCCGACGTCGTAGGCGCGCTCCGGGTACTTGCGCATGAGCTTGGCGATGCCGGTCGGGTCGGCCATGGCCGCGGTGATGCCGACCACGTCGGGCCGCTCGTCGGCGATGGCCACCAGTTCGTCGGCGAAGACGCCGGTCCACTTCACCGACGCGGGGGCGAGCAGCTTGCCGGTCTCCGGGTCGAAGGCGCCCGGACCGTGCAGGCAGTCGGCCTCGTCGTTCTCGGCCGGCCGGTAGCCGTACCCCTTTCGGGTGACGGCGTGGACGATGACCGGCCCACCGAAGGCCTTGGCCCGGCGCAGCGCCGACTCCACCGCCGGCAGGTCGTGTCCGTCGACCGGGCCGACGTACTTGATGCCGAGGTCTTCGAACATCGCCTGCGGTGCGACCGCGTCCTTGAGGCCCTTCTTCAGCCCGTGCAGCACCTCGTAGAGCGGGCCGCCGACGACCGGGGTGTGCCCGAGCGCGTCCTTGACCAGGTCGAGCACCTTCTCGTAGCCGGGGCTCAGGCGCAGGGTCGACAGGTGGTCGGCGAGGCCGCCGATCGTCGGCGCGTACGAGCGGCCGTTGTCGTTTACGACGATGACCAACGGGTTCTTCGCGGTGGCGATGTTGTTGAGCGCTTCCCAGCACATGCCGCCGGTCAGCGCGCCGTCGCCGACCACGGCCACGACGTGCCGCTTCTCGCCGCGCAGCGCGAACGCCTTGGCCAGCCCGTCGGCGTAGGACAGCGCCGTGGACGCGTGGGAGTTCTCGATGATGTCGTGTTCGCTCTCGGCCTGGTTCGGGTAGCCCGACAGGCCGCCGCGCTGGCGCAGCGCGTCGAAGCCGTCCTGCCGGCCGGTCACGATCTTGTGTACGTACGCCTGGTGACCGGTGTCGAACAGGATCCGGTCCTTGGGCGAGTCGAACACGCGGTGCAGCGCGAGGGTGAGCTCGACGACGCCGAGGTTGGGGCCGAGGTGGCCACCCGTACGCGACACCTTCGCCACGAGAAAGTCGCGGATCTCGGCGGCGAGGAGGGTGAGCTGCTCCTGCGTCAGTCCTCGGAGGTCCTGTGGATCACGGATCGTGCCGATGAGACTGGCCGGGCCCTCGGAAGCGCTCATGACCGGCCAGTCTAGCGGGGGCTCACACACGGTTGCCGGGGGCGATCATTTCTCCACACTTCCCTCACACCCGCGCCGACCGCCGGCTCAGCTCTTCACCGAGCCGGCCATCAGGCCACCGATGAACCAGCGCCCGAGCACGATGTACACGAGCAGCGTCGGCAGGGACGCGATCAGGGCGCCCGCCATTGACGCTGCGTAATCGGGTGACTGCGCGCCGGCCAGGGCGTTGAGCGCGATGGTGATCGGCCCGTTGCTGGTGTTCGACAGGAAGATCGCGAACAGGTAGTCGTTCCAGGCCGAGGTGAACTGCCAGATGATCGTCACCACGAAGCCGGGAACGGCGATCGGCAGAATGACCCACGCGAAGGTACGCAGCAACCCCGCGCCGTCGACCCGACTGGCCTCGATGATCTCGACCGGGACCGTGGTCGCGAAGTAGTTCCGGAAGATCAACGTACAGATCGGGATGCCGTAGACGCAGTGCACGAAGATCAGCGTCGGGATGCCCGGCGGCAGGCCAATGGTCTGCACGATCTGCCGCAGCGGGATCATCACCGCCTGGTAGGGGATGAACATCCCGAACAGGATCAGCGTGAAGACAAGGTCGGCGCCCGGGAAGCGCCAGCGGGACAGCACGAACCCGTTCGCGCAGCCGAGGAACGACGAGATGAGCGCGACCGGGATGGCCAGTTCGAAGGTACGCGTGAACGACGGCGCGAGCGCGGTCCACGCCTTGTCCCACGACGCGAAGGTCCAGTGCGTCGGCAGCGTCCACTGCCCGGTGACGCCGATCTCGCGGCCGGACTTGAAGCTGGTCACGACCAGTACGTAGGCCGGCATCAGGACGATGACCAGGAACAGCAGGAGCAGGACGTACGTGACGACCCGACCGGCCGGCGAGCGGCGGTTGACGCTGTGACGCGGGCCGGTGACCCGACCGGGCACGGTGGCCGGAGGCGTGGCGATGCTGGTTGACGTCATGAGCGGCGCTCCACCCGGTTGTTGTAGATGAGGTAGGGCACGATCACGATCGCCACGAGGAGCAGGAGAACGATCGAGATCGCCGCGGCCTTGGCGTAGTCGCTCGTCAGCAGCGTCTGCCAGACGTACACCGCGGGAACCTCGGTGATCCATTGGGCGCCCGAGACGGACATGATCAGGTCGAACATCTTCATCGACATGTGCCCGAGAATGATCAGGACGGAGAGCGCGGTCGGCGTCAGCTGCGGGAAGAGCACGTGCCGGTACAGCCGGTAGGTGGTCGCGCCGTCCATCTGGGCCGCTTCGCGCAGTTCGGCCGGGATGCCGCGGAAGCCGGCCAGGAACAGCGCCATCACGTACCCGGCGAGCTGCCAGATCGCCGGCACCGCCATGGCGGCCATGCCCCAGTGCGGGTCGGTCCACCAGGGGTTCTCCAGGAAGCCCAGGTGCAGGTCGGCGAAGATGCGGTTGAGGCCGCCCGCCTGGTCGCCGGTGCCGGAGTTCATCAGCCACCGCCAGACCACGCCGGAGGCCACGAACGAAACCGCCATCGGGAACAGGTAGATCGCCCGGAACACGCCCTCGCCCGGAATACCCCGCTCGAGTAGCAGCGCCCACAGGACGCCCATCACGAGCGCGCCGACCATGAACACCACAGTGAAGATCAGCAGGTTCTTCAGCGAGTGGACGAACCGGTCGTTGATGTCGTCGGTGAACAGGGCGGTGAAGTTCTTCAGGCCGACGAAGCCCTGCGACGGCAGCGCGTTGTGCTGGTCACTGACCGAGAGCTTCATCGTCCAGCCGATCAGCCCGTAGACGAAGACGGCGAGCAGGACCAACGACGGAGACAGCAGGAGCAGTCCGGGGCCCCAATGCCGGGCTTTGCCGTGGGCCGACCCTCCTCGCCTGCGCCGCGGGGCCCGCTCGGGCGCCACGGTTGCCGAACTGGTCGTCACCGGGAAACCTCCGTGCTGTCTGGTGCCATCAGGGCGGCGGGGTCGGGTCGGGACCCGGCCCCGCCGCTTCGGCGTCGAGGGTGGACCCTCGTCGCGGGAACTACTTCTTGGCGTACTGCTGCGCGGCCGCCGCGAGCGCCTTCTGCAGCGCCTCGACGTCACCGTCGCTGGAGAACTTGCCCTGCGCCGAGGCGACCGCACCCTGCCAGCCCTGCGAGCAGGCCGAGCCGTGCGGGCACGACGGCACCGGGGTGTCGACCTTCCAGTCGGCCATCGCGGCCTGCTGGTAGGCCGGGTAGTCGGCCGAGTTGGCGTCGGTACGGGCCGGGATCGAGCCCTTCTTGGTGTTGAAGGCCTTCTGGCCGGCGGCGCTGCCGAGCGTCTTCAGCCAGCACTTGGTGCCCTCGGCGTTCTTCGCGCCCTTGGGCAGCACGAACGAGTCGGCCAGCCACTGGTAGGCCTTGTCGTTGCCGGGGAAGACCGAGTAGCCGTAGTCCTTGAAGCCCTTGGTGTCGAGGTCGGCAGCCTCCCAGTCACCCATCAGCTGGTAGGCGGCCTTGCCGTCCATGACCAGCTTCTCGGCATCGGTCCAGTCGAAGGTGTCCCGGTCCTTGTTGCTGTAGCCGAGCAGCTTCTTGTAGTCGTTGATGGCCTGGGTCACGTCCGAGCCGGTCCAGCTGGTCTTGCCGTTCCACAGCCCGGTGAACTTGTCCGCGCCGAGGTCGCTGATGAGGACGGCCTCGAAGAGCATCTCCTGGGTCCAGTCCTTGCCGACGGCCAGCGGCGTCTGCACGCCCTTGGCCTTCAACGTGTCCAGCTGGGTGAAGAACTCCGGCAGCGTCGTCGCCGGTGCCGTGATGCCGGCATTGGCCAGCACCGTCTTGTTGCTCCACAGCACGTTCGCGCGGTGGATGTTGGACGGCACCGAGTAGATCTTGCCGTTGACGGTGAGGTTGTCGATCAGGCCCTTCGGGAAGGCGCTGTCGAGCCCCCACTGCTTGTACTCGGAGCTGAGGTCCTCGATCTGGCCGGCGTTGATGTAGTCGGTCAGCTCGGCGCCCGCGTGCGCCTGGAACGTGTCTGGCGGCTGGCCCTGCTGCAGCCGCGAGGCCAGCACCTGCTTGGCGTTCGAACCCGCACCGCCGGCGACCGCGCCGTTGACGAAGTTGTACTGCGAGCAGTCGGTCTTGAACTGGGCCACGAGCCCGTCGAGACCGGCCTTCTCGCCGCCGTCGGCCCACCAGGTGAAGACCTCGACGTCCTTACTGGACTTGCCACCGCTGCCGCTGCCGCTGCCGCACGCACTCGCCGCGAGCGCGACTGCGATCCCGGCGGCGGCGACGGCTGCTCGTTTCGAGAAGCGCATCAATCCTCCATGTGTCGCCATGTATTCACTTCCGTTGTCGTCGGGCGAACCTCACCCGACGGGCATGCCCCGCCGACCTTGGTGTCGTGGGAGACGCCTATCTGTGGCCGGGTGCGACGCGGCGAGACGCCGGACGTCCAGATCGTCGGTCCACGGCCACCCCCTCAGCACAAGACCGGATCTGTCTAGACCGGCAGACTTCTATCTCTGTCGGCGTTCTGTCAATAACTGCACATGATCTCGTGATCAGGCCGCAACATTCCCGAGCGTCACGGCGTGCCAGGAACCCCAAAAAGGACAAACGAGCGCCGATATTGGCAAGACTTGACACAACTCCAGAGATCAATCACGATTCCGCGATGACCGGGGAACGCGCGGATGCGACCGTCCTGTGGGACAACGTCCTCGCCGGCAACGCGCGGCGGGTGGGCGAGGTTCTGCGCGCGTACGGCCCGCGGACCCGCTCCGAGCTGGTCACGCTCACCGGGCTATCCCGTCCGACGGTCGCGGCGGGCCTCACCGACCTGACCGATGCCGGCCTCGTCACCGAACAGCCCGCGCCGTCGGCCCGCCCGGCGGGCGGGCGACCCGCCGCCGTGGTGCGCCTGACCCGCGCGGCCGGCCTCGCACTCGGCGTCGACCTGGGACGCCGGCACATCCGGGTCGCCGTCGCCGACCTCGGTCACGCGATCCTCGCCGAGCGGGCCGCCCGGCTCGACCTCGACGCCGACGACCATCCGGCCGAGGTGCTGGACCTCGTCACCGACCTGGTCGACCGGACGCTGGAGGCCAGCTGCGCCAGCCGGTGCGACGTCGTGGGCGTCGGGTTGGGCATCCCGGCGCCGGTCACCCGGCAGGGCGGCATCGGCTCCGCCGCCCTGTTCCCGGCCTGGGCCGACCTGTCCCCCGGCGAGGAGCTCGCGGCCCGGCTCGGGCTTCCCGTACGGGTCGACAACGACGCCAACCTCGGTGCGCTCGCCGAGTACGCGTGGGGCGCCGGCCAAGGTTGTCCGGATCTCGTCTACGTCAAGATCGCCACCGGTATCGGCGCCGGAATCGTGCTCGACGGCCGGCTGTACCGGGGCACCGCCGGCACCGCCGGCGAGCTCGGCCACGTCACCCTCGACGCCCGCGGCCCGGTCTGCCGCTGCGGCAACCGCGGCTGCCTCGAGCTGCTCGCCGGCGGGCGCGCGCTGCTGGAGAACGCCCGGCTGACCAGGCCCGAGGTGGCCGACCTCGAAGAGCTCGTACGGCTGGCCACCGACGGCGACACCGGCTGCCGGCGGCTGCTCATCGACGCCGCAACCCAGCTCGGGTACGCCCTCGGCGGCCTGGTCAACCTGCTCAACCCGGCCCGCATCGTGCTGGGCGGTGACCTCGGCGCCGCCGCTGGGCTCATGCGCGAACCGCTGCGGCGCGGCCTCGGCGACACGGCGATGGCGGCGCCGGTCCGAGCCGTGCAGGTCGTACCCGCCCAGTTCGACCTGCGCGCCTCGGCGCTCGGCGGGGTCGCGCTCGCGCTCGGCGTCGACGGGGCGCCGCTGGGCGTCGACACGGTCGCCCCGATCGCCTGATCAGGCAGGCTGCAACAACCCCACGCACTCCACGTGCTGGGTCATCGGGAAGGCGTCGAACGCCCGCAGTACGGACAGCCGCCAACCCCGCTCCCGGAACGTCGCCACGTCGCGCGCGAACGCCGCCGGGTCGCAGGAGACGTAGGCGACCGCGCGCGGGTGCCGGGCCGTGACCGCGGTGACCACGTCGCGGCCGGCGCCCGCCCGCGGCGGGTCGAGCACGACCAGGTCGACCGCGCGCCAGCGCGGGTTGCCCAGCACGGTGCCGACGTCCCCGGCCACCACCCGCACCTGCGTCAGGTCGGCGAGGTTGCGGCGGGCCGC
Organism: Planosporangium thailandense; assembly: GCF_011947195.1. Lineage (GTDB taxonomy): Bacteria > Actinomycetota > Actinomycetes > Mycobacteriales > Micromonosporaceae > Planosporangium > Planosporangium thailandense. The sequence goes on along the minus strand of NZ_JAATVY010000001.1, from coordinate 304,747 downwards.
GGTCACCGCGCCCGGGGCCGACTCCACGATCGTCACCCGCCCCTGCTCGCCGACCGCGGGCGCGATGGCCGCCGCGAACAGCCCGGCGCCGCCGTACAGGTCCCAGACCCGCTCGCCCGGCCGGGGCGCGAGAAGCTCCACGACGGTGTCCGCGAGCGCGTCGGGCGCGGCCGGGTGGACCTGCCAGAAACCGGCCGCGTCGATGCGCCACTCGCGGCCCACCGCCCGCTCCCGGACCTGCCGCGGGCCGGAGACGATGCGCGGCGCGCGCCCGCCCCGGGGCCTGGTGAAGATCGTGACATCGCCACCGGAGGACGCCACGACCTCGACGCCGCCCACCCGCGGCCAGGTGCGGTCGGTGACCGGGGCGTCCTGGATCGCCGGATGTGCGATCAGGCAGCGGTCGATCGGGATGATGTCGTGCGAGCGGTGCCGGCGGAAGCCGGGCCGGCCCTGCGCGTCCACGGCGTACTGCACCCGCGTCCGCCAGCCGAGCGGGCCGCCGGGCAGGGGCTCCACCCCTACACCCAGCTCGTCGACCTCGTCGGCGCGCAGGCCGCCGATGCGCACCAGCAGTTCCCGCACGACGGCGGTCTTGAGCTCGAGCTGCGCCGCCGGGGTGGCGTGCTGGAAGTCGCAGCCGCCGCAGCGGCCCGGCTTGGCGTACTCGCAGGGCTCTTCCACCCGATCGGGTGACGGCTCGAGCACCTCGACCGCGTCGGCGCGCAGGTACCCGCGGCGGCGCTCGGTGACGGCGGCCCGGACCCGCTCGCCGGGCAGGGCGTGGCGGACGAACACGACCTGGCCGCCTTCGAGCCGGGCGACGCAGTGCCCGCCGTGCGCGACGGGCCCGACCGTCAGCTCCAGCAGCTCATCCATGATCAGCCGGTCGGTGCGTACTCGTCGTCCGCCGCCGGGCTCGGTCCGTCGCTGACGCGCGTACGCGGGCCGCGCTGCGGGGCCCGCCACTGGCTGCGGACCTGACGCTCGATGTTCTTGCCCTCAGTGGAGCTGAGCTGCCACGGCACGCTGGTGACCATGACCCCGGGCATGAACAGCAGCCGGGTTTTGATCCGCAGCGCGCTCTGGTTGTGCAGCAGGTGCTCCCACCACCGGCCCACGACGTACTCGGGGATGAAGACGGTGATCACGTCGCGGGGCGACTCGCGGCGCATCGACTTCACGAAGTCGATGATCGGGCTGGTGATCTCGCGGTACGGGGAGTCGACCACGGTCAGCGGCACGGAGATCTCCCGCCGCTCCCACTCCTCCTGGATCGCCCGGGTGTCGGCGTCGTCGACGTTGACGGTCACCGCGGTCAGCGAGTCCGGCCGCGTCGCCGTGGCGTACGCCAGCGCCCGCAGGGTGGGCAGGTGCACCTTGCTGACCAGGACGACCGCGTGGTTGCGCGAGGGCAGGACCGGCTTGTCCTCGGTCGGCTCCAGCTCGCGGGAAACCTGGTCGTAGTGCCGGCGGATGGCCACCATCAGCAGGTAGAGCAGGCCCATGGCGACGATCGAGATCCAGGCGCCCTTGGTGAACTTGGTGACCAGCACGAGGATCAGGACGAACCCGGTAAGGCACAGGCCGAAGAGGTTGATCGCCCGCGACCGGATCATCCGTCGCCGGACCGCCGGGTCGCGCTCGACGCGCAGCAGCCGGTTCCAGTGCCGCACCATGCCGGTCTGCGACAGCGTGAACGACACGAACACGCCGACGATGTAGAGCTGGATCAGGCGCGTCGTCTCCGCCTGGAACGCGACGATCAGCACCACCGCGAAGGCCGCCAGGAACATGATGCCGTTGCTGAACGCCAGGCGGTCACCGCGGGTGTGCAGCTGGCGGGGCAGGTAGCGGTCCTGGGCCAGGATGGAGCCGAGCACCGGGAAGCCGTTGAACGCGGTGTTCGCCGCGAGCACCAGGATCAGCGCCGTGGTGGCGATCACGAACCAGAAGCCGGGCGCGAAGTGGTCGAACACCGCACCGGCGAGCTGTGCGGTCACCGTCTGCTGCACGTAGTGCGCCGGTGCGGAGATGATCTGCAGATCGGCGGCCGTGCAGCCCGGCTTGATCTTGTCGCACTCGACGAACTGGATCCCGGTGATGCGCGCCAGCGCGATGATGCCCACCAGCATGCCGATCGCGACCGAGCCGAGCATCAGCAGCGTCGTCGCGGCGTTACGGCTCTTCGGCGGCTTGAACGCGGGCACGCCGTTGGAGATGGCCTCCACGCCGGTGAGCGCCGCGCAGCCGGACGAGAACGACCGCACGAGCAGGAACACCATGGCGAAGCCGGCGATCGAGTGCTCGGCCTTGATGTGGATGCCGGCGCTCTCGGCCCGTACCGCGTCGCCGAGCACGAAGTACCGGAACAGCCCCCACACGACCATGCCGATGATCCCGATCATGAACGCGTACGTGGGGATCGCGAACGCGGTGCCCGCCTCGCGGACACCGCGTAGGTTGAGCGCGGTCAGCACCAGCACGACCACGACGGCGACCACCGGCGCGTGCTGGGACACCCAGGGCACCGCCGACCCCAGGTTCTGCACCCCGGACGACACCGACACCGCGACGGTGAGCACGTAGTCCACCATCAGCGCGCTCGCCACCGCGAGCCCGTACTTCCCACCCAGGTTGACCGTGGCGACCTCGTAGTCGCCGCCGCCCGACGGATAGGCGTGCACGTTCTGCCGGTAGCTGGCGACGACGGTGAGCATCACGACGACGACGCCGAGCGCGATCCACGGCGAGAACACGAACGCCGACGCGCCCGCCACCGACAGCGTCAGCAGAACCTCGTCGGGCGCGTACGCCACCGACGACAGCGCGTCGGAGGCGAACACGGGGAGCGCGATCCGCTTGGGTAGCAGCGTGTGCTGCAGGCGGTCCGACCGGAACGGTCGGCCGACGAGCAGCCGCTTCAGTAGTGAGGTGGGACTGGCCACGGCAGCAAGAGTAGTGCGGCGCGCACATCTCAAACGGCCGGTGGGTGATGTACCCCCCTCCGGGTACGTGTACCGTCCCGCATCGCACGGTGGACCGGCCGTGCGATGCTCACGTCAGAACCTTGCGTCAGTAGGTCCGGGAGGGCCAGCGTGCACATCGTGATCATGGGCTGCGGCCGCGTCGGCTCGACGCTGGCCCTGAGCCTGGAACGCCGGGGGCACTCGGTGGCGGTGGTCGACCGCAACGGCGACTCCTTCCGCCGTCTCGGGCCCGACTTCACCGGCCTGACCGTCACCGGCGAGGGCTTCGACCGCAACGTGCTGACCGCCGCGGGAATCGAGCGCGCCGACGGCTTCGCCGCCGTCTCCTCCGGCGACAATTCCAACATCATCTCGGCCCGGGTCGCCCGGGAGACCTTCGGCGTGCAGCGCGTCGTCGCGCGCATCTACGACCCGCAGCGCGCCGAGGTGTACGAGCGGCTGGGTATCCCGACCGTGGCGACGGTGCGCTGGACCGCCGACCGGATGCTGCGCCACCTCGTTCAGGACGGCGCCGCCGAGCTGTGGCGCGATCCGACCAGCGCGATCGCGATCGTGGAGGTGCCGGTGCACGCCGGCTGGATCGGTCGACCGCTGCACGCGCTGGAGGAGGCCACCGGGGCGCGGGTCGCCTACCTGATGCGCTTCGGCATCGGCACCCTGCCCACCGCGTCGACCGTGATACAGGACGGCGACCAGGTGTTCATGCTCGTCACCGACGAGATGATGGGCGCTGTGGCGAAGATCACCAATGCGGCGCCGGAAGGGGCACACTGATGAAGGTCGCGATCGCGGGAGCCGGCAACGTGGGGCGCTCCATCGCCCAGGAGCTCGTCGACAACGGCCACCAGGTGATGCTGATCGAACGGGAGCAGGCGCGGCTGACGCCGTCGAAGGTGCCCGCGGCCGAGTGGGTGCTCGCCGACGCCTGTGAGGTCTCCAGCCTTCAGCAGGCCGACCTCGCCAACTGCGACGTGGTGGTGGCGGCCACCGGCGACGACAAGGTCAACCTGGTCGTCTCGCTGCTGGCCAAGACCGAGTTCGCGGTGCCCCGCGTGGTGGCCCGGGTCAACCGCGCCGAGAACGAGTGGCTGTTCAACGAGCAGTGGGGCGTCGACGTCTCCGTGAGCAAGCCGCGCATGATGGCCGCCCTCGTCGAGGAGGCGGTGACGGTCGGCGATCTGGTCCGACTCATGACCTTCCGCCAGGGCGCCGCCAACCTCGTCGAGATCACCCTGCCGCCGTCGGCGCCGTACGTCGGTCACCCGGTACGCGACGTGCCGCTGCCCCGCGACTCGGCGCTGGTGGCGATCCTGCGCGGCAAGCGGGTGCTCGTACCCAGCCAGGATGACCCGCTGGAGGCCGGCGACGAACTCGTCTTCGTCTGCGTCCCGGAGGTCGAAGGCGAGGTCCGCGGGGTGATCCTCGGGTCGAGCGGCGTCGAGACAGCCCGCGCCGCCGAGGTCTGAGCCGCGGGTCAGCCGGCGATCGGCTCGGGCAGGGAACGTGTCACGCGGCGGACCGCGTACACCGTGACGACCAGCAGCAGCGCGTAGGGCGGGTAGCCGAGCGCCAGCCGGGCGACGCCGAGGGCGTTGTCCTGGTTGGCGAGGTACAGCCCGCCCAGCACCGCGACCTTGATGACGTAGACCACAGCCCACAGGATCGTCAGCCAGCCGAACAGGCGCAGCAGCCGCGGCTCGGTACGCCACCGCCCGGTGCCGCCGGCGAACGTGATCGACCACAGCCAGCCGACCAGGGGCCGCCGCACGCCGACCGAGACGAGCAGGGCCACGGCGTACCCGAGGGTGTAGAGGATCGTCGGGAGGTGGAAGTCCTTGGCGTGCCCGGTCTTCGCCGCGATGACGGCGCCCAGGGCGATGCCGAACAGCCCGTTGAGAGCGTGCCGGATCGGCTCCCGACGCGACAGCCGCCACCCGGCGATCCCGACGCCGATGACGACCGAGAGGATCACCGCCGGCCGGAGCGCCCACACGATGTTGGCGATCACGAAGACCGCGACCGGGATGCTCGACTCGACCAGTCCACGGACCCCGCCCAACTGGTCGGCGATCTGCTCGGAGAAGGACGGGAGTGCGATCTCCGCCTCGTCGTCGCCGGTGCCGGTCGGGGCGTGACTGGGCTGGGTCATGGGCGCGGGGCTTCCAGTTCGTAGTACGGATTGAAGATGACCTTGCGCTCGTCGCGGAACGCTATCCGCCCGCGCGCGGTGACCAACCGGCCCGGCTCGATGCCGGCGATGTGCCGCCGCCCCAGCCAGACCAGCCGGATCAGGTCGCTGCCGTCGTACAGGTCCGCCTCCAGCGTAGGCAGGTTGGTGCGTGGGGTATAGACGACGGTACGCAGCCTGCCGGTCACGGTGACCAGCTGTCCCCGGCGGCAGTCACACGCCGGCGTGCTGCCGCACTCCGCCGCGTCGCGCTGAAGCTCCTCGGCGTCCAGCTCCTCCGGGGTCGCCAAGAAGCGGCGCACGAAGCGCCGTACCGGTGAGGGCCGTTCCTCGATGGCCATGGCCTTGCTGTCACCCTCCTCGGTGCGCGTCCTCCGCGCCCCCGTCATCATCACCCGGCGGGTCAATCCTCGCGCCCGGAATTCGGCTCCGCGTCGCCCTGCTCGGCCGCCGACGTCGCCTCCTCGGCGACCGCGGCAGCCCCGTCGGCACCCGACGTCTGCTGGGTGACCTCGGTCGGCAGCCGCAGCGGCAGCGGTTCGCGGACCGGCATCGCGTCCCGGCCCCGGTCGACGACCAGCCCGGTGAGGCACGTCGCCAGCGGGCCGGCCTGGTCCGGATCGGCCGCCGCCGCGCCCTGGTAGACGCCGCGGACCATCCAGCGCGGCCCGTCGATCCCGACGAACCGGAGATCGACGGCGCCGTCCGGCGTGCGGACCTGGGCGCGCAGCTCGCGCCCGTACTCCCCGTCGGCCTCCTCGGCCGCGAAGCCGTCGCTGGCCAGCTGCTGGCTGATCTCGGCGCGAACCTCGTCCCAGATCCCCTCGGTGCGCGGGGCGGCGAACACGCCCAGCTGCAGCGCGCTCTCGCCGGACACCAGCACGACCTGCTCGATCTGACCCTCGGGGTTGGCCTGCAGCCGCACCTCGACGCCGGGCACGGCCGGGATCCACATGCTGCCGAGGTCGAGCCGCTCGACCCCGTCGGGGGCGTCGGCCACGTCGTACGGGCCGCTGGTGGCCATCGTCGGCAGCTCCTCGTCGTCCGAGCCGAACTCGTCGTGGGTGGCCCGGGTGTCGGTGCGCTGGGTGCGGGGCGTGTCATCCACCCGGTGGTGGCGCCCCTTGCTCCCGCGACTCCGCGAGAAGATCACTCAACCTCTCCGTTCGTTCCCGACCAGTCGCCGACCAGCCCTGCGTGTCCGCCGGTCGACCCATGTCCCTCGGCGCCCCGCCTGGATGGCGGAAGCTGGTCGACGACGTGGAAGTGTGCCCGCTCCACCTGCTGGACGACAAGTTGGGCGATCCGGTCGCCCCGGCGGATCTTCGCCGTCGACTCAGGGTCGTGGTTGACCAGGTTCACCAGGATCTCGCCGCGGTACCCGGCGTCCACCGTGCCGGGCGCGTTCAGGACGGTCACGCCGAGGCGGGCGGCGAGCCCCGACCGCGGGTGGACCAGGCCCACGTACCCGGGCGGCAGCGCGATCGCGATCCCGGTACGCACCAGGGCGCGCTCGCCGGGACGCAGGTCGACGTCTTCCGCCGCCACCAGATCCGCGCCGGCGTCACCCGGATGGGCGTACGCCGGAACCGGGAGATCCGGATCGAGCCGTTGCAGCTCCACCGGGACCGAGACATCGGCTTGCGACTGCGGTCCTCGCAAGCTGCGGTCCTCGCGCTGCGCGGTGTGAGCGGTCTTGTCCTCCATGCGCTACATCCTGCCGTGTCGGTACCGCGGACCGCGTCGTACTCTCGCACCGTGGCACAGCGAACGGCTGCCCAGGTGAGCAACGAGGCGCCCGCACGATACGCGGAGCGGCTCCGCGTGCCGTGGTGGGTATGGCCGCCCGCCCTGGCGTTCGCCGCGCTGATGGCCGCCGAGGTGTACCTCGGCGCGGGCCGCTGGATCTGGGTGCCCTACGTGATTCTGCTGCCGGCGACCGCCGCCGGCCTGTGGGCGCTGGGCCGACTGCGGGTGGCGGTCGAGGACGGCGAACTGCGCGTGGACGACGCCAGGCTGCCGCTGCGGTACGTGGGCGGCGTGACGGTACTGGGGGTCGACGAGAAGCGCCTGCTGCTGGGGACCGCGGCACATCCGTACGCCTTCGTCGTGCAGCGGCCGTGGGTCAAGGGCGCCGTGCAGGTGCACCTCGACGATCCGAACGACCCGACCCCGTACTGGGTGGTCAGCTCGCGGCGGCCGGCGACCCTGGCGGCGGCTCTGCTCGCGGCGCGCAGCGCCGGGAACGGCCCGGCAGCCGGCGGCGAACGACCCTAGGAAGCCGCCGACCGTCAGCGCTCCCACTCCCCCGCCTCGAACCCGGTCGCTCGACGTCCCCGCAGGTCAGCGCGTACCTCTGAGCCCAGCGACCCGGTGGCGCGCCGGTTGAGGACAGCCGCGACCGTCGCGCCGGTCAGCAGTGGACCCAGCGTGGTCAGGTTGCGTCCGAGCCGGCGCACCAACCGCTCCCGCAGCTCCTTGCGCGCCGCCGTACCCAACGCGGCCGCCATGCCAGGCCCGGGGGTGAACGCGTTGACACCCCGGCGCTTGGCCCAGGCCTGTAACAGCGCGACCGCCCGCTGGGCGCCGCTGCCGGGCACCGGTTGGCGGTACACCTCGTGGAGTTCGGCGATCAGCTTGACCTCGACCGCGACAACCGCGACGGTCTCGGCGGCGAGCAGCACCGGCGCCGTCAACAGCGTCGGGGTCGCCGCCCACTCGACGGCGGCCACGCCACCGGCTGCCGCGCCGATCCCGGCCGTCACCCGCGCCGCGTTGCGCACCAGGCGCTCGGCCAGGGCCTCGTCGTCGAGCCCGTCGTAGTGCTTCCGCAGCGTGTCGAGATCACGGACCGGAATGTGGGGCGCCGCCTCGGTCACGGCTTCGATCACCCACCGCACCGCCGACGCGGGGCGCAGCAGGTCCTTCACACCCCGGTCGCGGATCTCCCGGCCCACGACCCGGCCCAGCAGCTTCGCGCGCGTGCCGCGGTCGAGATCTTCGTCGGTCAGCGCCGCGACCGCGCGGGAGAGGCCCGCGCCGTCGGCGGGCAGCGTGTCGTCGACGTCCAGACGATCGACCGGCCCGAGCCGCACGGTGTCGACGTCGTTGATACGCACACCGTCGAGGCTCGCCACCGGGTCGAAGCCGGTCGCATGGTCGGGGCTGGTTGCCGGGTCGGGGCCGTCGCCGTCGGCCCCGGTTCGACTCCCGTCGGACAGCTTGTCACCTTTCGGCATGGTGTCGCCTCTCTCGCGCCGCGACCGGTCCGGCCACGCCGTCTCCGGCGGCCGGACCGGTCGCCGGATCGGTCGTCGCTGTCGTCACCCCTACCCGGAGCGACCGGAATCTATGCCTACAGCGTCAGGCGCACTCGCGGCAGATCAGCTCTCCGTTGCGCTCCGCCGCCAACTGGCTGCGGTGGTGCACCAGGAAGCAGCGCGAGCAGCGGAACTCGTCCGCCTGCATCGGCAGCACCTTGACGGTCAGCTCCTCGTCGGCAAGGTCAGCTCCGGGCAATTCGAAGCTCTCGGCGACCTCGGCCTCGTCGACATCGACGATGGCCGACTGCGCATCGACGCGCCGCGCCTTGAGCTCTTCCAGACTGTCCTCGCCGAGGTCGACCTCGTCGCGACGCGGAGCGTCGTAGTCGGTGGCCATCGGTCAGTCACACTCCCCAATATCGTGTCGCGCCGTGTGTAACGCCAGACGTCGTGCTTTCGTACCCGCCCTGGAGCACTTATCGTCGCGGCTCCGGCACGGATCGTGCACCCGCGCCGGGAAATGTATCTTGCGAGCGCGGAACCTTACCGCCCTCGTGCGTTGGTTGTACGCCTCCGCGCGGAAACTTGTTCCCAATGTGATTCAGGCGACACCACGGTAAGGACACCGACGTTCCGGGAACGTTCGCCGCGCCGACGTTCACCGCCTGATCGCGCGCGGCGGGCGGGCACACGTTAACCTCGGCGGCAACTGTCGGCTGCACGCCGCGCCGCGAGTCACCCCTCTTCCATACCCGTCCGGCGCCAGCCGGACGCCCGACCGCTCTAGGGGGAGCCGCCAGATGACCATCGCGAGAATCCGGGCGCTCGCTATCGTCGGCGCGCTCTTCGTCGCCGCGCTCGTGCTCGTGACGGTCAGCATCGTCAAGGACAAGCAGACCAAAGCCGCCGGCGCGACCTGTCCGAAGAACGCCGTCCGGGTCGACACCCGCCTGAACGACGCCGAGAACATCCAGCTCAACGTCTACAACGCGTCAGATCAGGCGGGCGCGGCGAAGACCGTCGCGCAGGAGTTCAAGCAGCGCAGGTTCAAGGTGGACCCGGAGAAGGCGAGCAACGACCCGCTGCACAAGCCCGTCCAGGGGGTGGCCGTCCTGCGGTACGGCCCGAAGACGGTCGGCGCCGCCTGGGTGGTGCGCTCCTACTTCCTCAACGAGGCGGACCTGGAGTTCGACCCGAGCCGCCAGGACGAGACGGTCGACGTCGTCCTGGGCCCGTCGTTCCAGAAGCTCGCCACCGAGACCGAGCAGCGACTCGCCCTGGCGTCCGTCGGCCGCGCGAAGCTGCCGAAGGGCACCTGCGACATCCGCGACGCGTGAGTCACGGGCCGCCGGCCGCGTCCAGCTCGACGAGCAGGTCGTGCAGGGGCTGGTACAGCGCGGCGGGGGCGGCGATCACCATGTCGGATCCGGCCGGCGCGCCGGCGAGACCGGTCACCCGCAGCCCCGCCTCCTCCGCCACCAGCGCCCCGGCGGCGTAGTCCCACACGTTGAGCCCCTTTTCGTAGACCGCGTCGAGGACGCCCTCGGCGGCCAGGCAGAGGTCGATCGACGCCGCCCCGATCCGCCGGATGTCGCGGACCCGCGGGAGCAGCCGCGCGAGTACGCCCGCCTGATGCGCCCGGCGGGCCGCGTCGTAGCCGAACCCGGTGCCCACCAGCGCCTGGCTCAGCTCGGTGACCTGTGAGCCGGCCAGCCGGCGCCCGTCGCGGTACGCGCCGCCGCCCCGGATCGCCGTCCACTCGTCGCCGGTCACCGGGTTGCGGACGACACCCGCGACGACCACACCGTCCACCTCGGCGGCCAGTGACACCGCGTACGCCGGGATGCCGTACAGGTAGTTCACGGTGCCGTCGATCGGATCGAGGATCCACCGCACCCGGCCGCCGCCCTCGATCGCGCCGGACTCCTCGCCCACGACGGCGTCGTGCGGCCGGCGCGCCCGCAGCTCTTCGATCACCTGCCGCTCGACGGCGCGGTCGGCGGCGGTCACGACGTCGGTCGCGGTGCTCTTGGTCGACACGCCCGCCACGCCGTCGGCGCGCATCGTGCGGGCCAGCTCGCCGGCCCGCCGGACGGCGGCGCGGGCGAGGTCGAGCAGTTGCGCCGCTTGCGGGAGCGCTTCCGACGCAGAATCCATGGCAACCTCCTCCGACCTGCCTACCATGCCGGCACGACGCGCCGACGATGTGATCCACAACAACGCCGCCCGCTCATTCGCCTGAGACAGGTCGATCGCCTATATCAGCGTTACAATTCACGCTTGCCCGCTGCGTTACGGATCGCCCCGGCCCGCAGCGTACGGGTTCCAAGACATCAAACCCGGCCACACTCGTAATCGGTTTCGTCGTGCGCGAAGCTGGTCGGGGGAGGCCACGCTCGCTCTTTGCCTCGGGAAGGTCGTCCGTGACAGCACCCCGCCAGACCGGCGCCGACGTACGTTCACTCGCCGACACGCTGATCGCACGTGCGACCACCACGGGTGGCCAGCTGACGTCGGCCGATGTCGCCCGCGCCGTCGAATCCGCGGAGGTCACCCCCGCGCAAGCCAAGAAGCTCCTGCGCGCCTTGGCCGAGTCGGGTGTGACCGTGGTGGTCGACGATTCAGGGTCCAGCCGCCGCCGGGTGGCTGCCGCCCGTTCCGCCACTCCGGCGTCGAAGGCCACCACGGCCAAGGCGCCCGCGCCGGCCCGCCCGGCGGCCCCGAAGGCCGACAAGAAGGTCGGCGACGCGCCGGCGGACCCGGCGGCGGACACCGCCGCGGACGCTTCGGCGGCGGCCAAGACCGCCAAGAAGAGCGTCGCCAAGAAGGCCACCGGCGCGGACGCGGGTGCCGGCGCACCCGCCAAGGCGCCCCGCAAGGCCGGTGCCGACGCCGGGAAGGCGACCAAGGCCACGCGGGGCAAGAAGGCCGACGGAACCCCCGGCGACGAGCCCGATGAGGGTGACCTGGAGGTCGAGGCGATGGCCGCCGAGATCGAGGACATCGTCGAGGACGAGCCCGCGGAGCTGGCCCAGGCCGCGGCCGCGGACGCCGCCGACGATTTCGACTGGGACGACGACGAGTCCGAGGCCCTCAAGCAGGCCCGGCGCGACGCGGAGCTGACCGCCTCGGCGGACTCGGTCCGCGCCTACCTCAAGCAGATCGGCAAGGTCCCCCTGCTGAACGCCGAGCAGGAGGTCGACCTGGCGAAGCGGATCGAGGCCGGGCTGTACGCGGCCGAGCGGCTGCGGCTGGCCGAGGAGAACGGCGAGAACCTCGAGACCACGATGCGCCGCGACCTGCTGTGGATCTCCCGGGACGGCGAGCGCGCCAAGAACCACCTGCTGGAGGCCAACCTCCGGCTGGTCGTCTCCCTGGCCAAGCGCTACACCGGTCGCGGCATGGCGTTCCTGGATCTCATCCAGGAGGGCAACCTCGGCCTCATCCGCGCCGTCGAGAAGTTCGACTACACCAAGGGCTACAAGTTCTCCACCTACGCCACGTGGTGGATCCGCCAGGCGATCACCCGGGCCATGGCCGACCAGGCCCGCACCATCCGCATCCCGGTGCACATGGTCGAGGTGATCAACAAGCTGGGCCGCATCCAGCGCGAGCTGCTCCAGGACCTCGGCCGCGAGCCCACCCCGGAGGAGCTGGCCAAGGAGATGGACATCACCCCGGAGAAAGTGCTGGAGATCCAGCAGTACGCCCGGGAGCCGATCTCGCTCGACCAGACGATCGGCGACGAGGGCGACAGCCAGCTCGGGGACTTCATCGAGGACTCCGAAGCGGTCGTGGCCGTCGACGCGGTGTCGTTCTCGCTCCTGCAGGACCAGCTGCAGCAGGTTCTCCAGACGCTGTCCGAGCGTGAGGCGGGCGTCGTACGGCTCCGGTTCGGCCTCACCGACGGCCAGCCGCGCACCCTCGACGAGATCGGCCAGGTGTACGGCGTGACCCGGGAGCGCATCCGGCAGATCGAGTCGAAGACGATGTCGAAGCTGCGGCACCCGTCACGGTCGCAGGTCCTGCGCGACTACCTCGACTGATCTTCGGGTACGAAATCGTACGAACGGCTACTTAGCGGTGTGTCTGCGGCCACACCGACCGCACGTCCGTACCCCAGCACCAAGGGGTATACGGATTTGTGATCGGTTGTGTGGCAGGCTAGGAGCACGACACGACGCTGGTACCCAGGACCGGAACTGTGACCTTTGTCCCGTAGGTCAGCAGGGAAGGCTCAGGGCCCGGGCCATGTTGAACGATGTGTGAAACGGCAACGTATGAGATGCGTTCGTCGGTGACGACTAAAGGAGGATGGCGATGACCCCGACTCTCACGCCGCCGCCGGAGCTGGTGGCGCCCGCCACCGATGAACGGTGCGACCGCTGCAACGCTGCGGGAAAGCTGCGGGTACGAGTGGCCGAAGGCGGCGAGCTCGTGTTCTGCGGACACCACGCGAACAAGTACGCCGAACAGCTGGCGAAGATCGCAGTCTCGGTAGCCGTCGCTCCGGAGTTCACCTGGCGCGGCACCGAGTTGATGGCCAACTGACGGTCTGATATTTCACAGGGCGCCCCCGAGGGGGCGCCCTGCGGCTTTTTCCGGCCGGCCCGCTTGACTGCGTCGCGCGGATCTTGACTGCGTCGCGCAGATCTTGCGGCCTACAGACTCTGGATGGCCTACAGACTCTGGATCGTCGCGATCCGCTCCTCGAGCTGCTCGATCGTCGCCTGGGCGCTCGGCGGGCCGCCGCACCGGCGGCGCAGCTCCGCGTGGATCTTCCCGTGGGGTAGCCCGGTGCGGTGGTGGTGGGCGTTGACCAGCGCGTTGAGCTGGCGGCGCAGCACGATGCGCCGCTCCCCCGCGGTGGTCGGGCCGGCCTGCCGGGGCGTGACCGGCTGCTCGGCGACCGCGGTCGACCGGCGGCGGGCCTCCGCCGCGACCTGCTCGGCCTGCCGCTTCGACAGCAGCGTGGCCACCTGGTCGGGCGTGAGGAGACCGGGAAGGCCCAGGTACTCCTCCTCCTCGGGGGTACCGGCCTGAACCGGCGTGCCGAACGACGCACCGTCGAAGATCACCTGGTCGAGCTCGGCGGTGGCGCTCAGCGCCTCGAACTGCTTCTCCAGCTCACCGCTGGCCTGCTCGTTGCGCTGCGCGCGCTCCAGCAGCTCGTCGTCGAAGCCCTCGCGGCGCTTGGGCTCGCCGAGCACGTGGTCGCGCTGCACCTCCATCTCGCTGGCCAGCCCGAGCAGGTGGGGCACGCTCGGGAGGAACACCGTCGCCGTCTCACCGGGTCGGCGGGCCCGCACGAACCGGCCGATGGCCTGGGCGAAGAACAGCGGCGTGGAGGAGCTGGTGGCGTACACGCCGACCGCGAGGCGCGGGATGTCGACACCTTCGGAGACCATCCGTACGGCGACCAGCCAGCGATCGTCCGACGCGGAGAACTCCGCGATCCGGCCCGAGGCACCGTCGTCGTCGGACAACACCACCGTCGCCTTCTCGCCGGTGATTTCGTGCAGAAGCTTCGCGTACGCCCGGGCGGACTGCTGGTCGCTCGCGATCACGAGACCACCCGCGTCGGGCATGCCACCCGCCCGCTTCACCCGCAGCCGCGCGTCGGCCGCCCGCAGCACCTGTGGCATCCAGTCCCCGCGCGGGTCGAGCGCGGTACGCCAGGCCTGGGCGACCAGATCCTGGGTCATCGGCTCGCCCAGCCGGGCGGCGAGCTCGTCGCCGGCCGAGGTGCGCCACCGGGTCTCCCCCGAGTACGCAAGGAAGATCACCGGGCGCACGACGCCGTCGGCGAGAGCGTCGGAGTACCCGTACACGCTGTCGGCGCGCGACCGGGGCAACCCGTCCGGCCCCCGCTCGTACTGCACGAACGGGATCGGGTTGTCGTCGGAGCGGAACGGGGTACCCGTGAGCATCAACCGGCGTACCGCCGGCTCGAACGCGACCTTGACGCCGTCGCCCCAGGAGCGCGAGTCACCCGCATGGTGGATCTCGTCGAGGATCACGAGCGTCTTTCGGGTCATCGTCCGCCGCCGGTGGACGTCCGGCGCCATGCCGACCTGCGCGTACGTCAGGACGGCCCCGTGGAAGTCGGCCGACGAGTGGATGTCGGAGTTGCGGAACGTCGGGTCGAGTTGGATGCCGACCCGCCCGGCAGCAGCGGCCCACTGGACCTTGAGGTGCTCGGTCGGCGCGACCACCGTGACCGCGTCGACCGTCCCGTCGGCCAGTAACTCGGCGGCGATGCGCAGGGCGAAGGTGGTCTTGCCCGCGCCCGGCGTCGCGACGGCGAGGAAATCCTCGGTGGGCCGGCGCAGGTACGACACCAGGGCTTTGCGCTGCCAGGCTCGAAGACTGGGGCTGGCCTCCGGTACTGGACGCGGCGGCATGCACTCCCCTCCCGTGATGACCTTCGGCCGATCGCCGAGCATGACGCCGATCGCCGAACACGAATCAGCCCCCGCGGCGGGCAGACCACAGGGGCGAGCCGGGCCGCGAAGGCGTAGCTGAAGCTTAACCGCCGGTGGACGGATCGAAGCCGCACCGCGCCCGCGCGCCGGCCTTAAATCAGGCCGGCACGGAACGTGACAAACATCAAAGGCCGGGAGCCGCTACTCGGGCACCTCGTCGTAGATGCGCTTGCACTCGGGGCACACCGGGAACCGCTGCGGGTCGCGCGAGGGCACCCACAGCTTGCCGCACAGCGCGCGTACCGGAACACCCTCCACCATCGCCTGCATGAGCTTGTCCTTCGGCACGTAGTGCGAGAACCGCTCGTGGTCGCCCTCGTCGAGGCGGTAGTCGACCCGTTCTTCGACGATGGTGTCGGTGTTGGACTCGGGACCAGTGGCCACCACACGCTCCCTTTCTGCCAGCGGCACCGTGCGCGGCGCCTGACGGTACGGACATCCCAGTCTGCCAGGCGGCCGGCACGACGGGCGAACGGCAGGCGGGCCGGCAGCGGGCCGTAGGGTGTCGTCGTGGACGACTTCTCGATCAGCCTCCGGCCCGAGGTGGCCGCGGCACTCCAGGCCGGTCAGCCGGTCGTGGCGTTGGAAAGCACGATCGTGTCGCACGGGCTGCCGCGGCCGGACAACCTGAAGGTCGCGCAGGAGATCGAGCAGACCGTACGCGACGCGGGCGCCGTTCCGGCGACGATCGGCATGGTCGGCGGGCGGCTCATCGTGGGGCTCGACGAGGTGCAGCTCACCCGGCTCGCGACCGCCGACGGGGTCGCCAAGCTTTCGGTACGCGACCTGGCCGTGGCCGCCGTGGCGGGCTCGGACGGCGCCACGACCGTCGCCGCCACCGCCGCCGTCGCCGCGGGCGTCGGCATCGGGGTGTTCGCCACCGGCGGGCTCGGTGGCGTGCACCGGGCCGCGGCGGAGAGCTTCGACGAATCGGCCGACCTCACCGCACTGTCGCACACCCCGATCACGGTGATCTGCGCCGGCGTGAAGTCGATCCTGGACATCGGCGCGACGCTGGAGCGCCTGGAAACGCTCGGCGTACCCGTCGTGGGGTACGGCACCCGCCGGTTCCCCGGCTTCTACCTCAGCGACAGCGGACACGATCTGGACTGGTCGGTGCAGACCCCCGACGAGGTGGCGCAGATCATGCGGGCCCGCCGGACCCACGCCGTGTCGCGCGCCGGCCTGATCGTGGCGAACCCGCTGCCGGCCGACGAACAGCTCGACCCCGATCTGCACGACCGGGTACTCGCCGAGGGGCTGGCCGGCCTGGCGGCCGAGGGGATCACCGGCAAGGCGGTCACGCCGTACCTGCTGGCCCACTTCCACTCCGCGACGGGAGGCCGCAGTCTCGCCGTGAACGTACGGATCATCCTGCGCAACGCCCGGCTCGCCGCGGAGGTGGCGGTCGCCTCCGCCCGATCGTGACGACCGTCGCGGTCGTCGTCGGTGACCTGGTCACCGACGTGGTCGCCGTATCCGGGCAGCCGTTGGTGGCCGGCTCGGACATCCCTGCGGCGGTGGCCGTGCGGGGCGGCGGCTCCGGCGCCAACACCGCGGCCTGGCTCGCCGCTTCGGGCGTACCGACCGCGTTCGTCGGCGTGGTCGGCGCGGACGGTGCCGGCGCCGACCGGGTGGCCGAGCTCACCGACCTGGGCGTACGGGCGGTGGTGCGACGCGCCGAGGGCGCGGCGACCGGCAGCGTGGTGGTCGTCTCCCACGGCGGGGAGCGGACGATGCTGAGCGACCGTGGTGCCAATCTCCTGCTCTCCCCGGCCGACGTGGATGCCGGGCTCGCTTCCGGCGCGCGCCACCTGCACCTGTCGGGATACGTGCTGCTGGCGCCGCCAGCGCGTGAGGCCGGGCGGTACGCGCTCGCCGCCGCCCGCCGCCACGGTCTCACCACGAGCGTCGACCTCGCGGCCGCGGCGATCATGCGGCGCGTCGGGCCGGCGGAGATCCTGTCCTGCGTCGAAGGGGTCGACCTCATCCTGGCCAACCGGCAGGAGGCCGCCGTACTGGTGGGCGAGGCCGCCCCGGCGGAGCTGGCCGCACGACTGGCCGCCTCGGCCGGACGCGCGGTGGTCAAGTGCGGCGCCGCCGGCGCCGTCTGGGCCCGCGCCCGCGGTGAGGTGATCGAGGCGGCGGCGCAGCCGGTTTCGGTGGTGGACGCGACCGGAGCCGGGGACGCCTTCACCGCGGGGCTGCTGGCGGCGTGGCTGTCCGGCGGATCTCCCGCCGAGGCGCTCCGCGCGGGCACGAGCCTGGGCGCCGCCGCGATCGGGCTGATCGGCGGGCGCCCCACCGCCGGGGACGCGACACGCTCCTGAGACGGCCCACTGCTGAGGACGCGACACGCTCCTGAGGCGCCCTACCGCTCGGGGTGCGACTCCTCGCGGCGCAGCTCGTCGGCGTCGATGACGGTCGGCTCGCGGGGCGCCCCGATCGCGTTCTGCGGCGGCTCCTCGACGCGGGCGCGGTGATGCAGGCGGTGGGACAGCCGGTGCTGCTCCTTGGGTGGCCGGTCATTGGCCAGGATCACCGCGAGCCACGGCAGCAGCACCATCCCGACCACGCACAGCACCAGCCACAGGGGCAGCAGCGGCACGCGCAGCCCCACCAGCACGGCAGCCACGATCAGCAGGAGCGCCCTGATCGACATCATGATCAGGTACCGGATCTCCCGCATCCGCAGCTGGTCGTCCTGGCTCGGCTCGGCGTCGGTGATGAGCACCGGCCGGCGCCCCTGTCGTTTCACCTGGCCGCCTCTCTGAACCCGAAGGCCCTTCCCGAGTCTTGCACCCGACCCGCGCGGTGGCCACCGTCACCGGGCATCGAAGGCGGACGCTGCCGCGCCCGCCCGCTACCCGCGCCCGCCGCTACCCGCGATCGCTACCGCTGCCCGTCCGGGTGCGCCACCTCCTGCCGGGGGCCGGCCAGGGCGTCCCGGATCTCGCGCAGCAGCAGGATCTCCTCGCTCGGCGCCTTCGGCTTCGGCTCCTGCCCGCGGGCGCGGCGCTCGGCGAGCTTGTTCATCGGCAGCACGACCAGGAAGTACAGCGTGGCCGCGGTGAGCAGGAAGGTGATCGCGGTGTTGATGAAGCCGGCGTAGTCGAAATGCTGCTTGCCGATGGCGAACTCGCCTTGCACCTGGCCGGTGCCGCCGGTGGCGAGGCGGATCAGCGGGTCGAGGAACGACTTGGTGAACTGGCCGACCAGACCGTTGAACGCCGCGCCGATCACGACGCCGACCGCGAGGTCGACGACGTTGCCGCGCATAATGAAGTCTTTGAAGCCGCGAAGCATGGACATGCGTCTCCTGTACCCGGGGGAGGGACGCGACCCACCCTAACGGGTGAAAGGTGGATCACCCCTGCGGCCCGGGCGCTCCCCCATGATCCTGAAGGATCTCCCGTGCCCTGACACGGAGGATCCTTCAGGATCATTCGGCGGGCCGGGCCTTGGCGGCGGCCTTCATCTGCTGCTTGTACGACCGGACCTTGGCGAGGCTCGCCTCGTCGACGATGTCGGCGACCGACCGGAACGAGCCCTCCTCGCCGTACCCGCCCGCGGCCTCGCGCCAGCCCGGCGGCCGCACGTCCAGCTGCTTGCCGAGCAGCGCCACGAAGATCTGCGCCTTCTGCTTACCGAAGCCGGGTAGCTCGGCAACCCGCTTGAGCAGCTCCTTGCCGTCCCTGGCCTCGGTCCACAGCCGCGCGGTGTCCCCGTCGTAGCGGTCCACCAGCACCTGGCACACCTGCTGAGCCCGGACGGCCATCGCCTTCGGGAACCGGTGGAGGGCCGGACGCTCAGCGAAGATCGCCGTCAGCGCCTCCGGGTCGTACCCGGCCAGCTCGCGCGCGTCCGGTTCGTGGCCGAGCCGGCGCACCAGGTCGTACGGCGCGCTGAAGGCCCGCTCCAGCGGGATCTGCTGGTCGAGGACCATACCGAGCAGGAGCGCGAGCGGGCTGCGCCGCAGCAGCTCGTTCGCGGCGGGATCGATGGGCAGCGAGAGCACCGTGGTGATCCTTTCGGATGTCGCGGACGTGGCGTACATCCTGACACCTGGCCGAGATCAGGAGCCGTAGGCCCGTCCGCCCCGTCGGTCGCCGGCGACGGGCTCAGCCCCGGGGGTACATCTGGCCGATACGGATCTTGTTTCCGAACGGGTCCCGGATGCCGAAGTCGATGCCGTACGACTGCTCGGTCGGCTCGTCATAGATGTCCACGCCCTTCGCCACCAGCTCCTCGTACGTCTTGTACGCGTCGTCGGTGGTCATGAAAAGGTGGCCGCCCAGGGCGCCCTTGGTGAGCAGCTCGCGGACCTGCTCGGCGGTGGCCGGGTCGAGCGCCGGCGGCCCGGGCCGCTCCAGCAGGATCTCGCGCTCCGGGTCGCCGGGCACGTTGACCGTGAGCCAGCGCATGAAGCCGAGGTCCGCGTCGGTGTTGACCTCCATGCCGAGCTTGCCGACGTAGAAGTCGAGGGCCTGGTCCTGGTCGAGGACGTAGATCTGGGAGCGGGAGATGGATTTGATCGTCATGGCCGGAACGCTATGACACCGGGCCGGCCCGCCGCTTATCCAAAACTGCTGGGTCGCATCCACGCCTTGACGAAGCACCCGGGCACGCCCACCGGGACCGTGCGCCGACGGTACTCCGTCGGCGACTCCCCGACGATCTGCCGGAAGGTCCGACTGAACGTGCCGAGGCTGCTGAACCCCACCGCGAAGCAGATGTCCGTGACGTCGCGCCCGGTCTGCGTCAGCAGGTACATGGCCCGCTCGACCCGGCGCCGCTGAAGGTAGCGGTGCGGGGTCTCGCCGAAGGTGGCGCGGAAGGTACGGATGAAGTGCGCCTCCGACAGGTGTGCGATGCGGGCCAGCGCGGGTACGTCGAGCGGCTCGGCGTACGCCCGGTCCATGGCGTCGCGGGCCCGCAGCATGGCCCGGTTGGACTCCTCCACCGCCCGGCTCATCAGCCGGCCCTCAGTGCGTGTCGAACAGGGCGCTGACCGACTCGCCCTCGTGGATGCGCCGCATCGCCTCCGCCAGGGCCGGCGCGATCGACAGCACCCGCAGCTTGGGCGAGGCGTGCAGGACCGGCACCGTGTTGGTACTGACGATCTCCAGTACGTCGTCCTCGGCGCCGATGCGATCGAGCGCCCCGTCGGCGAACAGCCCGTGGGTGCACGCCACGCGGATCGAGCGGACGTTCTGCTTGCGCAGCAGGTCCATCAGCTCGAGAACGGTGGTGCCGCGGGCGATCTCGTCGTCGAGCACGATCACGTCCCGGTCGGCGACCTCACCGATGACCGCGCTGATGTGTACCTTGTCGTCGGACAGCCGCTCCTTGGCGCCGGCCGCGACCGGCACGTCGAGCATCTTGGCGAACCGCGCCGCCTCCTTGGCGTTGCCCAGGTCGGGCGAGACGACCACGGCGTTGGACAGGTCGTACCGGCGGAAGTGGTTGGCCAGTTCCCGCAGCGCGTGCAGGTGGTCGACCGGGACGCCGAAGAACCCGTGCACCTGCGGCGAGTGCAGCGTCAACGCCAGGACCCGGTCCGCGCCGGCCGTCTCCATCAGGTCGGCCACCAGCCGCGCCCCGATGGAGATGCGCGGCGCGTCCTTCTTGTCCGACCGGGCGTACGCGAAGTGCGGCATCACGACCGTCGTGCGCGCCGCCGAGGCGCCCCGCGCCGCGTCGAGCATGAGCAGCAGCTCGACCAGGTTCTCCTGGACCGGCGGCACCAGCGGCTGGATCAGGAAGACGTCGCGCTCGCGGCAGTTGGCCTGTAGCTGCACCTCCAGGCAGTCGTTGGCGAAGCGGGTGGTCCGCGTCGGCTGCAGTGGGACTCCCAGCTGCTCGCAGATCTCGGCGGCGAGCTCGGGATGGGCGCTGCCACTGAAGACGGTGATGTCCGCCCGCACGGATTCCTCCTTGTTGTTCAACCAGCGCACCAAAGGTACGTGAACAGCTGCGTAACCCCCAGGTGGGTTCGGGCACCTCACACGTACGAGGCAGGATGGGACGGTGACCGACGCCATCCTGCCCCCCGACGCGATCGCCCGGCTCCGCGCGGCCCTGGCCGGGGCGGGGTACACCTCGACCGGCATCGCGGCGCGCATCGGTGCGGCCGGTACGGCCGGAATGCGCCGCAATGATCTTCGAGCGGCGCTGCGCGCGACCGAGGGCGCCGACGACCCGCTCGCCACCCTGATCCGGGTCTTCGTGTGCGGCCAGACCGAGCCGGAGCGGGTGGTCGCGGCCGCGCTCGCGCCGCTGTCGCTGCCCGAGGCCGTCGAGGCGGGGCTGGTCGAGCCGGTGAGCGGCGGGCTGCGGGCGGGGCTCGACCTCGAGGCGTACGGCGACCAGTGGATCGTCTCCGACGTCGACGCCGCGATGCGCCCGGGCCAGCCGCTGCCGCGCGAACACGTGCTCGGCGTCGGCGGCGCGTCGACAACCCTCGCCCAGTCGACGATCCGCCGGCCGGTGGCGACCGCGCTGGACCTGGGCACCGGCTGCGGGGTACAGGCGCTGCACCTGTCCGCCCACGCCGCGCGGGTCACCGCGACCGACCTGTCCGAGCGGGCCCTGCGCTTCGCCGCGACGACGGCCGCGCTCAACGGGCTGGACTGGGAACTGCTGCGCGGCGACCTCACCGCGCCGGTGGCGGGCCGCCGGTTCGACCTCGTCGTGAGCAACCCGCCGTTCGTCGTCGGCCCGGGTACGACCACGCACACGTACCGTGACTCCGGCCGCGCCGGCGACGCGGTCTGCGCCGAACTGGTCGCGGCCGCGCCGCGCCTGCTCAACGAGGGCGGGTACCTGCAGTTCCTGGCGAACTGGCTGCACATCTCGGGCGAGGACTGGGCCGACCGGGTCGCCGGCTGGGTGGCCGGCACCGGGCTGGACGCGTGGGTCATCCAGCGGGAGGTCTCCGACCCGGTCGGGTACGTGAACCTGTGGCTGGGCGACGCGTCCGAGGACCCCGCGACCCGTCCGGCGCGCGCGGCGGCGTGGCTCGACTGGTTCGACGCCAACAAGATCGAGGCGGTCGGGCTCGGGCTGATCACGCTGCGGGCCGGCGGTCACGACGACCCGACCGTACGGGTGGAAGACCTGCGCCAGGCGGTCGACCAGCCGCTCGGCGCGCAGATCGAGCCGTGGTTCGACCGCCAGGACTGGCTGCGCGGCCACTCCCGGGATGCGCTGCTCGGCGCCCGGCTGGTGGCAGCCGGCGGCCTCCAGCTCACCCAGGAGGCGACGCGGGGCCCGGAGGGCTGGCAGGTGGACCGGCAGCTCCTGGCGCTCACCGACGGCCTGCGCTGGGTCGAGCAGGTCGATCCGCTCGTACTCGCGCTGGTGAGCGCGTGTGACGGCACGCTCGCGCTACGCGACCAGCTGGACATGCTCGCGGTGGCGCACGACGCCGACCCCGAGGCGCTGGCGCAGGTCGCGATCCCGCTCGTCGCGCACCTGGTCGAGCGCGGCATCCTGCTGCCGGCGGGTCGCTGACGTGCGCGCGGTGGTGCAGACGGTGAGCCGGGCCAGCGTCACCGTCGACGGCGAGGTGGTGGGCGCGATCACCGACGGGCTGCTGGTCCTGGTCGGCGTGACCCACTCGGACTCGACCACCCAGGCGGAGACCCTCGCCCGCAAGGTGCACGAGCTGCGCATCCTCGACGACGAGAAGTCGTGCGCCGAGGTCGGTGCGCCGCTGCTGGTCGTCAGCCAGTTCACGCTGTACGGCGACACGCGCAAGGGCCGCCGGCCGAGCTGGAGCGCCGCGGCGCCCGCGCCGGTCGCGGAGCCGCTGGTCACGGCGTTCGTGGCGGCGCTGCGCTCGCGCGGCGCGCTGGTGGAGACCGGGCGCTTCCGGACCCACATGCTCGTCGAGAGCGTCAACGTCGGGCCGCGAACCATCCTGCTCGAGGTGTGACGCGGGTTACCCCCCGATCAGGGCCAACTGTCCGCCGCCTTACCCCGGTTTAACGCCGGCTCAGCCACGCTGTCCCACATGATGCGCCACTTTGTCAACGGGGAGGCGAGAAGGGTGGCTCAGCCGCTGATCGACCTGGAGTCCGGGACCCGCAACGGGCTGGACGCCTCCGGACTGGACGGCGAGGACCTGGACACGGTCGAGGAGGCCGACCTGGCGTCCGCCGCCGACGAGCGAGGTGTCTCGGCCGACCTGGTCCGGGCCTACCTCAACGCGATCGGCCGCACCAAGCTGCTCACCGCCGCGCAGGAGGTCGAGCTCGCCCGGCGGGTCGAGGCCGGCCTGTACGCCGAGGAGAAGCTCGCCGGGAACGACATCGACGACCCGGACCTCCGCGCGGACCTGACCGTCGCCGCCGCCGAGGGGCGCGCCGCCAAGGACCACCTGCTGGAGGCGAACCTACGCCTCGTCGTCAGCATCGCCAAGCGCTACACCGGTCGGGGCATGGCGTTCCTGGATCTCATCCAGGAAGGCAACCTCGGCCTCATCCGCGCCGTCGAGAAGTTCGACTACACCAAGGGCTACAAGTTCTCCACCTACGCCACGTGGTGGATCCGCCAGGCCATCAGCCGCGCCATGGCCGACCAGGCCCGCACCATCCGCATCCCGGTGCACATGGTCGAGCAGGTCAACCGGATGGTCCGGGCGCGCCGCGAGCTGGCCACCACCCTCGGCCGCGAGCCCACGATCCCGGAGATCGCTGAGCATCTGGGCGTGCAGGAGTTCCAGGTGATCGAGCTGATCTCGTACGACCGGGAGCCGGTGAGCCTGGACCAGGCGGTGGGCGAAGACGGCGAGAGCGCTCTGGGTGACTTCGTCGCCCGCGTCGACCCGCGCGACGAGCCGGCCGACGACCCCGACGGCGGGGTTCTCCGCGACGAGGTCGAGATCGTCCTCGCCACGCTCTCCCAGCGGGAGCAGGCGGTGATCCGGCTGCGGTTCGGTCTCGACGACGGCCGCCAGCGCACGCTCGACGAGGTGGGCCGCGAGTTCGGCCTGTCCCGGGAGCGCATCCGGCAGATCGAGAAGGTGACGCTGCTCAAGCTGCGCGACCCGGAGCGGGCGAAGCGGCTGGAGATGTTCGCCAGCTGACCCCGAACGCGCGATCTTGGACACTTGGCGGTGCCATCGGCCCGCGAAGTGTCCAAGATCTGCTGGAGGCGACTCAGCGCAGGCGGCGCGGCCCGGTGTCCGGACGCGGTACCGCCGTGCCGATCCGGACGTTGACGTGCAGCACCGAGAGGCCGTCCGGCCGGGCCAGCACCGGATTGAGCACCAGCCGGTGCAGCTGCGGATGCTCGTCGGCCATCCGACCCACCCGCACCAGCAGGTCGGCCAGGGCGTCCAGATCGACCGGCGCCCCGCCGCGGTACCCGGTCAGCAGCGGCGCCGCGCGCGGCGTGCGCACCAGCGTCGCGGCGTCCCGGTCGGTCAGCGGCGCCGGCCGCCAGGCCCGGTCACCGATCAGGTCGCTCGCGACCCCACCGATGCCGAAGCCGACGACAGGCCCGAAGGCCGGGTCCTCGGCCGCCTCGACGACACACGCGACCCCGGGCGCGACCATCCGCTGGACCGCGACCTTCACGCCCTCCCCGAACAGCCGCTGCAGCTCGTCGTAGGCGCGGACGACGTCCTCGGCGTCGGCCAGGTCCAGCCGTACGGCGCCCAGGTCGATGCGGTGCCGCATCGGCGAGCGGGCGACCTTGAGCGCCACCGGGTACCCGATCTCCGCCGCAACCGCCGCCACCGTCTCGGCCGGTCCCGCGCACGGCCGGCTCGGCACCACGCTGATGCCGTAGCAGGACAGCAGCTCGTCCGCCTCGCCCAGGTCGCCGAGCTGCGCCTTCGCCGCGGCGGCGAGCTCGGCCACGATCACGCGGGCCCGGCCGCTGTCGACATCGGGCAGCTCCGGGACGGTGCCGGGCGGCTCACGCCGCCACGCCGCGTACGTCGCCGCACGCCCGAGCGCGCGGACCGCCTCCTCGACGGTCGGGTAGGTCGGCACCGCACCCGGTCCCCCGCACGGTGAGTCCCCTGCCGGATCGGTGGGGAAGACCGCGAGCACCGGCCGGTCGCTGCCGGCCGCGGCCGCTCGGACCTCGTCCGCGACGACCGTCGCGTCGTCCCACTCCTCGGCCAGCGCCGGGGCGTACGCCACGATCAGCGCGTCCACCCGCGGGTCGTCGAGCGCGTCGGTGACCGCGCGCCGGATCGTCGCCGCGTCCGCCATCGGGCCGACGTCGTGCGGGTACCCGGGGACGAACTCCAGCGCGAACGCGGGCGCGGTGGCCGCGGCGAGGGCCCCGAGCGCGGCGGCGTTGGTGACGAGGCCGATCCGCCGGCCGGTCGGCAGCGGCTGGTCGGCCAGCAGCAGCCCGACGTCGAACAGCTCCGCGACCGTGTCGACCCGGATCACGCCCGCGCTGGCGAACAGCGCCGCGACGCCGCGCGCGTCCGGCCCGGGCGCCACCGCCTGGAGAGCCGGCGGGCGTACCGCGCTGGCGACCGCGACGACCGGCTTGTGCCGGGCCAGCTCCCGGGCGATGCGGGCGAACTTGCGCGGGTTGCCGAACGTCTCCAGGTAGAGCAGGACCACGTCGGTACCGGGGTCGTCCCGCCAGTACTGGAGCAGGTCGTTGCCGGAGACGTCGGCGCGGTTGCCGGCGGACACGAAGCTGGACAGGCCCAGGCCGCGCCGGTCGGCCTCGCCGAGCAGCGCGGTGCCCAGCGCGGCGGACTGGCTGAAGAACCCGACCCGTCCGGCGCGGGGCAGCTGCGGTGCGAGGGTCGCGTTGAGCCCGACCTTCGTGTTGGCGATGCCGAGGCAGTTCGGGCCGACCAGGCGCATGCCGTGGCCGCGTACCGAGCGCAGCAGTCCGGCCTGCGCCTGCGCGCCCTCCAGGCCGGCCTCCGCGAAGCCGGCGGACACCACGACCAGCCCGTGGACGCCGGCCGCCGCGCAGTCGGCGACCACCTCACCGACGGCGTCGGCGGGCACGGCGACCACCGCGAGGTCGACCGGGCCGGGAGCCGCGGTGAGCGTCGGGTAGGCGGTCAGGCCGCCGACGGTGGGCGCGGTCCGGTGCACCGGGATGATGTCGCCGGCGAACCCGCCGGCGCGCAGGTGCCGCAGCAGCGCCGCGCCGACGCCCCTGCCGCGCGATGACGCGCCGTAGACGGCGACCGCCCGCGGGCTGAGCAGCCGGGCGATCGATGCCGCCTCCGAGCGCTGCTCACGCCGCCACTGCACCGTCAACGACTCGGGCGTCGGCGCGATCGGGAACGACAGGTGGACCACGCCGTCGGCGAAGGTGCGTTCGACGGCGTACCCGGCGTCGGCGAAGACGCGCAGCATCGTCGCGTTGGTCGGCAGCACCTCCGCGACGAACCGGCTGATGCCCTCCTCACGAGCCGCGGCGGCGAGGTACTCCAGCAGGACCGAGCCGAGCCCGCGGCCCTGGTGCGCGTCCTCGACGACGAACGCGACCTCCGCTTCGGTCGCGCCGTCGCCGAGCCGGTCGTACCGGCCGATCGCGATCAGCTCGTCACCCAGTTCGACCACGAACGCCTCCCGGTCGTGGTGGTCGACGTTGACGAAGCGCTCCAGGTCGCGGGGTGGGATCCGCGGGTACGGGGAGAAGTAGCGCAGGTAGCGGGTGCGCTCGGAGAACCGCGAGTGCAGCGCGACGACGGCCGGCCCGTCGTCGGGCTGCATCTGGCGGACACGGGCGGTCGATCCGTCGGACAGGACGATGTCGGCCGTCCGGGCGGCCTTGCGCGTGGGCACTGCTCAGTCCCTCGGGTCGGCGGGGTCGAGGCCGAGCAGCGGGAACACGGTCCGGCGGGTCGCCAGGATCGCCCGGTCGATCGCGTCCGGCGCGTCGAACCCGGGTGACCAGGGGTGGTACGCCGGGTCACCGCCGTCGGTCATGGCATCCGGGCAGCGGCGGTCGGGACACCGGTCGGCGGCGAGCGCCCGCCAGCTCGGCGGCGTGGGCAGGGCCGGGTCGAGCGGTTCGCCCGTGACGACGGCCAGCAGGTGCGTCCAGGCCCGTGGCACGGCCTCGACCAGGGCGTACCCGCCGCCGCCCATGGCGATCCATCGGCCGCCGCACAGCTCCTCGGCGAGGTCGCGCAGCGCGAGGTACGTGGCGCGCTGCCCGTCGACGGTCAGGCGCAGGTCGGCGAGGGGATCGAGCCGGTGCCCGTCGGCGCCGCACTGCGTGACGAGCACCTGCGGCCGGAACGTGCGCAGCGCGCCGGGCACGACCGCGTGAAAGGCGCGCAGCCAGCCGGCGTCGGTCGTGCCGGGTGGGAGCGCGACGTTGACGGCGGTGCCCTCCGCGCCGGGGCCGCCGGTCTCGGCGGGGTACCCGGTGCCGGGGAACAGGGCCAGCGGCGTCTCGTGCAGGCTGATCGTCAGGACGCGGGGGTCGTCGTAGAAGATCTGCTGTACGCCGTCGCCGTGGTGCACGTCGACGTCGACGTACCCGATCCGCTCGGCGCCCAGGTCGAGCAGGCGGGCGATCGCGACGGCCGGGTCGTTGTAGACGCAGAAGCCGGACGCCCGGTCGGGCATCGCGTGGTGCAGGCCGCCGGAGATGCTGACGGCGCGCCGGGTCTCGCCGCGCCACACCGCCTCGGCCGCGCGCATCGTGGCGCCGGCGACGAGGGCGCTCGCCTCGTGCATGTTCGGAAAGACGGGGTTGTCGGGGGTGTTGAGCCCGTGCCCGTGCGCGCCCAGCATGGCGTGGCGTACCGCGTCGAGGTACCCGGGGGTGTGCACGCGCAGCAGCGCGGCGTCGTCGGCCGGTTTCGGGGCTTCGAGCCGCACCCCTGGGCGGTCGAGGACGCCGAGCTCACCGGCGAGCGCCATGGTCAGCTCGACGCGTACCGGGTTGAGCGGGTGCTCACCCATGTCGTAGTCGAGCAGCGACTCGTTCCACACGACCAGGGTGTCGGTCATGACGAACCCTCCTCCCCCGTCGCCACCGCACGCTCCGGGTCGGTGATCCAGTGGCTCCAGGAGCCGATGTACAGGGCGGGCTCGAACCCGGCGACCGTGAGCGCGAGGGCGGTCTGCGCGGCCGTCACGCCGGAGCCGCAGTAGGCGGCGACCGGCCGGTCGGCCCGTACGCCGAGGTCGGCGTAGCCCGCCCGCAGCAGCGCCGGCGGGTGCAGCCGCCCGGCTTCGTCGACGGTCTCGGCCGCCGGCTGGTTGCGGGCGCCGGGGATGTGGCCGGCGACCGGGTCCACCGGCTCGGTCTCGCCCCGGAAGCGGGCCGGCACCCGGGCGTCGATCAGCACGCCGTCGGCCGCGACGGCCTGCGCCCCGGTGGCGTCGACGACCGGCAGCGAGCCGGCGCCGACCGTCACGTCGCCGGGGATGGGTGTCGCTTCGGCCCGGGTCACCGGGCCGCCCGCCGCGGTCCAGGCCGCGTACCCGCCGTCGAGGACCCGCACGTCGGCCAGCCCGGCCCAGCGCAGGATCCACCAGGCCCGGGCGGCGGCGCCGGTCGGCGGGGTGCCGCCGGCGTCGTACACGACCACCGGGTGCCCGGCGCGCACGCCGCCGCGGCGCAGCGCGGCCTGGAGCGCCGCCGGATCGGGTAGCGGGTGACGACCGCCGGCGCCGGGCGGTCCGGCGAGGTCGGCGTCGAGGTCGAGGAAGACGGCCCCGGGCAGGTGTCCGGCGTCGAACGCGGCGCGGCCACCCCCGGTAAGGGTCCAGCGCACGTCCAGTACGGTCGGCGGGTCGTCGCGATCCAGCTCGCCGACGAGCCCGACGGCGTCGACGAGATGCTGCCGGTCGGTCATGGGCTCAGTCTGTCCTACCCGCCAGGTAACATCGACAAACGGGAGGGTGCGTTTTGAACGAGCTGGTCGACACCACGGAGATGTACCTCCGGACCATCCTCGAGCTGGAGGAGGAGGGCGTTGTCCCGCTGCGTGCCCGCATCGCGGAGCGGCTGCACCAGAGCGGGCCGACGGTCAGCCAGACCGTCTCGCGGATGGAGCGCGACGGCCTGCTCAGCGTGGAAGGCGACCGGCACCTCGTGCTGACCGCGGCGGGACGCGCCTACGCGGTCAGCGTCATGCGCAAGCACCGCCTGGCCGAGCTGCTGCTGGTCAACGTCATCGGCATGCCCTACGAAGAGGCCCACGAGGAGGCCTGCCGCTGGGAGCACGTGATGAGCGAGGCCGTGGAGCAGCGCGTCTACGAGCTCCTCGGGCGGCCGACCCGTTCGCCCTACGGCAACCCCATCCCCGGGCTCACCGACCTGGACGGCTCGCAGGCGTCGGGCGCGTCCGCCGGTGACGGCGAGCGCAACCTGGCCTTCCCGGGCCTGAGCGGTCCGGTCGTGGTGAGCCGGATCTGCGAGAGCGTGCAGACCGATGCGGGGGTCCTGCGTCAACTGCACGCGGCCGGGATCGACCCCGGCGCCCACGTCACGGTGGCACAGGAGCGTGACGCGGTGCGCATCGACCGCGAAGGCGACCAGATCCGCCTGCCGCGCGAGGTCGCCTCGCGGGTGTTCGTCGCCTTTGCGTAGTCGAACAACTACGATACGTAGTTACCTGGCGACCACCCTGCCCACAATCGACAACCGCGGAGCCCCATGGTGACGAGTGCCGTTCCATCGATGGCTGGCGGCGGGCGGGAATAACGTCGCCGACGACGGGTACGGATGACTCGACGTCGGCCCCCGACCACCCCACTGCGGTTCTGGTCACCTGCGCCGGCCACGTGTGTCCCCCGACCGGCCGCTGCGGGTAAACTGCCGCAGATCGTTCCGGACGGCAGCGGTATCACCGGTCCGGAAGGGCACGGATGGGGGTTGACAGCACGACCCCCGCGTTCCTGACGTTACTCACGCACACAGACGAGACAGGCATAGTGGCGAACAAAATCCATCCCACTGCGATCATCGGTGCGGGCGTGGAACTAGGTGACAACAATGTCATCGGGCCATACACCGTACTCATCGGACCGACGCGGATCGGCGACAACAACCTGATCGGGCCGCACGCGTCCATCGGCACGCCGGCCGAGTACCGGGGCGGCCCCCACCCCGTCGGTTGGGACGGTGAGATCGAAGGCGCCGGCGTCATCATCGGTGACGGCAACATCATCCGCGAGTTCGTCACCGTGAATCAGGGCACGCACGAGCCGACGACGATCGGCAACGACTGCTACGCTCTCGCGCGCAGTCACATCGGCCATGACATCGTGCTGCACAACTCCGTGACGCTGGCGGACGCGGTACAGCTCGGCGGTCACACTCACGTCTGGAGCTGGGCGAACATCGGCATGGGTACGGTTGTCCACCAGCGCACGCAGGTCGGGCCCGGCGCCATGATCGGGATGGGCTCGGCCGTGCGTAAGGACGTGCCGCCGTTCACCATCACGGTGGGAAATCCGGCGCGCGTGTCCGGCGTCAACCGGGTCGGCCTGTCGAGGCGCGGGTGCAGCGACGCGGTGGTCGACGTGTTCGCCTCCTACCTGGCGGGCAAGAGCCCGCTGCCGGCCGATCTGCCGGCCGAGCTGGCCGATCAGCTCGCCGCCTGGTCCAAGATCCAGACTCAAGAGAGCTGACGAGGAGAAACCAAGTATGAGCACCGCCATCGCCGACCGCCTGCGGGGCGTCTTTGTCGAGGCACTCGAACTGCCGGCCGATGTGGACGTCGAGAACCTCAAGTACCGCGATATCGAGCAGTGGGACTCGCTCGGCCACATGACGCTGGTCGCGGCCATCGAGGACGAGTTCGGCGTCCAGCTCGACACCGAGCAGGTCATCGACATGAGCAGCTTCAAGGTCGCGCTCGACATGCTGCAGTCAATGGGCGTCGAGGGCTGACGGCATCGTGGGTAGCCTCGCAGGTCGGGTAGCCGTCGTCACCGGCGGCACCCGCGGTATCGGACGGGCCACGGCACAGGCGCTGGCGGAGGCCGGCGCGACCGTCGTGGTCACCAGCCGGGACGCAGAAGACGCCAAGACGGTCGCCGCGGAGCTGGCCGAGGCGCACGGCGTACCCACGAGCGGTGTCGGTTTCGACGTGGCCGACTTCGACGCGGTGGGTGCGGCGTTCAAGGGCATCGCCGCGGAGCACGGGCGCATCGACGCTCTCGTCGCGAACGCGGGCGTGCTCGAAGACGCGCTCATCGGCATGATCAAGCCGGAGCTGATCGACCGCATGCTCGCGACCAACGTGGCCGGCACGATCAACACCGTGCAGGCCGCGGCCCGGGTCATGATGCGCAAGCGCTCGGGCGCGATCGTCGTGCTCGCGTCCATCGTGGGCGAGCACGGCAGCGCCGGCCAGACCGCGTACGCCGCGTCGAAGGCCGCGGTGGCGACGGTCGCGCGGTCGGCGGCCAAGGAGCTGGGCCCGCGCGGCATCCGGGTCAACGCGGTGGCTCCCGGCCTGATCGAGACCGAGATGATCGCCCACCTGCCGAAGGATCTGGTCGAGGACCGGGTCGCGCACACGTCGCTGCGCCGCCTCGGCGACCCGATGGACGTGGCCAGGGCCATCCGCTTCCTCGTCAGCGACGAGTCGGCGTTCATCACCGGACAGATCCTCGGCGTTGACGGTGGTCTCGTGTTGTGAGTACTGATCTTGTCGCCGCAGGCGCCCGACTGATCGACGCCGCGACCGGAGAGGAGCTCGCCGGCGCGGCGCTCACGACCGCGATCGACGCGACCGCCGCGTCGCTCGCGGAGCTGCCCACCGGCGCGGTCTTCGCGCGTACCGGCATCAGCACGGCGGCTGTCCTGCGCTACCTGGGCTGCTGGGCGGCGCACCGGCCGGTCGCCCTGCTCGACCCGGCGCTCGACCCGGCGACGCTCGCCGAGATGGTGCGCCGGTTCGCCCCGGCCGCAGTGGTGGGCCTGGATGAGGGCGGAGCGGGCGCGCAGGCGGGCGACACCCCGCCGGGCTACGAGCGCCGCGACGTCGGCCCGCTGGGCCCGGCCTGGGTACGCACCGGCGGTGAGCCGGCCGCCAGCCCCCACCCCGACCTCGGGGTGATGCTCGCGACGTCAGGATCCACCGGAAGCCCGAAGCTTGTCCGACTGTCGCGCACCGCGATCACGTCCAACGCGGCGGCGATCGCGCAGGTGCTGCACATCGACGGCGACGAGGTCGCGCCGACCAGCCTGCCGCTGTTCTACAGCTACGGCATGTCGGTGCTCAACAGCCACCTCGTCAGCGGCGCGACCGTGGTCGTCGTGGACGGTGGCGTCCTGGCGCGCGAGTTCTGGCAGGCGTTCGACCGCTACAGCGCGACCTCGCTGGCGGGCGTCCCGTACAACTACGAGATGCTGGCCAGGATCCGCTGGAGCCCCGCCAAGCACCCCAGCCTGCGCACGCTGACCCAGGCCGGCGGCCGGCTGCGCAACGAGATGATCCTGGCCTACCACGAGAAGATCTCCGCGCTGGGCGGCCGGTTCTACGTGATGTGGGGCCAGACCGAGGCCGGGCCGCGGATGAGCACGCTGCCCGCCGACCAGCTTCCGCAGCGGGTGGGCTCGCCGGGGCTCGCGCTGCCCGGCGGCACGCTCTCGGTACGCCTGGACGACGGCAGCGAGACGCGGGAGCCGGGCGTCACCGGCGAGATCGTCTACCGCGGCCCCAACGTGATGATGGGGTACGCCGACACCGCGGCCGACCTGAGCCGCGGCGACGACCAGGGCGGCGTGCTGTACACCGGCGACCTGGGGTACCTCGACGACGAAGGTTTCCTGTACCTGACCGGCCGGCTCAAGCGCATCGGCAAGGTCTTCGGCATCCGGGTCAACCTCGACGACATCGAGAAGTTGGTCGGCCAGGCCGGCGTGGACGGTGTCGGGCCGGTGGCCGCCGTGCCCGCCGGGGACAAGGTCGTCCTGTGGTGCGAGGGGACGGTCGACGCCGACCGCCGGGCCGAGGTGGCGAAGCTGCTCGCCGAGCGGATGAAGCTGCACCGCTCGGGGTTCGACGTCCGCGACATCGACCGGCTGCCGCTGCTCTCCAACGGAAAGATCGACTACCGGACCTTGGAAGCGAGATCATGACGGTCGCCACCAGCGTCTTCAGTAAGTCTCAGGCCGAGCGGGACGTCTCTCTGCTCCAGGAGCTCACCGAGCTGACCGAGCACCACCGGGCGGCGAGCGTCGAGTACCGCCGGATCCTCGACGCGATCGGGCACCCGGCCGGCCGGAGGTACGAGCGGGTCGCCGACCTGCCGTGGCTGCCGGTTCGGCTGTTCAAGCACCACGCGCTCAAGAGCGTGCCGGACGACGAGGTCTTCAAGGTGCTGACCTCCAGCGGCACCACGGGCGCCGAGGTGAGCCGGATCTTCCTGGACAAGGAGGCGGCCGCCGCCCAGCAGCGCATGCTGTCGGCGACGATCCAGACCGTCATCGGCCCCAACCGGCTGCCGATGCTGCTGGTCGACACGAAGGCGCTGTTCAAGAACCGGCGCTCGTTCTCGGCGCGCGGCGCCGGCGTGCTCGGCATGATGAACTTCGGCCGGGACCACACGTTCGTCCTCGACGAGAACGAGCGGCCCGACCTGGACGCGGTGCGCGGTTTCCTCGCCAAGCACGGCGACCAGCCGTTCCTCATCTTCGGCTTCACGTTCATGGCCTGGCTCTACCTGTACGAGCTGGCCCGCGACGAGCACCTGGACCTTTCCAACGGCATCCTCATCCACAGCGGCGGCTGGAAGAAGCTGATCGACCAGGCCGTGGACAACGCCGAGTTCCGCCGCCGGTTCGCACAGGACACCGGGCTGACCCGCATCCACAACTACTACGGCATGGTCGAGCAGATCGGCACGGTCTACGTGGAAGGGCCGTCCGGCAACGGGCTCTACTGCCCCGACTTCGCCGATGTGATCGTCCGTGACCCGGTCACGTGGGAGGAGGTGCCGGTCGGCACCCCCGGCGTGATCGAGGTGGTCAGCACCCTGCCGCGCTCGTACCCGGGCCACATCCTGCTGACCGAGGACCGTGGGGTGATCCACGGCATCGACGACGGGGACTGGCCGGGCAAGCGCTTTTCCATCCTGGGCCGGCTGCCGCGCGCCGAAGCGCGGGGCTGCAGCGACACGTTCCAAGGGGCGGCATGAGCACAGTCGAGCAGCGGTTCCCGACCGGGGCGCCGACCAGCGTGAGTGACCTGCTGGCGGAGGTGACCAGCGAGCCGCCGGGCGGCCGGCTGCGGGTGGGCGACCCCCGGGTGAGCGACTTCCTGGTCGCGTTCGCCCGCCGCCTGCTGGCTCCCAGCGTGGCCCGCCGCTTCCCTGAACTCGCGTCACTCGGCTTCTTCCTGCGCCGCGGCGAACTGGAGAAGACCATCGCGGCGGCCACGCCGCCGCTCGGGCAGCTGCGCTTTCCGCGCGGGGTCGTCTTCCACGTGCCACCGGCGAACGTGGACACCATCTTCGTGTACTCCTGGGCGCTGTCGGCGCTGGCCGGCAACCCGAACATCGTGCGTATCTCGTCCCGGTCGGCCGGGGCCGCCGTGGCGGTGCTCGACGCGCTCAACACCACGCTCGCCGACGCGGATCCGGCCATCGCGCAGACCCAGCGCATGGTCACGTACGGGCGCGACGACGCGGTCACGGCGGCCCTGTCCCAGGGCTGCGACCTGCGGGTCATCTGGGGCGGCGACCGGTCGGTGACCGACATCCGCCGCCACCCGCTGCGCCCGTCCGCCCGCGACGTCACGTTCCCCGACCGGTCGTCGTTCGCCGTCATCTCGGCCGCCGGCTGGCGCGCCGCCGACGCCGCGGCCCGGCGGGACGTGGCGATCGGGCTGTACAACGACTCGTACTGGTTCGACCAGGCCGCCTGCGCGTCGCCCCGCGCGATCTACTGGGTCGGCGAGCCGGAGGCCGTCCGCGAGGCCCGCGACGAGCTGTTCGGGCTGCTCGCGGAGGTGGTGGAGAGCAAGGGTACCGAGGTCGACGCCGCCATGTCGGTGGAGAAGCGGGTGTCGACCTACGGGCTCGCCGCCGAGGGCGTCGCCAGCGAGGTGCGCTTCGCGGGCAACGCGATCGCCACGGTGGAGCTGGTTGAACCGGGGCTGGTCCCCCGGCGCTGGCTCGGCGTCGGCACGTTCCCGCAGGCGCAGGTCGGGTCGCTCGACGATTTGGTGAGCATCGTGGAGCGGCGCGACCAGACGATGAGCCACTTCGGCTTCGGCACCGACGAGCTGGTGGGCTTCGCCGAACAGCTCGCCGGCCGCGGCGTGGACCGGATCGTGCCGATCGGCGACGCGCTCACCTTCTCGTCCGTGTGGGACGGCTACGACCTGCTGCGTGAGTTCACCCGGCTGACCACCGTCCAGAGCAGGTAGTCCCCGAACCCCCCGAACGACGCGTCCTCGGCCGCCGGAGTGGCGGCCGAGGACGTTCGGCTTACGGGCCGGTGACCGGCGTCAGTCCTCGACCTGCGGCGTCGCGACCCGCGCGGACCGGCGGTCACGAAGGGTGGTGAGCGCGGCCGCCCCCGCCATCAGGGCGTCGGCCAGGATGAACAGCATCCGGGACATGAGCGCGATGCCGTACGCGATGCCGGCCGCGTTGTGCCCGGGTAGCGAAGGCACGAGGGCGGCCACCAGCACGGCCTCCCGGACGCCGAGCCCGGAGGGCGCGAAGATGGCGAACACGCCGACGGTCAGGGCGAGCGCGAACGCGCCGATGGACCGGAACAGCCCATCGACTCCCGGGGCGGCCTGTGCGTTGGCCAGCAGCCACAGGTGGATGCCGAAGCAGACCCAGCCGACCGCGGCCCAGCCGACGACCCGGAGCACTCCACCCCAGCTGAGCGTGTGGGTCAACGGAGGCCGGCGCAGCACTCGCAGCAGCAACTGGATGAGGCGGGTCAGCACCTGCGGGATCGCACAGATGAGCGCGATGGGGACCAGCACCATCACGATGTAGAGCGCCACCCGGACGGAGCTTCCGTACGACTCCGCCGCCTTCGCGCCGTCGAACAGCGACGGCAGCGCGAGAGTACCGACGGCCAGGGCCGCGGTGGTGCCCAGCCCGAGGGCGACGATCGAGGCGAGGAATGCCCGCGCCCTGGGCAGTCCGGCCCGGCGGCCGAACTCCATCTGCATCACGTACGCCCAGACGCTTCCCGGCAGGTACTTGCCCAGGGCGCCGATGAAGTTGATTCGTGCCGCGGACACGAAGGACACCTCGTGTTCGAGGTCCTTCAGGCTGGCCCGCCAGGCCATGACGTTGGCCAGCATGCCGGCGATGGCCGCGACGAGCGACAGCGCCACCGACTGCCAGGCAAGCCCCAGCCAGGCCTGGCTCACCTGCTTCCACTGCGTCACCACGCTGTAGACCATGAAGCCGGCGATCGCGACCGCCAATACGATCTTCAATGCGGTCACGATGGCGCGCCGCGCGGAAGAGGCCTTCGGTGTGACCGGCGCGGTGGCCTCAATCAGCGCGACGTCTTCGGACACAAAGATCACCTTTTCAACTGCCTGGCGTAGGGGAAACCAGCAAACGCGTGGCTGACGTTCACCGACTCAACCACAGCGTAGCCATCGGCGTCGGCAATGATCCCCGGACCTGTATTGATCATTTCTGGAGCGACCGCCGGACATCGACGGTTCCGGGCTCTACAGAACAACAGTGTCCCCTTCGGAGTGTTCGTAAACGCTCGGACCGACGACTCATGGTTACTGTCAGCGACAGCGAATTGAACTCCGAGTAATCGGAAAGCCATATCGCCGTAAGGCCCACGCGACCGTGGACGGCAATAGCGGAATCGTGACGGTCGACCCCTCGTGAGGACCATCACGCGACGCCTTCCACGCTCGCCGGTACGCCGGCGTGACCGTTCATCCTGTGCCGAATACCTTTTGTGCCCGGCAAGACCGGATACGACGAATCGAGACTGCCGTAGTACGGTGCATCGTGCTGCCGTAGTCGTCAAGGAGTTCAGGTTGATTCCCATCTCGAGTGTCCGCATCAGCGAAGAAGCGGAAAGGCTCGCCGTAGAAGTCATTCGCTCGGGCATGCTGGCCCAGGGCCCGATGGTCGCCCGCCTCGAGCGAGAGTTCGCCGAGTTCGTGGGCGTGTCCCACGCCGTCGCGGTCAACAACGGCACGACCGCCCTCATCGCGGCCGTGCAGGCGCTCGACCTCCAGCCGGGTGACGAGGTAATCACCAGCCCCTTCACGTTCGTCGCGACGCTCAACGCGATCCTCGAGGCGGGAGCGGTGGCGCGGTTCGCCGACATCCGCGAGGACGACTTCTGCGTCGACCCCGACGCCCTCGAAGCCGCGGTCGGTGAGCGCACCAAGGTGCTCATGCCGGTCCACCTGTACGGGCAGACCGCGGACATGGACCGGATCGCCCCGCTGGCGCAGCGGCACGGCCTGGCTCTGATCGAAGACACCGCCCAGGCGCACGGCGCCACCATCAACGGCCGCGCGGCCGGCAGCTTCGGCATCGGCACGTTCTCGTTCTACGGCACGAAGAACATCACGACTGGTGAAGGTGGAATGATCACCACCAACGACGACACGATCGCCGATCGGCTCCGCCTGCTGCGCAACCAGGGCATGCGCCAGCGGTACCAGTACGAGATGGCGGGCAACAACTACCGGCTGACCGACCTGCAGGCCGCGCTCGCGATCCCCCAGCTCACCGTCTACGAGGAGCTGGTGAAGCGGCGCAAGGAGAACGCGGCGCGACTCACGGCGGCGCTGCGGGACGTCCCCGGCGTACGCGTACCGACCGAGCTTCCCGGCCGTTCGCACGTCTGGCACCAGTACACGGTGCTCATCACCGACGAGTCCGCGCGCGACCGCGACGAGGTGATCCGCCTGCTGGGCGAGCGCGGCATCGGCTGCGGCATCTACTACCCGAAGGTCGTGTACGACTACGACTGCTACGCCAACAACCCGAACGTCGTCGCGGACCCCGCGCCGGTCGCGGAGCGCGTCGCGGCGCGCTGCATCTCGCTGCCGGTACACCAGCACCTGACCGACTCCGAGGTGGACCAGGTCGCCGAGGCCGTACGCGCGGCGGTGACGGCATGAGCGCGGCACGTCCCAAGGTCGTTCTGGTGGGAACCGGCTCGATGGGCTCCCTGCACGCGCGGGTGCTCTTCCAGTCGGAGCGCTGTGACCTGATCCGGGTCGTCGACCCGAACCGTGAGGCCGGCACCGGCATCGCCAACCGGTACGGTGCGAAGTGGACCCCTGAGCTGGGCGACCTCAGCGACGCGGACGCGGTCGTCCTCGCGGCCCCGACCGAGCACCACCACAAGATCGCCCACGACATTCTCGCCGCGGACAAGCCGCTGCTCATCGAGAAGCCGGTCTGCGGGAGCCTCGCCGAGAGCGAGGAGATCGTCGAACTCTCCGAGAAGCGGGGGCTGCCGCTGGTCTGCGGGCTCCTGGAGCGGTTCAACCCGGCCGTGATGACGGCGATGGCGCTGGTGGACCACCCGGTCCACGTGACCGCCGCCCGACACTCGCCGTACGTGCCGCGCATCCGCACCGGGGTCGCCTGGGACCTGCTGGTGCACGACGTGGACCTGGCCATCCAGATCTTCGGTGGCGCCGAGCCGGCGCGGGTGCGAGGCATGCTCGGGCACTTCCACCCCCGGTCGCTGACCGCGGCCGAGGACGTGGCCGAGGCCGTGATGAACTTCGCGGGAGGCGGCATGGCGACGGTGTCCGCGAGCCGCATCAGCCAACGCAAGCTGCGCGCGCTGACGATCGCCGAGGTCGACCGGCTCATCGAGGTCGACCTGCTGCGCCGAGACGTCACCATCTACCGGCACGTCGCCCTCGACGCCGCCACCCCCGACGGGCGCGGCTACCGGCAGCAGAGCATCATCGAGATCCCCGAGCTGACGACCTCGCGGGAACCCCTGGCCGCGCAGCTCGACCACTTCCTGGACATCGTGGAAGGGCGCAGCGACGCCAAGACCGAGCGCGCCAGGATCCTGCCGTCGCACCGC
Source organism: Planosporangium thailandense (assembly GCF_011947195.1). Classification (GTDB taxonomy): domain Bacteria; phylum Actinomycetota; class Actinomycetes; order Mycobacteriales; family Micromonosporaceae; genus Planosporangium; species Planosporangium thailandense. The sequence continues at coordinate 265,836 of NZ_JAATVY010000001.1, read as the reverse complement.
GCCGTCGCGCAGGTCATCAACGACAACTACGGGCCGGAAGAAGCCTGACCCAGGCCGTGCCGAACGGGCCGATCCCACCTGGTGGGGTCGGCCCGTTTGCTGTCACGCCACGGACCTGCCCACGCCTCACGCACGTCCGCGACCGGCACGCTTGACCGATCGGGCATGGACGCGGCACCGGCCCGGCACGTCAGCGCGGCTCAAAGATGGTGATCATCGTCTGAACAGGTAATTCGTCGCCGCCTATCGCTAGAAATAGGCTTCGGTGGTTTCGGTATGCCCTATTGTTCGTGAGCTGCCGGGGACGGACGGAGCCGTCGCTGCACAGGCGGTAGCGGACAGCCCGAAACTCCTCGGATCGCCGCATCGCGCTCATTCGGCATACGGACGCGCCGGAACCGCTGTGCGGGCAGCCGTCCCGACCACCGCCCCGGGTGATCCGAGCACACAGTCCCACCCGGGTGCCGGTCGGCGCGCCTATGGACGACCCCCACAACGAGAAGTAGCCCGACCCCCCTTGGCACGACCCCGGAGTACTGCGTGACCTCAACGATAGAAAGCCCGGTACGGGAGGAGTCCGTCGAACCGCGACTCCGCAGTCGCCTTCCGGTTGGCTCGCGGTACGCGTGGTCGGCTGTCGCCCTTGTGCTGGCGTGGTGCCTGCCGGTGCTCACCGACATCCTCGGCGTCGACTGGATTCTGCCCATCCTGCTGCTGGTCGCTACGGCGAGCCTGATGCGGTCGGGCCGGACGGTACTCGACCGCCTCGTGTTCGCCGCGGGCCTGCTGTTCGGGGCCACCTGCGCCATGGGGCTACTGCTGTCGATGTGGCCGTGGCATCTGGCGCCGGTGGCGGTCGCCGGCACGGCGTTCTCCGGACTGGTGCTGACGGCGCTGGGGCTGCGCCGACGGCCGAGCCTTCCCCGCACCTTCGGCGCGGCCGACTGGCTCGTGGTGGGGTTCACGCTGCTCGCCTCGATCGTGCCGCTCTCCACGCTTCGCCACACCACCCCCGGCTGGCTGTTGGGACGGGTGGCGTACGGTGACGACTTCTCCCGTCACTACGCGCTGTACGACGAGATCCGCGCCGCGGGCGGCTACGTCTTCCTGCACCGCCACAGCACGCCGTTCGTTCCCCCTGAGCTCAAGGCGTACCCGCAGGGTTCGCACTTCCTGTACGCCCTGCTCGAGAACTTTCTCCGTTCGTCGTCACACGCCTCCTCGACACTCGGCACCTTCAACCATCTGGTGCTGTTCCTGCTGGCCAGCGAGGTCTTCCTCTACCTCACCGTGCTGTGGGCCATCCGCTGGGTAGCCGGCGTCTGGCTGTCCGGCTGGGCCGCGCTGCCGCTGCTCGGCGCCGCGGCGACGTATCTCGCCTTCGGCGACCCGGTCCGGCTCGTACCGGACGGGTACGTGTCGCAGGTGCCCGGGTTGGCGGTGCTCGTCATCACGGTCGCGTTGCTGGCACGACCGGTGGCGCGTACCCGCGAACAACTGGTGCTGGTCGGCGCCGTGGTGGTGGCGACCTCCTTTGTGTACTACCTTTCTCTACCCGTGGTGCTGGTCAGCGTCCTGGCGTGGCTGGTCCGGTACCGTCGGCGACTGCGCGGTCACCGCGTGGCGCTCTGGCTGTCCGTGGCGGTCACCGGGGTGCTCAGCCTCGTCACGCCGCTGACCAACATGCGCGCCAACAACGGCGCCCAACTGTTGCTGCCCGGCGGCGCGAGCATGATGAGCCGCTGGCTGACCATCCTCGTCACGGCCGTTCCGCTCGCCGCGCTGTGCCTGCGAAAGGTTCGCCGGCTGCCGGTATGGCAGCTCGCGGGCGTTCAGGTCGCCACCGCGGCGCTGCTCGCCCTGGCGATCTACGCCTACCAGATGGTGATGCTGGGGCACAGCATCTACTACTTCGAAAAGACGCTGATGCAGCTCGCCATGGTGAGCCTGGTCGCGGGCGGCGCACCGGCGATCGCCGTACTGTCGGGACTGCGCTCGGGGGCCCGACCGCCGCGGGTGCCGTGGCCCCGCTGGGTCGTGACCGCGGGCGCGGCCGTGACCTGCCTGCTCGCCGCCGTCGGCGTCGTCGTCAAGCCCGCCCCGTACGTACACTCCAGCCGGGGGCTGCTCTACCTGCGCGACGACGGCGCGACGCCGTACGTCGGGGAGGTCGTCGCACAGACGCTTCAGCGCTTCCCCCGCAACGACGGCTACGTGGACCTGGTGTTCTTCTACCCGCCCGACGGGCAGTCACCGACGGCCTGGTGGACCCGCACCCAGCAGGCCTACGCAACCCTGTACGTCGGCACCATCCAGCGCAACTACGTACACGCAGGTCCGATGTACGGCTTCGTCCATCCCTCGCTCACGCCTGACATGCCCCCCGCGGCGCTCATGCGGCACCTCCTTCAGGAGCACGTCCGGGCTCGGATCATCACCGAGCAGCCTGAGCTCATCGCCGAATACCGACGGTTGGCGGCCGTGTTCCCGGAGGCCGGCCTCGTCGTCGTGGACGCGCGGGACTGGCTCGGAAAGCCGACCGCGTAACGGGTTCCACATCGCCGGGCTGCGGCTCGCGGCACGCGGATCCGTCAGTGCAGGCGCTCAGCCAGGTCGCGGGCGACGGGCAGCGCGAGCGCCGCCAGGTCGGTCGGCCGGGACGGTGCGGTGAAGGTCGAGGTGTCGCTCGCGTTGAGCACCCGGTTGCCGGACTGCAGCCGCGGCGGCACGTCGATCAGGACCGCGACGTACGAGTCGCCGACCCGGAACCGTAGCTCGCCGGAGTCGTCGATGCAGGACTCGTCGCCGATCGTGGACATCGGCGCTCCCCTGAGGGGCCGGGTCCGGCACGCGGCCATCAGCTTGGCGCCGTTGTCCAGCTCGTTGTAGATGTACACGCGAAGCGACTGATCGCCGTCGCGCCTACTGTCCTTGGGGCTGAACTGGTACAGGCAGCGCTGTACGTTGGCGGCGATCCGGCTGGTGGGCGGGTTGCCTGTCACCTGCGGCCAGCCGGCGCGCTTGAGGGTGCCGGCCAGCACCCGCTGCATCGACTTGGCCGTGTACGCCCGGCAGGGGTCGTCCCTGAGCTCCTGGCTGGTGAGCGGGGAGCCGGGCTTCGCCGGCACCTGCGCGGCCGCGCAGGCGGACAGCAGGGAAAGCCCGGCCGCAGCGACGATGCGGTAGCCCCACGACGCTCTCACTTCCGCCCCCTCAGGTCCACAATTTGCAGGTCAAGGGTGGGATAGCGAGACTTGATCCGGCTGAAGTACTCAAGACTCACCGTGTCGTTGACCAGCACCCGGTAGGGCTCCGGCGAGGTCATGAGGAACTCCGCGGTTTCGGCTTCGCTCGTGCTGAGCCATGGGTAGCCCCAGTAGAAGACGGACCAGCTGGCTCGGTAGTTGTGCTGCAGCACCGAGGTGTAGAGCGTGGCCCAGTGAGACGCGTCGCGGCCACCCAGGTCCGCGCGGGAATTCAGCTGGACCCAGGTGATGCGACCGTCCGGGCGTGGGAACAGGCGGATGGCCTCGGTCGTCCCCTGACCGGCGCCCCAGACGGCGTTCTTCTGCTGGAAGTGGCGCCGCCCCGTACCGACCGGGCCGTCGTACTGAAGGTTCGTGACGGCGAAGAACATCGCTCCGGACAGCGCGGTCGCGCCTGCCAGCACCGCGATCCGGTGCTGCGCCACCGCGGCGAGCATCGGCGCGAGCACGAGGATCACGGATCCGGACGAGACCACGGTCACCACGAACATCTCGTGGAACAGCTTGTCCAGGTAGTAGGTCTGATTGGCGTGGCCGCTCAGGACCTGGTCCACGAAGAGCCCGGCCGCCGGCAGCGTGCTCACGACAATGAGGACGAGCGTCGTCCGCCAGATCCGCGAACGCTTGTGGAACCGCAGGATCGGACCGGCCAGGGCGATCAACAGCCAGGCGACCACGACCGCCCGGTCGACCTTCGTGATGCCACCCGGCAGCAGGAGCCGTTCACCGACGCCCTGCGGGCTGTAGACCGTGTTGACCACGGGCGAAACCGCCGCGCCCACCAGGCACACCACCGCGGTCACACCGAGCAGGATCGGCCTGCGCAACAGCGTCCGGCGATCCCTGATCAGCCAGACCAGGGCGGCCAGGCCGGCGAACGGCAGGAAGAGGAAGTAGGCGAACGAGACGCCGATCAGCAGCGACGCCACCAGCACGATCTGCTCGCGCACGCGATGGACGGGGCGGATGACGAGCGCGACGAGCAGGGCCAGCAGCCCCCATCCCGCCATCTCGGACGGGAAACCCCGGGTCAGCAGCGTGATGGGGTCGCCGAAGAACAAGTAGCCGGACACCGCACCGATGAACGGCAGCGATACCCAGCCCCGCAGCAACGGCCCGGCGACCCATCGCATGGCCCAGAGCGTGGCGACGCACAGGAAGACGTAGGTGCCGATGTCGAACGTGATCATCAGGTCGAACGACGCGACCGCGTTGGCGCGGTCGGCGCCCTGCGGCATCAGGTTCGCCAACAGCGCGTAGATGAAGTGGACGCCCTGCGGATAGCTGTCGTACCCGGCGTCGATGTTCGGCATCGGCGCGCCGCGGTGCAGGAACAGGTACCCGCCGACGGTCCGGATGGTGTCGTAGATGGTGAAGTGGCGGGCGAGGGCACCGCCGATGGCGAGGATGCTGAGGCGGTCACCGAACCCGCGGCCGAGGAATGGCCGGACGGCAAGCGCAGCCGTGACGAGCGTGCCCGCGATCACCCCGTACTCGGGAACGCCCAACTCGCGGACGGGCAACGCCGGTCGGCGCCCCGCGACGGCCCCGGCGACGACCAGTGAGGTCAGAGCCAGACCGGTGGACTGCAGGGGCTCGAGGGCGCCGGACCACAAGGAGAGCGGAAGGCCGACGGTACAGACCACTCCGACGAGAAGTCCGAGCGCCAGGACCAGCCGGTCGAGTAACGTGCGGCCGGACCGGATCAGGGACGCCGTCCCGATCCAGATCAACAGCGGCAGTATCCAGCCGATCCGCAGCGCCAGGCACACCACCGGAACGACCCACGCCGCAACGAGCAGCGCCAGCACGATGAGGAACGCTCGGGGTGTCCGCGGCCCCCGCCACCAGGACGGCCGGTCAGACGGGGCACCCGCGTCGCGCCCCACCGGGTCAGCGGCGGAGCTCTTGAGATCGGGAATCACCTGGAGCCGGCCCCCTATTCACACATCCAGCCGCACGTTGAGGCATCAGAGCCGGCGACACGGAGAGCGAGCTTACACGAGCGGCGGTACCTCCGCCTGAGGCAGGCACCCGCCACTTCGATGTACCGAAACCCGCTTGGAACAACCATTTCAACGCTGTTCAGCGCACACTGTCGGGTGAGGACCGGGTCGGTAGGGCGACGATCGCGTGAACACCTGCCCGGTCACCGTGCGTGTACCCTGGGTGCCCGAACTCAGCCGTCGCCCTCGTCATCGAAGGCCGGCGGGGAGAGCCAGCCCGAGGCGTCGATGCCGCGGCGCTCCGCTTCCTCCCGGCGCGCGGTGTTCTCCGCGCGGACCCGTTCCGCTTCTGCCTTGATGTACTCAGGGTCGTACCGCTGGAACACCCGCGCCGGGTTGCCCGAGACCAGGCAGTAGTCCGGCACGTCCTTCGTCACCACCGACAACGGGTTGACGGTCACGAAGTCACCGATCGTCACCCCGGGCATGATGACACTGCCGCCACCGATGAAGCAGCCCTTGCCGATCCTGACCGGCTTGCGCTCGATCAGATCGCTGCCGGAGTGGTTCTCCAGCATCATGTTCGAAAGCCAGCTCGAATGCGTGAAGATCAGACAGTTGAGCCCGATACTGGTGTGCTCACCGATGGTGAGGCCGCCACTGGCATCCAGCACGGTGTTCTCCCCGACCCAGCAGTGATCGCCGAGCTTGAGGTTCTCGACACTGACGATCTTCGTGCGCTCGCGGATCCGCGTGGTCTCGGGAAGGCCGAGCAGCCGCGCCCGCTCGACGTCGTTCATGAGGCCACCGACGAGGTCGGTGAGGATCTGGCGGCGGAGCCGGTTGCTCCGCTCGTCATCCAGGAACATGGTCACTTCTTTCCGGCGGCGTTGTTCAACATGCGTTGGAAGGCGTCGAGGTGCTGGCGGGTCACCACATCCATGGTGAAGTGTCCGTGGATCAACTCTCGCTGCCGCTTGGCGATCGTCTCCCGCTCCTGCGGGTCCTCCAGCAGACGGATCAACGCCGCCGCCAGTTCGGCCGGGTCGTTGGGCTTGACCAGGATGGCGTTCTCCCAGTTGCGCAGCGCGACACCGGGGAAATTGGTCTCGGTGACCGTGGCGATGGTGGCCCGGCCGGCCGCCATCGCCTCCAGGCTCGCCGTGCCGCAGCCGCCGCCCTGGAGGTCGTGCGCGACGACGTCGGCGGCGGCGAAGTAGGACGGCACGTCGTCCTTGGGCACCGGGCCCGGCGCGATGATCGCATCGGACACGCCCAGCTCAGCGGCGCGTTTGACGAAGGCGTCGAAGTAGACCCGACCGACGATCAGGACTTTCGTACGGGGATGCCGGGCCAGTACGGCGGGCAGCGCGTCGATCAATGCGAGCCGGTCGCGAAGCGGGATGACGTGGCCGAGCGACACGATCAGCGGCGCGTCACCGATGCCGTACTCCGCGCGCACGTCCTTCGCCACGGGGCCTTCGAACCTGGCCGGGTCGACCGCCACCGGGATGTACTCGAAGTCCGCCGTCGTCGCCTTGTACCGCTGCTCGCAGTAGGTCGCCGCCAGTTCGTCCATAATGACGTACCGTGGCCGGAAGCGGCGTAGGATCGGTTTGACAAGGAACCGGTCGAGCCCCTTGAACAGCGCCATGTACTTCGGATCCGGGCTCTCCAGCCGAGTGTGGATCGACAGCAGTACCGGCACCTTCCGGCGCCTGGCGTACCAGCCGGTGAGCCACGTGAGATCGAAGAACTGACCGTGCTGATGGATGACGTCCGGCTTGAACTCGTCCAGCACCCGGAACAGCTTGCCCCAGTTGCCCGGACGCGGCGAGACGAAGGTCATGTCGAAGTCGATCGACAAGCCGAGCTGCGGCATGCCCATGGCGGGTAGTCGCAGCACCCGGTACCCGTCCCGCGACTCCTCTGCCGGGGCGTCGCGGTAGGCGGCGGTGAGCACGATCACCTCGTGCCCAGCCGCCACGTACCGTTCTGCCAGCGCCGCAGCCAGGTGCGAGCTCCCGCCCGGGCGGGGCGGGAAGAAGTTGTTGACAACGGCGATGCGCAACGCCTGCTCCTTGGCGAGGATTGAGGGGAGCCCGAATCACCCGGCCGGTCAGGCCGACATCTTCACCAGTTCCCGCATGCCCTGTTCGACCGTGATCGTAGGCTCCCAGCCGAGCACCTCGCGGGCGCGGGTGATGTCGGCGGCGCGGCGGCTGACGAGCACCTCGCGCTCATTGAAGATCGGCTCGACGTCGACGCCGACCGCCTCAATCAGGATCTTGGTGAGCTGCGCGATCGAGGTGTCGATGCCGGTGCCGATGTTGATCGGCATGTTGGCGCGCTCGCTCTCCAGCGCGGCGACCACCCCGCGGGCGAGGTCGGTCACATGGATGAAGTCCATCGACTGCTCACCCTTGCCGTCGATGACCGGCGGCTGGCCGGAGCGCAGCCGCTGGATGAACGTGTTGATGACGCTGGTGTAGTACGCCTCGATCTTCTGCCCGGGCCCGTAGACGTTGAAGAAGCGCAGCGCGTTCCAGGACAGGCCCTTCTGGCGCTGGTAGAACCCGAGCAGGTCTTCGCCGGCACGCTTGGAGATGCAGTACGGCGTGAGCGGGTTGAGCCGGTCGTCCTCGTGCATCGGCAGCTTCTTCGGGTCACCGTAGACCGACGCCGACGAGGCGAACACGAGCCGCTGCACGCCGTGGTCGGCCGCGGCCGCGAACACGTTGTGGTTGCCGACCATGTTGATGTCGATCGACTCGTACGGGTCGGCGATGCTCTTGTTGATCGAGACCGTGGCGAAGTGGATGACGTGCGTGCAGCCCTTCATCGCGTTGTGCACGGCGCCGCCGTAGCGCACGTCCTGCTCGATGAGCTCCACATTGCCCGTCGCGACGAGCGCGTTCACCGCGGCCCGGTCACCGCGCTGCATGTTGTCGAAGATCCGTACGCGGTAGCCCTTCTCCAGCAGCAGCGGGATGGTGTGCAGGGCGATGAAACCGGCACCACCGGTGAAGAACACGGTGCGATCGTTGGACATCCTCGTAAAGCTCCTCAGCGTTGTCAGGCTCAGCGGTTGGCAGCGACGGCGGACACCACGTCACGTACCGCGGTGGCGACGGTTTCAACCTGGGCGTCGGTCAGATTAGCGTGCATCGGGATCGCGAGATGCCGGGCGAACACGTCAGTGGAGACCGGGCACGGCCTGGTCGAGTTGTACAGCGGCTGGACGTGCGACGCGTACGTGCCGAAGTTGCACTGCACGCCCCGCTCGCGCAGACGCAGCGCGACCTCACCCCGGTTGACCGACGGGTCCAGGGTCAGGATGTACGCCTGCCAGGTGTGGTCGCGGTCGGAGGCCGTCGCCGGCAGCGTCACCAGGTCGAAGTCCTTGAGCAGCTCGGCGTACCGGGCCGCGACGTGCCGCCGCGCGGCGAGCAGGTCGGGCAGCCGGTCGAGCTGCGCGAGCATCATGCCGGCCGCGACGTCGGACATGCGGTAGTTGTAGCCGAGCTCGTCGAACGACGGGATCGGCAGTTCACGGCTCGCCTCCCGGGTCAGGGCGCCCTCGATGCCGTACGTGTGCAGCTTGCGGGCGTGTGCGGCCAGGTCGGCGCGGTCGGTGACGTACGCCCCGCCCTCACCGGCGGTGATGCCCTTGCGACCGTGGAAGCTGAAGGTGGCCACGTCGGCCAGGCTGCCGGCGGGGCGTCCACGGTAGGTGGCGCCGGCCGAGCATGCGGCGTCCTCGATGATGAACAGGCCGTGCCGGTCGGCGATGGCGCGCAGGTCGTCGTAGTCGGCGCACTGGCCGGCGACGTCCACCGCCACGATGCCGACGGTCCTGGGCGTGATGGCAGCCTCGACCGCCGCGGGGTCGACCGTCCAGATGTCCGGGCGCACGTCGGCGAAGACGGGGGTCGCTCCGGCGTACATCACGGCGTGGCCGGTGGCCGGGAAGGTGTAGTCCCCGACGATGAGCTCGTCACCGGGCTTGACGCCCAGCGTCAGCATCGCGAGGTGCAGCGCCGAACCGCAGTTGCTGGTCGCCAGCGCGTGCGAGACGCCCGCCGTCTCGGCGAAGCGCTTCTCGAACCGGGCGCAGGTCGGGCCGGCGCCTGCGAGCCACCCGGAGCGGAGAACCTCCGCGATGGCGGCGAGCTCCGCGTCTCCGACCGTAGGTTGCCCGAGTGCGATGACCTCAGTCATGTCCACTTCCATATTCGCGGTAGGCGGTCCCCGTGTCGGCGCGCGCCGCCGAGGCGGGTAGGTTCCGCAGCAGTCTAAGCTACGTTGCCATGGAGATCTCGTGCGGTATGTCGTAATTGGTGGCGGAATAGTCGGTTTGGCGACGGCCCGTCAGCTCGTAAATGAGCATCCTGACGCCACCGTCACGGTCGTCGAGAAGGAGCGCGGCTGGGGCGCCCACCAGACCGGACACAACTCGGGCGTCATCCACGCCGGGGTGTACTACGCGCCGGGCAGCCTCAAGGCCGAGCTGTGCAAGGCCGGCAGTCGGTCCATGGTGGAGTTCTGCGCCGAGAACGACATTCCCTACCAGGTATGCGGCAAGCTGATCGTCGCCACCGACGAGGCGGAACTGCCCCGGCTGCACGCCCTGTACGACCGCGCCCGCACCAACGGCCTGCCCGTACGGCTCATCACACCGGACGAGGCCCGCGAGTACGAGCCGGAGGTCTCCTGCGTCGCCGCCTTCCACGTCGCCTCCACCGGGATCGTGAATTTCGGCACTGTCTGTGAGCGACTCGCCGAGCTGCTCGCGAAGGCCGGCGCCGACATGCGCCCCGGCGAGCAGGTCATCGGCATCGAGGCCGCGACGACCTCCAACGGGCCGGTCACTGTCCGTACGACCCGCGGCGAGATCCAGGCGGACGTTCTCATCAACTGCGCCGGCCTGCACGCCGACCGGATCGCCCGGATGGCGGGCGTCAACCCGCCGGCGCGGATCATCCCGTTCCGCGGCGAGTACTACGAGCTGCGCCCGGAGCGCCGCGACCTGGTCCGCGGGCTCATCTACCCGGTGCCCGATCCGCAGTTCCCGTTCCTCGGGGTGCACCTGACCAAGATGATCGACGGCAGCGTCCACGCCGGCCCCAACGCCGTGCTCGCCCTGGCCCGCGAGGGGTACCGGTGGGGGATCATCCGGCCCGGTGACCTGCTGGACGCCGCGACCTACGGCGGGCTCTGGCGCCTGGCGCGCAAGCACTGGCGGTACGGCGCGAGCGAGGTGCTCCGGTCGCTGTCCAAGCAGCGGTTCGCGGCCAGCCTGGCCCGGCTGGTGCCTGCCATCCGCCCCGAAGACCTGGTCAAGGCCGAGGCCGGGGTGCGGGCCCAGGCGATCCGTCCGGACGGCGGCCTGGTCGACGACTTCCTCATCGTCCACAAAGACCGGCAGGTGCACGTGCTCAACGCGCCCTCGCCCGCCGCCACCAGCTCGCTGGAGATCGGCAAGTACATCGTCGCGCGGCTGCCCAACTAGTCGTGCATGAGTGGATGACGGACGGCGCGAGCGGCACGACGACGGTGTGAGGGGGCACATGACACGGTTGAGGTCGCGGCGGAGCCCGGCACTGCTCGCCGCGGCGCTGGTGGCCGCCTGGCTCGTGCCGTTCCTGGCGCACCTGGCGCACGTCGACGCGATCCTGCCGGTCGTCGTGTGGCTGGCGACCGCGTCGCTGCTGCGGGGCGACACCACCGTGGTCGACCGGCTGGTCATCGCGTTCAGCGCGCTGGTCTGCGCCGCCAGCACCGCCGGGCTGGTCCTCGCCGTCTGGCCGCCGCACCTGTCGCCGGTCCCGGTCGCCGGCGCCGCGCTGACGGCGCTCGCGCTCATCGGCGCGGCGACCGGCCGCCGGCCCGCCCTGCCCGCCCGGGCGTTCGCCTGGCGGGACGCACCGGTCGCCCTGGTCGCCGTGCTCGCGGCGGCCGTCGCCTGGGCCCCCGTCGCCGGCCGGAACACCACCGGCCGGCTGGCGGTCGTCCTGTCCGGCGAGGACCTGTCCCGACACTTCATGATCTTCGACTGGATGGGCCGGCTGGGCGGGTACCTGTTCCAGACCAGCGCCATCAAGGGCCGCTTCGACCCGGGCTTCGTCGCGTACCCCCAGGGCTCCCACCTGGTCGCCGCCATCCTCGAGCGGTTCCGTCGCCCATCCGGCCCCGTCGACGCCTACACCTCACTGCACGACTACGTCGACTACACCCTGGGCGCGTACCTCTTCTTCGCGGTCGCGGTCGCCTGGGCGATCTCCTGGGTGTGGGCGGGACGGCTGCGTCCCGCGTGGGCCGTCGTCACGTACGCCGCGACCGTGGCCCTCGTCTGCTTCGGCGGCTACGTCACGCTGATCACCCGGGGGTACCCGAGCCAGCTGACCGGCCTCGCGCTGCTGGCGATGCTGGTCGCGCTGGCCGCGCGGCCGGTAGGGGGCGCCTCCCGGGAACAGGTGGTCCTGCTCGCGGCCCTGTTCGCCGGGCTGAGCTTCGCCTACTACTTCTATCTGCCGCTCGGCGCGGTCGCGGTCGCGGCCTGGGCCTGGCCGCACCGCTCCGCGCTGCGGCGGCGCCCTGTCTTCGCCGCCGTGACAGCCGTGGCTTCGCTGTGCCTGGCCGCGGTGATGCCCGCGGTCAACCAGGCCACCGACCACCTGTCCGTCCTGACCTACGGCGGCCCCGCCGTCACTCCGCCGGTGCGCTGGCTCGCGGCGCTCACGCTGCTCGCCGCCGTGACCTTCGCCGGCCGCGGCCGGCCGCGCGCCTGGTCGGTGTGGACCGACCCGGCCCGCCGTACGCTCCTACTCGTCACGGCCGGCACGATCCTGTTCGTGGTGGCGCTGGTCGCGGCCCGGTACGCGCTCGGCCCGGGCGTCACCTACTACGTGAAGAAGGCGCTGTACGCGCTGCTCACGATCGAACTGATCCTGCTCGGCGGGCTCGGCGCGACGGCGACCGAGGTGGCCGGGTCGGCGGCGACCTCGGCGGGTCGGATCGGCTGGCTCAAGCGGGCGCCACTCGGGGCAGCCGTGGTCGCGGCGGTCGCCGTCGCGCTGCTCGTACTCGGCGGCTCGCGGATCCTCAACCCCTGGCCGGCCCGCGGATCCCTGATCTTCCTACCCGTACCGCAGGCGGGCTCCAACTACGGCCGGGCGTACGCGGAGGGCCGCCTGGCGCTGTCGGACCAGGCCGCCGCGGTGGTCCGGGCCGCGCAGACGCAGCCGGAGGCGCCAGCCGGCCGGCTGATCATCTTCTGGGACGCGTACGGCCGGGGCTACGACTTCTACCTGGCCCAGTGGGCGAACGTGCTGGACCGCCGGCTCGACCCGGGCGTACTCCCTGCCGTGGTCCAGATCCCGCCGGTCCGCACCGCCGGCGACGAGTTGGAGAAGCTCCTGACCAGCCTGTCCCCCGGCGCGGCGAACGCCAGGCCCGTCGAGGTGGTGACACGCGACGACGCGATCGTCGCCAGGGTGGAGGCGTTCCGGGCGGTGCACCCCGGCGCCGACGTCACGGTGCTGCGCCTGCCGGGTGACTGCGGCGCGAAATGCCGCAAGTAGAAGTGCCGAAAGGAGCCTGGAAGTGCCGCGCGTAGCCGCGGCCTGAGGCTCACCGTCCGTCCCGGTGCCGCTGGGCGTGCCGCGCCACCCGCACCCGGTTGCCACAGGTACTCGTGGAGCACCACTGCCGGCGGCTGGTCGCCGCGGCGAAGAGCAGCATGCAGTCCTCGGCCGCGCACCGCCGCAGCCGTACGCCTTCCGGCCGCGTGACGAGGTCGATCGCCGATCGTGCGAACGCGGCCAACGTACGAATCGGGGCCGTGGCCGGGCCGGTCGCCGTCCGCACCGGGCCGTCACCGCTCCAGGTCAGCTGAGGTGCCGAGGGTGCGGCCGCCGCGTACCCGTTGACCACCGCGACCGCCTCCGGCGACGGCGTACGTCCGTCCACGACCGCGCGCAGCAGGTCGTCGAGGGCCGCGCGGAGCCGGCGCACGTCGTCGAGGCTCGGCAGCGCGGCGAGATCGACGTCGAGCCGCTCCGCCTCCTGCGCGAAGAAGGACGCGAACCGCCCGGGCGCCGCGATGAGGTCCCGCCCTCCCTTGACGACCGTGTTCACCAGGTCGATGGCCACCGGTTCACCCAGCAGCGCGAACCGCGCCGGCGCGGCGGCCACGGTGGCGGGGTTGCCTTTGTCAGTCATGCGGTCGTCCTCCCCACCCCTGACGCGCTGAACGTCCTCCCCAGGATTCAGCGCCTCGGTTCTGAGGACGAGCCGAGCACGATGCGGGCGAGGCTGCGCAGGGAGTCGGCGCCCGCGGCGAAGTACCCGTCGTGGGCGATGACGTTGCCCACCGGCAGCGAACGAGCGCCGAACGCGGCCACGAACGGCAGCGTGCCGTGGCCGACGCCGAACATCCGGACCCCCGGAAGGTCTCTCGTCCAGTCCGACAGCGCGGTGCCGGCCCACACCCGCGCCCTCGTGTGCAGCTCGGCAGCCCGGTCGACGCCCATGCCCGGGCTGCCGAGCGCGACGATGTCACGGACCCGCGGCCCGAGCGACGGTGCCGCGAGCCCGGCGACGACGGATCCGTAGCTGTGCCCCACCAGGGTGACGGTCGCGCCGGGCCGGTACACCGACAGCCCGGCGATGAAGCGATTCAGCGCGGCCGCCGCCGGCCGGGCGCGGTCCTCCCGCATCGCGTCCCGGCCGAGCCCGTCCGGAGGCGCGTACCCGAGCCAGGCGATCACGGCGACCCGCGCGGCCGGATCGTCGTTCCTGACCTGCGCGTACAGCTGCCGCACCTGCCACGCGGGCGACCGGCGTCGCTGGCCACCGTTGCCGCGGTCGAAGTTGTCCAGCCGGTTGCCGCAGCCCGGGACGAGAATCGCGATCCGGTCGGCGGTGGCGAGATCCCCCACCACCTCGGCGACCTTGCCCCCGCCGCGCGGGTCGTACTCGAGCAGGTGCCGGGCCGACGACCAGCCCGACGTGCGGGCGTTGGCGGCGAACCGCAGCTCCGGCGGCGCGCCGTCGAGGTCGCCGACGATCTGCGGGTACCGGTCGGCAAGGCCGGCCCGCTGCTGCGGGTCCAGCGCCGAAAAGAACCGCGCGACCTGCTCCGGAGCCGCCTTCTGCGGATCCGGAAGCCGATGGCCGGCGATTCGGTCCGCTCGCCACGCGGCGAGCCCGGGCGGGGCGGTGGCGCTCGCGGCCGCCGCGGTGTCGACCGGCCCGAAGACCCAGCCACCTAGGCCGACGACCACGGCCAGTGCCGTGGTCGTCACTTCCCGGGTGAACCGGAGCAGCAGGCGCCGGGGGGTGCCGCGCGGTCGCATTCATCGCCTCCTCGTATCGGCCATCTCGTGTCCGATACGAAGCCATCGGCGCGAGGGTTCAAGGATGTCGTACGCGGCGTCGTCCTCGCGTTAAGCCGAGAGAGGTCTGGCGTTACCCCGAGCGTTCGGCCGCGTACTCGTCGTCGTACTCGTCGTCGTACTCGTCGTCGTACTCGTCGTCTTCGTCGTCTTCGTCGTCTTCGTCGTCTTCGTCGTCTTCGTCGTCGTACTCGTCGACTTCGTCGTCGTACTCCTCGTCTTGGACGTCCTCGTCGTCGCGCGCCGACTGCTCCAGGTCGTCCTGCTCGCCCTCGTCATGGTGTCGGACGACAGCGCCGTCACGGATCTCGCCCCGCCATGACCCGGTCGCCTCGCCGTTCAACATGACGAACCGCCGGAAGTGTTTGAGATCCAGGCGGGCCCGGCGCCCACCGGCGCGCCACAGGTTCCCGGTCTTCTCGAACAGACCGTGCGGGTAGTACTCCATCACGAGCAGCACCCGGGTCAGGTCGTCGGCGAGCGGGTGGAACGTGACCACGCCCCTGGTGGAGCCCTTGGCGCCGGCGCTCATCCAGACGATCCGGCGGTCGGGAATCTGCTCCCGGGTGACGGCCTTCCAGGTACGCCGCGACGCGAACACCTTGAGCCGCCACGTCGTCTCGGTGTCGCTGGTCCGCTCGACGCCCTCGACGCCCCTCATGAACCGCGCGAACTCCTCGTACTGCGTCCACTGGTTGTAGACCACGTCGACGGGCAGCCCGATGTCGATGTCCTCGCAGATGACCGTCATCCTCGGCTTGCCGCCGCCGCGACCGCTGTGCAGGGCTGAGGTGACCTGCTCCTTGAGACCGGTCATCGCCGCGCTGACCACGGCGCGGACCGGAGACCGGCCTTCGGCGAGCCCGCGCGCCCCGACGAAGGCGGCCTTGAGGCCACCGTTGTCACCGCCGTCGTTGAGCCGCTCGGTCAGGTCGTCGACCAGCCCGGTCGCCCGGGCGAGCGCGTACTTCGTGGCTTCCCGCCCGAGGCGGCTGACGGCCGGGCTGGTGAGCAGGGCCCGGCCGAAGTCGGACAGGGAGAGACGGGTCTCGCTCATGCTGCCTCCTTCACCTTGCCGGCCACGTCACACACCGTCCGCGGCCCGCCGCGGCGCTCTCCTCCTGGGTCTCGCCTGGCGCGGCCGCCCGGGCCGCGCCGCGTCGTCGGCCGGTTCGGCTGTCCGCGCCTCGGCGGCCGGCTCGGGCCGCGCGGTGTCGTCGGCCGGCTCATCGGCCCGCCCAGCGTCAGCATCGCGTCTCGCGGTCGGCACCCTGCCCGATCGGGTCCGCCGGACCGGCGGCTCCTGTGGTGGAGCGTCGCGCACCGCCGTGACCGTCCCGTCGATCAGCCGCTCCGTCCGTTGCTGGAGCGAGTCGGCCAGCGCCGTCGTCCGCGACTCGATGGTCGCGGTCACCGCGCGCTGGGCCGCCTCCAGTAGCGGACCCCGTACCTGGGCCGCGAGCCTGGCCAGTTCCGGCGAGGCGGCGAGGCGGGTCAGCGCCTCGCGGGAGTTCCCGATCCGCTTCCCGCTCAACCAGAGCGCCAGGCCGATCGCCGCCTTGCCCTTCTTCGTGCGACCCAGCAGGTAGCCGCCGGCGACCGCCGCGCCCAGCTTCACGCTGTCCTTCACCGCTCGCTCCCCTTCCTCGTTGCCACCGTCACCAGCCCCACCGCCCCTGGGCAGGCTCCGGCCGTCTCGGCTCACCGTCGATGAAATCGAAGGCCGGGAGCGGCCCCACGTACTCGATGCCGTAGTCCGCGCCGAGATCGGCGCGCAGCCGCTGGACCGCCCCGTCGACCTCGGCCAGCCGCGCGGCGGGCACCAGAAACGCGTGGCTCGCCAGCGTCACGTCGTCCGGCAGCCGGACGGCGTGCGAGACCGCCAGGTCGGCGAGCATCTGCACGACCCGATCCGCGAGGACGCCGCGATGCGCGTCCAGCGCCCGGCTGATCTCCTCGCCGAGGCCGATGCGGGCGTCCAGGGCACCGCCGGTGCGCGCCCGGTCCACCAGGCGGCGCAGCTGGGGAGATTCGGCGACCACGCGCCGGATCCCGGCCTCCTCGTCCACCCGCACGTCCAGCCTCACCTCGACGAGCCCGTCGAGCGCGTCGAGGCGGTCGGCCAGCAGATCCCGCTCCGGATCGACGATCTCCGTACGGACGGCGTCCTCGTCGGGCGCGACCGTGCCGAAGCGGACCGGCAACACCGGACCGTCGCGCAGCAGCCCGACGAGGACGTCGAGGTATCCGACCGCCTCGGCGTCGCCCAGCTCGACGTCGGCCACGTCACTCACGGCGGCCGCTACCGGGCCGGATCGGACGAGGCGGACCGTCGCCGGCGGCTCACCCGCCCCGGCCAGGCCCTGCGGATCAGGGTGCCCGGAGCGTACGAGGCCGTACACGAGAACGAGCATCAGTCCTCCTTGAGCCGGCTGCGACGGTCGGCGGCCCGCCGGCCCGCCGGTGCCGTGCGGCGATCGTCGTCGTCGCCGTGCAGGAGCGCGTCGGCGGCGTCGCTGATGGTCTCCTTGACGCCGCCCAGCACGCCGCGCGTCTTGTGCTTGGCGGCGCCCTCGGTGACACCGCCGGCGATCCCCTGCACCAGTCCGGGCAGGCCGGTGACCTGCCCTTCGGGCTGAAGGTCGAGCCGGTTGACCGCCTCGGCGAAACGCAGGTACGTGTCGACGCTGGCGATCACGATGCGGGCGTCGATGGTGAGCAGTTCGATGCCGACGAGAGAGACGCGTACGTACGCGTCGATGACGATGCCCTTGTCGAGGATGAGCTCCAGGACGTCGGCCAGTCCGCTCGGTCGTGGGGCGCGTGTCACTCCTGAGTACGAGCTGATCGTGATCACCTCTTCCGGTCGGGGGTTGTGCTTTCCGATTAGCCCTTCTCGACCGGTGGCGGATCTGTCGCCACCAGCCGGTCCAGGTGGTCGTTGGACAGCCGGATGTCCTCGGCGGAAACGCCGAAGATCTCCCGCAGCTCGCCGAACCGGACGTCCAGCTCCAGGAGCGCCCGACCCAGCCGTTCGATCTCGTCCGGGGCCAGCGAACCGGCGTCCACCCGCCGCAGCGCCTGGCGTTCGAGGAGCTGCCGGACGATCTCCAGCAGGGCGATCACGAGCCGGCCCAGGCCGCGTCCCGCGTCCTCGGGGTCGATGTTGAACCGGAGCGGGTTGTCCGGTCCCCAGGGCGCGGTCATCGTTCGTCCCGTCCGCGATCGGCGAGATGGTCCACCGCGACGAGCAGCAGTCGCGCGTCGAGGCGGATCAGGTCGATGCCGGCCAGCCCGATGACGATGTCGCCGACGACGACCGCACCCCGGTCGATGACCCGGTCGAGCAGATCCACCAGGTCGTTGGCGCCGGCGTGCCGGGCCGGCAGCGGCAACGGCTCACTCATCGGCCCCCACCTTCAGGTCGCTGACGAACGAGTACGGCGGCCAGGGCCCCGTGACGCGCAACGCGAAGCCGTCGGCCACCAGCCGGTCGCCACACCGGTCCAGCGCCTCCACGAACCGGGGCTGCTCATCCCGGCGTACCAGGTAGGCGCGGTCGAGTAGGAGACTTCCGTCCCGCCGGCCGGGCGCGACGCCCGCGGCCAGCTCACCCAGCACGGCCTCCGTCGCGGCCACGAGCTCCAGGCCGGTACGGCGCCGCTGCTCGATACGGTCGAAGTGTCGGCGGCGCCGGAGAAGATACGCGGTCCCCGACTCGGGCTGCCCCGGTTCGTCACCGTCCCGCGCGGCCGCCGGATCGCCGTCATCCCGGACGGTGACGCCCCACTCGTCACAGCCCGCCACGAGGGCCAGCCCGGACCGCAGCTCAGCCGCCCGAGCGGCCAGGAAACGGTGCGCGGCCGCGCGATCGGTGACGACGACACCGAGCCGGAACGGCAGCACAGCGGTGGCGGCGCCGGCGACCGCCCTGATCACGGCGTCGTGGCGCTGGGCCAGGTCCGCCACGAGGCGCGGGTCGGCGGCGTCGTCGCCGACCGCCGCCAGGTCGGCCGTTGTCACGTCGCTCGCGGCGAGGCAGAGGCCATCCGAGACGAGAAGCTCCACCGGCTCGTTGCCGACTCCGGATAGGGCGGCGACGGCGCAGTCCGCGGTCGCGGCGGCGTACAGGTAGAGGGCGCGGTCGGGCGTCACGACGCGCCTCCCGACTCCTCGGCGTCTCCCGGCTCCTCGGCGTCTCCCGGCTCCTCGGCGTCTCCCGGCTCCCCCGCGCTGAGGCGGCGCTCCAACGCGTCGAGCCGGGCCCGCAGTTCGCGGTTCTCCGCCTCCAGCGCGTCACGCTCACGCGCCGCTTTGGAGCTGAGCGACGGGTCATTCATCCACCAGTCGATCCCCATCTCCTTGGCGGTGTCCACGGAGGCGAC
Source organism: Planosporangium thailandense (assembly GCF_011947195.1). Taxonomy (GTDB): domain Bacteria; phylum Actinomycetota; class Actinomycetes; order Mycobacteriales; family Micromonosporaceae; genus Planosporangium; species Planosporangium thailandense. Next base: position 246,841 of record NZ_JAATVY010000001.1, on the reverse strand, counting down.
GAGGAGCCGCACCTTGAGAGTCAACAGCTCCACATCCACCACGCCGACCACGATGTCGCCGACAATCACCACCCCGCGGTCGAGAACGCGTTCGAGGATGTCGGCCAACGAGTCCGACCGCTGGGCCCCGAAGCGCGATGGCGTCACGGCGTACTGGCTGTGTCGTATCTGGTTGCTTCGCGCTTCTGCCGTCATGTCAGATCCGTGGCGTTCCGGGAGAAGCGACGCAGCCGCTCGTACGAGATGACGTGACCGGACGAGTCGACATCGACCCGGTAGGTGGCCATCACGCTGCTGGTCGCGGGGATGCGCGCAAGCTCGGTGACGTCGACGAGCAGTGACCATCCGTCACCATCCGGTCGCGCACCGGTCATGGCAACGGGATCCAGTCCGGTCAGCTCCACGAAATCGCCCATCGCCGTACGGGCGACCTGTGCGAGGGTCAGGGCACGAGTCGACTGTCCTTTTTGGTCATTCTTGCGCTCATCGTGCCGTGGTGGTGCCATAAGCCCGAGTCTGCCACGAAAGCCCGAGTAGGCGGCCAGTGTCATTCGACATAGACAGGATGATCGTTTACCGGTAGTGTCTTGTTGGTTTTTTTCCTTACAAATCAACACTTATTAGCGCGTACGGTGGTCATGCCACTATGGACACTCGCGTTTTGTCCTCTGTGGATTAATAGCGCCGGGGAATTTGCTCCCCCAGATCGCGCGGTCCGGGCGCCCCGAACCGCGCGACGTAGTGCCACACCCGCTTGAGCGCCTGCTCGGCGTAGCGGCCCGTGCCCGCGGCGTCCCCGATGACGCGGGGATCGAGTTGACCGTCGACCGCGATCTCGGCACCCAGCTCGACGTACTCCTGCCCGCGGTACTCACGGTGGCGCCGCAGCTCCTCCACCGCGAGCCGGAAACCAGGGTGCCACTCGACCGGGCACGGCAGGCGTCGAGCCGCGGTCTCGACGGCGGTGCCGCGGTAGCTCGGGTCCAGAACCAGCGCCTCCACGTGCCGGTCCAGCCGGACCGGGCCGTGCACCTGCGCCTCGATGTAGTCGTCGAGGGCGTCCCGGTCATCGGCCTCGGCGAGCGCGATGAGCGACATGCCGGCCGCGACGCCGAACGCGGACGGTTCGAAGACGCTGTCCGGGTAGCAGAAGGTGGCCCGCCGGAGCGTGTCCGCGGTCAGCCGGAAATGCGCGGAGCCGAACCGGGGCGAGCCGCCGACAGGGTTTCGCCTGAAGTTCAGCGCACCGTAGACGGGCCGCTCGTGGTCGGGCGCGTCGTCGTACGCGCCACCGAAGATCCGGCTCTCCCAGCGCCAACGGTCACCGCCGGGATGCGCGGTCAGGCCGCCGTTGCTCGTACCGGTGACGAACTGTGAGCGGTAGATGCCGTCCCGGGCCAGCGCGAGCAGGATCGGTCGGCCGCGGATCAGGCGGTCCGGGTGGAAGTTCAGGGCCACCCGCAGCGTCGGGTCGAGAGGCGGTCCAGACGACAGCGACGCGACATGGCGCAGCGCCCGCTCCTGCGGCGACCGGGACGCGTCCGGGCTCATCGGCGCAGTGTGCCGGAGCCGGCCCCGCACCGTACACCGGTTATCGGGCCGCCCGGGTGATACCGCGCGTGCCCTCCATCGCGTCTTCGACCTGCCGGCCAAGCTGTTCGACGACGGCGGGCAATCGTCGTGCGCCGACCGGGCCTCCATGGTTTCGCCAGCGCTCACGGATGTGTCGTCGATGCCCTGCGCGGGCACCCCAGGGTCATGAAGACGACCTGGAAACCGCACGAAGAGCACGGAGACCTGTCCACCGCCGAGCGCAAGGAACTGCCCGACAGCGTGTACGCGTTCCCGGACAAGCGCAAGGAGCCGTTGACGGACGCATCGCACGTCCGGACCGCGCTGGCCCGGTTCGACCAGGTACAGGACGTGACCGACGCGGAGCGCGACCTGGCCTTCGCCAACATCCGGGCCGCGGCGAACCACTACGGCGTCGACATCGCCGAGAACGACTGGCGCCAGCTCGGTAAGCGGCCGCACACGGACAACCCCGCGCGCTGACCGGCTACGCCTGCCGGCTGTCATGATCCGCGGTTTGCCGGCCGGTTGCTCGGGAAGGGCAGAGGCGACGCCTGAACCGGGAAGAGACGTCTGAACCGGGAAGAGCGGCCTATGAGGGTTGTCGTCAACCTCACCCGCTGCGAGGGGTACGCGCAGTGCGCCTTCCTCGCCCCCGAGGTCTTTCAACTGCGCGGCGATGAGGCGCTGATGTACGACCCGCAGCCCGACGACGCGCAGCGGGAGCGGGTGCTGCGGGCCGCGGCGGCCTGCCCGGTGCAGGCCATCCTGGTCGACCGGATCGAGGACCGGGAAGCCACCGCGGACGCGAGATCAGCGTCCGTCGCGGCGGCGCGGGCGGGGTCGGTACCGGCGGGCGGCTCATTCGGGCGCGCCGCGCCGAACCGGGCGTCCGAGTCGGCGTCCGGCCTGCGGGACGCGGCGATCGAAGCGATGCGGCGCACCGGCCGGATCGCGATCGTGGGCGCCTCGCTGGCCGGCTTGGCCGCCGCGGCCACCCTGCGCCGGGAGGGCTTCACCGGCTCCCTGACCCTCATCGGCGACGAGCCGCACCGGCCCTACGACCGGCCGCCGCTGTCCAAGCAGGTCCTCGACGGATGGGTACCCGCTGACCACAGCGGGCTGCCCCGTACCGATGACCTCGACGCACGGTGGCTGCTCGGCGTGCCCGCGACCGGCCTCGACCTGTTCGCCAAGCAGGTCCGCCTCGCCGACGGTGGCACGGTCGACTACGACCGGCTGCTGATCGCCACCGGCACCCGGGCCCGGCCGTGGTTCCACCCCGATGAGGCCGCTCTCGACGGCGTGTTCCTGCTACGAACCCGCGATGATGCCGCCGGACTGCAACAGCGGCTGGCCGACCGGCCCGGGCGGGTACTGGTCATCGGCGGCGGGTTCACCGGCTCCGAGGTCGCCTCGATCTGCCGGGACCGCGATCTGGCGGTCACGGTGGTCGAGCGGGGACCCGCGCCCCTGGTCGGGGCCCTCGGTGGAGTGATCGGCGCGGTCGCCGCCGACCTGCAGCGCGCGCACGGCGTCGACCTGCGCTGCGGCGTCACCGTCGCCGCTCTGGAAGGCGACGCCGCCGGACGGCTGCGCCGCGCCCACCTCTCCGACGGCAGCACCATCGACGCCGACGTGGCCGTGGTCGCGCTCGGCGCTATCCGAAACACCGAATGGCTGCATGGCTCCGGCCTCGCCGTCGGCGACTGGGGTGTGGGCTGCGATGCGGGCTGCCGGGCATTCGACGCGGCCGGTGTGGTCGCCGACGACGTGTTCGTCGCCGGCGACGTGGCGCGGTTTCCGCATCCGCTGTACGACTACGAGTTCCTGGCACTGGAGCACTGGGGCAACGCGGTGGCCCAGGCCGAAGTCGCCGCCCACAACATGGTCAGCGCCCCGGCCGACCGGTGGCCGCACCTGGCCGTCCCGGTGTTCTGGTCGGCGCAGTTCGGCACCAACATCAAGTCCGTCGGCGTGCCGACCTACGCCGACCAGATCGTCATCGCCCAGGGCTCGATCGCCGAGCGCCGGTTCGTGGCCGCCTACGGCTGCCAGGGCCGGATCACCGCCGCAGTCGGGTTCAACCAGGCCAAGTGGCTGGATGCCTACCAGCGCCTGATCGAGGTGGCCGCGCCGTTCCCGCCCGACTTCCGCCACGTAGACCAGGCCGTCGACGGTCAGCCGGTATCACTCGAGCTGCCCGACCGGAAGATCCGCGACCTGCACGCCACCGTCGTGGTCACCGGACACGACCCGAGCGAGCGCCGTGCCGAACTGGTGTACCACCACCGCTGACCGCATCCGACGGGGGGCATCCCAGGAAGGCACCCTCATGGCACAGCCCAGCATCTTCGACCAGATCCTCGATCCCGCCAACCGGGCCAACCCGTACCCCCTCTACGCCGAACTGCGCGAGACCCCGGTGACGCGCCAGCCCGACGGCACCTACGTGATCAGCACCTACGACGAGATCGTCGCGCTGCTGCACGACCCACGGGTCAGCTCCGACCCCCGCTGCCACCCGGAGCTGGCCGATGCCCCGCCCGCGCTGGAGGCGGGCCTCCCCGGACTACCGCTGACGTTCATCAACCTCGACCCGCCCGAGCACGACCGGTTGCGGGAACTGGCCATGCGGCCGTTCGGCCCGCCCTGCACGCCGGGCCGCGTCGAAGGGATGCGCACCTGGCTCGCCGAGGTCGCGAACGAATTGATCGACGACTTCGCCGGCAAGAACCGCGTGGACCTCGTCGACGACTTCGCCTACCCGCTGCCGGTCACGGCGATCTGCCGGCTACTCGGTGTCCCGCGCGAGGACGAACGGCGCTTCCACCACTGGGCCGATGCGATCGTCGCGAACCTCGACCCGACCACCGGCACGTTCGCCGAACGCCAGCACCGGCGGGCCCGCGTCGAAGTCGAACTCGGCGAGTACCTCAACGGCCTCGTCGAGGCCCACGCCCGCCGGCCCGGCGACGATCTGATCTCCGGCATGCTCACCGACACCGGACCGCACGCGCCGATGTCGCGCGCCGACCTGGTCAGCACCGCCGTGCTACTGCTCGTCGCCGGCCACGAGACCACCGTCAACCTCATCGCAAACGGCATGCTCACCCTACTGCGCCACCCCGAGGTGCTCAGCCGGCTGCGCGACGAACCCGACCTGGCCATCCCGCTGGTCGAGGAGCTGCTGCGCTACGAACCACCGGTGCAGATGCGGACCAACCGCAGCACCCTCGCCGACATCCCCATCGGTGGCACCACCATCCCGAAGGGATCACCCCTCGCGCTGATGCTCGCCGCCGGCGATCGCGACCCCGCCCGCTTCCCCGACCCGGACCGCTTCGACCCCGATCGTGCCGGCAACGCCCATCTCGGCTTCGGCAGCGGCATCCACTACTGCTACGGTGCCCCGCTGGCCCGCGTCGAGGCGCAGGTGGCGTTGCCTCTGCTGGTCCGCCGGCTGCAGAACCCGCGCCTGGTGGCCGACCCACCGCCCTACCGGCCCAACGCGGAACTGCGCGGCCCCCGGCATCTCCTCGTCGACTTCGACACCGTGGCACCGACCGCTCAGGCGGCGGTGGGAGCGGCGCCTCGCGAACGGGTGCTGCGGCCGGCACACGGATAAGTGCCCGCCGACCGCGCCTGCCAGGGTCAGCGCATCGCCCGGAAGGCACGCCGTACCTGGTCGACGAAGAGCTCCGGCTGTTCGAACGCGGCGAAATGGCCGCCGCGCGGAAGCTGCTCGTAGAAGCGAAGATCGCGACAGTACCGCTCGCACCAGCGCCGCGACGGCCGGAAGATCTCGCGCGGGAAGACCGAGACACCGACGGGCCCGACCAGCGGCTCGGGCTCCGGACCGGTGCTGCGGCCGGACGGCCGGGCGAAACCGTGCTCCCAGTAGATGCGGGCCGACGACGCGGCTGTCGCCGTGTGCCAGTAGACGCTGATGTTGTCGAGCATCTGGTCGCGGCTGAGCGCGGAGAGCGGATCGCCGCCGTGGTCGGTCCAGGCCCAGTACTTCTCGGCGATCCAGGCGCACTGGCCCACCGGGGAGTCGACCAGACCGTAGCCGACGGTCTGCGGGCGGGTCGCCTGCTCGAGCGCGTAACCGCTGCCCCATTCCCGGTGATAGGCGGCGTCGGCGAGGCTCCGGCGCTCGAAGTCGGTCAGGTCCTGCGTGGCGAGCCGGTCGCGGCCGGCCACCGGCAGCATGTTGAGGTGGATGCCCACCAGGCGCCCGGGATCCTGCGCCGCCAGCGACGTGGTCACCATCGCGCCCCAGTCGCCGCCCTGCGCGCCGAACCGCCCGTAACCCAGCCGGCCCATCAGCACCGACCACGCCCGGGCGATCCGCTCCGGCCCCCAGCCGGGCTCCGCCGGCTTGGCGCTGAACCCGAAGCCCGGCAGCGACGGGCACACCACGTGGAAGGCGTCAGCGACGTCTCCGCCGTGCGCGACTGGGTCGGTGAGCGGCTCCAGAACGTCCAGGAACTCCACCACCGAGCCCGGCCAGCCGTGCGTGACGATCAGCGGCAGCGCATCCGGCTGCGGTGACCGCAGGTGTACGAAGTGGAGGTCGAGGCCGTCCAGTTCCGTGGTGAACTGCGGCAGCGCGTTGAGCCGGGACTCCAGGCGTCGCCAGTCGTACCCGCGTTGCCAGTACCCGCACAGGTCCCGCAGCCAGTCGAGCGGCACGCCCTGGCTCCAGTCCGCCACGGTCGCCGGTTCGGGCCAGCGAGCGCGCGCCAGGCGCTGCCGCAGGTCGTCAAGCGCGTCCTCGGCAACCCGTACGGTGAACGGGGTCAGCTCGCCGCCCATCCCGACACCGTAACGCCGGACCTCGGTCAAGGCCGCGCGTCATAGTTCGCGGCATCTGCTCCGGCGCACGGCACCGGTCGTTCGCCACCCGAGCGTCATGAGTTCGTGGGCCGAGACCCCGGCCATGCAGGTCAGGCACCCTCTGTCCAGAAGCGGTTGAGTCGCTCAACCGCTTCTGCCTTGCTCATCGCCGCAACCTCGGAGTCAGCGAGGCCGACTCGCGTGATCAACAAGCTGACAAGATCGGCCGGAAGCGCCTCAGGAGGCACCTCCGGTATGCCTCGGTTGGGTTTGACCCCATCGCGCACGCATGTCCAGAACTCCTCCTCGGAGACGCCAAGTTGATCCCGGAGGATGTGGCTCCAGAGACTTGGTCCATACGTTGTGCGATCGGCCGGATGCGAGATCCTTGTTCGCAGGACGCGACCGTCCGGCAAATTGAGTTCATAGGTGATGCGGTGCGTTCCGGTGCGCCCACGCGCATCACGAACGGGAGTCCAACCCTCGATGCCGCAGAACTTGTCGTGGTCCTGACGGGTAGGTTGTGGCCACGTCACCGGCCGGGTCCAACCAGCCAGTCCCGCAACTGATCGTCGGTACTGAGGCTGATCAGCTGCACAAGTGCCCAGTTGTTCCGATGGTTGGGAGCGTCCAGCAGGCGTTCCTGCCAGTCCTCGGCGTACTCTCGCAGCGCATCGATCATCTCGACGATGGCCTCCTCGAACGTGGCTCCATCGGCCGCGACGGGAAGGCCCGGAATGAAGGCCGACCAGCCGCCAGCCTCCGCCACCACCTGCGCCCGCGACGGGCTCAGCGTTGCTAGCGAGGCGCGGAGCCGTTCGACATCGACAACCGCCGTCCGGCCCCCGTCGCGCCGCACCGTGGCGACGCGACCCCGCTCAGCGGCATCAAGCAGGTCCTTAAGGTGCGCGCGAGCATCGGTATAGCTGTCGTAGTGAGTAACCGACATCAGGCCACCTCCGCTGTCTCCCTGACAAGAATGTCCCAGGCCGCTAAGTACGTCAAGTACTCGACGTACTTCGGTGAACCCACTCCCTTGCATCGGATGCAATAGAGACCGTCAAAGCCAGCGTTGGGGTAGCCGGTCTGATTTGCCGGCTACCCCAACTGACCAGGCGTTTTACCGCCAGAAATGGGTTCCTGTCAGCTGCAGCCGCTGGTGGAGCCGCAGCCCTCGCAGACGTAGCAGCTACCGGCCCGCCGCATCTTCGTGCCGCAGGTGAAGCACAGCGGCGCGTCGGCCGCCATGCCCTGCACCAGCTCCAGCAGCTCGGTCGAGGAGTGCGCGACCTTCGCCGCAGCCGCAGCCGGCGCCTCCTCCTTGGCCTGGGCGGCCGGTGCCGGCTTCTCCGCCGGCGCGCTCTCCACCGGGGCCGACGAGGCCATCTCGGTCAGGTCGACCGACGCCTCGCCGCTTTCCTCGCGCAGCTGGGCGGCCCGCTCGGCGGCGGTGAGGATGCCCAGCTCGGCGCGCTTCTCGTACGGCAGGAAGTCCAGCGCCAGCCGGCGGAAGATGTAGTCCATCACCGAGGCGGCCATGCGGATGTCCGGGTCGTCGGTCATACCGGCCGGCTCGAACCGCATGTTGGTGAACTTGCTGACGTACGTCTCCAGCGGCACGCCGTACTGCAGACCGATGGAGATGGCGACCGAGAAGGCGTCCATCACGCCGGCGAGGGTGGAGCCCTGCTTCGACATCTTCAGGAAGACCTCGCCCAGACCGTCGTCCGGGTAGGACGACGCGGTGAGGTACCCCTCGGCGCCGCCGACCGAGAAGGACACCGTCTGCGACGGCCGCTTCTTCGGCAGCCGCTTGCGCACCGGACGGTACTCGATGATCTTCTCCGGCTCGACGGTCGCGACCGCGGCGGCCGACGCCGGGGCGGTCTCCTCCTTCTTGCCCGGCTTGGCGTTGGACAGCGGCTGGCCCACCTTGCAGTTGTCCCGGTAGATCGCCAGCGCCTTCAGGCCGAGCTTCCAGCCCTCGAAGTAGATCTTCTCGACCTCCTCGACGGTGGCCGACTCCGGCATGTTGACCGTCTTGGAGATCGCGCCGGAGATGAACGGCTGGATGGCCGCCATCATCCGCACGTGGCCGATCGGCGCGATGGCGCGCTCACCCATGGCGCAGTCGAACACGCTGTAGTGCTCGGGCTTGAGCCCGGGCGCGTCGACGACGTGGCCGTGCTCGGAGATGTACTCCACGATCGCCTCGACCTGCTCCTCCTGGTAGCCCAGGTTGCGCAGGGCGCGCGGCACGGTCTGGTTGACGATCTGCATCGAGCCGCCGCCGACCAGCTTCTTGAACTTGACCAGCGCCAGGTCGGGCTCGACACCGGTGGTGTCGCAGTCCATCATCAGGCCGATGGTGCCGGTCGGGGCGAGCACGCTGGCCTGCGAGTTGCGCCAGCCGTTCTTCTCACCGATCTTCAGGCACTGCTGCCACTGCCGGGCCGCCTCGTCCACGATCAGCGTGTCGACCGTGCCGAGCGGACGGATCGCGTCGTTGGCGGCCGCGTGCTTGCGCATGACCCGCTTGTGCGGCTTGGCGTTGCGCGCGTACCCGTCGTACGCCCCGACGGCGCCGGCCACCTCGGCCGAGCGGCGGTAGGCGGTGCCCGTCATCAGGCTCGTGATCGCGGCGGCCAGCGAGCGCCCCGCGTCCGAGTCGTACGGAAGACCGCTGGCCATCAGCAGCGCGCCGAGGTTGGCGTACCCGATGCCGAGCTGACGGTAGGCGCGGGTGGTCTCGCCGATCCGCTCGGTCGGGAAGTCGGCGAAGCAGATCGAGATGTCCATCGCGGTGATGACGAACTCGACCGACTTGACGAACTTCTCGACCTCGAACGAGCCGTCCTCGCGCAGGAACTTCATCAGGTTGAGGCTGGCGAGGTTGCAGGACGAGTTGTCCAGGTGCAGGTACTCGCTGCACGGGTTCGACGCGGTGATCCGGCCGGTCTCCGGGCAGGTGTGCCAGTCGTTGATCGTGTCGTCGTACTGCAGCCCCGGGTCGGCACACTCCCACGCGGCCTGCGCGATGTCGCGGAACAGCCCCTTGGCGTCGATCGACTCGATGACCTTGCCGTCGAGCCGCCCGCGCAGGTCGAACGTACCGTCGGTCTCGACCGCCCGCATGAACTCGTCGGAGACGCGGACCGAGTTGTTGGCGTTCTGGTACTGGACGCTGACGATGTCGTTGCCGCCCAGGTCCATGTCGAAGCCGGCGTCGCGCAGCGCGCGGATCTTGTCCTCCTCGCGCGCCTTCGTCGAGACGAACTCCCGGATGTCGGGGTGGTCGACGTCGAGGATGACCATCTTCGCGGCGCGCCGGGTGGCGCCGCCGGACTTGATGGTGCCGGCGCTGGCGTCGGCGCCCCGCATGAAGCTCACCGGGCCCGAGGCGGTGCCGCCGGAGGACAGCAGCTCCTTGGACGAGCGGATGCGCGAGAGGTTGACCCCGGAGCCGGAGCCTCCCTTGAAGATCAGACCCTCTTCCTTGTACCAGTCGAGGATCGAGTCCATCGAGTCGTCGACCGACAGGATGAAGCAGGCGCTCACCTGCTGCGGCGACTTGGTGCCGACGTTGAACCACACCGGCGAGTTGAAGCTGAACACCTGGTGCAGCAGCATCCACGTGAGCTCGAGCTCGAAGATGTTGGCGTCCTCGCGGCTGGCGAAGTAGCCGTGCTCCTCACCGGCGGAGCGGTACGTCTTGACGACCCGGTCGATGAGCTGCTTCAGCGACCATTCCCGCTCGGGGGTGCCCACCGCGCCGCGGAAGTACTTGGTCGTGACGATGTTCGCGGCGTTAACGCTCCAGAAGGTGGGGAACTCCACGCCGCGCTGCTCGAAGTTGATCGAGCCGTCCCGCCAGTTCGTCATGACGACGTCGCGGCGCTCCCAGGTCACCTCGTCGTACGGGTGGACACCCTCGGTGGTCCACACCCGCTCGACGCGCAGCCCCCGGTCGCCCGCGGTCGCCTTGGCGGCGCCGTTGGCCCGGCTGCCGCTCCCCCCGCGTGCCCTGCCGGAGGACGTGCGTACTGCCTCTGTCATGCCTTCCCCCACCATCTTCAATGGTCTCTTCACCGGCGCGGAATGTCTCCCGCCGTACCGTCCGTCTTCCGTGACACACCGCTGTCCTGACCCGCGCATGCGGGCGGGCGCCGTCGCGGTCGGCGCCTGAGCTCAGCCGTTTCCGGCCGTCGCCACCTCGCGTCCCCCCACCCGCTCCTCGCGGTCGGCCCGTAGCGCGGCGATCTCGCGCTCGAAGTCCCCCAGCGAGTCGAACGAGCGGTAGACGCTCGCAAACCTCAGATAAGCCACCTCGTCCAGCTCACGGAGCGGTCCGAGGATCGCCAGCCCGACCTCGTGGCTGGGCACCTCGGCGGCGCCGCGGGCCCGGACCGCCTCCTCGACGCGTTGGGCCAGCACGGCGAGCGCGTCATCATCGACCGGTCGCCCCTGGCACGCCTTGCGTACCCCGGCGATGATCTTCGGCCGGCTGAACGGCTCGGTGACCCCGCTGCGCTTGACCACCGCCAGCACCGCCTCCTCGACGGTGGTGAACCGCTTGCCGCACTCCGGGCAGGACCGCCGCCGCCGGATCAGCTGACCGTCGTCGGCCTCGCGCGAGTCGACGACCCGGGAGTCCGGGTGCCGGCAGTACGGGCAGCGCATCGTCTCGGCCTCTCGTGCGGGAAGAGTGGGCATGGCGGGCACAGCGACACCTACCCACCTGGGGGTGCCACTGTGCATAACGTGTGGATGAACTGTGGGCGACCGACCCCAACCTGTGGACGTCTTACACCCATGTAACTACTACATCTGGGGGTCGACGTTAAGCTGTGCGCCGATCATTCGCAAGTCAACTCGCCCTATGCGTGCGAGGTGTCGCGTGTCTAACGCGTGTGGACGGATTAGGTCGCTGCCGGCATTGGAACAGACGGCGGACAGCGCCGGGGGCGGCGCGACGCGACAGGTTCGGCCCGGTCAGGAGCGCGGCACCCGGTAGAGTGGAACCCTCCCTTCGAACGGCCGTTCTATCGAACGGATGTACGATGGATACCAGAGGCGCGTCCCGTGTCGAGCACCGCACCACGACACGCCGACGGACTAGTACAGATGTTTGAAACGGTCGCCGCATGGCGCTACCGTCAACCGGCATATCGATCACGCATCCGCGCCAATCGGGCCCCCACCCGGCCGGCCGATGTGACGAGGGAGGATGGACGTGGCCACCGACGACCCCGCGAGTGGAACCCCGGCCGACGGCAGGGACCCCGACCCCGACCACTCGCCCACTCCGGACGGCCGCGCCGCCTCCGCGGGTGCCCGTCCGGCGCCGCGCGGTGGCCGGACGGCAGCCCGACGGGGCCGCTCGGCGCCCGCCGGCCAGCCCCAGATCCGGCCGGTCACGGCGGTCGTGACGGCGTTCCCCGACGTCGTCGCACCCGATCTGACCCAGCGCCAGCGACGGATCCTCGAGTTCATCCGGGGCTCGGTCGACCGCAACGGCTACCCGCCGAGCGTCCGGGAGATCGGTGAGGCGGTCGGCCTGGTCTCCCCGTCGAGCGTGGCCTACCAGCTCAAGGAGTTGGAGCGGAAGGGCTTCCTGCGGCGCGACCCCAACCGGCCGCGGGCGGTCGACATCCGCCCGCCGAGCGACTTCGTCACCGACCAGGAGGAGGCGGCCCGCGCCGCACGGCCCACGCCCGCGTACGTGCCGATGCTGGGTCGTATCGCGGCCGGCGGCCCGATCCTCGCCGAGCAGGCCGTCGAGGACGTCTTCCCGCTCCCCCGCGAGCTCGTCGGCGAGGGCACCTTGTTCCTGCTGCAGGTCAAGGGCGATTCGATGCTCGACGCGGCCATCTGCGACGGCGACTGGGTCGTGGTGCGCCAGCAACCCACGGCGAACAACGGCGAGATCGTGGCCGCGATGATCGACGGCGAGGCGACCGTCAAGACGTACCGCAACCGGGACGGGCATGTCTGGCTGATCCCGCACAACCCGGCCTTCGACCCGATCCCCGGCGACGACGCCACCATCCTCGGCCGCGTCGTCACCGTGATGCGCCGGATCTGAACGCCGAACGGCCGGGGTGGTGACTCACCACCCCGGCCGTGATCGTCCTAGAAGCGCTCGGGAAAGTACCTGGCGTCGCCGTCGCGGTCCGGCCGGTACCCCGGCGGCGCGAACCCCTGACGCCCGCCCCGCTGGTCCGGACCCGACCCGGCATACCCACCGCCGTATATCTTGCCGCCGCCATCGCGGGAAGGTTGACCGCCACGGGGCGGTTGACCGCCGCGGGCCGGCGGTTGGCCTCCGCCGACCGGTTGACCGCTGCGCGCCGGTTGAGCGGGACCGCTGCGCGCCGGTTGAGCGGGACCGCTCCGCTGCGGGTCCGGAGGCGCCACCGAAGCGCGGCCCTGCCGCTTGGCGTCCGGCGGTGCCGGAGCCGCGACCTCGGCGCGACCGGGCCGCCCGGCGCCGCCCGGAACCGCGACGCCGGCGCGAGCGGGCTGCCCGGCGCCGGCCGGAGCCCCGCCACGCCCGGCCTGCCGGCGATCCGCGGCGGCCGACCCGGTATCGGGGCCGGAGCCCGGATCGCCCTGCCACGCGCCGGTCGCCTGCGAATCCGTCCGGCCGGCCGCGACAGCGGCCCGCCGCGTCTTGCGCGACCGGCGGATACCGAGCACGCCGACGACGACCAGTACCAGGCCCAGCACGCCGACTCCGGCGACGACGTCGATGAGCTGCGGCAGGGACAGCTTCTGGAACCACGGGCGGCTGTCGGCCTTCTTGGCCGCCTTACCGGTCGTGGGGACCGCCTTCCCGGCCACGGCGGCGGCCGGCCGGTAACGCAGGATCTGGCTCGGCCCCGTCTGGCTGGAACAGGTCAGGTACGACGCCCCGTCGGCGCTGTACGCGATCGCCTCGCCCTGGTTTTCTCCGGCGAGGGGCGTGATCCGGGGCTTGCCGGTCGTGATCGCCTTGACGACGTCGCCGTCGGGCACGTTCCACTCGTACGCGTCGGAGTACGTGCGCAGCGCGACCCGCTTGCGGTCGGGTGACTGCGCCGCGCCCGTCACCAGGATCTGGCCCGTTGCGCCGAGAAAGTTGGCGGTGCCGGTGCGCGTGGGCTTCCACGACCCGACGTTCTTGAGCGGCACGCCCTGCCTTGTGTTGGGCTGCAACGGCCCGGTCGGCTCGTAGATCTGGGCGGTGCCGCTGGACTCCTTGGTGACGATGATCGGCGTGTCGCCGGGGCCGAACAGCAGCGCCTTGGCGTCATGCTGGCCGTCGGGGTAGGCCAGGCGGTAGATGACGGGGTTGCCGCCGTTGGACGGCACCTTCCACAGCGCGATGGTCTGTCGCCGTTCCCCCCCGTTGCTGGGGTTGTCGCCGATGTCGGCCACCCACACCGTGCCGTCGGACGCGACCGCGAGGTCCTCCGGGTCGCGGGCCGCCGCGGGGTACGACACGGCCTTGTCGACCTTGCACTTGCTGTCCAGGTAGTAGACCCGCATGGGGTTCGCCTGCTGGGGGCTGGTGTTGGCCAGCACGTAGCCGCCGCCCGGCCGCGCCAACAGGCCGGTCAGCCCGATCAGCTGGGGGTCACTCAGAGTGCATGCCACATCGGCGGGTTGACCCGGGCCGGCCGGCGCCGGGCTGGGGTCGGCGAGAGCCGGGGTGGCCAGCCCGAAAGCCGCCGTCCCTACCCCGATGACCAGCAGGCCCAATCTTCGCATCGCACCAGTCTGGCAGAGACGACGGCGATTCGGGGGTTGGCCGGGCCCAACTATGGCCGGGTGGCCACCCCCGACTACGCCGCGTGGTCGGCCTTGGGCCGGCTTTCGAGGGCGTACGGGGCCAGCTCCGCCGCGAGCGCCTCGGGCACCCGTACGTGCAGAACCGTTCCCTCGCTCGTGTGCTCGGTCCCGAGCACCTCACCGGTCGAGTGCGCCCGGGCGACGAGGTCACCGCGGTCGTAGGGCACGCAGGCGCGCACCTCCACGGCCGGCCAGGGCAGCCGGTCCTCGATCGCCGTCCGCAGCTCGGCCAGGCCGCCGCCGCTACGGGCGGACACGAAGACCGCGTGCGGCCACTCGCCCTTCAGGCGCAGCAGCGTCTCCTCGTCGGCCGCGTCGATCTTGTTGACCACGAGCAGCTCGGCCACCTTGTCGGCGCCGACCTCGGCGAGCACCTCGCGTACCGCCCGCACCTGCTCCTCGGGGTCCGGGTGGCTGGCGTCGACCACGTGCAGCACGAGGTCCGCCTCGGCGACCTCCTCGAGCGTCGACCGGAACGCCTCCACCAGCTGGTGCGGCAGGTGCCGGACGAACCCGACGGTGTCGGAGAGGGTGTAGAGCCGGCCGTCGGCCGCGCGGGCCCGGCGCGTCGTGGTGTCGAGGGTGGCGAACAGCGCGTTCTCCACCAGCAGCCCGGCACCCGTCAACCGGTTGATCAGGCTCGACTTGCCGGCGTTGGTGTACCCGGCGATCGCGACGCTCGGCACCTGGCGCTGCCGGCGCCCGGCCCGCTTCGTCTCACGGATCGTCGCCATCCCCGCGATCTCGCGCTTGAGCCGGGAGATCCGGGTACGGATGCGCCGGCGGTCGGTCTCGAGCTTCGTCTCACCGGGTCCGCGCAGACCCACCCCGCCGTTGCCGCTGACGGAGCCACCGGCCTGCCGGCTCATCGCCTCACCCCAACCGCGCAGTCGCGGCAGGAAGTACTGCAGCTGCGCCAGCTCGACCTGCGCCTTGCCCTCTTTGCTCTTGGCGTGCTGGGCGAAGATGTCGAGGATCAGCGCGGTCCGGTCGATGACCTTGACCTTGACCTCGTTTTCCAGGTTGCGCAGCTGGGACGGGGACAGCTCGCCGTCGCAGATGACGGTGTCGGCGCCGGTCGCCACGACGATGGAGCGCAGCTCGGCGACCTTGCCGCGGCCGATGTAGGTCGACGGGTCGGGCCGGCTACGGCGCTGGACCAGTCCGTCGAGCACCTGCGAGCCGGCCGTCTCGGCCAGCGCCGCCAGCTCGGCGAGGCTGTTGTCGGCGTCCGCGGCGGTGCCCTCGGTCCAGACGCCGACGAGGACCACCCGCTCCAGCCGGAGCTGCCGGTACTCGACCTCGGTGATGTCGGACAGCTCGGTCGACAGGCCGGCGACCCGGCGTAGCGCGTGGCGCTCTTCCAGCTCCAGCTCGCCGGTCGTGGCGTCGTCGGTGTCCACGTCCTCGAATCCCCGTGCCGGGGCCCGCAGGGCGTCCAGCTCGACGTCGAGGTCCAGGTCCAGGTCGTACGGAGTCTTCACGTCGTACGAAGCTTTCACGTTTCCTTCTCGCATCGCTTCCGATCGTGTCACGTCGTGACAGGTGACGCACCTGCATTGCGCCCTGTCACGAGCCCCCGATACCCAGTACCTGACGAGATAAGTACGAATATGGGCGGGGCGGTCGTCGCCACCGGATCGTGGTGGCCTCAAAATAGAACGCCGTGACCGCACGTCGTCTTCCCAGCGCAGGGTTCTCCATCACCATCCGGGTCGCCGTGACCGCCGACGCCTCCGCGATCGGCCGGCTCACCACCGCCGTCGGCGAGGCGGGCGCCGTCGTGACCGCACTCGACGTGGTGGACTCCGACCAGACCGCCATCATCGCCGACCTCACCTGCGACACCGCCGACGCAGCCCACGCCGACCAGGTCGTCGGCGCGTTGGAGGCGCTGGACGGGGTCGAGGTGCGCAAAGTCTCCGACCGTACGTTCCTGCTGCACCTCGGCGGCAAGATCGAAGTAACGCCGAAGGTCGCGCTGCGCACCCGTGACGAGCTGTCCCGGGCCTACACGCCGGGCGTCGCCCGGGTCTGCCTGGCGATCGCCGAGAACCCCGACGACGCCCGACGCCTGACGATCAAGCGCAACACCGTCGCGGTCGTCACGGACGGCACGGCCGTCCTGGGCCTGGGCAACCTGGGCCCGGCCGCCGCGCTGCCGGTGATGGAGGGTAAGGCCGCCCTGTTCAAGCGGTTCGCCGGGGTCGACGCCTGGCCGGTCGTGCTCGACACCCAGGACACCGACGAGATCGTCAACATCGTGAAGGCGATCGCGCCGGCGTACGGCGGCATCAACCTCGAAGACATCGCCGCGCCGCGCTGCTTCGAGATCGAGGCCCGGCTGCGCGAGATGCTCGACATCCCGGTCTTCCACGACGACCAGCACGGCACCGCGATCTGTGTGCTCGCCGCGCTCACCAACGCCCTGCGGGTGGTCGGCAAGAAGCTGGCCGACGTACGCGTGGTGGTGTCCGGCGCGGGCGCCGCCGGCACAGCGATCATGAAGCTGCTGCTCCGGCAGGGCGTGGGCGACCTGATCGCGACCGACCGGCCGGGCGCCCTGTACCGGGGCATGCCGGGGCTGAACGAGTCGTGGCAGTGGCTCGCCGACAACACCAACCGCGAAAACTTCAGCGGCGACCTGCGCGGCGCGGTCCGGGGCGCCGACGTGTTCATCGGCGTGAGCGCACCCAACCTGCTCACCGGCGACGACATCGCCACGATGGCGCCCGACTCGATCGTGTTCGCCCTCGCCAACCCCGACCCCGAGGTGGACCCGCGCGCCGCCCGCGAGCACGCCGCGATCGTCGCCACCGGCCGCTCCGACCAGCCCAACCAGATCAACAACGTACTGGCGTTCCCGGGCGTGTTCCGCGGCATGCTCGACGCGCAGGCGCGCGCGTTCACCGACGAGATGGCGCTCGCGGCGGCCCGGGCCATCGCCGACACCGTCGGCGCGGACAAGCTCAACGCCAGCGTCATCGTGCCCAGCGTGTTCGACGCGCGGGTGGCGCCGGCGGTCGCGGCGGCCGTGCGCGCCGTGGCCAAGGGCGAGGAGACCGTACGGCCGGGCGAGGGCCTGGGCGCCGAGGACGGGTTCCCGACCGACGGGTACCACGCGAACGCGGCGGCCGACATCCTGCGGACCACCGTCGACGCGCCGCCGCTGCTGCCGGACCCGTCGGCGCAGTGACGCCGACCGGGGGCGGGGCGACGCAGGCGCCGCCCCGCCCCCGGTGAGCTACTTCACCCCGGCCCCGGTGAGCTACTTCGCCCCGGCCCCGGCCACGCCGACCGGCCGCGAGCCGTCCGGCCCGGGCAGCCGTACGTCGAGCGCCTCGGTGTCCACCGTCCCGTTCGCCACGATCACCGCGGGACCTGCCAGCCAGCACGTCTCCTCGTCGAGCACGACGGTGAGGCGGCCGCCCGGCACGTCGACGGCGACCGTCCCGGCGCTCAGGCCGGCGTCGGCCAGCGCCACGGCCGCCACCGCGCACGCGCCCGATCCGCACGACAGCGTCTCCCCGGAGCCGCGCTCGTACACGCGCATCCGCACGTGCGCGTGTGCGCCCGGGACCGCCACCACGCCCGGCGCCGAGAACTCGACGTTGACGCCGGACGGGAAGTCCGCGTCGCTGAACTCCGGCGAGGTGGACAGGTCGAGACCGGCCAGCTCCCTGGTGCCGGCCACCCGGCAGACCAGGTGCGGATTGCCCACGTCGACGGCCGCGCCGTCGTACCGGCGGCCCTCCACCCTCGCCACGCTCTGCCCGTACACGCGGGGTTTGGACAGGCCGGCGGCGACCTCGTCGGCGGTGACCACCGCGCGCACCACCCCGGCGCGGGTCGCGATTGTCAGCTCGCCGCCGGCCGCGTAGCCGGCCTCGGTGAGGTAGCGCGCGAACACCCGCACGCCGTTGCCGCACATCTCCGCGTACGTGCCGTCGGCGTTCCAGTAGTCCATGAACCACTCGGCAGCGCCGGCGTACCGGACGGCCTCGGGGTGGGCGCCCGCCCGGACGACCCGCAGCACGCCGTCGGCGCCGATGCCCCGGCGGCGGTCGCACAGCGCGGCGACCAGCCTGGGCGTCAGTGGCAGCAGCCCGTCCGGGTCGGGGAGGATGACGAAGTCGTTGCCGGTGCCATGCCCTTTGGCGTAGGTGATCGCCATGCCGTTTCCTAACACGTCGACATCATGACACCGCGGCGAACGCTTGCGCCCCGGCATCATCGCGCTGCGATGAAAGCTGCCGCTTCGGCAGACGCCGCCGGGACGAAGTCCGGCGCCGCGGCGTCGAGCCACCGGATCCGCGGATCGCGCCGGAACCAGGACCGCTGACGCCGTACGAAGCGACGGGTCGCCCTGATCGTCTCCGCGTGCGCCTCGGCCTCGGCGTACTCGCCCGCGAGGAACCGCAGGACCTGCTGGTAGCCCAGGGCCCGGCTGGCGGTGCGCCCCTCCCGCAGGCCGCGGCGCTCGAGCTCGCGCACCTCGTCGACCAGCCCCGCGGCCCACATGTGGTCGACGCGGGTCGCGATCCGCTCGTCGAGCAGCTGCGAATCCAGGTCGACGCCGACCTGGCAGGCGCGGTAGTACGGTCTGGGCTGCTCCGGCAGGGCGGCGGTGAACCGCCCGCCGGTGAGTTCGATCACCTCCAGGGCCCGCACGATGCGCCGGCCGTTGGTGGGCAGGATCCGCGCCGCCGCGGCCGGATCCGCCGCCGTGAGCCGGGCGTACAGCGGCGCCGGCCCGTGGGCGGCCAGTTCGCGCTCCAGGTCGGCGCGCAGGGCCGGGTCCGTGCCGGGGAACTCGAACTCCTCCAGCACCGCCCGCACGTACAGACCCGACCCGCCGACCAGCAGCGGAACCCGGCCGCGGGCGAGCACGTCGTCGATCGCGGCGCGCGCCAGCCGCTGGTAGACCGCGACGCTGGCCGGCTCGGTGACGTCCCAGATGTCCAGGACGTGGTGCGGTACGCCCGCGCGCTCGGCCGGAGTGAGCTTGGCCGTGCCGATGTCCATCCCCCGGTACAGCTGCATCGAGTCGGCGTTCACCACCTCCCCGCCGAGCGCGTGCGCGAGCGCGAGGCTCAACGCGGACTTGCCGGCGGCGGTCGGCCCGACGACGGCGATCACCGGTCCGGACAGGTGCGTCATGGCCGGTCCGCCGGGAAAATCGGTCCGGTGAGCGCGGAGGCCCCCCTGTTCGCGGTCAAATACCCGGGTGACGACGCCCACAAGACCGACCGGGCGCGGTACGGTGACGACAACTCCGGTGTCCGGTGTCCGACGCCGAGCGCCGGGAACCGTGTACGGGTCGCCCGTGACCGCGCCGCTCCGGGGTCACCTGTGATCCGCCGAGTGTTGATTTCGGCGGCGACACCGGGGATTGGGAGCGTCCGGTTCGGGCAGACGGCGACAACGAGGGGCACGCCAAAACGGTATCGGGTGTCTTCACCCGGTCCGTCCCGCACTGGGCGAAAACTTCAGGTGACAGCGCGACGGCAAGGTCACGGTTCGGCTGCGGCCGCTCGACGCGGATGGGGGCGGACCTGTGAGAATGAGGCCCTGAACGAGTGAATACTGCTGTGCGCTGGCGGCGGCATCGGGGTTACCCGAACCCTGCGGACGCCGGGAAGACGAGGATGGGCAAATGAGCGAGCGAAGCGAGCGAATCGGGGGGCT
Source organism: Planosporangium thailandense (assembly GCF_011947195.1). GTDB lineage: Bacteria > Actinomycetota > Actinomycetes > Mycobacteriales > Micromonosporaceae > Planosporangium > Planosporangium thailandense. The sequence continues at coordinate 226,906 of NZ_JAATVY010000001.1, read as the reverse complement.
CAGCGCGGTAGAGCCTCATGCCGAGCTGAGCGAGGTGGCGGCATGAGCGACCCGACGGCATTCGGTCGAATCGACGCGGACGGCACGGTGTACCTGAAGACGGCGGCGGGTGAACGCGTTGTCGGATCGTGGCAGGCCGGTACCCCGGAGGAGGGGTTGGCGCACTTCGCCCGACGTTTCGCCGACGTTGTTACCGAAGTGGACTTGATCGAGGCCCGCCTCGGCAGCGGCACCGCCGACCCGTCGCACTCCCTCAGCACCATCCGCCGCCTGCGGAGCAGCCTCGACACCGCGCACGTCATCGGCGACGTCGACGGCCTCGCCGCGCGCCTCGACAAGCTCGCCGCGATCGCCGAGGAGAAGGCGGGCGCCGCCCGGACCGCCCGGGACGCGGCCCGCGCGGATGCGATCGCCCGCAAGACCGCCCTCGTCGAGGAGGCCGAGCAGATCGCGACCGAGGCGACCGGCTGGAAGGCCGCCGGCGACCGGCTCAAGGAGATCCTCGACGAGTGGAAGACCATCCACGGCGTCGACAAGAAGACCGACGGCGAGCTGTGGAAGCGGTACGCGGCGGCCCGGGACGGGTTCACCCGCCGCCGCGGCGCCCACTTCGCCATCCTTGACGCGTCCCGCAAGCAGGCGCAGGCCCGCAAGGAGGAGCTGGTCGCCGAGGCCGAAAGCCTGTCCGACTCCACCGAGTGGAACGCCACGGCCGCCCAGCTCAAGGAGCTGATGAGCGAGTGGAAGGCCGCGCCGCGCGCTTCCAAGGAGGCCGAGCAGAAGCTGTGGGAGCGGTTCCGGGCGGCCCAGGACGCGTTCTTCAGTCGCCGTAGCGAGGTCTTCTCCGCCCGGGACGCCGAGCTGAGGGGCAACCTGGATCGCAAGCAGGAGCTGCTGTCGCAGGCCGAGGCGCTCGACATCGACGCCGACCCGAAGACCGCGCAGGCCAAGCTGCGCGAGATCCAGGGCCAGTGGCACGACATCGGCCGGGTTCCACGCGACGCGGCGGGCGGCCTGGACCGGCGGCTGCGCGCCATCGAAGACCGCGTCAAGCACGCCATGGACGCCGCGTGGCGGCGGACCCCGCCGGAGGCGAGCCCGCTGCTGGCCCAGATGCGCGAGCAGGTCGCCGAGGCCGAGCAGCGGCTGGCGAAGGCGCAGGCGGCGGGCGACGCCAGGCGGATCCGGGAGGCCCAGCAGGCGCTGGAGTCCAAGCGCAGGTTCCTGGAGCTCGCCGAGCAGAGCAGCTGACCGGACCAGCCCCTGTCCCGGCCGCGGGGCCGGGACAGGGGCGACCGGACCGCGAGCGGGGTCGGGACAGCGCGGGCGGGCGGACCCCACCGGGCCGGACACACCTTGGCCGGACGCGATACGGTCGGAAACCGTGACCACCGTCGACCGCGTCATCCCGTTCTCGACCGTCTTCAACTTCCGCGACCTCGGCGGCTACCCGGCCGCCGCGGGGAGCACCGTCCGCTGGAGCCGGCTGTACCGCTCGGACGGGCTGCACCGGCTGACGCCGGTCGACTTCGAAGACTTCGCGGCCCTCGGCGTGCGCACCGTGCTCGACCTGCGGCGGCCCGACGAACTCGAGGCCGACGGCCGGGTGGCGGAATCGTTGGGGCTCGCCTACCACAATCTCAACTTCCACGCCGACCTGTGGCCGCAGTTCACGCTCGGCGCCGCGTTGCCGCGCTACCTGGCCGACCGTTACGCGGAGATGGCCGAGGGCGGTCTCACCGGCCGCAACGCCGTGGCCGCGTCGCTGCGGCTGATCGCCGACTCCGACTCGACCCCGCTGGTGTTCCACTGCGCCGCGGGCAAGGACCGCACCGGGGTCCTCGCCGCGCTGACCCTGAGCCTGCTCGGGGTGGCCGACGACGACATCGCGGCCGACTACGCCCTCAGCGCCGAGTCCGAGCGCCGCTTCCGCGAGTGGCGCCGCAGCCTCGCCGCCGACCGGCCGGAAGAGGACGGCCACTCACCCTGGCAGGTCGACCCGTGCCCGCGGGACGCGATGCACCTGTTCCTGGTCGAGCTACGCGAGCGGCACGGCTCGGTGGAGGGGTACGCGCGGCGCGCCGGCATCACCGACGCCCAGATCGAGCGGCTGCGCGAGCACATGCTCGACTGACCGGGTACCTCTCGTCAGTCGCAGCCGCACGCCGCCGCCGGGGCGCTCGCGGCCGGGGCCGGCGCGCCGATCGTCGGCATTCCGAGCGACACCCCGGGGGTACGCACGGCCTGGCCGGCCGCCCACACGTCGCCGGCCCGGGTGCGCCGGTGGGAGACCAGCGGCTCGTCGGCGTTGAGGTGGTGCGGTGCGGCGTACGTGATCGTGGTGTGCACGATGTCGCCCGGGCGCACGTCGGGAGCGCCCACGAAGTGGACCAGTCGCCCGTCGCGGGCCCGCCCGGACATCCGGCCGGTGGCGCCGTCCTTGCGCCCCTCCCCGGTGGCCACCAGGACCTCGACGGTCTGCCCGACGAGCTTCTTGTTCTCCGCCCAGGTGATCTCTTCCAGACAGGCGACCAGCCGGTCGTACCGGTCCTGGACGACCTCCTTGGGCACCTGCTCGTCCATGGTCGCGGCGGGCGTACCGGGGCGCTTGGAGTACTGGAACGTGAAGGCGCTGGCGAACCGGGCCTGCCGGACCACATCGAGGGTGCCCTGGAAGTCCTCCTCGGTCTCGCCCGGGAACCCGACGATGATGTCGGTGGTGATCGCCGCGTCCGGCATCGCCGCACGGACCCGGTCGATGATGCCCAGGTAGCGGTCGGTGCGGTAGGAGCGACGCATCGCCTTGAGGATGCGGTCGGAGCCCGACTGCAGCGGCATGTGCAGCTGGTGACAGACGTTCGGGGTCTCGGCCATCGCCGCGATCACGTCGTCGGTGAAGGCCGCGGGGTGCGGCGACGTGAAGCGCACCCGCTCCAGCCCTTCGACGCCCCCGCACGAGCGCAGCAGCTTGCCGAACGCGTACCGGTCACCGAACTCGACGCCGTACGTGTTGACGTTCTGCCCGAGCAGGGTCACCTCGAGGATCCCCTCGGCCACCAGCGCCTCGACCTCGGCCAGGATCTCGCCGGGCCGGCGGTCCTTCTCCTTGCCGCGCAGCGACGGCACGATGCAGAAGGTGCAGGTGTTGTTGCAGCCGACCGAGATCGACACCCAGCCGGCGTACGTCGACTCACGGCGGGTCGGCAGCGTCGACGGGAAGACCTCGAGCGACTCGAGGATCTCGACCTCGGCCGCGGCGTTGTGCCGGGCCCGCTCCAGCAGCGTGGGGAGCGAGCCGATGTTGTGGGTGCCGAAGACGACGTCCACCCAGGGTGCCCGCTTGACGATCTCGCCGCGGTCCTTCTGGGCCAGGCAGCCGCCGACGGCGATCTGCATGCCCGGGTGGGCCTTCTTGACGGGGTGCAGGTGTCCGAGGTTGCCGTAGAGCCGGTTGTCGGCGTTTTCGCGCACCGCGCACGTGTTGAACACGACCACGTCGGGCTGCTCGTCGCCGGCGGCCGGGACGTACCCGGCGTTCTCCAGCAGGCCGGAGATGCGCTCGGAGTCGTGCGCGTTCATCTGGCAGCCGTAAGTGCGCACCTGGTAGGTGCGTGGCCGGTCGGAGGCGCTGGCTGGCGCGGTCATGTTACTCATGTCGGTTGTACAGCGTATCCGTACCGGTCGGGAGACGAGAATGTGCCGCAGCATCAAGACGCTCCGCCCACCGTTCACCGCTGAGGTGAGTCAGGCCGACATCGAGGCGGCGGCGCTCCAGTACGTCCGCAAGATCTCCGGCTACCGCAAGCCTTCTGTCCGCAATTCAGCAGCTTTCGACCAAGCTGTCGCAAAGGTCGCGGAGGCCACCCGTAACCTGCTCACCGAGCTCGACATACACGGTGTTACCCGGATGTGATCTCTGGGTACGACGATCGATGCGAACGCACAGCACGAAGGCGGGGTTCATGACAACGACGTCGTCAGGTCAGCCACTGATCGTGATGGACCGGGTCAACAAGCATTTCGGCTCGCTGCACGTGCTCCGCGACGTGGACCTGACCGTCGACCGCGGCGAGGTGGTCGTCGTCATCGGCCCGTCCGGATCCGGCAAGTCGACCCTGTGTCGTTCGATCAACCGGCTCGAGCCGATCGACTCCGGCGAGATCCGCTTCGACGGGCAGCCCCTGCCGGCGGAGGGCCGCGCGCTCGCCCGGCTGCGCAGCGAGGTCGGGATGGTGTTCCAGTCGTTCAACCTCTTCGCACACCGGACCGTCCTGGAAAACGTCATGCTGGGCCCGGTCAAGGTACGCAAGGAGAAGCCCGCGGCCGTCCGCGAGCGGGCCCTCGCGCTGCTGGAGCGGGTCGGCATCGCCAACCAGGCCGACAAGTACCCGGCACAGCTGTCCGGCGGGCAGCAGCAGCGGGCGGCGATCGCCCGCGCGCTCGCCATGCAGCCCAAGGCGATGCTGTTCGACGAGCCGACGAGCGCCCTCGACCCCGAGATGGTCGGCGAGGTGCTCGACGTGATGACCTCGCTCGCCGCCGACGGCATGACCATGATCGTGGTGACCCACGAGATGGGGTTCGCGCGGCACGCCGCCAACCGGGTCGTCTTCATGGCTGACGGCCAACTCGTGGAGCAGGCCCCGCCGGCGGAGTTTTTCACCAATCCCCGAAGCGACCGGGCCAAGGACTTCCTGTCCAAGATTCTTACGCACTGACACCATCCCGGCTCAGTGCCGTTCAGCTGAGGGGCCGACCCCGGATCGGCCCTCTCAACAAGAGGAGTTGATAGATGCGACTGACCCGTTTCGCGGCGCTCGCGGCGTCTGCCGCGCTCATGTTGGGCGCGGCGGCCTGTGGTGGCGGCGGCAGCAGCGGCGGCTCCGGCTCTGACGTCAAGAAGGACGTCAAGTTCGACGCCGGCACCACGATGGAGGCCCTCAACAAGGCCCAGAAGATCAAGATCGGCACCAAGTTCGACCAGCCACTGTTCGGCCTGAAGGGCCTGGACGGCAAGCCGGCCGGGTTTGACGTGGAGATCGCCAAGATCATCGCAGGCGAACTGGGCATCCCGGCCGACAAGATCGAATGGGTCGAGACCCCGTCGAAGGTCCGTGAGGAGTACATCGAGCAGGCCAAGGTCGACATGGTGGTCGCCACGTACACCATCAACGACGCCCGCAAGCAGCGGATCGACTTCGCCGGCCCGTACTACGTCGCCGGGCAGCAGATCCTGACGCGCAAGGACGACAACTCCATCAGCGGCCCCGACTCCTTCAAGGACGGCACCAAGAAGGTCTGCTCGGTGACCGGGTCGACACCGGCGAAGACCATCGAGCAGTACCTGAAGGACAAGGCGACCCAACTGGTCCTGTTCGACACCTATGCCAAGTGCGCGGACGCGGTGAAGAACAAGCAGGTCGACGCACTGACGACGGACAACGTCATCCTGTCGGGCTTCGTCTCGCAGAGCCCCAACGACTTCAAGCTCGTCGGCTCGAAGTTCACGCAGGAGCCGTACGGCATCGGCGTGAAGAAGGGCGACACCAAGTTCCGTGCCTTCATCAACGATGTCCTGGAGAAGATCGCCAAGGACGGGCGCTACGAGAAGGCGTGGAAGGACACGGTCGGCAAGGTCGACTCGAACACGCCGAGCGCACCGGCCGTCGACCGGTACTGAGCTGACGTCGTAGATCTGGAGGGTGAGCGGTGAACGTACTGGTCGACCGGTTTGACGTCTTTGCCGGTGGCTTCTGGCTCACCCTCCAGATCTGCATACTCGCCGGCATCGGGGCGCTGCTGATCGGCACGATCATGGCGGTGCTGCGGATCTCGCCGGTGGCGCCACTGCGCGCGGTCGGCACCGCCTACGTGACCGTGTTCCGCAACGTGCCACTGACGGTCGTGCTGTTCTTCTCCGCGTTTGGACTGCCCGCCCTGGGCTCCAACGCTCGCTTCCTGGATGTTCCCGGCCTCAACGTGGTGTTCAGCCGCCTGGGCACCGATCTTCCGTACTTCCGGTTCGCGGTGCTGGGCCTGTGTCTGTACACCGGCGCCTTCGTCTGTGAGGCGCTGCGCAGCGGCGTGAACGCGGTGGCGCCGGGCCAGGCCGAGGCCGCCCGCGCGATCGGTCTGACGTTCACCCAGAGCCTGCGGTACGTGATCCTGCCGCAGGCCTGGAAGTCCGCGGTCGTCCCGCTGGGCAGCGTGATCATCGCAATGATCAAAAACTCTGCCCTCGCCGGGTTCTTCGGCGTCGTCGGTGATCTCTCCCAGACCGCTGACTCGCTCGTGTCCGCCGACGGACTTCCCCTGATCCCGGTCTTCATCGGCATCTCGATCGGATACTTGATCATGACGGTTCCGCTGGGCATACTCCTCGACCGCGTCGAGCGACGGGTGGCGACGCGATGACCGCCACCCCGACGACCCCCGCGGGGACCGCCGCTAAGCGCCCGCCACGCCGCCTGACCACGCCGCAGACCAGCGTCCTGTACGACGCGCCGGGTCCACGAGCCAAGCGGATCACCCTGGTCGCCAGCGTCGTCATCGGCATCGCGATCATCGCCGGGGCCTGGCTCTTCGTGATCGAACCGCTGCGCGACAAGGGACAGTTCAGCGCGGAACTGTGGGGACCGCTGATCGACCCGTCGAACGCGAGTTTCACCCTACTCTGGCAGCGGCTGGGTCAGGGCGCACAGGCCACTCTGGCGGCAGCGGTGCTGTCGATCCTCAGCTCGCTGATCTTCGGTACTCTCCTGGCCGTCGTCCGGATCCAGCTCAAGGAGCTCGCTCAGCGCCGGTACGTCGGACTGCCGGCCCCGGCGGCGCTGGTCCTGCGCGCGCTGACCTGGGTGCTCAACGTCGTGACCCGGGTGTGCGTGGAGATCTTCCGCGGCCTGCCGGTCGTCATCACGATCTTCTTCGTCGGCCGCGGCCTGCCCGGATTCGGGCTCGACTTCAGCAACCCGCTCTGGTACCTGGTGATCGGCCTCACCATTTACAACATGGTGGTGATCGCGGAGATCCTGCGCTCGGGCATGGAGGGGTTGCCCATCGGGCAACGCGAGGCGGCCGCCTCGATCGGCCTGACGCCGACGCAGACCACCCGACTGGTGCTGCTCCCCCAGGCATTCCGCATCATGTTGCCGGCCTTGATCAGTCAGCTCGTGGTGGTCCTCAAGGACACGTCACTGGCGTTCATCATCAGCTATGAGGAACTGCTCAACGTCGCCAAGCAGGCAACCCAACTCCTCCACAACCCGATTCAGCTGTACTTCGTGGTGGGCCTCTTTTTCATCCTGGTCAACTACTCGTTGTCCAAGCTCGCCGGGTATGTCCAGCGGCGGCTGAGCCGGCGCGGCTCGTCAATCAGCGCTTCCGAGGACGCGGCGACCACCGAGGCCGTCGCCGTGCCGGGAAGTGTCACGTAGTCGGTAGCCTGAACGACCGACCCGCGGAGATCGCCGGGCGTTTCAGCGGGCGATCTCGGTGACGCGCGACTCCCGCACCACCGTCACCCGGATCTGACCGGGGTAGGTCAGCTCCTCCTCGATCTGCTTGGCCACGTCGCGGGCCAGCACCGCGGCGCCGATGTCGTCGACGTCGTCCGGGCGCACCATCACCCGGATCTCGCGCCCGGCCTGCATCGCGAAGACCTTCTCCACGCCGGCCTTGCCGCCGGCGATCTCCTCGATACGCTCCAGGCGCTTCACGTACGCTTCGAGGCTCTCGCGCCGCGCCCCGGGCCGGCCGCCGGAGCAGGCGTCGGCGGCCTGTGTCAGCACAGCCTCGATGGTCTGCGGCAGGACTTCGTTGTGGTGCGCCTCGATGGCGTGGACGACCTCGTCGGACTCACCGTACTTGCGGGCCAGGTCGGCGCCGATGAGGGCGTGGCTGCCCTCGACCTCGTGGGTCAGCGCCTTTCCGATGTCGTGCAGGAAGGCGCAGCGCTTGATGATCGCCGGTTCCAGCCTCAGCTCGGCGGCCATGATGCCGGCGATGTGCGCGGTCTCCACCAGGTGCTTGAGGACGTTCTGCCCGTAGCTGGTCCGGTACCGCAACCGCCCGAGGAGCGTCATCAGTTCCGGATGCAGGTCGGTGATGCCGACCTCGACGAGGGCGTCTTCGGCGGCCCGCTGGCACAGCCGCTCGACCTCGTGTTTCGCGAGGTCGAACACCTCCTCGATCCGGTGCGGATGGATCCGGCCGTCGAGAACGAGTTTCTCCAGCGTCAGCCGGCCGATCTCCCTGCGTACCGGGTCGAAGCAGGACAGCAGCACGGCCTCCGGCGTGTCGTCGATGATCAGGTTCACCCCGGTCACCGACTCGAAGGCGCGGATGTTGCGGCCTTCGCGGCCGATGATCCGGCCCTTCATCTCATCGCTGGGCAGATGGAGGACGCTTACGACACTCTCGGCCGTCTGTTCGCTCGCGACCCGCTGGATGGCGTCGACGACGATGTGCCGGGCGCGCTGTTCCGCGGTGGCACGGGCGTCGTGTTCGATGTCGCGGACCAGCAGCGCGGCCTCACGCTTGGCCTGGGCTTCGATGGACTCGATGAGCTCGGCTCGCGCGACCTCCGCCGTCAGGCCGGCGATCCGCTCCAGTTCGCGGCGACGGCTCTCCTCGGCGTCGGCCAGGGCCGCTTCCCGCTCGACGAGCGCGTTCTCGCGGCCGGACAGGTCGGCCTCGGTGACGGTGATGCGCCGGTCCCGTTCGGCCAGCCGCTCGGCGTCCTCCGCGAGCAGGCGCTCCCGCTCGTCGAGGCGCCGCTGACGCCGTTCGGCGTCCTGGGTCTGCTCCTTCGCCGCGGCGGTGAGCTGGGCCACCTCGCGTTCGCCGGCGCGGCGGGCGGCGGCGCGCGCCTCTTCGGCGTCGTGCTCGGCCTGCCGGTGTGCGCGTTCGAGTACCGCCTCGGACTCGGCACGCGCGGCGTCGAGGATGCGGCGCGCCTCCGCGCGGGCGGCGCTCGCCTCCGCCTTCGCCGCCGCGGCTTCGGTACGCGCCGCGGCAGCCGCGGCACGCGCCTCGTCGACTGCCCTGGCCGCCTCTTCCGCGGTGTCCCGCAGAGATGCGAGCGAGTTCTCGTGCCGGTCTTTCTCGACCAGGTACGCGGCGTCCGGCTCGCCGGAGGTCAAGGGCTTCGGAGTGTCCTGCAGCCGCCGCATCAGCCGCAGCCCGACAAAGATGAGAATGATCAGGAGGATGGCTACGATGGCGACGAAGAACGCAAGCGCGATCTCTGCCGGTTGCATGGCCTCCCCCTCCCCGTCAGCGCCGGCAAAGCGGCGCGGCCGTGTTACCGGTTTAGGAGATGCCCGGATTCGCGGTGGGGGCCGACGTCAGATCCGCCCCACGGCGCCTGGCGGGCGTCGCGAGTGGCGACAGGTATCAACAGGCGGCGACGCGGCCACGTCGGACCTGCCGGAGCTAGCCGTACAGCTAGCAAAAAGTTGCTGATCTGTAACGCGATCTATGTTGTGCGGTTGAATCCGCGGTGGTGGGCGTTCTCCTCCAGTAAGGCGAGGCTAGGTCGTAGAGGGCGCTTCGGTCAAGGAGTCATGATCAGACCCGGAGCGGGATGTACGGTGCGGGTAACAGCCCGATGACCGCCTGTCCTGCTCAGACTGCGATGCCGGGATGCACGGCAGCCTGAAATTGGTGCGTAATAGCGCATTCACGTCTGACGATGAAGGAAATCGCGGCCCGGACGTAGGTTAGATCACTTACCGGCGCGTAGCATCGCCGGCCGAACGCCTGGGGTGTCGTTACCCCGAGGCTTCGTTACCCGGAGCCTCATCACTCCCCCGGGCCGGCCGCCTCAGCGAGCGCGTCGGGGTCGATGCCGTCGGCGAACTCCGCGGTCTCCGCCTCGGCGGCGAGCGCGTCCTTCACCACTCGGATCGCCAGTCCGGCCGGGTAACCCTTGCGGGCCAGCATGCCGACCAACCTCCGGAAGGCAGCGTCCGGTGCGGCGTTTCGCTCGACCCGCATCCGGCGGGCGACGAGCACCCGGGCAGTCTCCTCCTCCGTCTGCGGATCCAGCTCGTCGAGGGCCTCGTCGACCGCCTCGGCGTCGACGCCCTTGCGCCGCAGCTCGCCCGCGAGGGCCCTGCGGGCCAGCCCTTTGCCGTGGTGGCGGCTGGTGACCCAGGCCCGGGCGAACGCCTCGTCGTTGATGATGCCGACCTCGTCATAGCGGTCGAGCACCTGGTCGATGACGTCCTCGGCGATACCGCGCCGGTGCAGCGCCGTGGCCAGCTCGGCGCGGGTACGCGGTCGCACAGCGAGCTGCCGCAGGCAGATCTCCCGCGCCAGCTCGGCCGGGTCACGGTTGGGGTCGGCGGCCGGAGCGCCCCGGCCACGACTGGTGGACCGTGCGGCCGGAACGTCCCGCTGAGACGAATCAGCGGAGCCCCGGCCGCCTCGGTAGCGACGACCTGCCACAGATCAGCCGAGACTCAGAAGTCCACCGACTCGATGTCGACCGGGCCACCGGCCGCGTCGCCCGCGCCCGCGCCGACGCCGAGCTTCTCCAGGATCTTCTTCTCGATCTCTGCCGCCACGTCCGGGTTTTCCTTGAGGAAGTTGCGGGCGTTCTCCTTGCCCTGCCCGAGCTGGTCGCCCTCGTACGTGTACCAGGCGCCGGACTTGCGGATGATGTTCTGCTCCACGCCGACGTCGATGAGCGATCCCTCACGGGAGATGCCCTTGCCGTACATGATGTCGAACTCAGCCTGCTTGAACGGCGAGGCCACCTTGTTCTTCACCACCTTGACGCGGGTGCGGTTACCCACGACCTCGGTGCCGTCCTTGAGGCTCTCGATGCGGCGCACGTCCAGCCGCACCGAGGCGTAGAACTTCAGCGCCCGACCACCGGTGGTGGTCTCGGGGCTGCCGAACATGACACCGATCTTCTCGCGCAGCTGGTTGATGAAGATCGCCGTGGTGCCGGAGTTGTTGAGGGCGCCGGTGATCTTCCGCAGCGCCTGGCTCATCAGGCGGGCCTGCAGACCGACATGGCTGTCGCCCATCTCGCCCTCGATCTCGGCGCGCGGCACCAGCGCGGCGACCGAGTCGATGACGATGATGTCCAGCGCGCCGGAGCGCACCAGCATGTCGGCGATCTCGAGGGCCTGCTCACCGGTGTCGGGCTGGGAGACCAGCAGCGCGTCGGTGTCGACGCCCAGCGCCTTCGCGTACTCGGGGTCGAGCGCGTGCTCGGCGTCGATGAACGCCGCGATACCACCCTCACGCTGGGCGCTGGCGATCGCGTGGAGCGCCACGGTGGTCTTACCGCTCGACTCCGGGCCGTAGATCTCGATGACCCGGCCGCGGGGCAGGCCGCCGATACCCAGCGCGACGTCGAGGGCGATCGAGCCGGTCGGGATCACCGCGGTCTGCGTGATCGGACGCTCGCCCAGTCGCATGACCGAGCCCTTGCCGAACTGCTTGTCGATCTGCGCGAGGGCGAGGCCCAGCGCCTTCTCGCGGTCTGGCATCGCTGCCATGTTCGTCACCCCTGTATTGGCCGTCTTCGCGGATGTGGTCGGTCGCTTCGTCACCTGGCACACGCTAGGCCCTGGGTCCGACAAAAACGCGCCGGCAGGCCGTGGCTGTGGATAGAGCGTCCGACGTACCGCTGTGGACAATACCCGTACAAGTGTTCGAGGCAAGTACCGACACCCCCGCCTCGGTCCGGAGTTTTTACCGCGCACAGGACAAAACGGCGGTTCGGGTAGCGGGGCCCTGACCGGTCGGCCGAGCCCGACCGGAACGAACGAGCCCGGTCGGCCGAGCCCGACCGGAACGAACGAGCCCGGCCGGAACGAGGCTGCCACTCAGAGATCTTGGGGAGTTTGACAGCGCATGGCGGGCCCATACGGTGCCAAACTCCCCAAGATCCAGAAGTGACGCTCAGCGGAGCTTGGCCGGCACCCGGTCCGGATAGGCCGCGACGACCGCCCGCCACACCTTGTGGGTCTCCTCGCCGGCGGCCAGGGCCTCCTCGATCGTGCGCCCGCCGAGCTGCGAGAGGACCTGGTCATGGGCGACGCTGCGCGAGTACCCGGGCCCGAAGACCTGCTCGAGCCGCTCCCAGAAGTCCGTCAACCGCACCCTCTAGCTCCCTTCCGACATCGCCAATGCCGGCACCGTCCGGCTGGCCAGCGCGATCAGCGGCACAGTCGCGATCGCGGCCAGAAGGGTCAACGTCGGATAGCTCGACCAGGAGACGACGAGCCCGGAAAGTGCGCCGGCAACGGCGCCGGCCAGTCCCATCGCCAGGTCCGACAGGCCCTGCACGGCCGGCCGGACCACCGTACCCACTGACTCCGACAGTAACGTCGATCCCGCCACCATGGTCGCGGACCAGCCCAGCCCCAGGAGCGCCAGCCCGGTGGCGAGCCGCGCCGTGTGGTGCCCCGCCGTGCCGGCCACCGCGCACGCGAGGAGCAGGGTGGCGACACCGCCGAGGATCACCGGACGGCGGCCCAGCCGGTCGGTCAGCCAGCCCACGACGGGCGACAGCGCGTACATGCCACCGATGTGCAGGCTCAGCACGAGCCCGACCACACGCAGCACGTCGCCGTGGACGTAGCCACCGATGTGCACCGGGGTCATGGACATGACGGCCACCATCACCACGTGCCCGACCGCCACCGCGGAGATGCCCAGCCGCGCCGCCGGCTCCGAACGGACCGCGCGCACCGCGTCCCGCAGCCCGGCCGAGGCTACGGACGACGCCTCGCCCGCGGTCCCGCGCGCCACGAGCAGCGGGTCGGGCCGGAGCACGACCATGATCGCGAGCGCGACGACCCCGAACGCGAGGGCGCTGAACACGAACGGCCCGGTGTACTCGGGTAGGCCCGAGCGGCGGGCGTACCGGTCGGCCAGCGGAGCGACGTTGGGGCCGGCGACCGCGCCGATCGTGGTGGCCCACACGATCAACGACAGCTGCCGGCCACGCCGGGCGGGCGCGGCGAGGTCGACGGCGGCGTAGCGGGCCTGGAGGTTGGCGGTGTTACCGCCGCCGAACAGGGCCATGCCGGCGAACAGCAGCGCCACCGAACCGATCTTCACGGCCGTGACCACGACCATCGCCCCGAGCACGCCGCACGTGTACGCGAACACCAGGCCCGGCCGTCGGCCCCGGTGACGGATGAGGCGGGTGGCCGGGATCGCCAGCAGCGCTGCGCCCACGACCGAACTGCTGGAGGCGAGGCCGGAGATTCCGGTACCGCCCATCGACGCGGCGAGCAGCGCGCCGACGGCGATGCCGATCGCCACGCCGATCCCACCGATGATCTGGGTTGCGAACAGCAGGGACAGGGTGCGGCGCTGTACAGCGGGGATGTCGACGACGTTCACAGGCCGAGCGACCGTCCGATGATCTCCTTCATGATCTCGGTGGTGCCGCCGTAGATCGTCTGGATCCGGCTGTCCAGCCACGCCCGGGCGATCGGGTACTCGCGCATGTAGCCGTACCCGCCGTGCAGCTGCACGCAGCGGTCGGCGACCTTGTTCTGCAGCTCCGTGGTCCACCACTTCGCCTTGGCCGCGTCGACGGCGGTCAGCCGGCCGGCGTTGTACTCGGTCACACAGTGGTTGACGAACGTGCGCGCGATCGTCACCTCGGTGTCGAGCTCGGCCAGGAGGAACCGGTTGTGCTGGAACTCCCCGATCGGCTGGCCGAACGCCTTCCGGTCCCGCGCGTACGCCAGGGTCAGCGCCAGCATCCGCTCGCAGGCGGCGACCGCGGAGACGGCGATGCTGAGGCGTTCGCGGGGCAGGTTGCCCATGAGGTGGTAGAAGCCGCGGTTCTCGGTACCGATGAGGTTGTCGACCGGCACCCGGCAGTCATCGAAGAACAGCTCGGCGGTGTCGTTGCCCTTCAGGCCCACCTTGTCCAGCCGGCGCCCGCGGGTGAAGCCGGGCGCGCCGCGCTCCACCACGATGAGGCTCACGCCGCGCGCACCGCGGTCCGGGTCGGTCTTCGCCACGACGATCACCAGGTCGGCGTGCTCGCCGTTGGTGATGAACGTCTTCTGGCCGTTGATGACGTACTCGTCGCCGTCGCGCACGGCGGTGGTCCGCACGCCGGCGAGGTCGGAGCCGGCGCCCGGCTCGGTCATCGCGATCGCCGTGATCAGCTCGCCGGAGCAGAAGCCGGGCAGCCAGCGCTTGCGCTGGTCCGGTGTGGTCAGCTCGGTCAGGTAGGGTGCCACGACGTCGTTGTGGAGCCCGAACCCGAGGCCGGTCAGCCCGGCGCCGACGATCTCCTCGTCCAGCACCGCGTTGTACCGGAAGTCACGCTGGCCGCCCCCGCCGTACTCGGCGTCGACGTCCATGCCGAGCAGGCCGGCCGCCCCGGCCTTGCGCCAGACGTCGCGGTCGACGATCCCGGCCCGCTCCCACTCGTCGTGGTGCGGCACCGCCTCGCGGGCGAGGAACTGTCGGCAGAGCTGCCGGAAATCTTCGTGGTCGGGCTCGTACAGGTGCTGGTGCATGTGTTCCGTCCGGTGGGGTGAGACCGGCCGGCCCGGGGGTGCGCTGCGGGCCGGCCGGGTTGTCGCGTGGGTCAGGCGCCCACAGCGCCGTAGATGCTCTCCGGCGCCTCGGTGACCTCGGACGGCGCCGGCTTGGCGACCGTCACCTTCGTACCGAAGTCGGAGAACGTGGTGTGCTGCTTGATGGGGGTGCCGTTGACGGTCATGGTGGTGTCCATGCTGGACAGGTAACCGTTGTCGTCGACGGTGGCCTCGAAGGGCACGGCCTTGGCCGAGTCACCCAGCGTCGACCCCAGCTTGGAGTTGCCCGCGAACGCCGGCGTCTTCGTGAGGTCCAGCGTGCCCTTGTAGTGCTTGTCGGAGACCTTCTGCACCGAGGTGGCGCCCTTGAGGTTGTTGTAGGCACCGCCCGGGTCGCCCGGATCCTGGATGCCGAGCTTGCCGGCCGCGAACTTCGCGGCGTCCACGTGCAGCCACTTGCCGTCACCACCGAGGGCGCCGGCGCCGGGCAGGTTCGCGGGAAGCTTCAGGTAGATCTGCCCGTCGACCATGAGGACCGTCATCCCCATCGCGGCGTCCATGGTGACCACCTTGTTCGCCGGGTCGGCGGCCCCCTGCACGGCGAACCCACCGCCGTCGGTCGAGAACTTGTACCTGGTGGTGCGCAGCTTGTCGGCCGCCGCGATCACCTCGTCGGCGGCGCTCGTCGACTTCGCCGCCGTCATCGCGCCGCCCGACGACGACGCGGCCGGGCTCGCCGTGTCACCGGCCTTGCAGCCGGCCGTCATCAGGGCGCAGCCGGTGAGCGCGAGCGCCGCGAGCCAGGTCCGGTTCCGCATCGATCCTCCCCGAATGACGTGGAACCGGCATGCTATCGCCCGGCGGCCAGCCTTTCGGTCACAACCCGCAGGTCGTCGACGAGCCCCCGATAGGCGGCATCGCGGTCGTCGGCGCGGAGCACCGCCGAGGGGTGGATCGTGGCCAGCACGAACGCGTCGTCGTGGGCCTCACCCGCGAAATCCTCCGGACGGTAGGCCGACTCCGGCCACGGCATGGGCACACCGCGCTGCTTCGTCACCCGGAAGGACGGGCCGAGCAGGCCCTTGGCCGCGACCGCGCCGAGCGCGATCACGGCGCGCGGGTGCAGCAGGCTGAACTCCGCCACCAGCCACGGCCGGCAGGCCATGATCTCGATCCGGTCGGGGCTGGAGTGGATGCGCCGCTTGCCCGGCGCCGCGGGCTTGTGCTTGAAGTGTTTGACCGCGTTGGTGACATAGGTGCGGGAGCGGTCCAGTCCGGCGTCCGTGATGGCCCGGTCGAGCAGCTTGCCGGCGGGCCCGACGAAGGGATGGCCCCGCCGGTCCTCGATGTCGCCCGGCTGCTCGCCGACCATCACGACCTCGGCGTCGGGCGGCCCCTCGCCGAACACCGTCTGGCTGGCGTCCTTGTACAGGTCGCAGCCCCGGCACCCCTGCGCGGCCGCGCGCAGCCGATCGAGGTCTTCGGTCGCCGGCACGAACGGCGCGGCGGTCGGGACGGTGTCGGTCATGACGCCGTTCTACCCGTGGGCTACGACAGCTATGCGGATCGAGCGCCCGGCTCGGGGTGGACCGCCCGCAGCACGGCGTCCGCGAGCGGCTCCACCTGTGCCAGGTCGAGCGGGCTGATGGTGATCCGCAACCCCGGCGGCGTGTCGACGCGAAACGCCGACCCGGGCGCCACGGCGTACCCGTCGTCGCGGAGCCGGGCGAGCGCGGCGGTCTCGTCGCCGACCGGCACCCACACGTTGATCCCGGTCCGGCCCGCCGCCGCCAGTCCGCGCGAGCGCAGCGCGGCGAGCAGCGCCTCGCGCCGGGCGGCGTAGCTGTCGGCCGCCGCGCGGATGAGCGCCGGCATCGACGGATCCCGCCACAGCTCCAGGACGAGGCGCTGCAGGACAGTCGAGACCCAGCCGGCGCCGACCCGCATCCGCCCTTCGATGCGCGCCACGGTCGCCTCGTCTCCGGCGACGACGGCCAGCCGCAGATCGGGCCCGTACGGCTTGGACACCGAGCGGATGAACACCCACGAGCCGGTCGCCCCGGCGAGCGGATGCAGGCCGACCGGGGACAGCTCGGCCGCGTGGTCGTCCTCGACCACGAGGACGTCCGGGTACCGCCCCAGCAGCGCGCGAAGCGCGGCGGCCCGCTCCTGACCGACGGCGGCACCGGTCGGGTTCTGCGCGCGGGTGGTGACGACGACGGCGCCGACCCCGCTCGCCAGGGCGGCCCCCAGCCGGGCTGGCGTCGGGCCGTCGTCGTCGACGGACACCGGCACCGGCGACAGGCCGAGGGCGGCGATGAGATCGAGCAGGTTGGCCCAGCCGGGATCCTCGACGGCGACCCGGTCGCCGGGGCGCAGGTGGGCGGTGAGCGCGCGCTCGATTCCGTCGAGGGCCCCACCGGTGATGGTCAGCGCGGGCGCGGTGACCGGCGCGAGCCGCTCGCGGGCCAGGTTGAGCAGTTCGGGTAGCGGACCGCTCGCGGCGTACCCGACGGGATCGCCGTTGACGCGACTCAGGGCGGCCCGCAGTGACGGCAGCAGGCGCGGGTCGGGCTCACCGGCCGACAGGTCGAGCACGCCGGCGGGTACCGGCGGCCGGCGGGCGTGGCGCGGCTGCAGCGGTGGGCGGGCGCGGACCCGGGTACCGGCGCGGCCGGCCGTCTCGATCACGCCGCGCTCCCGCAGCGTCCGGTACGCCGCCGCGACCGTCGCCGGGCTCACGCCGAGCGTGGCGGCGAGGCCGCGCACCGGGGGCAGCGCGGCACCTGCCTCCAGGTGCCCGCCGCGCACCCCGGCCTCGACGCTGACGGCAATTTCCGCCGCGGTCGATCCGGCGATCTGATAATGTGCTGACACAGATCAGAGATTGTACTAGTACATAGGAGCGTACGCAATGTACCCGGCCACTCCCCGCACGACCGCGCTGCGCCACCGCGACCGGCTGACCTACGACGAGGACGTCGTGCACGCGATCCTCGACGAGGCGCTCGTCTGCGACCTGGCCTTCGTCGTCGACGGCGCGCCCCGGGTGCTGCCCACCCTGCACGTACGCCTGGACGACACGCTCTACCTGCACGGCTCGACGGGCAGCCGGCCGCTGCTGGCCGCCCGCGACCCCGAGGGCCTGCCGGTCTGTGTCGCGGTGACCCTCCTCGACGGCCTCGTACTGGCCCGCTCCCAGTTCAACCACTCGGCCAACTACCGGTCGGTGATCGCGCACGGGGCCGCGCGCCTGGTGACCGACGAGACCGAGAAGCGACGTGTGCTGACCGCGCTCGCCGACAAGGTCGCCGTCGGCCGGGCCGCCGACAGCCGGCCGCCCACCGACAAGGAGTCGGCGCAGACGGCGGTGCTGGCGCTACCGCTGACGGAGGTGTCGGCGAAGGTCCGCACGGGCGGGGTCAACGACGACCCGGAGGACTACGCGCTACCCCACTGGGCCGGCGTCCTGCCGTTGCGGCTGACGCCGGGCATTCCGCAGCCGGACACTGGCGTGACCGTACCCGTGCCGGACTATCTGCGGCCCACGCGGTCGCCGTGGCACACTCCCGCGACCATGCGGGGCCGCCACGTCACGCTCGAACCGCTCGATCAGTCCCACGTGGACGGTCTGTTCGCGGCCACCGCCGACGACGAGGTGTGGCGCTGGCTGTCGACCCGGCGCCCGGCGGACCGCGACGCGATGGCCGCGTACGTCGCCACCGCGCTGGAGATGGCGCACACCGGCGCCCGGGTGCCGTGGGTACAGCGGGACACGGCCACCGGCGCGGTCATCGGCTCGACGTCGTACTACGCGATCGACCCCGCGAACCGGGCGGTGGCGATCGGCCACACCTTCATCGGCCGGCAGTGGTGGCGTACCGGCGTCAACACCGAGGCGAAGCTGATGCTGCTGCGCCGGGCGTTCGAGGACCTGGGCGCGGAGCGCGTGGAGTGGCACACCGACATCCGCAACGAGCGCTCCCAACGGGCCATCGAGCGCCTCGGCGCGGTCCGGGAAGGCGTCCAGCGCCGGCACCGGCTGCGCCCCGACGGCTCCTGGCGCGACACCGTCCTGTACTCGATGACCGCGCAGGAGTGGCCGGGCGCCCGGGACCGGCTGACCGCCCGGCTCGCCGAACTGTCATAGCGCCGCACCGCTGGCGGCCGGCCACGCGCGTACGCCGAGATCCGCTACCGGCCGCCGGCCAGTTCCCTGAAGAAGTCCTCGTCCGGCCCCTGCCCGAGCACCTCGACCGCCGCGCCGGTCCGCTCGGCGTACTCGGTACGGGGGAACATCGCGCCCAGGCGGGGAAAGCGGCGGGCCACCTCGGCGGGGTCGTCGAAGTCCCACCGCTCCCCGGTCGGCTCGGGCGACAGCGCGCTGTCGTGCCCCCGCGCCTCCAGCGCGTCGTCGAAGCTTTCGTCATCGCCGGCCACCTGCGCGTACGCCCGGCCCGCGACGTAGTCCAGCGACTCCCACTCCGGCCACTCGTCCTCGGCCCAGCTGTCCACCGGCCGCCCGGCGAGGCGAACCACCTGCGGCACGTCGACCAGGGCGTCCGGGTCGACGATCACCCGCTCGAACAGATCACGTCCCAGCCCCACCAGCCACGCCTGGAAATACCAGAAGCCATCAACCGAACACAGTCCGTCACATATCTGATAAGCGGCGCCCCACATGTGCCAACTGTCGGCCCAGCGGTGAAGCCGGTCGAGCCACACCTGAAAGTCCACAATCTCGGCCTGTGGAAGCCGGCTGAGCTGCAGCGTCAGCCACTCCAGCCGCTCATCGGGGTCGGCGGTGTGCCGCCAGGATCCCTCGATGAGGTGCCAGAACGAGTCCATCTCCATGGGAGGGAACCCTGGCATACGGCCACAACCAGCCAGACAGCGGCCGGCTAATACGTGTTTAACGACGTGAATCAGTGCTCGACAAAGCGATTTCCGCCGCGCGACCGCACCTGGAGGGCCTCGGCCGTGTCGTCCGGCGGCCTGGCCGGTCCGGGCACCGCCACGCCGGGGACGCCCCGCCGTACCGGCCCACCCTCGGCCTGCTGCAGCCGCGCCTCCAGCTCGGTCAACCGGGTGTGGAACTCGACCAGCCACGCCTCGGTCTCGGTGCGGACGGTGTCGTTGACGGCCGCGGCGAAGGTCCGGACGAAGTCGATCAGCCGTACCGCGTCGGTACGGTCGGGTTCCCGGGCCGCCATCGCGACCATCTCCCTGGCCCACGCCGCCTGGTACTCGACCAGCTGAGCGCGCAGCGAGGTCGCCGTGGCCATGTAGCGCTGCCAGGACGACGAGAACCCGAAGGACCTGTCGTACGCGACGCAGCCACCCGCGAGCGCCAGCAGCAGGAAGCCCCAGTTACCGGCGACGGGCCGGGCGGCGGCGAGCGCGACGGCCGGGACCGCGGCTCCGGCCGTGGCCAGGACCACAGCGACCGTACGGAGGGCCCGCGACCAGCGCGCCTTGGTCCGCTTCTCGGACAGGTACCACTCGATGGCATCGGTCGCCAGGCGCTCGCCCCACCCGTACAGCTCGTCGAGGCTGTGCCGGATCTCGGTACGTGACCAGGTCAGCGGCGGGAACTCGGTGAGGTAGAGGTCGACGCCGTGCCGCGGCTTCGGCGGGTCGTCGTCCGGCCTGGCCGGCAGGGGCTGCTCCGGTTGGGCTGATGCCTCTGTCACACAGCGGACTGTAGCCAGCTGAAGACCCGTTGCGGGTTCGCGATCGAGTCAGGTTTCCGACCGCGCACCCCCGTCGATCTGTTCCGCGCGGCTGTCACCGCGACCACCACGCGTTCTCGTCGCGCCCGCCGCGCAGGTACGCCGCCTCGGGAGGCCGGAGGTCCGGGCGTACCCGCGCCACGCGCTCGAGTACCGCGTTGACCTCATCGTCCGGTCCGGCCCGCCACAGCAGTTCACGGAGCTGGCGGAAGACCGCGGGCAGTTCACCGGCGAGGCTGTCGGCGTGGTTCACGAGCCAGGCCGCCAGTGGATGGCGAAGGTTGACCGGGTAGCCCTGCCACATCAGCACCTCCTCCGGGCCGGCGTAGGGCAGGAAGAACAGCGGCGGGAACCGGAGGAGTCCGGGGGGCAGCGGCGGACGTTCGACCGAACGGAACCGGAACCAGACCGCGTGGCCGGTCCCACCGTCGGGCGGCACCTCGAGGTCCAGTTCGGTCTGGACCAACGCGCGGGTCACGAGTTCGTAGAAGCTGAACTCATACTCCCTGCGTCCGAAGTCCTGCCACTTCATAGGGTACAGATAATTGCTCGGCAGGGGCCCGGACCGGTGCGCGCTGACCTGCCACCGCTTGCCGACCGCCGCCGACGCCCTCAGCGCGGCAGCCGAGACCCGACCGGCAGGGGTGGCGATGACGGCCTCGTCACGCCACTCGCCCTGCGTGACCAGCGGATCGTCCAGCATCTCGCGGAGCGACGGACTCACGGCCGGCGCTGCAGAGAGCTCGGTGACCATCAGCTCGGACACGATGTCGGCCGGCAGCGATGCCGGTGACCGCAGCACCGCCCGGCGTACCGCCAGATGGAGCGCTGAATTGAGGGCGAAGGGCAGCGCCAGGATCCGCTCCCGGGCCACGTCGAGATCGGGGCGCAACCGGTCGGTCAATCCGACCGCACCGGTGAGCGACAAGGTCACACCGGACGGCGAGTCCCCCACGCGCTGGAAGCTCGGAGCTGGCAGCGCGATGCCGTTGTGGCCCCAGGCGGTCGCGTTGTACCTCTGCCGCATCGCCGCCAGGAAGGACCGCACCTCCGGCCCGTCCAGTTCACATGGTGAGATGTACCCCGGGTATGCGTCCGGCCGGAGTTCCAAGCCCGACAGGAGCTCCAGCAGGAAGGTTCTCCAATCGACGACCCCGTCGCGCCCGGGCCGATAGGAACCGGACGGGCGGTCGCTCCCCGACCCGCGCGGTCGGTTCAGGTCGGCCCGGTCAACGTACTCCGGCATCAGCGCTCTGACCCTGTCGAGGAGCTCCCGATCCAGGTCCCGAGTGACTCGCACCTTGAGCGGAGTGGCCATCCAAAAGGGGTCGAAGGTCAGCCAGTAGCCCCGCACGCATCGCCCGAGCAGTGCCCGGATCTCGGGATCCACCTCACTGATGACGTCCGCCGGCCAACCCGCCAGGAGATCCGAGTAGGCGTCGTTGTCCGGCTCCTGCGGCACCGTCGCAACGACGGCGACGAGTTGACCGGACAACAGCGGCGTCGCGCTCGCCGACGTCAGGTCGAGCGGCAGGGCGACCAACCGGACCGGCCCGAGGTAGCGCAGGTCGGCGGCCATCTCCGGCTGGCCGTGCGTGCACACCTCCACCGGCCGGTCGAGTGACGGCCGCCGCAGCACGTCGGTGGTCGCCCGGGACAGCCGGTCACCGTTGGCGAAGACGGGAACGGGCGGTGCGAACAGGTACCCGTCGAGGCGCGGCACCAGCTCCGCCGCCTCCACCACGGATCGCCCCGGATCCACCCGGACGGCGATGCTCGTACCCGGACGGTCGCGGTAGCCCTTCTCCCAGCCGAATCGGGACGGCATCGGATCCGGGGCCATCTCGCCCTTCTGCAGCACGAAGAACTCGTCGTCGCGCTTGATCGACAACCGCACCGGCTCACCGACCGCGCCGCCGGCACCGGCCCGCAGCGTCGACACCTCCACCGCGTCACCGACGAGGAAACAGGACAGCACGCCGATGCCGAACCGGCTGATCGGCGTGAACCCGGACGCCCGCCCGCCGGCCCGCAGAACCTCGGCCCGGAACTCCGGCGAGCGGTAGTAGGAGCGGCCGACCTTGAGGAAGAACCGGCGTACCGCGTCCTCGTCCATGCCCATACCGGAGTCGTCGAAGCGCACCCAGAGGTAGCCGGCCTCGTCCTCCCAGTACGTCACGTCGATGCGGGGCTCGTCGCCGGCCGGCGGTTGACCGTGCAGCTCGCCGCACAGGCGCACCGCGTCGATGGCGTTCTGGAGCAGCTCGCGCAGGAAGGCGTACGGGTTGCTGTAGAGCTGTTCGCCCATGAACAGGTCGAGCACGGCCTCCCGGTCGAGCTCGAAGCGGAACTGCCCGTACACGTACCCTTCGCCGTGGATGTTGGCGCGGTCCACACCCGCTGGCAGGTCCAGCTCCCGCCACTGCGGACAGAAGCCGAGCAGGACCCGGCAGCGCTGCAACTCCTCCTCGACGACGTCCAGGAACGCGCGCACGGCGTGCTCCACAGCGGGCCTGTCCGGGTGTGCGCTGAAGCCCAGCTGATAGTTCGGCCGGCGGGGATCGGGGAAGTGGAATCCACCCGCGCTCAGATGCTTGAGCCATTCGTCGTCGCTGACCGCCCGGTGCGACGTCTCCCGCCGGGCCAGCCCGAGATGGTCGTAGACGCTGCGCGGCGACCGGGTGGCGTCGAAGTCGAGGATGTCGGCCAGCCGGAGCAGGACTGCGCAAAAGCGCAGATCGCAGTGATCATTGAACGAGATCGGATCGAACTCCGGCCCGCGTAGCTCGGCCGCGTCCAGGTTGTGGCTGCGGCACAGCCGGATCAACGGCTCTCGCAGGCTGAAGCCGTTCCACCGCAACCGGTCGTCGGGGACGCGGGCGAGCATGTCGCGTACCCGGTCGGCGTGCCGCCACCGGCAGTACCACTCCAGCACCGCCGGGGTGGGGCCGTCACCGTTCTCGCGGTACGCGACATACGCCTCGGGCTCGGCGGCGAGGAAGCTCTCGAACTCCTTCTCCGCCGTGACGGCGTCGAGCTCCGCGGGGGTGTACACCATGCCGAGGTCGTGGAAGTGCGCGGCGAGGATCAGCATCGCCGCCTCCAGCTGCGAGACCTTGGCCAGCTGGTCACCGAGCAGCTTCTCCATCAGTACGCGTACGTTCTCGGCGTGCCGCCGGTCGTGCAGCGTATAGGTCGGAAACGTCTCTACGACCCGCGCGAGCAGCGGGTCGGCGTGCGCGACCAGGTGTTCGACCGTGGCGAGGTTCGCCGCGGAGGCGCCCTTGAGAACATCCCACAGCGTCCGAGATCCACGTCGTGCGGCCACCCGGCGGACAGTAGTGACGGTCACGCGGCTTGGCGATCGTCGAGTCGAGTCGCCTATCCGATATCCCGGGCCGGATGATCGCGAGGCTTTTCCCTGGCTGTCATACCCGCGAGGCAGGATTGGGGCCATGAACGTGCTGGAACGGTTCGGGGCGGCGACCCGCGCCTGGTTCGAGTCGGCCTTCGCCGAGCCCACGCCGGCCCAGGCCGGCGCGTGGAGTGTGATCTCGGCCGGCCGGCACGCTCTCGTGGTCGCGCCCACCGGCTCGGGCAAGACGCTCGCCGCTTTCCTGTGGTCGCTCGACCGGCTGGCCGCGACGCCGCCGGCAGAGCCGGCTCCGCCGGCCCGCTCGGCCCAGCCCGCTCCGCCGGCCCGCTCGGCCCAGCCCGCCGCCCGGCGGTGCCGGGTGCTCTACGTCAGTCCGCTCAAGGCGCTCGCGGTCGACGTGGAGCGCAACCTGCGCACGCCGCTCGCCGGCATCCGGCAGGCCGCAGCCCGCCTCGGGCTCGAACCACCCGACATCACCGTCGGCATGCGCACCGGTGACACCCCGGCCGACGAGCGCCGGGCGTTCACCCGCCGGCCGCCCGACATCCTCATCACCACCCCCGAGTCGCTGTTCCTGCTGCTCACGTCGGCGGCCCGGGAGGCGCTGCGCGGGGTCGAGACAGTAATCATCGACGAGGTGCACGCGGTGTGCTCGACCAAGCGGGGCGCCCACCTGGCGCTGTCGCTGGAGCGGCTCGACGCGCTCCTGGACCGGCCGGCGCAGCGGATCGGGCTGTCGGCCACGGTCCGCCCGATCTCCGAGACCGCCCGCTTCCTCGGCGGCGCCGCAGACGTGGAGATCGTGCAGCCCCGCACCGCCAAGACGATCGAGGTGAGCGTCGAGGTCCCGGTGGAGGACATGACCCGCCTCGACGAGGTGGTCGAGGACGCCGACCCCGACGGGCCGCGCCGGGCGTCGATCTGGCCGGCCGTCGAGGAGCGCGTTCTCGACCTGATCGAGGCGCACCGCTCCACGATCGTGTTCACCAACTCCCGGCGCGGCGCCGAACGACTGTGTGCCCGCCTCAACGAACTGGCGGCGCAGCGGCACGGCGAGCCGGCGCCGCTGCCCCCTGGCCGGATGCCGGCCGAGGTCATGGCGCAGTCGGGCCTCGCGACCGGCGCGCCGCCGGTCGTGGCGCGGGCCCACCACGGCAGCGTCTCGCGCGAGGAGCGCCGTCAGATCGAGGAGGCGCTCAAGTCCGGCCAGCTGCCCGCCGTCGTGGCCACGTCCAGCCTCGAGCTCGGCATCGACATGGGCTCGGTCGACCTGGTGGTGCAGATAGAGTCCCCGCCGAGCG
Organism: Planosporangium thailandense; assembly: GCF_011947195.1. GTDB lineage: Bacteria > Actinomycetota > Actinomycetes > Mycobacteriales > Micromonosporaceae > Planosporangium > Planosporangium thailandense. The sequence goes on along the minus strand of NZ_JAATVY010000001.1, from coordinate 201,966 downwards.
TCGCCGCCGGCCTGCAGCGCATCGGCCGCGCCGGCCACCAGGTGGGCGCGGTGTCGCGCGGCGTGGTGTTCCCGAAGCACCGCGGCGACCTGGTGTCCTGCGCGGTGGTCGGGGAGCGGATGACCGAGGGCGCGATCGAGGAGCTGCGCTACCCCCGCAACCCGCTCGACGTGCTCGCCCAGCAGATCGTGGCGATGGTCGCGATGGATCCCTGGCCGGTGCCCGAGCTGGCCGCCGTGGTGCGCCGCGCCGCCCCGTTCGCCGAGCTGCCGGAGTCGGCGCTCACCGGCGTGCTCGACATGCTCTCCGGGCGCTACCCGTCCACCGCCTTCGCCGAGCTGCGCCCCCGGCTCGTCTGGGACCGCGCCGCCGACCTGCTCACCGGCCGTCCGGGTGCGCAGCGGCTGGCGGTCACCAGCGGCGGCACCATCCCCGACCGGGGAATGTTCGGCGTCTTCCTGGCCGGCGCAGAGTCCGGAAAGCGGGTGGGCGAGCTCGACGAGGAGATGGTGTACGAGTCGCGCGTCGGCGACGTGTTCCTGCTCGGCTCGACGTCGTGGCGGATCGAGGACATCACCCCCGACCGGGTGCTCGTCTCCCCCGCGCCGGGCTCGGCCGCGCGCATGCCGTTCTGGAAGGGCGACTCGCCGGGTCGCCCGATCGAGCTGGGCCGGGCGATCGGCGCCCGGCTGCGCGAACTGACCCGGCTGGGCGATGAGGCGGCCCGGGCCAACCTGCGGGCCGGCGGACTGGACGACTGGGCGGCCGGCAACCTGCTGGCCTACCTGGCCGAGCAGCGCGAGGCCACCCGGCACCTGCCCGACGACCGCACCGTGGTGGTGGAGCGGTTCCGCGACGAGCTGGGCGACTGGCGGCTCGCCGTGCACTGCGTGCTCGGCGCGCGCGTCAACGCACCGTGGGCGCTGGCCATCGGCCGGCGGCTGGCCGAGCGGTACGGCGTCGACGGGCAGGTCCTGCCCAGCGACGACGGCATCGTCGTACGGCTACCCGACATCGTTGATGAGCCGCCGGGGGCGGATCTGGTGGCGTTCGACCCCGAGGAGATCGCCCAGATCGTCGAGGAGACCGTCGGCACCTCGGCGATGTTCGCCGCCCGGTTCCGCGAGTGCGCCGCCCGCGCGCTGCTGCTGCCGCGCCGCGACCCGCGCCGCCGCCAGCCGCTGTGGCAGCAGCGGCAGCGCTCGGCGCAGCTGCTCGACGTGGCGCGCGACTACCCCGACTTCCCGATCACGCTCGAGGCGGCGCGGGAGTGCCTGCAGGACGTCTTCGACGTGCCGGGGCTGGTGGCCGTGATGCACCAGCTGAGCAGCCGCAAGGTCCGCATGGTCGAGGTGGAGACGCCGCGGCCGTCCCCGTTCGCGCGGTCGCTGCTGTTCGGGTACGTCGGCGCGTTCCTGTACGAGGGCGACGCGCCGCTCGCCGAGCGCCGGGCGGCCGCCCTGGCGTTGGATGCCACCCTGCTCGGCGAGCTGCTCGGCCGGGTCGAGCTGCGCGACCTGCTCGACCCCACGGTCGTGGTGGAGACCGAGCGCCGGCTGCAGTGGCTGACGGCCGAACGGGCGCCGCGCGACGCCGAGGACGCCGCCGAACTGCTGCGCCTCCTGGGTGACCTGACCCCAGCCCAGGCGGCGGAGCGCGGCGTCCGGGCCGACTGGCTCGCCGAGCTGGCGACGGCGCGGCGGGCCATCCGGGTACGCATCGCCGGCGAGGAGCGCTGGCTCGCCGTCGAGGACGCCGGGCGGGTACGCGACGCGCTCGGCGTCGCGCTGCCGGTCGGGCTGCCGCTGGCCTACCTCGAACCCGTCGCCGACCCGCTCGGCGATCTCGTCGCCCGGTACGCGCGTACCCACGGCCCGTTCACCGCCGCGGCCGCCGCCGCGCGCTTCGGACTGGGCGTGTTCGTGGTCGAGCAGGCGCTCAAACGGCTGGCGGCGGCCGGACGGGCGGTCGCCGGCGAGTTCTCCCCGGGCGGCGCCGGTTCGGAGTGGTGCGACGCGGAGGTGCTGCGGCTGCTTCGGCGGCGCTCGCTGGCCGCGCTGCGCCGGGAGATCGAGCCGGTGCCGCCCCGCACCCTCGCCCGCTTCCTCCCCCGCTGGCAGCACATCGGCGGCGAGCGCGCCCGCGGCATCGACGCCGTCGCCGCGGCCGTCGAACAGCTGCAGGGCGTCCCGGTGCCCGCCTCCGCGCTGGAACGGCTCGTGCTGCCGGCGCGGGTACGCGACTACACGCCCGCCCACCTCGACGAGCTGACCGCTGCGGGCGAGGTGGTGTGGGCCGGCGCCGGTTCGATCCCCGGCGGTGACGGCTGGGTCACGCTCGCGTTCGCCGACGCCGCCCCGCTGCTGCTCGCGCCGCCCGACCCGGACGCCGCGACCTCGCCGCTGCACGAGGCGGTGCTCGACGCCTTCGACGGCGGCCAGGCGCTGTTCTTCCGCTCCCTGGCCGAGCGCGTCGGCGGCGTGGACGACGACGATCTGCTCGCCGCCGTGTGGGATCTCGTATGGGCCGGCCACCTCGCCAACGACACCCTCGTGCCGCTGCGGGCCCGCCTGTCCGGTGGCGGGGCGCACCGGTCCCGACCGGCGGCCGCGGCCCGCTCGCGGTACCGGCGACCGGGCCGGGCGTCGCTGTCCGTGCTGCGGTCAGGTCCGCCGACGGCGGCCGGCCGCTGGTACCGGCTGCCGGAGCGGGACACCGACCCGACCCGGCGGGCCGCGGCGGCCGCGGACGCGCTGCTGGAACGCCACGGCGTGGTCACCCGGGGCGCGGTCGCGGCCGAGGGGATGCCCGGCGGCTTCGCCGGGGTGTACCCGGTGCTCGCCGCGCTGGAGGAGCGGGGGGCGGCCCGGCGCGGGTACTTCGTCGAGGGGCTCGGCGCGGCGCAGTTCGCCCTGCCCGGTGCCGTCGACCGGTTGCGCTCGCTGGACACCGACGGCGACCCGGACGCGCTGGTGCTCGCGGCGACCGATCCGGCCAACCCGTACGGGGCGGCGCTGCCCTGGCCGGAGCGGGTGGTCGACGCCGGCGACGGCGAGAGCGGCGGCCACCGGCCGGGGCGTAAGGCGGGCGCGTTGACCGTCCTTGTAGACGGCGACCTGGTGCTGTACGTGGAGCGCGGCGGGCGGACCCTGCTGTCCTTCGTGGACGCTCCTGAGGTGCTGGCGGTGGCCGCGAAGGCACTGGCCGAGGCGGTGCACGCGGGGGCGCTCGGCGCGCTGTCGGTGGAGCGGGCCGACGGCGCGGGGATCCATTCGTCCCCGCTGCGTGACGCGCTCGCGGCGGCCGGCTTCCGGGCCACCCCGCGCGGTCTGCGCCTGCGCTCTTCGCCGTGATCACGGAAAGTTCAGGTCGCGGTAGCGACACCGGGTATCCGTGATCATGAACGAGCTCGGGTGGTCGTCGAGCTCGATGGCCGCGTCGCCCACGCGGACGAGGCGCGCTGGCGGGACATGCGCCGCCACAACGCATCCCTCGCCGACGGATGACGCGTGCTGCGGTACGGCTGGGCCGATGTGACCAGGGATCCGTGCGCGGTGGCCGCCCAGGTGGCTGCGCTGCTGCACATGGCCGGCTGGCGAGGCGCAGCGCGTCCATGCCGATCCGGCTGCCCCGTACAGGACGGCCCTCATGATCGCGGAAGTATCAGGTAGCCATAGCCACGCGACGCTTCCGTGATCATGAAAGGCGCGTGTGACAGGGTGAAGTGATGCGACTTGTCATCTTCATCGAGCCTCAACGGGGCGCCTCGTACGCCGACCAGCTCCGAGTCGCCCGGCACGCTGAGGAGCTGGGATTCGACGGCTTCTTCCGCTCCGACCACTATCTGGTGGTGGGCGAGAGCGACGGGTTGCCCGGCCCGACCGACTCCTGGGTCACGCTCGGCGCACTGGCGGTCCAGACGTCCCGGATCAGGCTGGGGACGCTGGTCACGTCCGCGACGTTCCGGTACCCCGGCGTGCTGGCGATCAGCGTCGCGCAGGTCGACGAGATGAGCGCTGGCCGGGTCGAGCTGGGGCTGGGCACCGGCTGGTTCGAGGCCGAGCACAAGGCGTACGGCATCCCGTTCCCGTCGCTGAAGGACCGCTTCGACCGGCTCGAGGAACAGCTCGCGATCGTGACCGGGCTGTGGACCACGCCGGTGGGTGACCGCTTCGCCTTCCGGGGCGAGCACTACGAGATCGAAGACTCGCCGGCCCTGCCGAAACCGGCGCAGAGCCCGCGTCCACCGATCATCATCGGGGGGACCGGCGCCCGGCGCACCCCGGCGCTCGCGGCCCGGTACGCCGACGAGTTCAACGTGCCGTTCTCGTCCGTGGAGGAGACGGCGCAGATGTACGAGCGGGTCACGGCGGCGTGTGAGCGCGCGGGCCGGGACAGCCTGCCGGTGTTCTCGGCCGCCCAGACGATCGCCTGCGGGCGTACCGAGGCGGAGGCGCGCAAGCGGGCCGAGGCGATCGGCCGCACCCCGCCGCTGTACGGCACTCCGGCCCAGGTCGTCGACCAGATCGGCCGGTTCGTCGACCGCGGGGCCACCCGGCTGTTCCTGCAGGTCCTCGACCTCGCCGACCTCGACCACCTCGACGTGATCGCGTCGGAGATCGCGCCACAGCTCGCCTGACCTCTCGCAGATCTTGGACAACGACCAGTCTGGCCCGCGGGCTTCGCCGGGCGGCCCAGACCAGTCGCGACCAGTCTGGCCCGCGGGCTTCGCCGGGCGGCCCAGACCAGTCGCTTGGCGGGCCTGTGACCCCGCCAAGTGTCCAAGATTGCGAAGAGCTAGGTACCGCCGTTGGCGATGGCGGCGCTCGGCGCGTTGAAGTTGCGTACCGGCTGGTTGCGCAGCGCGTCCGCCATGGTCTTGGCGACCGCCGCGTCCACCGACGACGCCACGCCACCGCCCACGGCGTCCTGCGGATTGTCGGGGTTGCAGGCGATGGCGGCGGCGGCGACCTGTGGGGTGAAGCCGACGAAGCTCTCGGTGCTCTCACCGTCGGAGGTACCGGTCTTGCCCGCCACCGGCCGGCCGACGATGGTGTTGACCTCCTCGCCGGTGCCGCCGTTGCACTTGCCGAAGAACGACTGCTGCCCGACCGGGCACCGGGCCGCGTCCGTCGCCGCGCGCGCGATGTCCTCGCTCACCACCCGCTGGCACGTCGGGTTCGCCTGGGGCAGGGACCGGCCGTCCGGACCGGTGATCGATACGACCGGCAGCGGCGGACAGTACATGCCCTCGGCCGCCACCGTCGCGTACGCGTTGGCCAGGTCCAGCGGGGTGGTCTGGGACACGCCGAGGGTGAACGGCCCCCAGTCGTCCGGCGTGTCCGAGGCGATCTCGGCGTCCAGGTCCGCGCGGAACTTGATGCCGAGCCGCTGGGCCATCGCGACCGCCTTGCCGGCGCCGATCTGCTCCTCCAGCCAGACCCAGTACGTGTTGACCGAGCGGCCGAACCCGTCCCACATCGAGCGCGGTCCGTCCATCCAGGCGGGGTTGGCGTTGGGCGGGCAGTAGTGGCCGCCGCAGGCGGCGCCGCCCCCGGGCCAGTGCGTGACGATCGCCGCCGGCGCGTTGAACATGGTGTTCAGCGGCTTGCCGAGCTCCAGCGCCGCGAGCATCGTGAACATCTTGAACGTCGACCCGGCCTGGTAACCGGCCAGGCCGTCGTCGCCCGCGACGTACTGGTTGACGGAGTTCGGGTACGGCGCGTCGTCGGGGTTGGGCTGCAGGCTGTAGCGGCGGTTGACGGCCATGGCGAGCACCCGACCGGTGCCGGGCTGGACCGCGGCGATCGGCAGCGCCTTGGCGTTGCCGTACTGGTAGACGTTCAGCGACTCGCGCAGCGCGCTCGCCTGGATGTCGGGATCCAGCGACGAAATGATCTTGTATCCGCCCCGCTTGAGGTTGAACTCGCGGATCGCCGTCGAGGCGCCGAACGCCTGCTGGGTGTCCCACCACTGGTGGAAGTAGTCGCAGAAGAAGCCCCAGTCGGCGTGCTCCTCGGCCACGGACACGCACTTGTTCGGCGGGGGCGGGCCCTGGTGCAGGCCGAGCGGCCGGTCATTGGCCTGCTTGGCCTGCTTGGCGCTGATATACCTCAGCTTCACCATGGAGTCCAGCACGTACGAGCGGCGCTCCATCGCCAGCTTGGGGTCGCCGTTGATCGGGTTGTCCACCTCGGGCGACTGCACAAGCCCGGCGATCATCGCTGATTCGGTCAGCGTCAACTGCTTGGCCGGCTTGTTGAAGTAGATCCGGGCGGCGGCCTCGACGCCGTACGCTCCCGCGCCGAAGTACGCGATGTTCAGGTACCGGCGGAGGATCTCCTTCTTGGACATCTTCTTCTCGAGCGCGACCGCATACCGCATCTCCTGCACCTTGCGTGAGGTGTCCTCGATGGTCGCCAGCCGCCGCTGCTCCGGCGTCAGGTTCGGATCGCTCTTGAGGACGTTGCGCACGTACTGCATCGTCAGCGTCGACGCGCCCTGCTTGACCTGGCCGCTGCCCTGGTTGGCCACCAGCGCCCGCAGCACACCCTTCAGGTCGACGCCGTGGTGCTGGTAGTAGCGGCTGTCCTCGGCCGCGACGATCGCCTTCTGCATGACGGGTGAGATCTCCGCCAGCTTCACGTCGGTCCGGTACTCCTCGTAGAACGAGGTGATCAGCGTCTTGCCGTCGTTGGCGTACAGATACGACACCTGGGACGGCGGCGGCGTGCTCAGGTTCTGCGGCAGCTTCTCGTACGCGTCGACGGCTGTCTTGGTCACCAGTCCGGCGCCCAGCGCGGCGGGCAGGATGGCGCAGGCCAGGATGACCGCGAACGTGACGGCCTGCACGAGGACCGTCACGATCTTGAAGAACCAATACCCGATCACGAGCGGGCGCTACCGCTACCCGGAGACGAATCGCCTACGCGGTCAAGACTGTCGGCAATCTCACGGACGACTCCAAGCGTGTTCCCAGATTGGCAACGCGAAGCGGCACGCGCAGCCCACCGGATAGGCTCTTGGTCCATGCCCGGGTACGACTGGATCAGCTTCACGACGGACTACGGCCTGTCGGACGGGTTCGTCGCGGCGTGTCACGGCGTGATCGCGCGGATCGCGCCCGCCGTACGGGTCATCGACGTGACGCACCAGGTGCCGCCGTCCGACGTGTCGCGGGGCGCCGCCGTGCTCGCCCAGACCGTGCCACACCTGCCGCCGGCGGTCCACGTCGCGGTCGTCGACCCGGGGGTGGGCACCGCCCGCCGGGGCGTGGCGATCGAGGCCGCGCAGGGCCTGCTCGTCGGCCCGGACAACGGCCTCCTCCCCGCCGCCGCGGAGGCGCTGGGCGGCATCCGCGGGGTGGTGAGCCTCGACGACCCGGAGTGGTTCGCCAGCCCGGTCTCCCCCACCTTCCACGGCCGGGACATCTTCGCCCCCGTCGCCGCCCGCCTCGCGACCGGAACCGCACTGTACGACGCCGGCGCGGAGGTCGACCCGGCGACGCTCGTACGGCTGCCGGAGCCGGCCGTCATGGTGGGCGAGGACTGGCTGGAGGCGGAGGTGACGACGGTCGACCGGTTCGGCAACGTGCAGTTGGCGGCGCCGGGCGAGACGCTCGACCGCCTCGGCGAGCGCGTACGCATCGGCGGTCTGCACGCGCGGCGGGCCGTCACGTTCGGCGACGCGCCGCCGGGCGCGCTGGTCGTGTACGTGGACTCCGCCGACCGGGTGGCGATCGCGATCAACGGGGGTCGGGCGGTCGTGGCGCTCGGTGTGGCACCGGGTGACCTCGTTCACCTGACCACGGCGTAGGAGCGGCAGAGAGACCACCCGGTTCGGGTGAAGCCGCCTCCCGATCCCGTCTGACACGGTTCCGACAGCGGGTGACCCGCACCCGAAGGGAACCGACATGGCCGCTCCAGACGTGAAAACGCGCCGCCCGACCCCCGCCGACCCGATGCCCGGCGCCGGCCCCGATCTCAGCTACCTGGACGACGAGGTCCGCGAACTGCCACCCGAGCTCGGCCAGGACGCGCTCGCGGTGCTCGAAGGCCGCAGCTTCATGTACTCCGACTCGGTCGGTGACGTGCCACCCGGCTCGATCGGGGGGCTGGTCAGCGCCGACACCCGGCTGCTGGACAAGTGGGTGCTCACGGTCAACGACGCGCGGCTGCTCACCCTGCGCTCCAGTACCGTCGAGCACTACTACGCGGCGTTCTACCTGACCAACCCCGATATGCCCGGCCTCGGCGCGAACACCCTCGGCGTGCGCCGGGAGCGGGTCATGGGCGGCGGCATGGCCGAGCGGATCGAGATCCGCAGCTTTGCGACCGGTCCGCGCCAGCTCGAGGTGCGGCTGGCCGTCGCGAGCGACTTCGCCGACCTGTTCGAGATCAAGGAGTGTGTGCGCAACCGGAGCTCGCAGATCCGCCACGAGCACGCGTCCGACGGGTCGCGGCTGTCGCTGGTGTACCGCAACGACGACTTCACAGCCCGCACGGATGTGTTCGCCACGCCGCCGGCCACCCGTATCGAGGGCGACGACCTGGTCTGGCAGGTCGAGCTGCCCCCGGGCGGCGAATGGAAATGCGACCTGTACATCCCGTTCGCACACAAATTCGACACCGGCGAGATCGCGCCGACGCGGCATGACTTCCACACCTTCATCAGCCGGACCGGCGACCCGATCACCGAGTGGCGCCGCAACGTGGCCCGGGTGGAGAGCGATTGCCACGAACTCGAGTTGATCTACGACACGACCCGGCGCGACCTGGCGGCGCTGCGGATCCCGACCCGGGCCGGCGACGAGAGGGCGGTCCTGCCGGCCGCCGGACTGCCCTGGTTCCTCACGCTCTTCGGTCGCGACACCATCATCACCGCGTACCAGACGCTCACCGTCGGTCCCTCGCTCGCCCGGGGGGCCCTGGTCGAGCTGGCGGCGTTCCAGGGCACCGAGTGCAACGACTTCAAGGACGAGGAGCCCGGCAAGATCCTGCACGAGGTGCGTACCGGCGAGCTGACCCAGCTCGGGCTGCGCCCGCACAATCCCTACTACGGCACCGCCGACGCCACGCCGCTGTGGCTGATCCTGCTGTCGGAGTACTGGCGCTGGACCGGCGACGACGCTCTGGTCCGGGAGCTGCGCGACAACGTGCAGGCCGCGCTGGACTGGATCGACCTGCACGGCGACCGCGACGGCGACGGCTACGTCGAGTACCAGACCCGCTCGCCGCAGGGGCTGGGCAACCAGTGCTGGCGCGACTCGTGGGACGGGGTGCTGTACTCCGACGGCACGATGCCGCCGCTGCCGATCGCCACCTGCGAGATCCAGGGGTACGTGTACGACGCCAAGCTGCGCGTCGCGGAGTTGGCGGACGGCCCGCTGGGTAATCCGGCGCTCGCCAGGGCGCTGCGCGAGGAGGCCGAGCAGCTGCGCATCCGCTTCAACGAGGACTTCTGGATCGACAAGCGGGGCGGCTACTACGCGCTGGGCCTCGACGGCGACAAGCGCCCGATCGACTCGATGACCTCCGACATGGGCCACCTGCTGTGGTCGGGCATCGTCCCCGACGACCGGGCCGGCATCGTCGTCGGGCAGCTGATGTCCGACCAGATGTTCTCCGACTGGGGCATCCGTACCCTGGCCACCACGGACAAGGCCTACTGCCCGATCGGCTACCACCGCGGCACGGTCTGGCCGCACGACAACTCGCTGATCGCCATGGGCATGCTCCGGTACGGTCACCGGGACGCCGCCAACCGCCTGTCGATGGCGCAGATCAACGCGGCGTGCATCTCGGGCAACCGGCTGCCGGAGGCGTTCTCCGGTTACAGCCGCGCCTACGCGGAGTTCCCCGTGCCGTACCCGACGGCCTGCAACCCGCAGGCCTGGGCCTCCGGCGCGCCGCTGCTGTACCTGCGCTCGATGCTCGGCCTGGAGCCGGTGGACCGGGAGGTGACGTTGAACCCGGACGTGCCGGACGAGATCGGCCGGATTGCGATCAAGGGTCTCAAGGCGTTCGGTACCCGCTGGGACGTCGAAGCCATCGGTCGTAAGTGCCACGTGCGACTGGCCCGTTGACGAGCTCGTCCCGACAAGGATGTGAGTGAACTAACGGTGCCCCGGCGGACCTTGCCGGGAATCATCGACTGACTTGTGGGGAATCACAGAGAGCGAAGCCGGTCGAGGTTCGCCCTCTTCGCAGCACCCTACGTCTGCCCGAGTCATCCTCGCCGGCCGCCGGATGACCCGACAGACGGAGATTGATGTGGCAGATCCGACCGGCGTGGTGAAGCGGCCGAGAAGGCTTGCCCCGCTCGATGGCCTTCGACTGGTCGCGGCCCTGACGGTGGTCTTCTACCACTACATCGGCCAGGGCACCCGGGCCTGGGGCGCGGACACGTCGCACCTGTTCCCCCGCGCCCATCCGATCGTGTCGTACGGCTGGACCGGCGTGCAGCTCTTCTTCCTCATCAGCGGCTTCGTCATCTGCATGAGCGGCTGGGGCCGCACGGTCGGTGACTTCGCCGTGTCCCGGGTGGTGCGGCTGTACCCGGCGTACATCGCCGGCGTCCTGCTCACCTCAGCGGTGATCACCGCCCTGCCCCTGGTGACGGAGCGGCCGACGCCCGGCCGGGTCCTGGTCAACCTGACGATGCTGCAGGAGGCTTTCGGGGTCCAGCACATCGACTCGGTCTACTGGACGCTCTGGGCCGAGCTCCGGTTCTACCTGGTGTTCTCATTGCTCGTCTGGTGCGGCCTCACCTACCGGCGCGCCGTGCTCTTCTGCGTGTTGGGCGTCGCCGCCACGATCCTCGCCGACCATAGTGACAACCGGTGGGTGCTCATGGTGGTCCAGCCCGAGAACCTGCCCTTCTTCATCGGCGGCATCGCCATCTACCTGATGTACCGGTTCGGGGCCAACGCGCTGCTCTGGGCCATCGTCGCGGCCTGCTACGTGCTGGGACAGCGACAGATGATCGACAGGCTGGACGTCATGGCCGACGCGACCGGGGCGCACGGGTCGGCCTGGGTGGCCGGCGGCCTTCTCCTCGCCTTCTACCTGCTGATCATCGCCGTCGCGTTCGGTGCGTTCTCCTGGGCAAACTGGGGCTGGCTGACCGCCGCGGGAGGCCTCACCTACCCGCTGTACCTCCTGCACGAGTACATCGGCTGGACCCTGATCAAGCGGTTCCAGCAGGCCCTGCCACGCCAGGTGCTCCTGCTCGCCGTCGTGACCGGGATGCTGGCGCTGTCCTGGCTGGTGCACCGGATGATCGAGCGGCCCCTGGCGCCGCGCCTGAAACGGTGGCTGAAGGGTGTCCTGCACGCATTCCGCCGGGATCACGCCGAGCGGACCGCCTTGCCGGGTCAGCCAGCGGCGCCGGGTCAGGCGACGGCGCCGGGGCAGCCGACGGCGCCGGGTCAGGCGCCGCTGCCGCAACGGCAGCCGGCGGCGCCGCGGATCGCCCGTCAGAGGTCGCCGATCGCCGCGCGAACCGGCGCACCCGGCGTCGGGTGCCTCACAGCTCCTGCTCCAGCTGAACACTCTGCGGGGTGAACCCGTTGCGGGCGTAGAACGCCAGCGCCCGCTCGTTCGCGGCGTAGGCGGTGACCGCGGCGAGCTTCGCGCCCCGGCCGCGCGCCCACGCCATGAACTCGGCGACCAGCGCGGCGCCGACGCCCGCGCTGCGGTACTCCGGTCGCACGTACATGCTCTCCAGCTCGGCCACCCGCGCCGGCCGCACGGTGGTCTCCCGTTTGATCCGGCCGATCAGCGAACCGGCCACCTTGCCGTCGACCTCCGCCAGCCAGCACCGCGTGGTCGGCCCCGTGAGCAGACCGCCGAAGTACTCGTGGCCCTCCCGGCGCGGCCAGCCGAGATCGGTGTACGGGTCACGCTGCCCGGCGTCCTCTGCGAACAGCTCCGCTGACAGCTCCACGACCTCGTCGAGATCCCGCCTGGTAGCGGTCCGAATCGTCACACCCACGTAGTCGATCGTAGAGTCGGATGCTGTGCCCGAGGGTGACACGGTATGGAACACCGCGCGGGCCGTGGACCGGGCACTGACCGGACAACGGATCCAGCGCGGCGAGTTCCGCGTGCCGACGCTCGCCACGGCGAACGTCAGTGGCTGGACCGTGGTGGGCTCGGCGAGCCGCGGCAAGCACCTGCTGCTGCGCTTGAGCACGCCGGACGACGAGCGGTACACGCTGCACTCGCACCTGCGCATGGACGGCGCGTGGCGGATCTACGCGCCCGGTGAGCGGTGGCGCGGCCGCACCCACACCGTCCGGGTCGTCCTGCACACCGCGACGCACGTAGCCGTCGGCTTCCACCTGCACGAGCTGGCCCTCGTGCCGACCGCCGACGAGCAACGGCTGGTCGGCCACCTCGGCCCCGACCTGCTGGGCGCGGACTGGGACGCGGCCGAGGCGGTCCGCCGGCTGCGGCTGCGGCCTGAGCGGGCCATCGCCGACGCGCTGCTGGATCAGCGCAACCTGGCCGGCATCGGCAACCTGTACAAGGCCGAGACGCTGTTCCTGCGCGGCCTGTCGCCGTGGACTCCGGTGTCGGAGGTACCCGACCCGGAGGGCCTCGTGGAGCTGGCGCGGCGCCTGATGACGGCCAACCTCGGCCGCTGGGACCAGGCCACCACCGGCTCGCTGCGCCGGGGCGAGAAGCAGTGGGTGTTCGAGCGGGCCGGATCACCGTGCCGGCGCTGCGGCACGACGATCCGCCGGGCCAGCGAGGGCGACTACGAGCGGATCACGTACTGGTGCCCGACGTGCCAGCCCGGCCCGGCCCCGGCCGGCGGGACCCGGCCCACGCTCGCCCGCGACTAGAGCGCAGGCCCGGTCGACTGAGCGCCGGCCCGGTCGACTGAGCGCAGGCCCGGTCACGGCACGGTCGGTCCGGCGGTACGCAGTTCGGACAGCCCGATCGCGATACCGCGCAGCAGGTCGGTCGCTTCGCGCAGCCGGCCGACGGCCGCGTTCCCGGCCACCGGCCGGCCCTCCTCGGCGACGTACCCGGCGGCGGCCGCCACGAGCTGCTCGTACGCGCTGACCCCCTCCTCGAGCTGGGCCACCAGCGCCGCGTGGCTGCGGGTGAGCTGCTCGTCGGGTGCCAGCCGGAACGCCCGCTCGACGCTGGCGGCCCGCTCGGCCAGGTCGCGCAGGGCCTTCTCGGCGGCTGCGGCCTCCGCGAGCGCCGGCTCGGCCGGGCCGCCCAGCCGGCCCGCCAGCCCGGCGAGGGCCGCGGCGGCCCGGTCCAGTCGCTGCCACGCGGAGACGACGGCGGTGCCCCGTAGCCGTACCCGCTCACGCTGCCGGTACAGCTCCCCGAGCACGCCGTCGCCGCCGGGCAGCCGGCGTACCACCGCTTCGAGCCGCCGCCGCGTACGGTCGGCGGCGAGCGCCGGATCGGGCGGAGGCGGCGGTGACGCGGCGAGCGCGCGGGCGTCGGTCCAGCGCAGGCCGGCCATGGCCACCGAGCCACCGGCGGCGGCCGCCCAGAGCACGTCGGGCAGCCCGAGCCCGTGGTACGGCAGGAGGACGGCAGCCGCGCCGGTGAAGATGCCGGCGCGGACGGTCCAGCCCCGCGCCGAGCGGCGCAGACGGCGCAGCCGCCGGTCGTACGTGGCTCGGGGATCGCCTGTCACTGCCGTCCTCCTCCGATCACATGGCGCGGATCAGCCAGCCGAGGCGGCGTCGCCGGTCGGCTTGTCCTTGGCCATGCTGGCCCGGATCTCGTCCAGCCGGGAGACCCCGGCGTCCTTGGCCCCGGACCCTTCCACCGCCTGCCGCTGGGGCGCGCCGGCGAGCTGCTCCCCGGCCATGCTGGCGCGGATCTGGTCCAGCCGCGACGCGCCCGCCATGTCGAGCGAGGACTTCTGCACCTCGAGCATGCGCCCTTCGACGGAGTTGGACGCGAGCTCGGCGCGCCCCATCGCGTTGGCGTAGCGGCGCTCGATCTTCTCGCGGACCTCTTCCAGCGAAGGCGTGTTGCCGGGCGCGGCGAGCGAGCTCATCGACTCCAGCGACTTCGCGACGGTCTCCTGCATCTTGGCCTGCTCGAGCTGGCTGAGCAGCCGCGTACGCTCGGCGATCTTCTGCTGCAGGATCATCGCGTTGTTCTCCACCGCCTGGCGGGCCTGCGTGGCGGCGTTGAGCGCCTGGTCGTGGAGGGTCTTGAGGTCCTCCATCGACTGCTCGGCGGCGACAAGCTGGGTGGCGAAGGTCTGCGCGGTGTTCTCGTAGCGCGCAGCCTCCTGCTCGTTGCCCTCGGCGCGCGCCTTGTCGGCCAGTACCAGCGCCTGGCGGGCCGAGCCCTGCAGCTTCTCCACCTCGGCCATCTGCCGGGACAGCTTCATCTCCAGCTGGCGCTGGTTGCCGATGACGGCAGCGGCCTGCTGGACGAGAGCCTGATGCTGGCGCTGCGCATCCTCGATCGCCTGCTGGATCTGCACCTTGGGATCGGCGTACTCGTCGATCTTGGCGCCGAACAGCGCCATCAGGTATCGCCAACCCTTAGCGAACGGATTCGCCATGTCTCATGGTTCCTCTCTGCGGCTATGTCTCGCCGTGGTGCATCGCGGTCGGCGACGACCGCCGTGACGGGGCGGTCGCGGGCGGCCACCCCGGGCAGGGAGGCCGGTGACGACCGCCGTGACGCGGCGCCGGCTGTGTCTAAACGGACGTGCCTCCATCGTCGCAGGCGAGCGCTAGACCGTCACGGGCCCTCCGGGGGATCCCCGACAACAATTCCGGCATTTCACCTCGGTTGGGCCTCATCGGCCTCCCCGAGGGCCGATCGGGACACCCGTTCCGCCTCCGCCAGCCCTGCCCGCATACCCTCCAGATCACCGGTCAACTCGGCCAGCCGGCTGGTGGCCAGCGACCCGCCGCCCGTCGTGGCGTGCAGCGCCAGCAGTTCGGCCACCCGCGTCACGAGGCCCTCCAGGCCGAGGGCGGCCGACTCGATCCGCGCCAGCAAGGTCTCCCGCGCCTCCCCCAACCTGCCCGCCACGGCAAGCTGATCGGCGACGGCCCGCAGCGCCCGCTGCCGCTCCTCGCGGATCGGGCCGGCCGGAAGCGAGCGGAGTTCGCGCTCGATCGCGCCCTGGTCGCGGCGCAGCCGGTCCACCGGGATGGTCGACAGGGTCTGTTCGAGCAGCGTCACCTGACCGGCGAAGCGCCGCAGATCAGCCAGCACCCCGGCGGCCTGGTCGTCGACGTCGGAGACCTGGGCGCGCAGCGCCGCGTCCCACGGGGACTCGGTCTGCCGACGCAGCGTGCCGACAGCCTGCTCGGCCCGGCGCAGCCAGCGCTCCGCGTCGCTGCCGCGCGGCGGCGACGGCAGCCGCGGGTCCACGTCGGCCACCTCCGCGCCCCGCCCGGCCCGGTCGACCAGCGCGCCGAGCCCCACCCGTACCCCGTAGACCAGGCCCGCCACCCCCAGGCCGACGGGTACGCCGACCGGCAGCCCGGCCGGGGACAGCGCGCCCACGACGGCCGCGCCCACCCCGCCGAGCAGCCCCGCGGCGACGATGCCCCACGGCTCGGTCAGTTGCTGCCTGATGCCCATGCGCCGTCCGTCTAGAAGTTGCTGACCACGTTGACGAGGACGTCGTCGATGCTGGACGGGTCGCGGGCGTCGTACGCGGCGGCCCGCGACGACGACGAGATCCGCTTCAGCGTGCCCAGATCGGCCTGGTCCCCGTACGCGATCGTGAACACCCGTACCGAGTTCTCCAGGTTGGCGGCGTCGAGGTCGCGCAGCAGGCCGTCCAGGTCGTTGTCCCTGGGGTACTCGTTCTTGCCGTCGGTGAGCAGCACGACCGCGTTGATCCGGTCCGGCGTCGCGGCGGCCAGCAGTTTCTGCTGCGCCGCGCGGGTCGTCGCGTACAGGGCGGTGCCGCCCTCGGCGTGCATGCCGGCGATGACCTGCTTGATTCGGGCGGCGTTGCCGGAGACCGCGCCCATCGGCACCTGCTCGGTGTACGGCGTGCCCGCCCCGCGCTGCTCGGTGGAGAAGGTCCACAGCCCGACCTCGTCGTCCGGCGCGAACAGGTCGATCGACCGCAGCGCCGCCTGCTTGGCGACCTCCAGCCTGGACTTGCCGCTCGCGGTCAGGTCGGCCATCGAGCCGGACACGTCGAGTACGAGCAGCACGCGCGCCCGCTTGCGCTGCCGGTCCCAGGTGTCGAGCGCCTTCGTCAACACCACCGGGGCGGGCGGGTCGAGCACGTTCACCCGCTGGCCCGGCAGCAACCCGTTAGCCTGCGACAGCGCGCTGCCGGCCGTCCCGTCGAAGCCGCGGAACGCCGCGTCCTTGAACCGCTTCTGCTGCGCGGGCGCCTGCAGGTACGCCAGGAAGTCGCCGGCGGCGGCCTTCTCCTCGTCGCTGGCGGTCGCGAGCACCACGTACGGGTTGTCCGAGACCAGGGTGCCTTCCTTCGGGTAGACCGCGACCAGCGGTACCCGCGGCTTGTGCCCCTTGCCGGCGAGCTTCGGGTCGCCGGTCGGGTTGCCCTGGTTGTAGTCGTAGACCGACTTCTCCTCGACGGCCACCGCGCTGATGTAGTTCATCCCCCGGCCGTGCGCGTCCGCGTCGGCGAGGTTGGCCAGGAACGTCAGCGTCGTGTCGCCGTAGTGGACGACGCCGCCCTCCACGCCCTTGACGAAGTCTCCGACCTTCGGGTCGGCCAGGTCCGCCTCGGTCAGGTCGCCCGAGCGGCCCGTCGCCGCGAAGTACGACCCGACGGTGGCGTTGAGCCCCGACGTGGAGAAGTGCGGGTTGGTCTTACCCAGCCGGAAGCTGCCCCACTCGGGGTGGCCCACGGCGCCCCAGCCGCGCGGATCGTTGGTCAGCCCCAGGACGTCCGACCAGCCCAGCGGCTTGGCCGGCCAGCCGAGCGCCTCCGCCATCGGCTTCGGCATGGCGAGTACCAGGGGTGTCTGGGCGATGGACGCCGGCTTGGCGTCGCCGAGGACGCTGCCCTTGTCGGTGGTCGCCACGCGCTGGCGCAGCAGCGACACCCACGACGAAGCGGCCGGGGTCCACACCTGCGGCTCGGGCCCGCCGTCACGCCGGGCGTCCCAGCCGGCGGCGAGCGCCTCCATAGCGGCACCGGACGCCTTGCTCACGACCCGCACGTCGGCGCACTTTCCGTCGAACCTGCGGCCGCTGGCGTTGTAGCCGGCCGCCAACTGGCCCAGCAGGGCGGACTTCTCGCTGGACGCGACGACGGTGAGCGGGATGCAGCCGGCGCGGGCCGCGCCGGACCCGCCGCCATGGCCACGGGCCGGTCGGAGCGCCAGGTAGATCCCGACGATCACCACCAGGCCGATAACAACGGCAGCGACGAGCGACACTGAGCTTCGCCGCCGCGTCGAGGTGTCAAGCACCACCATTGCCTCCGGGGGAACCTGGCCGGCGTGTGCCGGCTAAAGGAACCCTCAGTGTCGCAGGTGGCTGCGAAAAAGTTGATCTCAGGCGGCGCAGACGACGTCGCGATCGGCGGACTGTCGACCGGCGCGGGTCGCCCGCAGCGTGGTCTTCAGCGGGCCGTCGTGACGCACAGCGACCGAAACCTGGCCGTCGGTGAGCTGGGGCGCATGCGCCGCAGCCGCCGCGGTGCTCTTGGCGGCACCGGTCGCGGTCTCGGCGCTCGAAGCGGCCGGCTCGCCGACCGGGATGCTCTCCATCTGCTCCGCCAGCGCCATCGTGTCGCTGACCTCGCGCAGCACCTCCGAAAGCTGGGCGCCGAGGGCGTCGCAGATCGAGGAGAGCAGCTCGCTCGACGCTTCCTTCTGACCGCGCTCGATCTCGGACAGGTAACCGAGGCTGACGTTGGCTGCGGTCGACACTTCGCGGAGGGTGCGCTGCTGTGACTGGCGCCGCGCCCGGAGCGCATCGCCGATCACCCGACGGAGCAGGACCATCGCACCCCCTTCATCGACGACCCGAGAATTTGCAAACGGACCTGGTCATGCAACGGTACCCGCTTTGTGAGCGAACGACACCCTCCATTGCCAAGCCTCACCGGAAAGGGCAGTCCCGGTCAGCCGGCGGCACCCAGCGCCTCCGCCAGCAGCTCCAGGGCCGCGGCGACCGCACCGGCCCGGATCCGCGGCCGGTCGCCATCGAGCGTCATGCCGCGCACCTCTCCCCCGTGCGGCCCGCGGCAGGCCAGGTAGAGCGTGCCGACCGGCAGCCCGCCCTGCGACTCCGGACCGGCCACTCCCGTGGTCGCCACGCCCCAGTCCGCGCCGCACACCCGACGCGCGCCGTCGGCGAGCGCCAGCACCACGTCGGGATCGACCGGCCCGCGCTCGGCCAGCAGGTCCCCCGGCACCCCGGCGAGGCTGCGCTTGAGGTCGGTCGCGTACACGACGAGGCCACCGCGGAACACGGTGCTGGCGCCGGGCACGTCCACGATCGTCGCGGCGAGCAGCCCGCCGGTCAGCGACTCCGCCACCGCAAGGGTCTGCCGCCGCTCCCGCAGCAGCCGCAGCACCGGTTCGGCCAGCTCCGTCACGGCACCTGCTCCTCCATCGTGTCTGTCGCCCCGGTCAGCTCCTCGACGCTCGCCCCGGGGGCGGCGCGCCGCAGCCGCAGCGCCCGCAGCACATAGTCGGCGCCGGTGACCAGGGTGACCACCACCGCGAGCCACATGACCCAGCCGCCGATCCGCGCCGCCGACGGGGGCAACGGCAGCAGGTACCAGGCGATCGCCAGGATCTGCAGGGCCGTCTTGACCTTGCCGCCCCGGCTGGCCGGGATCACGCCCCGGCGGATCACCCAGAACCGCAGGGCGGTCACGCCCACCTCGCGTACTGCGATGATGGCCGTCGCCCACCAGCTGAGCCGGCCGTACATCGACAGCAGCACCAGCGCGGTGCCGGTCAGCGCCTTGTCCGCGATCGGATCGGCGACCTTGCCGAACGACGTCACCAGATCCCAGGTGCGCGCGATCCAGCCGTCCGCGAAGTCGGTCAGCGACGCCACGCTGAACGTCACGCAGGCGGCGACCCGCCAGCCCGGCCGGCTCATGTCGGACGCGACGGCGAACACGGCGAAGACCGGGATGAGCACGATCCGCAGGGCCGTCAGGGCGTTGGCGACGTTCAGCAGTGGCACGCGGCGGGCCGGCGCGGACGGCGGCACCGTCACGACCGGCTCGCCGACGACAACACCTTCTCGGGTACGGCCACGAGGTCCACGCCGGCGCTGCCGGTGACCCGGGCGGCCACGAGATCCCCGGGACGCAGGGTCGCCAGCTCCACGCCGCCCTCAACCAGGGTGGTGGAGCCATCCACCTCCGGCGCCTGATGGGCGGCGCGGCCCTCGACCTCGCCGTCTTCGCATGCGTCGACCAGCACCTCGACCACCGAGCCGACCCGGTCGTCGGCGCGCTGGGCGCACAACTGCTCCACCAGGTCGGTGATCCGCTGGTACCGGCGCTGCACCGTGTCGGCGCGGACCTTGCCCGGCAGGCTCGCCGCCTCCGTGCCGTCCTCGTCGCTGTAGGCGAAGACGCCGACCGCGTCCAGCCGTGCGGACTCAAGGAAGCGCGCCAGCTCGTCGACATCGGCGCGGGTCTCGCCCGGGAAGCCCACGATGAAGTTCGACCTGGCACCGGCGTCGGGGGAAAGCGTACGGACCGAGGCGAGCAGATCCAGGAACCGCTCGGTCGAGCCGAAGCGCCGCATCCGGCGCAGCACCGGCTCGCTGGCGTGCTGGAACGACAGGTCGAAGTAGGGCGCGACGCCGGGCGTGGTGGCCAGCACCTCGACCAGGCCGGGGCGCGTCTCCGCCGGCTGGAGGTAGGACGCGCGCACCCGCACGATGCCGTCGACCGCCGCGAGCTGCGGCAGCAGCTTCTCCAGCAGCCGGGGGTCGCCCAGGTCCTTGCCGTACGAGGTCGAGTTTTCGCTGACCAGGACCAGCTCCCGCACCCCGGAGCGGGCCAGCCACTCGGCCTCGGCGAGGATCTCCTCCGGCGTACGCGACACGAAGGCGCCCCGGAAGCTCGGGATCGCGCAGAACGCGCAGCGCCGGTCGCAGCCGGAGGCGAGCTTGAGCGAGGCCACCGGGCCGCCGTCGAGGCGCCGACGCAGCACCCCGCGCAGGTGTGCCGGGGTGTGCTCGTCGACGGTCAGGTGCCCGGGCACCACCACGTCGGCAGCGCGCCGCTCGACCGGGGTCAGCGGCAGGAGGGTGCGCCGGTCGCGGGGCACGTGGGACTCGATCTTCTTCCCGTCGAGCACCTCGGACAGCCGCGCCGAGATCTCCGGGTAGTGGTCGAAGCCCAGCACCGCGTCGGCCTCCGGCAGGCTGTCGGCCAGCTCCCGGCCGTACCGCTCGGCCATGCAGCCGGTCGCGACCACCTTCGCGCCGGTGTCGGTGGCCGCCAGCAGCGTGTCGATGGAGTCCTGCTTGGCCTGCGCCACGAACCCGCAGGTGTTGACGAGCACCACGTCGGCACCGGCCGCGTCGGTGCTCACCTGCCAACCGTCGCCGGCCAGCCGGGCGGCCAACTCCTCCGAGTCGACCTCGTTACGGGCACAGCCCAGAGTGAGCAGGGCCACCCGACGGTCGCCGGTAGGAGGTTTTTGCATGCTCCGAGGGTACCGATGTCAGCCCAGGCCCATCGAACCCGACTCATCGTGATCGCGGAAACACTCCGCTGTCGTCACGATCAGGACTCATCGCCGCCGCGCAGGCTGTCCAGGATCTCGGCCAGCTCGTCGGGCTTGACGAGCACCTCGCGCGCCTTCGAGCCCTCCGACGGGCCCACGACCCCGCGCGTCTCCATGAGGTCCATGAGCCGGCCGGCCTTGGCGAACCCAACCCGCAGCTTGCGCTGCAGCATCGACGTCGAGCCGAACTGCGACGTGACCACCAGCTCGATCGCCTGGAGCAGCAGCTCGAGGTCGTCGCCGATGTCCTCGTCGACCTTCTTCTTGTCGCTCTCCTTCGGGGCCGTCACGTCCGGGCGGAACTCGGGCTCCCGCTGGTTCTTGCAGAACTTGACGACCGCGTTGATCTCTCGCTCGTCGACCCAGGCGCCCTGTACCCGGATCGGCTTGGACGCGCCCATCGGCAGGAACAGGCCGTCGCCGCGGCCGATCAACTTCTCCGCTCCGGGCTGGTCGAGGATGACCCGCGAGTCGGCGAGGCTGGAGGTGGCGAACGCCAGCCGGGACGGCACGTTCGCCTTGATCAGGCCGGTGACGACGTCGACGCTGGGCCGCTGGGTCGCCAGCACCAGGTGGATACCGGCGGCCCGGGCCAGCTGGGTGATCCGGACGATCGAGTCTTCGACGTCGCGCGGCGCCACCATCATGAGGTCGGCGAGCTCATCGACGATGACGATCAGGTACGGGTACGGCCGCATCACCCGCTCGCTGCCCGGCGGGGCGGTGATCTGGCCGGCGCGCACCTTCCGGTTGAAGTCGTCGATGTGGCGTACGCCGTTGGCGGCCAGGTCGTCGTAGCGCATGTCCATCTCGCGTACGACCCAGTCGAGAGCGTCGGCCGCCTTCTTCGGGTTGGTCACGATCGGGGTGACGAGGTGCGGGATCCCCTCGTACGCGGTCAGCTCGACCCGCTTCGGGTCGACCAGCAGCAGCCGTACCTCGTCCGGGGTGGCCCGGGTCAGCAGCGACACCAGCAGCGAGTTGATGCACGACGACTTACCGGCACCGGTCGCGCCGGCGATGAGCAGGTGCGGCATCCTGGCCAGGTTGGCGGTGACGTACCCGCCCTCGATGTCCTTGCCGAGGCCGACCACCAGCGGGTGGTGGTCGGAGGTGGCCACCGCCGAGCGCAGCACGTCGCCGAGCGTGACGTTCTCCCGGTCGAGGTTGGGGATCTCGATGCCGACCGCGCTCTTGCCCGGGATCGGGCTCATGATCCGCACGTCGGGCGACTTCACCGCGTACGCGATGTTGCGGGTCAGGGTGGTGATCCGCTCGACCTTCACGCCCGGGCCGACCTCGACCTCGTACCGGGTGACCGTCGGTCCCCGGGTGAAGCCGGTGACGGCGGCGTCGACGTTGAACTGCTCGAACACCGCCTGCAACGAGTTGATGACCTCGTCGTTGGCCCGGGTGCGGGCCTTCGGCGCGTCGCCCTTGGCCAGCAGGTTGGGTGGCGGCAGCTTGTAGTCGGCGTCGGTGAGCGCCAACTGCTCGGCGCGGGTCGGCGGCGGGGTGTGCTCCGGCGGCGGCTTCGGCTGCTTCTGCTTGGCCTTCTCGGCCTGCACCGCCGACCGGGACAGCACGACCGTCTCGTAGGCGGCGAAGTCGTCGTCGCTCTGCGCCTCGGGCTCGGCCATGCTGGCGTCGAGGGCCGCCTCGGCCAGCAGCGGATCCCCGCTCTTGGCCTGCCGGCGGCGCGACGACCGCCGCAGACCCCGCCCCGTCTCCTCGGCAGCAGCCGCGGGACCCTCGCCGTGCAGATCGTCCTCGATCATCTCGTCGGCCGGCGAGACGCCCATCGCGAGGTCGCGTAGCTGCCGCAGCCGCTGCGGGATCTGGTTGACGGGCGTCGCGCTGACCACGAGCACGCCGAACAGGCACAGCATGATCAGCAACGGCACGGCCACCCAGGCGCTCACCGCCGAAGCGAGCAGCCCGCCGGCCAGCCGACCGAGCAGGCCACCCGCCTTGTCCATCTGCGCCGGGGCGGTCGGACGGCCGAACCCGAGGTGGAACAGGCCCGCGGCGCCCAGGAACAGCGCGGTCCAACCCACGACGAGGCGGCCCTGGCTGCCCTCCTCGGCCGGCGTGCGCATGAACCGGATGCCGCCCACGACGAGCAGCAGCGGGAACGTGATCGAAACCGAGCCGAAGAACATCCGGGTGACGTCGGACAGCCACTGCCCGACCGGCCCGCCCGAGTTGCCCCAGATCGCCACGCCCAGCACCAGCGCCAGGCCGATCAGGGCCAGCCCGGCGCCGTCGCGGCGGTGCTCCTCGTCCAACTCCCGGGCGCTGGCGGCCTGCCGGCCCACCCCGCGGGCCACCCAGCCGATCATGTGGGCCAGGCCCATCCACAGGCCCATGAGCGCCCGCGCGATCAGGCCGAACCCGCTCGCGTACACCCCCGGCCGACGGGCCGCGCTGCGCTGGCGCGCCACCGGCTGCCGGGCCTGCGACGCCCGTCCGGAACGCGCCGTCGAGGCGCGGGTGGACTTCGCGGCGGCGGTACGCGCGGACGACCCGCGCGTGGAGGTGCTCGCGCGGCGCTTCGTCTGAGGGGTACGGCTCGCCACACTGCCACCGTAACGGCGGCGGTCCATGGATGGGGCTAGGCGCGCCGGGGACGTCCGGTCCGCACCGCGCCTTCGCCGCGTCTTCGCCGCGTCTTCGCCGCGTCTTCGCCGCGCGAACCGGCCCGCCGCGGTGCATACTCCCCCGGGGGGAGGGAGCAGCCATGGCGGCACCGGTACGGCATCCTGGGTGGCCAAGGCCACCGTTCACCGTGGACACCCTGTTCACGCTGCCCGACAGCGGGCTGCGTTACCAGGTGCTCGAAGGTGACCTGATCGTCTCGTCCGCCGCGCAGCCGCGGCACAACCTGGCCGCCGACCGGCTGCGGGCCGCCATCGCGGCCGCCCTGCCGCCCGACGCCGAGGTGATCCGCAACAGCGCGGTACGGCTGCCCAACGGCGACGGCCCGATACCGGACCTCCTGGTCACCACGGCCGATCCCGACGAGTCCCCGCACGGCATCCCCGCCGCGCTCATCCACACGGTCGTCGAGGTCGCCTGTCCACAGGCGACTCCGGCCAACCGGGTGACCAAGCAGTGGCTCTACTCGGCAGCGGGCATTCCCTGCTACTGGCGGGTGGAGCTGCGACCGTGGTGGGAGGACATGTGCCCGGCGCCGGCGATCGTCGTCCGGATGCTCGGCGAGGACGGCGACTGGCGGACCACCCTGCACCCCGCCGGTGAGACGGCGGCCCTGCCGCTCCTGGTCGGCCGCAGCCGGCTGCTCACCGTCGAACTGGACCCGGCCACCCTCGTCGGCCGCCGGGCGTCGACACCGACCGGCCCGTCCGCGCCGCGGACCCCGGCGCAGGCGTGGGCGGTCCGCACGTGAGGAGAGGCCTTAAACCTCCACGACGGTCGGCACGATCATCGGGCGGCGCCGGTACTTCTCGTTGACCCAGCGGCCGACCGTACGGCGCACGATCTGCTGAAGCTGGTGCGGATCGGTGATGCCGTCCTGCGCGGCGCGGTCGAGCGCGTCCGTGACCAGCGGCAGCACCTCCTCGAAGATCGCCGGGTCCTCGGAGAAGCCCTTCGCCGACACCGTCGGGCCGCCCACGACCTTGCCGTTGACCGAGTCGACGATGACCG
Organism: Planosporangium thailandense; assembly: GCF_011947195.1. Taxonomy (GTDB): domain Bacteria; phylum Actinomycetota; class Actinomycetes; order Mycobacteriales; family Micromonosporaceae; genus Planosporangium; species Planosporangium thailandense. The sequence continues at coordinate 177,584 of NZ_JAATVY010000001.1, read as the reverse complement.
TGGCGGCGATGAAGCCGCCGTCGCCCAGGATGCGCCGCTCGGTCAGGAGCGACTCCCCCACGTCGCCGACCGCGAGGCCGTCGACGTAGACGTACCGCGACTTCACGTGGCCGACGAGCCGCGCCTGGCCGTCGACGAGGTCGACCACGTCGCCGTCCTCGCACAGCACGACCCGGTCGGCGGGCACGCCGGAGTCGATCGCCAGACGCGCGTGCGCCCGCAGGTGCCGCCACTCCCCGTGTACGGGCATGAAGTTGCGCGGTTTGACGACGTTGAGCAGGATCAGCAGCTCACCGGCTGCCGAGTGGCCGGACACGTGGACCTTGGCGACGTCTTTGTGGATGACCGTGGCGCCGGCGCGCGACAGCTGGTTGATCACTCGGTACACGGCGGTCTCGTTGCCCGGCACCAGCGACGACGCGAGGACGATGGTGTCGCCCGCCTCGATCGTGATGTGCCGGTGGTCGCCGGTGGCCATCCGCCCGAGCGCGCTCATCGGCTCGCCCTGCGATCCGGTCGACATGAAGACGATCTCGTCATGGGGCAGGGTGGTCGCCTCGTCCAGCCCGACCACGAGCCCGGCCGGGATGCGCAGCAGGCCCAGGTCGCGGGCGATGCCCATGTTGCGCACCATCGACCGGCCGATGAAGGCGACCTTGCGGTCGTGCGCGACGGCCGCGTCGAGCACCTGCTGTACCCGGTGCACGTGGGAGGCGAACGACGCGACGATGATCCGGCCGCGGGCGGAGTCGAAGATGGTGTCGATGACCGGGCCGATCTCGCGCTCCGGCGTGACCACGCCCGGGACCTCGGCGTTGGTGGAGTCCGACAGCAGCAGGTCGACACCCTGCGCCCCCAGCCGCCCGAAGCCGGCCAGGTCGGTCAGGCGGCCGTCGAGGGGCAGCTGGTCCATCTTGAAGTCGCCGGTGTGCAGCACGGTGCCGGCCGGGGTGGTGATGGCGACCGCGAGCGCGTCCGGGATCGAGTGGTTGACCGCGAAGAACTCCAGGTCGAAGTGGCCGAGCCGCTCTTTGCGCCCCTCGGCGACGGTCAGCGAGTACGGGGTGATGCGCCGCTCGGCGAGCTTCGCCTCGACCAGTGCCAGCGTGAACTGCGAGCCGACCAGCGGGATGTCGGACTTGTGCGCGAGCAGGTAGGGCACCGCGCCGATGTGGTCCTCGTGGCCGTGGGTGAGCACGATCGCCTGAATGTCGCCGAGGCGGTCGAGGATCGACTCGAAGTCGGGCAGGATCAGGTCGACGCCGGGCTGGTCGACGTCGGGGAAGAGCACGCCACAGTCGACGACGAGGAGCTGGCCGTCGTACTCGAACAGGGTCATGTTGCGACCGATCGCGCCGAGGCCGCCGAGCGGCGTGACGCGCAGCGCCCCCTTCGCCAGCGGTGGTGGCGGTGCCAGGTCGCGGTTTTGCTCGGTCACTCGGTCGCTCCCAGGTGGTGCGTCGACAGCGCGTGGGACTCGATCGCGGCGGCGGTCACCGCGTCGCCCAGCGTCAGCCCGGCGGCGGCGCAGTCCTCGCGCAGCCGGGCGATCTCGGCCGGGCTCGCCTCGCACAACGGCGGGCGGACCGGGCCGGCCGGCAGCCCCTGCAGCATGAGCGCCGCCTTGGTGAGGATGACCCCCTGGGTACGGAAGAAGCCCTCGAACACCGGCAGCAGCTTGTGGTGCAGTTCGAGCGCCCGGGCGGCGTCGCCCGCCTCGTACGCGGAGATCATGTCCTTGGTGGCGCTGCCGAACAGGTGGGTCGGCACGCCGACCACCCCGACGGCACCGATCGACAGCAGGGGCAGCGTCAGCTTGTCGTCTCCGGAGTAGACGGCGAGGTCGCAGCGCTTGGTGACCCAGGCTGTCTCCACCAGGTCACCCTTGGCGTCCTTGACGGCCACGATCCGCTCGTGCTCCGCCAGCCGCACCATCGTCTCGGTCTCGATCGCCACCCCGGTGCGCCCCGGGATGTCGTAGACCATCATCGGCAGGCCGCACTGGTCGGCCACGGTCGCGAAGTGGTACTGCACGCCGCTCTGCGGCGGCTTGTTGTAGTAGGGGGTGACCACGAGGATGCCATGGGCCCCGGCCTTCTCCGCCGCGCGGGCCAGGTCGACGGTGTGCCGGGTGTCGTTCGTGCCCACCCCGGCGATCACGTGCGCCCGGTCACCGACGGCTTCGAGGACGGCACGCAGCGTGGCGTCCTTCTCCGCGTCGGTGGTCGTGGCCGACTCGCCCGTGGTGCCGTTGACCACGATGCCGTCATTGTTCTGCTCGTCGACCAGGTAGGTCGCCAGCCGCGCCGCGCCGTCGGTGTCCAGGGAGCCGTCCGGCTTGAAGGGCGTGACCATCGCGGTGAGGAGTCGTCCGAACGGTCGGCGCGGGTCGAGAGAACTAGCGGTCATAGCTCACAACCTAGCGTGCGGGCGTCGCCCTCGATTTCTGCCCTCAAGATCCGCATCGGATCACGCCTCCCACGCGTACGGGCTCGCCGCGATCTCCGTGCCGTCGGCGAGCGTGGAAATGGCAAAGTCCCCGAACGCGTTCGGCGCCACCCGCTGCAGCTCGCGCAGGCAGGCCACCGCGACCTGCCGCATCTCCACGTCGGCGTGCTCCGTGGCGCGCACCGCGACGAAGTGGCGCCACGCGCGGTAGTTGCCCGTCACCACGATGCGTGTCTCGGTGGCACCGGGAAGCACCGCCCGCGCCGCCTGCCGGGCCTGCTTGCGGAGCAGCGTGACCGCCTGCCCGTCCGGGAGCTTGCGCTCCAGCCCCTCCAGAATCTCATGGTAGGCGCGCACGCTCGCCTCCGCCGCCGCCACGAACTTCTTGTGCAGTTCGGGGTCGGCGGCGATGACGTCCGGCTCCACGATCTCGGCGTCGGGTTCGCCGAGGTAGCGGGGCGACAGCTCGGAGAACGACAGGTGTCGGTGGCGTACCAGCTGCTGGCTCAGGGCCCGGGAGACGCCGGTGAGGTAGAAGGTGGCGACGCCGTGCTCGAGTACCGACAGGTGGCCCACCTCGATGAGGTGCCGCAGGTAGCCGGCGTTCGTCGCGGTCGCCGGCACCGGCTTGGACCAGGACTGGTAGCAGGACCGGCCGGCGAACTCCGCGAGCGCCTGCCCACCGTCGGCGTCGGTGGACCAGGGCACGTCCTCGGGCGGCTCGAAGTGCGTCCACCCGATCATCCGTACCCGCGGAGCTACGACCTGAGCCACGGTTGCCTCCTTCGTACGACGGGATCAGGCTAGTCGCCCGGCCGGCGACGCACTCATGATGTCTTCTAGACGCTTGACTGACGTCATTTGTGACGTCATAGTGAAGGCATGGATCTGACGCCATACCTCGAAACCCTCCGCCGGGACCTGGCCTCGGCGGCCGCCCCCGGCGGTCCCGACGTCGCCCGCGCCGCCGACCTGCTCGCGGGCTCGCTGGAGGCCTCCGTCCGGCTGTGCCTGCTGGAGGTGCTGTCCGACGCGACCGCGGAGATCACGACCCAGCTGGACGCCGCGAACGTCGAGGTACGGCTACGCGGCCGCGAGGCCGACCTCGTCGTCACGGAGACTCCCCACCTCACCGCTCCGACCCCACCCCCGCCACCGTCCGGCGAGACGGGCGACCTCGCCCGCATCACGCTCCGGATGCCCGAGCCGCTCAAGGAGCAGGTCGAGCAGGCCGCCACCGCCGAAGGGGTCTCGGTCAACGCCTGGCTGGTGCGCGCCATCACCGCAGCGCTGTACGCCGGCCCGCACCGGCCCCCCGTCCCGCCCATGCCGCCCATGCCACCCGCGCCGCCGCGATCACCCCGCGGGCAGCGCGGCCGCCGCATCACCGGCTTCGCCCAGTCCTGAGCCAGCCCGAGGAGACCACGATGTACGAGTTCGACTGCCCCGCGCCGGTCACGCTGTCGTTGCGGATGGCCGCCGGCAACGCCGAGATCTCAGCCTCCGACCGCCGCACCGCCACGGTCGAGGTCAGCCCCGCCGACTCGAGCGAAGCCTCCCGCGACGCCGCCGCCCGCACCCGGGTGGAGCTGCGTGACGGCACGCTGCACGTCGAGGCGCCGGAGTGGACCGGTTGGCTGTTCCGCCGCGGCCCCCGGCTGCGGGTCGAGGTGCGCCTGCCGCAGGACGGCGACCTGACCGTGAAGACCGCCTCGGCCGACGTCCACGCGACCGGCCGCTACCGCCGCGCGACCGTGGCCAGCGCCTCCGGCGACACCTCCGTCGAGCACGTCACCGGCGACGCCGCCCTGAACGCCGCCAGCGGCGACCTCCAGGCCGCGCGGGTCGACGGAAACCTGAAGCTCAACTGCGCCTCCGGCGACATCACCGTCGGGTACGTGGGCGGCGACACGTACGCCCACTCCGCCAGCGGAGACGTCGCCATCACGCACGCGGGCGGGTCACTGCGGGCCACAACCGCCTCGGGCGACATCCGCGTAGGTACGGTCACCGCCGGCACCGTGCGCGCGAACTCCGCCTCCGGCGACGTCGCCATCGGGGTCGCCGCCGGCATCGGCGTGTGGCTGGACCTGTCGTCGATCTCCGGCGACACCCGCACCGACCTGACGATGCCGGCAGGCCACGGCGACGCGTCGGCCGCCGCGCTCAACCTGCAGGTGCGCACCGTCAGCGGCGACATCGACGTGCACCGGGCGATCGAGCACGCCGCCGCATGACGACGGCGTGCCGCTGACGGCCGGCCCGCCGGCCGTCAGCGGGGTCGGTGGCACAGCTCAGACGTAGAACCAGGTGAACGGCGCGAACGGTAGGTTGCGCAGCACCGAGAAGACCAGCCACGCGCCGAGGAACACCGGCAGCGTCAATGGCGGGATCCGCAGCGCGGGCAGCACGTCCCGCTTGAAGATCAGCTTGGCCGACCAGGCTATGTAGACGTACAGCAGGAACGGCACCGCGAACACGAACAGCGCATGGTTGCGGGCGGCCTGTGGCAGGTTGCCGTGCAGCAGGTACCAGAACGCGCGGGTGCCACCGCAGCCCGGGCAGTCGAAGCCGGTCGTGAGCTTGAGTAGGCAGGTGGGCGAGGCGTACGCGCCGGGCGTGGTCGGATTGTTGACCAGCACGTAGCCCACCGCGCCGGCGAAGCACGTGGCGATCGCGGCCGGAGCGGCCCAGGCCGGAGAGCGTGCGGCGACCTTGACGACCAGCCGGCTGACCCGTCCGGGCGGCGGCAGGGTGTAGGCCGGCCCCGGCGGACAGCTCTCGACGTGCTCGGTGGTCGGGCTCATGACTGCCTCGCCAGAGGTCGAAGGGCCGGTCTGCGGTGAAGGATCGACTTCACGGTACACCGACGGCCTCCTACCCAGCGGCCTCGCCCGTGCGGAGCGCGGCGGCCAGCTGCGCGGCGAAGTCGCCGCCCTCCGGCGCCGCGACCGCGTCCAGCTCCAGCCACCCGGCCAGCCGGCGCAGCTCGGCGGCCAGCGCCTCGGCCACCTCGCCGGGGCGCGGGTGGCCTCGGCCCGCCCGGCCCGTCGGCGTCGGCTCGATCCAGGCGGCGGGCACCCGCAACACCCCCGCCGGCCGGTCAGCCTTGAGGTCGACCCGGGCCACCAGACGGTCACCGAACAGGAACGGGAGCACGTAGTAGCCGTGGACGCGCTGGGCGGCCGGCACGTAGATCTCGATCCGGTAGCGGAAGCCGAACAGCCGCTCCGTGCGCCCCCGCTCCCACACCAGCGGATCGAACGGGCTGACCAGGGTCGCCGCGTGGACCCGGCGCGGCAGCCGAGCCTCCGGGTGCAGGTAGGCGGGCTGCTGCCAGCCCTCGACGGTGACCGGCAGCAGCTCGCCCGCCTCGACCAGCTCGCCGATCGCGGTCCTGGCGGCCGCCACCGGCAGCCGGAAGTAGTCACGGAGGTCCTTCTCAGCCGCCACGCCCAGGGCCCGGGCCGCGACCCGGACGAGGTCGCGCTGCGCGTCGGCGGGCGCCGGGGTCGGGGCCTCCAGCACCGCGCGCGGCAGCACCCGCTCCGGCACGTCGTAGACGCGCGCCCACGCGCCGTTGCGCCGTGCGGCCATCACCTCGCCGGACCAGAACAGCGCCTCCAGCGCCGTCTTCACGTCCGACCAGTTCCACCCCCAGTGCTCCCGCCGGACCGGGGCGTCATCCTCGATCTCGGCGGCGGTCAACGGCCCCCTCGTACGCACCTCGTCGAGCACCCAGCGAACCAGGTCCGGGCGCTCCCGGCTGATCCGGGACACGCCGCCCCACGCGTGGCCGCCCGCCATCCGCCAGCGCAGCGCGGGCTGCAGGGAGACCGGTATCAGCGACGCCTCGTGCCCCCAGTACTCGAACAGCTCGCGCGGCGGCCGGTAGGCAGCCCGGTCGAGCAGGTCCCGCGGGTAGGGGCCGAGCCGGCTGTACAGCGGCATGTAGTGGGCCCGCATCAGCACGTTGACCGAGTCCATCTGCAGCAGGCCGACGCGGCGCACCACCCGGCGCAGATGACGCAGGTCGATCGTGCCGGTCGGCCGGCGGTCGGCGAACCCCTGCGCCGCGAGGGCGATCCGCCGCGCCTGCGCCAGGGAGAGCGAGGTCGGAGTGGGGACGGCGGACAGCGGCGCCGGCTCCGCCGGCGCGGTCGCATCCGAGATCGTTTCGAGCACCATCGACGCCGAGAATATCCACCCGGTCCGACGAAACCCGGTGGACCGGGCGGGCCGGCCGGAGCTACAAACGCCGGTATGACGCCGATGTCGGTCCGGCCCGCCACCGTCGACGACGCACAGGCGATCGCCGGCCTGCACGTCCGGTCGTGGCAGGCCGCCTACCGCGGCCACATGCCGGACAAGCTGCTCGACAACCTCGACCCGGCCGTGTGGACGGCCCGGTGGCGCCGCGGGCTGGAGCACCCCCGCCCGGCCGAGACGACCTTCGTCGCGATGGCCGGCGCCCGCATCGTCGGCTTCGCGACCGCCGTTGACGCGGAGAACGGCGAAGGCGCGGTCTCCGCCATCTACGTGGACCCTCCGTCGTGGGGCACCGGGGCGGGGCGGCTCCTGATGGACGCGGCCGTCGCCCACCTCACCGGCGGGGCGCGGCCGCGCGTCGTCCGCCTGTGGGCGCTCGACGGCAACGAACGGGCCCGCCGGTTCTACGAGCGGTACGGGTTCACGATCGACGGCGCCCGGGGAAGCCACACCGTCGGCGGCGCGTTCGAGGTGCCGACCGTGCGCTACACCCTCCAGCCCGGCTGAGCCGGCGTACCGGCCCGTCCGTACGCTGTCCAACCGTGGCACTGGGGTACGTCCGGCCCGCGCGCCCAGACGAGGCCGGCGAGATCGCGCGCATTCAGCTCACCACCTGGCAGGTGGCCTACCGCAGGCTCATCCCGCGCCAGGTGCTCGATGAGCTGGACGCCGGCTGGCTCGCCGAGCGGTGGCGTGAAGCGATCACCGCACCGCCGTCACCCCGGCACCGGGTACTGATCGCCATCGAGCAGGCCGAGGACTCGAGCCAGGCGACCGCTCATCCGGTCGGATTCCTCGCCGCCGGTCCGGCGGACGAAGCGGCGCTCGCACCGGGCGAGGAGCCGCTGGCCGTCGACGTGGTGGCCGTGACCGACCTGCTCGTCGAGCCCAGGTGGGGCCGGCGCGGGCACGGCAGCCGGCTGCTGGCGGCGGCCGTCGACCTGTGGCGCTCCGACGGATTCCAGACCGCGGTGGCCTGGGCCTACGACCGCGATCCGGCCACCCGCGGCTTCCTCGGCTCGGCCGGGTGGGAACCCGACGGCGCGCGTCGGGCCCTCGACGTCGACGACCTTCTGGTGCCGCAGTTGCGGCTGCACGTGGACCTCACTCCGGAGCCGGCGGAGCCCAACGCCGGGTAGCTACCGGGCGCCGAACACCGAACGCCGAACACCGCACAGCAATGTGCGCAACATTGCGGCCTCACAGCGATCGGAGGCCGCAATGTTGCGCACATTGCGCGGATCTTGAGGGCGCGGATCTTGAGGGCGCGGAAGGCTAGTCGAGCAGCGGGCCGAGGCCGACGGTCAGGCCGGGGCGCTCGATCACCTTGCGTACGGCCAGCAGCACGCCCGGCATGAAGGACTTGCGGTCGTACGAGTCGTGGCGGATCGTCAGCGTCTCGCCCGCGGTGCCCAGCAGCACCTCCTGGTGGGCGGTCAGGCCGGTGGCCCGGATGGAGTGGATCCGTACGCCCTCGACCAGCGAGCCGCGGGCACCGGCCATCTCCTCCTTGGTGGCGTCGGGCATCGCCGGCATCCCGGCCCGGGCCTCGGCGATCATCTCGGCGGTGCGCACCGCCGTGCCGCTGGGCGCGTCGATCTTGTTCGGGTGGTGCATCTCGACGATCTCGACCGACTCGAAGTGCCGCGCCGCGCGGGCGGCGAAGTCCATCATGAGCACCGCGCCGACGGCGAAGTTGGGCGCGATGACCACACCGAGGTCGGGCTTGTGCGTGAGCCACGACCGCACGCGGCTCAGGCGTGACTCCGAGAAGCCGGAGGTGCCGACGACCACGTTGATGTTCTGGTCGATGCACCAGTGCAGGTTGTCCATCACGACATCGGGAGTGGTGAAGTCGACCACCACGTCGGCGCCCGCGTCGGAGACGTTGAACAGCCAGTCACCGTCGTCGACCATCGCGACGAGTTCCATGTCGCCGGCGGCGTCGACCGCCTTGCACACCTCGGTGCCCATACGGCCCCGGGCGCCCAGTACGCCTACTCGGATAGGTTCACGCTCGTCGTCCACGGAGCCCAACTTAGTGCACGCGGCGCTTGCGGACCTATACGACAACGCCCGAGAAGTCGTGATCGTCGAACGGACCGATCACGGCCAGCGACGCGGGATTGACGAGGACCTCGGCCGCGACCGCCCGGACATCGTCCGGCGTCACCGCGTCGATGCGCGTGAGCAGTTCGTCCACGGTGAGCATCTCCGGATAGAGCAGCTCCCCCTTGCCCAGCCGGCTCATCCGCGAACCGGTGTCCTCCAGCCCCAGCACGAGCGAGCCCTTGAGCATGCCCTTGCCCCGGGCGACCTCGGCGTCGGTGACGCCGTCGGCCGCGACCTTCGCCAACTCGTCGCGCACGATCGCCAGCACCTCGTCGACCTTGCCCGGCGCACAGCCGGCGTAGACGGCGAACAGCCCCGAGTCGGCGAACTGCGAGGTGTACGAGTAGACCGAGTACGCGAGCCCCCGCCGCTCCCGGATCTGCTGGAACAGCCGGCTGGACATGCCGCCGCCGAGCACGTTGTTGAGCGCGCCCAGCGCGAACCGCCGCTCGTCGTCCCGGGTCAGCCCACGGCAGCCGAGCACCACATGCGCCTGCTCGGTGTCCTTGTTCTGCACCTTCACCTGGCGCCCGGCCACGGGTACGAACGGGGCGCGCGGCCGCCCGAGGGCCGGGACCCCCGACCCGTCGAAGGAGCGGCTGCGGGCGAAGGCGGCCGCGACCCGGTCGACGACCTCGGCGTGGTCGAGGTTGCCGGCGGCGGCCACGACGATGGTGGGCGCGCCGTACCGGCCGCGGTAGAACGCGTTTATCTGATCGCGGGTCAGCGCCGAAATCGTCTCAACCGTTCCCGAGATGCGCCGCCCGAGCGGGTGGTCGCCGTACACGGCGTCGGAGAACAGGTCGTGCACCTCGTCGCCGGGCTCGTCGTCGACCATCGCGATCTCTTCGAGGATCACGCCGCGCTCGGTCTCCACGTCGGGCTCGGCGAGCACCGAGTCCGCGACGAGGTCACACATCACGTCGATGGCCAGCGGCAGGTCACTGTCGAGCACCCGCGCGTAGTAGCACGTGTACTCCTTGGCGGTGAACGCGTTGGTCTCGCCACCGACCGCCTCGATCTCCGCGGAGATGTCCAGCGCGCTGCGCGTACTCGTGCCCTTGAAGAGCAGGTGCTCCAGGAAGTGGGAAGCGCCGGAGAGCTCCGGCGCCTCGTCACGTGAGCCGATCGACACCCAGATGCCGAACGACACGCTGCGCATCGCGGGGATCGCTTCGGTCAGGATGCGCAGACCGCTGGGCAGCACGGTACGACGTACCGTGCCGCCCAGCGCATCCGCCACAGGCGTGTGCGCCATCTCGTCGGTGATCAGCTGTGCCGCTGGCGCCGACGCCGCGGCTCGCCACCCTCGCCGGGCTGGTCGCCGGCGGAACCCTCGCGCTGCGGGCGGTCACCGCGCTCGCGGCTGGGGCCGCGGTCGGCGCGCTCGCCGCGGTCGCGCGGACCCCGGTCGCCCCGGTCGCGACCGGCCGGACGCTCGCCACCCTCGGCCGCGGCCGGCGCCTCTTCGCCCTCCGGCCGCACCTTGTCCAGGTAGATCTTGCCGCGCTGGTCGATTTCGGCGATCTGGACCTCGACCTTGTCGCCGACGTTGAGGTAGTCCTCGACCTTCTCGACCCGCTTGCCGTCGCCGACCTTCGAGATGTGCAGCAGGCCGTCCCTGCCGGGCAGCAGCGAGACGAACGCCCCGAACGGCGCGGTCTTGACGACCGTGCCGAGGAAGCGGTCGCCGACCTTGGGCAGCGTCGGGTTGGCGATCGCGTTGATGCGCTCGACCGCGGCCTCGGCGGCGGGGCCGTTGGTGGCGCCCACGTAGATGGTGCCGTCGTCCTCGATGGTGATGTCGGCGCCGGTCTCGTCCTGGATCGCGTTGATCATCTGACCCTTCGGGCCGATGACCGCGCCGATCTTGTCGACCGGGATCCGGATCGTGGTGACCCGCGGCGCGAACTCCGACATGCCGGCCGGGGCGGCGATCGCCTCGTCCATGACGTCGAGGATCGTGTGCCGGGCGTCGTGCGCCTGCTGGAGCGCGCCGGCCAACACGTCCGACGGGATGCCGTTGAGCTTGGTGTCCAGCTGGAGCGCGGTCACGAAGTCACGGGTACCGGCGACCTTGAAGTCCATGTCGCCGTACGCGTCCTCGGCGCCGAGGATGTCGGTGAGCGTCACGTACTGGGTCTTGCCGTCGACCTCGTCGGAGATCAGACCCATCGCGACGCCGCCGACCTGGGCCTTCAGCGGCACACCGGCGGACAGCAGCGCCATGCTGGACGCGCAGACCGAGCCCATCGACGTGGAGCCGTTGGAGCCGAGCGCCTCCGAGACCTGACGGATCGCGTACGGGAACTCCTCGCGCGACGGCAGCACCGGGATGAGGGCGCGCTCGGCGAGCGCGCCGTGGCCGATCTCGCGCCGCTTCGGCGAGCCGACGCGGCCGGTCTCACCGGTCGAGTACGGCGGGAAGTTGTAGTTGTGCATGTAGCGCTTGGTCTTGGCCAGGCCCAGCGTGTCGAGGGTCTGCTCCATGCGCAGCATGTTGAGGGTGGTGACGCCCAGGATCTGGGTCTCGCCCCGCTCGAAGAGCGCCGAGCCGTGCACCCGCGGCAGCACGCCGATCTGGGCGGAGAGCTGACGGATGTCCTTCGGCCCGCGGCCGTCGATGCGCACCTGGTCGCGCAGGACCCGGGTACGCACCTCCTGCTTGATCAGCGAGCGCAGCGCCGGGCCGATCTCCTTCTCGCGCCCCTCGAAGCGGGACGCCACGGCCTCGAAGGCCTTCTCCTTGATGCGGTCGAGCGCGTCCTCCCGCTCGGCCTTGCCCGCGATCCGCAGGGCCTCGGCGACGTCGTCGCGCACGGCCTCGGCGACCGCCGCGAAGACGTCGTCGGAGTACTCCAGGAAGACCGGGAACTCGGCCACCGGCTTCGCCGCGACGGCGGCCAGCTCGTCCTGGGCCCGGCACAGCTCGCGGATCGCCGGCTTGGCGGCCTCCAGGCCGCTCGCCACGACCTCCTCGGTCGGCGCCGTCGCGCCGGCGGCGACCAGGGCGACGGTGTGCTCGGTGGCCTCCGCCTCGACCATCATGATCGCGACGTCACCGTCGGGCAGCGTGCGCCCGGCGACGACCATGTCGAAGGTGGCCCGCTCCAGCTCCTCGTTGGTCGGGAACGCCACCCACTGCCCGTCGATGTAGGCGATCCGGGTGGCGCCGATCGGGCCACTGAACGGCAGGCCGGACAGCTTGGTCGACAACGACGCGGCGTTGATCGCCACCACGTCGTACGGGTGGGAGGGGTCGAGCGCGAGCACCGTCTCGACCACCTGGACCTCGTTGCGCAGGCCCTTGACGAAGCTGGGGCGCAGCGGCCGGTCGATCAGGCGGCAGGTGAGGATGGCGTCCTCGCTGGGGCGCCCCTCACGGCGGAAGAACGAGCCGGGGATGCGACCCGCGGCGTACATCCGCTCCTCGACGTCGACGGTGAGGGGGAAGAAGTCGAACTGTTCCTTCGGCTGCTTGCTGGCGGTCGTCGCGGAGAGCACGACGGTGTCGCCCAGCTGAGCGATGGCGGACCCGGCGGCCTGGCGTGCGAGCCGGCCGGTGGAGAAGGTGATCTCCCGAGTCCCGAAGCTGCCGTTGTCGATGACGGCGCGGCTGCTCTGCGTGCCGAGGTTGCTACCTTCGGTCATGGTGAGCTTTCACTCCTTAGAGGGTCTTCGGTACACCCGCTAGGGAGCCGGTCCGCGGCCGGTCTTCGATCGAAGCTCTCGGGTGGGTTGTGCGTGTTCCTCCCGGAAGCCACTACCGAGGACCGGTGCGCGATACCCCCCGGCGGCTTTCGTACCAGTCTGACATTACGCGTAAGGGGAGCGACCGGTAAGAACACGGGCCGCTCCCCCTCACGAGGTACTACCGACGGAGTCCGAGGCGCTCGATCAGCGAGCGGTAACGGGCGATGTCGGTCTTCTGCAGGTAGTTGAGCAGCCGACGACGGCGGCCGACCAGCAGCAGCAGGCCGCGCCGGCTGTGGTGGTCGTGCTTGTGCGTCTTCAGGTGCTCGGTGAGGTCGGCGATGCGCCTGGTGAGCATCGCAACCTGGACCTCGGGCGACCCGGTGTCACCCTCGGCGGTCGCGTACTCGGTCATGATCTGCTGCTTCACAGCGGCTTCGAGCGCCATGATCTCCCTTACTGTTCGGGCGTTGACGGTCCGCACCCACGGCGTCGTGCAGGCACGCGGACCCACGCCAGTTACCCGGCGTGATCTCAAGCCTAACAAACTCCGGGACAGAACCTGACGTCAGCCATTGACGCGCGGCGTCATCCGGCGACGATCCGGACAAACCACCCACCGGTCCGGCTAAGCCGGCGCGTCCGCCAAGCGGGGCGGACGCGCCGCCCGTGACCGCGCGGAGCGCCACAGCGGCCAGCCGACGGCGACCGCGACGATCACCGCGGAGAGGTGCCCCACTGAAGTGACGTCCAGCGCCGGCAGGCCGAGAAACGCGTTCGGGGCGAACAGCGCGAAGCCGGCGGCGGCCGGTAGCCGCTGCGCGCCGAGCCCGTAGAGGGCGCCGGCGACGAGCGCGCCGGCGACGACGTACGAGGGGCCGACGTCGACGATGTACCGGTCACCGGCTGGCGCCCGGCCGCCGGCGATCCGGTACGCGAGGATGCCCTGGCTGATCAGCGTGCCACCCACGTGCGCGGCCACGACGAGCGCGGCGGTCCGCCAGTTCCCCAGCGCCCAGTTCGTCACGCCGAGCCCGATCAGCGCCGTCAGTGCCCAGCCGGCCAGGCCGCCCTCGGTGAACAGCCCCGACACGACCAGGGCCGGCAGCGGATGGTGGCGGAGGTTGTCCAGGTTGGTGCTGGTCCACCCGAGCCAGGCCTGGCGGCCGTCGGGCGAGCGGGTACGGAAGGCCAGCGTCGTCGCGACGAGCGCGACGACGTAGGCCAGCGCCATCCCGGCGCGGGCCGGTACCTGGCGGACCAGCCCGCCCAGGGCGGGCCTCATCCCGCAAGCGCCTCGCGCGTCTGCGCCACGTCCTCGTCGATCTGCGCCACCAGCGGCTCGATGGCGGAGTACGTGCGCTGCTCGCGCAGGCGCACCACGAAGTCGAGCGCCAGCCGCTCACCGTAGAGGTCGCCGTCGAAGTCCAGCACGTACGCCTCGACCCGGCGCTCACGGCCGGAGAAGGTCGGGTTGGTGCCGATCGACACGGCGGCCGGCAGCCGCTCGCCGCGCCCGCGCACCAGCCACGCGGCGTACACGCCTTCCGCCGGCACCGCGGCGTGCTCGCTGGTGAGCAGGTTCGCGGTGGGGAAGCCCAGCTCCCGGCCGCGCCGGTCACCGCGGACCACGACCCCCTCGACGCGGTGCGGTCGGCCGAGCGCCCGGGCCGCCGCCTCGACGTCCCCCGCGTCCACGCACGCGCGGACGTAGGTCGACGAGAACACCGTGGAGCCGTCGGCGAGCAGGGGCGCCGCCTCGACCCCGAAACCGAAGGTCCGGCCCAGCCGCCGCAGCAGCTCGATGTCGCCGGCCGCGCGGTGGCCGAAGCGGAAGTTGTCCCCCACCACGACGAGCGCCGCGTGCAGGTGGGTCACCAGGACGTCGTGGACGAACTCCTCGGCCGGCAGCCGGGAGAAGTCCAGCGTGAACGGCTGCACGCAGAGCGCGTCGACCCCGAGCTGCTCGATCAGCTCGGCCTTGCGGGCCGGCTCGGTGAGGACCGGCGGGTGCGAGCCGGGCCGTACGACCTCCGACGGGTGCGGGTCGAACGTCACGACCACCGACTGAACGCCCAGTTCCTTCGCCCGCTTGACCGCGTGCCCGATCGTCTCCTGATGACCGCGGTGCACGCCGTCGAAGACCCCGATCGTGACGACCGAGCGCCCCCAGCCGGGTGGCGCCGCGTCGTACCCCCTCCATCGCTGCATGGCGGAAAGACTAACCGGCCGGGCTGAGTACGATCTCAGCCTTCGCCCGGCCGTCGCGCTCCGACACGATCGCGATCACTTCGCCGTCGGGTCCGAACACCGCGTACGGGCCGGCGATCCCGATCGCCTCCAGCGGGCCGCCGTGGCCGAGAACCCTGGCTTCGTCGGCGTCGGCGTCGCGGCGGGGGAAGAACCGGGCCGCGGCGGCCGACATCGGCAACGTGACCGGGTTGTCCCGCTCCGCCAGCGCCTCCAGCGTGTCGGCCTCCGCGATCGTGAAGCCGCCGACGGCGGTGCGCCGCAGGGCCGTGAGGTGCCCGCCGACGCCGAGGGCGGCGCCGAGATCGCGGGCGATCGCCCGGATGTAGGTGCCCGACGAGCACTCCACGTCGATGTCGAGGTCGAGCCGGTCGCTGTCGGTGCGGCGCAGGTCGCCGAGCACCAGCCGGGACACGGTCACCCGGCGCGGCGCGAGCTCCACCTCCTCGCCGGCGCGTACCCGCTTGTACGCGCGCTGCCCGTTGATCTTGATCGCGCTGACGGCGCTCGGCACCTGCTCGATGTCGCCGGTCAGGTTGACCAGCTCAGCCCGTACCCGGTCCTCGGTGACGCCGGCGGCGGACGCGGTGGCGGTCACGTCACCCTCGGCGTCGTCGGTGACGGTGGCCTCGCCCAGCCGGATGGTCGCGCTGTAACGCTTGGTGCTGCCGATGACGTACGTGAGCAGGCGAGTGGCCCGCTCCACGCCGACGACGAGCACTCCGGTCGCCATCGGATCAAGGGTGCCGCCGTGCCCCACCCGCCTGGTGTGAGCCAGGCGCCGCACGCGGGCGACGACGTCGTGAGAGGTCATCCCACCCGGCTTGTCGACGATGACCAGGCCCCCCGGGCCCGGTGGCGCTTGCTTCCTCACGGGGACCAAGCTTCGCAGATCGGTTAACGCACCACACCGACGACCGCCCACCGGTCCGAACGGGTCCGCGCCAGCAGCGCCACGAGCCGGATCACGATGAACAGGGTCAGGCCGGCCCACACCCCGGGCAGTCCGAGCCGCAGCCAGTACGCCAGCCAGATCGCGGGCAGGAAGCCGCCGAGGGCGGCCACCATGGTCAGGTTGCGCATGTACCGGACGTCGCCCGCGCCGATCAACACCCCGTCGAGGGCGAACACCACGCCGGCGAGCGGCTGCATGCAGACGAACCAGGGCCAGGCGAGCATCGCCTGGGCGAAGACCTGCGGGTCGCCGGAGAACAGCCGGGGCAGGACGCCCGCGCCGGCCCCGATCACCACGGCGAACCCCGCGCCGGAGGCGAGCCCGATGCCGGCGATGCGGCGGGCCAGGCTCCTGGCCTCGGTAACCTCGCCGCTGCCGAGCGCGGCGCCGACCAGCGACTGCGCGGCGATGGCGACCGCGTCGAGCGCCATCGAGCAGAACATCCACAGCTGCAGGGCGACCTGGTGCGCCGCGAGCGCCGCGGAGCCGAACCGCGCGGCCACCGTCGCCGCGGAGATGAAGCAGGCCTGGAAGGCGGCGCCGCGCACGAGCAGGTCGCGCCCGAGGACGAGCTGGCGGTACAGCACCGACGGGCGCGGCCGCAGCGACACCCGCTCGGCGACGAGTGCGCGTACGAACAGCGCGCCGGACAGCGTCTGCGCCGTCGCGTTGGCGATGGCCGACCCGATCAGCCCCACGCCGAACCCGTAGACGAGGACCGGGCAGAGCACCGCCGACAGCAGGTTTGCGCCGAGGACGTAGTACATCGGCCGTCGGGTGTCCTGCACGCCGCGCAGCCACCCGTTGCCCGCGGTGGCGAGCAGCAGCCCGGGCGCGCCGAGCGCGGCGACACGCAGCCACCGGGCCGCGCCGGCGGCCACGTCGGCGTTGTCACCGGCGAGGGCGTGCGCGACGGGGCCGGCGAGCAGTTGCGCGCAGACGGCCATCAGCAGGCCGGCGGCGAACGCGAGCCAGGACGCCTGCGCCCCTTCGGCGACGGCGCCGGCACGGTCGCCGGCTCCGTACCGGCGGGCGGACCGGCCGGTGGTGCCATAGGCGAGGACGGTGCCCAGCCAGGCGGCGACCGACAGGACGTTGCCGCCGATGGCAAGCGACGCGAGCGGCGTACGGCCGAGGTGGCCGACGACCGCGGTGTCGACGAGGACGTAGAGCGGCTCGGCGGCGAGGACGACGAGCGCCGGCAGGGCGAGCGCGGCGACCCGACGGAAGCTGGCGGTGGTGCTGGCTGGGGCGGTCATCGCCCCGGATACTGACACGGCCTAGGTAAGGCCGACAAGCCAGATCATTACTTACAGGTACTCCACCGGGGGGACGCCGCGGTCACCGATGCACCGCGGCGCCACGCGGGCGGACGGTCAGCCCCGCCGGTCCATCGACATCTGCAGCGCGGCGCGGGCCTGCTCCCGGATGTCCTTGGTGGTGGCCTGCGGTTTGGGCTGGGCCTTCTGCTGCTCAGACATGACAGGTCTCCTCGAACGTCGTATTCACGGCTGATGCGCCGGACCTCGCCTGGCCGGGGTCGCCGGCCGCGGGCGTCGCCCCGCGGGAGCCGAGTCGACGGGGTGGGTCGACCCTCACAAACCGAGTGCTGTGGTGCGCGCGCTGCCGCGCCTCCGGCTTCATCGGCCGGGTCGACCCGGGTGGGGCCGCCTCCGCTGCGATGACGACGGGACACGTCGAGCGGTACATCGTCTAAGCTAACGTTAAGTTTCACATCGTGCGCCGACTTCCCGCCATCCGGGACGACTGTGGGCAACACAACAAAGGGCTCGCAGGGTACGAACCCTGCGAGCCCTTTGTGATCGTGAACTGGTTTCCGCGCTAGCAGCCGAGCACCTGCCGGCGCCCCGGACGGGCCGGCCGTCAGCCCTCAGCCGTGGTCTCGGCTGGCGAGAGCGTCCTCGTCTTCGTCTTCGTCGGCACCCTCGTCGATCCGGTACGGCTGGGGGTCACCGGCGTACTTCGCCCCTGCCGCCCGACGCTGCACCTCGGCGTCGGCGCTGCGCGCGGCGGCCAGCAGCTCGTCGATGTGCTTGGCCTGGTCCTGCACCTTGTCGAGGATGAACGTCAGGGTCGGCGAGTGGCGAAGCCCCAGCGCCTTGCCCACCGTGCTACGAAGCATGCCCTTGGCGCTCTCGAGCGCGGCCGCGGTGCCCGCCTCGGCGGCGGCGTCACCCAGGACCGTGTAGTAGACGGTCGCCTCACGCAGGTCCGCGGTGATCCGCGCGTCGGTGATCGTGATCATGCCGAGCCGCGGGTCCTTGATCTGGGTACGCACCACCGACGCAACCAGTTCCCGTACTCGCTCGGCATGCCGGCGCAGCCGTGCCGGATCCGTCATGTCGCTCACCTCCGCGTGTCGACCAACGTGTCGACACTACCTGGGACGGGTCAGTCGTCGTCGCCGTGCAGACGCCGACGCACCGACAGCAACTCGATCTCCGGACGGCGCACGACGGCCTTCTCGCACGAGTCGAGAACCTCCGCCACGTGGCGGACCTCGGCGGCCACCACACCGACCCCGATCTCCGCTCGCCCGTGCAGGTCGAGCGCGCCCACCTCGGCCGCCGAAACCTCGAACTTTCGGAGCGCCGCGATGATCGGCCGCACGTACGACCGCTTGGCCTTCAGCGAACGCGAGTCGTCCGGCAGCAGCATGTCGAAGACGGCGGTTCCGGTGTACACGATCAAATTCTAGATTTCAGATCCGCCAGGGTCGAACGGGTTATGAACGCGAACGGCCCCGGGGCGCGAAGCCCCGGAGCCGTTCACCGTTGACATCGGTCAGCTGCGCGGCTTCTCGCGCATCTCGAACGTCTCGATGACGTCGCCGACCTGGATGTTGTTGAAACCACCCAGCGTGACACCGCACTCGAAGCCCTCACGGACCTCGGTCGCGTCGTCCTTGAACCGGCGCAGCGAGGCGATCGACGCGTTCTCCGCCACGACCGCGCCGTC
Source organism: Planosporangium thailandense (assembly GCF_011947195.1). GTDB lineage: Bacteria > Actinomycetota > Actinomycetes > Mycobacteriales > Micromonosporaceae > Planosporangium > Planosporangium thailandense. The sequence goes on along the minus strand of NZ_JAATVY010000001.1, from coordinate 158,878 downwards.
GCGGACGACCCGCGCCTTGGCGTTGCGCCGGATCAGGCCCGACCGGACGATGCAGCCGGCGATGATGCCGACCTTCGAGGAGCGGAACACCTCGCGCACCTCGGCCGTGCCGAGCTGCACCTCCTCGTACTCCGGCTTGAGCAGACCCTTGAGCGCGGCCTCGATCTCCTCGATGGCCTGGTAGATGACGGTGTAGTACCGCATCTCCACGCCCTCGCGCTCGGCCAGCTCGCGGACCCGCTCGGCGTGCCGCACGTTGAACCCGATGATGATCGCGTCCGACGCGCTCGCCAGGTTGACGTCGTCCTGGGTGATCGCACCGACACCACGGTGGATGATCTTGAGCTGCACCTCGTCGGATACGTCGATCTTGACGAGGGCGTCCTCCAGAGCCTCCACCGAACCGGACACGTCGCCCTTGATGATGAGGGCCAGCGAGGTCTTCTCGCCCTCCTTCATCTGCTCGAACAGCGTCTCCAGCGTCGCCCGGCCGCGCGAGTTCGCCATCTGCGCCGCACGGCGGCGAGCCTGCCGCTGCTCGGCGATCTGGCGGACCGTCCGGTCGTCGTCGGCGGCCAGGAAGTTGTCGCCAGCTCCCGGCACCGCGGTCAGACCGAGCACCAGCACCGGACGGGACGGACCCGCCTCGGACACCGGCTGCATGTTCTCGTCGAGCATGGCCCGGACCCGGCCGTACGCGTTGCCCGCGACGATCGAGTCACCGACGTGCAGCGTGCCCTTCTGGACCAGCACCGTGGCGACGGGGCCCCGACCGCGGTCGAGGTGAGCCTCGATCGCGACACCCTGGGCGTGCCCGTCGATCGGCGCCCGCAGCTCCAGCGAGGCGTCCGCGGTGAGCAGGACGGCCTCGAGCAGCTGGTCGATGCCGATCCCCGGCTTCGCCGCGACGTTGACGAACATCGTGTCGCCGCCGTACTCCTCGGCGACCAGGCCGTACTCGGTGAGCTGCTGACGCACCTTGTCCGGGTTGGCCTCCGGCTTGTCGATCTTGTTGACCGCGACCACGATCGGCACCTCGGCCGCCTTGGCGTGGTTGAGCGCCTCGATCGTCTGCGGCATCACGCCGTCGTCAGCCGCGACCACGAGCACGACAATGTCGGTCACCTGCGCACCACGGGCACGCATGGCGGTGAACGCCTCGTGACCCGGGGTGTCGATGAAGGTGATCGCCCGCTCCTCACCCTCGTGCTCGACGTGCACCTGGTACGCGCCGATGTGCTGGGTGATGCCACCGGCCTCGCCCTCGACCACGTTCGCGTGCCGGATCGCGTCCAGCAGCTTGGTCTTACCGTGGTCGACATGGCCCATGACGGTGACCACCGGCGGCCGTACGACCAACCGCTCCTCGTCGATCTCGGCGTCGAGGTCGATGTTGAACTGCGCGAGCAGCTCACGGTCCTCGTCCTCGGGGCTCACGATCTGCACGTCGAAGCCCAGGTGCTCGCCGAGCAGCAGCAGCGTGTCGTCGGAGCACGACTGCGTCGCCGTCACCATCTCGCCCAGGTTGAACATCTCCTGGACCAGCGAGCCGGGGTTCGCGTTGATCTTGTCAGCGAAGTCGGAGAGCGAAGCACCACGCGACAGCCGGACAACCTGACCCTGACCGCGCGGAGCGCCCGAGCTCATCTGCGGAGCAGACAGGTTGTCGAACTCTTGACGCCGCTGCTTCTTCGACTTGCGGCCACGCGTCGGCCGACCACCGGGGCGTCCGAACGCACCGGCTGTGCCACCGCCACGACCACGGCCACCGCCACCGGGACGACCCGCGACACCGGCACCCGCGCCGGGACCACCACCGCCGGGTCCACCCCGGAAGCCGCCGCCACCGCCGCCGCCACCGCCGGGTCCACCCCGGAAGCCGCCACCGCCGCCGCCACCGCCGGGTCCACCCCGGAAACCGCCGCCACCGCCGCCACCGCCACGGAAGCCGCCGCCACCACCGGGACGACCGGCGCCACCACCGGGACCGCCCGGACGTGCCGGCCGCTGGCTGGGCATCTGGGACGGGTTGGGCCGTGGGCCGCCCATGGAGGCCGGGCTGGGCCGCGGCGGCATGTTGGCCGGGTTGGGCCGGGGCGGCATGTTGGCCGGGTTGGGCCGGGGCATGCCGGCCGGCGTCGGCCGCTGACCGCCGCCGACCCCGAACGGGTTGTTACCGCCGCTACGAGCCGGTGCACGACCACCCGGGCGCGGAGCCCCGGGCGTAGGGGTCGCCGGCGGCGGGCCCGGGCGGGGGCCCGGACGCGGACCGGGCGTGGTACCGCCGGCCGGGGGCTCCCGGCGCACGGTCTCACGCTGCCTGGCGGCCTGCTGGGCGGCCTTGACCTGGGCCTCCTGCTCGGCCTTGAGCGCGGCGGCACGGGCTTCCGCCGCCGCCACCTCGATGTCGTGCGCGCTCGCCGGCTGGACCACCGGCGCCTGCGGGCGAGGAGGTCCGGGGACCGGTCCCCGCTTCACCGGGGGGACCGGCTGCGCCGCGCGCTTCGGGGGTGCCGGACGAGCCGACACCTTGGGCTCACCGGCGGGCGCGGCCTTGGCCGGCGCCGCCGGAGCAGCGGGGGCGGCCGGCGCCGCCGGCGCCGCTCCTCCCGCTTCGAAGGCCGCGCGCAGACGGCGGGCGACGGGCGCCTCCACCGTGCTGGACGCGGACTTCACAAACTCGCCCATCTCCTTGAGCTTGGCGAGTACGTTCTTGCTTTCGACCCCGAGCTCTTTGGCGAGCTCGTGTACGCGGGCCTTGCCTGCCACTGCACTCCTCACTCCGAGGCCGGCGGCGGCAAACCCGCGCCGACCTCACTCGTGCACTTGAAGCCTGGTCATCTCAGGGACTTCATCGTGTGCTCATGTCGGTCGTCCTACCTTGCTGGTCCGGGTGGGGCGGGACGCGCCCACCATCGGCGAATCCGAGCGGATCGGCGTGGCACAGACGGTTTCGACCAGCGGACCGGTGTCCAGGACACCGGTGACACGAAGCGCGCGCCCGAAGGCGCGGCGACGTTCCGCCAGCGCGAGACACGCCGGGTCGGGATGAACATGAGCGCCCCGGCCCAGCCGTCTGCGTGCCGGATCGGGCACGAGGCTGAACGCGTCAGCACCCTGTTCGATCGCGACTACCCGCAGCAACTCGGAGGCTGGCACGCGCTTCCGGCAACCCACACAGGTGCGAAACGGCCGAGCAAGCTCGACCGTCGCCGAAAGTGCGCGACGTGCCACTGAGCCAGTCTACCCTCTGGTTCGACCTCGTCGTCAGCCCGCCTCGCCAGCACGATGTGACACTGATTGCGGCACGGTCTCCGTGTCCGGCCGGATGTCGATACGCCATCCGGTCAACCGGGCGGCGAGCCGGGCGTTCTGCCCCTCCCGGCCGATCGCGAGGGAGAGCTGGAAGTCGGGCACGGTCACCCGGGCCGCCCGGTTGACCGGGTCGACGACCTCCACCCGGAGCGCCTTCGCCGGCGACAGCGCGTTCCCGACGAACATGGCCGGGTCGTCCGACCAGTCGATGATGTCGATCTTCTCACCGTGCAGCTCGCTCATGACCGCACGGACCCGGCTGCCCATCGGCCCGATGCAGGCGCCCTTCGCGTTCACTCCGGGCACGGTCGGACGTACCGCGATCTTGGTCCGGTGGCCGGCCTCCCGTGCGATCGCCGCGATCTCCACGGTGCCGTCGGCGATCTCCGGGACCTCCAACGCGAACAGCTTCTTGACCAGAGCCGGGTGGGAACGCGACAGGGTGATCTGCGGTCCCCGGAAACCCTTGGCCACGTGTACGACCACGCACCGGATCCGCTGGCCGTGCTCGTAGACCTCGCCGGGCACCTGCTCGGCAGGTGGCAGGCTGGCCTCCAGCTTGCCCAGGTCGATCGTCACGATGCCCTTCTCGGCCCGGGCCTCGTGCGCCTGGATCACACCCGTTACCAAGTCGCCGTCACGCCCGGCGTATTCCCCGAAGTGGGCCTCGTCGGTGGCCTCGCGCAGCCGCTGCAGGATGACCTGCTTGGCGGTCATCGCCGCGATCCGGCCGAAGTCGTGCGGGGTGTCATCGTATTCGCGCACCACGCCGCCATCCGGGTCGATCTCCTGGGCGTACACGGTCGCGGCGCCGGTCTTACGGTCGATCTCGACCCTGGCGTGCGGGTTCGCCCCATCGGTGTGCCGGTAGGCGGTCAGTAGCGCGGTCTCGATCGCGGCGAGGATCGTGTCGAACGGAATCTCCCGCTCGCGTTCCAGGGCGCGGAGAGCCGCGAGGTCGATGTTCACTCCTCGTCGCCTCCTTCCTCGTCGTCGATCTCGTCGAGCTCATCGTCTGAGAGCTCCGTGATGCGGTTGAACTCGATCTGTACCCGTCCGGGGCCGAGCTCTTCGTACGTCAGCCGGCGCAGCTCGTCGTCGATCTCGAACTCCACGCCGTCGTCGGCGGCGGCCTTGACCCGGCCGACCACGGAGCGGTCGGCCACGGTCACCTTCACCAGGCGTCCGACATTGCGCCGCCAGTGGCGCGGCAACGTCAGCGGCCGGTCGATGCCCGGCGAGCTGACCTCCAGCTCGTACTCCCCCGGCACGAGGTCGCCGCCGGACTCCTCGGCCTCGTCGAGGGCGGCCGAGATGTCGCGGGACAGCTCGGCGACCGCGTCGAGGTTGACGCCCTCGTCGCTGTCGACGATCACGCGTACCTGGTGGCGGCGACCCACCCGCTTGAGTGACAGCGCTTCCAGGTCGTAGCCTGCCGCAGACACCACCGGCTCCACGACCGACCGCACGCGGGAGCGCTGGCCGGCGAGGTCCGTGGCGACGGCCGGCTGCCGCGGCGGCCGGGCACCCGCCCGCTCGCCGGCATGGCGGCGCCGCTGCTGTGGCATGTCCGCGCACCTCCCGCAATCGTCTACCCGAGCCCTGGCGGCCAGCGCCGTCAGACATCTGCAGGCAGCTGAGCCTCCACCCACGTCGAAAACGCGGGTGGTCTGAGGCCTGAGCGTAACGCGTGACCGCGCCGCGCGTAGCGGTACCGCTGCATTCGGCCGACTTTCCCCGCCGTCCGGGCCCGGCTGACGGCCGTGGCTGGCCCGGATGGTGTTGACTATGGGCCGTGCGGACGGGCGAGAAGGGCCGGGTACACAGCCGGCGGGCTGTGTTGGCGGCGGCGGTCGGCCTGGCCGGCGTCGCCGCGACCGGTGCCTGCGACGACCCCGGGTCGGCGGCCTCGCACCCGGTGCCCCCGGACCCCCTGAACCCCTTCTACCGCGACACCGCGGCGCTCCTGGGCCGCTACGAGGCGACCATCGCCGCCCAGCCCGGCCTCGCCGGACGCCTCGGCCCGATCCGCGACGCGCACCGGGCGCACCTGCAGGCCCTCGCCCGCGAGATCGGCCCCGGCCTCGACGCACAGTCCTCGGCTGCGCCGTCCGCCGGGGCCTCCGGTGACAGCACCGGGCCGCAGCCGGCCCCCCTCACCAGTCTGCTGGCCGCCGAGAAACAGGCGGCCTCGGCGGCGAGATCCGTCTGCCTCACCGCCCCCTCGTACCGGGCCGCGCTGCTGGGCTCCATCGCCGCCGCCCGGGCCACCCACGTGGTGGTGCTGTCGTGAACTGCGGGCACGACAACCGCGGGCGGGGCGCCGGAGCGGCCCGGTGACGGCGGAACGGCTCGCGGACGCGCTGCGCGCCGAGCACGCCGCGATCTACGCGTACGGGGTGCTCGGCGCCCGCCTCGACGCGGCCACGCTGCCGGTGGCCACGGCGGCCGAGGCGGCCCATCGCCAGCGCCGCGACGCCCTGATCCTGCGCCTGAACGCGCTGCACGCCACGGCGCCGCCGGCGGAGCCCGCGTACGCCCTGCCCGCGCCGGTGACCGATCGGGCCTCCGCGTTGACGCTCATGATCGGCGTCGAGGAGCGCTGCGCGGGGGTCTGGGGCCAGGCGCTGGCCGCTGTGAGCGGCGACGACCGGCAGTTGGCCGTGGATGCCCTGACCGACTGCGCCGTCCGGGCGACCAGGGCGCGCACGCTCGCCGGGGTGACGCCGGCAACGGTGCCCTTCCCCGGCCGCTGACGATCACTCTTCGGGGTGTCGCACGCGCGGCGATTTGCCATGGCCATACTCGGTATACATACTCGGTAGCCATGTCGATCAAGTTCGGCCTACTCGCGCTGCTCGAACGCGGAGCGATGTACGGCTACCAGCTACGCGCCGCGTTCGAGGAGTCCACCGGAGGCACCTGGCCACTCAACATCGGGCAGGTCTACACGACCCTCACCCGCCTGGAACGGGACGGCCAGGTGCGCTCGCTGCCGGAGTCGGACGCCGGACAGCGGCCGTACGAGATCACCGAGGCCGGCCGCGCGGAGCTGGCGATGTGGTTCGCCACCCCGATCAGCCGTACCGACCGGCCACGGGACGAGCTGGCGATCAAACTCGCGCTCGCGCTCACCACGCCCGGTGTGGACGTCCGCGCGGTGGTGCAGACGCAGCGCGCGGCGACCATGCGCACCCTGCAGGAGTACACCCGGCTCAAGGCGAAGTCCGACGCGTCGACCGACCTGCCCTGGCGGCTGGTGCTCGACGCGATGCTGTTCCAGGCCGAGGCCGAGATGCGGTGGCTGGACCACTGCGAGGCCAGCCTGGTCCGGCACCGGCCCGCCCCGGCGACCACCCGGCCGGAGTCCGCCCCGGCGACCACTCAGCCGGCGCCCGCCCCGTCCGAGGAGGAGGCGCGTCAGCGATGAACGTGCTGGAACTTCGTGACGTCCACCGCACCCACGGCACCGGCGACACCGCTGTGCACGCGCTGCGCGGACTTTCCCTTCAGGTGCGCCCCGGTGAGCTGATCGCGGTCATGGGACCGTCCGGCTCGGGCAAGTCCACCCTGCTCAACCTGGCCGGTGGGCTCGACCGCCCCACCCGGGGCGAGGTACGCGTCGAGGGGCGGGTACTCGCCGAACTGTCGCACCGCGGGCTGGCCGAGGCGCGCCGGCGCGGCATCGGATACGTCTTCCAGGCGTTCAACCTCCTGCCCAGCCTCACCGCCGTGGAGAACGTCGCGCTGCCGCTGGAGCTCGACGGCGTATCGGTACGCAAGGCCCGACGGGAGGCGCTGCGGTCGCTGGCCGACCTTGAGCTCACCCACCTGGCCGACCGGTTCCCCGACCAGATGTCCGGCGGCCAGCAGCAGCGGGTGGCCATCGCCCGCGCCCTGGTCGGACCGCGCCGGCTGGTCCTCGCCGACGAACCCACCGGCGCGCTCGACTCCGAGACCGGAGAGGCCGTCCTGCGCCTGCTGCGGACCCGGGTCGACGCCGGCGCGGCGGGAGTGCTGGTCACCCACGAGGCGCGCCATGCCGCGTGGGCCGACCGGGTGATCTTCCTACGCGACGGGGTGGTCGTCGACTCCTCCGGCCCGCTCGCGCAGCCGGAACAGCTCCTCGCCGTGCCCGGGGCCGGCGCGTGAGCCGGTTGTGGAGCGGATGGCACGCCGCGCTACGGGTCGCCCGCCGCGAGGCCCGGCGCAGCAAGGGCCGGTCGACGCTGGTCATCGCCATGATCGGGCTGCCGGTCGCCGCACTCGCCTTCGCCGCGGTCACGGTGGACATGTTCACGCTGCGGCCGATGGAGAAGCTGGAGCGCATGGCGGGAGCCGCAGACGCTGTGGTGATCCAGGCCGCCGACGGGCCGGTACACCAGGAGCCGGACCGGCTGATCTGGGCCCGGGACAATGGCGAGGAGCCCCCGCCGGCCGACCTGGACGCGGCCGCGGCCCGGGACGCCGTGCGGGCGGCACTGCCGCCGGGAAGCCGGATAGTCCCTGACGTCACGTTCGCCGTGCAGGTCGACACCGCGACCGGGGTCGGCGAAATAGAGGGGCGAGCCCTCGACCTGACCAACCCGATCACGCGGGGCATGGCCGTGCTGCGCGGTGGACGGGCACCGCACGGCCCCGGCGAGGTGGCGCTGTCGCGGCAGGCGGTCACCCGCACCGGCGCCGGCGTGGGCGGCACGCTGCGCCTGCCCGACGGGCAGCGGTACCGGGTCGTCGGCGTCGTCGAGTTCCCCGACCGGCTCCGCGAGCTCGCGCTGTTCGATCCGGCTCATCCACCGTCCGGCAAAGCGGTCTCGAACGCCGGTGAACGCCTGCTGGTGGACACCCCCGCTCCCCTGCGCTGGTCCGACGTCAAGCGGCTCAACCAGCGCGGCGTGGTGGCCCTGTCGCGGGACGTGGTGCGCCATCCGCCCGCCGCGAGCGAGGTCGTCCCGGTTGTACAGGGCGGCTCGGTGACGACGGAGAACGTGTCGCTGGGGGCGCTCGTCGTCGGCATGGCGGTACTGGAGATCGTCCTGCTGGCCGGGCCGGCGTTCGCCGTCGGTGCCCGGCGCCGCCAGCGGGACCTGGCGTTGCTGGCCGCGAACGGCGCGACCCCCGCGCACCTGCGCCGGGTGGTGCTCGCCGACGGGGTGGTGCTGGGCGGCGCCGGCGCAATCGCCGGGATCGTCGTCGGCATCGCGGTCGCCTTCGCCGCCCGATGGCCGGTGGAGGAGTACCTGGCCCACTCCCGTGCGGGTGGGTACCGGGTCTTCCCCCTGGCGCTCGCCGGAATCGCGGCGTTCGCGGTGACCACAGCGCTGCTCGCGGCCACGGTACCGGCTTTCGTGGCGGCCCGGCAGGACGTGGTCGCCGCGCTCGCCGGCCGCCGGGGCGCCACCCGGTCCCGCAAGCGGTGGCTCGTCCTCGGCACCGTACTGGCGGCATCCGGCGCGGCCCTCGGCGACCTCGGCGCCTGGCGGGTCTCGACGCCGCTCATCCTCGCCGGGCTGGTCGTCGCCGAGTTCGGCCTGGTGCTGTGTACTCCGGCACTCGTCGGACTTGTCGCCCGGATGGCTCGGATCCTGCCGCTCTCAGCGCGGATCGCGCTGCGCGACACCGCGCGCAACCGCGCCGCCGCGGCCCCGGCGATCTCCGCGGTGATGGCCGCGGTCGCCGGCAGCGTGGCGCTCGCCACCTACCAGGGCGGCGTCGACCTTCAGCAGCGGGGCCAGTACGAACCGTCCCTGCCGCACGGGTACGCGAGCGTGCGGTTCGACGACCCCTCGGGCGACGCGGCCACCTCGTCACCACCCGTCGGCGCGGCGGCCGAACTGCTGCGCACGAGCCTCGCCACCCGCGAGGTCGTGCCCGTGGTCGGTGCCGAGTGCCGGCCCGCCGAGTCCGAGGCGGCCTGCGAGCCCCGACTGAGCATGCCCACCGCCCGGCGCTGCCCGTACCTGGACCAGGACGAGGCTCGGCAACTGACCATCGCCGAGCAGCGGGCCGCCGCCCACGACCCGCGCTGCCGCACCAAGGCCTCATGGTCGTACGGCGTCGTCGACGTGCCGTTCGTGGTGGACGACGGCACCCGCCTGGCGACGCTCACCGGCGCCAGCGGCGACGAACTCCACCGCGCGGTCGAGACGCTGCGCGCCGGCGGCGTCGTGGTCTTCGACCACCGCTACGTCGACAACGACGAGGTCACGATCGAGCTCGCGATCCACCCGCTCGCCGGGGCCGTGCCGGGGCCACCCGCGCTGCGGACGTCGGTGCGGGCGCGCGGGTACGCCCTCGACGGCGGGACGGCCACCGCCCAGGCGATCATCTCCCCCACGATCGCCCGGCAAACGGGCCTGGAGCAGCAGGTCAAAGGGCTCGTAGCGGCGACGGTCCACGTGCCGACGCAGGCCGAGCGGGACCGGCTGGCCGCCGGCCTGCACCGCCTCGACGGGCATTACGCGTGGTCGGTGGAGGACGGGCCGGCCAAGGGTAGCGGTCTCATCATGACGGTCCTGAGCGTCGCGGCGGCGGTCATCGCGCTCGGCGCGGCCGGCATCGCGACCGGGCTGGCCGCCGCCGACAGCCGCCCGGACCTGGCCACCCTCGCGGCGGTCGGCGCTTCGCCGGGCGTGCGGCGGCGGCTCTCGCTGAGCCAGAGCGGGGTGATCGCCGGGCTGGGTTCGGTACTCGGGGCCGGGGCCGGTCTGGGCGCCGCCGTCGCGGTGCTGGCCGCGCTGAACCACCGCTACGCCGACACCTGGCCGGCCCCGCCGCCATACCCGATCACGGTGCCCTGGTTGAACCTGACGGTCGCGCTGCTGGTCGTACCCGCGATTGCGATGCTCGGCGCCGGCCTTCTCACCCGCTCGCGCCTACCGGTTGAGCGGCGTCTGTGAGACCCGCGGTGGCCGGGGCTGGTCCCCGGCCACCCGCCGACCCCAGACTGAACGCCATGAATGCATACACGTCCCTGATCAGGCGACTGGGCCACCAGGCGTGGTTCGCGGCCACCGCCCGCCGGCTCGTGCCCGTCGACCGCTGGCTCGCGCGGCGCACCGGCGGCCGCTGGTCGGCGATCGGCCGCCACGGGCTGCCGTCGCTGCTGCTGACGACCACCGGCCGCAAGAGCGGCCAGCCGCGCACCCAGCCCCTGTTGTACGCCCGCGACGGCGATGCGTTCGTCGTCATCGGCTCCAACTGGGGACAGGCACACCACCCGGCCTGGTCGGCGAACCTGCTCGCCGACCCTGACGCCATCGCGAGCGTCGACGGCACCCCGATCCCGGTACGCGCGACGCTCGTCACCGACGCCGAGCGGGACCGGCTGTGGCGGCTGGCGCTTTCGACCTGGCCGGCGTACCGCACGTACGAGCGGCGCGCGGGCGGCCGGGACCTGCGGATCTTCCGGCTGGAGCCGCGGTAGTCGGCGACCCCGGCCCCGGGACACCGTCAGCCGACGCTCGCGCCCACCGCCCGGCCGATGCCGTATGTGACCCCGGCCGCGGCGATGCCCAGCACGAACTGGCGCAGGCCGCTGCTCCACCACGGCCGGTTGGTGAACCGGGCGGTGAGCGCACCGGCGACGAAGAGCCCGATCGCGCCCGCGACCAGCGCCAGCCACAGCGCGTGCGACCCGAACAGGTAGGGCAGCAGCGGCACCAGCGCGCCGGCCGAGAAGCACACGAACGACGAGACCGCCGCGACCCACGGGCTGGGCGTGTCGTGGGGGTCGATGCCCAGCTCCTCCTGCGCGTGCACCCGCAGCGCCTGGTCGACGTCGTGGCTGAGGGCGGTCGCCACCTCGTGGGCGAGCTCCGGCGGCAGGCCCCGCTTGATCCACACCTCGGCCAGCTCCTTGGCCTCGGCCACCGGGTTGCGCTCCAGCTCGCGGCGCTCCTTGGCGACCTCGTGCTCGACCTGCTCGTTCTGCGTGCGCACACTCGTGTACTCGCCCAGGCCCATCGAGATCGCGCCGGCCACCAGGCCGGCCACGCCGGTCAGCACGATGCTGTGCGGGCTGACCCCGCCACCGCCCACGCCGGCGATCAGCGAGATGTTGGTGACCAGGCCGTCCATGGCGCCGAAGACCGCCGGCCGCAGCCAGCCGCCCGACACGTCCGTGTGGTGCGCCTCGTCGTGGGCCGCCGGGCTGGCGTCCCGGTCGGTCCTCGTGCCGCGCGTCCCCGCCGGGGCGGTATTAGCCTTCTGTACCGTTTCGTCGCTCGTGTGCGTCACGCCGACGATCCTACGGAAGAGTCAGGATCTCCGACCCGTCTTCGGTCACCACCAGCGTGTGCTCGAACTGCGCGGTCCACTTCCGGTCCCGGGTCACCACGGTCCAGCCGTCGCGCCACATCTCGTACTCGTGCGTGCCGAGCGTGATCATCGGCTCGATGGTGAACGTCATCCCGGGCTCGATGACCGTCGTCAGCGCCGGGTTGTCGTAGTGCGGGATGTACAGGCCCGAGTGGAACGTCTCGCCGATTCCGTGCCCGGTGAAGTCGCGGACCACGCCGTACCCGAAGCGCTTGGCGTACGACTCGATGACCCGGCCGATCACGTTGATCGGCCGGCCCGGCGCGACCGCTTTGATGCCGCGCATCATCGCCTCGTGGGTGCGCTCCACGAGCAGGCGCGCCTCCTCGGAGACGTTGCCGACGCAGAAGGTCGCGTCGGTGTCGCCGTGCACGCCGTGGATGTACGCGGTCACGTCGACGTTGATGATGTCGCCGTCCTCGAGCACCGTCGAGTCCGGGATGCCGTGACAGATCACCTCGTTGAGCGAGGTGCAGCAGGACTTGGGGAAGCCCCTGTACCCGAGCGTCGAGGGGTACGCACCGTGGTCGCACAGGAACTCGTGGACGACGCGATCGATCTCGTCCGTGGTGACACCGGGCTTGCAGTACTCACCCGCCAACTGCGTGGCCTGCGCCGCGAGCCGCCCGGCGATGCGCATCTTCTCGATCGTTTCCGGGGTCTGGACATCGGATCCCCGGTTGGGCCGGGGCCCCTTGCGTCCCACGTACTCCGGGCGCTCGATGTGCGGCGGCACCTGCCGCCAGGGGGTCTGCTTTCCAGGCTTCAGGGGGGCACGGACGGTCATGCACCCAGCGTAGCCGCCTACAACGGCATCGACGGCACGCCATCCGTGGGCCGGTCGGCGGCAACGGCCCGCCGGGCGGCCGCCGCGGCCGTCAGCGCCGCGAACATCCGCAGGTCGGAGGTCTCCTCCGGATGCCACTGCACGCCGACGACGAACGTCCGCTCCGGGTCCTCCACCGTTTCGATCAGCTCGTCCTCGGGGCACCACCCGGTGGGCGTCAACCGCCCCGGATCCTGCACGCCCTGGTGGTGCAGCGAGTTGACCATGACCGTGTCACCCAGGATGCGGTGGCAGGCGCTGCCCGCGGCGAGGCGCACCGGGTGCGTGCCGTACTTCGGACCGGTGGCGGGCCGGTGGTTGTCGTGGCCCAGGAGGTCGGGCAGGTGCTGGTGCAGCCGACCGCCGTACGCGACGGTCAGCAGCTGCATGCCACGGCAGATGCCCAGCACCGGCAGGTCGGCGGCGACCGCCGCGTGCACCAGTAGCAGCTCGGCGGCGTCCCGCTCCGGCCGGACGTAGGTGGCCGGGTGGGGCGGCTCCCCGTAGAGAGCCGGCCCCAGATCCGAACCGCCGGTGAAGATGATCGCGTCCAGCCCGTCGAGCGCGTCGACGTCGGGGGCATCCGGGGTGATCAGCACGGCCCGACCGCCGCTGGCGTGCACGGATCGTACGTACGACATCGGCAGGACCGCGGCGACGGTCTCGTTGTGCCCGAACCGGGCCTCCTCCGCGTACGTGGTCAGGCCGATGACGGGCCTCTTACCGTCGCTCACAGCGGCGTGACGTACGCGCCGGTGATGCCGCCGTCCACGACGAACGCCGACGCGGTCATGAACGACGCGTCGTCGCTGGCCAGGAACGCCACCGCGGCCGCGATCTCCTCGGGCTCGGCGAACCGGCCCATCGGTACGTGCACCAGCCGGCGGGCGGCCCGCTCCGGGTCCTTGGCGAACAGCTCCTGCAGCAGCGGCGTGGACACCGGTCCGGGGCACAGGGCGTTGACCCGGATCCCCTCGCGGGCGAACTGGACGCCCAGCTCGCGGGTCATCGCGAGGACCCCGCCCTTGCTCGCCGTGTACGCGATCTGGGAGGTCGCCGCACCCATCAGCGCCACGAAGCTCGCGGTATTGATGATCGATCCCTTGCCCTGCCGCTGCATGTGGGGCAGGGCGTACTTGCAGCACAGGTAGACGCTGGTGAGGTTGACCCGGTTGACCCGCTCCCAGGCGTCCAGCCCGGTGGTGAGGATCGAGTCGTCGTCGGGCGGGGAGATGCCGGCGTTGTTGAACGCGATGTCCACCCGGCCGTGGCGGTCGACCACGCCGTCGAAGAGTTCGGCGACCGACTGCTCGGCCGACACGTCACAGGCGACGAACTCGCCGCCCACCTCCTTGGCCGCCGCCGCACCGGCGTCCGGGTTGAGGTCGACCACGACCACCTTCGCGCCCTCGGCGGCGAACCGCCGCGCGGTGGCGAGGCCGATGCCGCTGCCGCCCCCGGTGACTACCGCGACGCGGTCCCGCAACCTGTCCACTTACTTCTCCCCTATCAGATCATGACTGCTGAGTGCTGATGAAGACGTTCTTGATGTCCGTAAAGGAGGAGAGGGCGTCGGGGCCCAGCTCACGGCCGAGGCCGGACTGCTTCATCCCGCCGAACGGGGTCCAGTACCGCACCGAGGAGTGCGAGTTGACGCTCAGGTTGCCCGAGTCGACGCCCCGCGCCACCCGGATCGCCCGGCCGACGTCGCGGGTCCAGATCGAGCCGGACAGGCCGTACTCGGTGTCGTTGGCGATGGCGAGCGCCTCCGCCTCGTCGGTGAAGGGCAGCACGGACACGACCGGACCGAAGACCTCCTCGCGCCAGTGCCGCTCGCGGCCGTCGCGGGCCAGCAGGACCGTCGGCGGGTACCAGAACCCCGCGCCGGACGGGCAGTCACCCCGGAAGGCGACGTCGGCACCGTCCACGTAGGAGCTGACGACCTCCCGCTGCTTGGCCGAGATCAGCGGGCCCATCTGCGCCGACTCGTCGGCCGGGTCGGTGCACCGGAACGCCTTGACGGCCGGCTCGAGCAGCTCCAGGAACCGGTCGTACACGGAGGCCTCGACCAGGATGCGCGAGCGCGCGCAGCAGTCCTGCCCCGCGTTGTCGAACACCCCGCCGGGCGCGGCGGCCGCGGCGGCCTCCAGGTCGGCGTCGGCGAACACGATGTTGGCGCTCTTGCCGCCCAGCTCCAGGGTCACCCGCTTCACCTGGTCGGCGCAGCCCGCCATGATCTGCTTGCCGACCGAGGTCGAACCGGTGAAGCAGACCTTGCGTACCGCCGGGTGGGTGACGAAGCGCTGCCCCACCACCGAGCCCTTGCCCGGCAGTACCGTGAAGACGCCCTGCGGGATGCCGGCCTCGCACGCCAGCTCGGCCAGCCGGATCGCGGTCAGCGGGGTCAGCTCCGCCGGCTTGAGCACGACAGTGTTACCGGCGGCGAGGGCCGGGGCGAAGCCCCAGCCGGCGATCGGCATGGGGAAGTTCCACGGCACGATCACGCCGACCACCCCGAGCGGCTCGTGGAACGTCACGTCCAGGCCACCGGGTACCGGGATCTGCCGGCCGGTCAGCCGCTCCGGCGCCCCCGCGTAGTAGTCGAGCACGTCGCGGACGTTGCCGGCCTCCCACCGGGCGTTGCCGATGGTGTGCCCGGAGTTGCGCACCTCCAGGTCGGCCAGCTCGTCGATGTGCTGGTCGACCAGGGCCGCGAACCGGCGCAGCAGCCGGGCCCGGTCGCCGGGCGCCACCGCCCGCCAGGCCGGGAAGGTGGCTGCCGCGCGCTCGATCGCCGCGTCGGTCTCCGCCAGGCCCGCCGCCTCGACGTCCGCGACGACCTCCTCGGTCGCCGGATTGATCACCTGCATGCTCTACAACCTCTCGAAACCGCGGTACAGCTCCCAGTCGGTGACGGCGGCGTCGAACGCCGCCAGCTCGACCCGGGCGTAGTTGGCGTAGTGGTCGACCACCTCGGCACCGAAGGCCTCCCGGGCGACCGCCGAGGACTCCCAGCGCTCCGCCGCCTCGCGCAGGGTCCCGGCCACGCGGGGCGCGCTCGCGTCGGCGTACGCGTTGCCGGTGCACGGGTCCTCGAGCTCGAGTGCGTTCTCGATGCCGTACAGCGCGCCGGCCGCCATCGCCGCGATCGCCAGGTACGGGTTGACGTCGCCGCCGGGCACCCGGTTCTCGAAACGCAGCGCGTCCGCCGAATGCCCAACCACGCGCAGCGCGCAGGTCCGGTTGTCGGTGCCCCAGCGCACCGCGGTCGGGGCGAACGAGCCCGGCTGGTAGCGCTTGTACGAGTTGATGTTCGGCGCGTACAGGAGGGTGAACTCGGGCATGGTCGCGAGTACCCCGGCCAGTGCCTGGCGCATCAGCGTCGACATACCGTGGCCGTCGCCTTCTCCGAAGACCGCTTCTCCGCTGTCGGAGCGCAGCGAGAAGTGGATGTGACAGGAGTTGCCCTCCCGCTGGTTGGGCTTGGCCATGAAGGTGAGCGCCATGCCCTCCTGGGCGGCGATCTCCTTGGCGCCGTTCTTGTAGACGGAGTGGTTGTCGGCGCAGGCGAGGGCGTCGGCGAAGCGGAACGCGATCTCGTGCTGGCCGAGGTTGCACTCGCCCTTGGCGCTCTCCGGTTGCAGCCCCGCGTCGGCCATCTCGTTGCGGATGCGGCGCAGCAGCGGCTCGACGCGGGCGGTGCCGAGCAGCGAGTAGTCGACGTTGTACAGGTTGACCGGCGTGAGGTCGCGGTACCCGCGCCGCCAGGCGCCCTCGTAGGAGTCCCGGTAGACGATGAACTCCAGCTCGGTGCCGGCGTACGCGACGAGCCCGCGCTCACCCAGCCGCTCCAGCTGGCGGCGCAGGATCTGGCGCGGCGACGCGACGACCGGCGCGCCGTCGAGCGAGGCGAGGTCGGCGAGCACGAGCGCGGTGCCCGGCTGCCACGGGGTGCGCCGCAGGGTGTCCAGATCGGGCACCATGGCGAAGTCGCCGTACCCGCTCGCCCAGCTCGACATCGCGTACCCGTCGACGGTGTTCATGTCGACGTCGACGGCGAGCAGGTAGTTGCAGCCCTCGGTGCCGTTCTTGACCACCTCGTCGAGGAAGTGACGGGCGTGGAACCGCTTGCCCTGCAATCTGCCCTGCATGTCGGCTATCGCGAGGACGACCGTGTCGATCGTGCCCGCGGCCACCGCCGTGCGCAGCTCATCCAGCGTCAGCATCCGGCCTCTTCCCTACCAAAGGACTAATAGCGAACCATTAACCGAGCAGACCGCGCAAGAGCTGTGCGGTCGCGTCGCAGTGCTCCTCCATCGCCGTACGCGCGCCGGCCGCGTCGCCGGCCAGGATCGCCTCGACGATGCGCGCGTGCTGGGCGTCGGAGTGGTCGAGGTTGCGCCGCAGCACCGGGATGGCCGCGAGCAGCTGATCGAGGCGAAGCTGCACGTCGGCGATGGCCTGCGCGACCGAGGCCGATCCGCTGGCCACGGCGATCGCCAAGTGCAGCCGGGAATCACCCGTGCGGCGTACGGCCGGGTCGCGCTCCCGGGAGGCGGCCAGGCTGGCGACGAGGTACGCCCGGTCGGCCGCCGACAGCGTCCGGCTCGCCGCGAGCGCCGCCGCGCCGGGCTCGAGCACCTGCCGGAAGTCCAACGCGTCGTGCAGCGTCTCGCCCATCTCGCGCGCGAGCGTGGCCGCGTCCGGGCGCTCGTCGGCCGAACCGGAGGCCGGGCCGGACGAGACCACGAAGGTCCCGCCGGCCCGGCCGCGCCGCGATTCCAGGTAGCCGGCCTCGCGCAACGCCCCGATCGCCTGCCGCAGCGTCACCCGGCTCACGCGCAGCTTCTCGGCCAGCTCCCGCTCCGCCGGCAACCGCTCGCCCGCGGTGACCATGCCCAGCTTGATCGCCTGGACCAGCCGGGCCACCGTGATCTCGAACGCGTTGCCGCCGCGTACCGGCCGCCACATCGGCATCCCAGCCTGCTGGTGGTTGTCGGCCGGCATCGGCCTCCCCCTTACGGCTCGTCGACCACGTGCCGCGGTCCGGTGAACCATTTCCGCGCGCTCAGGATCCACCACAGCCACGCGCCGAGCGCGACCACCCCGACCGCGACGATCGTGTAGTTGAAGTTGGACAGCGTGATCGGGCTGGCCGTCGGCAGGACGAACAGGATGCAGATGAGCACGACCCAGACGATCGCGGTCCCGCCCACCAGGCCGCTCCACCGGCCCAGGTTCCACGGGCCGGGCCGGAAGTCCGGGTTGCGCAGCCGCAGGTACACCGGTGCGACGTAGGCGATGTACAGGCCGATGACGGCGATCGACGTCACCGCCAGGTAGGCGGTGGTGTTCACCAGCGACGGCAGCACCAGGATCGTCGAGCAGGTCACGCACAGCCAGATCGAGTTGGTCGGCGTACCGGTGCGCGGGTTGACCTTCTTCCACAGCCGCGAACCGGGCAGCGCGCCGTCCCGGGCGAACGCGTACGACATGCGCGAGTTGGCCGTCACCGAGGCCATACCGCAGAAGAACTGCGCGACGACGCAGATGAAGAGCAGCAGCTTGCCCAGCCCCGAGCCGGCGGCGTCGATGAAGATCTGCGCCGGCGGCAGGCCGAGGGCGGTCGCCGCCTCCTTGTCGTAGCTCTGGATCGACCAGGTGATCGCGAACAGCAGGAAGAAGCCGGCGATCACCGACACGACCACGGACATGACGATGCCGCGGGGCGCGCTGCGCGCGGCGTTGTGGGTCTCCTCCGCGACGTGCGCGCTGGCGTCGTAGCCGGTGTACGTGTACTGGGCCATCAGCAGACCAATGAGCACCGCGTACGCGGTCGCGCCGCCGAAGCCGAACCCGGTGGTGTTCTTTACCTCGAAGAACACCTGGGAGAGGGGCTTGTGGTGGTCGGGCACGACCGCCAGCACCACGACGATGACCGCCACACCCACCAGGTGCCACCAGGCGCTGACGTCCGACAGCACCTTCACCAGGTTCACGCCGAACGTGTTGAGCAGGCCGTGCGCAATGATGATCACCAGGAACGTGCCGAAGAGGTTCCATTTGTTGACCTCGACGCCGGCGGTCATGCTCACGAACGCCATGGTCGTGGTGGCGGCGCCGAAGTCGATGGCGGCGGTCACGGCGACCTCGCCCAGGAAGTTGAACCAGCCGACGAACCAGGCCCAGGCGGCCCGGTTGCGGCGCGCGAGCGCGCTCGTCCACCAGTAGAGCGCGCCGGCGGTCGGGTACGCCGAGCAGATCTCGGCCATGGCGAGGGCGACCAGGGTGACCATGCCACCCACGAACAGCCAGCCGATCGTGATCGAGAGCGGGCCGCCCGCGTTCATGGCGATGCCGTACGAGGTGATCGCACCGGCGAGGATCGAGATGATCGAGAACGAGACGGCGAAGTTGGAGAAGGTGGACAGTCGGCGCCGAAGCTCCTGCTGGTATCCGAGTCGGGCGAGTAGCGACTCGTCGGAGTCGTCGGAGTCGTCGGCCGGCGTGACGGCCGGCTTCGGGGTCGTGGCGCTCATCGGTGTCTCCTCGTCAGGTGCGGTGAAGACAGTGGCGCAGGTCACTGTGCGCCCGATGATTCGCCTGGCTAACAACGCTGTCAATGGATCTCCACCAAATGGTGGATCTGAAACAGACCTTTTACGGCGACTTTACGACGGCCCGACCGGGGAGATCGCTAGAAGAGCACGGTCGCGAAGGTCCCGACCCGCCGGAACCCGCAGCGGGCGTACACCCGGCGGGCCGGCGCGTTGAAATCGTTGACGTACAGCGTGACCGTGGGCGCCACCCGGCGCAGGGCGTCGGCCACGACGGCGGCCATGCCGGCGGTCGCGAGCCCGCACCCGCGCCACTGCGGGGCGGTCCACACGCCCTGCACCTGTGCGGTGTGCCGCGTAATCACTGCCAGCTCCGCCTTGAAGGCCACCTGCCCGTCGATGAACCGGGCGTACGCCCGGCCGCCACGGACCAGATCGGCCACCCGGTCGCGGTACCCGGTGTCGCCGTCGACGACCGGCGACACGCCCACCTCCTCGGTGTACATGGCCACCGAAGCGGGGTAGAGCAGGCCGACCTCGTTCGGGCGGACGAGCCGTACGGCCGGGTCGGCGGCCACCATCGGGGCCGTTTCCGCGGCGAGCAGCGGCTGGCACTCCCGCACGTCGCGGGCCCGCCCCCAGACCGGGCGCAGCCGCTCCCACAACGGCAGCACCGCGGTCGCGTCACCCACGATGGACGAACAGATCCGCGTCTCCGAGCCGATCAGGTCGGCGAACGCGGCAACCGCCGCCGAGCCGGCCCGTACCGGGATGAGGTTGGCGCCGAGCCAGCACAGCGACTCCAGGTGACCACGGCTGCCGTACCCGAAGATCCGGGCGTCCTGCCTACGGCGGGACAGCCCGGCGGCGGCGATGCGTTCAGCGACCTGTGCGCCCGTGTAGGGCTCGAGGTCGAGCAGCCGTTCGACACTGGCGCGATCGGTGTCGCCGAGCAGCCGGACAGGCGCCGTGAGCATGCCTTCCAGCCTGCCAGATGCGCCCGCCCGACAGGAGAGCACCGGTCAGTTTTCGCGCCCTGCACGCCCGGACGGTGGAGTTCCGCCGGGCAGCGGTGGGCAAAGTGGCCGGTGCCGCTTACCGAACGGTCACGCTCGGGCCCAGCCCGCGTAGCTCCTCGGGCAGGTCGGCGCCCATCTCCTCGGCCAGCCGGACCGCCTCTTCGATCAGCGTCTCGACGATCTGCGACTCCGGCACCGTCTTGATGACCTGGCCCTTGACGAAGATCTGGCCCTTGCCGTTGCCGGACGCCACGCCCAGGTCGGCCTCGCGCGCCTCACCGGGCCCGTTGACCACGCAGCCCATGACAGCGACCCGCAGCGGCACCGGCAGGCCCTGAAGCCCGGCGGTGACCTCCTCGGCGAGGGTGTACACGTCGACCTGCGCCCGCCCGCACGACGGGCAGGAGACGATCTCCAGTCCGCGCTCGCGCAGACCCAGCGCCTCCAGGATCGCCGATCCGACCTTGACCTCCTCGACCGGCGGGGCGGACAGCGACACCCGGATGGTGTCGCCGATGCCCTCGGCCAGCAGCGCGCCGAACGCGACCGCCGACTTGATGGTCCCCTGGAAGGCCGGGCCGGCCTCGGTCACGCCGAGGTGCAGCGGGTAGTCGCACTGCTCGGCCAGCAGCCGGTACGCCCGGATCATCACGACCGGGTCGTTGTGCTTGACCGAGATCTTGATGTCGCGGAACCCGTGCTCCTCGAACAGCGAGCACTCCCACAGCGCGCTCTCCACGAGCGCCTCGGCCGTGGCCTTGCCGTACTTCTCCAGCAGGCGTTTGTCCAGCGACCCGGCGTTGACGCCGATGCGGATCGGCACCCCGGCGTCGGACGCCGCGCGCGCGATCTCCTTCACCTTGTCGTCGAACTTCTTGATGTTGCCCGGGTTGACCCGGACGGCGGCGCAACCGGCGTCGATCGCGGCGAATACGTACTTGGGCTGGAAGTGGATGTCGGCGATGACCGGGATCTGTGACTTCTTCGCGATCGCCGGCAGCGCTTCGACGTCGTCCTGGCTGGGCACGGCGACGCGGACGATCTGGCAGCCGGACGCCGTGAGTTCGGCGATCTGCTGCAGCGTCGCGTTGACGTCGGCGGTGAGCGTCGTGGTCATCGACTGGACGCTGACCGGCGCGCCGCCGCCGACCGGTACCGAGCCGACCATGATCTGCCGGCTCTTCCGCCGCGGGGCGAGTGGCTGCGGCGGAGCCGCTGGAATACCGAGATTTATCGCGGTCACAGGACTCTCACTTGGGAAGGGTGATTGGGTTGACGACGTCGGCGGTCATGGTCAGCACCACGAACACGCCGAGAACCGAGATCACCGCGAGGGTGATCGGTGTCAGCTTCACGTAGTCGACGCGGCCGGGATCGGGACGACCCCGGCGCGCGGCGATCCAGGAACGGATCCGCTCGAACCAGGCGATCGCGATATGGCCGCCGTCCATCGGTAGCAACGGCAACAGGTTGAAGATGCCGAAGAACAGGTTGAGCACGGCGAACAGGCTGAGCACGCTGGTCCAGTCGCCGACCGAGATCAGCTCACCGCCGATCCGGCTGGCGCCGACCACGCTGACCGGCGTGTTGGGGTCACGCTGACCACCGGTGATCGCGGTGACCAGAGCGGGGATCTTGCCGGGGATCTGCTTGAGCGACTCGAACGTCAGCACGACGACGTTGCCCATCTGCTTCCCCGTGAGCGCCACACTATGCACCGGGCCGGTGGTCGTCAGCGGCATCTTCGCCGAGACGCCGAGGATGCCGACCCGCTCCAGGTCGGTGTCCCGGATCTGGTCGGCCGGCTTGACGACGTTCTCCTTGAGCCGCTGGATCTCCGGGATGCGCACCGTCGCGGTGCGACTGGCGCCGTGCCGGGTGTACGTGATCGTGGCGTCCTTGTCGCCGAGGTTCTGCACCGTCTGGCGCATCTCGCCGTACGTCGAGATCGGCGTCCCGTTGATGGCGGTGATCAGGTCACCGGGCCGCAACCCGGCCTTGGCGGCGGGGCTGGCCTGGTCGGTGCCCGGCCTGCAGGCCGCCTCCTGCTTGGTCGCAGGATCGATCTTGAAGTCGGCGACGCAGGGCGCCACGCTGCCGACCGTCGCCGGAGACGTATTGACCTTGCCGGGGTCGGGCACGCCGATGAACGCGAAGAGCACCCACAGCGCCACGAACGAGAGGACGAAGTGGGCGAACGAGCCGGCGGACATGACGATCGTGCGCTTCCAGACCGGGAAGCGCCACATCGCCCGGTGCTCCTCGCCGGGCTCGACATCGTCGTCCTGCGGCGTCATCCCGACGATCTTCACGAATCCGCCCAATGGCAGGGCTTTCACCCCGTACTCGGTCTCACCCCGCCGGAACGAGAACAACGTCGGCCCGAAGCCGACGAAGTACCGGGTGACCTTCATGCCGAAGGACTTGGCCGCGCCCATGTGGCCGGCCTCGTGCAGACAAACCGAGATCAGGATACCGAGAGCGAAGACGACGATCCCGAATACCAGCGCCATCAGGCTCCTTTCACCCCCGCGATGATGTCACGGGCACGCGAACGCGCCCACGACTCCGCCGCGAGCACGTCCTCGACGGTACCCGGTTCCGCGAAATCCGGAGAATCACCGAGTACCTGCTCGATCGTGTCCACGATCGCGAGGAACGGCAGCCGGTGCGCCACGAACGCGGCCACGCACTCCTCGTTGGCCGCGTTGTAGATCGCCGGTCGGCAGCCGCCGGCCCGGCCGGCCGCCTTCGCGAGCGCGACCGCCGGGAAGGCGTCGGAGTCGAGCGGCCGCAGCTCCCAGGTGTGGGCCTGCGTCCAGTCGACCGCGGGCGCCGCCTGCGGCACCCGGTCGGGCCAGCCGAGGGCGAGGCCGATCGGCAGCCGCATGTCCGGCGGGCTGCACTGGGCGAGGGTGGAGCCGTCGGTGAACTCCACCATCGAGTGGATCACCGACTGCGGGTGGACCATGACCTCGATCCGGTCGTACCCGACACCGAAAAGCTCGTGGGCCTCGATCACCTCGAGGGCCTTGTTGACCATGGTCGCGCTGTTGATCGTGACGACCGGCCCCATGGTCCAGGTGGGGTGGGCGAGCGCCTCCTCCGGAGTGACGCCGACCAGCTCCGCACGCCGCCGGCCGCGGAACGCTCCCCCGCTCGCGGTCAGGATCAGCCGCGACACCTCGTCGGCGCGGCCGCCGCGCAGGCACTGCGCGAGCGCGGAGTGCTCGGAGTCGACCGGCACGATCTGCCCCGGTGCGGCGACCTTCCGCACGAGCGGGCCGCCGGCGACGAGGGACTCCTTGTTGGCCAGGGCCAGGGTACGGCCGGAGCGCAGCGCGGCCAGGGTCGGCGCGAGGCCGAGCGAGCCGACGACACCGTTGAGCACGACGTCACACGGCCACTCGGCGAGCTCGGTCATGGCGTCCGGCCCGCCGAGGATCTTCGGGATGCGGAAGTCGCCGGTCGCGTACCCCCGCTTGCTGGCCTCGGCGTAGAACGCGAGCTGCAGGTCCTGCACGGCGCTCGCCTTCGCCACCCCGACGACCTCGACCCCGAGCTCCAGGGCCTGGGCCGCGAGCGCGGCGACGTTGCCGCCGCCCGCGCCGATGCCGACCACCCGGAACCGGTCGGGATTGCGCCGGACGATGTCGATGGCCTGGGTGCCGATCGAGCCGGTGGAGCCGAGCAGGATGATGTCGCGGACAGTCACCCGATCATTCTCCCCGATCGGTCGCCGCGAGCCGGAACGCCTCCACCTCGACGCCGTACCAGCGGGTGGTGCGGCCGAGCGGATCCATGCCCAGCCGCCGGCAGACCGCGATCGACGCCGCGTTGTCCGGGCGGACCACGGCGTACACTTCGGGCAGGCCGGCGGCGAACCCGCGCTCGATCGCACCCCGGGCGGCCTCGGTGGCGTACCCGTGCCCCCACGAGTCGGGGTGCAGGTGCCAGCCGACCTCGACCTCACCGTCACCGTTGGGCAGCGGCTTGAACAGTGCGGAGCCCGCCACCACTCCGGTGTCGCGCACCTCGACGGCCCAGCAGCCGTACCGGTCGTCGCGCGCGTTGAACTCGGCCCAGCGCCGGACCGCGGTCAACGCCTCCGCACGGTCGGCCATCGCTCGCGGCTGCGCGCCGAGCCAGCGGGCGACCTCCCAGCGGGAGTAGATCGAATAGGCCCGGTCGAGGTCGGCCGGATCATCGGTCCACGGCCGGACGTCCAGCCGCGGCGTCGCGTACACGGGTTTCACCCGGGCGCCCCGTCCGGGCCGTCGCCCCGGGCGTCGCGGGCGTCGAGCGCCGCGGCGTCCTCCGGCGTCGGCGCCGAGCCACCGAGGTGGGCCGGCTGCCACCAGCCGTCCGCGGACCCCTCCGGCTTCTCCGGGTACTCCGACTGCGCCCGGTCCAGCAGGGCCGACATCCTGGCCCGCAGCTGCGCCGTGACGTCGTCGCCGTCGTCGCGGGGACCGGGCCGGAGCGGTTCGCCGATCAGGATGGAGATCGGGGTGTGCCGGCGGGTGAGCGTACGCGGCAGGTCCTTGGTCCACAGCCGCTGCGTGCCCCACACGACCATGGGGACGAGCGGCACCCGGGCGGCGGCCGCCAGGCGCGCCGCGCCGTTCTTCATCTCCTTGATCACGAACGACCGGCTGATCGTGGCCTCCGGAAAGACGCCGACGACCTCGCCGCCCTTCAGCGCCGCCAGCGCTTGACGGTAGGAGGCCAGGCCGGCCTTGCGGTCCACCGGGATGTGCTTCATGCCCCGCATGAGGGGGCCGGAGATCCGGTTCCGGAAGACCGACTCCTTGGCCATGAACCGGACGAGCCGGCCGGACGGCTGCGCTCCGAGGCCGGCGAAGATGAAGTCGAGATAGCTGACGTGGTTGCAGGCCAGGACCGCGCCGCCGGTGCGCGGCACATTCTCGGTCCCCTCCACCCGAATCCGGAGATCGAGCAGCCGAAACATGGCCTTGGCCGCGAGAATGACCGGCGGGTACACGAGCTCCGGCATGGCTTGACGCTACCGTCCCTGTCCAGCAGCGGCCACTCGGGCGGCTGCGATACGGAATTGGCGTGGACCTACACACAGCGGGCCGCGCATTGGCGCGGCCCGCTGGACGAAAAGGGAAAAGTCAGATCAGGCGGATGTTTTCGGCCTGCGGACCCTTACGCCCCTGGCCCACCTCGAACTCGACCCGCTGGTTCTCCTCGAGCGAACGGAAACCGCTGGCCGCGATCGCCGAGAAGTGGGCGAAGAGGTCCGCCCCGCCGTCGTCCGGCACGATGAAACCGAAGCCCTTGTCCGCGTTGAACCACTTGACAGTACCTACAGCCATGTCTTTCTCCTTCACGGGCTGATGACGGAATCCGCACCTTGCGGAAACCGGCGTGCCGAAATTGCGCACCCGATCCGGAAAAGCCCGGGTAAACCAAAAGCGCCCGCCGGTGCCGGTAACACCGCAGACGCTTACACAGTTTCTGGGGAACCACAATTGCAACGTCGGCAACGGTAGCACGGCCGTCGACGGCACGGTGGGTGTGACGGGGTACATCACACCACCGTGCCGGAGGTCGCTGTGCGGGCGGTGCCGGCCCGATCGCTACGACGCCGATTCCGCCGGCTCGCCGGCCTTGCGGGCACGCACCTTGTGGCCGACGCTCGTCAGGCACTTCCCGCTGGCCAGGTCGAACTTCCAGCCGTGCAGTTGGCAGGTCAGCACCCCGTCGTCGACCATGCCGAAGCGGGTCAGGTCGGCCTTGAGGTGGGGGCAGCGCCGCTGCACCACCCAGTCTCCGAGCGTGATGTCCTCGGCATCGGTGGTGCGCTCGTGCTCGTCGTACCAGCCTTCGGCGTACTGCAGGCGCTCCTCGGTCAGGCACTTGAAGAAGGCGTAGATGAACTCGTTGTACTGGCCGATGCGGGCAGCGGAGAACCGGCACGACAGGAACAGGGAGTTCACCCAGTCCCCCTCGTCGATGTAGATCAGGTGCTCGATCAACTCCCGCTGGGTGCGGAAGCGGTAGCGGACCTTCTCGTCGGCGTACGGCCGGACCTCCTTGCCCGGGAAGTCCACGACGATGGATTCGACCGACTCGCCGTCGTAACCAACGAGGTCGAAGCGCACCGGGCCACCCACGCCCTTGGCCATGTAGATGGACTCCTCGAGCAGCGGCTCGATGCGGCGCTTCAGCTCGGCCAGCACGTCGATCTCCGGGTGCCGCCAGGTCGCCTTCTCCGCCTCGATGATCGGGCGCTTACGCTCCCGCATCTGTTCGAGGTACGGCTTCTTGTCGGCGAAGAACTCCCGCACGTCCGGCACCGGGTGGGTGACCTTGCAGTCGTCGGCGGTCAGCTCGGCGACAGTGCCCGGCAGCAGGATCACCTCGTTGTCGCGGCCCAGCTCACGGTAGTGGTCGGCGAACCACTGCTGGTCGGGGAAGATGTTGCCCTCGTCGCCGAAGATGTCGTTGAACTGCCACAGCTCGTCGTCGAGGAAGCACGGGGGCCCGGCGATCGGGAACACCCAGGACGCCTTCAGGTCGTCGATGTAGCGGATCGTCCGGTCGAACTGGCGGTCGCGCTTCTGCTTGCCGAACGCACGCTTGGCGGACTCTGGCAGCTCGTACACCATCGGGTACCAGATCGCGCCGGAGAACTGCAGCAGGTGCGCGTGCACGTGGCCCAGCTCGGCGAAGATCGACAGGTCGGTCGGGCGGGCGTCGTTCTGGTTGAGCACCCGGACCCCGTCGTACTCCACCCACAGCGACGAGTCGCCGATCGGGCCGTCGGTCGGCGAGATCAGCGCCTGGATCATGATGTTCAGGCCGCCGTCGAGGGCGTGCACCTCATTGCTCTTCGTCTTGATGAAGCTGGTGAAGCCGAGGTCACGCAGTTCGTCCTCGAGCTGGCTGGTCGGGTACTCCGGCAGCAGGACGGTCGCCTTCTTGGTGACGAACCGCTTCAGGTGCGCGGCGTCGAAATGGTCCCGGTGCAGGTGGGACACGTACAGGTAGTCGACGTCACCCAGCGTCTCCCAGTCGAGCTGGGAGTTGTCCGGGAAGGGGAACCAGGAGGCGAAGTACGCCGGGTTGACCCATGGGTCGCACAGGATACTGCCCGCCGGGGTATCGATGCGCATACTCGCGTGGCCAGTCCCGGTCAGTCGCACCGCACGTCCCTCCTGTCACCGATCTGCCTTTCCGGCCCCGACGCTACCCGAGAAGTGACCGGCAAACCGAGACAGGGTTGCCCGCGCCGTACACCCCGCGCGGGTCGGCAACCCGGGCGTGCCAAACTAATCGCGAACAACCGAGTGGAAGGACCACCAACGTGGCTGGGAACGAGCCGGTTCTCTCTCCCGATCAGCTCAAGCCGACCAACCCGCGGAAAGCCCGGATCGGCGCGGTCGCCGCGATCGTGATCCTGCTGCTCATGACCATCGGTAACCACAAGGGCAACACCGAGAACTACTTCCTGATCGGTCTGGCCGCCCTCATCGTGGTCATGCTCGTCGGCGACTGGGTGCTGCGCCGCAACGGCCTGCGCGGCTGAACGACCCGCGCGTCAACGGTTCGGGGCCGCCGACGCGCTCGCGGTCGGCGGCACCCGGCCCGGCGGCAGCGCCCAGCCCACCTCGCCGTCCATGTGCACCTGCCAGCCGGCCGGCGCCGCATTGCGGCACGCCGCCTCGGAACCCGCGCACACCACGGCGTCGAGCCGGGAGTAGGACGGCGGGTGGTGCGGCAGCATCGAGGTCAACGCGATCAGCTTGCGGCCGGGTAACAGCAGCCACCACGGGTACTCCCAGGTGTCGTTCTGCTGGATGATCCCGACGTTCCGGGCACCGGAGGCGCGCACCACGGCCGCCACGGCGGTGTACTCGTCGGCCCACGCCGGACGCGTGACGAAGCGGGCGTGCCACCGGTCGAGCGCGAACACCGACTGCGACCCGACGAGCCGCCGCGGCCACCCGTACGCCACCGACAGCCCACCCGCCACGCCACCCACCACGAGGACCGCGGTCACGAAGCCCGCGAGCGCCGCCCGGGCGCGCGGGCGCCGCACGGGCGTGTGTTCCTGCCGCTCGGGCGTGTTTGCCTGCCGCTCGGCCGTGTGTGCCTGCCGCTCGGGCGTGTGTGCCTGCCGCTCTCCGGCCGCCTTGAGCACCGCGGCCAGCATCAGCCCGGCTGGCGGCGCCGCCAGGACCACCAGGTACAGGAACAGCCGGTTACCCCACGGCTGCCACTTCAGCATCGACGCGTGCAGCGCGAGGCCGGCCAGCACGACCAGGGCGTACGCCCGGCGCCGTCCGGCCGCCGCGCGGACGCCACCGAGCGCCGGCCGGACGAGGCAGACCGCCACCCCGACCATCATGATCAAGGCCTGTACCGGGTACGCCGCCTTGTCCTCCGACGGGTACCACGCCGCGACCGGGAACTGCGTGTCGTCGAAGGTGATCGCCGGGTCCGACGGGTTCACGCCCAGCCGGCGTGACACCGCCTCCACGCCGGCCGCCGTCGCCCGGCTCACGACGGGCACGGGCGTGTCGAGCAGCGTCTGCGCCTGCCGCAGCCCGTTGACGACGACCGCCGCCGGGTCGTGCCGCTGCATCGTGATCGAGGTCCGGAGGTAGTCCGGGCCGAGCGGGTTGCCGAACTCGGTGTAGACGCGCCACACGTACGACCCGGTGATCGCCGTCGTGAGGGCCAGGATGACCAGCGTGGCCGCGGCGAGGCCGGCGACCGCCCGGCCCCATCGGCCGGCGTCGGCGCCCCGGCGCAGCCCGGCCAGCCCCCACCAGAGCAGCAGCGGCGCGGCCGCGAACAGGCCGGTCTGCTTCGTCAGCGCGATCAACCCAGTGGCGACACCGAGCAGCACCACCGTCGCCGGCCCGGCCAGCCGCGTCGGCGCTGCTTTCGCCGCTTTCGCCGGGTGGCCGCCGACACCGTCGAGCGCCAGCGTCGCGAGGCACGCCACCCAGCCGGCCACGACGAGGTCGGTCTGCGTACTGCTCGCTTCGAGTACCAGCGCCGGGGTGCTGGCCAGTACGAACGCCGCCAGTAGCTGGGCGCGACGGCCGCCGCCGAGCTGCGCGGTGAGCCGGGTGACGGCGAGGACCGCGATCACCCCGGCCGACCACTGAAGCAGGCCGTACAGGGCGTCGCCGCCGGTGAGCAGGCGAAGGTGCAGCAGCACGTACTCCGCGCCCGGCGCGTAGGTGACCTGGCGATGGATCCGCACCGGGTAGAACGCCACGTCCTGGTCGGCCACCCAATGCTCGATCTTGGGCAGGTGGTAGGTCTGCGCGTCGAACGTGTTGGGCGGCGAGACGAGCGCGAGCGCCAGCTCGCCCAGCAGCAGGCAGCCGACGGCGATGGCGACCCAGCGCTCGGCGCGGGTCAGCCCCCGCCAGCGGTCCCCCAACGGAGTGCGCGGCTCGCCGCCGCCCGGGCGGTCACCGCGGCGCCGCCACCCGGCTGCCAGGCCCGTCAGAAGCAGGGCCAGTACCCAGGCGGACGCCACCCCGGCCGTCGTCAGCCGGTGCAGCGCGGACAGCGCCTCGACGCTCCCCACCGTGTAGCCACCGGCCAGCACGGCGGTACGTACGAGCGTCAGCCGGCCGGGCGCGACCACCCGGGTACGCGGCCGCACCGCGTACCCGAGAAGGACGATCGTGCCCGCCGGCAGCAGCACCAGCGGGAAGAGGAGCGGGTTCACCGGTCAGCGGCGGCGGCCCAGGATGTCCCGTACCTCCTTGAGCGCCGCGTCCACCTCGGCCTCGAAGTAGCCGCCCGGCACGAGGCTGAACTGCGACGGATCCAGCTCGGCTTCACTCAGCGCGACCGGCCCGCGACCCGACGCCATCGCGCTCACGATGTTCTCGAACAGCCGATCGACCTGCACCCGGTCGTACCCGCTGCCGAACCGGCGCAGCTGGAACGTCCGGCGCAGCTGGTCGATGTGGGCGACCTCCGGCGGCAGGGACATGTTCGGCGTGCTGACCGGGGTGGGCGGGCCGGCGGGGGTGGGTGGCGGACCGGCAGGCGCGTACGGCCGGCCGAACCCGCTGTCGGGTATCCGGATCTCGGTGGTCATCTCGCTCTTGCCGTGCCGGCCGGGCTCGAACGGGTTGTCGTAGCCGCCGCTGAACCGGGTGGGCTCGTCGTACGGGTCGAAGCCGCCGGGCGGCGGTCCGGCCGGCGCGGGCGCGACGGGCCGCGGCGCCATCGGAGGCGGCGTCATGGGCGGATTCATGGGCGGCGCCATCGGCGGAGGCGGCATCATCCGGTCGTCGCGCATCATGGGCGGCGCCATGCGCTCTGCCGGGGCCATCCGGTCCGGCGGAGCCATCCGCTCGCTGGGCTGCGGAGCCCGCTGCTCGCGCCCGTAGGCCGCGGTGCGCTCCTCCAGCTCGGCGAGCTGCCGCTCGACCCGGTCGAGGTGCAGGTCCACCTGCCACTCGTCGTATCCGCCGAACCGCACGCGGAAGACGACGTCGTGCACCTCCTGGGCGGAGACCGGGACGCCACCGGGCGGGTCACCTGCGAGCGTGGCCTCCACCCGGTCGAGGAACGCGTCCACCTCGTCGACCTTGTACCCGCGACGCAGCGCCTTACGCCGGAAGCGCTGACCCTGACTCGTCACCGTGTCTCCTCGCTAGCTGCGCCGAGCTGCCCCGTGCTCATTACAACCCTGTATTCGC
Organism: Planosporangium thailandense; assembly: GCF_011947195.1. Taxonomy (GTDB): domain Bacteria; phylum Actinomycetota; class Actinomycetes; order Mycobacteriales; family Micromonosporaceae; genus Planosporangium; species Planosporangium thailandense. Next base: position 128,133 of record NZ_JAATVY010000001.1, on the reverse strand, counting down.
GACTGCGGGGCCCGCTTCGCTCTACGGTCACGCTCACTGTCCCACTCCCGAAGCCGCGAGTTGTCCACACGCTCCATCGATTTCGCGGCCCCGGGTGTCACGGACGGTGGTCGGAACTCCGGCCGCCCGAAGCCGCCGGACGAATTCACGCTCGACCGGCTTCGGACTCGCGTCCCACCTGCTTCCCGGAGTCGGGTTCAGCGGAATGAGATTGACATGAGCGAGCCGGCCCGACAAGAGTTCTCCGAGGAGATCTGCCCGCCAGGGTTGATCATTCACGTCTCTGATCATGGCGTACTCGATCGACACACGGCGGCCGGTTTGCTCGGCGTACGCCCACGCCGTGTCGAGCACTTCGGCGACCTTCCACCGCTGGTTGACCGGCACGAGTTCGTCGCGCAGCTCATCGTCGGGGGCGTGCAGCGACAGCGCCAGCGTCACGGACAGCCCCTCCGCGGTCAGCCGACGGATCGCCGGCACCAGGCCGACGGTCGAGACGGTGATGTGGCGCTGGGACAGGCCGAGACCATCCGGAGCGGGATCGGTCAGGCGCCGCACCGCGTTGATCACACGCGGGTAGTTGGCCAGCGGCTCCCCCATGCCCATGAACACCACGTGGGACAGCCGGGCCGGCGAGCCGGGGATCGCGCCGCTCGCGGCGATGGCCGCGAACGAGACGACCTGGTCGACGATCTCGGCCGTTGAGAGGTTGCGGGTCAGTCCCGCCTGGCCGGTGGCGCAGAACGGGCACGCCATGCCGCAGCCGGCCTGGCTGGAGACGCAGACCGTGACCCGGTCGGGGTAACCCATCAGGACGCTCTCGACCAGCGAGCCGTCGTGCAGCCGCCACAGCGTCTTGCGGGTGGCGCCGTCGTCGCAGGTCAGCTCCCGCACAGGAGTCAGCAACGAGGGCAGCATGGACTCGGCCAGCCGGGCGCGCGTGGCGGCGGGCAGGTCGGTCATGGCGGCCGGGTCACGGACGAGCCGACCGAAGTAATGGGTCGACAACTGGCCAGCGCGGAACTCGCGCTCCCCCAGGTCAGCGACGGCGGCTCGGCGTTCGGCGGGATCGAGATCGGCAAGATGGCGCGGTGGCATGGCAGCTCGCCGCCGCGCAGGCGGGTTGGCCTGCGACGCGGAGCTGTCAATGATCGGGAGAGCTGTCATGGCCTCTCCAGTGTTCCATGCCGCGGGCCAGTTCGGCGGCGGCAGGCGCGCACCATGCCGGAAAGACTCGCGGCCCTGCCCGGCCGGCCGATTCGTCCATCCTTCACGTCGTGACCGGCGCCACGAGCGCCAGCACGGCGACGGCCGTCGGTACGGCGAACAGGATCGAGTCCAGCCGGTCCATGAGCCCACCGTGCCCGGGCAGCAGGCTGCTCATGTCCTTGATGCCCAGGTCACGCTTGATGAGCGACTCCGCCAGGTCGCCGAGCACGCCCGCCACGGCCACGGCCAGACCGAAGAGCGCTCCGTGCCACCAGGGCACGTCGACCATGAAGTGCAGCATCAGCGCGCCGCCGACCGCGGCGGCGAGCAGTGATCCGGCCGTACCCTCCCAGGACTTCTTCGGACTCACCGACGGCGCCATGGGCCGCTTGCCGAAGAAGACACCGGCGACATAACCGCCGGTATCGGACAGCACGACGGCGGCGAGCGTGGCCAGTACGCGAAGGCTGCCGCTGTCCGGACGCGCCAGCAGTACGGCGAAGCCGCCGAGGAACGGCACGTACACGGCGATGAGCACGGCCGCCACGACGTCACGGTGATAACCGGCCGGACCGTCCGCCAGCCGCCATACGAGGGCCGCGACCGCCGTGGCGATCAGCCCGAGGATGAGCGCCTCGGCCCCGCCGTACCAGGCCAGACCGGCCATCGCCATGCCACCGGCGACCAGCGGGACCATCGGCGGCCGCAGGCCCCCGGAGCGCACCGCCCGGACCATTTCCCAGGTGGCGACGATCATGGCGACAGCGGCGACCGCCACGAACGCGGGCCGCCACAGGAACAGCGACGCCACGACGATGCCTCCGAGCGTCACGCCCACCCCGATCGCGGCGGGGAGGTTGCGCCCGGCCCGGCCGCCCTTCTTGACGGGCGCGGGGGTGGGCGACGCCTCGGAGATGCCGGCCGCCTCCACCTGGCCGACCTCGTCCCCACCCTCGATGTTGTCGTCGGTCACAGCGGCGAACTCGGCCGTGGCGTCCTGGGGCGCCGCGAACTCGGCCGTGGCGCCCTGGGGCGCCGCGAACTCGGCAGTGGCGTCCTGAGCCGGCGCGAACTCGGCCGTGGCGGACGGGTCCCCCCAGACCAGGTCGGGACCGGCCGGCCGGAGCCCGGCCGTCGGCACGTCGTCGACGGTCTCCGCCGCCGCGTGCCGGCCGCGCTCCCGCGGCGGGTCGGCGTCGAGCCGGAGGCGGAAGCCGGTCTCTGCGTCATGGCTGCCGTTCGACCACGATTGCGGGTACGCGTCGGGCGCGGCATCGGCGTGCCGCGCCCGCTGTCGGCCCAGGCGGGGATCATCGTGGCCCGGATCCGTCGGATCGGGCCAGCCCGGGGAGTCGAGGTGCGCCATCAGACCTCGAGGAGCTCGGCTTCCTTGTGCCGGACGACCTCGTCGACGTTGGCCACGTACTTGTGGGTGAGGTCGTCGAGCTCCTTCTCGGCCCTGCGTACCTCATCCTCACCCGCCTCGCCGTCCTTGATCAGGCGTTCGAGCTCTTCCTTGGCCTTGCGCCGAACGTTGCGGATGGCCACCTTGGCCTCTTCGCCCTTGTGCCGCGCAACCTTGATCATGTCGCGGCGACGCTCTTCGGTCATCTGCGGCAGCAGAATGCGAAGCTGGGTTCCCTCGTTGTTCGGATTTACACCGAGGTCCGAGTCGCGGATCGCCTTCTCCATGGCGTGCAGCTGCGAGTTGTCGTACGGCTTGATAATCGCCATGCGCGGCTCCGGCACGGCGATGGAGGCCATCTGGGGAAGCGCCGTCGGCGTGCCGTAGTAGTCAATCATGATCTTGGCGAACATCGCCGGCGTGGCACGGCCGGTCCGGATCGTCGCGAACTCCTCCTTGGCGAAAGCGATCGCCCGGTCCATCTTCTCCTCGGCCTCGAAGAGTGTCTCGTCGATCACGTACTCCGTCGCCTCCTTTAGTCTGTGGGCCCTCAACAGCCCGTGGGGCCTACCGGCCTCACGCCGCCGTGATGAGCGTCCCGATCCTCTCACCAATAACGGCACGAATGATGGTGTCCGCACCCTCGGCCCCAAAAACGAGCATGGGCAGGCGGTTGTCCATGCACAAGCTGAAGGCGGCCGCGTCCGCCACCCGCAGTCCCCGTCGAAGCGCCTCCTCGAACGTCACCGTGTCGAGCTTGGTCGCGGTCGGATCGGTACGCGGATCGGCGGTGTAGACGCCGTCGACACCGTTCTTGCTCATGAGGACCGCGTCGGCGTGGATCTCGAGGGCCCGCTGGGCAGCAACCGTGTCGGTGGAAAAATACGGCATTCCGGCGCCCGCGCCGAAGATCACCACGCGGCTCTTTTCCAGGTGGCGGATGGCACGGCGCGGAATGTACGGCTCGGCGACCTGTGCCATGTTGATCGCCGACTGCACCCGGGTCTCGATGCCCTCCTTCTCCAGGAAGTCCTGGAGCGCCAGGCAGTTCATCACGGTGCCGAGCATGCCCATGTAGTCGGCGCGGGCCCGGTCCATGCCGTGGCGCTGCAGCTCGGCCCCGCGGAAGAAGTTTCCACCGCCGACCACGACCGCGACCTGGACGCCCTTGCGCACGACCGTGGCGATCTGACTGGCTATCTGCTGGACGACGTTGGGATCGACACCGACCGCGCCACCTCCGAAGACCTCCCCGGACAGTTTCAACACCACCCGGCGGGCGCGTGCGTGCTCGCCCGCCATGGATGCGGGTACGGCCAACTCGGCGGTGTTCGTCATCGGGAGCCCCTCCGTCGTGTGTCTGGTTCTACGGCGTCCGGCGGACGACCGGTGCGTCGACTGTTCGTCTACACCGCGGTCCTCTGTTTATGACAAGGGGGCCGCGGCGGTCCTGCACGGACACCGGCGACCCCCTTGTTATGGCGACTGTCGGCCGTCAGGCCTGGCCCACCTCGAAACGGACGAACCGGCTGACGGTGATGCCCGCCTCATCCAGGATCTGGCGGACCGTCTTCTTCTGGTCGGTGACCGAGGGCTGCTCGACGAGGACGAAGTCCTTGAAGAAGGCGTTGACCCGACCCTCGATGATCTTCGGCAGCGCCTGCTCCGGCTTGCCCTCCTCGCGGGCGGTCTGCTCGGCGATGCGCCGCTCGGACTCGACCACGTCGGCGGGCACCTCGTCACGGGTGAGGTACTTCGGCCGCATCGCGGCGATCTGCATGGCGACGCCCCGGGCGTCGTCGATCCGCGCCTCGTCGGACGCGCCGCCCGTGCCGGCGAACTCGACGGCGACGCCGACCTGCGGCGGCAGGTCCGGGCTCTTGCGGTGCATGTAGACCGCGATCTGACCGTCGAGCACCGCGAAGCGGTTCACCACGAGCTTCTCACCGATCTTGGCGGACTCGGCCTCGACGGTCTCCCCGACCGTGCGCCCGTCGCCCAGCTTGGAGTTGAGCAGCGCGTCGAGGTCGGCCGGCCGGGCCGCGTCGATGTGGCCGACGATACGGTCGGCCAGCGCGATGAAGTCAGCGTTCTTGGCGACGAAGTCGGTCTCGCAGTTGAGCTCCAGCAGCGCCTTGCCAGCGTGGGCGATCAGGCCCTGCGCAGTGGTGCGGCCGGCCCGCTTGCCGACGTCCTTGGCACCCTTGATGCGCAGGAACTCGACAGCCTTGTCGAAGTCGCCCTCAGCCTCCTGCAGGGCCTTCTTGCAGTCCATCATGCCGGCGCCGGTGAGGTCGCGGAGCCGCTTGACGTCTGCGGCGGTGAAGTTGGACATGACTCTCTCTCGGTTAAGACGTGGGTGGGCGACGATTCTCAGCCTTCTCCGGCCCCCACTCGCGCGACGCCGCGCTGCGAACGGGACCGGGCGCCGTCGCGCATCACCTCACGGGTGATGCGCGACGGCTGCCGATCAGGATTGCGCGGACTCGGCGGGCGCCGCCGGCGCGGCGTCGGTGGCCGCAGCGGCGTCGGAGCCCTGCAGCAGCTCGCGCTCCCACTCAGCCAGCGGCTCGTCGGCACCCACCGCGCCGGCCTCCGGCTTCTCGTCCGCCCGGCGGGCCTTGCCGGAGCGGGCGATCAGACCGTCGGCGACGGCGTCGGCGATCACGCGGGTGAGCAGTGCGGCGGAGCGGATCGCGTCGTCGTTGCCCGGGATCGGGAAGTCGACCTCGTCCGGGTCGCAGTTGGTGTCGAGCACGGCGATGACCGGGATGCCCAGCTTGCGAGCCTCGTCGACGGCGATGTGCTCCTTCTTGGTGTCGACGATCCAGACCGCGGACGGCGTCTTCTGCATGTCACGCAGGCCACCCAGGGTGCGGGTGAGCTTGACCTTCTCGCGCGACAGCTGCAGGGTCTCCTTCTTCGTGAAGCCCTGGGCCTGACCGGACTGCTCGATCGACTCGAGCTCCTTCATGCGCTGCAGACGCTTGTACACCGTCTGGAAGTTGGTCAGCATGCCGCCCAGCCAGCGGTGGTTGACGTAGGGCATGCCCACGCGCGACGCCTGCTCGGCGATCGCCTCCTGGGCCTGCTTCTTCGTGCCGACGAACAGCACGGTGCCGCCCTCGGCGACCGTGGTGCGGACGAATTCGTACGCCTTCTCGATGTAGTCGAGCGTCTGGCGCAGGTCGATGATGTAGATCCCGTTACGCTCCGTGAAAATGAAGCGCTTCATCTTCGGGTTCCAGCGGCGGGTCTGGTGCCCGAAGTGGACACCGCTCTCCAGCAGCTGGCGCATGGTCACGACGGCCATGTGTGATACTCCTCGGTTTGCCCTGGTTGTTGCGACGGGCCGGGTGGTCCGCCGCCCTGGCGCCGGTCGACGGCCGCGACTCACCCGGCATCAGTTGGGTGCCGGGACCAGGACGGCCGCCGCCTCGGACCGGTCGACGCACGTGTGGCCGAGCGGTGAGGAGGGCGCGCGAGGTCGACCACGCGAGGTGGTCGCCACCGTCGAGTGTACGCCGGGTCGCGACGGCTCCCCGTGCCACCCACCCAATCGCGTCAATCCCTCGCCGACCGGGCACCTGTCAGCGCGGACACCGTGGAGTTTTTCGCCGGATTCGCCCCATACGTTTGTTAATAGCGCCACTCCCCCGCCCGGCTGCGGAGATCTTGGGGACTTTGACACCGTATGCGGTGTCAAAGTCCCCAAGATTCGAAGTGATGCCGTCAGCTGGCCGCCAGCCCGGCGCAGACGAACAGGACCAGCCCGACCGGCAGGTACACCAGAGGCGCGCGCAACCAGACCCGCGCGCCGGCGCCTGGAGCGGCTGCGGCACCGCTGAGCAGCCCGTACAGGCCGAGGCCGAACATCGGCAGCCCGATCACCAGGAACGAACTCGCGATCGAGCCGCCCACCTGCACCGTCGAGCCCAGGAACGCCGCGACCAGCAGGCGCAGCGCCACCAGCTCGAACAGCACGGTGACCACCGCGATGGCGACGGCCGTACCGGGTCGACGCGAGCGATAGACGCCGTCACCGAGCCGACCGGGGCCTCCGGGCTGCCTCCGGAGCGCGGACCGGTCCAGGGGCTCGGTGGAGTGCCGCACCACCTGTGTCTCCTCATCGCGGCCGGCCGCGCTCCAGCCGGAGCCTGTCGTTCCTGAGCTCGGCGGGGCGGAGCTCGGCCCGGAGTACGGGCCGGCGGCGCCCGGCACGCTCGAGCCCGGCGCGGAGCCCGGCCCAGCGGCATTCGGCGGAGCGGAGCTGGAACCGGAGTAGGGGCCGGCGGCGTTCGGCGCGGCGGAGCGGGCCTCGCCAGCCGACGACTGACGGCCGGCCACCGGACCGCCACCAGAGACGGCGGAGGCGCCCTCACCGGAGACGTAGGGAAGGCTCGAGGTGGGCGCGGTGGTGGCCGGCCCCGGCGTCACCGGGGACTGCGACCCGTAGGAGGACGCGTACGAGGGCTCGGGCGTGAATCCAGGAGGAGCGGGCGGAGACTGTGGTGCGACCGCCGCCGCGTACCCGCCCTGCTGCTCAGCCGGCCGAGCGACGTCGCGGTAGCCCGAGTCGAAGCCGTGCCGCTGCTCCGGCGGCGTGTACCCGGTCGGAGCGCCGTATCCCAGGCCCGCGGACGGGTCGACGGGCACTGACGCGTAACCGGCCTCACCCGCGTAACCGGCCTCACCCGCGTAACCGGCCTCACCCGCGTAACCGGCCCCACCCGGGTAACCGGCCTCGCCGTCCGGCCGGTCCAGACTCGGCCCCGGGTTGCCCCGTTCCGGCTGATAGCCCGGTCCGTCCGCTTCGTCTGGCGCGTAACTGCGATGCGATTCCACAACCGGGCACCGTAGGCGACGGAGACAACCCGGCGCCAGACCCGGTACCGATCGGCCCGGCCAGCTACCCGGCTGGCCCTACGCTCATGCCATGGTCACCGACCCTCTCGTCGCCCGGATGCGTCCGTTCGGCACCACGATCTTCGCCGAGATGTCCGCGCTCGCCACGCGTACCGGCGCGGTCAACCTCGGGCAGGGCTTCCCCGACACCGACGGGCCGCCGGAGATGCTCGAGGCGGCGGTACGCGCGATCCGCGACGGGCGCAACCAGTACCCGCCTGGCCCGGGCATCCCTGAGCTCCGGGCCGCGATCGCCGCGCACCAGCGCGACTTCTGGGGCCTCGAGTACGACCCGGACGGTGAGGTGCTCGTCACCGCGGGCGCCACCGAAGCGATCGCCGCGGCGATCCTGGCGATGTGTGAAGCAGGCGACGAGGTGGTGTGCTTCGAGCCGTACTACGACTCGTACGCCGCCTCGATCGCACTCGCCGGCGCCGTCCGGCGGCCGGTCACGCTGCGCCCTTCCGATGGTGGTTATTCCTTCGACCCCGACGAGCTGCGCGCCGCGTTCGGCCCCCGTACCCGGCTGGTGCTGCTGAACTCGCCCCACAACCCGACCGGCAAGGTCTTCACCGCCGAGGAGCTGGCGCTGATCGCCGGGCTGTGCCTGGAGCACGACGCGGTCGCGGTCACCGACGAGGTGTACGAACACCTGGTCTTCGACGGCGCCCACGTCCCGCTCGCCGGCCTGCCCGGCATGCGGGACCGCACGGTGCAGATCTCCTCGGCCGGAAAGACCTTCTCGTGTACGGGCTGGAAGGTCGGCTGGGTGTGCGGCCCGGCTGCGCTGGTGTCGGCCGTGCTGCGGGTCAAGCAGTTCCTCACGTTCGTCAACGCCGCCCCGCAGCAGCCGGCGGTGGCGGTCGCCCTCGGGCTGCCGCGCTCCTACTTCACCGGCTTCCGGGACTCACTGCGCGACAAGCGCGACCGGCTGTGCGCCGGCCTGGCCGACGCCGGCTTCGGCGTGCTGCGCCCGGCCGGGACCTACTTCGTCACCGCCGACATCACCCCGCTCGGCGGCTCCGACGGTGTCGAGTTCTGCCGGTCCCTGCCCGAGCGGTGCGGCGTCGTGGCGGTGCCGACCCAGGTCTTCTACGACGACGTGGCGGCCGGCCGGCGCCTGATCCGGTTCGCGTTCTGCAAGCGGGACGAGGTACTCGACGAAGCAGTCGCCCGCCTGCGGAAACTCTCCGCCGCATAACAGATCGCCGGGTTGCACGCGACCCCGTCCACAGCCACCCTCGTCGTCCACATCTTGATCTTCGCTGATTGCTGGGCGCCCCCACCTCGGCCAAGGTCTTGCCTCATGACGCGAGCGACGGACGCGGTCGGGGCGTACGGGGAACGGGTGGCGTGCGCGCACCTGATCGAACAGGGCATGGTCGTGCTCGACCGCAACTGGCGGTGCCGGGCCGGCGAGATCGACCTGATCCTCCGGGACGGAGGCGACCTGGTCTTTTGTGAAGTCAAAACCCGCCGCAGCGACCGGTTCGGCGCGCCGGCGGAGGCGGTCGACACGGCGAAGGCGCGCCGGCTGCGACGCCTCGCCGCACAGTGGCTGGCGCAGGCCGGGCTGCGCCCGCACACGGTCCGCTTCGACGTGGTCAGTGTGCTGCCGCAACCGGTCGGGGCGGCCCGCGTCGAGCACCTGCGCGGGGCGTTCTGATGGGGTACGCCAAGGTCCACTCCGTCGCGCTGCTCGGCGTCGCCGGCGAGGTCGTCGTCGTGGAGGCGCACCTGGCCACCGGGCTGCCCGGCATGGTCGTCTCCGGCCTGCCCGACGCCGCGCTCGTCGAGGCGCGCGACCGGGTGCGGTCGGCCGTCGTCAACTCCGGGGAATCCTGGCCACAGCGGCGCATCACGGTCAACCTGCTGCCAGCCCACCTGCCCAAACACGGCTCCGGCTTCGACCTGGCGGTCGCCGTGGCGGTGCTCGCCGGCGCCGGTGCCGTCCCGGTCGACCTGCTGCGCCGCGCGGCCCTGCTCGGCGAGCTCGGCCTGGACGGCACTGTACGGCCGACGCGGGGTGTGCTGCCGGCGGTCCTGGCGGCGGCCCGCGCCGGCCTCGAACAGGTGGTCGTACCGCTCGCCAACGCCGCCGAGGCCGATCTCGTGCCCGGTGTGACCGTGCGGGCCACCAGGTCGCTGCGGGAGCTCATCGAATTCGCCCGGGAGGGCGTGCCGCTGCGTCCGCCCCCGCCCCTGACGGCCGCCCCGCCGCCGAGCGGGCCGGACCTCGCCGACATCCTGGGCCAGGAGCGCGGCCGCCGCGCGATCGAGGTGGCGGCCGCCGGCGGGCACCATCTGGCGCTGTTCGGTCCGCCGGGCGCCGGCAAGACGATGCTGGCGCAGCGCCTGCCGTCGATCCTGCCGGCGCTCGACGACGAGGCGGCGCTGGAGGTGACCGCCGTGCACTCGATCGCCGGGACGCTGCCGCCCGGCAGCCCGCTAATCCGCCGGCCACCGTTCCAGGCACCGCACCACACCGCCTCGATGGCCGCCCTGGTCGGTGGCGGTTCGGGCGTGGCCCGGCCGGGTGCGCTGAGCCTCGCTCACCGGGGCGTCCTCCTCCTCGACGAGGCGCCGGAGTTCAGCCGCCGGGCCCTCGACTCCCTGCGGCAGCCCCTGGAGGACGGAGAGATACGGCTGCGGCGCTCCGGCGGGGAGACCAGCTACCCGGCGCGGGTCCAGCTCGTCCTCGCGGCGAACCCGTGCCCGTGCGCCAGCCCGGAGGGAGACCGGAAGTGCGACTGCAGCCGGCTGGTCCGCCGGCGCTATCTGGGCCGGCTGTCCGGCCCGCTGCTCGACCGGATCGACCTGCAGGTGACCTTGCTGCCCGTCACAGCCGCAGCGCTCGTAGCCGATCAGCCGGCTATGGAGTCGTCGGCGGTGGTGGCGGCGCGGGTCGCGCGGGCCCGGGCCGCGGCGGCGGCCCGGTGGGCCGGCGTACGCGTCGCCCGTAACGCCGACGTGACGGCAACGACACTGCGCGACCACCGCTGGCGACTGCCCCGGTCGGTGACCGGCGCGCTGATCAGGGCGCTCGACCAGGGCCACCTCTCCGCCCGGGGCCACGACCGGGTGATCAAGGTGGCCTGGTCGCTGGCCGACCTGGACGGCCGGGACCGGCCCGATGCCGGTGACGTGACCGAAGCTCTCGAACTGCGGAAGGGGACCGCGCTGTGACCGATACCGACGAGGTTCGCCTGGCCCGGGTAGCGCTGGGCTGCCTGGCTGAGCCCGGCAATCGGGAGCTGGGCGTACTGGTACGACAGGTCGGGCCGGTCGACGCGCTCGACCGGCTGCTGAAGGGGTACGTGTCCGAACGGCTGCACGACACGGCACGGCTCCGGCTTGCCGACGAGCCCGATGCGCACCGGCTGGCAGGCTCTCTTGTGGACTCGGCAGACCGGCTCGGCGCGAGGATCGTCACTCCGGAAGACGACGAATGGCCGCCACAGCTCGACGACCTGGCCCATCTCAGCCGCGCGGCGGATGGACGCGCGGTCGAACGCGACACCGACCCGCCGCAGTGTCTCTGGGTTCGCGGCCACCCGGCGCTCGACGCGGTGTTCGACCGGTCCGTCGCGGTCGTCGGCGCTCGCGCCGCCAGCAACTACGGCACCTACGTCGCGACCGAGCTGGCGCACGGCCTGGCCGAACGCGACTGGACGGTGGTCTCCGGCGGCGCCTTCGGCATCGACGCCGCCGCGCACCGCGCGGCCCTCGCCGCCGGTGGGCTGACCGCCGCCGTACTCGCCTGCGGCGTCGACCGCCCCTACCCGCTCGGCCACGCGAACCTCTTTGACCGGATCGGTGAGGCCGGCCTGCTCATCAGCGAATGGCCACTCGGCGCCGCTCCCCACCGGCTACGGTTTCTGATCCGCAACCGCGTCATCGCGGCCCTCACGCGCGGCACGGTGGTGGTCGAGGCCGCCGGCCGCAGCGGTGCGCGCCAGACGCTCGGCCGGGCCCGGGCGCTGGGCCGGGCCGCCATGGCGGTGCCCGGCCCGGTCACCAGCGCGATGTCGGTCGGTTGCCACGCCGAGCTACGCGAGGTGGGCACCAGACTGGTCAACAACTACCGGGAGGTTCTCGAGGAGGTCGGCCGGATCGGCGACGACCTGGCGCCGATGCCGCGCGGACTGGACCGTCCACATGACACCCTCGATCCGATCGCCGCGCAGCTGCTCGATGCCGTGCCGCCGCGCCGGGCGAGTTCCGCCGAGGAGATCGCCGCGACGGCGGGAGTGAGCGGTCGGGACGCACGTCGCACCCTGCCCTCGCTGGTGGCTGCCGGCTTCGTGGTCGAGCACGACAACGGCTACCGGCTGGCGCCGAGGCCGTCCTGACCGGACGAACGGGCCGGGTGCCCGCGCCGTAACGGGCCGGATTTCCGCGCCGTGACGGGCCGGGTGCCCGCGCCGCGACGGGCCGGTTTCCTGCCCCGCACTGGTCCTCGGCCACGACAAGCTCATCTCGCCGGCGGGTTTCACCACAAACGATGGAGCTAGGACGTTTTCCGGCCACATCCACGGGTAGAGCCCGTTCACCTCAATCCACGAGGAGGCCGGTGGTAATGAACTCCTTCGTCGTTGTCCGCCTCGACGGTGCCGCACTCGTCTGGACCGACTGGACGCTCAACGGCACTGTCGCGCCCGAGCTGTACCGCGTCCTGCAGGAACTGTTGGACGCCGGCACCAGGCCCGTGGTCGTCGACCTCGTCGAAGTACCGTCCATCGACAACTCCGGCGTCGCGGTGCTCGCCGCAGCGGCCGTACGCGCGGGCCAGCTCGGCTTCGGGCTGGAGCTGCGCCTGCCGGGGGGCCATGCGATGGCGGTGCGCGACGCCGCTCAACTGCGCAGCGCACTCATGCTGGCCTACCCCACCGCCGCCTGAGTGGAGTCCGCGGCCTGAGCGTCAGGCGCGGCGCGCGGCTCACGCCGCACGCAGCCTCTCACGCCGTACGCAGCCTCACGCCGTACGCACGCATACCGTGTACGACTGTGCCACCGCCTCGACCGGCTCCCACGGACGACGCAGCCGCGCCCGCAGGATCCCGGGCTCGTGGACCCGCAGCACGAACAGCCGACACCCGGCCGCACCAGGACGCTCCGGCGACGGCGGCAGGTGACGGTCCTCCACGACCGTCAACCCGTCTGCCAGCTCCAACTCCCAGCGGTAGCCGGTGGAAGCGTTCTGCGGCAGCACGACTTCGAGGGTGTCGCCAGATGAGACGACGACGGTTGAGCCACCGTCGTCCAGACCGACCCGGACCGTCACGGTCCCATCATCCCCCGACCCGCCGCGGCGGGTCGGGGGCCGGCTTGTGGCAGCCGGTCGGGAGGCTGCCACGCGGCTTGCCGGCGAGGCCGGATCACACCGACCTCGCCGGCGTTCGCCGATCGGCGCCGGCTACTTCACGCCACCGGCGGTCAGGCCTTCCACGATCCTGCGCTGGAACAGCAGCACCGCGATGACCAGCGGAATCGTGACCACCACACCGGCGGCCATCTGCGTGCCGAAGGGCTGGTCGAACTGGTACTGGCCGGTGAACTGGGACACGATCACGTTCGCGGTCTTGTACTCGCTCTTGTTGACCACGCTGACCGCGATGATGAACTCGTTCCACGCCGAGATGAAGACCAGGATCGCGGTGGTGAACACACCCGGGGCCGCGATCGGCAGGATGATCCGACGGAACGCCTGGGACGGCGTGCAGCCGTCGATCTGGGCGGCCTCCTCGAGCTCGAACGGCATCTGCCGGAAGAACGCGGTGAGCAGCCAGATCGACAACGGCAGGGCGAAGCTCAAGCTCGGCAGGACCATCGCCTGGTAGGTGTTGATCCAGTTGATGTTGACGAAGAGCTGCCGGATCGGCACGACCACCGCGATGCCCGGGAACATCGACGTCGCGATGATGACCGACAGGAGGAAGCCCTTGCCCCGGAAGTCCAACCGCGCCAGGGCGTACGCGGCCGAAATGCCCAGGACGAGGGTGACCACCGTGGTGGCCCCGGCGACGATGACGCTGTTGAGCAGCGCGCGGCCGAAACCGTTGGTGGATGAGAACGCCGCCTCGAGGTTCTTGAGCGACAGCGGCATCGGCAGCGGCGCGTTGGAGAACTGGTCGTTCGGGCGCCGCAGCGCCGAGACGACCATCCAGTAGAACGGCGCCAGGCAGTACACGACGATCGCGGCGATGCCGACGTAGTACAGCCAGCTCGCCCCTCGCCTGCGTCGACGCTGGCCACCTCCGATGGCGGCGTTGCGCGCGACCGGTGCGGTCGCGACCGCCGCGGCCGGTGTCGTCTGGCTCACTTGGTCCTCCCCCCCTACACCACGGCCGACGATGTCGGCGCCGAGAAGCCTCACGAAGACGTACGCGACGATCGCGACGTAGAGGAACAGCACGGTCGCGTACGCCGCGGCGGGGCCGAAGTGCAGGTTGTCCATCTCGTTGTAGGCGAGGATCGACAGCGTGTCGGTCGACGACTTGCCCCTACCGATCAGCACGAACGGCAGGTCGAACATCCGCAGCACATCCAGCATGCGGAACAGCACGGCGACCACAAGCGCGGGCTTGACCAGCGGCAACGTGATCCGCCAGAACGTCACCCACGGGGTCGCGCCGTCCATCTTGGCCGCTTCGTACACCTCCGCGGGGATGATCTGCAGGCCGGCGAGCACGAGCAGGCCGATGAACGGCGCGGTCTTCCAGGTGTCGGCGATGACCACGGCCAGCCATGACTGGATCCCCTCCGTGGTCCACAGCACGTGAGCGTGGAGCACGTCGTTGGCGACGCCCTGAGCGGTGAAGATCCACCGCCAGAGCAGGCCGGAGATCGCCGTCGGGATGGCCCAGGGAACGAGGATGCTGGCCCGTACCAGACCACGGCCGCGGAACGCGTTGTTCATGATCAGCGCCATGCAGATGCCGACCACCGTTTCAATCGCGACCGTGACGACCGTGAACGTCGTGGTGTTCCAGAACGCGTTCCAGAACAGGTCACCGGACTCGCCCTTGAAGATGTTCGTGTAGTTGTCGAGCGAGAAGGACGACGTCCGGGTGATGAGCCCCGTGTTCGGGTCGATCCCTTCTGTGGACTTGATGAACGACAGCCGCAGCGCCGACACGATGGGGTACCCGATCACCAGGAGCAGCACGAGCACCGACGGGGACAGCAGGAGCATGGCCAGCCTGCCGACACCGACGCGGCGGCCCATCGACCGTCGTCGTGGCCCACGGGGCAGCGCGGTCGGCACCGGTGCCGAGGTCGTCGCGGTCACGGGTGGACCTCCTTCCGCGAAGGGGCGCCGGGCCGGGGCATCGCTGCCCCGGCCCGGCGTACCGCACGTACTTACTTTTTGGTGATCTCAGTCAGCTTCGACTGCAGATCCTTGAGCGCCTGATCGGACGACTTCGTACCGGTCAGCGCGGCGTAGGCGGCGTCCTGGATGGCGGTGGTGGCTTCGCCGTACTTGACGGCCTTCGGCCGCGGCGCGGCGTTGCTGACGGCCTCCTTGAGCGTCGGCAGGTACGGGAACTGCTTGACCAGCTCCGGGTCGTCGTACAGCGCGGCGTAGACCGGCGCCTCCGACGTCTTGAGCAGGTGCGCCTTCTCCTCGTCCTGGCTGGTGAGGAACTTGATGAAGTCCAGCGCGCTGGCCTTGTTCTTGGCGAACTTGCTGACCGCCAGGTTGTGACCACCGAGCGTGGCCTTGCCGGGACCGGTCAGACCGGGGATCGGCGCGACCGCGAACTTGCCGGCCACCTTGCTCGAACCGTCGGTGGCGTTGGCCTTCGCGTACATGTACGGCCACTGCCGCTCGAAGATCAGCTTGCCGTCCTGGAAGGCCCGCCGGGCCTCCTCCTCCTTGTACGTGATGGCTTCCTTCGGGATCGTGCCGTCCTGGAAGCTCTTGACCAGGAAGTCCAGCCCCTGCTTGGCCTGGGCGCTGTCCACCACCGGCTTGCCGGAGTCATCGATCACCTGGCCGCCCGCGGAGTCGATCGCCTCGCTGAAGTTGCAGGTCAGGCCCTCGTACTTTTCGAACTGGCCGGCGAAGCAGCTCGCGCCACCCGACTGCGGCGCGACCTTCTGGCAGTCCGCCTTCATCTCGTCCCACGTCTTGGGCGGCGACGCGATGCCGGCGGCGTCGAGCAGGTCCTTGCGGTAGTACAGGAGCCCGGCGTCGGTGAGGTAGGGCGCCGCGTACAGCTTGCCGAAGTACTTCGCGGTGTCGACCGCGCCCTTGAGCATCTTGTCCAGCGCGAACTGGTCTTCGGGAAGCTGCTCGATCCAGCCGTTCGCGGCGAACTCCGCCGTCCACACCACGTCCGTGTTGAGGATGGTGTACGCGTCCGACTTCGTCTGCGCATTCTGGATCATCTGCTGCCGCTGCTGGTCGGCGCTCTCCGGCAGCTCGATCAGCGTGGCCTTCTCGTTGGGGTGAGCGGAGTTCCAGTTGTTGAGCGCAGTCTGCAGGTAACCGGACGTGTCCTTACCGGTCGCGAGGGTAATCGGCCCCCGACCCTCGAACGCGCCCGCTTTGGTCGGTGGCGTGGTTGTCTTACTGCTACTACTACATGCCGAAAGGCCGACGACAAGCGCCAGCGCGCCGAGCGCGGCGACTGGCGCCATTAGTCCAAGTCGTCCTCGCATTGCAGCTCCCATCCGCATAGCTAATGCGCCGCAACGGCGTCAGCCCCGGCCTGGTGGACCTTGACTGATTCCCATCCGTTCACGGCGTTGGATGCTCGATCGTGTCGATATCCAATCCCTTCAACGGCAAAGGTGCAACGGCCGTTATCGCACTGTCATCTGCCGTTTTCCACTTCCTGATCTTCGAATGCCATGGATGACCGCCATTTCACGGGCCACGTAACCGCAGGCGGCGCGGCGACTTGACGAGTCGGTGCCCGCGCGGTGACCGTCGGTGTCGTGAGCGCGCGCGGAACCGAGGAGACCTACGCCAACCTGCCCGAAGCCATGCGGGACGCGGTCGATGCGTTCGCCCGGCACCTGGCGGGTGAGCGCAACCGTTCCCCGAACACCGTCCGTGCGTACGTCATCGACGTCGTGTCACTACTCGACCACGCCGCCCGCATGGGAGCGCGCACTCCGGCCGATGTGGACCTCGTGGTTCTGCGCAGCTGGCTCGCTCGGCTGCGGACGGCCGGCGCGGCGCGCACGACGCTCGCGAGACGAGGTGCCGCCGCCCGTACCTTCTGCACCTGGGCGTTTCGGGAAAAACTCACCCCGACCGACGCCGGTCAGCGCCTCGCCAGCCCGAAAGCCCGCCGGGAGTTGCCGGGTGTGCTGCGGGCCGACCAGGCCGCGGCGCTCGTGACCACGCAGACCCGCGACCCGGACGACACCCCGCTCATCCTGCGTGACCGGCTCGTCCTCGAACTGCTCTACGCCACCGGGATCCGGGTCGGCGAGCTGTGCGGCCTCGACCTGGGCGACGTCGACCGGGGTCGTCGGGTGGTACGCGTGTTCGGCAAGGGCGCCAAGGAGCGCACCGTGCCGTACGGCGCCCCGGCTGAGCAGGCGCTGGACGCGTACCTGCGGCGGGGTCGCCCGGCCCTGGTCAGTCCGCGCAGCGGCTCGGCCCTGCTGCTCGGCGCCCGGGGCGGTCGGCTGGTCGAGACCGCGGCGCGGCGGATCGTGTCGGCCGCCGCGACGGCCGCCGGGCTGCCGCACGTCTCACCGCACGGGCTGCGCCACTCCGCCGCGACGCATCTGGTCGAAGGCGGGGCCGACCTGCGCGCCGTCCAGGAGATCCTCGGACACGCGTCGCTGTCGAGCACCCAGATCTACACCCACGTGTCCATGGAACGGCTCCGCGCGGCGTACCGGCAGGCGCATCCGAGAGCGTGAGCCGCCCGACTTGTCCTCACGCACCCGACCGGCGGGTCGATGTCGCAAGCATGCCCGAGCCGAGTCACCCTACCGACCCGATCCGCTCTATAAGGTTGCTGTCGTGCCAGGGCGGATGATCGAGGGCGTGTACGTCGGGTGGGAAGCCGTCCGGGAATGCTTCTCGCTCGACCCGGCGGTCGCCTACCTCAACCACGGCGCGTTCGGCGCGGTGCCGCTCAGCGTGCAACGAGCCCAGCAGCGGCTGCGCGACGAGGTGGAGGCCGACCCGGTGCGCTTCTACTCGGTGGGCCTGACCGAGCGGGTCGCGCACACCCGCCGCCACCTCGCCACCTTTCTCGGCGCCGATCCGGACGCAAGCGCCCTCGTGGGCAACACGACGATCGGCGTCGCCACCGTGCTCAACTCCCTCGACCTGCGCGAAGGCGACGAGATCGTAACGACCGAGCACGGGTACGGCGCGGTCCGGTTGGCGGTCGAGGCGGTCTGCGCCCGTACCGGCGCGCGGCACCGCACGGTGCCGCTTCCACTGGCGCCCACCGACGACGAGGTGGTCGCCGGAATCACCGAAGCGGTGACGGGACGCACCCGGCTGGTGATCGTCGACCAGATCACCTCGCCCACCGCCCGTCTCTTCCCGGTCGCCCGGGTCGTGGCCGCGCTGCGGCCCGCGGATGTGCCGGTCCTGGTCGACGCGGCGCACGTGCCCGGTCAGATACCCGTCGACGTCACCGCCCTCGACGCCGCCTTCTGGACCGGCAACCTGCACAAGTGGGCGTTCGCTCCGCGCGGTACCGCGCTCCTCGCCGTGTCACCCGAATGGCGCGAGCGGATCCGGCCGCTCGTGGTGTCGTGGGAGCAGCCGGCGGGATTCCCGGCCAACGTCGAGTGGCAGGGCACCCTCGACTACACGGCCTGGCTGGCAGCGCCTACCGCCCTGTTCACGCTTCGGACGCTGGGCGTGGAGGTGGTCCGGGCCCACAACGCGGAACTCGCCGGCTACGGACAGCGGGCCGTCGCAGCGGCGCTCGGGGGCGACGCGCCGACCGGCGCGCCGGGACTGGCGATGCGGATCGTGCCGCTGCCCGGAGGGCTGGCGGGCGATCTGGCCGGCGCGGCGCGACTGCGCCAACGCATCGCCGACGAGTTGGGCGTGGAGGTGGCCGTGAACCCGTACCGGGATCGGGGGCTGCTCCGACTGTCGGCGCAGGTCTACAACCGCGCCGAGGAGTACGACCGGCTGGCCCAGCGGCTGCCGGGCTTGATCGCGACTCTCGCCTGATCGCGGATGTTCATCCGTGTCCCGGCACAGACGAATATCCGCGATCATGGCGTGTTCGTGGCCAGCGGGAGCAGGCGTACCCTCGCCACGCCGACGAGCGCCAGCGGGTCCAGGTAGGTCGCGCCCAGCCGCAGGCCCCAGTGCAGGCAGTAGACGGCCGGACAGCCGGGATGGTCGCCGTCCAGCTTGCCGATCACATCTCCGGCCCGCACCTGCTGGCCCGCCACGACGACGGGCGTGACCGGCTCGTACGTGGTGCGCAGGCCGTTCGGATGGTCGACGCTCACCACCCCCCGCCCGGCAAGCATGCCGGCGAACCGGACGACGCCGGGTCCGGCCGCGTAGACCGGCGCTCCCGCCTCCGCTGACAGGTCGACGCCTCGATGGCCGGGCAGCCACGGCTGCGGCGGGGGCGCGAAACGGCGTACGACCGATGGGCGGCCGTCCAGCGGCCAGCGGAAGCGCGCCCCGACGGGGGAACCGGGGGTACCGGGCGAGCTAGGCGACCTTGACGAGGCGGACGACCTTGGCAAGGCGGGTGGCATCGCTGCGCCCGGAGAGATGGGCGCGGCGGGCCGGGCCGGTGCGGCAGCCACCGGCCGAGCTCCGCCCGGCGCGCCGGGGCCGCCGACCATGAGCGCCAGCAGGGCGACCGTCAACACGATCGGCCGGACACGGGATGCAACCGGTACGCGGAAAGCGAGGGGCATGCCCGGTAGCGTCGGCCGGCAACGCCGGTACCCGCAACGGCCGAGCCCGCGGCTGTGGACAGCGAGGGTGGGTGTGGACGGGGCTGCGTAGCCCGAATGGATCTGCTACCGGGCCGCTCAGCCGGTGAAGCCGCTGTCGGGCAGCGAGATGTCCGGCTTCTCCAACTCCTCCACGTTGACGTCCTTGAAGGTCATCACGCGTACGTTCTTGACGAAGCGGGCCGGACGGTACATGTCCCAGACCCACGCATCGTGCATCTCGACCTCGAAGTAGACCTCACCGTCGGCGTTGCGTACGTGCAGGTCGACCTGATTGGCGAGGTAGAAGCGACGTTCCGTCTCCACCACGTAGGAGAACTGGCGGACGATGTCGCGGTACTCCCGGTAGAGCTGAAGCTCCATCTCGGTCTCGTACTTTTCGAGATCTTCGGCGCTCATCGCAATCCGCCTTCCATGCAGACATTGTCGCCCACCGCCACCGTTTCCGGTGCGGCCATGCCGGACGCCACGCCGACGGTACTCCGCGGCGCGCCCCGGTCCGCCACCGCCGCGACGTTGGCGTACGAGAACCGGTGCACCCGACACGGTCCGTGTCGATGCAATGCCGCAGAGTGCTCGGCCGTCGCATACCCCTTGTGAACCGCGAACCCGTACCCGGGCCAGGCGCGGTCCAGCTCCACCATGATCCTGTCCCTGGTGACCTTCGCCACGACGCTCGCCGCCGCCACGCACGCCGCCACCTGGTCCCCCTTCCACACAGCCAGCCCCGGAACGTCCAGGCCGTCGACCGAGAACCCGTCGGTGAGCACGTACTCCGGCCGCTGCGCCAACTGTGCGAGGGCGCGCCGCATGCCCGCCAGGTTGCACACGTGCAGCCCCATGCTGTCAATTTCGCCCGGTGGAATTACCACGACCGAGTGCGCCATGGCACGCACCATGATCTCTTCGTAGATCCGCTCGCGGGCGGCCGGGGTCAGCAGCTTGGAGTCGGTCAGACCGTCGATCTCGCCGCGCCGGCCGGCGGGCAGGACCACCGCGGCCACGACGAGCGGCCCGGCGCAGGCGCCGCGCCCGGCCTCGTCGGCGCCGGCCACGAACGTGAAGCCGCGCCGCTGAAGCGCCCGCTCGAGCGCGTACAGGCCGGCGCCGCGGTGGACCACGGTGCGAGGCGGGGTCAGCACGGTAGCTCCTCCCCTGACAGGGCACCGATCAGGTCCGGCAGGGACGGCGGGTAGAACGGCTCGTCGCTGGCGCGCAGCTCGTCGGCCGTCCACCACCGGTGCGCGTCGACGGTGGCCCGCTCGATCTCGTTGAAGCCGGCGACGTCGACCTCCCAGGAGTCGACCCGTAGCACGAAGTAGTCCTGCTCCTGCCGGTACCAGCGGCCGTCGAAGGGGAACTCGACGACGTCGCGGTGGACCGGCTCGCCGAGGGCCTCGGGGCCCACTCGCAGGCCGGTCTCCTCGAACAGTTCCCGGACCGCGCCCTGCGCGGGCGTCTCGCCGGAGTCCAGGCCGCCACCGACCGTGAACCAGTACCGGTGGTGCGGGCGGGCCGGGTCACAGCCGCGGAGCATCAGCACCCGCCAGGATGCGTCGACCAGCAGCACGCGGGCCGCCCGGCGAGGTGTCGCGTCGGGTCGAGTCATGGCATGCCCAGCCTACGACCGGCGTACCTCGCGTCTGCGGCCGCCACCCGGGACCGGAGGCTCACGCCTTCGGCGGGTCGGGTACCCGGTCGAAGGTGCCCGGCACGGTCAGCCACGTCCACCGCTGAAGCGGCCAGAAGACCACGAAGGCCCGCCCCACCACCGACGGGTACGGGATCGTGGCGGCGCTGGTGTCATGAGTGCGCAGGTACTGCTCCCGGGAGTCGCCGGAGTGCGACCGGTGGTCTCCCATCACCCACAGGCGGCCCTTGGGCACGACCACGTCGAACGGCTCGTCGCTGGGCAGGTCGGCCGTACCGTCGGAGTCGTGGTACAGGTACGGCTCGTCGAGGGCCTGACCGTTGACCGTCAGCCGGTGCTTGGCGTCGCAGCAGACCACGTGGTCGCCGCCGACGGCGATGACGCGCTTGATGAAGTCGACCTCGGTCGGGTCACTGCGCCACGAGGCGGGCGACTTGAAGACCACGATCTCGCCGCGGTGCGGCGAGCGCAGGTCGTAGATGACTTTGTTGACCAGCACCCGGTCGTTGATGTTGAGCGTGTGCTCCATCGACTCCGACGGGATGAAGAAGGTCTGCAGTACGAACACGCGTACCAGGAGTGCGACGACGAACGCCACGACGACGAGAACCGGTAGCTCGCGCCAGAACGAATTCGATCGCTTGTTGGTCTGCTCGTCAATCACGCGAGGAGCCTACGTCCTCGCCCGCGCCCGGTGCGTCGGGAACGCGCCGTAAAGGCGGAAGACGCGAGGATTGGCGCGGTTACCACCAGTTCCGGCACACCGTTCGCGGGCGCTGGTGCGACCGGAACGTGTCCGGGCGCCGCGGCGGCGACCGGCCTGGGCACCTTGTCGAATGTGGGCGGCACCCCGAGCCCGGACCAGTGGCTGCCCGGCCACACGATCACGAACGCCCGTCCGATCGCGTTTGCGATCGGCACCGCGCCCTGGCAGCGCGAGTCCTGGGACACCAACCTGTGGTCACCCATGACGAACATCTGGCCCTGCTCGACCTTGATCGGCCCGAACCGTCTGGACTGGCAGACCTTGGCGTTCGGCGGGGCGTCCAGCGGCGAGTTGTCGGTGACGTACGGCTCGTCGAGCGGGAAGCCGTTGACCGTGACGCGCCCGTTGGCGTCGCAGCACGCCACCGTGTCACCGGGCAGGCCGATGACGCGCTTGATGAAGTCCTTCTCCCCCGGCTGGCTCACGCCGACCAGGTCGCCGATCGTGCGGCCGAGCTTGGCGAAGAAGCCGCCGTTGGTGTCGACCTGGTTTTCCGGAGCCCAGTTGTCGGTGCCCCGGAACACGACGATCTCACCATGGTTCGGCTGACGTACGTCGTAGACGACCTTATTGACGAGCACCCGGTCGCCGACGAGGAGCCGTGGCTCCATCGAGCCGGATGGGATGAAGAATGCCTGCACCAAAAACGTGCGTACCAGCACGGCGAGGCAGAAGGCGACGATCAGCAGCAGCGGCAGCTCCTGCCAGAGCGGCATCTCCTTGCGTCGCCGGCGCACGCGGTCACCCCACGTCGCCCCGTCACCCGGGTCGGCGTCGAACTCGCGTCGAGACCCACCCGGCCGGCCGCGCTCCGTACCGTAGCCACGGCCTGAGCCATAGCCACGGTCCGCGCCGTAGACGCGGGAGGAGCGCCCGTATCCGGTGCTGGGGTCGACGCGGTCGCGCGGATCCCGTTGATAGGGCGAGTCGTCGTCGAGGGGCTCCCGGTACATCACTGCCGCAAGCCTAGATGGCCGACGCCACTTTGGGGATCCCGCGGGCTCGCGTCAGCTCGCCTGCTTCTCGCGCTTTTCCTTGATCTTGGCGGCCTTGCCCCGCAGCTCGCGCAGGTAGTACAGCTTCGCCCGGCGGACGTCACCGCGGGTGAGAACCTCGATGCGGTCCAGCGCCGGGCTGTTGACCGGGTAGGTCCGCTCGACGCCGACACCGAAGCTGACCTTACGGACCGTGAAGGTCTCCCGCAGGCCGGTCCCCTGGCGGGCGATGACGACACCCTGGAAGACCTGGATACGGGACCGGTTACCTTCGACCACCCGCGCGTGCACCTTGAGCGTGTCACCGGCGCGGAAGGCCGGGATGTCGGTCCGCTGCGACTGGGCGTCGAGAGCGTCCAGCATGTTCATCGCTGCTACATCCTCATGGCTCAAGGCGCACCGCAACGCGGTGCGCGGCTGAGATAAACCTGATCCGCCAGCGGACAACGGCCCGCGGCAACCCCACTACTTTGCCATATCGGAGGCCGGTATCTGAAATCCGGCCTCTGTCAGAAGCGCCACGTCACGTTTGTCCAGTTTTTCCGGCGGCACCGCGGCCAGCAGATCCGGCCGGCGGACCGCCGTCCGCAACAGCGCCTGATCGCGCCGCCAGCGCGCGATCCGACCGTGGTCACCCGATCGAAGGATCTCCGGCACCTCGTGCCCGCGCCAGGTCGAGGGCTTGGTGTAGACCGGCGCCTCCAGCAGCCCGCCCGTGTGTGACTCCTCCAGCAAGGAGTCGGCGTTGCCCAGCACGCCCGGCAGCAGCCGTACGACCGCCTCCAGGATGACCAGGACCGCCACCTCGCCGCCGAAGAGCACATAGTCACCGAGGGAGACCTCGGTGACCGGCATCCGGGTCGCCGCCTCGTCGATCACCCGCTGATCGATTCCCTCGTACCGGCCACAGGCGAACACCAGGTGCTCGGCTTCGGCCAACTCCTGCGCGGCGGCCTGCGTGAAAGGGCTCCCCGCCGGGGTCGGTACGACGAGGCGGGCACCGGGCGTGGCGACCGCGTCGAGCCCCTCGCCCCACGGCTCCGGGCGCATGACCATACCGGCGCCGCCCCCGTACGGGGTGTCGTCGACCGTACGGTGCACATCGTGCGTCCAGTTGCGCAGATCGTGAACGGCGACGTCGAGCAGCCCGGATGTGCGGGCCCGCCCGATGAGCGACAGGTCGAGCGGCGCGAAGTACTCGGGGAAGATCGTGACGATGTCGACTTTCATAATCTTCTCCCCGATCTTGGACAGTAACGCGACCTATAGGTGACACAAGTGTCCAAGATCGCGAAACGGTCAAAGGTCGAACAGGCCCTCAGGCGGGGTCAGCACGACCCGACCGCCCGCCACGTCGACCTCGGGCACGATCGCCTTGACGAACGGCACCAGCGCGCTGCGGCCGTCGGGGCGACGCAGGACCAGCAGGTCGGAGGCGGGGGCGTGGTCGACCCGGATCACCTCGCCGAGCGGCTCACCCTCACGAGTGACGGCGGCCAGGCCGACCAGTTCGAAGTCGCTGAACTCGTCCGGATCCTCGCTGGGCGGCAGAGTCTCGCTGTCGACGCACAACAGCACGCCGCGCAGGTTTTCGGCGATGTCCCGGTCGTAGACGCTGTCGAAGACGATGAGCAGCCGGCCCTGGTGCGGCCGGACGGTCTCGACCGTGAGGGTCGGGGGAACCTGAGGTGCGACCCGCTTACCCGGGTCGGTGACCAGCACCGACCCGGGTGCGAAGCGTTCGGCGGGATCGTCGGTGCGCACGTTGACGACGACCTCACCGAGGATGCCGTGCGGGCGCACGATCTGTCCGACGACGAGCAGCATCTGCGACTAGTACGAATCGACGATCTCGACGCGGACGCCGCGCCCGCCGATCGACGTGATCACCTGTCGCAGCGCCTTCGCGGTGCGCCCACCCCGCCCGATGACCGTTCCCAGGTCCTCGGGGTGGACACGCACCTCTAGGCGCTGACCACGCCGGGAGTCGACCATCCGGACGCGCACGTCGTCCGGGTGGTCGACGATGCCCTTGACCAGGTGCTCGAGCGCCGGGCGCAAGGCGTCAGGCCGTTTCGCCGGCGCCGGCACCAGCCTGCTCCTCCGCCTGCTCGGCCGCGGGCGCCTCGGCCTTCTCAGCCGCGGGCGCCTCGGCCTTCTCAGCCGCGGGCGCCTCGGCCTTCTTGGCCGCGGTCTTCTTCGCCGGCTTGGGCTCAGCAGCGGCCACACCGGCCGCCGCCTGGGCCTCGGCCTCGTACAGCGCGCGCCGGTCGGCCCGCGCGGGAGCGACCTTCAGCGGCTCGGGTGCCGGCAGACCCTTGAACTTCTGCCAGTCACCGGTCTTGGACAGGATCGCCTGCACGGCCTCGCTCGGCTGGGCGCCGACGCTCAGCCAGTGCTGGACACGCTCGGAGTTGACCTCGATCCGCGAGGGCTCCTCCTTCGGGTGGTAGATCCCTAGGAATTCGATCGCCCGACCGTCGCGCTTGGTGCGCGAGTCGGCGACGACGATGCGGTATTGCGGGTTGCGGATCTTGCCCATCCGCAGAAGCCGGATACGTACGGCCACTGTCTGCTCGCTCCTGGATTCGTGATTGAGATCCTCGCCGACCACACGCGGTGGGGATCGCGCGAACGGCAGCTCGGTGGACTGGTGACGTGCCCGGGTTAGAGGGCGCCGGACACGCACCGGGTACCAGTCGACCATTGTGCCAGATCCATCGGCGGTTCGCCGACACACCCCGTACCGTCCGGGTTCAGCCGGCCGCGACGGCTCCCATCAGCGCGAGCAGTTCGCCGGTGTCGAGCACCCGGCCGAAGTGGCCGTCCAGGTTCACCGCGGTCGCGGCCATGAGCTGCTCGGCCGGGATGCCGTCCTCGTCGAAGGTGAACGTGGCGTCGAGGGCGTACAGCACGTCGTACCCGAGATCGCCGGCCATCCGGGCGGTGGTCTCGCAGCAGCGGTTGGTCTGTATGCCGCAGATCACCACCTGGTGGATGCCGGCCGCGGTCAGCCAGGCGTGCAGGTCCGGGGTGCCGTAAAAGGACGAGTGCACGCTCTTGACGATCTCCAGCGCCGGCTCGAGGTCCGCGACGACCGACTTGAAGGCGTGCCCGGGCGCCGACGCCGCCAGCGGTGACCGGGGATTCGTCGACGCGTGGCGGACCCGCACGATCGGCCGGCCGGTCGCGGTCCACGCGGAGATCAGGCGGCCGATGTTCTCCTCGGCCGCGGGGTTGGAGCGGCGGCCCCAGTACGGGTCGTCGAAGCCGGTCTGTACGTCGATCACGATGAGAGCCGCGTCGGGCTCGATGTGGCTGGTCATGCCGTTAATCATCGGGGCGCGAAGCCCGATTCGACAGTGGCAGGAATGACGTCCATACGCTGATTACTGTCATGATCGTTGTGGCATGATGGCGGGATGCGCACCGTGGCAGTCCTCCTCCATCACGCGGTCCGACTGTTCGACTACGGCGTCATCCACGAGGTCTTCGGGGTCGACCGCAGCGACGACGGGGTGCCGCGGTTCGACCTGCGCCGCTGCTCACCCGGCCGCCGTCCGGTAACCCTGGCCGGCGGGGTGACCCTGTCGGCCGATCACGGCCTGTCCGCGCTCACCGAGGCCGACCTCGTCCTCGTGCCCGGCGCCGAGCCGGCGCCCCCCGCCGCGACCGAATCGGAGCGGCGGGCGCTGCGGGCCGCGCACGATGCCGGCGTGCCGATCGCGGCCCTGTGCAGCGGCGCGTTCCTCCTCGCCGACGCCGGACTGCTCGACGGGCGCCGGGCGACCACCCACTGGCGGCTCGTCGACGACCTCGCCGACCGGCACCCGTCGGTGGCGGTCGCGAACGGCCCCCTCTGGGTCCACGACGGGCCGCTGTGGACCTCCGCGGGCACCGCGGCCGGCATCGACCTGTGCCTGCACCTCGTACGGGAGGCCCACGGCGCCACCGTGGCGGCCGCCATCGCCCGGCGGATGGTCACTCCCCCGCACCGCGACGGCGACCAGGCGCAGTACCTGCCCCGCGTGGTCGTCGAGCCGCTGCCCGACGAGCTCGCCGCCGTGTTGAGCTGGGCACGTGAGCACCTCGACCGCCCGCTCACCGTCACCGAACTGGCCCGCCGGGCCCACCAGTCACCGCGCACGTTCGCCCGGCGGTTCGTGGAGACCACCGGCACCACGCCGCTGCGGTGGCTGCACCACCAGCGCGTACAACTCGCCCAGGAGCTGCTGGAGAGCAGCGACCTGACCGTGGAGGAGGTGGCCCGGCGGGCCGGGTTCGGCACCACGGCGGTGCTGCGCCGGCACTTCGGGCGTGACCTGGGCACGACCCCGACGGCCTACCGGACCCGCTTCGCCGCCGCGTAACGCACACGACGAGGCGGGACACCGCGCTACCCCAGCGGGCCCGGCAACGTCACCCGTGGTGCGAGCCCCGGTCCGGTCACGTCGCCCGGCGACTGGCCCGGGCACAGCGTGTCGCGTTCCGGCAGCTCGCCGCGCGCCAGGAACGCCGTGGCCAGGTCGTTCGCGCAGGTCGACCGGGTGAACAGGTACACCCCGTGCCCGCCCTGGTCGACGCTGACGAAGCCGGCGCGCCGGCCGAACGCCTGGCGCAGGCCGTACCCGCTGAACCAGGGCGTCGCGGGGTCGCGCAGGTTCTGCAGGATCAGGACGTTGCGTGGACCGTTGTCCGTCACGGCGACCGGCGGCTGTGCCGGCCGGTACTTCCAGAACGCGCACGGCCAGGCGTTGGACGGCATGCCGGCGGCGGCCGGGTACAGGCGGCGGTCGACCGCCACGTTCGCCGCGTAGGTGGCGAGGTCGCGCGGCCACGCCACGTCGTCGCAGAGGACCGCGTACTGAGCCGACCGCAGGTTGTCCGCCGGGACAGCAGCCTCGTCCGCGAGCGTCCTGAGCGCGGCCGTGGCGGGCCGCGCGGCCGTAACAGGCGGTGCGGCCGCGGCGGGCGGCGCGGCCGCGGCGGGCGGCGCTCCCGCGCCGGTGGCCGACGCGACCTGCTGCCAGATCCCAGCCAGCTCCGGGAACCGGAAGTCGAAGTAGAGGCGGTCGAAGGTGACCAGGCGCAGGACGTTGCCGGTGAACGGGTACCCGTCCGCCGGCAGCGGGTCGCGGTCGAGCCGCGCGGCGAGGTCGTAGTAGGTCTTCTCGACGGCCTCCGGCGTGGCGCCGAGGTGATAGGAGGCGTCCCGCGCGGCGGCCCACGCCGTGAAGTCCGGCAGCCGCAGCGCGATCCCCGGCCCCCAGGCCCGCCACTGGTCGTACCACACGAGCTTCGGGTCGACGGCGCTGTCCAGGAGGATCCGATCCCCGCGCTGCGGGAACAGCGCGGCGTACACCGCGCCCAGGTACGAACCGTAGGAGAGCCCGAAGTACGACAGCTTCCGCTCCCCCAGCGCGACCCTGATCCGGTCCATGTCCCGGGCGGTGTTGGCCGTGGTGATGTACGGCAGCAGGGCGCCGGAGTGCCGGGCGCACCCGTCGGCGGTGGCGCGGGCGAAGGCGACGTTCCGGTCGATCGAGCCGTCGGCAGCCGGATAGGGCAGGAGCAGGTCCGGGGCCGTGTCGGCGGGGATACCGCAGGTGACCGGCGTGCTGTGGCCGACGCCGCGGGGGTCGAAGCCGATCAGGTCGAAGCGGTCGCTGACGGCCGCGGGGAGGGCCGGCAGGAGCTGACCGGGGAAGTCGAGCCCGGCACCGCCCGGGCCACCCGGATTGAACAGCAGGATCCCGCGCCGCAGCCCGGGCTTGGCGGTCGTGATCCGGGACACCGCGATGTCGATCTGCCGGCCGCCCGGCTGCCGGTAGTCCAGCGGTACCCGCAGCGTGGCGCACTCCTGCCGAGGGTCACGCTGGATCCCGGGCGGCGCGGCCGGGCAGGCTCCCCAGGTCGGTGCCGGCGCGCCGGCTGCCGCGTACCCCGACCTCGCCGGCGTGAGCACCGCCGTCAGCGCGGTGACCGCCACCAACGCGAGGACCCGCCATCGCATCGATGTACCTCCATCCGTCCGGTACCTCACGGCACCCTAGGCGGATGGAGCAACCCCTGTGACCACTCGCGATCAGTTCTCCGACATGCCGGGTATACGGACATCCGGGTATGCACGGGCCCGGTCCCAGCCCGCCGGCAGCGCGGGTGGCGTGAGCCAGGCCGGCTGGGGCTCGAAGTCGCACCACGTACCGTCGAACGGGAACAGGCCCGCCTCGATGTCGGGTATGACGCGTCGGCCCTCCGCCCACACCGCGTCGGCGTCGCGTACCCAGTAGTGGTCCGGGAAGCGCAGCCGCTCGGTCAGCTCGTGCTCGTCCTTCCACAGCCACGACCGGTTCGGCTCGACGCAGATGTCGAGGTCCTGATCGACGATGTCGAGGCCGGCGAGGTCACCGTCGTCCCAGCGCACGGCCGGCTCCTCGAGGTTGACGTACCAGCCGGCGAACGCGCCCGCGTCGTCCCAGAACCACCACACCGAGTGCGCCGCGCCCGGGCGGATCAACTTGAGGATGCCGGGCCCCTCCCAGTTGCCGGCCGCGAGCACGGGCCGGCGCGTGATCCACTCCGCGAACGGCATGGACCGCAGCGTGCGGCCGTCGTCGGCGCGCAGGCTCCGCGTCGGGCTGCCGGGCGCGATCCACAGCAGCAGGCCGCGGTCGTCGTCGCTCACCACGCGCATGACGCGGACCCAGGCCAGCCGGTCCCGCTGGAAGTGGCGATGCACCACCACCCGGCCGGGCGTGAAGCGCATCAGTACGCGCGGGCCAGGTAGGCGACGAGGTCGGGTTCGTCCTCGGACCGGGGCACCGAGCCATCCGCGCGGGTCAGGCAGCGCACGGTGACGCCTTCGGCGTTGGCCTTGGCCTCGCCCTCGGTGCCGACGGCCGCCCACGGAACCCGGGCCCAGCCGGTGGCCGCCGCCTCGATCGCCTCGTCCACGCTCGACACGTCCGCGGTGAGCGACTGCCGGCGGGCCAGCGCCTCGTCGTACAGCGCCTGCTGGTCGGCTTCGAGGGCCGCGGTGACCGCCGAGACCGCGTCGGCGACCGGCGTGGGCGTCTTCGTCCCCGGGATGCGCCGGACGACGACGACGTTGCCCTCCGCGAGATCGCGCGGCCCCACCTCGATGCGCACCGGGTAGCCCTTGAGCTCGGCGTCGACCGCGCGGCGCCCGAACGGGGTGTCCACGCGGTCGTCGAAGCCCACCCGGATGCCGGCGTCGCGCAGCGCGTCGCGCAGCTTCGCGGCGGCACTGACGACGTCGCCGGCCGGGTCGGCCTTGACGATCATCACGTGCGCCTGGATCGGCGCGATCCGTGGCGGCACCCGAAGGCCGTTGTCGTCGCCGTGGCACATGATCAGACCGCCGAGCATCCGGGTCGAGGTGCCCCATGACGTCGTCCAGGCGTGCTCCTGGCGCCCCTCGGCCGACGAGTACACGATGTCGAACGCCTTGGCGAAGTTCTGCCCCAGCTCGTGGCTGGTGCCCATCTGCAGCGCCTTGGCGTCACCCATCATGCCTTCGAGGGTGTACGTGCTGGTCGCGCCCGCGAAGCGCTCCCGGACCGTCTTGCGCCCCACCACGACCGGTATCGCCAGCATCTGGCGCATGAAGTCCTCGTACACGTCGTGCAGGATGCCCCGCGCGTAGGCGTGCGCGTCGGCCTCGCTGGCGTGCGCGGTGTGCCCCTCCTGCCACAGGAACTCGCTGGTGCGCAGGAAGAGCCGGGGGCGCAGCTCCCAGCGCACGACGTTGGCCCACTGGTTGAGCAGCAGCGGCAGGTCGCGGTAGGAGCTGATCCACTTGGCCATGAACTCGCCGATCACGGTCTCCGACGTCGGCCGGACCACGATCGGCTCGGCGAGCTGCTTGCCGCCGCCGTGGGTGACCACCGCCAGCTCCGGGGAGAAGCCCTCGACGTGCTCGGCCTCGCGGCGCAGGTAGTTCTCCGGGATGAACAGCGGGAAGTACGCGTTCTGCGCGCCGGCCGCCTTGATCCGGTTGTCCATGTCGGACTGCATCCGCTCCCAGATCGCATACCCGGCCGGCCGGATCACCATGGTGCCGCGGACCGGGCCGTTGTCGGCCAGCTCCGCCTTGGCGATCACGTCCTGATACCAGCGGGGGAAGTCCTCGGACCTGGGTGTGAGCACACGCGCCATGACCGGTCATCCTAGGCGCTGCGCGTACCCGCCCGCCGGCCGACCGCCGTACCCCGCCCGGTTCTTCCGTAATGGAGGGCGAAGTCCTATGCAACGACCCGCCCGCGCAGGATGATCCGCCGTGGCGCGGCCAGCACCCGCAGGTCCCGCCGAGGGTCGGAGTCGTAGACCACCAGGTCGGCGAGGCCGCCCTCGACCAGCCCGGGGAAGCCCAGCCACTCACGGGCGCCCCACGACCCGGCGCGCAGCACGTCCAGCGCGGGCATGCCGGCGACCGCGTGCAGCCGCAGCATCTCCTCGGCCGCCAACCCGTGGTTGATCCCGCCGCCGGCGTCGGTGCCGACGTAGATCGGCACTCCCGCCTCGTACGCCGCCGCGACCACGGACGGGAACCGGTCGCCCAGCGCCCGCATGTGCGTCGCGTACGTCGGGAACTTCCCGTCCGCCCGCGCCGCGATGTCGCCGAACGTCGCGATGTTGATCATTGTCGGGACGAGGGCCGTGCCGCGGCGCGCCATCTCGGCGATGTCGTCGTCGGACAGCCCGGTGCCGTGCTCGACGGAGTCGACCCCGGCGCGCACCAGCGCCGCCACCGACTCCTCGGCGAACGTGTGCACGGCGACCCGGGCGCCCGCCTCGTGGGCGGCCTTGACCGCCGCCGCCATGTCCGCCGGGTCCCAGGCGGGCGCCAGGTCACCGGTGCCCCGGTCGATCCAGTCCCCGACGAGCTTGACCCAGCCGTTGCCGGCCGCCGCCTGCCGCGCCGCCTCCCCGGGCAGGTCCTCGGCGGCCACCTCCACCCCGATGTCGCGCAGGTAGCGGCGCGGTGGCGCGACGTGCCGGCCGGCCCGGCGCAGTCGCGGCATGTCCGGGTCGTCGTCGAGCTGCGGGTACGGGTACGGGGAGCCGGCGTCGCGGATCGCGAGCACCCCGGCGTCCCGGTCGATCGTGGCGAGTGCCCGGGCCTCGTCCAGCCCGCTGATCGGGGTGCCACCGCGCGCGATCCCGATGTGGCAGTGCGCGTCGACCAGGCCCGGCAGCACGTACCCGCCGTCGGCGACGGTCTCGGCACCCGCCACCGGGCGCAGCGTCACCCGGTCCCCGACCAGGTACAGATCGCGGACCTCGTCGTCGGGCAGCACCACGCCCCGTACATGCAGCGTCATGCGCCTCAACCTACCGGTCGGGTCATCTGCCGTACGCGAGCCGTGAGCTGGGTTGCGGGAAGTCGATCGCGGGCTTGCCGGCCATGGCGTCGCGCAGCGTCTCCGCGACCGACTGGTCCACGTGGTTGTGGTCGGCGCTCGCGTCGGCCTGCCAGTCCGGGTCGGCCTCGATCCCGGCAACCGTGACCTGCTTCGTCGAGGCGACCAGCGTCGCCGACTCGTTGGTGTCGGTCGTACCGGTCTTACCGAACACCGGCTTCCCGACGGTCGCCGCCACCCCGCGCGCGGTGGAGGCGTCGTGGCACTGGTTGAGGCCACCGTGGTCGCCGACCGGGCAGCGGGCGGCGTCGATGGCGGCGTGGGCGACGTCGGCGCTGACCCCGTTGGTGCACTGCGGCTTTCCGACGTCCAGCGGCTTGCCGTTGGCGTCGCGGATCTCGGTGATCGGGGTCGGCGCGCAGTGCGCGCCGTCGTTGGCCAGGCTCGCGTACGCCCCTGCCAGGTCGAGCGGCGTGGTCGCCGAGACGCCCAGGGTGAACGGACCCCAGTAGTGGGCGCCCTTGGCGTTTTCCTGGTCGCTCTGGGCCCGGAACTGGATCCCCAGACGCTGGGCCACGGCCACCGCGTTCTCCGCGCCGGCCCGCTCCTCCAGCGGCACGAAGAAGGTGTTGACCGACTTGCCGAAGCCGGTCCACATGTTGAAGGTGCCGGCCTCGGACGCGCTCGCGTTCTTCGGGCACCAGTCCTGGGTGCCTGGGCAGTTGGTGCCCTTCGTCGGGTAGTGCGAGTGGTACACCGCCGGAGCGTCGATCGTCGTGCTGAGCGGCATGCCCTTCTCGAGTGCGGCGAGCATCGTGAACATCTTGAACGTGGAGCCCGCCTGGTAGCCGTTGACGCCGCCGCCCCCGGAGATCAGCGGGTTGGTGGTGTTGGGGAAGCTGCCCGGCCCGCTGATGGCCCGGTTCGGGTTGGGCAGGTTGCCGCTGGTGTCGAGGCTGAAGTTGCGGTTGGTGGCCATCGCCAGCACCCGGCCGGTGGACGGCTCGACGGCGCTGAGCATGAGCGCCCGCCGGTCGGTGGCCTTGATCTTCGAGTCGATGTTGCGCTTCATCGCCTGCTGGATGCCTATGTCCAGCGAGCTGATGATGGTGTACCCGCCGCTGCGCAGCCGGTTTTCGCGTTCGTAGGCGTCGGCGCCGAACGCCGGCTGTTCCAGCCACCAGCGGTACAGGTAGTCGCAGAAGAACCCGGCGCCGAGGCTCGCGTACGGCACCGAGACGCAGCCCTGCGACGGGTGCTGGTCGGTGATCTGCAGCGGCGCCTTGCGCGCCTCCGCGGCCTGCTGGGCGGTGATGTTGTGCGCCCGGACCATCTGGTCGAAGACGTGCTCACGCCGTTTGAGCGCCGCGGGGAGCTTCGCCGGGTCGGCCGGGTCGTACGACGACGGCGCCTGCACCAGGCCCGCGAGCAGCGCCGCTTCCGGCAGCGTGAGGTCCTTCGGGTCCTTGCCGAAGTACACGTGGCTCGCGGCGTAGATGCCCCAGGCGCCGTGGCCGAACGGCGCGATGTTGAGGTACCGCTCCAGGATCTGCTTCTTGTTGAGCTTCTCCTCCAGCGCCATGGCGAGCTTCATCTCGCGGATCTTGCGAGCCTTGGTCTTCTCGCTCGCCGCGACCACCTCCTCGGGGGTCTTGGCCGAGTAGATGGCGCTCTGGCGCACGTACTGCATGGTCAGAGTGGAGGCGCCCTGCGAGTCGCCGCCGTTGTCGGCGACCAGCGCGCGGGCCACACCCTTGAAGTCGACGCCGTGGTGGGAGTAGAAGCGGACGTCCTCGGAGGCGACGATCGCCTGCTGCATCACCGGTGCCACGTCCGAAAGCGGGACGTCGCGCCGGTTTTCGTCGTAGAGCATCGCCAGCAGGGTCTTGCCGTCCGAGGCGTAGATGAACGAGCTCTGCGGGGCGGGCACCGTCGTGAAGTCGGCCGGAAGGCTGTCGAACGCGTCCACGCCTGCGGTGGTCAACGCCCCGGTCATCGCGGCAGCGGGCAGCGCCGCCGCCGCGACGACCACGCCCGCGACCACCCCGCACCCGACCAGCGACAGGATCTTCCTGATCCCACCATCGGACAGCAACTTCCTGAGCTTGCGCTCCCGCATGCACCGCCCCCAATAGGCACCACGTCGCTCGCCGACCCGGGTCGGGTGGCGCGGCCAGTAGACGCCGTACCCGGTAAGCCGGGTCACGGCGCGCATCGAAGCTGTTGTCTACGTCACAGTGACGATGACGAACGCTCAGCCGATTATCGCCTACCCGGTCCACCCGGCCGTGACCGCGTGCCGGAGCGCGCGGCATGCGGTACCGCGCAGCAGGTCAGCAGGTGTCCTAAGTGGATTACCTATCGTCGCGCTTGTTCAACTTCGAAAAGTCGATCTTCGGGGGCTTGAATCCGCCCTGCCCGCCGCCCGCGTCGAGCATGCCGGGGTCGAGGCCGGGAGGCAGCGCCGGCATCCCACCCGGGAAGCCGCCGGGCAGGCCGGCCGGCATGCCGCCGGTACGGGGCCGCCCGCCGCCCTTGCCGCCCTTGCGCTTGTTCTTGGGCGACTTGGTCGCCTTGCGCCGCATGCCGGGCAGGCCCATCATGCCGCCCATCTGCTTCATGATCTTCTGCGCCTCGGTGAAGCGGTTGAGCAGCTGGTTGACCTCCATGACGGTCACGCCCGAGCCGTTGGCGATGCGCAGCCGCCGCGACGCGTTGATGACCTTGGGGTTCTCCCGCTCGCCCGGCGTCATCGAGCGGATGATCGCGGTGATGCGGTCGAAGTGCTTGTCATCGACCTCAGCCAGCTGGTCCTTCATCTGCCCCATGCCGGGCATCATCGACAGGATGTTCGCGATCGGCCCCATCCGCCGCACCGCGACGATCTGCTCCAGGAAGTCCTCGAGCGTGAACTGCTGACCGCCGAGGAGCTTGGCGGTCATGCGCTCCTTCTGGTCGTCCTCGAACGCCGCTTCGGCCTGCTCGATCAGGGTGAGCACGTCGCCCATGCCGAGGATGCGGGAGGCCATCCGGTCGGGGTGGAAGACGTCGAAGTCCTCGAGCTTCTCGCCGGTGGAGGCGAACAGGATCGGCTCACCGGTGACGTGCCGCACCGACAGCGCCGCGCCACCGCGGGCGTCGCCGTCCAGCTTCGACAGCACCACGCCGCTGATGCCGACGCCGTCGCGGAACGCCTCGGCCGTCGCGACCGCGTCCTGACCGACCATCGCGTCGATGACGAACAGCACCTCGTCGGGGTCGACCGCGTCGCGGATCGCCGCGGCCTGCGCCATCATCTCGGCGTCGATACCGAGCCGGCCGGCGGTGTCGACGATGACGATGTCGCGCATGTGGCGGCGGGCGTGCTCGACCGAGGCGTGGGCCACGGCCACGGGGTCGCCGACGCCGTTGCCCGGCTCCGGCGCGAACACCTCGACGCCGGCGCGGCCGCCGAGCACCTGGAGCTGGTTGACGGCGTTCGGGCGCTGCAGGTCGGCGGCGACCAGCAGCGGCTGGTGCCCCTGTGCCTTGAGGTGGAGGGCGAGCTTGCCGGCGAGGGTCGTCTTACCCGAACCCTGCAGGCCGGCCAGCATGATGACGCTCGGCGGCTGCTTGGCCAGCCGGAGACGCCGGCTCTCACCGCCGAGGACCTCCACCAGCTCCTCGTGGACGATCTTGATGACCTGCTGGGCCGGGTTGAGCGCCTGCGAGACCTCCGCGCCCCGGGCCCGCTCCTTGAGCCGGGCGATGAACGCCTTGACGACGGGCAGCGCGACATCGGCCTCGAGCAGCGCGAGACGGATCTCACGCGCGGTGGCGTCGATGTCGGCGTCGGTGAGCCGCCCCTTGCTTCGCAGCTTGGAGAAGATCCCGGATAGCCGGTCGCTTAGCGTGTCAAACACGGCGATACATCCCTGATGTCGGATTCGTGCGGGCAGTGGGGCCAGCGCCCCGAGGCAAGGGTATCGGGCCGGAGCGCTCTGCCGAGTGCTCACCCGTATGCCCGCGCGCCGGACGCGGAGTCGCCGCCGGCGCACCTGCCCGGGCGGGGATCACCCCGAAGAGCCGAACGGTGTCAGGGTCACCGTCATTCCCGTCGGCGCCGTGTCCTGGATGAACGAGGCGAAGTCGACCACGTCGTCGAAGGCGAACCCGTACGCCTTGCCGTCCACCGAACTGGCGTGCATCGCGGCCGAGTACCGGTTGGCCACCGCGCCCTGGTAGAACCGGGCCGGATCTCCGACGGGCTGGTCAGGGCTGTCGAGCAGGGTCGCCCGATTGAAACCGGCCCCCAGCATCGCGGCGACCGGGCCGGTCACCCCGTCGTTGGGCGCGGCGAGCGCGCCGTCGCAGAAGAACACGTCCTTGGTGGTGGGCTTGCGGAACGGCGCCACGCCGGCGTCGAAGACGAGCTGATCGCCGGTGACCCGCCCCGTGAAGACCCTGCCGTTGGCGGTGATCCGGAGGTCGGTCGTCCGGTACCTGGCCCAGACGGCGTCGATGTAAGAGTCGTAGAAGGTCGACGGGAACAGGCCCGCCTCGATTCCGTGACCCGGAGCGATCACCCGCAGGTTGTCGCCGACGACCAGGCGGGCGAACTCGGGGACGGCGCGCAGCGCGGCGAAGATCTTGTCCCGGCCGCCGTCCACCAGCGCGCCGGCGATCTGCGTCTTCGCGCCGGTAAGCGTGATCGACATCGGGATGCTGAACATGTCGACCATGGTCGTGTTGCAGAACATTCCGGCGTCGCTGAACGTGAACTCGACACAGTCGTGCAGCACCGGGAAGCTCGGGTCGCTCGCGACCCATCCGGCGGGGAACTGCAGCGCGGGTCGACCGGCGCCGTCCGGCACCACCTTGAACTTGATCTTGTCGTTCACCGAGAAGTAGATCCGGCCGGACATCTTCGGCAGGACGACGGTCGTCGGCCCGCTCGCCGCGAGCGGGATCGCGAGGTCGGCGAAGCCGTCCGGCCCGTTATCGGACAGCTGCGCCGGCGTCAGCCGGGCGGACGAGCGCACGAAGCCCTGCTGGCCCGATGCGGGGTCGGTGCCGACGATGTACATGAAGATCTCGGTGTTGGCGAAGCGGCCGGTGTTGTTGACCACCGTGACCGGCAGTCCGTCCGCGGCCTGCGCCGCGGAGAAGAGCGCGGAAACGGCCAGGGGTCCGCCGATTCCGGCAGCGATGGCGCCGCCCAGGATGGCTCTTCTGGAAACCATGAGGTAAGACTCCCGTCACTCGGAGAGAGCGCTCTCTAAACAAAGTGAACTGATGGTGCGCGCTCATCCGACGGGCAATCAATTGATTACCTTCAAAATAACGGTGGGTTAAGCAAGAACTCAGAAACCGCACGGGCCGAGCCGGGGACGGATCACCCGCCCGCGCGCTACCCCGCGCTCGGCAAGGCCGCGCCGTCGCTATCCCGCGCTCGGCAAGGCCGCGCCGTCGCTATCCCGCGCTCGGCAAGGCCGCGCCGTCGCTACCCCGCGCTCGGCAAGGCCGCGCCGAGCACCGCAGCCTCGACCGCGGCCCGCGCCCGCGCGTCATCCCACGCGCCCACCAGGTAGAACGCGTCGACGGCGGCACCGCCCAGCGTCGAGATCCGGGCGGCCCGCACCCGCACGCCGGCCGCGGCCAGCGCCCTCGCCACCCGGTAGAGCAGCCCCGGCGAGTCGGCCGCGCGCAGTTCGAGGACGGCGGCGCCGGTGGCGGGCTGCCAGACGACCCGCGGCGCGGCCGCACCGACCGGCCCGCGCGTCGACCGCTCCCGGGCCGCGAGCCGGGCCGCCACGTCCAGCTCCCCGGCCACCGCGCGGCGCAGGTCACGGCCGAGCAGGTCAGGATCGGGCGTGCCGCCGTAACGCGGCTGCACGCCGCACATCACCCGCGCGACCCCGTCGAACGCGTGGACGTCGGCGGCGACGACGTCCAGCCGGTGCAGCGACAGACAACCGGCCACCGCCGCGAGCAGCCCCGGACTGTCCGGCGCGGTCACCGTGACGCGATCTCCGTCCAGGCGTACGCGGGGAAGCGGGCCGACCGCGATCGGCGGGGCGGCCGGCGGCATTCGGGGTACCCGGCCGGTGTCCAGCGCGTGCTCCACCCGGTCGACCAGCTGCGCGACGAGGCGCCCCTTCCACGACGACCAGGCGGCCGGACCCGTTGCCGCGGCGTCGGCGCGGGTGAGCGCGTACAGCAGCGCGAGCGTGTCGGTGTCGCCCACGGCGTCCGCCACCGCCCGGACGGTCACCGGGTCGCCCAGGTCCCGGCGGGTCGCGGTCTCCGGCAGCAGCAGGTGCAGGCGTACCACCCGCTCGACCACGGCGCAGTCGGCTTCCGCCAGCCCGATGCGGGCGGCGACGGCGGCGGCCATGGGCGCTCCGACGATGCTGTGGTCGCCCGGCGCGCCCTTGCCGAGGTCGTGCAGCAGCGCGCACAGCATCAGCAGGTCGGGACGGGGCACCTCGCGCACGTACGTGGCGGCCGCCCGGGCGGTCTCCACGAGGTGCCGGTCCACGGTGAACCGGTGGACCGGGTTGTGCTGCGGCAGGCTGCGTACCCGGGACCACTCCGGCAGCCAGGCGGTGACCAGGCCGTACCGGTCGCACGCCTCCCAGGTGGCCACCAGCGGGTCGCCCGCGCCCAGCAGGGTCAGGAGCGCGTCGCGGGCGGCCGCCGGCCACGGGCTGGGCAGCGGCGCCGAGAACTGGGCCAGCCACTCCAACGTCGGCCGGGCGATGGGCAGCCCGGACCGGGCGGCCGCGGCGGCGACCCGCAGGGCGAGGCTCGGGTCCGGGATGGGCGTGACGGCCGCCCGCGCCAGCACCGCCTCCCCGTCCTGCTCCACGACGTCGCGGGCGATCGGGGTACGCGTGGGGCGGCGGCCCCGCGACGATCCGCCCGGCCGCCAGCGACCCACGGCGCGCCAGGCGTCGTCGAGGGCGTACGTGACGGTACGGGCGGCGTCGGTGACCCGCCGCAGCACCTCGTCACCGGACCCGAGGTCGAGCAGCCCGGCCAGCTCGGCCCGGTCCTGGGCGAGCAGCCGGTCGACCCGCCGGCCGGCGACGGTGTGGAGGGCGTCGCGGACGTCGAGCAGCCACCGCTGCGCGGCCCGGACCGCCGGCCGGCCGGCGTCGGCCACCCCCGCGTACCCGATGCCGCGCAGCACCCCGAGGTCGCGCAGGCCGCCCCGGGCCTCCTTGAGGTCGCCTTCCAGCAGGAACGCCAGCTCGCCATGCGCGGACCAGCGCTGCTGGCACAGTTCGTGCAGCTGCAGCAGCGTCCGCGCCGCGCCGCGCCGCCACTGCGCGGTGACCCGCTCCCGCAGCCGCGCGAGCAGCGCCGCGTCGCCGGCGATCAGCCGCGCGTCCAGCATGCCGAGGGCCGCCTTGACGTCGGTACCCGCGATCTCGACGGCCTCGTCGACGGTGCGTACCGAGTGGTCCAGCGACAGCCGGGCGTCCCAGATCGGGTACCAGATCTCCTCGGCGACCGCTTCGATGTCGGCCGTGCCGGTGTGCAGCAGGACGAGGTCGAGGTCGCCGTACGGTGCGCACTCGCGGCGGGCCAGCCCGCCCACGGCTACCAGCGCGAGGTCGTCCCCGGCCGGCAGCAGGCAGGCCAGCCAGGCGTCGAGGGCGCGCGACCGGTCCTCCCGCGCCGCGGCGCCGACCCCCACAGGTACCTCGATGGCCTGCGACCGGTCCGGCCCGCGCGGCTTCGCGCTGCGGCCCGGACCGGTCGTCGGCACCGCCTCTCGGACGTTCATCTACAGGGCGTCGAGCCCACGCTCGCCGGTGCGGACCCGGACCACGTCCTCCACGGGCGTGACCCAGACCTTGCCGTCGCCGATCTTCCCGGTGCGGGCCGCCCGGACGATCGAGTCGACGATCTTGTCGGCGTCCATCTCGTCGATCAGGACCTCGACTCGGATCTTGGGTACGAAGTCCACCGTGTACTCGGCGCCCCGGTACACCTCGGTGTGGCCCTTCTGCCGCCCGTACCCCTGGACCTCGCTGACGGTCAGGCCGGACACGCCCAGTGACTGCAGCGCCTCCTTGACGGCGTCGAGCTGGTACGGCTTGACGACCGCGGTCACGAGTTTCATGGCAATTCCCTCCACCCCTGCACGCTAACCGGGGATCCGCTCGCTGACCGACGTGGGCTCGCCGTCCGGGGCCTCGGCCGCCCGGTCGGCGCTCGGCCGGCCGGAGCCGACCCGGGCGATCGTGAAGGCGCCGCCGGTACCGGAGACGGGCAGGAAGTCGTACGCGCTCTCCGCGTGCTCGGCGGTGTCGATGCCCTCGATCTCGGCCTCCCTGGTGACCCGGAACCCGATGGTCTTCTGGATGACCCAGCCGATCGCGTACGCGAGGACGAAGGAGTACACCGCGACCGCGACCACGGCGAGCGCCTGCCTGCCCAACTGGCCGAACCCGCCGCCGTAGAGCAGGCCCGCAACCCCGCCGGTGCCCGCGATGAACGGCGCCGCCAGCAGGCCGATGAGCAGGGCGCCCGTCGCGCCGCCGACCATGTGCACCCCGACCACGTCGAGCGAGTCGTCGAAGCCGAGCCGGTACTTCAGGCCGACCGCCAGGGCGCAAACGGCGCCGGCGATCAGACCGAGCGCGATCGCGCCGAGCGGTTCGATCGTGGCGCAGGCGGGGGTGACCGCGACCAGGCCGGCCACCGCGCCGGACGCGCCGCCCAGCGCGGTCGGCCTGCCGTCGCGCAGCCACTCCACGATGATCCAGCCCAGTAGCGCGGCGCCCGTGGCGACCTGGGTGTTCATGAACGCGATCGCGGACAGGCCGTTGGCGGCCAGGGCGGAGCCGGCGTTGAAGCCGAACCAGCCGAACCACAGCAGGCCGGCGCCGAGCAGGACCATGGGCACGTTGTGCGGCTTGAACCGCTCCTGCGGCCAGCCGACCCGCTTGCCGAGGACGAGCGTCAGGGCGAGCGCCGCCGCGCCGGCGTTGACGTGGACGGCGGTTCCGCCCGCGAAGTCGAACGCCTTGAGCCGGTCGGCGATCCACCCGCCGTGGCCGTTGTCGAAGAAGAAGACCCAGTGCGCGACCGGGAAGTACACCACCGTCGTCCACACCGCGACGAAGATCAGCCAGGACCTGAACCTGACCCGGTCGGCGATCGCGCCGCTGATGAGCGCCGGCGTGATGATCGCGAACATCAGTTGGAACCCGGAGAACGCCAGCACGGGGATCCTGTCGCCGTCGGCTCCGGTCAGAGCGTCGAACGTGCCCCGCAGGCCGTAGGCGTCAGAGCCGCCGATCAGCCCGTGGAAGGAGTCGGTGGTGAACGACCACGCGTAGCCGTACGCCACCCACAACACGCTGACCACGGCGATCGTGGCGAAGTTCATCATGAGCATGTTCAGCACGCTCTTGGTCCGCACCATGCCGCCGTAGAACAGGGCCAGGCCCGGCGTCATGAGCAGTACGAGCGCACTGGAAGCGAGCACCCAGGCGGTGTCGCCGTAGTTGATCGGCGGCACGCAGGCCTCCTCTCGGTCCGTATTCCTGCCTCCCGGCCGATCGGGGCAGCGCCGCCCACCAGGTGCCGGATGGCGAAAGAATGGCGAACCCCTGTTTCCGGCTTTGGCGCATCGCGGTTTCGACCGCGTGACCGTCTGTTTCGTACGTGTGAAGACAAGCGCCGAGCCGCCCGGACGGCGGGGGCTAGAAACCGGTGGAGACCAGGAAGTACAGGTAGATCAACGCCAGCACGGCGCCGGCGACGATGCCGGTGACGGCCAGCCGCATCCCGCGCTGGTCGTAGCGGCGGATCTGGCGCAGCGCCAGCAGACCGAGGACGAGCGGGATCGGCGTCCAGGTCAGGATGGCCACCACGGACGCGATGGCCAGCGCGTTCCAGCGGGAGACCGCGAAACTGTCGCGGGACCGCCGGCCGGCCCGGTCCGGCTGCGGCTCGGCACCACCGGACGTACTGCCGGGCCGCGGGTCGGCGGGGCCCGGCGCGTCATCGGCGCCCGGCGCGTCCCAGGCGGGCGCGGAGGACGGCGCGAAGGAGTCGGACGCGGTGAAGAAGCCCTCCGCGGCGAAGGCGGAGGCGGCCCGGAACGGGTCGTTCCGGGCGGACGGTCCGGGCGGCGGAGTGACGAACGTCGGCCGGATCGGCTCCTCGGGTCCGTCTGAGCCGTACCGGTCGTCGGTGGCGTCGGCGGTCGCGAACACCGTCCGCCGGGACTGCTCGCCGCGCAGGTCGTAGTAGCCGTCGCGGCGCAGCGGGTCGAGCAGGAGGTCGGCCGCGGCGGTGATCAGCTGGGTGCGGCGCAGGTCGCCGCTGGGCATGTCCGGGTGGTACCGGCGCAGCAGGCGCTTGCGGGCGGCGCGGATGTCGGCGTCGGGCGCGCCCGGCGGCAGTTCGAGGATCTCGTACGGGTCCTGCCCGTCGAGCTCACCGAACGATGGCTGGCTCACAGGCCTTCGACTCCCTCCCGGTGACCGCCGACCGCCACCCGTACGCACCGATCCGCCGGCCGGGCTCCCGCCAGCCCGGCCGTGCATCTCCTGACCGCCGGCACCCTACCGCAGTTAATCGGCGGGCTCGGATAGCGTCCGCGCCGCCGGCTGCGGGTTAGCGCAGCGCGTGCTCCAGCAACAGCCGCTCATGGTCGATCAGCCGCAGGTCACGTGCGGGGCGGCGGAGGTGGCCCTGGCGCACGATGCGGACGAACGCCGGCTCCCCCGCGGCGGCCATCCGTCGAATGCCTTCGACATGGTCGACGATCCGCCGGCGGACCGTACCCAACAGCCGCTGCCGGTCGCGCGGGGTCAGCCCGTACGCGTCGGCGAACAGGCGCAGCCGCCGCGGCCGGCTCGGCCGCGTCCAGCCCAGCGTGTACGAGTCACGGTCGGTGAACAGCGGCACCCAGGTCCACGCCG
This sequence comes from Planosporangium thailandense, assembly GCF_011947195.1. Lineage (GTDB taxonomy): Bacteria > Actinomycetota > Actinomycetes > Mycobacteriales > Micromonosporaceae > Planosporangium > Planosporangium thailandense. The sequence goes on along the minus strand of NZ_JAATVY010000001.1, from coordinate 84,972 downwards.
CGTACGCCACGTCGTACAGCCGGGTGCCCGGCGAGGCCAGGTCGAAGTCGATCATCGCGAGCGTTCCGTCCGGCCGCCAGATGACGTTGTGCGGCGCCGCGTCGTGGTGGCAGATCACCTCGGTGTCGGGTGGCGGCGGCCCGAACGACCGCCAGACCGCGCCGCGGGCCGGGCGGAACCCGTACTGCGCGTCGTGGAACATGCGCAGCATCCGCGCGACCGCGACCAGCGCCTCGTCGGTGACCCAGTGCGGGGCCAGCGGGTACTCGCCGCACTCCCCTTCGAGGTAGGACAGCACCTCCCGCCCCCGCTCGTCGATGCCGAGCGCGTGCGGTGCTCCGGTGAAGCCGACGTACTCGAGGTGGCGCAGCAGCGCGTGCACCGACGGCGTCCACGGCCCGGCGTTGCGGCGTACCGTCGCGCCGACCCGCACGACCGTGGAGGTGTTCCCACCCAGCAGGGGGATCTCCGGTTGTGACACGCTCAGGGACTCCTCGGGCATCCTTGGCGTAGCGGCAACTGGGGCGTCGCGGGCGCGCCGGCATCCATGTCCGTGCGCGCCCGGTACCTATGCCTCTGCCCCCAGCAGCGCGTCCACAAACTGCGCCGGTTCGAAGGGCGCCAGGTCGTCCGCCCCCTCGCCGAGCCCGACCAGTTTGACGGGGATGCCGAGTTTGCGCTGCACGGCGATCACGATGCCGCCCTTGGCGGTGCCGTCGAGCTTGGTCAGCACCACCCCGGTCACGTCCACCACCTCGGTGAACACCCGCGCCTGTTCGAGGCCGTTCTGCCCGGTCGTGGCGTCGAGGATCAGCAGCGTCTCGTCGACCGGACCGTGCCGCTCGATCACGCGCTTGACCTTGCCGAGCTCGTCCATCAGGCCGACCTTGTTCTGCAGGCGGCCGGCAGTGTCGATCAGGACGCTGTCGACACCGGTCTCCGTACCGCGCTTGACCGCGTCGAACGCGACGGCGGCCGGGTCGCCCCCTTCGGGGCCGCGTACGACCTCGGCGCCGACCCGGCCGGCCCACGTCGCGAGCTGGTCGGCCGCGGCGGCCCGGAACGTGTCGGCCGCGCCGAGCAGCACCGAATGGCCGTCCGCGATCAGTACCCGCGCGATCTTTCCGCAGGTGGTGGTCTTGCCGGCGCCGTTGACGCCGACGACGAGCACGACGGCGGGCCGGCCGTCGTGCGGGCTGGCCTTGAGGGCGCGGTCCATGTCCGGCTCGAGCGCCGTGGTCAGCTCGTCGGCCAGCAGCTTGCGCAGCTCGCTCGTGGACGACGTGCCGAGCACCCGGGCGCGCTCGCGCAGCCGCTCGACGATCTCGGTGGTGGCCGCGACGCCGACGTCCGCGCCGATCAGGGTCTCCTCGACCTCGTCCCAGGTGTCGTCGTCGAGCTTGTCGCGCGACAGCAGGGCGAGCATCGTCTTGCCGAACACGTTCTGCGAGCGGGCCAGCCGCGAGCGCAGGCGGACCAGGCGGCCGGCGGTCGGCGCCGGGACCTCGACGACGGGCGCGACTTCGACGGGCGGTACCACCACCTCCGCGGGCGGGGCCATCGGCACCGGCGGCACGGTCGGCGCGGGCGGCGCCTTCTCGACCCGTGGCTTCTCGACGGGTGGCTTCTCGACGGGTGGCTTCTCGATCGGTGGGGCCGTCGCGGTCGGCGGCAGTTTCTGCTCCGGCGGGGCTTCGATCGTCGGAGCCCCCGGGCGCTGCGGTGCCTGTGGCGGCGCCGGCGGCGGGCCCGGCCGCCGGCGGAACCGCCTCGGCGCGAGCAGCGCGCCGGCGAGCGCGAGCAGCAGGACGATCACGACGATGCCGAAGGCTACGTACTTGTCCACTCCCAAATCGTGTCAGACGCCCGGCGCGCCGGCCTGCCGGGTCACGCCGCCGGCGACCGATCGGCGGTTGGCGGCGGCCGCCGGGCCAGGCATCATCGGTTCGCCCCCCGACCCTTGGAGCCGCGCATGCCCGACGCCGACGCCGCCGACCTCGTCCTCGGCCCGATCCTGCGGCGGGTCGCCGGCTCCCGCGCCACGGTGTGGGTGCAGACCGCCCGGCCGGCGACGGTGGAGATCCGCACGGCCAGCGGCGCTGCCGGCGCGGAGCGCACGTTCAGCGCGTACGGGCGGCATTACGCGCTGGTTGTCGTGGAGGGGCTGCGGCCGGCCGGCGTGGACGCGTACCGGGTGCTGCTCGACGGCGAGCAGGTGTGGCCGCCGCCGGACTATCCGTATCCCGCCCCGGCGATCCACACCCGTGACCCGCACGACCCGGTACGGCTGGTCTACGGCTCGTGCCGGCAGGGCAGCCCGCACGCGGGCGACCGGCATCCGCCGGACGCCCTGGACGCGTACGCGGTGCGCCTCGCGGACGCCGTCCGGGCCGGCGGCGACCGGGCGGCCGACTGGCCGGACGCGCTGATGCTGCTGGGCGACCAGGTGTACGCCGACGAGACCTCGCCGGCGGTCCGCGGCTGGCTGCGCCGTCGCCGGCGGCGGCCGGACGCGCCGGCGACCCAGGTGGTCGACTTCGCCGAGTACACCCGGCTGTACCTGGAGTCGTGGACCGACCCGGACGTGCGCTGGCTGCTGTCGACGGTGCCGAGCATGATGATCTTCGACGACCACGAGATCATCGACGACTGGAACACCTCCGAGTCCTGGCGGCGTGACCAGCAGGCGCATCCCTGGTGGGCCGAGCGGATCGCGGCCGGCCTGTCGTCGTACTGGGTCTACCAGCACCTGGGCAACCTCCCGCCGGACGAGCTGGCGGCCGACCCGGTCTACCGCGCGGTCCGCGCCGCCGGTGACGCCACGGAGGTCCTCACCGACTTCGGGGCCCGCGCCGACAGCGCCCGCGGCGAGTACCGGTGGAGCTACGCCCTCGACCTCGGGCGTACCCGGATCGCGGTGCTCGACAACCGGGCCGGCCGCCAACTGGAGCCCGGCAAGCGGGCGATGCTGCCGGACGGCGAGTGGGACTGGCTGGTCGGCGCCGTCCGTGGCGGCGACTACGACCACCTGGTGCTGGGCTCGTCGCTGCCGTGGCTGATGCCGCCGGCGGTGCACCACGTCGAGGCGATGAACGAGCGGATGTGCGAGTCACCGCGACCCTGGGTGGCCGGGCCGGCCGAGAAGATCCGGCGGGTACTGGACCTGGAGCACTGGGCGGCGTTCGGCCGCTCGTTCGACGCGCTCGCGGCGCTGCTGGGACAGCTCGGGTCCGGGCCCGGCGCGCCCGCCACGATCAGCGTGCTCTCCGGGGACGTGCACCACTCGTACGCGGCCCGCGCCCACCTCGGCCCCGAGGTCACCAGCGCGGTGCACCAGCTCACCTGCTCCCCGGTGCACAACGGGCTGCCCGGCGCGATCCGGATCGCCGCCGGGGTGGGCTGGACCGGCGGCGCCGGCCGGTTCGCGCGCGGCCTGGCCAGGCTTGCCGGCACTCCCGCCCCGAGCCTGCGCTGGGAGCTGACGGCCGGACCGTTCTTCGGCAACGCGATCAGCACCCTGCTGCTGCGCGGCCGGGAGGCGTACGCGCTGGTGGAGGGGACGGACCCGCAGGCACGGCTGAACCGGCTCGGCACGGTCCGCCTACACGACCGGCGATCGTGAGGCGCCCGACTCGGCCAGCGCGCGCCGAAACGACGGACCCCCGGAGGTCGTCCCCGGGGTCTCGGTCTGGGCGGGATCAGAGGTCGAACTCCCCGCCCTTCGCTCCGTCCAGGAAGGCGGCCCACTCCCCCGACGTGAACGCCAGGACCGGGCCGTCCGGGTCCTTACTGTCGCGGACCTCGACCCGCCCGCCGAGGGTCCGGACCTCGACGCATTGGCCTTGGTTACCACTCCTCGTGGACTTCCGCCACGTCTCATCTAGCGCGCTCATGCGCGGTCCCTCTCTCATCGCTCGCTACGCCAGGGCCTCCGCCGCCTCTTCGATCATGCGGAGCGACTCGGCATAGGAGGCCCCGGCCGCTGACAGGCCGTCGAAGAGCACGCTATAGCGCGCCGTCGCATCGCCCTCCACGAAGGTGTCCCCGGTGAGGCCCTCGACGTAGACGACATCTGGGTCGGCATGCTCCGGGAAGGACAGGATCGTGAAGGAGCCGATCATCCCGGGCCACTCCGCGCCGCCCGCGAACGGAACGACCTGGAGCCGAACGTTCGGTCGCCGGGCCTCCTCGGCGAGGCGCTTCAACTGCTCGCGCATGACGTGCCGGCCGCCGACCACTCTCCGAATGACGGCCTCGTCAATGATCGCCCGGATCTCCAGCGGGGCCTCCCCGCGTAGCCGTTGCTGACGTTCCATGCGGACCCGGACCCGTTGCTCCACGACATCGCCTGGGAGGTCCGGGAGCCCGACCGGCTGGACCGTGGCCCGCGCGTATGCCTCCGTCTGGAGGAGCCCGGGGACCACGAGGGCCTCATAGTCGCGGACCTCCCGCGCGTCGGCTTCGAGGCCGATGTACGTCGCGTATCCGGAGTTCACGGCGGAGGCGTACTGGCTCCACCATCCTTGCCTGGAGCCGGCCCGCGCGTGTCCCTCCAGCTCTTCGCGGAGGCCCTCGTCGGCGACGCCGTAGAGGTCGAGCATGGCCCGGACGACGAAGAGGCGGACGCCGGTCCGGCCGGCTTCGATGCGGCTGATCGTGGGGACGGACATCCCCAGGACGCCGGCGACCTCGTCTCGCGATTTCCCGGCCTCCTCGCGGAGCCGCTTCAACTCCGACCCGAGGCGTCGTCGCCGGACCGTTGGGCTACCCGTCGCCATCGTGACCTCCCCGAATACGTCGGCCTAGTCTCCGCTCGACTTTGCCGCCCGGGCAAGCTGATAGCGACGGAGTGCACTGCACCGCTTGCATGTGCAATCCGTTCTGTGCAAGCGTGGTGTAACCGGCCGGGGCGGGGAGTGACTGCCCAGGAGCGGATGGCGGTCCCTCCTTTCGCCGTCGCTGCATCCCGGCCGGGCCGCTCCCATTGACGGGGGCGCGACGGTTGTGGGGCCGGGCTACAGGTCGTCGTCCCTCCGACCCGGCGGACCGGCCGTCGCGCCCCTCCCCGTCGAGGCCGAGGAGGGCCGTCGGATGTGGGCATGGATGAGACGCCGTCGTAGGCCCCGAACCGGACCGTTTCCTGGCCCGACGCCGGCTCCGGCGCCTGGCCCTCGACGGCCGTCCGGGGCCGAGTGGGAACCCTTCGACCCCACCCGTCACGCGGTCCGGGAGTGCGAAGGCTGATCCCCCGCGAGCACCGTGGCCAAGGTTCTATACGTCACCGCCCTGGCCGGCCCGAACGTGACGGTATCGCCGGCCCTCGCCCGCGTCAGGGCGAGCGGAGCAGTCGTGGTCACCTCACAGGCCGAGGGCGGCCCGCAGGTACGGGAAGTCTTGGGGCCCGTTGTACCGGTAGGCCGACAGGCGGGCGGCGCGGGCGGCGCGCACGTCCCGGTCGTCGTCGTCGACGAACAGGCACCGCTCGGGCGGCGTCTCGATGGCCAGGCACGCCCGCGTGAAGAACTCCGGGGCGGGCTTGTGGATGCCGATCGCCGACGAGTTGACGATCACGTCGAAGTGATCGGTCAGGCCGTACCGGGCGAGCACTGCGTCGAAGTCGTCCATCGCGTTGGCGGCGAGCCCGACCCGGCGGCCGGCGGCGCGCACCTCGTCGACGAACGCGAGCACCTCCGGCACGATCTCGCCGTCGTGGGCGTGCGCCTCGGCGGCCAGCGTACGGGCGGCGTCGAGGCCGCCGACGCGGTCGGCCAGGGCGTGCGCGATCCCGTCGAGCCACTCGGCGCGGGTGACCTCCCCGGCGAGGGCCTGCCGCAGCCGGCCCCACTGGGCGCCGAGGTCGGTGACCGTGCCCGGCGGCAGGCCGTGGCGCTCCTCGACGGCGGCGCTCGCCGACGGGTCCCGCCGGTACACCACCCCGGCAAAGTCGATCAACAACGCGGTCGCCGGCTGCCGGGGACCGCGCATGGTCTGGATCGTCACGCCGCCTCGTCCTGTCGTAGCCGCTGGCTGATCACTTCGGTCACACCGCTGCGCATGGTCACGCCGTACAGCGCGTCGGCGACCTCCATCGTGCGCTTCTGGTGCGTGATGATGATCAGCTGGCTCTTCTCCCGGAGCTGCTCGAACAGCGTGATCAGCCGGCCCAGGTTGACGTCGTCGAGGGCCGCCTCGACCTCGTCCATGATGTAGAACGGGCTGGGGCGGGCCCGGAAGATCGCGCAGAGCATGGCGACCGCCGTGAGCGAGCGCTCACCACCCGACAGCAGCGACAGCCGCTTGATCTTCTTGCCCGGCGGGCGGGCCTCCACCTCGACGCCGGTGGTGAGCATGTCGTCGGGGTCGGTGAGGATCAGGCGGCCCTCACCGCCCGGGAAGAGCACGCTGAAGACCTGCTGGAACTCGCGCGCGGTGTCGTGGAACGCCTCGGTGAAGACCTCGAGGATCCGGTCGTCGACGTCCTTGACGACGGTCAGCAGGTCGCGCCGGCTCTTCTTCAGGTCTTCGAGCTGGTCGGACAGGAACTTGTAGCGCTCCTCCAGCGCGGCGAACTCCTCCAGGGCCAGCGGGTTGACCTTGCCGAGCAGGGCCAGGTCGCGCTCGCCCTTGGCCGCGCGCTTCTCCTGCGTCGCCCGGTCGTAGGGCACCGGCTCCGGCTCGGGCTTGTCCGCGGCTGCCGCGGCGGCGATCTCGGCCTGCGTCGGCGGTACGAGCACGTCCGGCCCGTACTCGGCGACCAGAGTGTCCGGGTCGAGCCCGAACTCCTCGCCCGACCTGGCCTCCAGCTGCTCGATGCGCAGCCGCTGCTCGGCGCGGGCGACCTCGTCGCGGTGCACGGCGCTGGTCAGCCGCTCCAGCTCGGCGCGCAGCTGGCCGGCGTGCTCGCGTACCCCGGTCAGCTCCTCCTCGCGGGTGGCCCTGGTCTCGGCGACGGTGTCGCGGTGTGCGGCCGCCTCCTCCAGCGACCGCGCGATCGCCGCGAGCGCCTGCTCGGCGCCCATCACGACGGAGCGGGCGACGGCGGCGCCACGGGCGCGGGCGGCGCGGCGGGCAGCCGCCTTCTCCCGGGCCGCGCGCTCGGCGGCGGCCTGGCGGGCGAGGGCGTCGGCGCGCCCGGCGATCGCCGCGACCCGCTCCTCCGCGGTCCGCACGGCCAGCCGTACGTCCATTTCGCGCTGGCGCGCCTGCGGCACGGCGACCGCCAGCTCGTCGCGCTCCGCGGTGGACGGGTCGTCGTCTACGGGCGTGTCCTCGGCGAGTCGCAGCCGCTCCTCGAGCTCATCGAGCTTCATGAGGGCCTCTTCGCGGGCGGCCTCGGCCTTGGCCTTGCCGGCGGCCAACCGGTCGGCCTCGGCCCGGGCCGACTTGGCCGCGGCGCCGAGCTCGGCGAGCTTGCGCGCGGCGAGGTTGCGCTCGCTCTCGGCCTGACGCTTCGCCGCGGCGGCGGCGTCCACGCGCTCCTTGGCCTCGGCGACCACCTCGCGGGCGCTCTCCAGCTCACCGCTCAGCTGGATGACCCGCGACTCGGCGTCGACCTTCTTCTGCCGGGCCTCCTCGACGGCCGCCTGCACCTCGATGAAGCTGGGCGCCTTGGCCGATCCGCCGGCCGCGGCGTACGCGCCGACCACGTCACCGTCGGGCGTGACGGCGCGCAGGGCCGGGGCGTACCCGACGATCCGCTTCGCGGTCTCGGTGTCGGGGGCGAAGACCACGTTGTTGAGCGCCCGTTTCAGCGCCGGGAGCAGCTGTTCGGGCGCCTCCACCAGGTCGAGCGCGAAGTGCGCGCCGGACGGCAGTGGCGGGCGCTCGGTACGCAGCCCGTCCTGGTCGGTGTCGGCGGAGGCGACCAGCAGGGCGGCCCGGCCGGCGTCCTCGGTCTTGAGGGTCTCGACCGCGGCGACCGCGCCGTCGACGCTCTCGACGACGACGGCGTCGGCGAGCGCGCCCAGCGCGGCGGCCAGCGCCGCCTCGTGCCCCGCTTCGACCGACAGCAACGCGGCGACGCTGCCCAGCAGGCCGGGCACCCGATCGGCGCGGGCCAGCAGGGCGCCGGCGCCGTCCTTGCGGCGCAGGCCCATGGCGAGCGCTTCCTCGCGGGCCTTCCACTGGGTGGCCTCGCGCTCGGCCGCCCGCTCGGCGTCGCTGAGCTGCTTGACCGTCGCGGCCGCCGCCTCGTGGATACGGACCGCTTCGCTGTGGCGCAGCTCAAACTCGGCGTCGTCGCGGTCGGCCTCGGTGGCGCCGGCTGCCTGTGCGTCGTAGGCCTCCTGGGCGGTGTCCGCGCGGGCCTGCGCCTCGGCCAGGCCGGCGGCGAGCCGGGCGATCTCGTCGCCGGCGGCGATCGTGCGGCTGCGGGCCGACTCGACCTGGCCGGCGAGCTTGGCGAGGCCTTCACGCCGGTCGGCGATCGCCTTGTGCGCGGCGACGAGGGCCTTCTCCGCCTCGGCCAGGCGCCGTTCGAGGTGCTGACGGTCCTCGACCGCCTCGGCCAGCCGGTCCTGCGCGCTCTCCAGCGCCGCCCGCAGCTGGGCCTCCTGCTCGCGGACCCGCTGCGACTCGGTTTCGAGCTGCTGCGGGTCACGCCCGGTCCGCTCGTCCTCGGTGTTCGACGACAGGTTGCGCAGCCGCTCGCTGGCGATCTGGTGGATGGAGCGGAACCGCTCCTGGAACGCCGACAGCCGGTACCAGGTCTCCTGCGCCCGGGCGAGCACGGGGGCGTCGGCGGCGTGGGCCGCTTCGAGGGCGGCCAGCCGCTGCCCGACCGAGGTCGCCTCCCGCTCGATCTGCTCACGCCGCTCGCGCAGCGCCGTCTCGTCGGCGATCTCCTTGTTCAGGGTGTCCCGCAGGGTCGACAGGTCGTCGGCGAGCAGCCGTAGCCGGGCGTCGCGGAGGTCGGCCTGGATGGTGGCGGCGCGGCGGGCCACCTCCGCCTGCTTGCCCAGCGGCTTGAGCTGGCGGCGCAGCTCGGTGGTGAGGTCGGACAGGCGGTTGAGGTTGGTTGCCATCGCCTCGAGCTTGCGCAGCGCCTTTTCCTTGCGCTTGCGGTGCTTGAGCACGCCCGCCGCCTCTTCGATGAACGCGCGGCGGTCCTCCGGCTTGGCGTGCAGCATGCTGTCCAGGCGCCCCTGGCCCACGATGATGTGCATCTCGCGGCCGATGCCGGAGTCCGACAGCAGCTCCTGGATGTCGAGCAACCGGCAGTGGTTGCCGTTGATCTCGTACTCGCTCTCACCGGAGCGGAACATCCGGCGGGTGATCGACACCTCGGTGTAGTCGATCGGGAGGGCGCCGTCGGTGTTGTCGATCGTGAGCGTCACCTCGGCGCGGCCGAGCGGCGCGCGGCCTGAGGTGCCGGCGAAGATGACGTCTTCCATCTTGCCGCCGCGGAGGGCTTTGGCGCCCTGTTCACCGAGGACCCAGGCGATGGCGTCGACGACGTTCGACTTACCCGAGCCGTTCGGGCCGACCACGCAGGTGATCCCCGGCTCGAGCCTCATCGTCGTGGTGGAGGCGAAGGATTTGAAGCCCTTCACCGTCAGGGTCTTGAGGTGCACGGGTCTCCGGTCGGTGGCGAACTGGCGGTTATCCCGCGAGGGTACCGTGCCGTCGGCGCCCGCTCGGGCAGCGGCACAGCGTCAGATGCGGTCGCGTCGCACGCGCGTCACGCCGGTATTGGCGGATCCGGGCGGAACGGCCCCGAACACGGCTGCGCGCCGACCGCCTCCGGGGGGCGTCGGCGCGCTCTGTGTCGCGGTGCCGATTCGGGCTTCGGCACTGGCCCGCGCGGCGGGGGAGGTTCGTCCCGCTCGATCAGGCCATCGCCGGTTCGGGCAGACGCAGCAGGTCGTCGTCGGAAACCGCGGCGCTGAGCCGGTCGTTTTCCGCTCGCAGTCTCGCTACCTCGAACTCAAGTGCCCGTACCTTGGCACGCAGTTGAGTGACCTCGTCGAGCAGACGCCGGTCAGGCGCGCTGCCAACGTGGCCGAAGAGGGCCTTCGCCATATCGTCTCCTTGTGATGCGCAGCGTAATGCGCAGCCATCGGCCGGCCAAAGCGTGCGCCCAGTTGGTTTCGCGGCCACTGCACCAAGGCAGGTTTGGGCGCGACTGGTGACACCTCTATAGTCCGTCGCCGAGGCACCCTCGTCAAGCTCGGCCTCAACCAGCGCAAACACGCACATCGGCGAGGCGTGGAGCAGCGGTCGCCATGGTAACTCAGATCATGGACCAACGCATCCCCACTTGTCAATAGCGACACAACACCCACGGTTCGAAGACCGTCAGCACATCCATCGGCACTCGTCGTATCGATGCTGACCGCACAGTTGTCACCGGCCTTGGCGCGCGCGTACGGTCGGCCGCACCGGATCCCCGAAGCCCGGAGGCGACACGTGTCAAGGAAGCGTGGCCCCGCGCCAGATGAAACGGCTCACCCGTATCCGTCGGACCCGTGGGCGGACACCGCACCGCTGATGGACGAGCCGGATCCGAGGTTTCCGGCTCCCCGGCCCCGCCCCCGGTATCGCAGTCCCGGCCCGTATGCGAGCACCCGCCCCTACGGCGCCGGCCCCTACCACGGCCCTTATGACGAAGATCTCACCGACGCGTACGACGGGGAGCCCGTGGACGCCCCGGGCACCGGACGGCGGATGCGACCGCTGGCGGTGGCCGGCACGGTCAGCGCGATCCTGATCTCCATCGGCCTGGTGGTCGTCCTGCTGACCTCCGTGTTCCCCGGTCGGTCGACGCCGACCGCCGCACCCAACCTGCCCGGCCTCCTCGAGCAGCCTCCGGCCGCCACGCTCGCCCCCCAGCCCACCCCCGAGGTGCCGACCCCCACCGACACCCCCGCCGCCGGGTCGGGCCCGTCGGCGGACGCCACGGGTGACGGCGCAGCCACGGGCGACGGTGCCGTGACAGGCAACGCCGCCGTGGAGAACGCGGTCGTCGCCCTCGTCAACAGCGTGCGGCGACAGGTCCGCTGCGACCCGGTGGACAACGACCCGCGGCTGCGTCGCGCCGCCCGGCTGCACAGTGCCGACATGGCCGCCGGCGGCTTCCTCAGCCACACCGGCAGCGACGGCAGCTCGGCCGACGACCGGATGAAGGCCGCGGGCTTCGACGCTCCGCTGTCGGAGAATCTGGCGCGCGGGTTCGGTTCGGCGCGCGAGGTCGTGCAGGGCTGGCTCGGCAGCCGCGAGCAGCGCCGGAACATCCTCGACTGCGACGCCCGCGCCATCGGCGTCGGCGTGGCCGTGGGCCCCGACGGCAGGCCCTACTGGACCCAGGATTTCGGTCAATAAACCCCGGAACTTACGCAAAGCACGACACCCGACGCGACGCGCGGTCGTTGTGTCCGTCGTGACGACGCTGCTCCGCCTGGAGGCGCACCCGCTGACCGCTCGGCACGTCTGGGATGCCGTGACCGAGTACGGCGCCGCGCACCCGGACACGCTCACGGTCGTCGTCAGCGTCGCCGGTGGGCCGGGCAACGGCCGCGACCCGTCCTACACCGCCGCCACGGCCCGACTGCGGGCCGCCGGCGTACGCCTGCTCGGCTACGTCGACCTGGGCTTCGCCACCCGTCCGGTCTCCCGGATCCTCGCCGACGTCGACCGGTGGGCCGGCTACCCCGTACACGGGGTGTTTCTCGACCGGGCCCCCGCCAGCCCCTTCTCCATCGGCCCGGCGGCGGTGGCCATCGGCGCGGCGCGCCGCGCCGACCTGCGCGACACCGTGCTCAACCCCGGGATGCCGCCGGACCCCAGCTACCGGGCCCTCGGCGCGGAGATCTGCGTCTTCGACGGCCCGTGGGAGCGGTACGCGCGCTGGGACGGCGCGGGCGCCGAGCCCGGCGACGGGCATCTGGTCCACTCCGTACCGCCAGGCGAACTGGACAACGCGTGGCTGTTGCAGGCCACCCGCAGCGCCGGCTTCGGCATGGTCACCGACCACGCGCCGCCCCGGGCGTACACGGACCTGCCGGCCTGGCTGGCGGCGGTGACCCCGCTGCCGGTCTAGGGATGTGCCCGCCGCGGCCGGGGCTGGCAGCGCGGGCACGAGTACGACGAACGGTTCATGAACGGCTCCCGGCGCACCGGGGAGCCGCAGCGCGGGCAGGGCAGCCCGCCGCGGCCGTACACGGCCAGCGACCGGTCGAAGTACCCGCTCTCGCCGTTGACGTTGACGTACAACGCGTCGAAGCTCGTGCCGCCCTGTCCGATCGCCTCGTTGAGCACGTCGCGTACGTGCGCCAGCAGCGTGCGGGCCTGCGGCCGGCTGAGCGTCTCGGTCGGGCGCGCCCAGTGCAGCCCGGCCCGCCACAGCGCCTCGTCGGCGTAGATGTTGCCCACACCCGAGATCAACGTCTGGTCTAGCAGCGCCCGCTTCACCCCGGTCCGCTTGCGCCGCAGCGCGTCGACGAACTCCTCGTCCACAAAGGATGGGTCAACCGGGTCGAGCGCGATGTGGGAGATCTCCGGCGGCAGCTCCGCGCCGCCCGGCGACAGCCACACCCCGCCGAACGTACGCTGATCGACGAAGCGCAGCTCAGCGCCGTCGTCGTCGAACCGGAACCGGACCCGCAGGTGGACCTCGTCGCCGGCCCCCACCGGCTGCAGCAGCAGCTGGCCCGACATGCCGAGGTGGCCGACGATCGCGGCGCCGTCATCGAGGGGCAGCCACAGGTACTTGCCGCGGCGGCACACCCCGGTGACCGTCCGGTCGGCCAGCGCCGCGGCGAAGTCGTCCGGCCCGGCCACGTGTCGACGCACCGCACGCGGGTGGAGCACCTCCGCGCTCTTGACCCGGCGACCGGTGACCCACCGGTCCAGACCGCGCCGAACGGTCTCGACCTCGGGCAGCTCAGGCACGGTCCCCTCCCTAGATGGCGAAACGCCAGACAGTGATCATGTAAGCGCCGTACCACAGACCGAACAGTCCATAGCCGGCCAGGACGAGGGCCGCGGTGCGGGTACGGGCCCGGCCCAGGGCCAGCGCCGGTGGCACGAGGACGACCAGCGCGGGTACCAGCAGCCGGGGCTTGGAGTGGTAGAAGCCGCTCTGGCCGACCACGAGCGCGAGCACGATCAGCCCGTACACCAGCAGGGGTGGCCAGATCCGGCGGGTGACCGCGACGACGGCCAGGACCACGGCGGCGATCAGCAGCAGCGCGACGCTGACCTGGACCCAGCCGTCGCCGGACCGCAGCGCGTCCAGGACGAACTTCCCCGCGCCGAGTCCGAAGTCGAACGTCGTGCCCCACCCGGCCGTCTGGATGTCGAACCAGGCGTGCCAGTTGCCCGCCCGCTGGCCAACCCACGCCAGGTACGCGGGCACGCCGAGCAGCGCGGCGCCGGCCGCCCCGACCGTCCCCCAGCGACCGGGCCGGCGCTCCCGCAGTTCGCTCGCCGCCGCGACGGCGAGCGCGACCGCGACCGCCGCCCCGGTCGGCCGGGTCAGCGCCGCGCCCAGCCCGAGCAGCGCCGCGCCCGGCCAGGACCGTCGATGGACGGCCAGGAGCGCGCCGGCGACGAACGCGACGAACAGGCTCTCCGAGTACCCCATCGACAGCACGACCGACATCGGCTGCGCGAAGAACAGCACGGTCAGGATCGTCGCCACCCGGGTGCCGTACAGCCGCCGGCCGAGGGCGAACAGGAGGATCGACGCCGCGGCGGCCGCGATCCACGACACCACCAGCGCGGCCAACCCGAAGTCGAGACGGGTGAGGTCGTGGACGTACCGGACCAGCAGCGGGTAGCCCGGGAAGAACGCGAGACCGCCGTCGGCGTCGGGGTTCACCGGCCCGGTCAGCGGGCCGCGCGGATACCCGTCACGGGCGACCCGGACGAACCAGCCGGAGTCCCAGGACAGCAGCCGGGAGCGCACGGTCGCGCCGGCCGGCAGCAGCCACGCGATGAGGGCGAGCTGGAGCAGCCGGGTGCCGGCGAAGATGCCCAACGGGATCGCGAGCCAGGACCATCGGCCCGGGCCCGGCGCGGTGGGTCGGGAGCCGGCCGCCGTCCCGCTCTCGACCTGGGCACGGTCGATCGCCATGGGTCACACGGCCGGGTTCGGATCCGACGGCGGACGGGTACCGGCCTGCCGCGCCGTCGGCCGGGGCTTGACCGCCCCGCCCTTCGCCGCGCGCCCCGCTTCCGCCGCGCTGCCCGGCTCGGCGGCGTCCTGCGCCACCGCGGTGGCGGTGGCGCGCTCGGCCCGGGCCGACAGCTCGAGCCAGGCCGCCTCGGCGGCCCGCTGCTCGGCCTCCTTCTTGCTGCGGCCCTCGGCGCCGCCGTACCGCTCGCCGGCCACCACGGCCCACGCCGTGAACGTCTTCGCGTGGTCGGGTCCGGACTCGTCGATGCGGTACTCGGGCACACCCAGGCCCAGCCCCGCGGTCAGCTCCTGCAGGCTGGTCTTCCAGTCGAGGGCCGCGCCCCGACCGGCGGCGTCGGCCATCAGCGGATCGAACAGCCGGTGGATGACCTCGGTGGCGGTCTCCAGCCCGTGCTCGAGGTAGATGGCCCCGAGGAGCGCCTCGAGGGTGTCGGCAAGGATGCTGGCCTTGTTACGGCCGCCGGTTGTCTCCTCGCCCTTGCCCAGCAGCAGGTACGGCCCGATCCCCTCCGGGCCGAGCCCTCGTGCCACGTCAGCCAGCGCACGCATGTTCACCACACTCGCACGAAGCTTGGCCAACTGCCCCTCGGGCAGGTCCGGATGGTTGTGGAACAGCGCGGTCGTGATGACAACCCCCAGCACCGAGTCGCCGAGGAACTCCAGGCGCTCGTTGGTGGGCAGGCCGCCGTTCTCGTACGCGTAGGACCGGTGGGTCAGCGCCCGGCGCAGAAGTTCGGGGTCGAACGTCACCCCGAACGCGGCCTCCAGGTGGGCAACGGGAGGACGGCTCCTCACCTGCTCACTGCTCATGTCGTCACCTCACCCAAGGTTGCGGCCGTGGCCGACGAGACGGACCGGGCGACCCGGTCGGCCGCGCCCGTGCGATGCAGCCGGGCGGCCAGCGCGATGCCGGAGGCGACGTCGGCGCCGGTGGCACGCCCGTGGCAGACCACGACCGTACCCGGTACGCCCAGCAGCGCGGCCGCCCGTGCCACGGTCGGCGGCGGCGCGCCGCCGGCGAGCGCGTACGCCCCTTCGACGCCCTTGAGCAGGACGTTGCCGGTGAAGCCGTCGGTCACCACGACGTCGGCCGGGCCTCCCAGCGGCACGTCGTACCCCTCCACCAGGCCGACGTACACCGCGTCGCCGGACAGCGCGTCCGGCGCCGCGAGCAGGTCGGCCGCGGCCCGCCTGGCCCGGTCGCCCCGATCGGGCTCCGTACCGGTGGACAGCAGGCCGACACGCGGGGCGGCGATGCCGTACAGAGCCTGGGCGTACGCGACGCCGAGCGCCGCGTGCTGCGCCAGCACCTTCGCGTGCGCTTCGGTGGTGGCGCCGACGTCGAGCAGCACGACAGGCCCGGACACTCCGGGCAGGGTCGCCGCCAGCGCCGGCCGGCGGATGCCGCGCAGCCGGCCCAGGGCGTGTACGGCCGCGGTGACGGCTGCGCCGCTGTGCCCGGCGGAGACGACGGCGTCCACGCGCCCGTCGGCGAGCGCGCCGGTCGCGGCCCGTACCGAGGTGTCGGCGCGGACGGCGCGCATCGGCGGGTCGGCCATGCCGACGACGCCGTCGACGGGATGGACGGCCACGCGGTCACGGTCGGCGTCCGGAAGCATGGCGATGATCTCCTCGGCGACCGCGTGCGGTCCGACGAGGAGAAGGTGAAGCTGGGCGTCGGCGCTGCAAGCGCGCAGAGCGCCGTCAACCACGACGGCGGGAGCGTGGTCCCCGCCGAGGAGGTCGACGGCGATCCGGGCGACGCCGGCTGCGGGAGCCGGGCGTCGGGGCCCCTCGATCGGGGCCGCCGACGGACTCTGAGCCGGCTGGAAGTGCAGCTGCCTCTCGGATCGTGTCAACCCGACGGCCGTTGGTCAGACCTCGATGACCTGGCGGCCGTTGTACGTCCCGCACACCGTGCAGGCCGCGTGCGGCAGCTTCGGGGAACGGCACTGCGGGCACGCCACGGTCACCACCGGCGTGGTCTTCCACTGCGCCCGGCGCGAGCGGGTGTTGCTGCGCGACATCTTCCGCTTGGGAACGGCCACGGGTCTTACTCCTCGGTCTTCGTCGTCAGTTCTCTGAGAGCCACCCAGCGGGCGTCGATCTGCTCGTGACGGTGATCGTCCGGCAGCTCGTCCCACCGCACCCCGCATTCGGGGCACAGCCCTGGGCAGTCCTCGCGGCACAGCGGATTGGTCGGCAGTGCGAGCACCACCGCGTCCCGCAGCGCCGGCTCCAGGTCGATCAGGTCGCCCTGCAGCCGACCCACCTCGTCTTCGTCTGTCGTCTCGTCCGTGGTGCTGTTCTCATAGGCGAACAGCTCCTGGATGTCGACGGTCAGCGTGTCGCTGATCGGGCCCAGGCACCGTCCGCACTCCCCCTCCACCCGGCCGGTGACCGTGCCGGAGACGAGGACGCCTTCGGAAACGGACTCCAGCCGCAGGCTGAGAGTGAGGTCGGATCGGGCTGTTATCCCGATCAACTCCAGACCGAGGCCGTCGGGCGCGGGCACCGTCCGCTCGACCATACGCATAGCCCCCGGACGGCGCGGCAGGTCCTTGGTGTCAAGGACTAGCGGCGACCGAGGGTTGAGTTGGTTCGCTGTCTGATGCTGCATCGTAGGCTCCGGCCAAGGAGAGGCCGTCGGGCAAGGTTACCCGAACGGCCGGGCGGGCGTCGAATCGGGTACGCACGCTGCGACTCTAGAACGGCAGCGGACGTTCGTCCTCCTCGACCTGGAAAGAGCCGATTTCGCGCAGTGCGTGCATCTTGTCGCGCCCGCGCTCGATGGCAGCCAGCGAGCGGGTGAGCAGTTGTTCGAAGTTGGCCAACGCGGTGTCGACATAGTCGTCCACCTCCTCGCGCAGCCGCTGCCCTTCGGCCCGCGCCTCGCCGACGATTCGGCCCGCCTCATGCTCGGCCGAGACCACGATCTCGTTGATGGAGACCAACCGGGCGTGCTCGGCCTCCCCTTCGGCGATGATCCGTTCCGCCTCGCGCTGGCCCGCCTCTATGATCTTGTCCCGCTCCTCCAGCAGGGCGCCGGCCCGGCGCAGCTCCGCCGGCAACTCGACGCGTAGCTGCTCGAGCAGGCCGATCACCTCGCCCCGGTCGACGATGCAGTTGCGCGACATGGGTACCGACCGCGCGGCCTCGAGCAGCGCGATGATCTCGTCGATGCGGTCGAGCGGATCCACCTAGGTCACTCCTGTCAGCGATCGACCACCAGGATCGATGCGGTCGCACACCATAATGCCGTCCGCACGCCCACCGCGCGCGTCAGGCATGCCGCCGTCCGGATCGGCCCGGCTGACCGACCGGCTGGTCGACGGTCACCCGATACGCCCGGTTTCATGCACCGCGTTACCAAGGTCGGTCGGCCACGCCGCAACAGTGTGCCGGGTCGGTCCTCGTATAAGCCCCCAATTCCGGCAAAATACCCCCGTTTCGGGGGCCCGGCCCGCCCTAGTCGGACTTCTTGCCCAGGCGCTCGTACAGCCGGTCGGCGATCAGTTCGGGCACGTGCTGCCGCACGTCTCCGCCCCACTTCGCCACGTCCTTGATGAGACTCGACGACAGGAACGAGTACTGCGGGTTGGTCGCCATGAACAGGGTTTCGACACCCGCGAGGCCGAGGTTCATCTGGGCCATCTGCAGTTCGTAGTCGAAGTCGCTGACCGCGCGCAGGCCCTTGAGCACGATGGGGATGTCGTTCGCCTTGCAGAAATCTACCAGAAGGCCCTGAAATGCTTCGATCCGGACATTCGGGTATCCTGCGGTGACCGCGCGCAGCATCTCCAGCCGCTCATCGATCGTGAAAAGGCCCGCCTTCGACGGGTTGACGAGCACGGCGACGACAACCTCGTCGTAGATTCGCGCCGCGCGGCCGATGATGTCGAGGTGACCGTTGGTGGCCGGATCGAAGGATCCCGGGCAGACCACACGTCTCATGATCGACGACCGTACCAAAGCATGGTTTCGCCGTAACGGCGACTGCGCAGACCAGTGATGCCCTCCACCCATCGCACGGGCGCATCCCTGCTCGACCGCTCCACCACGACCACCGCGTCCTCCGCCAGCCAGCCCCGCTCCACGAGCGCGGTCAGCATCGCATCGATCGCCTCGCCCGGCACGGCGTACGGCGGATCAGCGAAGATCACGTCGAAGGGCTCGTCGGGCGGCTCGGCCAGGATCTGTTCGACCTTCGCCGCGGCCACCCGAACGACCTCGCGCATCCCCAGCGCCGCGACGTTGTCCCGGGCCACCCGGGCGGCGCGCGCATCGGCCTCGACCAGCAGGACGTGCGCAGCGCCGCGGGAGGCCGCCTCCAGGCCGACGGCGCCGGAGCCCGCATACAGGTCGGCCACCCGGGCCCCGGACAGCTCCACCAGGGTGTCGAGGGCGCTGAACAGCGCCTCCCGTACCCGGTCGGAGGTGGGCCGGGTGCCGCGCCCGGGCGGCGCGTTCAGCCGCCGACCGCCGAGAACGCCGGCGACGATTCGGCTCACCGGGCCGGCCCGATCCGGCGCCGGCCCCACATCGTCGGGGGTGCGCCCTGCCCGGTCCGACACCCACCCACGGGGCCGGACGCAACGCGGAGGTGCGGGATGCGCATGCCGGTGACGGTACTCCGGGCCGCTCCCCGCGAACCCGCTGGTGTCGGCAGCCATGCAAGCGGGTCCGCTGGCACACAGGGCCGCGCCACAAAGGCCGACGGCAGAAGCGGGCCGCCCAGGCGATTACTCACCGATATCGCATCGCCACATTCCAATGCGTGAAGTAGGTCACTTCATCACTCGGCACCATCCCGCTTCGGACTCGATTTGGTCTCGGCCGCGTGAACGAACGACGTCCCCGAGGGGCGGGAGAGCACTCCGCCGACGCCCCTCCACCGCAGTTTGTCCACAATAGATTGACGGTCGGGCAAATCCGACCAAGGTCACTCATCAGATAAAAGACGTTCGATGAATAGGTACAGAGCTGACATCTCGCCCGGCCAACCGCGATCGGATCAGGAGTGATCGCGACGCCGGCCCTTACTCATCGATTGAAGCCACTCCGCCTCATCACCATTAATTTCAATGCGTGACTGACCGATCACCCAAAATTGTTGTGGCTACTGGACTTCTCATGGTCACGAAGAGCGTCTTATGCTTCGCTCCGTCATCAACGAGGCCCTGCCCGTGATGCGACGCGCTTGGGGAGCGCATCGAGCTACGTCATTGCACTGTCGGTGACGTAGCACCCACGCTTTGCACCACCACCACCCTTCCCGGACCCGATTTTTGGGGGTACCACTTGCGACGCTTCATGCCGTCCACCCAAAGGCTCACCACTCTCACCGGCGCCACATTCGCCGGCGTCGTCGCCACCGCCCTGTTCGCCGCGCCCGCCATGGCCTGCTCCGCCGACATCAAGGTCCACGGCAACCCCGACTGCGACACCACGACCGGCACGTTCAGCGTGACCTGGCAGCTGCGCAACCACGACGGCATCACCGCGACGCTGGACAACGCCACGTTCGAGGTCAAGCAGAACGGCACCTGGGGCCCGGGAACCGGCTCCCTCGTCACGACCACCGTGCCCGCCAGCAAGCAGGGCCAGTACGTCGACATCGCCACCCAGACCGGCATTCCCTCCGGCGCCAAGGCCAAGTTCACGGTCCACGTCGTCTGGCGCTGGGACAGCGACGGTCGGGGCCACAAGGCCGGCGACAAGGCGGGCGAGCAGACGGTCAGGAGCTCCGAGACCCTCTGCGGTAAGTGCGACAAGGTGACGCCGACGCCGACGGAGACCGAGTCGCAGAGCCCGACGCCGACGCCGACGGAGACCCAGTCGCAGAGCCCGACGCCGACGCCGACGGAGACCCAGTCGCAGAGCCCCTCGACCAGCCCCTCGGCTAGCCCGTCGGCCACCCCCTCAGCCAGTGGTGGCGCCGGCGGTGGCCCGGTCAGCCCCTCGCCCTCGAAGTCCGCGACCTCGCCGGCGCTGCCGGTGACCGGTTCGCAGACCGGCCTGTACGCGGGTGGCGCGGCCACCCTCCTCGGCGCCGGCGCCGGCCTGTTCTTCCTGGCCCGCCGCCGTCGCCTCAAGTTCGAGGTCTGAACCCCCCTCAGGCCGACGTAAGAAACTGACCCCCCGGTCAGGCTGAGCAGAACGACCGATCCCCCCCGGTCAGACTGCCGGAAGCTGACGGTGCGGGCCGACCCCGGTGGTCGACCCGCACCGTCAGCCCTTTTCGAGGTACTCCGCCCGGTCGGCGTCCACGAGCTGGTGGACCGTCGCCGCGAGCGCGGGATGCTTCGCCAGCTCGGGATCGGCGGCGATCAGCGCCATCGCGTCGGTACGGGCGTCGCGGATCAGATCCGCGTCCCGCAGCAGCGACAACAGCCGCAGGTGCGAACGCCGGCCCGACTGCGCCGCGCCGAGCACGTCCCCCTCGCGCCGCTGCTCCAGATCCAGCTCGGCCAGCTTGAATCCGTCTACCGTGGAGGCCACCGCGTCGAGCCGCTCCCGTGCCGGGGTGCCCTCGGCGGCCTCGGTGACGAGCAGACACAGGCCGGGCGCGCTGCCGCGGCCGACCCGGCCGCGCAACTGGTGCAGCTGCGAGACACCGAACCGGTCGGCGTCGAGCACCATCATCATGGTGGCGTTCGGGACGTTCACACCGACCTCGATGACGGTGGTCGCCACCAGGACGTCCAGCTTGCCCGCCGCGAAGTCGCGCATCACCGCGTCCTTCTCGTCGGCGGGCAGCTTGCCGTGCAGCACGCCGATCCGCAGGCCGTGCAGCGGACCGTCGGCGAGCAGCGGCGCCACCTCCAGGACCGCCAGCGGTGGCCGGCGCTCGCTCGCGTCCTCGGGCGGCGGCGCCTCCTCGTCCTCGTCGCCGGTCACGGCCTCACCGATGCGGGGACAGACGATGTACGCCTGGTGCCCCGCCGCCACCTCCTCGCGCAGCCGCCTCCACGCCCGGTCGAGGAACGCCGGCTTCTCGGCCGCCGGTACGACGTGGGACGCGATCGGCGACCGGCCACGCGGCAACTGCGACAGCACCGAGGTCTCGAGGTCCCCGTACACGGTCATGGCGACGGTCCGCGGGATCGGGGTCGCCGTCATCACGAGGACGTGCGGTGGCTGATCCGCCTTGGCGCGCAGCGCGTCGCGCTGCTCGACCCCGAACCGGTGCTGTTCGTCGACGACGATCAGGCCCAGGTCGGCGAAGTCCACGCCTTCGTAGAGCAGCGCGTGCGTGCCGACGACGATGCCGGCGGCGCCCGACGCGACCTCGGCGAGGGCGGCCCGCCTGGCGGCCGCCCCCATCGAACCGGTCACCAACGCCACCCGCGTCGCCTCCGCCGCCGAGCCGAGCTCACCGGCGCGCGCCATCGGACCGAGCAGCTCGAGAATGCTTCGGTAATGCTGGGCGGCGAGCACCTCGGTGGGCGCGAGCATGGCCGCCTGCCCGCCCGCGTCGACCACCTGCAGCATGGCCCGCAGCGCGCACAGCGTCTTGCCCGAGCCGACCTCGCCCTGCAGCAGCCGGTGCATCGGATGCGGCGCGGCCAGGTCAGCTGCGACCTCTTCGCCCACCCGCCGTTGGCCGTCGGTCAGCTCGTACGGCAGGGACACGTCGAACGCGGCCAGCAGGCCGTCGTCGCGGCACGGCCGGGGCCTGGCCGGCCAGTCGGCCGCCCGGTGCTTGCGCTGGGCGAGGGTGAGCTGGACGGCGAAGGCCTCGTCCCATTTCAGCCGTCGGCGGGCACGCGCGAGGGACTCCCGCGATCCCGGCCGGTGGATCTCACGAAGGGCGCTGTCGAGCCCCATCAGGCCCCGCTCGGCGCGTACCGACGCGGGCAGTGGGTCGTCCGGAGGGGCGAGCGTGTCGAGAACGACCCGGACGCACCGGGCGATCACCCAGGTCGGCACGGCCGCGGCGGCCGGGTACACCGGGATCAGGGCACCCGCGAACTCCTCGACCTCACTGGTGGCCGTCTCGTCGTCGAGCAGCACGTAGTCGGGGCTGTTGAGCTGGCGCTTGCCCCGGAACTCGGTGACCTTTCCCGCGAACAGGCCCCACCGGCCCGGCTTGAGATCCCGCTCCCGCCAGGGCTGGCTGAAGAACGTGAGCGTCAAGGTGCCGCCGGTGCCGTCGCCGACGGTCACCTCCAGCAGTTGGCCGCGTCGCTGGCGCATCGGCCGCACCGTCGTCCGCTGCACCTGGGCCATGACGGTGACCTGCTCACCGACCTCCAGCGCCCGGATGTCGGTGTGCTCGCCGCGCTCGTCGTAGCGGCGGGGGAAGTGGTAGATGAGGTCGCCGGCGGTGTGCAGGTCGAGATGTGACGCCAGCGCCTTGGCCGTCTTGTCCCCCACCAGCCCCTTGAGCGGCGTCTCGAAGGTCGTCGTCACTCCACCCCCACCAACAGCGGATAGTGCGGCTGGCCGCCGCGGTAGCAGTGCACCTCCACGAACGGCCACTCCCGGCCGACATGTTCGGTGAGGATGCCCACCAGGTCCTCGGGCACCCGGTCGCCGGTCAGCAGGGTGACCATCTCACCGCCGGCGGCCAGCAGCCGGTCGAGCAGCCGCCGGCAGGTGTCGACGAGATCCTGCCCGATCAGGGTCACCTCGCCCTGGACGAGCGCGAGCACGTCGCCGCGCCGGCAGAGGCCGGCGACCGTCAGGGCGTCCCGGCTCGCGGTCGTGACCTCCGCGTACCGGCAGGCGCCGGCCGACTCGGCCATCGCGATGATGTCGTCTTCGAACCGGCGATCGGGATCGCGCACGGCGAGCGCCGCGAGCGCCTGCACCGGGGACCGGGTGGGCACGACGCCCGCGCGGATCCCTTCGGCGCGCGCCTCCTCGGCGGCGGCCGTGGCGGCGGCGATCACATTGGGGTCGTTGGGCATGACGACGACGCTGCCCGCCCCGGTGGCACGGATCGTGTCGAGGATCTCGCCGGTCGACGGGGCGGCGCCGTCGGGATGCCGGCGTACGACGGTGGCGCCCTCGGCGGCGAACAGTTCCGCGCTGCCGTCGCCGTCGCAGACCACGACCACCGCCCGGCCCGACTGCGGCGGGCGCTCGTCGGCCGGACCGACCGGGTCGATCAGGGGAACCGGCAGGACCGCGTCCACCTCCGCGGCCATGTCGACCGCCGCCACGGGCGTCGGAGCCGGCGCGGGTGCCTTCCGCATCTCGTCGTGCCGCATTCCGTCGGGCCGCATCTCGTCGTGCCGCATTCCGTCGTGCCGCATTCCGTCGTGCCGCATTCCGTCGGGCCGCATCTGGTCGTCGAAGCGGAGCACCGAGATGCGGTATGGCCGACCGGCCTCGATGCCGGCCTCGATGGCGGCGCCGACGTCGTTGACGTGCACGTGCACGTTCCAGGTCCGATCGGTGGTCTCCCCGGCCGGTGCGCCGACCACGACCACCGAGTCGCCGAGCCGGCCGAGGACATGGCGCAGCCGGTCGACCGCTTCGGCCGGCGCG
This sequence comes from Planosporangium thailandense, assembly GCF_011947195.1. GTDB lineage: Bacteria > Actinomycetota > Actinomycetes > Mycobacteriales > Micromonosporaceae > Planosporangium > Planosporangium thailandense. The sequence continues at coordinate 61,337 of NZ_JAATVY010000001.1, read as the reverse complement.
TCGAGCAGGTACTGCACCTCGTAGTCGTACTCGCCGGAGCCGGTCTCCCGCTGCGCCGCCGTCCGTGCCGGAGCCATCGGCGGCGCGGGCACGGTGTCGGCCGCACCGGGATCGGGCCGCGCGCCACCGGTCACCACCTCGACGAGCGCGTCGAGCAGGACCACGAGCCCCCGCCCACCGGCGTCCACGACGCCGGCGCGGGCCAGCGCGGGCAACTGCTGCGGGGTCCGGGCCAGCGCCTCCCGGGCCGACTCCCGCGCGGCACGCGCGACGGCCACGACGTCGTCACCGTCGACGGCCAGCGCCGCGTCGGCCGCGGCCCGCGCGACGGTGAGGATCGTCCCCTCCACCGGCTCGGACACCGCCGCCCGCGCGGAGACCGCCGCCCGGTCCAGCGCGGCCGCCAGGGCGCGGCCCCCCGCGTCGGACGCCTGCGCGAGGGACTCGGCCATGCCGCCGAACATCTGGGACAGGATGACCCCCGAGTTGCCCCGGGCGCCGAGCAGCGCACCGCGGGCCAGCGACCGCAGGATCCGGCCGAGCGGCGCCGCCGACGCGGTGGCCCCGTCCAGCGCGCCGGAGAGCGCCGCGGCCCCGTCGGCGTCGGCGAGCGCGGTGTATCCAGCCGCTACGGTGAGCACCAGGTTGGTGCCCGTGTCCCCGTCGGGGACGGGGTAGACGTTGAGCGCGTCGATCTCGTGCTGGTGCTGGCGCAGCCGCTCCAGACCGGCGGCGCACCAGTCTCGTACGACCGCGGCATCGAGGGTCTCCGGCACGTCCGGAAAGCCTAGTGCCGCCGTGCGACATCCGCCCCACCGTGTGGCGACGCCGGGCCGGTCCCGTGCCCGTTTGGTCGGCTCGATCGGCGTCAGGTACTCTCGTCAGGTTGCCCGCGGCGTCCAGTGGGCGACCTATCGCGATCAACCCAGGAGACTGCAGTGGCTAGCGTGTGCGACGTCTGTGGCAAGGGGCCGGGCTTCGGCCACAACGTATCCCACTCGCACCGGCGGACCAACCGCCGCTGGAACCCCAACATCCAGACGGTGCGCACCCCAGCCGGTGGCGGCACGACCCGTCGTATGCAGGTGTGCACGTCCTGCCTGAAGGCCGGCAAGGTCGTCCGGGCCTAATCGCCCGCTCTGCTCGCTGACCGCCGGGCCGCCGTGAGGCGACCCGGCGGTTGCGCGTACCCGCAAGCTCGCGCTACCCCGGTCGACGCGGACCGCCGGGGCCCCTCAGAGCAGCCGGCCTCAGAGCAGCCGGCCCTCAGAGCACCCGCCCGAAGCACAGGCTGCCCGGGTAGTCCTTGTAGTAGCCGAAGTTGGGCACCCGCTCGTACCCGAGCTTGCGGTACAGCGCGATCGCCTCCGGCTGGCGCGCACCGGTCTCCAGCACCGTCCGCTTCTTGCCCGCGTCGCGGGCGCTCTCCTCGATCGCCCGCAGCACGGCCGACGCCACGCCCCGCCCCCGCCAGACCGGGTCGGTGTACATCCGCTTGATCTCGGCGACCTCGTCGTCCTCGGCGAAGGTTCGCCAGCCACCGCAGCCCGCGGGCACCCCGCCCACCCACGCCACCAGGAAACGGCCCACCGGCGGCTCGAACTCACTCGCGTCGACGGGGGTGTCGTCACCATTTCCGCCGTAACGCGCGCCGAGGTCGGCCAGCGCGGCGTTGACCATCGTGCGGGCCACCGGGTCGTCGAATCGGGTCGTGCGCAGGTCGATCGCTATCACGCGTAAAGGGTACGGGGTGTCTCGGCCCTTACCGGAAATGGTCCCACCCGGCCGCGCCCCGGTACGGCGCGCCGTCCACGGTCACGCCCGCACCGTCGCCGACCGCTCCGATCACGGCCCAGCCGGCCGGCAGCGCGACGTCGGCCGGGAACGTCGCGGCGAGCGCGTGGTCGTCTCCACCGCCGAGAATCCAGTCGTACGGGTCGACGCTGAGCGCCAGCGCCGCGTCGCGGATCTGGCCCGGCACGGCGAACGCCTCCCGCTTCAGGTCGATGGCGACCCCGCTCGCGGTCGCGATGTGACCGAGGTCGGCGAGCAGGCCGTCCGACACGTCGATCATGGCGGTGGCCCCGAGCCGGGCCGCTTCCGGACCGGCCGCATACGGCACCTCGGGCCGCCGGAACGCCTCCACGAGCAGTTTCGGCGTGCGGAACCCGCGACTGAGGACGGTGTAGCCGGCGGCGGCGTACCCGAGCCGGCCGTTGACCGCCACGACATCGCCGGGGCGGGCGCCGGACCGGACGACGGGCGGCCGGCCGCCCAGATCGCCGAGCGCGGTCACGGCGATGGTCAGCGTCGGGCTCGCCGACATGTCGCCGCCCACGATGCTCGCGCCGACCCGGGCCGCCTCCGCGGCCAGCCCCTCGGACAGCTCCTCCGCCCAGCGCACGTCGAGGTTGGGCGGGGCGCACAACGCGACCAGCAGCGCCGTCGGGACGCCGCCCATCGCGGCGATGTCGGCGAGGTTTGCCGCCGCCGCCCGGTGACCGACATCACGGGCGCTCGACCAGTCGCGGCGGAAGTGGCGACCCTCGACGAGCACGTCGGTGGAGGCGGCGACCCGGGCGTCGGGCGCGGCCACCACCGCCGCGTCGTCACCCGGGCCCAGCAGGCACGCCTGGCCGTGGCGCAGCCGCGCGGTCACCCGGGCGATCAGGCCGAACTCGCCGGTGTCCGCCACCCTCATGTCGCGTTCCTCCCCGCTTCCTGACGTACCTTGCACCGCCGCACCGTCGCGCCGCCAGTACCAACACGGTTGCCGATCCGGCAGCGGATCAAAGCGCGCCTCACGGACCCCGCGCCGCTTGCGGTAGTTTCACCTGCAAGCCGCGCGCGGGGCGGCATGGAAGGAGTCATGTCGTGGTCCAGGCGTACATCCTCATCCAGACCGAGGTCGGCAAAGCCCGCGAGGTGGCCACGACGATCGGTGGTATCGCCGGCGTGGTGCGCGTCGACGCGGTGACCGGACCCTACGACGTCGTGGTGCTGACCGAGGCGCACAACGTCGACGAGCTGGGCAAGATGATCGTCAGCAAGGTCCAGTTGGTGCCGGGGATCACCCGCACCCTGACCTGCTCGGTGGTTCACCTTTAGACCATGGCAGCAGGCACCACCAGCCCGGCACGGCTGGCGACGCTGATCGCCCTGCCGATCGCCGTGATCGTCGGGATCGCGTCGTTCTGGCTGCTCGGCGGGTTCCGCGGCACCGGCTCCACCCGGCCACGTCCACAGTCGACAGCGCCCGTCGCGATGTCCGCGCCGTCCCTGGCGCCGGCCCAGGCCACCGCGTGCCGGGGCCTGGTCACCCGCCTGCCCGGCGCGCTGCGGGACCGGCCCCGACGGCCGGTCACCGCCGGAACGGATCAGAACGCGGCGTACGGGGACCCGCCGATCACCCTCGCATGCGGCGTCCCGCCGGCCTCCGTGCCGCAGACCGCCGACGTGTACGTACTGTCCGGAGTGTGCTGGTACCCGCAGCCCGGCAACGGCGGCACCGTCTGGACCACCGCCGACCGGGAACCGGCGGTACGGGTGACGGTCCCCGCCTCCTACTCCGCACCGGGGCAGTGGGTGATCGAGTTCTCCGGGCCGGTCGCGGCGACGCTCAGCCGCACCGCGACCGCACCCGCAGGCTGCCAGCCGCCGACGCCCAGCAGCTCCTAGCCGGGTCAGCGCAGACCGGTGCCGCGGCGCAGGGCCGTGCGCACCAGCCGGGAGACCAGCTTCGGGTACTCCAGGCCCGACGCCGCCCACATCCGCGGGAACATCGAGATCGGCGTGAAGCCGGGCATCGTGTTGATCTCGTTGAGGATCACGTCGAGCTCGGGGGTGACGAAGAAGTCGACCCGCGCCAGGCCCGCGCAGTCGAGCGCCGTGAACGTGCGGCACGCGTACTCGCGGACCTTCTCGATCACGTGGGCGGGCAGCTGCGGCGGGATGTCGAACTCGCACGCGTCGTCGAGGTACTTCGCTTCGAAGTCGTAGAAGGCGTGGTCGCGCACGACCCGGATCTCGGCGGGAAGGCTCGCCTCGGGCGCGCCGCCGTACTCCCCTTCGAGGACGCCGCACTCGACCTCACGCCCGATGATCGCGGCCTCGACGAGGACCTTCGGGTCGATCTCCCGGGCGAGCGCGACGGCCGCGTCCAGCTCGCTCCAGTCGTCGACCTTCGTGATGCCCATGCTCGAGCCGGCCCGGCTGGGCTTGACGAAGACCGGCAGGCCGAGCCGCTCCTTGTCGGCCTCGGACAGCGACTGGCCGGCGCGCAGCACCGCGTACGGCCCGACCGGGATGCCCTCGGCAGCCGCGAGCTTCTTGGTGAACTCCTTGTCCATGCCGGCGGCCGAGGCGAACACCCCCGCGCCGACGTACGGCAGGCCCGCCATCTCGAACAGGCCCTGGATGGTGCCGTCCTCGCCGTAGGCGCCGTGCAGCACCGGGAAGACGACGTCGATGTCGCCCAGCCCGCTGACCGCGTCGCGGGCGTCCAGCTCCCGCGTGGTCGGGTCGGGCGCGAGCACGACGGCCGAACCCGAGCCGTCGGTAACCTCAGGCAGGCGGCGTCCCTCGATCGCCAGTGACTTTCCGTCACCACCCGTGAGCACCCAGCGCCCCTCGCGGGTGATGCCGATCGGCACGACGTCGAACTCGTCGGGGTCGAGTGCACTGAGGACGCTGCCGGCGCTGACCGCCGAGATCCCGTGCTCGGTGCTGCGACCGCCGAATACAACGGCAACGCGGATCTTGCGAGGCGTAGTCACGCGCCAGACCTTACCGTGCGTGCACCACCCTCGCCTCCCAGCCGTCGGGGCACCGCGACGGTCAGGCCGTGCCGATCGGGCCGCGCGGCGGTCAGACCCAGCGGATCGGCGGCGCGCCGGCGTCGGCGAGCGCCTTGTCGATCTGGGAGAACGGGCGGCTGCCGAGAAAACCTCGCATGTTCATCGGGCTCGGATGGCCCGCTTCCAGCACGACGTGGTGCGGCCGCGTCACCAGCGCCGCCTTCTTGCGCGCGTACCCGCCCCACAGCACGAACACGACCCGGCTGTCCTTGGCGTCCAGCGCCTTGATCGCGGCGTCGGTGAAGTGCTCCCAGCCGCGGCCGGCGTGCGAGGTCGGCGCTCCACCGCGGACGGTCAGCACCGCGTTGAGCAGCAGCACACCCTGCTCCGCCCAGCCGGTCAGGTCACCGTGCGCGGGTGGCTGCACGCCGAGGTCGTCACGCAGCTCCTTGAAGACGTTGCGCAGCGAGGGTGGCACCGCCACGCCCTGCCGGACGCTGAAGCTCAGGCCGTGCGCCTGCCCGGCCTTGTGGTACGGGTCCTGGCCCAGGATCAGCACGCGCGCGGCGGCGAACGGGCACAGCCGGAACGCGCTGAACAGGTCGGGCAGGGGCGGGTAGACCGGGTGCGACGCGTACTCGCCCTCGACGAACTCGCTCAGCGCGGCCACCGTGCCGGGGTCGAGGTACGGCCGCATCACGTCACGCCAGTCGGGCGGCAGCAGCCGCATCAGGTCCAGGGCCATACGACGACCCTATTGGGTGGCCGTGGCGCCCCTATTGGGTGGCTGTGGCGTCGAGCGCCGCGGCCACGTCGGCGAGGAGATCCGCGGTGTCCTCCACCCCGCACGACAGGCGTACCAGACCCTCGGGCGCGTCGTCGCCCCACTGCGCCCGCCGGTCCGCCGTCGTGTGCAGGCCGCCGAACGACGTCGCGGCGGCGATCAGCCGGGACGCCGTCAGGAACGCGTCGACGTGCGCCTTGGACGGCAGGGTGAACGTGACGACGCCGGGGATGCGTCGCATCTGGCGGCTGGCGACCTCGTACGCCGGGTCGTACTCACGGCCCGGCCAGCGCACCGACCCGACCTCGGGCCGGGCGGCCAGCAGTTCGGCCACCGCGGCCGCGTTCTCCGACTGCCGGGCCAGGCGCAGATCCAGGGTGCCCAGCGAGCGGTGCGCCAGCCACGCCTCGAACGGACCCGGCACGCCGCCCGTACGGGCCCGCCACGTACGTAGTTCCGCCGCGAGCTCCGGCGAGGTGGCGCACGCGTACCCGAGGATCAGGTCGGAGTGGCCGGTGAGCGCCTTGCTCGCGGAGGCGACGACGAGGTCGGCGCCCAGCTCCAACGGGCGCTGGCCGAGCGGGGTGGCCGTGGTGTTGTCGACGGCGAGCAGGGCGCCCGCCCGGCGCGCCCGGTCGGCGAGCGCCGCGATGTCACAGACGTCGAGGCCGGGGTTGGCGGGCGTCTCCAGCAGCACCAGCCGCACCCCGTCGAACGACGGGTACGGCCCGGCGGTGGGCACGAACTCGACCTTCACCCCCGGCAGCGACTCCTGCGCGAACGCGCGGGCCAGGAAGTACCCGTCGGAGGGCAGGACGAGGGTGTCACCGGGGCGCAGTTGGGTCAACAGCGCCGCCGACACCGCGGCCATGCCCGACGGGAACGCGACGCACTCGCCGCCCTCCAGCTCGCCGATCGCGGCTTCGAGCCCCCGCCACGTCGCGTTGTCGGTACGCCCGTACCCGTCGACGCCGGGCTGCGGCCCGGCGACCGGATCGAGGTGGTAGGGCGCGGCGAACACCGGGCCGGCCAGGAACGGCTCGCCCGGACGGGCTGCGTCCGGCCGGCCGGCGCGCACGCACCTGGTGCTGTCCCCAAATTGAGATGTCACTCGGATTTCGGTTCCCTGCTCATCAACGTGCCGACCGCCACGCGCGGGTCGAGCCCTTCGTGGCAGACCCGCTCCACCTGCTCGGTGATCGGCATCTCCACGCCGTGCTTGTTGGCCAGGTCCCGGATCGCCAGGCAGCTCTTGACGCCTTCGGCGGTGTACCGGGTGGCGGCCTGCGCCTGTTCGAGCGTCTCGCCGCGGCCGAGGTGCTCGCCGAACGTACGGTTGCGCGACAGCGGCGACGAGCAGGTGGCAACGAGATCGCCGAGCCCCGCGAGGCCGGCGAAGGTCAGCGGGTCGGCGCCGAGAGCCACCCCGAGCCGGGCCGTCTCGGCGAGCCCGCGCGTGATCAACGTGGCCTTGGTGTTGTCGCCGAAGCCGAGGGCGTCGGCCATCCCGCAGGCCAGCGCGATCGCGTTCTTCACCGCCCCACCCAGCTCGCAGCCGATGACGTCGTCGTTGGTGTACGGCCGCAGGTACCGCGTCGCGATCGCCTTCTGCACCCGCGTCGCCCGGTCGGTGTCGGTGCACGCGACCACCGTGGCGGCCGGCTGCTCGGCGGCGATCTCGGGCGCGAGGTTGGGCCCGGTCACCACCGCGACCCGCTCCGGCTCGACGCCGGCCGCCTCGGCGATCACCTCGCTCATCCGCTTGAGCGTGCCGAGCTCGACGCCCTTCATCAGGCTGACCAGCGTCGCATCGGGCTTGAGGTAGCGGGCCCACTCACCGAGGTTGAGCCGCAGCGTCTGGGACGGGATCGCGATGACGACCAGCTCCGCCTCGTCGAGCGCCTCGCGCGGATCGACCGTGGCCGTGACGGCGGTGGGCAACCGGAGCGCGGGCAGATAGTCGGGGTTGCCGTGCCGTTCCCGGATCGCCGCCGCCACCGCCGGCCGGCGCGCCCACAGCGTCACGTCGTTGCCGGCGTCGGCCAGGACCTTCGCGAACGCGGTCCCCCACGAGCCCGCGCCCAGCACCGCCGCGCGGCTCATCGTCCGCCCTCGCTTCGCTCCGCCGGCCGATGAGACACCAAGACGCTGAGCCACCCCGTTCGCTCGCTCCGCTCGCTCATCGTCCGCCCTCGCTTCGCTCCGCCGGCCGATGAGACACCAAGACGCTGAGCCACCCCGTTCGCTCGCTCCGCTCGCTCACCTGCCGCCTCCGGTCTCCGTACGCTTCGGGGTGTTGGGGTAGAGCGGGGGCGGGGTCGCGCCCCGGACCTCGGCCAGCATGTCCCGCAGGTGCAGCATGATCGCCTCAGTGATCTCGTTCAGGACGGTGGCGGTGGGTGCCGCCCCCTGCCACTCTGACAGGTCGAGCGGCGGCCCGGCGACCACGGTCACCGGCGTCCGCGGACGCAGCCGCAGCTTCCCGGTACGCGGATCGAAGATCTGCTGCGGGCCCTCCATCACGACGGGGATGACCGGGGCGCCCGTCGAAAGCCAGAGCCGGGCCACCCCGGTCTTGCCCCGCATCGGCCACAGCTCCGGTTCCCGCGTGGTCGTGCCCTCCGGGTAGATGATGACCGTCTCGCCGTCCTTGACCGCGGCCACCGCGGCATCGAGCGCCTTGACCGCGTCGGCGGTGCCCCGGTACACCGGGATCTGGCGCACCGCGTACAGGAACGGCCCGAGCAGCGGGATGTGGAACAGGCTCGACTTGGCCAGGAACTGCGGCCAGCGCCCGGCGTCGTACACGTAGTGCCCCACGATCAGCGGGTCGGCGTGTGACAGGTGGTTGGCTGCGAAGATCACACCGCCGCTGGTGGGCACATGCTCCATGCCCGTCCACGTCCGGTGCGTCAACAACGTCAGCAGCGGTTTCGCGACGCTCACCGCCAACCGGCGCCAGAAACCCAGTCTTCGTCGCGCCACGGCCCCTCCTCGCTGCCCCGCCCGTAGCCATCCGCTCCCGCATCATGCCTGGCCCGGCGGTCATCAGGCCAGACAGGGTCGCCCCGGCCGCACCCGTGGCGTCACATGTACGCAAGGATGCCGGATGTGGCGGGCACGGGATGGATCGCGGTGATGCCGATCAAACGGCTGGAGTTGGCCAAGACGCGGCTGCGCGGCGCCATCCCCGGCATCGAGCACGACCGGCTCGTGCTGGCGATGGTCCGCGACACCCTCACGGCCGTGCGGTCCTGCCCGGTCGTGCGTCGCGCACTGGTCGTCACCGACGAGCCGGCCATGGTGGCGGCAGCCGCCGACCTGGGTGCCGAGCGCGTACCCGACCAGCCCGACGCCGGGCTCAACGCCGCGTTCGCGCGCGGCGCCGCGACGGCCGCCGGCTCCCCGGTGGTCGCGCTCACCGGTGACCTGCCGGCGCTGCGGCCGCACGAGCTGGCCGCGGCACTCACCGCACTCGGGCGCCACCCGCGCGGGTACGTTCCGGACGCCACGGGCACCGGTACGTCCATGCTCGCGGCAGCGGCCGGGGTCGACCTGGACCCGCGATTCGGGCCGGGCTCGGCGGCCGCGCACGAGGCGTCGGGCGCGGTACGGCTCGACGGGGACTGGCCGTCGCTTCGTCAGGACGTCGACACCGTGGCCGACCTCGCCGCCGCCACCGCGCTGGGCCTGGGGCGGTACACCGCCGAACTGGTCGCCGTCGCGCAGTATGGTGGCGGCCGACCGAGGTGAAGGGACGGCACATGCAGGGGACCGTGGCGACGTTCGACGAGCAGAGCCAGGCCGGCACCGTCCTCCTCGACGACGGAACGGAGGTGGCGTTCCCGGCGGAGGCGTTCACCGCCTCGGGCCTGCGGCTGCTGCGGATCGGCCAGCGGGTACGCCTCGATCGCGACGAGGCCGGCCGGGTGACGAGGGTAACGCTGCCCACACTCCCGTAACGGTGCCGCCGACCCGTTGGCCGTCCCCGTTTTTCGGGTCATGATGATCTGGTGACCGCCAGCCCGAGTCCGCGATCATCCCGGCGTACCGGCACGTCCGCGCGTTCGGCCGAGGTCTCCCCGGCCGAGCTCAACGGCGCGAAGAGAGCCGCCCGGAGCGGTCGCCTGGCCCGGCACACCGAGCCACGCACGTCGCAACCGCCCCGGTCAGCGGCGCCGGCCGAGCCCACCGCCGAACCCGACATCGCCGCGCCGGCCGTCGACGCGCTGCCCGACGACCGCTACCTCAACCGCGAGCTGTCCTGGCTCGACTTCAACGCCCGGGTGCTCGCCCTCGCCGAGGACCCGCGGACGCCGCTGCTCGAACGCGCAAAATTCCTCGCGATCTTCGCCGGCAACCTCGACGAGTTCTACATGGTCCGGGTCGCCGGGCTGAAACGCCGCCAGCAGACCGGCCTCGCCGTACGCGGCACCGACGGGCTGTTCCCCCGCGAGCAGCTGCAGCGCATCGCCGAGCGGGCCACCGAGCTGGTGTCCCGGCACGCCCGCTGCTTCGCCGGGGAGGTCCAGCCGGCGCTCGCGGCCGCCAACATCCGGATCGTGCGCTGGGCCGAACTGGAGCCGCCGGAGCGCGAGCGGATGCGGGCGTACTTCCGCGAGCACGTCTTCCCGGTGCTCACTCCCCTCGCGGTCGACCCGGCGCATCCGTTCCCGTACATCTCCGGGCTGTCGCTGAACCTCGCGGTGGTCGTGCGTGATCCGGACGGCGGCCCGGAGCTGTTCGCGCGGGTGAAGGTGCCCAACAACGTGCCACGGTTCGTCGCGGTCGAGCGGGAACCGGGCATCTCCTCCCGCGAGGGCGGCGCACCGACCGTGTACCTGCCGGTGGAGGACCTGATCGCCGCGCACCTCGGTCAGCTGTTCTCCGGCATGCAGGTGGTCGAGCACCACCTGTTCCGGGTGACCCGCAACGCCGACTTCGAACTCGACGAGGACCGCGACGAAGACCTGCTGCAGGCCCTCGAACGCGAGCTGGCGCGCCGGCGGTTCGGACCCGCCGTACGCCTGGAGGTCGCCGCCTCGATCTCCGACCACGTCCTCGATCTGCTGGTGCGCGAGCTGGACATGGACGCGCACGACGTGATCCGGGTGCCGGGCCTGCTCGACCTGTCGTCGCTGTGGCAGGTCTACAACGACACCGACCGGCCGGACCTCAAGGACCCGCCTTTCGTGCCGGCCACCCACCCCAAGTTCGCCGAGGGCGAGATTCCCCGCAGCGTGTTCAACCGCCTGCGTGAGGGCGACATCCTCGTGCACCACCCGTACCACTCGTTCTCCACGAGCGTGCAGCGCTTCATCGAGCAGGCGGCGGCCGACCCGAACGTACTGGCGATCAAGCAGACGCTCTACCGCACCAGCGGCGACTCCCCCATCGTCGACGCGCTCATCTCCGCCGCGGAGGCCGGCAAGCAGGTGGTCGTCCTGGTGGAGGTGAAGGCGCGCTTCGACGAGCAGGCCAACATCGGCTGGGCGCGGATGCTCGAGCGCGCCGGCTGCCACGTCGTGTACGGCCTGGTGGGCTTGAAGACCCACTGCAAGACCGCGCTCGTGGTGCGCCAGGAGGGCAACCAGATCCGGCGGTACTGCCACATCGGCACCGGCAACTACCACCCGAAGACGGCGCGGCTGTACGAGGACTTCGGTCTGCTCACCGCCGACCCGGAGGTGGGCGCCGACCTCACCGATCTGTTCAACGTGCTCACCGGCTACAGCCGGCAGACCGCCTACCGGCGGCTGCTCATCGCGCCGCACGGGGTGCGCAGCGGCATCATCGAGCGCATCGAGCGGGAGATCGAGCACGTCCGCGCCGGCCGGCCGGGCCTGGTCCAGATCAAGGTGAACGCACTGGTCGACGAGGAGCTCATCGACGCGCTCTACCGGGCCAGCCGGGCGGGGGTGGACGTGGACCTCGTCATCCGCGGCATCTGCACGCTCAAGCCGGGCGTACCGGGGCTGTCCGAGCGGATCCGGGTGCGTTCGATCGTGGGCCGCTTCCTGGAGCACTCGCGCGTCTTCCGCTTCGGTGACGGCGCGGTCCCGGCCCGCGGGAGCGAGGCGGAGCCCGCCGACGGAGCGGCAGCCGTGCCCGGCGGCGAGTTCTGGATCGGGTCGGCCGACCTGATGCACCGCAACCTCGATCGGCGGGTCGAGGCGCTCGTACGGGTCGTCGACCCGGCGGCGCGCGCGGAGCTCGACCGGGTGATGCGGATCGCCATGGACGAGCGCACCGCGGCGTTCGAACTGACCGCCGACGGCACCTGGCACCGCCGCTCGGCAAGCGAGGGCGAACCGCTGGTCGATCCGCAGGAAGCCCTGCTGCGGCGCATCGTCGGCAAGGTGGAGTGAGCGGGTGCGTGCGACACGCCGATCGTGATAGCGACCCGATTTTCGGGTACGGGCAGCACGTGCTGCTCCGCGAACCCGGCCCGACCGGGCGGTTGCCGTCATGACCCGGGTGGTCCGGGCCGCCGGCGGTGTCGTCTCCCGGGGCGGCGTCTCCCCAGGCGGCTCCCCAGACGGCTCCCGCGGCGATGACGACCACGAGGTGCTGCTGGTACACCGGCCCCGCTACGACGACTGGTCGCTGCCGAAGGGCAAGCTCGATCCCGGCGAACATCCCCTGCTCGGCGCCGTACGGGAGGTGCACGAGGAGACCGGCGTACGCGCGGCGCCGCGGCTGCGCGTGCACACGACGCGGTACCTCACCGGTGATCCGGACGTGGAGAAGTGCGTGGACTACTGGTCGATGGTCTGCCGCCACAGCGACTCGTTCGTCTCCAACGACGAGGTCGACGAGGTGCGGTGGCTACCTCTGGCGGAGGCGGCCAGGCTGCTGACGTACGCGCACGACCGGGGCGTCCTCGCGGCGTACCAACCGCTGTGTCGGGTCGACGGGCTCGTGATACTGCTGCGGCACGCCTCCGCCGGTGACCGTGACGACTGGGAGGGCGACGACGACGACCGCCCGCTCGACGAACGGGGCCGCACGGTCGCCCGGAATCTGGCGCCGGTGCTGGCCGTGTACGGCCCGACGCGGATCATCAGCGCCGGGCGGGACCGGTGCACGCAGACGGTCGAGCCGGTGGCGGCCGTGACGGGGTTGCCGATCGAGGTGGACGACCATTTCGACGAGTCCGCCGACGCCGCAGCGGCCGCGGCCGCCATTCAGCGGCTGGCCTCCGACGACGGCGTAACCGTGATCTGCAGCCAGGGCGGGTTGATTCCCGACGTGGTGGCCACGCTGTCCCGACGGGATCCCGACCGTTACCGCACGCCGAAGGGTTCGGCCTGGGCCCTCGGCTTCGCGGGCGCGGACTTTGTCGCGGCCGACCGGCTGGACGTGGAACGTCCGTCAATGTAGGAAAAGTGGCTTGAATCAACGAACAAAGAAGGCCGGGCAACTCTGCCCGGCCTTCTTCTCGCGGTATCGGTTAGCGCTTCTTCGCCGCAGCCCTTTTCGTGGCCGGCGCCGCCTTGGCGACGGTGGCACGAGCGGTCGTCGACTTACGCGGCGACGTCGCCGCAGCCGCCTTGGTGGCCTTGGTGGCCTTGGTGACCTTGGTCGCCTTGGTCGCCGTCTTGGCCGGAGCGGCCTTGGCGGCGGTCTTGGTGGCGGTCTTCTTGGCCGGAGCCGCCTTGGTGGCAGCAGCCGTCTTGGTCGCCTTGGCGGCCGTCTTGGCCGGAGCGGCCTTGGCGGCGGTCTTGGTGGCGGCCTTCTTGGCCGGAGCCGCCTTGGTGGCAGCAGCCGTCTTGGTCGCCTTGGCGGCCGTCTTGGCCGGAGCGGCCTTGGCAGCCGTCTTGGTCGCCGGAGCCGCCTTGGTGGCAGCAGCGGTCTTGGTGGCCTTGGCGGCCGGCTTGGCCGGAGCAGCCTTGGTGACCTTGGCCGCCTTCGGCAGCTTGCCGCTGGCAACCAGTTCCTTGAAACCGGCGCCCGGGCGGAACGCCGGAACCGAGGTCTTCTTGACCTTTACCGGCTCACCCGTACGCGGGTTGCGAGCGGTTCTGGCGGCCCGCGCCTTCTTTTCGAAGACGCCGAAGCCGGTGATGGCGACCTTGTCGCCCTTGGTCACGGCGTTCTGGATTTCCGACAACACGGCGTCCAGCGCCTGCGTCGCGGCCTTCTTGTCACCCAGACGGGCCGAGAGCGCATCGATGAGCTCCGCCTTGTTCACGATTTCCTCCTGTACGTGGAGACTGCGCGACTCCATCTACGCGCAACATCGGTCTCAACTGTCAGGATACAAATACTTTCCGAAAAAGAAATCATTGCCCTACAACAGGTTTGGCCGGCGGCCCAAATGGACCACCGGCCAAACTGCCTGTCAGATCTAGATTACAGCCGGCATCCACTCCGGACGCCGCGCCTCATAGGCCGTCACGTCGGCCTCGTGGCGAAGCGTCAGCGCAATGTCGTCGAGCCCTTCCAGCAGCCGCCAACGGCTGAAATCGTCCAGCGGGAACGCCCATACGTTGGCGCCGGCGCGAACTTCGCGCTTCTCGAGGTCGACCGTGACCGCAAGCGCTGGGTCCGCCTCCACGGCGTCCCAGAGCGCTTCCACCGCCTCCAGTTCGAGCTCGACCGGCAGCAGGCCGTCCTTGAGAGCGTTGCCCCGGAAGATATCCCCGAATCGGGGGGCGATAACCGTCCGGAATCCCCAGTCACGCAAGGCCCACACCGCGTGCTCGCGGGATGATCCGGTGCCGAACTCCGGGCCGGCGACCAGGACCGAGGCGCCGGCGTACGCCGGATTGTTGAGCACGAAGTCCGGGTCGGCCCGCCAGGCGTTGAACAGGCCGTCGGCGAATCCGGTCTTGGTGACCCGCTTCAGGTACACCGCGGGGATGATCTGGTCGGTGTCCACATTGGAACGACGCAGCGGCACGGCGGTGCCGGTGTGAACGGTGAACTTGTCCATTTCCCTTACCTCAGTTCAGATCGGCGGGCGCGGTCAGGCGTCCCGTTACCGCGGTCGCCGCCGCGACGGGCGGGGAGACCAGGTGGGTACGGCCGCCGCGGCCCTGCCGGCCCTCGAAATTGCGGTTCGAGGTCGAGGCCGAGCGCTGACCGGGCTTGAGGGTGTCCGGGTTCATGCCCAGGCACATCGAGCATCCAGCAAAGCGCCACTCGGCGCCGGCCGCCGTGAAGATCTCGTGCAGGCCCTCGGCCTCGGCCGCCTCGCGCACCGCCGCCGAACCGGGGACGACGAGCATCCGCACCCCGTCGGCGACCTTGTGGCCGCGCAGCACCTCCGCGGCGGCCCGCAGGTCCTCGATCCGGCCGTTGGTGCAGGATCCGAGGAACACCACGTCCACGCCGACGTCCCGCAGCGCGGTTCCGGGCCGCAGGTCCATGTACTGGAGCGCCTTCTCGGCCGCGGTGCGCTCGACCTCGCTGTCGAAGCTCGACGGGTCGGGCACGACCCCGTCCAGCGGCACGCCCTGACCCGGGTTGGTACCCCACGTCACGAACGGGGTCAGCGTGCTCGCGTCGAGCGTCACCTCGGTGTCGAACCGGGCGCCCTCGTCGGTGCGCAGGGACCGCCAGTACTCCACGGCGCGGTCCCAGTCGGCGCCCTTGGGCGCGTGCGGACGGCCCTTGAGGTAGGCGAACGTGGTCTCGTCGGGCGCGATCAGACCGGCCTTGGCGCCCCACTCGATGGACATGTTCGAGATGGTCATCCGGCCTTCCATCGACAGCTTCTCGATGGCGGGCCCGCGGTACTCGACGATGTGGCCACGCCCGCCGCCGGTGCCGACCTTGGCGATGAGCGCGAGGATCAGGTCCTTGGCGGTGACGCCGAACGGAAGCTCACCGGTGACGTTGACCGCCATGGTCTTCGGCTTGTGCTGCGGCAGGGTCTGGGTCGCCAGCACGTGTTCGACCTCACTGGTGCCGATGCCGAACGCCAGCGCGCCGAACGCGCCGTGGGTCGCGGTGTGCGAATCGCCACAGACGATGGTCATACCCGGCTGGGTGACCCCCAACTGCGGGCCGATCACGTGCACGATGCCCTGCTGAGCGTCACCGAGCGGGTGCAGCCGGAGGCCGAACTCCGCGCAGTTCTTGCGCAGCGTCTCGATCTGGGTCCGGCTCACCGGGTCGGAGATCGTGATCAGGTTGTCGGTCGGCGTGTTGTGGTCCTCGGTGGCGAGCGTGAGATCGGGCCGGCGGACCGGGCGTCCGGCCAGCCGAAGGCCGTCGAACGCCTGCGGGCTCGTCACCTCGTGCAGCAGGTGCAGATCGATGTACAGAAGATCGGGCTCGCCGTCTGCCGACCGGACGACGTGCGCGTCCCAGACCTTCTCGGACAGGGTGCGTGGTGCTTCTCCCAGCATCTGGACATCCTAAAGTTTGGGAGGTATGTTTCGGTTCGTGGGACACAGTATGAGCGGTGTGGGCGTACTCGACAAGGCGGTGGTCATCCTCTCCGCCTGCGTTGATGGTGCTAGCCTGGCCGAACTTGTCGAGCGCACCAAACTTCCGCGGGCCACCGCACACCGGTTGGCGCAGGCCCTGGAGATCCACCGGATGTTGGTCCGCGACACCCAGGGACGCTGGCGGCCCGGCCCGCGCCTCGGCGAGCTCGCCAACTCCGCGCCCGATGTCCTCCTGACCGCCGCCGAGCCGATGCTCGCCGCGCTGCGCGACGCCACCGGCGAAAGCGCCCAGCTCTACCTGCGCCGCGCCGACGAACGGCTCTGCGTCGCGGCCGCCGAGCGGTCGAGCGGCCTGCGCGACACCGTCCCGGTCGGGTCCGCGCTGCCGATGACGGCCGGTTCTGCCGCGCAGGTGCTGCTCGCCTGGGAGCCGCCCGAGGCCGTCATGCCGCTGCTGCCCCGCTGCAAGTTCACCGGCCGGACCCTCGCTGAGGTACGCCGTCGCGGCTGGGCCCAGAGCGTGGCCGAACGGGAGCTGGGTGTGGCGAGCGTCTCCGCCCCGATCCGGGACCGCACCGGCCGGGTGATCGCGGCGATCAGCATCTCCGGCCCGATCGAGCGCCTGGGCCGCCGCCCCGGAGACCGCCACGCGATGGCCGTGGTCCGCGCCGGCCAGCGCCTCTCAGGCCTGTAGGCGGCCTCCCGCTACACACGCCCGCCCACCGCGCCCAGGATCCGCGCAAGGTGTCACACACTGCGGCCATCCCGAGCCGGGATACCGCAAAGAGTCACACCGTGCGCGGATAAGGCGAGCAGCGCACACGAAAAAGCGCCCCGGAGTTTCCTCCGGAGCGCTTTTCGCTGTAGCCCCGACCGGATTCGAACCGGCGCTACCGCCTTGAGAGGGCGGCGTCCTGGGCCGCTAGACGACGGGGCCAGGCACCGATGCAGAGCATCGATAAAGCTGGGGTACCAGGACTCGAACCTAGACTAACGGAGCCAGAATCCGTTGGGCTGCCAATTACCCCATACCCCATCGGTGCTCGTTGCACCGGGGAGAACTGTACCTGAGCCGATCTGCACCGCCAAATCGGATCCCCGCACCGGCGTGGCGCGGCCGCGTTACTCCAGCGCCAGGACCCGGTTGGTCAGCGTCCCGACCTGCGCAATCCGCACGCTGACGGTGTCGCCCTCGACCATCGGGCCGACGCCGGCGGGCGTTCCGGTGAGCAGCACGTCGCCGGGCAGCAACGTCATCACGTGTGACACGTACGACACCAGGGTCACCGGGTCGAAGATCATGTCCCGGGTGCTGCCGAGCTGCCGCACCTCGGCCTCGGTACCGGCCGGCGCGTTCGCCGGGAGCACCTCACAGCGCACCTCCAGGTCGGCGGCGTCGATCCCGGTCACGATCCACGGCCCGAGCGGGCAGAACGAGTCGAACCCCTTGGCCCTGGTGAACTGGACGTCGCTGCGCTGAAGGTCCCGCGCGGTCACGTCGTTGGCGCACGTGTACCCGAAGATCGCCTTGGCCGCCGCGGCCTTGTCCGCGCGACGCGCGCCGGGCGGACCGATCACGACGGCCAGTTCGGCCTCGTGCTCGACCTGCTTGGACTGCGGAGGCAGCCGTACCACGTCGTCGGGGCCGATCACCGAGGTCGACGGCTTGAGGAACATCAGCGGCTCGGCGGGGACCTCGCTGCCCATCTCGGCCGCGTGCTCGGCGTAGTTGCGGCCGATGGCCACCACCTTGCTGGGCAGGATCGGCGACAGCAGGCGTACGTCGGCGAGCGCCCAGCGCTCTCCGGTGAATCGGATCTCCCCGAACGGGTGGCCCTCGATCTGCGCGACCGTCAGGCCCTCCGCGCCGGCTTCCGGCTCACCCTCGACGACTCCGAACGACATCCCACCAGCGTGGGCGAAACGAGCGATACGCATCCGGCAAACTTATCCCTCCCGGTGATCAGCGGCACTCGTCGGCCTCGCGCACGGCCAGCGCCGTCACCGGTCGCCACACCTGCTGCCACACTGAAACGGTGATCGTGACCGTGGAGATCCTCGAGCCCGCCGCCTGGCGGCGCCGGATGACGGCACACGAACACCGGGTGGACGGATGGATCACGCCGCATCTGGCGCGCCGCCGGGCCGGTGTGAAGCACCCGGTCGAGGACTTCCTGTTCACGTACTACTCGTACCGGCCGGCTCAGCTGCGGCGCTGGCATCCCGGCGCCGGCGTGGCCCTGGCGGAAGCCGGAGACCTCGGCCCGGACTACCGGGCCACCCCGGACGGCACGACGGTGGATGTCGAGGCGTTTCTGGCGCGGCGCGGGCGGTCGGTCGCCTGGATCCGCGACCTGCTCGCCGCGACGGCGTCGCGTCCGGCGCACCTCGGCTGCTTCGGGCTGCACGAGTGGGCCATGGTCTACCGGCAGTCCCAGGACCAGGTGCGGCACAACGCCTGGCCGCTGCGCCTGTCCCCCGCCGAGACCGCCGCCGTGGTCGAGGAGCGCGGCGTACGGTGCAGCCACTTCGACGCCTTCCGGTTCTTCACCGCGCCCGCCCGTCCGCTGAACCTCCTCCAGCCCACGCGGGAGACTCAGCGCGACAACGAGCAGCCCGGCTGCCTGCACGCCAACATGGATCTCTACAAGTGGGCGTACAAGCTCAGCCCGCTCGCGTCGAGCGAACTCGTCGCCGACTGCTTCGCCCTCGCCCGCGACATCCGCGCCCTCGACATGCGCGCCAGCCCGTACGACCTGGCCGACCTCGGGTACCCGCCGGTGCGCATCGAGACGGCCGAGGGCCGCGCGGAGTACGCCGCCGCCCAGCGGGCGTTCGCCGGTCGGGCGGAGCCGTTGCGCGCCCGACTGGTCGCGCTGACCGAGGCCGTACTCGGCGGGTCCGTGCGGCCGGTCCCCGGGCAGGTCGATGGACGGTATGCGCAAAGTTGCTCTACGTGACAGAAGGCGGCGGTTACGAGCGAGGATCCGCAGGTCAGAAGCGCTGGTGACAACTGTCACGCGGCGGTCATCGGCCGGTCGTACGGGGTGCACGAGCGTCGCATCCGAATAGGCTCGGGCGCATGTCACCGGCTGGGGGGTCGGGCGCGGTCGTCGGACGCGACTCCGAACTGGAGGTTGTGCGCTCCGCGCTGGCCGACGTCGCCGCCGGCCGGGGCGGCGTCGTCCTGGTCGAAGGTGAACCGGGCATCGGCAAGTCGGCGCTGCTGCGTGGGGGGCTCGCCGACGCGGCCGACCTCGGCTGCCAGGTCGGCTGGACAGCCGCCGACGAGCTGAGCCCGCGCTTCCCGCTGCGGTTGCTGCTCGACTGCCTGGACAGCGAGCGGGCCCGGGCCGACCGGGACCCGGCCGGCGTCCCGGCCGCGCTCATCGGCCACCGGCCGCGCTCAGCGGCCACCGGCGGGGATCCGCTGGCCGCCGCGGTCGACCGCGCGCTCACCATCGTGGCCAAGAGGTGCACGGACTCCCCCGTCGTCCTCGTCGCCGACGACCTGCAGTGGGCCGACGAGACGAGCCTGCTCGCCTGGCACCGGCTGGCCCGGACGGCCGATCAGGTTCCGCTGCTGCTGGTCGGGGCGTACCGGCCGGTACCGCACCGCGCCGAACTGGATGCGCTACGCGCCGACGCCGTCGCGCGCGGCGCACTGATCCGGCTCCGCCCGCTGCCGGCCGGGGCGGTGGCCGCGGTGGTGGCGGTTCTGGCCGGCGCACCGGCCGGCGCCGGGCTGAGGTCGCTCGCCGAGCAGGCCGCCGGCAACCCGCTCTACCTGCGGGAGCTGGTCGACGCGCTGAAGCGCGAAGGCGCGGTGACGGTGGAGGACGGGCAGGCGGAGCTGGTCGACGGCTGGACCCGGCGCGCCCCGGCGTCGCTGACCGCGGCGATCGCCGGCCGGCTGGGCTTCCTGTCCCACAACGCGACCACGGCGCTGCGGGTGGGCACGCTCCTGGGCCCGGAGTTCTCCGTCGAGGACGTCGCCACCGTGCTGCAACTGCCGCCGAGCGCCCTGAACGGCGTCTTCAGCGAGGCGACGGCCGCCGGGGTGGTCACCGCCGGCGACCGGCTGTCGTTCCGGCACCCGCTCATCCGGCACGCGCTCTACGGGGAGATGCCCGCAGCCGTACGCTCCGCGCTGCACCGGCACGCGGCGCAGACCCTCGCGGCCGCCGGCGCCTCGGTGGAGCGGGTCGCCGCGCAGCTGCTTCCGGCCGGGCCGGCGGTCGACGGCTGGGTCACCGGCTGGCTCGTACGCGCCGCCCCGGAGCTGTCCGACCGGGCCCCGGCCGCGGCCGCCGACCTGCTGGAGCGGGCCAGCGGCCAGGTTGCCGTGGGCGCGGCGACGTGGGCGGAGCTGACCGGCGCGCTGGCGCGGGTACGGTTCCGGCTCGGTTGCGACGCCGAAGCACCGGCCCGGCGGGTGCTCACCCACACCGACGATCCGGTCCTGGCGGCCGAGATGCGGTGGATCATCGCCGAGCGGCTGCTGCGCGCCGGCCGGTACCGTGACGCGCTGCGCGTCGCGGAGCAGGGACAGGAGCAGCCGGAAGTACCGGTCGTCTGGCGCGCCCGGCTGGCGGCGATGTCGGCGCGGATCCTGTCCACCACCGCCGACGACCTGGACGCCGCGGACGAGACGGCGCAGGTGTCGCTGGCGTCCGCGCGCGCCTGCGACGACCGGGTGGCGATCGGGTACAGCCTGCTCAGCCTGTCGACGATCGCGCTGATGCGACGCGACCAGGCGGCACGGCTGTCCCACCTCGACGACGGGCTGGAGCTGCTCGCCGACGACCTGGAGCAGCTGGAGCTACGGCTGCTGCTGCTGGGCAACCGGACGCTCGCGCTGTCGATCCTCGACCGCTTCGGCGAGGCCGAGCAGACCCTCGCCGCCGCCCGCGACCTCGTCGACCGGCGGACCGGGTACGCGGGGCTGGCCCGCTTCCACGCGCCCGCGGCGGTCCTGCACTTCTGGACGGGCCGCTGGGACGAGGCCCTCGCCGAACTCGACGCGGCGCGGGATCTGCCCGACAACCCCCGGGTCGCGCCGATCGCGGCCGGGATCGTCTCGCTCATCGCCTGCCACCGCGACGACCGGGCCACCGCGTCCGCCCGGCTGGCCAAGTACCGGGACGAGCCGAGCGCGCCCGCGTTCGACGTGGCCAACCGCGGTTTCCTGATCGGCGCCCGGGCGGCCCTGGCCGAACGCGACGGGCAGCCCGCGCAGGCTCTGCGGGCCTGGCGCGAGGTTCTCCAGCCGCGGTACGCCCAGATGGAACGGCACATCCTCATGCCGGCGGTGGTACGGGCTGCGCTGGCCGTGGCCGACCTCGACACCGCGCGCGAAGCCGCCGAACTGTGCGAGCGGGACCCGGGACGGGTGACGCCCGGCCGGGCCGCTGCGGTGGCGCACTGTCGCGGCCTGCTCACCGGAGATCTCGACCTGCTGGCGAGCGCCGGGTGCTACCTGCGGACCGCCGGGCGGGTCGTCGAGTACGCCGGTAACTGCGAAGACGTGGCGGTCCTGCTCGCGCAGCGGGGCGAGCGCGCGGCTGCGAAGTCCGCGCTGGCCCCCGCCATGGAGGTGTACGCCCGGCTGGGCGCGCAGTGGGACCTGCGCCGGGCCGCCGCCCGGGTCCGCGCCTTCGGCGTCCGCTGGGGCGCCCGCGGGCCTCGCCGGCGCCCCGCGTCCGGCTGGGCCGCGCTGTCGCCGACCGAGGTCACCATCGCGCGGCTGGTGGCACAGGGCAGGTCCAATCCGGACATCGCGGCCGAGCTGCTGCTGTCACCGCGGACCGTCCAGTCCCACGTGTCCAACATTCTCGGCAAGCTCAAGGCGCAGTCGCGGGTGGAGATCGCCCGCGCGGTGCTCATCCACGGGTAGGGATCAGATGCGGGCAGCCGTGTTCGGCCGGGGCGACGAGCTCGGGCGCGTACGTGAGCTGGTCCACCGGGCGGCCTCCGGATACGGCGCGACGGTTCTGGTCGAGGGCGAGCCGGGGATCGGCAAGAGCACCCTGCTGGCGGCTGCCGCGGCCGAAGGGCGCCGGCTGGGCGCCAGGGTGCTGCGCGCCGACGGCGTGGCCGGCCAGCAGGGGTCGTTCGCGGCGGTCCGGTCGTGGCTCGCGGCGGACCCGCCCATCGACCCCGTCGTCACGCGCCAGCCCGGCGCCGACGGCGACCTGGTGGTCACCGAACTGGCCGACCGCGACCTGGCGGTCACCGAACTGGTGGTCAACCGGATCGAGGCGTGGTGCGCGGCGGGACCGGTGGTGGCGGTCGTCGACGACCTCCAGTGGGTGGATCCGGCGAGCCTGCTCCTTCTCGGCCGCCTGCACCGCAGCGTCGCCCAGCTCCCGCTCCTGCTCGTCGCGGCATACCAGCCGACGCCATCCGACGCCCGGCTGGACGTGCTGCTGCGAGCGCTGCACGGGCGCGGCGCGGTCCCGATGACGCTCGCGCCGCTGCCCGAGGACGAGATCGCCGCGCTGGCGCAGTCGCTGCTCGGCGCGCCTGCGGGCCCGGAGCTGCGCGAGCTGCTCGCCCGGGCCGGGGGCAACCCCCTGTACGCGATCCACCTGCTCGGCGCGCTGGCGCGCACCGGCGGCATCCGGGTCGCCGGCGGCTACGCGACGCCGCGTCGAGGCGGGGCGGCGGCGGTACCGGGCACGCTGATCGGCCTGATCCAGCGCCGCCTCGACCGGCTCAGCGACCCGACTGTCGAGCTGCTGCGGGCCGCCGCCGTCCTGGGGGCCGGCTTCGACCTGACCGAGCTCGCGGCCGTCCTCGACACCCCCGTGATCTCGCTCTGGGAACCGGCCAGCGAGGCGGTGACGGCGGGGCTGCTGGTCGAAGCCGGCGACCAGCTCGTGTTCCGGCACGAGCTGGTCCGCCAGGTGCTCGCCGACAACCTGTCCGGCGGCGCGGCCGACGCGCTGCGGCTGCGCGCCGGGCGGGCACTCGCGACGGCCGGCGCCCGGGTCGAGCGGGTCGCACGGCATCTCACGGCCGCCACGGGGTTGGCGCCGGACCTGGTCGACTGGCTGGCACGGGCCGCGGAGGCGCTGGTCGTACGCGCCCCGGACCTGGCCACGCCGCTGCTCGAGCGGACGTTACGGCAACGGCGCGGCGAGGTCCCGGAGACCCTGCGGCTGCAGTACGCGCGGGCGCTGCTGTGGGCGGGGCGCCCGGCGGACGCGACGGAGGCCGTCCAGGCGGCGTTGTCGGCGGAGCCGAAGCCGGGGGTGGCGCTGCGTTGGCTGCTGGCGCAGTCGCGCCTGCAGAGCGGTGAGCTGGACGCGGCACTCGCCGTGGCCGAGAAGGTGCTGGCCGACGAGGGGCTGAGCGACGAGGACGCGGCCCGCTTCCACGCGCTCGCCGCGCAGTGCCTGCTGTTGACGGGGCGCGCCAAGGCCGCCGAGGCCGCCGCCGCGCCGGCCGTCGCCGGGTCCGACGACTACGTCAACGCATGCGCGCTGACGGCGCTGGCCGGTGTCCGGCTGGTACGGCAGCGCCCGGCCGACGGGCTCGACCTCGCCGACCGGGCGCTCGCGGCGCTGGGCGGCGACCAGGTCCAGCCGGACCATCCGTTCGCGCCGCATCTCGTACGCGGCTTCTGCCTGCTCGAACTCGGCCGGTTCGATGAGGCCGACGCCGCGTTCGGGCAAGGGCGTACCCGGGGCGACCGGGCGTTCCTCGCCTGGCACCGCCTCGGCAGCGCACGGGTGCGGTACCTGGAGGGCCGGTGGGACGACGCGCTCACCGAGATCCGGGCCGGGCTCGAGGCGACCGACCACCTCGGTGTGGCACCGGCGCTGCGCAGCCAGGCCACGCTGATCGGGCTGCACCGCGGCGACGGCCCGGATCCGGACGTACGCGAGCACGACGACCCGAGCCCGTACTGGGGATGGCTGCGCGCGTCGGCGCGGGCGCTGTCGGCCGAACGCGACGGCGACCGCGACCGGGCGTTGCGGACGCTGTCGGACGCGTGGGGCCGGGGCCCGGCCCTGGCCTGCCTGGCGGCCGAGCTCGCCCGGGTGGCCGGCTGCGGCGGGCGGCGCTCGCAGGTGCGCGGGGTCGCGGAGCCCCTGTACCGGGTCGCCGTGCACCACGGCGGTCCGCAGGTGCGCGCCGCCGCCCTGCTCTGCCGGGGCATCGTCGAGGCGGACGCGGCGGTGCTGCTCACCGCGGCGCAGACCTTCAACGAGGCCCGCCGGCCGCTGTACGAGGGCTACGCGTACGAGGAGGCCGCCGACGTCCTCGCCACCACCGGAGCCCGGGCGCGCGCCCGGGCGGCCCTGGACGCGGCGCTCGGCTGCTACGACCGGATCGGGGCGGCCTGGGATCTCGAACGCGCGCAGGCGCGGCTGCGGGAGGCCGGCGTGCGGCACCGCAGCGGCCGGCAGCGACCGACGACGGGCTGGGAGGCGCTGACCCGGACCGAGCGCCGGATCGTCGAACTCGTGGTGGCGGGCCGGTCCAACCCGGACATCGCCGCGGAGCTGTACCTGTCACCGCGAACGGTCCGCAACCACGTCTCGCACATCCTCGCCAAGCTGGGGCTCAGCTCGCGCGTCGAGCTCGCGGTCAGCGCGTACGAGCAGGGGGCGCGCTGACGCGGCGGCGTGGCGGGAGCCCGCCGCAATGCCCGCCGGACGGACCCGGTAAACGGTTGTCCTGTCCCGTTCCGCGTCGACACTGTGGGCTGGCGTCGTACGTACCGACCGTGACTACTCGGGTCATATGGCGGTTGTTTCACCGACTCGCGAGGACGAATGTACGACTGACAGCAGTTGTCGTTCGATGTCCCGCACGGGCTTAGCCAGGAAGAGTCCGCTGATGACCATCGCGCCCAACTCCCCTCATGAACTCGGCAACCGAATCGCCATCGCGAAGGTGACGCTCGCGGTGCATCGCATCCATACCGGTACCGGCCGCTGCGAGGCCTGCGGACATTTGTGCCCCTGCGACGCCGCCAACAGCGCCGCGAACACGATCGCCGCGTACGGCCTGCCGGTGGTCGAAGCCGCGTCCGCGATGCGGTTGCCCAACCAGCGCCGGTTCCTGCGCGCCCGGAAGACCTCAACCTGATCTGGTACCGCCGGAACTCCGTGAAGATGTCGTGAGGACCGGCCGGACGCGGGGCAGCCGTTGCGCATGACGGCTACGTTCACGGACGTGGTGATCTCCCCCGTGTCCCCGGCGGTCCGCACCGCCGCACCCGCCATGCTGTGGGTTGCGGCCGGCGGCTGCGCCGCGTGGGCCGTGGTGCGGGTGTTCGGGCTCGACCGGGCCGGGGGGCCGCTGGTGCAGCTGATCGCCTTCACGCCGTACGTGGCGGCCGGCAGCATCGTGGTGCTCGGCGTCACGGCAGGTTTCCGGATGTGGTGGGCCGCCGGGGTGGCGGCCGTCGCGGCGATCGCGCTCGTGGTGTGCGTGCTTCCCCGGTCGTGGGCGGACGGCGCGAGCACCGGCGACGGTTCCCGGCTACGCGTGCTGACCGCCAACATGATGGTCGGCGGCGCCGACGCGCGCGCCATCGTCGATCTGGTGCGCCGCCACGACGTGCAGGTCCTCGCGCTGCAGGAGCTGACCCCGGACGCGGTACGGGCGCTGACGGCCGCCGGTCTGCCGGGCCTGCTGCCCTACCGCGCCACGTACCCGCAGCCCGGCGGCTGGGGCTCCGGGCTGTACAGCCGGTTCCCCCTGCGCGACGCCGGCCTGCGCCCCTTCTCGTCCGGCTTCACCCAGGCCACGGCGACGATCGAGGTACCGGACGGGCCCGCGGTCGCCGTCGAGTCGGTCCACCCGTGCGCGCCGATCTCGCCGGGCGCCGCGCAGTGCTGGCGTACCGACCTGGCCGGCGAGCCACCCGCCCGCCCGGACGGCGTCGTACGGGTGCTCGCCGGCGACTTCAACGCCACGCTCGACCACGCGGCGCTGCGGCGGTTCATCGCGACCGGGTACCGCGACGCCGCCGACGCACGGGGCCGGGGGCTCGCCGCGACCTGGCCGTACGACGAGAAGTGGTGGATACCCGGGGTGACGCTCGACCACGTGCTGGCCGACCGCCGGGTGGGCGTGGCGGGGTACGACGTGTACCGCATCCCCCGGTCCGACCACCGGGCGGTCTTCGCCGAGCTCGTCCTGCCGTAGCGGGGCGGTCAGGCGGGCAGCTGCTGCCCGGCCAGTCCGTAGCTGAGCGCGTCGACGAGCGCGTGCCAGCTCGCCTCGACGACGTTGTGGTGCACACCGACCGTGGTCCAGTCGCCGTTCTTGCCGGCCGTCTCCAGCAGTACCCGGGTCACCGCGCCGGTGCCGTGGCTGCCTTCGAGGATGCGCACCTTGAAGTCGGCCAGCTCGAACGTGGCGAGCCCCGGGTAGTGCTTCGCCAGCGCGACCCGCAGCGCCTCATCGAGGGCGTTGACCGGGCCGTTGCCCTCGGCCGTCGCGATCACCCGCTCCCCGCGTACCCGCACCTTGACCGTGGCCTCGCTGACCACCGCGCCGTCCTCGCGGTGCTCGACCTGGACCCGGTAGCTCTCCAGGGCGAACGGGCGGGCCAGCCCGCCGTCGAGCTCCTCGCGTACCAGCAGCTCGAACGAGGCGTCGGCGGCCTCGAACGACCAGCCGGCCGCCTCCAGCTCCTTGATCCGGGCGGTCACCCGGGAGACCGCCTCGGGGTGGGCACCGAGATCGATGCCCAGCTCTCGGGCTTTCAGCTCGACACTGGCGCGCCCGGCCATCTCGGTGACCAGGATGCGCATGTCGTTGCCGACGACCTCCGGCTCCACGTGGTTGTACAGCAGGGGGTCGACCTTGATCGCGCTCGCGTGCAGCCCCGCCTTGTGGGCGAAGGACGACGACCCGACGTAGGCCTGGTGGGTGTCGGGGGCGATGTTGGCGATCTCGGCGATGGCGTGCGAGACGCGCACCATCTGGTCCAGGCAGCCGTCCGGTAGGACGGGCAGCCCGAGCTTGAGCTGGAGGTTGCCGACGACGGCGAAGAGGTCGGCGTTCCCGGCGCGCTCGCCGTACCCGTTGGCGGTGCACTGGAAGTGCGGTACGCCCGCCTCGACGGCGGCGACCGTGTTGGCCACGGCGCACCCGGTGTCGTTCTGGCAGTGGATGCCGAGCCGGGCCACCGCCTCGTCGGCGCTGACGCCGAGCTGGTCGGCGAGCCGGTCGCGGACCTCACCCACCACCCGGGTCACGCGTGACGGGAGCATGCCGCCGTTGGTGTCGCACAGGACCGCCGCCTCGGCGCCGGCCTCCAGGGCGGCCGCGGCCACCGCCGTGGCGTACTTCGGGTCCACCGCGTACCCGTCGAAGAAGTGCTCGCAGTCGAGAAACACTCGTCGGCCCTCGGCGACGAAGAAGGCGACCGTGTCCCGGACCATCGCCAGGTTCTCGTCCAGCGTCGTGCGCAGGGCCCGCTCGACGTGCCGCACGTCCGACTTCGCGACCAGCGTCACGACCGGGGTCTCGGCGTCGAGCAGCGCCCGTACCTGCGGATCGACGTCGACGGCGGTGTCGGCCTTGCGGGTGGCGCCGAACGCGACGAAGAGCGCGTGCTTGAGGTTGAGCTCGGTGCGCGCCCGCCGGAAGAACTCCGTGTCCTTCGGAAGCGCCCCCGGCCAGCCACCCTCGATGAAGCTGACGCCGAAGTCGTCGAGCAGCCGCGCCACCGCGAGCTTGTCGACCACCGAGTAGGTGATGCCTTCGCGCTGGGCCCCGTCGCGCAGCGTGGTGTCGTAAACCTGCATTGATCTTCCAGCCTCTCCACAACGAAAAAGACCCCCCGCGAATGCGAGAGGTCTGCGCGCCCAGCGTCGAGTGCTGGCGCGCTAGGGGCCAATAATCAGTACGGTGCGGACTGCGGTCACGCATAGTACAGTGCCACGCACGTCCGACATCCTGGAAGCACTTTCCGCATTCCGGGACCAGTAGTGCGTGAAGTCACAGGTTTGGCCTGGTCATTGCGGTCCTGATTACCACCGTAGCCGACGAGGCAGCAGAACTCAGCCGGCCTCTCCCGATCCAGAACTCAGCCGGCCTCTCCCGATCCAGGCTCGTCCGGTCCGCTGTCCTGGCCTCCCGGCCGCGGATCGACCCTCTCGGACGGCGCGCCGGCCGGCGGCGGCGCCAACCGGGCTGTCAGCGTCAGCGTGGCCAGTGGCAGGGCGGTGAAAGAGGCCGTCGGCACGGGGACCTCCCAGCACAGAGCGACAGGTGCCGGTTGGACGCGCGGCGCGCCCGGACGGTTCCCGGCGGCCGACGGGTGACGCTACGGTTCCCGGCCACGGGGCGCCCGGACGGTTCCCGGCGGCCGACGCGCTGGGCTAACGGGGCCGGCGCGCCGAGCCCACGGGGCCGGCGCGCCGGTCTTCAACGGCGATCAGATGACGCGGCGCACCCAGCCGTGGGTGTCGGCGACGTGGCCGCGCTGGATGTCGACCAGGGTCTGGCGCAGCCGACCGGTAACCTCACCGGTGCTGCCGTCGCCGACGGTGAACTCGCCGTCCGCCGACCGGACGGTCCCGATCGGGGTCAGCACCGCAGCCGTACCGCAGGCGAACACCTCGCGCAGCCGGCCGCTGGCGGCGTCGGCGCGCCACTGGTCGATCGAGTACGGCTCCTCGCGGACCTCGTGCCCCTGCTCGCGGGCCAGCGCGATCACCGCGTCCCGGGTGATGCCGGGCAGGATCGTGCCGAGCGGCGGCGTGACCAGGCTGCCGTCGTCGAAGACGAAGAAGATGTTCATGCCGCCGAGCTCGTCGACGTACCGGCGCTCGACCGCGTCGAGGAACACCACCTGCTCGCAGCCGTGCTCGATCCCCTCGGCCTGCGCCGCCAGGCTGGTGGCGTAGTTACCGCCACACTTGGCCGCACCGGTGCCACCGGGCGCGGCCCGCGTGTACTCGGTCGACACCCACACGGTCACCGGCGCCACGCCGCCCTTGAAGTACGGGCCGACCGGCGAGGCGATCACGACGTACAGGTACTCCGCGGACGGCTTGACGCCGAGGAACACCTCGCTCGCGAACATGAACGGGCGCAGGTACAGGCTGCCGTCAGGGTCGTCGGGCACCCAGTCGCGGTCGATCCGGACGAGCTCGGCGAGCGAGTCGAGGAACAGCTGCTCAGGAAGCTCCGCCATGGCCATACGCCGGGCCGACTCCTGGAACCGCCGCGCGTTGGCGTCGGGCCGGAACATGGTCAGGCCACCGTCATCGGTTCGGTAGGCCTTCAGCCCCTCGAAGATCTCCTGGGCGTAGTGCAGGACAGCCGTCGCGGGGTCCATCTGGATCGGCGCACGAGCCTCGACCCGGGGGTCGTACCAGCCCTTGCCCTCGGCGTATCGAATGGTGACCATGTGGTCGGTGAAGATCCGGCCGAATCCGGGGTTGGCCAGCAGAGCGGCCCGCTCCGCGGCGGGTACCGCCGCCGGATTCGGATGAATCTCGAACTCGAGGCTCTCACCGCCGCTCATACATGTCCTCCGCAAATCTTCTCGGTGGGGTGCCGGGCCGTACCGGCCGTGCCTGCAACTTACCCCCGAACGCTCGTTAAAGTGAGGACGTCCGGCGGGGTCGAACGGGTCAATCGCGTCGATCAAGGAAAAGTGGCGTTGATTTGCCCCGGTTCGCCGTCGTCGTTGTCGCCGATCGACGCGCAGATCCGGGGCCCGAAGGCGTGAGGCCCGCCGGTCAGGCGGATACCGCCGCCGCGAGCCGGTCGCCGACCTCGTCGGTGCGCAGCGGGGCGCCAGGTGTGCGCCCGGCGAGCTCCGCGGCCACGGCGTCGGTGACCCGCCGAGCGGCCTCGGGGTGACCGAGGTGCTCGAGCAGGAGCCCCACCGAGAGCACGGCGGCGGCCGGGTCGGCCAGACCCTTGCCGGCGATGTCCGGAGCGGAGCCGTGCACCGGCTCGAACATCGAGGGGTACCGCCGGTCGGGGTTGATGTTTCCGCTCGCGGCCAGGCCGATTCCGCCGGTGATGGCAGCGGCGACGTCGGTGAGGATGTCACCGAAGAGGTTGTCGGTGACGATCACGTCGTAGCGCTGCGGCTGGGTCACCAGGAACATCGCGGCGGCGTCGACGTGCTGGTACTCGGTCGCGATGTCCGGGTACTCCGCCGCCACCTCGTTGAAGGTCCGCGCCCACAGGTCGCCGGCGTGGGTCAGCACGTTGTTCTTGTGGACCAGGGTCAGCTTGCGGCGGGGCCGGGCGGCGGCGCGGGCGAAGGCGTCGCGGACGACCCGCTCGACGCCGTGCCGGGTGTTGAGGCTCTCCTCCGTGGCCACCTCGGCCGGGGTGCCCTTGTGCAGGTTGCCGCCGGCGCCGGCGTACAGGCTCTCGGTGCCCTCGCGCACCACCACGAGGTCGATCTCGCCCGGCTTGGCGTTCGCCAGGGGGCTCGTGGTGCCCGGCCACAGCCGGGACGGGCGCAGGTTGACGTACTGATCGAACGCGAAGCGCAGCTTCAGCAGCAGCCCCCGCTCCAGCACCCCGGACGGCACCGACGGGTCGCCGACCGCGCCGAGCAGGATCGCGTCGTGCTGGCCCAGTTCGTCCAGCACGCTGTCGGGAAGGACCTCACCGGTGCGGTGGTAGCGGGCCGCGCCCAGGTCGTACTCGGTCGCCTCGATACCGGGCAGGACGGTTTCGAGCACCTTGCGCGCCTGCGCGACGACCTCGGGTCCGATACCGTCACCGGCCACCACCGCGATTCGCGCCACCGTCATGTCCGTTCTCTCGCTTTCGTACGGTCTAAGGAACGTTAAGGCATCGTCCTAGGTATCGGTACACCAGGTCCACCATCTGGACGCCCCGTTCCATGATCCTGAAGGATTTTCCGTGTCCTGACGCGGAAAATCCTTCACGATCATGGGATGTCAACCGGGCGGCGCGTATTGACAGCCGCCGGCCAGAGTTGTTGGCTCGAAACAAGCTCGTCGATCCGACAGGATCGGTGGGAGTGCTCGGGCGCCGGGGCGAAGGTGGCCGCCCCGGCGCCCGGGATCACACCCGCGCGCTTCGCGCGCGGGTCAGGCCGTCTCGGTGCTATGCCGTCTCAGTAATCGGCCGGTCCACCCAGCTCATCATGTCGCGCAGCTTGCGGCCGGTGACCTCGAGCGGGTGCTGGGCAGCCTGCTCGCGGTACTTGTTGAAGTTGGGGCGACCCGCGTCCTCCTCCGCAATCAGCTCGCGGGCGAAGGTGCCGTCCTGGATCTCGGCCAGGATCTTGCGCATCTCCTCCTTGGTCTGCTCGTTGACCACGCGCGGACCACGGGTGTAGTCGCCGAACTCGGCCGTGTCCGAGATGCTGTAGCGCATCCGGGCGATGCCACCCTCGTACATGAGGTCGACGATCAGCTTCAGCTCGTGCAGGCACTCGAAGTAGGCGATCTCCGGGGCGTACCCGGCCTCGGTCAGCACCTCGAAGCCCGTCTGCACCAGCGCCGACGCGCCGCCACAGAGCACCGCCTGCTCGCCGAACAGGTCGGTCTCGGTCTCCTCCTTGAAGGTGGTCTTGATCGCGCCGGCGCGGGTGCCGCCGATCGCCTTGGCGTACGAGAGCGCCAGGGCGAAGGCGTTGCCGGTGGCGTCCTGCTCCACGGCGACCAGGCAGGGCACGCCCTTGCCGTCGACGAACTGACGGCGTACGAGGTGACCGGGGCCCTTCGGCGCCACCATGGCGACGTCCACGTCGGCCGGAGGCTCGATCAGCCCGTACCGGATGTTGAGGCCGTGGCCGAAGAACAGCGCCTTCCCCGCGCTCAGGTTCGGGGCGATCGAGTCGGCGTAGATGTGGCGCTGGGCGGTGTCCGGCGCGAGAATCATGATCAGGTCAGCCTCGGCGGCGGCCTCGGCCGGCGTCACGACGCGAAGCCCCTGCTCCTCGGCCTTGGCCCGGCTCTTCGAGCCCTCGGGCAGACCGATCCGCACATCGACACCGGAGTCGCGCAGCGACAGGGCGTGGGCATGACCCTGGCTGCCGTATCCGATCACCGCCACCTTGCGGCCCTGGATCACCGACAGGTCGGCGTCATCGTCGTAGTACACCTCGGCGGTCATGTAATCCCTTTCAGCTAGCGGCCCGGAGGGCTGGTCCCGCCGTGATCGATCGCGAGCCGCGACCGATGGCGACCATGCCGGACTGCACCATTTCCTTAATCCCGTACGGCTCCAGATCGCGGATCAACGCGTCCAACTTCTCGGCCGTGCCGGTGGCTTCAATCGTCAGCGCGTCGGGGGCGACGTCGACCACGCGCGCTCGGAACAGTTGTACGGTCTCGAGCACCTGCGAGCGGACCGGTCGGTCGGCGCGCACCTTGATCAGTATCAGCTCCCGCTGCACCGACGCATTGTGCTCCAACTCGACAATCTTGAGCACGTTGACCAGCTTGTTGAGCTGCTTCGTCACCTGCTCCAGTGGAGACGCGTCGGCGTTGACCACGATGGTAATCCGCGACACCTCGGGGTGTTCGGTCTCCCCCACCGCCAGCGAGTCGATATTGAAACCGCGCCGGGAGAACAGCCCCGAGACGCGGGCCAGGACACCGGGCTTGTTCTCCACGAGAACCGAGAGGGTGTGCGTGTTCATCAGATGTCGTCCTCGTCGAAGCGCGGCCGCACGCCGCGGGCGAACATGATCTCGTCGTTGCTCGTGCCGGCCGCGACCATCGGCCACACCATCGCGTCCTTGCCCACGACGAAGTCGATGACCACCGGCTGGTCGGTGACGGCCATCGCCGCGGCGATCGTGTTGTCCAGGTCGCTGACGGTCTCGCAGCGCAGGCCCACGCAGCCGAGCGCGTCGGCCAGCTTGACGAAGTCGGGGATGCGGTGCTTGTGGGTACCGAGGTCGGTGTTGGAGTAGCGCTCGTCGTAGAAGAGCGTCTGCCACTGCCGCACCATGCCGAGGTTGCCGTTGTTGATGACGGCCACCTTGATCGGAATACCTTCCAGAGCGCAGGTCGCCAGCTCCTGGTTGGTCATCTGGAAGCAGCCGTCCCCGTCGATGGCCCAGACCACCTTGTCGGGGGCGCCGGCCTTCGCGCCCATCGCCGCGGGCACGGCGTAGCCCATCGTGCCGAGCCCGCCCGAGTTCAGCCAGGTGGCCGGGTTCTCGTACTTGATGAACTGTGCGGCCCACATCTGGTGCTGGCCCACGCCTGCGACGTAGATTGCGTCCGGCCCGACGATCTCACCCAGCCGCTTGATCACCTGCTGCGGCGCGAGGGTGCCGTCCGCCGGGTCCTCCCAGCCCAGGGGGTACCGGTCACGGAGGTCGTCGAGCTGGCTCCACCAGTCGGCGAGCCGCTCGCGCCCGGCCGGCCCGTCGCTCGCCTCGGCGGAGACCGCGGCGATCAGCTCGTCGATGACGTACCGGGCATCACCGACGATCGGCACGTCGGCCGCCCGGTTCTTGCCGATCTCGGCCGGGTCGATGTCGGCGTGCACGATCGTCGCGTTGGGCGCGAACGAGTCGAGCTTGCCGGTGACCCGGTCGTCGAAGCGGGCGCCGAGCGCCACGATCAGGTCGGCGCGCTGGAGCGCGTAGACGGCCGAGACCGTGCCGTGCATGCCGGGCATGCCCAGGTGCTGCGGGTGCGAGTCGGGGAACGCGCCCCGCGCCATGAGCGTCGTCACCACCGGCACGCCGGTCAGCTCCGCGAGCTTGCGCAGGCCGGCCGAGGCGCCGGCCTTGAGGACGCCGCCGCCGACGTAGAACACCGGCCGCTTGGCCGAGGCGATCAGCCGGGCCGCCTCCCGGATCTGCTTGCCGTGCGGGTGCATCGTCGGGTGGTAGCCGGGCAGCTCCAGCGTCGGCGGCCAGGTGAACATGGTCTGCCCCTGGAGCACGTCCTTGGGGATGTCGACCAGCACCGGGCCCGGGCGCCCGGTGGCGGCGAGGTGGAACGCCTCGGCGAGGATGCGCGGCAGCTCCTCGCCGGTCTGGACCAGGTAGTTGTGCTTGGTGATCGGGAGCGTGATCCCCTGGATGTCGGCTTCCTGGAACGCGTCGGTACCGATCGCGCTCTTCGCCACCTGTCCGGTGATCGCGACCATGGGCACCGAGTCCATGTACGCGTCCGCGATCGGCGTCACCAGGTTGGTCGCGCCCGGCCCG
Source organism: Planosporangium thailandense (assembly GCF_011947195.1). Classification (GTDB taxonomy): domain Bacteria; phylum Actinomycetota; class Actinomycetes; order Mycobacteriales; family Micromonosporaceae; genus Planosporangium; species Planosporangium thailandense. Next base: position 27,206 of record NZ_JAATVY010000001.1, on the reverse strand, counting down.
GAGGTGGCCATGCAGACGCCGACCCGGCCGGTGGCCTGCGCGTACCCGGTGGCCGCGTGGCCGGCGCCCTGCTCGTGGCGGACCAGGATGTGGCGCACCTTCTTGGAGTCGAACAGCGGGTCGTAGGCCGGCAGGATCGCACCGCCCGGGATACCGAAGACGATGTCTACGCCGAGCTCCTCGAGTGAACGGACAAGAGCGCTGGCGCCGTTCATCGGACCCTCGGTGATCTGCGCCACGGGGTTCGACGGGGTGGTCTGGGCGGCGTGCGCGGCAGGTCGGTGGGCGAGAACTTCTGGCGTTGGTCTGCTCATCGGATCGCCTTCGGTTGAACGGTAACGGGCTCGCGGGTGGCTTCGATCACATCGGCCCCGGGGGCCGGCGGGAGCGGGGGGCATGGACGCCGGGCATGAAAAAAGCCCGCGTGCGAGGTGCACGGGGGCTAGCGCGCCGACAGTCAGCTCAGCGCGCTAGGTGATAAGTACTCGGCGAGGCGTGGTCGACATGGCGCTAACTTTGCCTCATCTCACGCGCTGAGTCAACCTGTCCCACGTTTTGGACCTTGGAACCATCGTCAGCGTCCGATCCGGGCTCGTACGGCGGAAGCGGATCCGCCCGGAACAGCGCCTCCACGCGCTCGGCCGGCATCGGGCGTCCGAACAGGTCACCCTGGGCGTACGGGCAGCCGGCCTCCTCGAGGATCCGCCGCTGGGCCGCCTCGGTGATCCCCTCCGCGACAACGTCCAGACCGAGCCGGTTGCCCAATTGCACAACGACGTCGGCGAGCGGCGGCGCGAACCGCACCGCGGACGGCCGCGGCGACTCGATCAAGGTCTTGTCGATTTTGAGGATGTCGACCGGCAGCGTGCGCAGCTGGCCCAGCGACGAGTACCCGGAGCCGAAATCGTCGAGCGCCACCCGTACCCCGGCCGCGCGCAGCGCCGTGAGCCGGTCGACCAGCTGCTGCACGTCCTGCGCCACGGCGTGCTCGGTCACCTCGATGACCAGGCGCTCCGGTGGCACCCGGTGCCGCCGCAGCACCTCGGCAACCTGCCTGGCGTACTCGGGGTCGTGCAGCTCGCGTACGGACACGTTCACGGCGAGGTAGACCTCGTGGCCGTCGGCGATCCAACGCGACAGCTGGTGGCACGCCTCGTGGAGGACGAACTCGCCCAGCCCGTGGATCAGCCCCGCGTCCTCGGCGAGCGGGATGAACTCGTCGGGCGGCACGGTCCCCAGCCGCGGGTGGTGCCAGCGCAGCAGCGTCTCCACCCCGGCCACCCGGCCGTCGGGCAGGTGCGCCACCGGCTGGTACACCAGCATCAGCTCACCGCGGTCGACCGCGCCGCGCAGTTCGTGCTCCAGCTCGGTGCGGCGGCGCAGCCACCGGTCGTACGCCAGGTCGTACTGCTCCACCCGCTGCTTGCCGCGCTGCTTGGCGAAGCGCAGGGCGACGTCGGCGTCGCGCATGAGGCCCTCGATCGTGTCGGCCGTGGCTGCCGAGGCCAGCCCGATGCTCGCCGACAGGAACACGGTCACGCCGTCGACCTCGTACGGGCGGCACAGCACGGCCAGCAGCCGCTCGGCGACCGCCGTCGCCTCGACCGCCGACGCCCGCATCAGCACGGCGAACTCGTCGCCGCCCAGGCGTACCGGAAGATCGCCCGGGCGCAGGTTGCTCCGCAGCCGCGCGGCGACGTCGACGAGCACGAGGTCACCCACGTCGTGCCCGCGCGTGTCGTTGATGTTCTTGAACCCGTCGAGGTCGATCGCGAGCAGGACCTGGGACGGGCCGCCGACGCCCTCCTCCTGCAGCGCGTTGAGCAGCTGCCGCCGGTTGGCCAGCCCCGTGAGCGCGTCGGTGTGCGCCATCATCCGGAAATGCGCCTCGCTGTGCGCCAGCCGGTCGGCGGTGCGGCGGAGGTCGATGCGGGCCAGCGCCTGCTGCGCGGCGAGCGCCCCGCCGACGACGATGGCGGCGCCGACGCTGATCTGGTCGATCGAGCCGTCGAGGAACAGCAGGTGGACCACGCAGGCCACCGCGGCGACGACGACGAGCGCGAGTGACACGGCGAGGCCGTCCGGCGACCGGCTGACCGACCGCGCCGGCACCGGCGCCGTCCGGACGGCGTACGTCAGGACGAGCGCGCCGAGCCCGTATCCGAGGACGGCCACCGCCGTCAACACGCCGTTGGCGAAGAACACGGCCATCGGCAACAGCGACGCCGCCAGGCACGGTACGGCGGCGCCCAGGCACAGCCGGCGGACCGGCGGCGACTTGAGCCCCGCGGCCACGAGCACGCCGGTCGCGACGAGCCCGACCAGGATCGGACCGGACACCACGACGCAGGAGGCCTGCAGCCGCTGCGGCGTCGGGTCTCCGCCGTGGTGGCGGTGCAGTGGCTCGCCCACCAGCGTCCAGCCGGCGTAGAACACGCTGACGCCGATGACCAGGCCGTCGAGGACGTGGCGCAGCAGCGCCCGCCGGCTGGTGACGATGCCCAGCCCACCGAGCGCGCCGGCCAGGATCAACGGCGTCGACAGCACCGACGTGGCCGCCGCCTCCGCGCCCAGCCGCAGCCCCGACGGTTCGGTGGCCACCATCACGTCGAGGAGCACGGCCACCGGCCCGAGCGCGCCGAGCGGTAGCGCCAGCGCCAGGATCAGGCAGGCCCGCCGGCGGTCCTCCCGAATCGTCCGGTCGTCGCGAACCGTCCGGTCTGCCTGGTCCGTCCGGTCCTCGCGCTCCTCCCAGCCCTCGCGGGCGCGCTCACCGGGGATCGCGTCGCCGGCCCTGGCCACTCTGACCAGCACGGTCGCGCAGAGCACGACGGCGACGGCACAGGCCGCCGCCGGCGCGAGACCGTAGATGACAGGCACGACCTCCACTGTGCCGCACGTCCCGGCTCCTGTCCCGCCCGTCGCCCTATTCGTCTGGCCCGTTTTCCTATCCGGGGCCGGATTCGCGTCCCGCCTCGTGGACGTCGCCCGACCTGGGCCTCCCCGATCGCGGCCACCGGTGCCAAACTTGGCTCATGCCCGAACTGAGGTCGAAGACATCCACCCACGGTCGAAACATGGCCGGCGCGCGCGCCCTGTGGCGCGCCACCGGGATGACGGACAGCGACTTCGGCAAGCCGATCGTCGCCATCGCCAACAGCTTCACCCAGTTCGTACCCGGGCATGTGCACCTTCGTAACCTCGGCGCGCTGGTGGCGGAGGCGGTGGCCGAGGCCGGCGGCGTCGCCAAGGAGTTCAACACGATCGCCGTCGACGACGGCATCGCGATGGGCCACGGCGGCATGCTGTACTCGCTGCCCAGCCGCGAGCTGATCGCCGACTCCGTGGAGTACATGGTCAACGCGCACTGCGCGGACGCCCTGGTCTGCATCTCCAACTGCGACAAGATCACGCCGGGCATGCTCATGGCCGCCCTGCGGCTCAACATCCCGACCGTCTTCGTCTCCGGCGGCCCGATGGAGGCCGGCAAGACGATCGCGATCGAGGGCATCGTCCACCCCAAGATCGACCTGATCGACGCGATGATCGCGTCGGCCAACGAGGCGGTCACCGACGACCAGCTCGGCCAGATCGAGCGGTCCGCGTGCCCGACCTGCGGGTCGTGCTCGGGCATGTTCACCGCCAACTCGATGAACTGCCTCACCGAGGCGATCGGCCTGTCGCTGCCGGGCAACGGCTCGACGCTCGCCACCCACGCGGCGCGGCGTCAGCTCTTCCTCGACGCCGGGCGGATCGTAGTGGACCTGGCCCGCCGCTACTACGGCGAAGACGACGAGAGCGTCCTGCCCCGGTCGATCGCCTCGCGCGCGGCGTTCGAGAACGCCATGGCCCTCGACGTCGCCATGGGCGGGTCGACCAACACCGTGCTGCACCTGCTCGCTGCCGCCCGCGAGGCCGGCCTGGACTTCTCGGTCACCGACATCGACGCCGTCTCGCGCCGGGTGCCGTGCCTGTGCAAGGTCGCGCCGAACACCCCGCAGTACCACATGGAGGACGTGCACCGGGCCGGCGGCATCCCCGCCATCCTCGGTGAGCTCAACCGGGCCGGGCTGCTCCACAAGGACGTGCACTCGGTGCACGCCGAGTCGCTGGACACCTGGCTGGCGGACTGGGACGTGCGCAGCGGCAGCGCGAAGCCGGAAGCGATCGAACTGTTCCACGCCGCGCCCGGCGGGGTGCGGACCACGGAGCCGTTCTCGACCGACAACCGCTGGTCGAGCCTTGACACCGACGCCGCCGAAGGCTGCATCCGGGACGCGGCGAACGCCTACTCCGCCGACGGCGGCCTCGCGATCCTGTTCGGCAACCTCGCGCCCGACGGCTGCGTCGTCAAGACCGCCGGCGTCCCGGCCGAGTGCCTGGAGTTCCGCGGCCCCGCCCGGGTCTTCGAGTCCCAGGAGGACGCCGTCGCCGGCATCCTCGACAAGACCGTCCAGCCCGGCGACGTCGTGGTCATCCGGTACGAGGGGCCGCGCGGCGGCCCGGGCATGCAGGAGATGCTCTACCCGACCTCGTTCCTCAAGGGCCGCGGGCTCGGCCGGGCCTGCGCGCTGATCACCGACGGGCGCTTCTCCGGCGGCACGTCCGGGCTGTCCATCGGGCACATCTCGCCCGAGGCGGCCGGTGGCGGCCTGATCGCGCTGGTCGAGGACGGCGACGAGATCGCTATCGACATCCCGGCCAGGTCGCTGGTGCTCAACGTGCCCGACGACGTCCTGGAGGCCCGCCGGATCGCGCAGGACAAGCGCGACCGCCCGTACACGCCGGCCGACCGGGACCGCCCGGTCTCGGCGGCGCTGCGGGCGTACGCGTCGATGGCGACCAGCGCCAGCGACGGCGCGTACCGCCGCGTCCCGGAGTGACCTCAGGAGGCCGACGGTTCCTGGCCGACCGGCGGTTTCCGGCCGGCCGGCGGCGCGTCGGCCGGGTCGGGCGCGACGAAGATCGGTAGGTGCTCGCCGAGCCGCTCGGTGAGCACCACATCCAGCCGGTACGGCTCAGCCGCCAGGTAGTCGCCGGCCACCGCCATGAACTCCGCGGCGGTGACCAGCCGTACGCCGCCGGTCCGCGGCCGGTCCAGGTCGACGCGGTCACCTGGACGGTCGCTGGCCGGGTGTACGACGAGAAAGCCCGTGACGGCGGAGGCCGCCGACCCGGTCCGCTCGGCCCAGCGTCGGGCCTCGGTGATGGCGGCCCGGAGTTCGGCCGAGCCCTGGGCGAAGCCGCGGCCGTCGCGGTGGACCTCGCCCGCCTCCGTGATCGTGTACTCGCCGGGCGGCCACACGGTGCCCCGGATCAGCGCCACTCGCCGGCCGGCCGTGACGAGATGCGGGTACGGGCCGGTCGGAAGCTGGAAGAACCGCGCCGACGGGATCGCCTCGAGCTCGGCGATGCCCGGCTCGGCGTCGGGTACGTCGGCACTGCCCCACCAGCGCCGGCCCTCCACCGCCGCGCGGACCCGGTCCCGCGCCGATCCCACCGCGTCCAGCCAGGTGGTCAGCCCGTACGCGATCAGCAGCGGCACCGCGTACAGCGCGTTCAGCGCTATGAGCTGGAGATCACCGACGACGTCGGACAGCGACTCCGGTACCTCGCCGCCGGTGGTCATGCCCCAGGCCGCCGCACCGACGAGCACCGGCGCCAGCCCGACGGCCGAGCGGCCCTGCAGTCCGAGGGCGAGCGCGCCGACTCCCGCGGCCAGCGCGATCAGCCCCCACAGCAGGTCGAGGCGCACGACGCCGTACGCAACCACGGCGAGCCAGCAGAGCGCCACCACCGCGGTCAACGCCAGCGGCCGCGCGAGCCCCGGCAGGACGCGTTCCCGGCGGGTGAAGCCGGCCGGGGCGCGGCCGGCCGGCTGGCCGTGAACCCGGGCCGCATCGCCCTCCGGCAGCGGCTCGCGCGCCGTCGCTGTCCGCGGCTCGCGCGCCAGGTCCGCCTGCGGCTCCCACTCCGGCCCGGATACCGGCTCGGATGCCGGCTCCGCCACCGGCTCGAATGCCGGCTCCCACTCCGGCAGCACCACCGGCCCGGGCAGCGGCGGAGGCTGAGGCTGCGGCTGCGGCTGCGGCTGCGGCGCGGGATCCCCGGTGGTCTCCGGCTGCTCGGCGTCCCCGTCCGCCATCACCCTGGGCGACCACGTCTGCGTGAGCGCCGCTGCCCAGGCCTCCGTCTCGGCCGGCGGCGGTTGCCGCGCCGCGGCACGGTCCTCCCGCTCGTCGGCGTCGTCGCCTGACGGCGGGTGCTCGCGGTCTCCCCGCAGGTAGGACCAGTAGTCGTCTTCGCCGAGCTCCTCGGCTCGCGGCACCGGCCCGGCCCGCAGCGCCGAGGGGCTGAGATCACGCCAACGGGCACGGCGGCGTTCCCGCTCGTCGGGGGCGGGCTGTTCCTCGCCGCCGCCGATCTGTTGCCCGGCTCCGGGCCGTCCAGCGCTGCGAGTCCAGCTCTCTCCGCTGCTCACGCCGACTACCTTGGCAGCATCGCGCCACTGCCGGCAACACGAGGGATCCCGCGGTCCAGCCGCCGCGAGCCGCTCATGTCCATGAATGTATGCCTTCGCACCCACGCCCGGGTCGGCCGTGCCCGCCGGCCCCGGAGCTGTCGCCGGGCGGCCACCCGCCCCGGCGCGATCCGGCCCTACCGAGAACGGCGCCCGCGCCGGGATGGGACGATGACCCCGTGCGTCAACAAAAGTTCCGGTACAACGCCGCCATCACCGTCGCCGCCGTCGTCGCGTTCTTCGGCGCTATGCCGCTTGCCACGTCGCACATCTACCTGTCGCCGATCGCGCTGGTACCGATCCTCGTCGGGGTGTGGGGCTGGCGGGCCGGCACCGATGTGGGCCCCGAGGGCGTACGCATCCGGGCCCTGTTCGGCTCGCGGTTCATCCCCTGGTCGCAGATCACCGCGCTGGTGCCCGCCGACCGCAGGCGGGCCTATGCGATCCTGACGACCGGCAGCCAGGTGCGGCTGCCCGCCGTCGGCGCAGCCGACCTGGCGACGCTCGGGGACGCGGTCGTGGAGAAGACCGCGGAGCCGGACGGGACGCCGGATGGCCCGCACCCGACCGACGACCCGCACGACGCCACCCAGCAGCGGGAGAGCCACCCCGGGCGGGCTCAGTAGCCGTCGGTCACCACGTTCTTCAGCGGCTGCCCGGCGGCGAATCGGCGGATCTGGTCGCCGGCGAGACGGTACGTCCGCGGCCGAAATCCCTGTACGGATCCCCCGACATGCGGCGTGAGCAGCAGGTTCGGCATGTCCCACAACGGGTGGTCGGCCGGTAGCGGCTCGGGGTCGGTCACGTCGACGGCCGCCGCGATGCGCCCGGTCGCGAGCTCGGCGGTGAGCGCCGCGGTGTCCACGACGGGGCCACGGGCCGCGTTCACGAGCAGTGATCCGTCGGGCATCGCGGCGAGGAACGCGGCGTCGACCAGGCCTGTGGTCTCGCGCGTGAGCGGCACGACGAGCACCACCACGTCGGCGTACGGCAGCAGCCGGGGCAGCTCGTCGACGCCGTGGACGCCGTCGCGGGCGGTACGGGCGACCAGCGTCAGCGACACCTCGAAGGGCTCCAGCCGGCGGGCGATGGCCCGGCCGATCGAACCGGCGCCGACGATGAGCACGCGCTTGCCGGCCAGTTCGTCGGTCACGCCGTACGCCCATTCCCGCCGTTCCTGGGCACGGACGAACCTCGGGAACTCCCGCAGGTACGACAGCATCGCGCCGACCACCCACTCGGAGGTCGAGGAGTCGTGTACGCCCTGGGCGTCGCAGAGCGTGACCCCGGCCGGGATCCGGTCGACCCACGCGTCCGCGCCGGCCGACAGCAGTTGCACCACGCGCAGCCGGGGCATCCCGGCGAACAGTTCGGCGGCGGCGCTCGTCGACAGGAACGGCGGCGACCAGAACTCGACCGTCGCCGGGTCGGACGGCGGCGCGCCGTCGCCGGCGAACACCTCCACCGTCGTCTCCGTGGGCAGATCGCCGAGCAGCGACCGTCCGATCTCGTCGGGAATCCAGACCTTCACGATCATCTACCGTATCCGGCCTCGTGACCGACGGTCGCCATCGGGTCGCCCGGCACTCGTCCCCGTCCGCGCGTCCCCAAGGCGGGCGGCGCGGTCCGGTTAGGCTGGACGGCGTGATCGCCCCCGCCCCTGAGCGCTCCATCGACGGCGGACTTCGCGCAGACGCCCGGGCCGCCGTCCGCGCGGTGGTCGGGACCTTGGTCGCGGGCCTGCTCGTCGCGGGCTGCTCCTTCGGTCCGCCCCCTCCCGACCAGGCGGGCTCGCCTCCCAACCTGCCGACGCCGTCGTCTTCGGCCAGCTCAGGCGGTGACGATCTGAGCGTGGTCACCACGGTGCTGGCCAAACACCTGGACGTGCCCTGGGAGGTCGCCTTCCTGCCCGACGGCGCGGCGCTGGTCACCGAACGCAACAGCAGGCGGATCCTAAAGCTCGGTCCGGACAGCGACGCGAGCGGCCTCACGGTCACCACGGCGCAGACCATCGACGACGCCGTCCCCAACGGGGAGGGCGGCCTGCTGGGGCTCGCGGTGTCCCCCGCCTACGCCACCGACAAGACGATCTTCGTGTACTACACGACCGCGACCGACAACCGCATCGCGAAGCTGACGCTCGGGGCCAAGCCGCAGCCGATCGTCACCGGTATCCCGGCCGCCGCCAACCACGACGGCGGGCGGCTGGCGTTCGGCCCGGACGGGTTCCTCTACGCCAGCACCGGCGACGCCGGCCAGCGCAGCCTCGCGCAGGACACCACCAGCCTGGCTGGGAAGATCCTGCGCATGACCCCGGACGGCAAGCCGGCCCCGGGCAACCCGTTCAACAACCTGGTCTATTCGTACGGGCATCGCAACGTACAGGGGCTGGCCTGGGATCCGGCCAAGCACCTGTACGCCACCGAGTTCGGCCAGGACACCTGGGACGAGGTCAACGTCATCGAGGCGGGAAAGAACTACGGCTGGCCCGTGGCGGAGGGCGTCGCGCGCGACAGCCGGTTCGTCGACCCGATCGTTTCGTGGAAGCCGTCCGAGGCGTCCTGCTCGGGGGCGGCGGTCGTGGCGGGCAAGGTGCTGGCCACCGCCTGCCTGAAAGGCCAACGGCTGTGGCTGATGCAGCTCACCGCGGCGGGCGGTCTTTTCGGCGCGCCCGCCCCGCTCCTGGTCGGAACGTACGGCCGGCTACGCGCGGCCACCGTGGCACCCGACGGTTCGCTGTGGATCTCCACCTCCAACCGGGACGGCAGGGGCACGCCCAAGCCGGACGACGACCAGATCATCCGGGTGGTCATCTCCGGTGCCGGAGGCGCGGACCGCAGCTGATTGTCGGGCACTATGGATTCTGTGTCCCCGAACGATGATCTGTCGCGCCGTGGCCGGCTCGCCGCTGCCGGGCGTCGCCTGTACGCCGGTCTACGGGTGGTGAGCGCCGCCCTGGCGCCCGGCGTGCGGGTTCTGCGCCACCGCCACGTCCGGCGCGCCGGCTGGCTGCTCGGCCTGCTCGCCGTGACGGCGGTCGGCATGGTCGTCGGTGTCCTGATAGCCGGGCGGGTCTCCGCCGACGTGGGGCCGTTCCACGCAAGGTTCGCCGTCACCCCGGCGCTGAACGGTGGCACGGATGTCGGCATCCCACCGCTCGGTTCGCTGCACCTGGCCAGTCACTCCGGCCCGGCGCACCTGTCGGTGCAGCTCACCGCGCTCGACCAGCAGCGCGCGAAGGCGCTGGTCACCAACCCGGCAGCGCTCGAGAAGGCCAGTGGCGGCGCGGTCGACGACCTACGCGACGGGGTGCTGCGGCTGGTCTTCCAGGTCGCCGGGGTATCCGTACTCGGTGCGATGGTCCTCACCGCGCTGCTGTACCGCTCGGTGCGGCGGGTGGCCGCGTCCGGTGGCCTGTCGCTGGCCATCCTCGCCGGCACGGCGGTCGTCTCGGTCGCCACGTTCCGGCCCGCCGCCATCGAGGAGCCACGGTACGAGGGTCTGCTGGTCAACGCCCCGGCCGTCGTCGGCGACGCCCGGCAGATCGCCGGCCGGTACTCGGCGTACCGGGCCGAGCTACAGCGGCTGGTCGGAAACGTCGGCAAGCTGTACGACACGATCTCCACGCTGCCGGTGTACGAGCCGGACAACTCCACGATCCGGGTCCTGCACATCTCCGACATGCACCTCAACCCGGCCGCCTGGTCGGTCGTACGGACGGTCGCACAGCAGTTCAACGTCAATCTGATCATCGATACCGGCGACATGACCGACTGGGGCAGCGAGCCGGAGGCGTCGTACGTGTCGTCGATCGCCTCGCTGAAGGTGCCGTACGTGTTCGTCCGCGGCAACCACGACTCCATGAACACTCAGGCGGCGGTGGCCCGGCAGCCCAATGCGAAGGTCCTCGACGGCGGAGCGGTCACCATCGACGGACTCACGATCACCGGTATCGGCGACCCGCAGTTCACCCCGGACAAGTCTTCGCCGAACAACGCCCCCGGCGCCGCCCAGGACAAGGGCGTACAGCAGGAGATCAACGCCGGGCAGCTGCTGGCCAACTCGATCCTGGAGATGCAGCACGCCCCGGACATCGCGCTCGTGCACGACCCGACGGCCGCGATGCCGCTGGCCGGCCGGGTACCGCTGGTGCTCTCCGGCCACCTGCACCAGCGCGAGGTCCGGCGGCTGGCCAACCCGGGCGGCACCGCCCCGGGCACGGCGCGGACCCTGCTGATGGTCGAAGGCTCGACCGGCGGGGCCGGCCTGCGGGGCCTGGAGGGCAAGGAGCCGCTGCCGCTGGCGCTGTCGGTGCTGTACTTCGACGCGAAGAAGCACACGCTGCAGGCCTACGACGACATCTCGGTGGGCGGCACCGGGCAGACCGAGGTGACGCTGCAGCGGCACCTCGTCAAGGACGACCAGACCGGGGACGCCGCACCGACACCGTCGCCCAGCGCCTCATAGCGATCTTGGACACTTGGCGGGCCTATGGCACCGCCAAGTGTCCAAGATCTGCGAGTCAGGCGGCGCCGAGCCGCGAAAGGATCAGTTCGCGTACCGTCTTGGCGTCGGCCTGGCCCTTGGTGGCCTTCATGACCGCGCCGACCAGCGCACCGGCCGCGGCGACCTTGCCGTCGCGGACCTTCTGCGCCACGTCCGGGTTGGCGGCGATCGCCTCGTCCACGGCCGCGGTGAGCGCGCCGGTGTCCGACACGACCTCCAGCCCGCGCGCGGCGACGACCTCGCTCGGGCTGCCCTCGCCGGCCACCACGCCTTCCAGGACGGTACGGGCCAGCTTGTCGGTCAGCTTGCCCTCGTCGACGAGGCGCTGCAGCTCGGCGACGTGCGCCGGGGTGGCGCCCACTTCGGCCAGCTCGACTCCGGTCTCGTTGGCGCGCCGCGCCAGCTCGCCGAGCCACCACTTGCGGGCCGCGTCGGGCGAGGCGCCCTCGGCGACGGTCGCCTCGATCAGCTCCACCGCGCCGGCGTTGATGATCGACTGCATGTCGTGCTCGGAGACGCCCCACTGCTCGCGCAGCCGCTCGCGGTGCACCCGGGGCGGCTCGGGCAGGGCCGCCTTCAGCTCCTCGACCCACGCCGGATCGGGCGCGAGCGGCACCAGGTCGGGGTCCGGGAAGTACCGGTAGTCGGTCGCCGTCTCCTTGCTGCGGCCGGACGTGGTCTCGCCGGTGTCCTCGTGGAAGTGCCGCGTCTCCTGGGTGATCTTGCCCCCGGCGTCGAGCACCGCCGCCTGGCGCAGCATCTCCGAGCGGACCGCCCGCTCGACCGAGCGCAGCGAGTTGACGTTCTTGGTCTCGGTACGGGTGCCCCACTCCTCACCGGGCCGGTTGAGCGAGGTGTTGACGTCGCAGCGCAGCGAGCCCTGCTCCATCCGGACATCGGAGACGCCCAGCGAGCGGATGATGTCGCGCAGCTCCGTCACGTATGCCCGGGCCACGGCCGGCGCGAGCGCACCGGTGCCGGCGACCGGCTTGGTGACGATCTCGACCAGCGGGATGCCGGCCCGGTTGTAGTCGACCAGCGACTCGGTCGCCCCGTGGATGCGCCCGGTCGCGCCGCCGATGTGCAGCGTCTTGCCGGTGTCCTCCTCCAGGTGCACCCGCTCGATGCCGACCCGTACGGTCTGCCCCTCGACCTCGACGTCCAGGTAGCCGTCGACGCACAGCGGCTCGTCGTACTGGCTGATCTGGTAGTCCTTGGGCATGTCCGGGTAGAAGTAGTTCTTGCGGGCGAACCGGCACCAGGTCGCGATCGAGCAGTTGAGCGCCAGACCGATGCGGATCGTCGCCTCGATCGCCGCCTTGTTGGCGACCGGGAGGCTGCCGGGCAGGCCGAGGCAGACCGGGCAGACCTGGGTGTTGGGCTCGGCGCCGAACTCGGTGGGGCAGCCGCAGAACATCTTCGTGCGGGTACCCAGCTCGACGTGGGTCTCCAGGCCGATCACCGGCTCGTAGCGGGTAATGACCTCTTCGACGGTCGACGGGGCGGTCGTGGTCATGCGTTGCTCCCAGACAGGGTGGGCGGCGTCAGCGTGGGGATCGCGGTCTCGCACGCGGCCGCGACCCGGTACATCCGGTCGTCGGCCATGGTCGGGGCCATGATCTGCAGGCCGACCGGCATCCCGCCGGACAGACCGGCGGGCACGGAGATCGCCGGGCCGCCGTACAGGTTGGACGGGATCGTGTACAGGTCGGCGAGGTACATCTGGTACGGGTCGGAGGTACGCGCGCCGAACGGGAACGCCACGAACGGCGTGGTCGGCGCGACCAGCACGTCGACCTGCTCGAACGCGGCCTTGAAGTCGTTCGTGATCAGGGTGCGCACCTTCTGCGCCTGGCCGTAGTAGGCGTCGTAGTAGCCGGCCGACAGCGCGTACGTGCCGAGGATGATCCGGCGCTTCACCTCGGGGCCGAAGCCGGCCTCGCGGGTCAGCGACATGACCTCTTCGAGCGAGCGCTGGCCGTCGTCGCCGACGCGCAGCCCGTAGCGGACGCTGTCGAAGCGGGCCAGGTTGGACGAGGCCTCGCTCGGCGCGATCAGGTAGTAGGCCGGCAGGGCGTACTCGAAGTGCGGGCAGGACACCTCGACGACCTCGGCGCCGAGCTTGACCAGCGCGTCGATCGCGTCCCGGACCGCGGCCGCGACTCCCGGCTCGGCGCCCTCGCCGGTGAACTCGCGCACCAGGCCGAGCCGTACGCCGGTCAGGTCGCCGGTCGCGCCGCGGCGGGCCGCCTCGACGACGGGCGGCACGGGCGCCGGGATCGACGTCGAGTCGCGCGGGTCGTGCCCGCCGATGACCTCGTGCAGCAGCGCCGCGTCGAGCACGTTGCGCGACACCGGGCCGGGGGTGTCCAGCGACGAGGAGAAGGCGACGAGCCCGTACCGGGAGGTGCCGCCGTACGTCGGCTTGGAGCCGACGGTGCCGGTGACCGCGCCGGGCTGGCGGATCGAACCACCGGTATCGGTGCCGATCGCGAGCGGCGCCTCGTACGCGGCGACCGCGGCCGCCGAGCCGCCACCCGAGCCGCCCGGAATCCGGTCGAGGTCCCACGGGTTGCGGGTGACGCCGTACGCCGAGTACTCCGTCGACGAGCCCATCGCGAACTCGTCCATGTTGGTCTTGCCGAGCATCACCATGCCGGCGGCGTGGATCCGCTCCATGATCGTGGCGTCGTAGGGCGGCCGCCACCCCTCAAGGATCTTGGACGCGCAGGTCGTCGGTACGCCCTTGGTGGCGATCACGTCCTTGATCGCGATCGGCACGCCGGCGAGGGGGCCGAGCTGCTCCCCCCGGGCACGGGCGGCGTCGACCGCGCGCGCCGCGGCGATCGCCCCTTCGGCGTCGACGTGCAGGAACGCGTGCACCCGGTCGTCGACCTCGGCGATGCGGTCGAGGTGGGCGCGGGTGACCTCCTCGGCGGAGACCTCCCCGGAGCCGATGAGCCGACCCAGCTCGGCGGCGGTCGCCCTGGTTACGTCAGTCACGGCGGTCAGGCCTCCTCGTCCAGAATCCGGGGTACCCGGAACCGGTCCTCGGCGACGTCCGGCGCACCGGACAGCGCCTCGTCGCGGGTCAGGCCCGGCGTCACGACGTCCTCGCGCAGCACGTTCGTCAACGGCACCGAGTGCGAGGTCGGCGGAATGTCCGCGGCGGTCACCTCGCCCACCCGAGCGACGGCCTGGAGGATCACGTCGAGCTGCCCGGCGAACGTGTCCAGCTCCGCATCGTTTACGGCGAGCCGCGCGAGGTGCGCCAGATGCGCGACCTCCTCGCGGGAAATGGCAGCCATCGGGTGCCCCTTTTCGATCTGAGATGTCCCGGACCCTGAGAGTCTATTTGGCCCGCCCGCAAGCCGATGAAGGATATGCCGTATCGGCCCTGCGCTGCCAATTCATTGGCGACGGACGGCGCCGCACCACCACAATGACGCGGTGGATGACAGGCGGCCGACGGCGGCACTCCCCGACATCGACGAGCGCCTGGCCCGGCGACTGATCGACAGCCAGTTCCCGCAGTGGGCCAACCTGCTCGTCAAGCGTGTCGAGGCCGACGGTCATGACAACCGGACCTTCCGCCTCGGCGACGAGTTCACCGTACGGCTGCCCAGCGGCGAGGAGTACGCCCTCCAGGTGGCCAAGGAGCAGCGGTGGCTGCCGGTCCTTGCTCCCCGACTCCCCCTGCCCGTACCAACGCCGGTGGCTGAGGGCGCGCCGGGACACGGCTTCCCGTACCCCTGGTCGGTTTACCGCTGGCTCGACGGCGTACCGGCGACGCACGGCCGGATCCGCGACCTGACCGGCTTCGCGACCGACCTCGCGGCGTTCCTGGTCGCGCTACGGCAGGTCGACCCGACCGACGGTCCGAAGCCCGGTCCGCACAACGGCTTCCGCGGCGGCCCGCTCACCACGTACGCGGACGAGACGCTCGACGCCGTCGCCGCGCTGGGCGACGAGATCCCCCGCGACGCGGTCCTCAGGGCGTGGGACGACGCGGTCGAGGCCGGCTGGCACGGCGAACCCGTCTGGTTCCACGGCGACGTCTGGGCGGGGAACCTGCTCGTACGCGACGGGAAGCTGGCCGCGGTGATCGACTTCGGCAGCTGCGGCGTCGGCGATCCGGCCTGCGACGTGGTCATCGCCTGGGCGCTGCTGTACGGGCGGAGCCGGGACGCGTTC
Source organism: Planosporangium thailandense (assembly GCF_011947195.1). Classification (GTDB taxonomy): domain Bacteria; phylum Actinomycetota; class Actinomycetes; order Mycobacteriales; family Micromonosporaceae; genus Planosporangium; species Planosporangium thailandense. Next base: position 11,986 of record NZ_JAATVY010000001.1, on the reverse strand, counting down.
CGTCACGTCCTCGCCGTCGACCCTGCCACCTGGGCGCGCGGTCGCGGTTGGGCGCTGTGGAAGTCGCTGATCACGCTTGTCGGCCACCTCGAGCGCGGTAGTTCGGAGGCTGCGGTACCCCGGCACGTCATCCAGGAGGTCCTCGCCGACCACTCGCTGGAGGGGTGAGCCGGGTGGGCACCGGTGACGAGCGCGACCTGGTCCGGCGGGGCTACGACGCGCTCTCCTACCGGTACCGCAGCGACGACGCCGACGACGGCCAGTACGGTCCGTGGCTGGCCGAGCTGGATCGTCTGCTTCCCGAGAGCGCGGCCGTACTCGACCTCGGCTGCGGCTGCGGTGTGCCCGTCGCCCGGCTGCTGACCAGGGCCGGTCACACGGTGACCGGCGCCGACATCAGCGAGGTGCAGATCCGACGCGCGCGGCGCCTGGTTCCAGACGCTACCTTCGTCTGTGCGGACGCCACCGAGCTGGACTTCCCGCTCGCCACCTTCGACGCGGTCGTCTGCTTCTACGCCCTCATCCACATGCCGCTCACCGCACAGCCGGATCTGATCCGCCGCATCGCCGGCTGGCTCCGCCCGGGTGGGTGGCTGGTCGCCACCGTCGGCGACACGGCCTGGACCGGTAGGGAGGAGAACTGGCTGGGCGGCCCCGCCACCATGTGGTGGAGCCAGGCCGACGCCTCCACCTACCGGATGTGGTTGCACCAGGCTGAGCTCAGCGTCGAAGCTCAGGAGCGCATCCCGGAGGGCACCAGCGCACACACCCTCTTCTGGGCGCAGCGTCCGCCTGCGCTCTGAACCTCAATGATCACGGAGCATTCTTGTCGCTGCGGCAACGCGAACGCTCCGCGATCATGGCCATGTCCGCGGGACGGCTCACCGACGCCGGCCCGCCTTGCCACCGCCTCCGTTACCGCCGTTGGCGTTGCTGCCGTTGTTGCCGTTGGCGTTGCTGCCGTTGTTGCCGTTGGCGTTGTTGCCACCGTTGCCGAGCGGGACCATCGTGACGACAAAGGTACCCACGTTCTCGCCGTTACCGTTGTTGGACAGCTTGTCGAACGGCGCCTTGGACAGCTTTACGCACACGCTGTTGGGGTCCACTCCGTCGTTGTTGCCGGCGTTGCCGTTGTTGTTGCCGGCGTTGCCATTGTTGTTGCCGGCGTTGCCGTTGGCGTTGTTGTTCGCGTTGTTGCCGGCGTTGTTGTTCGCGTTGGCGCCGTTGTTCCCCTTGTTCCGGCGCGCGCTCCTCCTGCTGTTCCCACCGTTGGCGCTGTTGCCGTCGGCAGCGTTGGCATCGCCCGCGTTGGCGTTGTCAGCGTTGGCGTTGGCGTTGGCGTTGGCGTTGGCGTTGTCAGCGTTGCCGTTGGCGTTGCCGGCGTTGGCGCCGTTGTTCGCGGCGCCATCGTTGTTGCCCCGGTTCCGGCGCACCTTCCTCTTGTTGTTCCCGCCGTTGGCGTCGGCGTTGTTGCCACCGTTGGCGTTCGCGTTGTTCCCGCCGTTGGCGTTGTTGCCATTACCGTTGCCGTTGGCATTGCCGTTGCCGTTGCCGTTGGCATTGCCGTTGAGCCCGCCGCTGACCACGACGTTGACCGTCTGGAGTCCGCTGCTGACGCGCAGCTTGGTGCCCGGGGTGAACAGGTCCGTTGCGGCCGTGGACGCGCCGGCCTGCGCGTTCGCATCGACCTCGGTTATGCACGTCACCGACCCCGCGTTCGCCGAACCACCGGACCGCTGCGCGCCACGAACTCTTTGCACAGCAATGGGATCCCCGGTTGAGGCGAGGCTGACTCCGGTGCCGAGCCCTACCAACCCGACGGCGGTTGCAGCCGTTGCGATCTTGACTGACCGGCGTGGGCCGGTGACGTTAGAACGCTTCATCGTCGTTCACTGCTCCCTACCCGAGGTGACGATTTCAGTAGCACTGAAGTGGCGACGCGGAGTCGGCCACGCGCATCCAGGCGCGTGTGGCCGACGGGCACGCGGGCGCATCCGGCACGAAACGGGCCAACGGTGCACCGCATCCGGCGCCTCCCTTCCCCGCGCCTTCGGCGGCAGGGCGGATCGGACTTCTAACACCGGTACGGCAGACGCCGACGAATGGTTCATGCGTCCACATCGATCGGCCCCTGGCAGTACTGCTGCTCGCATGACCGGTCGCGGGTGCCGACATGACGAGGGCGGCTCGACGCTTCGTCGTTGATCCTGAAGGGTTCGCGGTGCCAGGGCACCGCGAACCCTTCAGGATCATGGAATCGGGGTGTCCCAGCCGTGCAGCGAGAAGGCCGTACCTCGCTGGATCTGCGCAACGGCGGCCGCCGGGTAGGCGATCACATCGTCGGGCAGCGCGTCCGGGTCGACCCACACCAGCTCGGAGCACTTATCCGGCTCCCGGTTGACCGGCTCCCCCGCCCACCGGTCCGCTTCGAAGAAGAAGCCCACGCGGTCGTAACCGGTTGGGTCGTTGCGGTGCATGACGTGGCGGCACCGCAGCGCTTCCGGCGCCACGACCACCCCGATCTCCTCGTACGTCTCCCGGATCACGCCCGTGACGACCGACTCGCCACGCTCCAGGTGGCCGCTCGGCAGGTGCAGCAGACCGTCGCCGTAGCCGGTGTTGGCGCGCCGGCCCATCAGGATCTTCCCGTCGCAGCGCAGGATCAGGTGTACGTCGACGATGCTCCGGTGCCGCTCGGCCACTACCCCTCCGGCGTGGTGGCGACCGCCCGCGCCGCTTCCGGGCCGTCGGCGAGCAGGACCCGCAGCCCGTCCTCGTCGAGGATCGGCACCTTCAGAGCCACCGCCTTGTCGTACTTCGAGCCCGGCGTCTCCCCCACGACGACGAAGTCCGTCTTCTTCGACACCGAGCCGGTGACCTTGCCGCCCAGCGTCGTGACGGCCTCGGTCGCCTCGTCCCGCGAATACGTCGGCAACGAGCCGGTGATGACCACCGTGACACCTTCCAGTGGCCGCGGGCCCGTCTCGACGTGCTCCTCGGCCATGCGTACCCCGGCCGCGCGCCACTTCTGCACCACCTCGCGGTGCCAGTCGACGGTGAACCACTCCTTGACCGACTCGGCGATGGTCGGTCCGACCCCTTCGACCGCGGCCAGCTCCTCGACACCCGCGGCCTCGATCGCGTCGATCGAACCGAACGCCGCTGCCAGCGCCTGCGCGGCGGTCGGGCCGACGTGGCGGATCGACAGCGACACCAGCACCCGCCACAGCGGCCGGCTCTTGGCCTCCTCCAGGTTGGCCAGCAACCGGGTGGCGTTGCTGCCCAGCGACCCGTTCTTGTTGACGAAGAACGGCGCCTGGGCCAGCTTCTCGGCGTCGAGCGCGAACAGGTCGCCCTCGTCGGTGATGACGTGCGAGTCGAGCAGCGCGATCGCCGCCTTGTAGCCCAGCACCTCGATGTCGAAGCCACCCCGTCCGGCGAGGTGGAACACCCGCTCACGCAGCTGCGCCGGGCAGGTACGGCTGTTGGGGCAGCGGATGTCGACGTCACCCTCCTTGGCCGGGGCCAGCGGCGAGCCGCACTCCGGGCAGTGGGTGGGCATGACGAACGCGCGCTCGGAGCCGTCGCGCTTGTCGACGACCGGCCCGAGCACCTCCGGGATCACCTCACCGGCGCGCCGGATCATCACGGTGTCGCCGATCAGCACCCCCTTGCGGACGACCTCCTGCGCGTTGTGCAGGGTCGCGGTGGTGACGGTGACCCCGCCGACGTAGACCGGCTCGAGCACCGCGTACGGCGTGACGCGGCCGGTGCGGCCCACGTTGACCCGGATGTCGACCAGCCGGGTCATCGCCTCCTCGGGCGGGTACTTGTACGCGATCGCCCAGCGCGGGACCTTGCTGGTCGCGCCGAGCCGGCGCTGCACGGAAACCTGGTCGACCTTGACGACCACGCCGTCGATCTCGTGCTCGACCTCGTGCCGGTGGTCGGCGTAGAAGTCGATGTACTCCCGGACGCCGGCCATGCCGGGGACCGCACGCCAGCGCGTGCTGGTCGGCAACCCCCACTTCTTCAGCGACTCGTACGACTCGGACTGGGTCTGTGGTTCGAACCCGCGCCGGGCACCGATGCCGTGCACGACCATCCGCAGCGGTCGTCCGGCGGTGATCCGCGGGTCCTTCTGGCGCAGCGAACCGGACGCGGCGTTGCGCGGGTTGGCGAACGGCTTGTCCCCGGCGGCGACCAGGGCGGCGTTGAGGTCGGCGAACGCCTCGATCGGGAAGTAGATCTCGCCGCGCACCTCCAGCAGCTCGGGCACGTCGTCGCCGGACAGCCGCTCGGGCACGTCGTCGATCGTGCGCACGTTGAGAGTGACGTCCTCGCCGACCCGCCCGTCTCCGCGGGTCGCCGCGCGCACCAGGCGCCCCTGCTCGTACACGAGGTCGATGGCCACACCGTCGACCTTCGGCTCGCACAGGTAGCCCACGGGGCCACCGGCGTCCCGCTCGACCCGCTCCGCCCACGCCGACAGCTCGTCGGCGTCGAACGCGTTGTCCAGGCTGAGCATCCGCTCCACGTGGGTGACCGGCGTGAACAGCGTCGAATACGTGCCACCGACGCGCTGGCTGGGCGACTCGGGCGTGCGCAGCGACGGGTACCGCTCCTCGATCGCCTCCAGCTCGCGCATCATGCGGTCGTAGGTGGCGTCGTCGACGGTGGTGGAGCTGAGCACGTAGTACCGGTACTGGTGCTCATTGAGCTCCTCGGACAGCGTGGCGTGCCGCTCCCGTACGTCCGGGGGCGGCTCCCCACCGGCGGCCGCCTCCTGCGCCGGGGTGACGGTGCCCACGACTTCGCCGATCTCGTCCTCGCTCATGCGATCACCTCGCTCGCACGGTAGCCCGCCGGTCCGACATTCGCCGGGAGCGACCTGCCGGTCGGCCCCTGATCGGCCGATCAAGATCCACCGTACCCGTGCCGGTGGGACGGTCAGCCGCGCACCGCCGTTGCGACATCGTCGACGGTGCCCGCGGGCTCGACCGTGCGGCCCATCGGGTCGGCCTCGCACCGGATGGCGGTGACCCCGTCGGGAAAAATCCCGCGCCCGGTGTCGCCGACGGTCACGAGGGTGGCCCCGGCCGGCAAGGCGACGGGTGCGGCCTCGTCGCCCTCGCGGATGCCGAACCGCCGCCACACCGCTGCCAGCGGACGGGGCAACCACCAGTTGGCGCGGCCCATCAGCCGCATGGTCGCCGGTACGAGCAACGCGCGGACGATGGTGGCGTCGACGACGATGGCGACCACCATCCCGACCCCGACCATCTTGATGATCGAGATACCGCCGGTGGCGAACGCGCCGATGACGACGACGAGCAGGACTGCCGCGCTGGTGATGATGCGGCCGGTACGTTGCAGCCCGGTGGCGACGGCGAGGGTGTTGTCCCCGGTCCGGTCCCACTGCTCACGGACCCGGCTGAGCAGGAACACCTCGTAGTCCATGGACAGGCCGAACGCGATCGCCAGGATCAGGATCGGCTGGGTGGCCTCCACCGTCCCGGTCGACGTGAACCCGAGCAGGCCGGACAGGTGACCGTCCTGGAAGATCCACACCAGTGCGCCGAACGACGCGGTGAGCGACAGCATGTTCATCACGATCGCCTTCAGCGGCAGCAGCAGCGACCCGAAAGCGAGGAACAGCAGCACGAACGTCGCGCTGAACACCCACAGCGCCATCCACGGCAGCTTCGCGCCGAGGGTGTGCAGCAGGTCCATCAGGTTCGCGGTCGTACCGCCCACCTCGACGTGGGCGCCGGGCGGCGGCGGCAGGTGACGGACCTCGGTCACCAGCGAACGGGCCTGCGACGAGTACGCGTCGAGGCCCTGCGCGACGTCGACGACCGCGCGGTCGCCCGACGCCGACGAGCCGGTGACAGCGGCGCCGTTGACGCCCGGCAGCGCCTTCAGCTCACCGACGTACCGCTCGAGCCCGGTCGGGCTGGCGCCGTCCACGACGACCCGGATCTTCTCGCCGCCGCCGGGGAAGTCCGCCACGATCCGCTCAGCGACCTGACGGCTCTCGGCCTTGGTGGGCAGCGCCCGGTAGTCGACGCCGCCGAACTGCACCCGCAGGAACGGCGAGCCGGCCAGCAGCAGGATCGGGACGATCACCGCCACGTACACGACGGGTCGGCGCATCACGCTCTGCGCGATCCGGTACCACAGACCCCGGCCCGAGGTGATCCGCTCGCGCCGCCGCAGACCCGGCAGGCGGAGCGCGTCGACCCGGTGCCCGAGCAGGGCGAGCAGCGCCGGAAGCGCGGTCAGCGAGGCGAGCACGGCCACGCCGACGGCGGCGACGCCGCCGAGCGCCATGGAGCGGAAGAACACCTGGGGGAACAGCAGCAGTGACGACAGCGACACCCCGACGGTGACCGCCGAGACGGCGATGGTGCGGCCGGCGGTGGACATCGTCGTGACGAGGGCCTGTTCGACGTCGCTGCCGGACCGCAGTTCCTCGCGGAACCGGCTGACGACGAACAGGGCGTAGTCGATGGCCAGGCCGAGCCCGAGCATGGTCACGATGTTGATCGCGAAGACCGACACCGAGGTGAACCCGGTCATGACCCGGAGCACGGTGAAGGCGCCGAGGATCGCGACACCGCCGACGGCGAGCGGCAGGCTCGCGGCCACCAGGCCACCGAACACCACCACGAGGAGGGCCAGCACGACGGGGAACGACAGCCCCTCGGCCCGGCCGATGTCCTTGCTGACCTGGTGGTTGATGTCCTGGTTGAGCGGCACGTTCCCGCCCTTGTCGACCGTGAAGCCGGCGGGAGCGTGGATCCTGGGTGCGACCCGCTTGTACACGTCGCCCGCGTGGTCGGCGCTGCCGGCGAAGCGGATGGCCACGTAGGTCTCGTGGCGATCGTGGGAAACCATCGCGGGCGACGCGGTGGACCAGTAGGTGGCTACGGTGTCGGCGTCTCCGGACGGAATCGAGTCCACGACGTCCTGCACCGCAACCTGGAACGCCTGGTCGTCCACGGTCAAGCGGGGATTGGAGATCAGCAGCACGGCGTCGGGGTCGCGCCCGAGGACCGCCTGGGCCGCCGCCGACGCCCGGTAGGACTCACTGTGCGTGTCGTTGAAACCGTCACCGCTCAGCTTGCCGAACACCCCGGTTCCCCATACCGCCGCGAAGACGGTGAGCAGCACTGTCGCCGCCAGGAACCAGCGCCGGTAACGGAAGCTGGCCCTACCCAACGCTGCGAACACTTAACTCCCTTGCGCGGACGACGTACTGGCCCGGCAACCGTACGTCGTAACTGTGTGTATGCACACAAAATCCGAGAGAGAGGAGATGACTACCACAAAGGGCTTGACCAGGCGTATCACCTAAGCTCGCCGGCAGACGTTCGGGAGGTCGGCGGGTGCGTACGACGGCGGTGGCATGGCTGGCGGCCCTCATCGTGGCGGCCGCGCTGGCGTGGTGGCTGTGGCGGCGACGCCGGGTCCGGCCACGGCTGCGTGCCGCGCCGCCGGACGAGTCCTGGCGCGGGCGCCCGCAGCCCGGCGAGATCTGGTGGGCGGACGTGCCCTTCTCCGACGGCACCGGCCACAAGGTGCGCCCGTGCCTGGTCCTGCGCACGCACCAGCGCCAGGTCGAGGTACTGAAGATCACCAGCCAGGACCGCAGCGCCCGCCGCGACCACATCGAGATCCCCACCGGCGCGTGGGATCGCCGGGCGACCCACAACAGCTACCTCGACCTGTCGGACCCGTTCCGGTTGCGCGACTCGGCCTTCAGCCGCAAGGCGGGCACGGTCGACGACCGGACCTGGAGCACGGTCCGGCGGCTGCACGCCACCGGCTGGGTGGCGTGACCGGTCAGGTGTCCCAGCACAGACAGAACGGGTGCCCGGCCGGGTCTGCGTAGACCCGGAAGTCGTCGCCCTCCCCCGGCAGCCGCTTCGCCCCCAGCGCCAGCACCTTCGCCTCCGCCGCGTCCACGTCGTCGACGGTCACGTCGATGTGGAACTGCTGCGGCCGCTCCGGGTCGGGCCAGCGGGGCTCCCGCAGGTCGGGCGCACGCTGGAAAGAGATCCTCCTGGTGTCGTCACCGATGGTGACCCAGTCACTCTCGGTGCTCCGCCGCGACAGACCCAGCAGCTCCTCGTAGAACCGGGCCAGCGCCTCCGGGTCGGGACAGTCGATGACCACTGCGCGAAGACTTCCAATCATGGCCTTCACTGTGCCCACTGGGTACGACAGGAAACCTCACTCCTCGGCGAGCCGCCGTCCGGCGTCCCGGCACGCGGCGATGACCGCCCGCGCGTACTCCGGCGACGCCCCGGCGAGCCCGCACGCCGGGGCGACCACGACCTGCTCGGGCAGCCGGCTGGCCGGGAAGCCCAGCCGGCCCCACAGCTCACGGACGCGGGAGGCGACCTGGGCCGACGACGGCGTACGACCGTTCGCCTGCGGGCGGGTGTCAACCGCCCCGGCGATCAGACCCAGTCCGGCGTCGAGCGTTTCACCCAGCGCGTCCAGGTCCTCGACCAGCCCGAGGTCGAGCGCCACCCCGGCCGCGCCGGCGCGGCGCACCAGGTCGACCGGGACGTCCCGGGCGCAGCAGTGCACGACGACGGGTACGCCGGCGGCCTCGATGATCTCGGACAGCGCCGACCGGGCGACCGACTCCTCCACCCGGCGCAACGTGCCGAAGCCGCTCTCGGTCGGCACCCGGCCGGCCAGCGCCGCCGGCAGCGACGGCTCGTCGAGCTGCAGCAGGAGCCGGGCGCCGGGCAGCCGGGCGGCCAGGTCGGCGAGGTGACCGCGCAGGCCCTCGGCGAGGGAGGCTACGAGGTCGCGTACCGCGCCGGGGTCGCGCAGCAGCGGACCACCGGTCGCGAGCTCGATCGCGGCGGCGAGCGTGAACGGTCCGGCGGCCTGCACCTTGAACGTCCCGGTGTAGCCGGCCGCCTGCTCGGTCACCGCGTCCAGATCCCGCTCCATCAGGTCCCGGGCGACGCGCAGATCGTGGCCCGGCCGCGACGCGATGCGCCAGCGGTTGGCGTACACCTCGACCGGCAGCTCCACCAGCAGCCCGGCGCCGCGTCCGACAAGGTCGGCGCCCGGCCCCCGGTCCGGTAGCTCGGGTAGGTACGGCAGGTCCGGCAGCTCGCCGAGGATCGTGCGGACGGCCTCGACGATGTCGGTGCCCGGCAGCGAGCCGATGCCGGTGGCGGCGCCCAGTGGCCAGGGCCAGGAAGTGGTCACGTCACGGAAGGCTACCGCCGGACCCGGCGGCTCAGGCCGGCACGCCCGCCCGCTCGGTGGTGGCGATCGTGGCCGATCCGAGCACGACGTCCCCGGCCGGGTCCGGACGGTACGCCACGACCGCCTGACCGGCGGCGACGCCGCGTACCGGCCGGTGCAGCGACGCGACGAGGCCGTCGGCGTCCACGCGTACGGTCGCCGGCACCGGCTCCCCGTGCGCCCGAAGCTGCACCTCGCACTCCACCTCACCGGCGGGCAGCGGGCCGGCCGTCCAGACCGGGCGCTCGCCGGACACCCGGGACACCTCCAGGGCCTCGGCCGGCCCGACGGTCACCGTGTTGGTCACCGGGGTGATCGACAGTACGTACCGGGGGCGGCCGTCCGGCGCCGGGCGGCGCAGGTCCAGGCCGCGCCGCTGGCCGATCGTGTACGCGTACGCGCCCTCGTGTGCGCCCAGCACCTCGCCGGTCTCCGCGTCGACGATGTCGCCCGGCGTCGCGCCGAGCCGCTCGTGCAGGAAGCCACGGGTGTCGCCGTCGGCGATGAAGCAGATGTCGTGGCTGTCGGGCTTGTCGGCCACGGAGAGGCCGCGGCGGGCCGCCTCGGCCCGCACCTCGGCCTTGGTGGAGTCGCCGAGCGGGAAGATCGAGTGGTCGAGCTGTTCGCGGGTGAGGACCGCCAGGACGTACGACTGGTCCTTGCCGAGGTCGACGGAGCGCCGCAGCAGCCCGTCGGTCCCCTTGCGGGCGTGGTGGCCGGTCACCACGGCGTCGAAGCCGAGGGCCAGGGCCCGGTCGAGCACCGCCGCGAACTTGATCTTTTCGTTGCAGCGCAGGCACGGGTTGGGGGTACGGCCGGCCGCGTACTCGGCGACGAAGTCGTCGACCACGTCCTCATGGAACCGGTCGGCCATGTCCCACACGTAGAACGGGATACCGATCACGTCGGCCGCGCGGCGGGCGTCCCGGGCGTCTTCGAGCGTGCAGCAGCCCCGAGCGCCGGACCGGTACGTCTGCGGGTTGCGCGACAGGGCCAGGTGCACGCCCGTCACGTCGTACCCGACCTCGGCCGCCCGGGCGGCCGCCACCGCCGAGTCGACCCCGCCCGACATCGCCGCAAGAACCTTCACGAGTCGAGGTTAACCGGTGTCGGACGTACGGGCGCCGCGCGGCCCGGTCGATCCTGGTCAGGCGCGGGCGGCCCGCACGGCCCCGGCGCGCCTGGCCCGTTCCACGGCGGCGGGGAGCGCCGCAACCAGTGCTTCGACATCGGAACGGGTCGAGGTGTGGCCGAGGGTGAAGCGCAGCGACGAGCGGGCACGGTCGTCATCGGCGCCCATCGCCAGCAGGACGTGGGAGGGCTGGGCGACCCCGGCCGAGCACGCCGAGCCGGTCGAGCAGGCGATGCCCTGCGCGTCGAGCAGCAGCAGGAGCGCGTCGCCCTCGCAGCCGGGGAACGAGAAGTGCGCGTTGCCGGGCAGCCGGTTGGTCGGGTCGCCGTTGAGGACGGCGTCCGGCACGGCCGCGCGTACCCCGGCGACCAGGGCGTCGCGGATCTCGCTCAGCCGGGCCGCGTACTCGGCCCGCGCCTTCACCGCTGCCTCGACCGCGGTGGCGAACGCGACGATGCCGGGGACGTCCAGAGTGCCGGAGCGCACGTCGCGTTCCTGGCCGCCGCCGTGCAGGAGCGGGGTGCACGCGACGTCCCGGCCGAGTAGGAGCGCGCCGACCCCGACCGGACCACCCAGCTTGTGACCGGTGACGGTGAGCGCCGCGACGCCGCTGCCGGCGAAGTCGACGGGTACCTGGCTGACCGCCTGCACCGCGTCGGTGTGCAGCGGCACCTCGTGGGCCACGCACAGCGACGCCAGGTCGGCGATCGGCTGTACCGTGCCGACCTCGTTGTTGGCCCACATGACGGTGGTCAGCGCCACCTCGTCGCCGTACTCGTCGAGGGCCGCGCGCAGCGCGTCCACCTCGACGCGCCCGCGGTCGTCGACCGGCAGCCAGGTGACCCGTGCGCCTTCCGCGCGGACCAGCCACTCCACCGAGTCGAGCACCGCGTGGTGCTCGACGGCGGACCCGATGATCCGGCTCCGCCGGGGCTCGTCGGCGCGGCGTGCCCAGAAGATGCCCTTAACGGCGAGGTTGTCGCTTTCAGTGCCCCCGCTGGTGAAAATCACCTCGGACGGACGGGCGCCCAGCGCCGCGGCGATCCGCTCCCGCGACTCCTCCACCCGACGACGGGCGTGCCGGCCGGGAGCGTGCAGAGACGAAGCGTTGCCCAGCTCACGCGCGGTCGCCGCGTAAGCATCCAACGCCTCGGGCAGCATCGGCGTGGTGGCGGCATGATCGAGGTAGGCCATCGCATCCAGCCTATCGGCCTGCTTCCGGCGCTTGTCGGGGGCCGTTGGCCGGGCCGGGAGGCGCTTGTCGCGGGCCACTGGCCGGGCCGGGAGGCGCTTGTCGCGGGCCACTGGCCGGGCCGGGAGGCGCTTGTCGCGGGCCGTTGGCCGCAGCGGTCCGTGACATTCTGCCGGTCAACGCGATCGGGGGTGGGCGCAGCCGCGCCCACCCCCGATCCTGTCGAGCCAGTCGGTCAGCCCTTGCGCTTGCGGATCTCCTCGATCGCCTGCGGCGTGACCTTGAACAGGTCGCCGACCACGCCGTAGTCGGCCAGCTCGAAGATCGGGGCCTCGTCGTCCTTGTTGACCGCGACGATGGTCTTGGACGTCTGCATGCCGGCG